>NZ_WESC01000001.1 GCF_009184905.1 Parvibaculum sedimenti
ACTCCCTGCAATCTTCCATCAAAAGGTGATCGCAGATCACGACGCCAGAGGTAATGTGGGGGCAAAACACCGCTTACTATTTACCGGGGCGAGAAGGCCAAGATGGGCCTCCATCAGGACCGCGACGAAGCGGCACTGGATGCCCCCGTCCTCTCGGTCTCTCTGGGCGACACATGCGTCTTCCGCGTCGGCGGCTACGAGCGCCGCGACAAGTCGAAAAGCTTCCGCCTTTCGAGCGGCGACGTGCTGGTTCTGGGCGGCGCCTCCCGCCTGCGCTTCCACGGCGTCGACCGGATCATCCCCGGCTCGTCGCAACTGGTGGAAGGCGGAGGGAGGCTGAATTTGACTCTGAGGCGGGTGAGGAATGTATGAGAGGATGAGCGCCTTTTGATCATGGTTAGCTTTGATCGCTGGCTGATCGAACCAAAAGTTTATCGAGCAGGTACGCTTTAAAAAGTCAGTAGGGAGATAATTTGGTGCGTCATCGCGGAAGAAAAATCCCTTTAATGCAGTCTGTGTTTCTCACGGCAATTTGAGAGTGAGTTTTGTCTTTAAAGCCGCTTCCCGGGAAAAGTTCGATTCCCTCGCCAAATAGACCTCGCACAGTGTCAAATGGTTCAACACCTTCTGGTCGGTTTGGGCCCTCAATAATTGAATGAAGATGATTAACTACCGCGCAGTCGAGGTAGCGCAACACCAGATCTGGACTTGGGTCCTTAGGCGCTTTTGCGTTAACGGGCATTGGATAGCCGGAGGCCTTCTGAACCTCTGCAAAGGAATTCGCAGCGTCTTTGACCAATTCAAGATTCTCTCGGACGAGCAGATCGAGGCAATTGCCTAAGTCGATTACCGCTCCTATTACAAATGGCTCTTTGTAATCACTGCGGGCGGCTTTTGCCTCTGCCCATTCCCACGCTCTGCGCGGATCGCCCTCCCAAAAATAAATTCCGGAGCCAAGCCAATCGAACGCTGTCTTGCTATGTAAAAGGTCTATCTCTCCGGTGACGGCCTGCTCACCAAGAGTTTTGTCGCAACCGTGATAGCCGAGGACGAAAGATGTTTGAAGCCGGCTCAACGCGCGTTAATAACCTTCTGACCACCATAATCGGGAGATAGCTTTCCCTCGTTGGTGTACACGCCTTCTTTAACGAGTGATTGTTGGGCTGTCTTAGCGCTAGCTGTGACGTTTTTTGTGTGTTGGGCGATCATCTTTTTGATCGCAGCACGCTTTGCGTCATTTGTCATGATCGTCTTCCTTAGTCGGACTACAGCCAATCAAAATTGATAGACCATCTCATGGTGGCATTGACAAATGATAATTTTTAAGGTAGAAGCTCATTGCTTCCTTGGTGAGCAACGAGCTTAGTCCGATTTCGTGATATCTAAACTTTTTCAAAGTTTGAATCCGAATGGCCACGGGTCGTGATTTCGTTGACCGGTCACGCGCTTAGTCTTCTTATCTCAATAAGGCTTCCAGCCCGGGATCGGCGAGACCTCGAAAAGCCAGAGATGGACATAGAGCATCAGCGCGAAGGCGATGAGGCTGGCGAGGATGCGCCACCAGCCGTGCCTCGTGAAACGGAACTTCGTCCGCTTTGAGAAGATCGCCGCGAAGGGAAGGTTTGAGGTTTTGGCCGCGAAGGCGTCCCACTTCGCGCCGAGCTTGCGGCGGCGCTTTTCGTCGATGGAGAGCGTGCCCAGCGCCGCGACCAGCAGGAAGGTTCCGAAGAAAAGGATCGAGGCCTTGTCGCCCTTCATGGCGATGTGAAGCGTCGACCAGATCATCACGCCCCAGAGGAACGGATGACGCGTGATGTGGACGATGCCCAGCGCGTCGTCGCCTTCGGTGTCGAGCACGCGCTCCGAGCGGAAGGCGGTCGGGTTCGGTGTGGTGAGGCCCACCACCGCGAAAAGGAAGGCGATCAGCATGACCGGCGGCGCCATGTGCTTGAGCCCGACGGGCGCAACCCAATAGAGCCGGTCGGGCTCCATCACGGCTTCGTTGTAGCCGATGATAAGCCAGACGAGCCCGCCCACAGAGGCGAGCGCGAAAGCGCCGAGATAGGGCCATTCGCCGACAGCGCCGACGACTGCATCGCGCAGACGCGTCCCCGAAACGCCAATGTGAATAGCCAGAAAGAAGGCCGCCGCCGCCCACAGATTCGCCATGAAACTCCCCTGCCTCGTACCAAACGCGATTGAAAATCGTTCTTGCCCCCTCCCGAACAAGGGCTTTTCTCAGCATGCCTCAATTCGCCCGAACGTCAAAAAAGAACATCAAAAACAAAGCCTCGCTCCGAACCCGTTTCAACGAGGTCGAATGATAAGCGCTGGCGATGGGGCGGGGATAAGCGGTGGTGCTGTCTCCCCGCTTAACGCAGGGAGACATTGCTTTTCGGGGATGTGTGCAGGTCGGCCTGCGATCAGGCCGGGATGGCTTTACGCCCTGGTATCGACATGGGTGCCGCTGGGCGCAGCCTCATCCGCCTTGGCGACGCCGACGCGGGCGGCGCGCAGCAGGCGGTCGCCGATCATGTAACCGGCCTCGACGACATGGACGACCGTGCCCGCCGGCTGGCCGGTGCCGGGCACTTCGAACATGGCTTCGTGCAGATTGGCGTCGAAGCGGTCGCCGGGGGCAGGCGTGATTTCCTTGATGCCGTGGCGTTCGAAGGTCGCAAGGAGCTGGCGCTCGGTCATCTCCACGCCTTCGATCAGCGCCTTCACCGTCGCGGAGGCGGCTTCGCGCTCTTCGGGGTTCAGCGTGGCGATGGCGCGGCGCAGATTGTCCGACACCGGCACCATGTCGCGGGCGAAATTCTGCGCGCCATAACGCGCCGCATCCTGCCTGTCGCGCTCGGCGCGGCGGCGGACATTTTCGGCCTCGGCGACGGCGCGAAGGAGCTTGTCCTTCAGATCGGCATTTTCGGCCTGAAGCGCCTGCAGCACGACGAAGGGGTCGCCCTCGCCTTCGACGCCCTGGGGTTCAATGGCGCCTTCGGTTTCCGGCTGGGGCGCAATGCCCATGGCCGCCGCTTCGTTTTCGTTGTTCTGATCGCTCATCGTCATATCCACTGGATGTGAGCCCCGCATGTGCGCGTTCGGGCCCCGTCTGTCAACCTGGGTGCTTCGAATTGCCGTCCTGCCTCAGTTGATGAGGCGCCCGACGAGTTTCGCCGTGTAATCCACCATCGGGATCACGCGGGCGTAATTGAGCCGTTTGGGCCCGATCACGCCCAGCACGCCGACCACGCGCTGGCGCTGGTCCATATAGGGGCTGATGATCAGCGATGAGCCCGACAGCGAAAAGAGCTTGTTCTCCGAGCCGATGAAGATGCGCACGCCATCCGCCTGCTCGGCGAGGCCGAGAAGCTGCACCAGCTCGCGCTTGTTCTCGATCTCGTCGAAAAGCAGCCTGACGCGCTCCAGATCCTCCATCGCATGCACATCTTCGAGAAGCCGCGCACGGCCACGCACGATCAGCGACTTCGACAGCGGATCGTCGGATTGCGCGACCTTCGATCCCGACCATGTGGCAAGGCCCGACGCGATGACGCGCGAGGTCAGTTCGTTGAGTTCCGCCCGCTGCGTTTCCATCTCGCTGGCGAGAATGGTTTTCGCTTCCTCGAAGGTTTTGCCGCGAAGCCGCGCATTCAGATAATTGGTCGCTTCCACCAGCGTCGAAGGCGGCAGGCCCATCGGAATTTCGATGACGCGGTTTTCCACCTCGCCGCCTTCGGTGACGATGACGACGAGCGCCCGGCCCGGATCGATGGGCACGAACTCGATATGCTTCAGCGAGGCTTCATATTTCGGCGCCAGCACGAAGCCTGCCGCATGGCTGAGGCCGGAGAGCATTTTCGACGCCTCGTCGAGCACGTCCTCGACGCTCTTGTGCTGGCCCGACACCTGCCGCTCGATGGAGCGGCGCTCCTCCTCCGAGAGGTCGCCGATCTCGAGAAGCCCGTCCACGAACATGCGCAGGCCCGCTTCGGTCGGAATGCGGCCCGCGCTCGTATGCGGTGAAAAAAGCAGGCCGAGTGCCTCCAGATCCGACATCACATTGCGGATCGAGGCAGCCGAAAGCGATATGGGAAGATGGCGCGACAGGAAGCGGGAGCCAACCGGATCGCCGGTCTCAAGATAGCTCTCCACGACACGGCGCAATATCTCGCGCGAGCGATCGTTGAGATCCTTGACGGCAACCATGGGTTCTTGCGTCTCCGCTATCTGTCTGAATTTGGCGCTAAAATTCGAGGTAAATCTAGGAAGTGTGGCCTCCCCCGTCAATTGCGGCAGTCCACGGCCTCCCGCAACCTTTGCCTTTGGGCCCTGCCCGCGCTACTAAACCCGCGGTCCCCGGCGCGTCCGGCATCGGCGGGCCAACAGCAATTTTGACGGAAGAGAAGGTTTCCATGCGTCCATCTGGTCGTGCGCCCCATGAGATGAGGGCTGTCAGCCTCGAACGCGGCGTCACCAAGCATGCCGAGGGCTCCTGCCTCGTCAAATTCGGCGACACCCATGTGCTTTGCACGGCGAGCCTTGAAGAGCGCGTGCCCCCCTTCCTCAAGGGCAAGGGCGCCGGCTGGGTCACGGCCGAATATGGCATGCTGCCCCGCTCCACCCATGAGCGCATGCGCCGCGAGGCCGCTCAGGGCAAGCAGTCCGGCCGCACGCAGGAAATCCAGCGCCTGATCGGCCGTTCGCTTCGCTCCGTCGTCGACATGAAGCTTCTCGGCGAGCGTCAGATCTCGATCGACTGCGACGTGCTTCAGGCCGATGGCGGCACCCGTACGGCCTCGATCACCGGCGCATGGGTCGCGCTTTACGACTGCATCGAGTGGATGAAGGCCCGCAACATGCTGACCGTCTCCCCGATCAAGGATCACGTGGCGGCGATCTCCTGCGGTATCTATCGCGGCGTTCCCGTGGCCGATCTCGACTATCCGGAAGATTCCGAGGCCGAGACGGATGCGAATTTCGTCATGACCGGCAAGGGCGGCATTTGCGAGATTCAGGGCACGGCGGAAGCCGAACCCTTCAGCCAGGAAGAGCTGATGTCGCTTCTCGGCCTCGCGCGGACTTCCATCGCCGATCTCGTGGAGCTTCAGAAGAAGGCCGTCGGCCTATGAGCCGCAAGTTTGCCGAAAAGACACTGGTTGTTGCCAGCCACAATGCGGGCAAGGTCCGGGAGATCCGCGAATTGCTCGCGCCTTTCGGTATCGAAACCGTGTCCGCCGGCGATCTGGGCCTCGATGAGCCGGAAGAAACCGGCGAGACTTTCCGCGCCAATGCGGAGCTGAAGGCGCTCGCCGCCGCGAAGGCCAGCGGCAAGCCCTCGCTTGCCGACGATTCCGGCCTTTGCGTCGAGGCGCTGAGCGGTGCCCCCGGCATCTATTCGGCGCGCTGGGCGGGTCCGCAGAAGGATTTCGACTTCGCGATGGAGCGCGTTCGCCTCGGTCTCGTCGAGGAAGGCACGCTCGATACACGCGCCTATTTCGTCTGCGGCCTTGCGCTTGCCTGGCCCGATGGCCACATCGAATATTTCGAAGGCCGGGTCGACGGCGAACTCGTCTGGCCGCCGCGCGGGACGAAAGGCTTTGGCTACGATCCCATGTTCGTGCCGAATGGCTACGACGAAACCCTCGGCGAGATGGAGCCCGAGCGCAAACACGCGATGTCGCATCGCGCCGACGCCTTCCGGCAAATCGTCGATAGCTGCTTTGGACAGAAATAGTCTGAATACGGACAAAAGAAATATAGTTCAGGGAGAGGACGAGGCCGGTTTCGGCGTCTATGTCCACTGGCCCTTCTGCCTGTCCAAATGCCCCTATTGCGACTTCAACTCCCATGTCGTCGCCAATGTCGATCAGCGCCAATGGGCGGATGCCCTGACGCGCGAACTTGAGCACATGCGCGGCCTCACCGGCCCGCGCGAGCTGCGCTCGATCTTCTTCGGCGGCGGCACACCTTCGCTGATGGAGGTCCCGACCGTCGAAGCGGTGCTCTCTGCCATCGACCGGCTCTGGGGCATCCATCAGGGCGTCGAGATCACACTTGAAGCAAACCCCACCAGCGTCGAGGCGGAGCGCTTTCGCGGCTATCGCGCGGCGGGCGTCAATCGCCTCTCGCTCGGCGTGCAATCGCTCGACGACCGCGAACTGAAGTTTCTGGGCCGCCTTCACAGCGCGGAAGAAGCGTTGAAGGCCATCGGCCTTGCACGAGAAATCTTTCCGCGCCTCTCTTTCGATCTCATCTATGCGCGACCGGGACAGACGGCTGAGGCCTGGGCGCGCGAATTGCGTCTCGCTTTGTCGCATGCCGCGGATCATCTCTCGCTCTATCAATTGACCATCGAGGAAGGCACGGCCTTCGCGCGTCTCTATGAGCGCGGTGCCTTCCGTCTGCCCGAGGAAGAAGACGCAGCCGAGCTCTATCGCCTGACCGGCGAGATCGCGGCGGAAGCCGGAATGTCCGCCTATGAAGTGTCGAACTACGCCAGGCCCGGCGCGGAGGCGCGGCACAATCTCGTCTATTGGCGCTATGGCGATTATGCGGGCGTCGGCCCCGGCGCGCATGGGCGCATCTCTGGCGACGGAAAGAAGCTCGCGACCCAAACGCTGAAAATGCCGGGCGAATGGCTCGCCGCCGTGAACGCGGAAGGCCACGGCATTGCGGCGCTCGAAGACGTGAGCACGGCCGAACAGGGCGACGAGATGATGCTGATGGGTCTCCGCCTCGAGGAAGGCGTCTCGCTTTCGCGCCACGCCCACCTTACCGGCCACGCGCTTGACGACGCGCGCGTCGACGACCTCGTGCAGAAGGGGCTCCTGCTGCGCGAGGGCGATCGCATCGCTACCACCCAGCGCGGCCGCCTCGTCCTCGATGCGCTCCTTGGCCGGTTGCTGGCGTAAAGGTACCCACCTCAACTGTCACCCCGGGCTACGTCCCGGGGGTGACAATCGCTTTTTCAGTCGTCAGAAAAGTGCGCTGCCAATTACCGGTCGTCGTAATCCGGCTGCGCTTCCGGCGCTGCCTTCTGGAACGCGGGCAGCGCTTCGCAGCGGGCGACGATTTCGCCAAGGCGCGGATAGGCGCTCAGATCCATCTTGATGCGGCGCAGATTGTAATATTGCGGCACCAGAAAAATATCGGCCACCGTCGGATAGTCGGCATAGGCGAATTGCGTGTCCGGCCCATTTCGCAGCATCGATTCGAGGGCTGAAAAGCCTTTATGCGCCCAATGCGCATACCACTTGTCGCGGTGGGCCTGCGGCAGCGCCAGTTCCTTGTCGAGGAACTTGAAGACGCGCATGTTGAGCAGCGCATGGGTCTCGGCGGCGACGGAGGCGGCGAAGGCGCGCGATTGCGCCCTGAGAACCGCATCCTTCGGGAAGACGGATGGCTCGGGGAAAAGCTCCTCGAGATATTCGATGATCGCGGAAGACTGCGTGATGATCTTGCCGTCATGCTCCAGCGCCGGGATCAGCGCCAGCGGATTGACCTTGCGAAACTCTTCGGAGAATTGCGCCTCGACCGGCGGGCGAATGTCGATCGAGACATGCTCGTAGGGAATGTTCTTGAGGTTGAGGACGGCGCGGACGCGATAGCCTGCCGAATTTCGGAAGAAATTATAGAGACGCATGGACCGGGAACTCACAGAACCTAGAGGGATGGCGGCACGCTGAAGCTGGTTGGCGCGGGATCGATGACGACGGGCCCGGAGCCATGCATTTCGAGAATGGCGAGGCCGCGTTCCGTCCGTCCGTCGGGCAGAAAACGGAAAATGCCGTCGACGCCCGCAAAGCCATCCGGCTCGGTGAGCGATTGCGCGGTGAAGCGCTCGCCCTCGGGCTTCGAGGCGAGCGCCACCGCGAGGCTCACGGCGTCATAGGCAAGGCTCACGATGCGCGGCGGCGTCGAGCCGTAGACGCGGGCATAGCGCGCGACGAACTGCGCATGCGCCTCGGGCGGCGGCGCGGGATACCAGCCGCCGTCGAGCGAGGGTTCGCTCTGCAGCGAAGGATCGTCCCAGAGGCCGGTGCCGAGGAACTTCACCTTGCGCGGGTCGACATCGTAATACGGCAGCAGTGGCGCAAGCGCGCGCAGCCGCGCGCCTCCTTCCGGCACGAAGACGGCCTGAAAGTTCACATCGCCGATCGTGTCCTGCTTTTCGATTTCCTTGAGGCCTTGCACGTCATTGGCCTTCTTCAGTTCGCTGCGCTTGGCGAGCAGCGCGCCATGGCGGGCGCCGTAATTGGCCAGTTGCTGCACCGGCCCGTTCATGCCCAGGCCATTCGCCGGATAAGTCTCGACGGCCGCGATATGGGCTCCATGGTCGGCGACCGCCTGCTCGAAGGCCGCGCGCACACGGATGCCGTAATCGTTCTGCGGGAAAAGCGCCGCGAAATTGGTGATGCCGTGCAACGCCGCATAGTCGACGATGCGGTTCACGTCCGCGCTCGGCAGGAAGGAGAGGAGATAGACCCCGTTGCCCGCGACAGTGGAGTCCGTCGAAAAGGCGACGACCGGCACATTGGCGCCATGGGCGACTGGTGCCACCGCGCTCACCTCTTCGGCGAAGAGCGGCCCGATGATGAGATCGGCGCCTTCCTTCACGGCCTCGGTCGCCGCCGTCTGCGCGCCGAGCGCGCTGCCGCCGGTCGCTTTGGGGATGAGCAGGATGTTCGGATTGTTGAACTCGAACAGTGCGAGCTGCGCGGCGTTGTAGAGCGAGTTCGACAGCGCCCGCACATCGGGTCGCGAGGAATTGAACGGCAGCAGCAGCGCCACGCGGATGAGCGGGCGCCCCTCCATCTGCTTCGGCGTGTAGAAGCCGCCGGTCTGGCGCGTCGCCTGCGGCTCGACCTTTTGCGGCGGCGGCTGCACGGCGATGGGCGGCGACTGGAGGACCGGGCGCGGTGGCGGCGCTTCCTCGGCGCCGCCGAATCCGGCGCAGCCCGCAAGGCTCAAGCCTGCACCGAGAAAAACAAGCGCCCCCAGAACCGAACGGAAGCCAGAAGGAAGATGCGAGGCGAGGCGCTGCATGCGAACCATATGTCCCAGAAATGAAGGCTGGAGCCTAATCTCGCTCCCGGCCCAAGTAAACGCCAAGGCTCCCCCGATGCGGCCCGGCATTGCCAAATAAGGCGGTCCGGCGCAAGGTCGCCACACCCCCGAAACCGGAAGTCTCATGTCGAAACCTGCTCCCGATCGCTCTCTCAATGCCCTTGCGCCCGGCCTTTATGTGACGGCGACGCCTATCGGCAATGCCTCCGACATCAGCCTGCGCGCGCTCGACGTGCTGCGGGGTGCCGATCTTGTCCTTTGCGAAGATACGCGGGTGACGGCAAAGCTTTTCGCCATTCACGGGATCGACACGAAAATGGCGCCCTACCACGACCATAACGCCGCGGAGATGCGGCCGAAGGTTCTGCGCCGTCTCGAAGCGGGCGAACGCATTGCGCTGGTGTCGGACGCGGGTACGCCGCTCATCTCCGATCCCGGTTACAAGCTCGTGCGCGAGGCGGTGGAGGCCGGCCACAATGTGACAACGCTGCCCGGCGCCTCCTCCGTCATGGCGGCGCTGACGCTGGCGGGCCTGCCCACGGATCGTTTCTTCTTTGCGGGGTTCCTCTCCGCAAAGCAGGAGGCGCGGCGCAAGGAGCTGGCCGACCTCGCCGCCGTTCCGGCGACGCTCGTCTTTCTCGAAAGCGCGAACCGGCTCGATGCCTCGCTCGCCGATATGGCGATGGCGCTTGGGCCCCGGGAGGCGGCCGTCGCCCGCGAACTGACCAAGCGCTTCGAGGAGGTGCGCCGCGGGCACCTCTCCGACCTTGCCGCGCATTATGCCGAAGCGGGCGCGCCCAAGGGCGAGATCGTGGTGGTGGTGGGCCCGCCGGCCGCACGCGCGCCCCTTTGCCAGGGAGAAGTCGATGCCATGCTCGAAAACGCCCTGAAGCGAACGAGCCTCAAGGACGCGGTCGCCGAAGTCACGGCCATGACCGGGCTTCCCCGGCGCGAGGTCTATGCTCGCGCCCTGACGCTCTCGGGCGACGACGGCGAATGAGGGGCGATGCGGCGCGGGGCCGCGCGGCCCATACCTCCGGCCTTCGCGCCGAGGCGCTGGCCGCTCTTTTCCTTCAACTCAAGGGTTATCGCATCCTGGCGCGGCGCATGAAGACCCGGGCGGGCGAAATCGACCTCGTGGTTCGGCGCGGGCGTAGCCTCG
This sequence comes from Parvibaculum sedimenti, assembly GCF_009184905.1. Taxonomy (GTDB): domain Bacteria; phylum Pseudomonadota; class Alphaproteobacteria; order Parvibaculales; family Parvibaculaceae; genus Parvibaculum; species Parvibaculum sedimenti. Next base: position 10,232 of record NZ_WESC01000001.1, read on the forward strand.
TCTTCGTGGAGGTCAAGGCCCGGAGCGATCTGGAGGCTGCCGCCGAAGCGCTTCAGATGCGCCAGCGCGCCCGCCTCGCCCGCGCGGCGGAGCTGTTCGTCGGTGCCCGTCCGGCGCTGATGGATCTCGACATGCGGTTCGACCTGGTTCTGGTGGCACCACGCCGCTGGCCCCGCCATTTGCCCGATGCCTGGCGGCCCTGAACCGCAGCGGCCCAACTATCGTCATAATATCGCCGCATGGCCGGGGTCTTTTTGCGTGATGGTTCGTTTCGATGGCTCGAAAGGCTGAGCATAATGCGACATCTCACGACGGCGCGGCTTCTTCCGGCGCTTCTCATCTCGGCTCTCTCCTTGTCCGGATGCATCCCTCTGGTCGTGGGCGCGGGTGCGACGGGCGCTGTTGCTGCTGCGCAGGATCGCGGCCTTGAACAGGGCGTCAACGACAACGAAATCGCCTTCGAGATTAATCGCAGGCTTGCGGACAAGAATGGCGATCTCTTCCGTCGCGTTTCGACGCAGGTGAACCGGGGCCGCGTCGTACTCATCGGCACGGTCGCCAGGACAGAGGATCGCCTGACCGTTGTGGAGATCAGCCGCAAGGTCGATGGCGTGAAGCAGGTCATCGACGAACTTCAGGTTGGACAGCCCCTGAGCTTCTCCGAGAATACCGACGACACGGTGATTACGACCAAGCTTCGCGGCGAGATCACGGGCGACTCGAAAATTTCAAGCATCAACTACTCGATCGACACTGTGCGCGGCACGGTTTACCTGATGGGCATAGCCCAGAACCAGTCCGAGCTTGATCGCGTGATCGCGCATGCGCGCGGGGTCTCCGGCGTCCGCAACGTCGTCTCGAATGTCGAGGTCAAATCCTCCATAACGCAGCAGTAAATCCTTCCGCTCATTTCTTCGGCCATGATGGCGAGAGGTGTCTTGCCGTCATGGCGCTTCCCGCGCCATGATCGACACATGGGCAAGGCTGAGGCTGACATCGAAGCCGAACTGAGAGCCGCGGGCGAGACGCCTGACGACGCGCTCGACATCGCGCGTCTGGCGCTCGCCTTTGCAGCGCTTGACCGCCCAGGCATTTCGCTGGCGCCCTATGAAGAACATCTGAAGGAACTCGTCCGCAGCCTGCGCGTGAGGCTCAGCCCCGATCCGTCGCGAAGCGGCGACAGCGCGGAGGTCGTCGCCGGCGCGCTTGCGGCCATCGTCGCCGATCGTTTCCTCTATCGAGGTGATAATGCGACTTACGACGATCCGCAGAATGCGAACCTGATGCATGTGATAGATCGGCGCAAAGGCTTGCCGGTGACGCTCGGCATTCTCTATCTGCATGCCGCCCGGTCGCTCGGTCTCGATATTTGCGGGCTCAACTTTCCCGGCCATTTCGTGCTGCGTCTTCGCGTCGGTCAAACCGCCGCGATCATTGATCCGTTCAATCGGGGCGAGCTTCTTTCCACCGCCGATCTTCTTCGCCTTCTTCGCAGTATCGAGGGCGAGGAAGCAAAGCTGACGCCGGAGACTCATGCGTCGGTGAGTGCGCGTGACATTCTGCTCCGACTACAGAATAATATTCTGAGCCGCGCCATTCGCGCCAATGAGCTGGATCGCGCGCGAGACGTCGTCGCCCGCATGATATGGATCGCGCCGCGCCGCGCCGGATTGCATTTCGAGCTTGGCCGCCTCGAGGTCCATGCGGGCCATATGGGTGCGGCGGCCGAAGCTTTCGAAATCTGCCGCAACATGGCGTCGGGCGATGGTGAAATGCGCATCGCAGGCATGGCCGAAGAGGCGCTGCGTCGCCTCAAGACACGCCTGAATTAGCTCAAGGCCGGGGCATGGGGATTGACTGCACCGAGTGCAGGAAGTCGCGCATGGCGTCTCCCGCGCCGGTCAGCACCATTTCCACACCGATGGTCGCGACGATGAGGCCCATGAGCCGCGTCACCACGGTGAGATTGGTTTCCCCCAGAAAGCGCACGATGCGCGGCGCCTGCATGAACATGAGATAGGTGACGCCTGCGATCACCGTGAAGGCTGCGATCGAGACGGCTGTATAGAGAACTCCCGGATTGGCCGCGAAGCCGACTGCGGTCGCGATGGTGCCGGGGCCCGCGATCATCGGCATGCCGAGCGGCGATACCGCGATCGAAAGTTGGGCGCGGATAATGTCGGCGCGCGGTTCCTCGCCCTCGACCTGCTGAGGCACCTGCACGGAAGAGGACCGGCCTTGAAGCATCTCGTAGCCGACAATGGCGACCAGGATTCCGCCCGCGATCCGGAGCGCGGCCATGGTGATGCCGAACATTTCGAAAATGACCTTGCCCGCAACGCTGAAGAGGATGACGACGAAAAGCGCGGTCAGCACCGCGTTGCGGGCGATGGCGCGGCGCACCGGCGGCCGGTCGCCTGCCGTCAGCGCGATGAAGATCGGCGTCGCTGAAATCGGGTTCGCAATGGCGAAATAGCCGGCCAGCGCCGTCAGGCCGAAGGTGATGAGTTCGTTGGTCATGTGCTCTCCCGTCGAAGCAACAGGGTCGTGCCTTCGGCCCAAAACTGCAAGCATGGACCGCCGGCCCTCTGGTCTTTTGCCTGCCCCCTTCCCATGTCGAGGGCAAAATGGGCTAAAACAACTGGCCCGCTTAAAACGCGGACCGCGAGACGCCACATTCGACGCCAGAAGAAACCAGCCTCAAGACCGGAGCCCCCATGAGCCTCAAAGTCGCGATCCAGATGGACCCGATCCATACGATCAACATCAACGCGGATTCGACCTTCGCACTCGGTCTGGAAGCGCAGGCGCGCGGGCACAGGCTCTTCTATTACGAGCCGAAAGAGCTTTCGATGCGCGACGGCCGCGTCTATGCGCGTGGCCGCTCCATGACGCTCCGCCGCGAGATCGGCAATCATTCGACGCTGGGCAGCCTCGAAAAGATCGACCTTCACGAGGTCGACGTGGTGTTGATGCGGCAGGACCCGCCCTTCGACATGAGCTACATCACCGCGACGCATATGCTGGAGATGGTCCATCCCAAAACGCTCGTCGTGAACGATCCGGCGGAAGTCAGGAACGCGCCGGAGAAGCTTTTCGCGACGCGCTTCGAGGGCTTGCTGCCGCCGACGCTCATCAGCCGCGACCCGGAAGAGATCCGTGCCTTCCGCAGGGAGTTCGGCGACATCATCGTGAAGCCGCTTTTCGGCAATGGCGGCATGGGCGTCTTCCGCATCCGCGAGGGCGACGAGAACCTGAACTCGCTGCTCGAAATGTTCGGCCAGATGAACCGCGAACCGGTCATCGTGCAGAAATATCTTTCCGATGTGCGCAAGGGCGACAAGCGCATCATCCTTGTCGACGGCAAGCCCGTGGGCGCGATCAACCGCGTACCGGCCGAGGGCGAGGCGCGGTCCAACATGCATGTCGGCGGCCGTCCCGAGCAGTCGAAGCTCACAAAGCGCGAGCAGGAAATCTGCGAGATCATCGGTCCGGACCTGAAGAAGCGCGGACTGATCTTTGTCGGCATCGACGTCATCGGCGATTATCTCACCGAGATCAACGTCACCTCGCCGACCGGCATTCAGGAGATCGACCGCTTCGACCAGACCAACATTGCGGCGCTCGTCTGGGATGCGATCGAGGGAAGAAAATAGCGACGGGGATTGTGGTGAGGGGCACGCCGCAATCATCCCGTCTGAGGTGGTGGGAGGCTTCGATGAACCATGTCGTATTGGACAAAGTTGACGAAAAGACCATTCGGAATTTTCAGAACCGATTTCTGGTCGTGCTGCTTCTCCTCGTGCCGCTGAATGCCTACCGGCTTTACCCCATGAATATGGCTGTTCCCGGGATTCAGGCTCTTGCGGTCGTCTTTCTCTTTGTCGTGAACAACTTTGCGAGGCAAAGGGTCTTTCTCACCTTCCTGATCCTTGTGACCCTCGTCAATCTCGTCGCTCAATTTTTTGGTCAGAGGCAGGATGTGATAGTCGGTGCTTTCATGCCGCTCACCTGCATGACGCTTTACTGGCATTCGGACAAGAGCTGGATTGGCGCCTTTCTCGGGTCTTATTTGCTGCTGGCGACCGGCCTCAATATCTATGAGTGGAGCGAGGCCCGAGGGCCTTACGATTTTTATGCGATGGAGCTCAAGTGCCTTCTGGCTGTCGTCTCGGCAGGCATGGTCGTTTATTACCTGGACTATGTGCACAAGCAAATGAACCAGCAGCTTGTCTTTATCAAACGTAACCGCGACTACTACAAAAGCGTCGCCGGCAGGGATTATCTGACCGGCTTGCGAAATCGCAGCGCCCTCACCGAGCTCTTCAACGCGGCGGAGAGGCGGTTCAACTCCGTCATCCTTATCGACCTCGATGACTTCAAATCGATCAACGATCTCTACGGACACGCGATCGGCGATGACTACCTTCGTTCCGTCGCCGACGTGCTGCGCAAGCTTGAGAATGACGATCTGGTTGCAGGGCGGCTTGGTGGCGATGAGTTCCTCGTCATGGCCTCATGTCGTGACGAAGCCGATGTCGAGGCGCTTGGCGAGAAAATCGGCGATATGATTGCGGCAATTCGTGTTCCGTCCGCGCAGACTTTTACCGGCAGCACGGCCAGCATCGGCATGTGCTTCAGCCTTGCGGAGATAGATCTTCTGGACGCCATCAAAGTGGCCGACAAGGAGATGTATGAAAACAAGAAGGCGCGCGCCGGCAGGTCGACGCTCACGCAGCTATACTAATGTCGTGAAGGCCGGCGGACGATTCAACGGAGAGACGGCAAGCCCGTGGGCGCGATCAACCGCGTACCGGTCGAGGGCGAGGCGCGGTCCAACATGCATGTCGGCGGCCGTCCCGAGCAGTCGAAACTCACAAAACGCGAGCAGGAAATCTGCGAGATCATCGGTCCGGACCTGAAGAAGCGCGGACTGATCTTTGTCGGCATCGACGTCATCGGCGATTATCTCACCGAGATCAACGTCGCCTCGCCGACCGGCATTCAGGAGATCGACCGCTTCGACCAGACCAACATTGTGGCGCTGGTGTGGGACGCGATCGAGGCGCGGCGTAGCTAGAGTCTCTATCCCCTCGACTCGCTTCGTTCAAACAGGTTGAATACGGACAAAACTGAGTAACGGGGGCTGTGGTGATTCATTTCAGAATAATCCGGTATGTCACTCTGGTCTGTGGGTTCTTTCTCGCAGGCTGTGCGCCAAAAAATATCGACCAGAGCTATGCTTTTTCCCAGACCGCGGGAAAGGGGGTAGTAATTGGTTCGATTACCTATGTGGGTGCATCCTCGGCCTGTACGGTCGTTTACCGAAAGATCGGCGATACCAATATTAGCTATTTCAGCGCCGGACATTCCGACATGCTGGTCTCGTTGGTTGCGGGTAATGACATAGAGGGGGGTGCGGACAAAGGCGATCTCTTCGCTGTTGAAGTGCCCGCGGGAGACTATGAGATCGTGCGTTGGGCGGCTAGCAGCGGCTATGCACATATGGGATCAGCGGAGGATTTCAGTATCCACTTCCACGTGGAGCCGGGCAAAGCTGTCTATCTCGGCAATTTTTATTTCGAGGAGGCTGACAGGTTTGGTGCCACAACGACGGGTATGATCATGGATTATAGGGACCGTGCGGAGCGGGACATGAAGGTTTTTGTGAAGAAGTATCCCGGGTTTTCCAACATCAAAATTGCTTCGAGTATCGAGACGGGCCGCGTTTACAAGAATTTGGGACAAGGATCCAACGTCTCGATCGAGATTCCGCCCATAATGGTTATCACACATTGAGCAATGCTTCGTGGTTGTGCTCCGATGGCAAATAGCCGGCGCGATCGACCACCTCCCTGCCGAAGGAGAAAAAGGCAGCGCGCCGCAAGCTTGCGAAGTCGCTCGGCCTTACGAGCCTCGACGCGTTCTTCGCTGCGAGCCCGGATGTGAGGACAAAATTTCGAACGGGTGTCGGGGCGATCAACAGGAAATATCCGCCTGCCACCGTCTCCGATCTCGTCGATCACGTCGACTATGCGGTGAAGCTGATCGGCATCGACCATGTCGGCATCGCGTCGGGCTTCCAGGGCGGTGGCGGCGTCACGGGCTGGGCCAATGCGGGCGAAACCTTGAACCTGACGAAGGATCTCGTCCGCCGTGGCTATTCGCAGGACGGTATTGCCAGGTTCTGGGGCGGCAACATCATGCGCGTCATGGACGAGGTTGCCGCCGCGCGGAAAGCGCCATAGGCCGCTCACTCCGGCACTCGCCTACCCGCATTGTCTGCGTCATGATGCGTCGAAACGGAGTGCGACATGGCCGAGAGCAAGAGCGAGCGCTACAAGGAAAACCTCCAGGGCGAGATTGACGGCGCATCGCTTTATCGGTCGTTGGCGGATGTCGAGCCGGATGCGAAGCTTGCGGAGGTCTATCGGCGCCTCGCCGCGGTGGAAGAGAGCCACGCAGAATACTGGAAGAAGCAGCTCGGCAAAGTTGGCGCGCGCGTACCCGGGCTGAAGCCGGGCTTTCGCACGCGGGCCCTCTCCTTCCTGGCGCGTCGCTTCGGCCCCGCTTTCGTGCTTCCGGTCATCAACACGCTCGAACAGGCCGATAGCGGGGTTTATGACAAGCAGCCCGAAGCCGTTGCGGGCGGCCTGCCGCAGGCCGAGCGTTCCCATGCGCGTATTCTCTCGGCCATCGCGAGCCCCAAATCCGGCCTCGAAGGTGGCACCATTGCCCGGCTCGAGGGACGCCACCGCGCCATGGGCGGCAATGCGCTCCGCGCTGCGGTGCTGGGCGCCAATGACGGCCTCGTCTCCAACATGTCGCTCGTCATGGGCGTCGCCGGAGCAGAGGTCTCGAACAGCACCATCGTGCTGACGGGCCTTGCCGGCCTTGTCGCCGGCGCCTGTTCCATGGCCATGGGCGAGTGGCTCTCGGTCAATTCCTCGCGCGAACTCTACGAGAAGCAGATCGCGACCGAAGCGATGGAGCTGGAAGAGGTGCCCGAGGAGGAAAAGGAAGAGCTCGTCCTCATCTATCAGGCCAAGGGGCTGAGCGAGCCCGAGGCGAAGGCATTGGCCGACAAGCTTCTCTCCGACAAGAGCACAGCCCTCGATACGCTGGTGCGGGAGGAGCTTGGCATCGACCCGGATGAGCTCGGCGGATCGGCTTGGGGGGCGGCGGGAACGTCCTTCCTGCTCTTCTCCTTTGGGGCGATCTTTCCGGTGGCGCCCTATTTCTTCCTCTCCGGCTGGTCGGCGCTCATCGTCAGCCTCACCCTCAGTGGACTTGCCCTTGTGGGCATCGGTCTTGGCACCTCGCTCTTCACCGGGCGTAGCGCCGTCTTCTCCGCCATGCGGCAATTGCTGATCGGCTTTGCCGCCGCCGGCGTCACCTATGGTGTCGGGGCACTGGTCGGCGTCAGTCTCGCGGGCTGAGTTCTCATTTCGTTCTTGCTTCGCCCTTGCCGCTTCGCTAGGGTCCTCTGTGGGCTGAGTGAGTGCGGGGGCGCGGGGCATGGTTGCGCATATCGAGACGGTCGCCTTTCTGGGTGTGGAGGCGCGGCCCGTCGACGTGCAGGTTCAGATCGCGGGCGGCGCGCCCGCCTTTTCGGTCGTGGGGCTTGCGGACAAGGCGGTTGGCGAAAGCCGCGAGCGTGTTCGCGCGGCGCTCTCGGCCATCGGGCTCGGTCTGCCGCCCAAGCGCATCACCGTCAATCTCGCTCCCGCCGATCTGCCGAAGGAAGGCAGCCATTATGACCTGCCGATTGCGATCGGCCTCCTTGTCGCCATGAATGTCATGCCCGCGCAGGAGCTTGAGCGCTTCGTCGTCATCGGTGAACTCTCGCTCGACGGCGCGATCAATGCCGTGGCGGGCGCGCTTCCGGCAGCGATTGCCGCGAATGGCAGGTCCAAGGGCCTGATCTGCCCCGAGGCTTGCGGGCCCGAGGCCGCGTGGGCAGGCATGGGCGCCGACAATCCGGGCGGCGTTCTCGCGCCTCGTTCCATCATCCAGCTCGTCAATCACTTCAAGGGAACGCAGGTTCTCGCCGAGCCCGCGCCGATGCGCGCGGTGGAAGGGCGGGCTCTTCCCGATCTTCGCGACATCAAGGGGCAGGAAAGCGCCAAGCGTGCCCTCGAAGTGGCTGCTGCGGGCGGCCATAATCTGCTGATGGTCGGTCCTCCGGGCTCCGGCAAGTCGATGCTCGCCTCTCGCCTTCCCGGCATTCTGCCTCCGCTCAATCCCCGCGAAATGCTCGAAGTCTCGATGATTGCGTCGATCGCGGGCGAGCTGACGGCGACGGGCCTTGGCCGCGCCCGCGCCTTCCGCGCGCCCCATCATTCCGCCTCCATGGCGGCGCTGGTCGGCGGCGGCCTTCGAGCGAAACCGGGCGAAGTGTCGCTTGCTCATCGCGGTGTTCTTTTTCTCGACGAATTGCCGGAATTCCCGCGCCAGGTGCTCGACAGTCTTCGCCAGCCCATCGAAACCGGCGAGGCGGTGGTCGCGCGCGCCAATGCGCATGTCACCTATCCGGCGCGTTTTCAGCTCGTCGCCGCCATGAATCCCTGCCGCTGCGGACATGCCGGAGACGCCTCCCGCGCCTGCCCGCGTGTGCCGCGCTGCGTCTCCGATTACCAGTCGAAGCTTTCAGGGCCGCTCCTCGACCGCATCGACATCCATGTCGAGGTGCCGCCCGTTTCGCCTGCCGATCTTTCCCTGCCACCCGCCGCAGAGGGCTCGGCGGAAGTGGGTGCCCGCGTCGCGGCGGCGCGCGCGGTGCAGGAGGCGCGTTACGCGGAGCATGCGGCCCATGGCGGCCCAAGCCTCAATTCGCAGGTCGAGGGCGAATTGCTCGACAAGGTGGCCGCGCCCGACGAGGCGGGCGTAAGGCTCCTCACCGAGGCGGCGGAGCGCATGCGCCTTACCGCGCGGGGCTATCATCGTGTGCTCCGTGTTGCCCGTACGCTTGCCGATCTCGACGGCTCGGATTGCGTTCGCCGCATCCATGTCGCCGAGGCGCTGGCCTATCGCGAGCCCGTTGCCGGACGTCTTGGGGCGCATGCCTGACCCGGGGGCGCATGCCTGACCCGGGGGCGCATGCCTGACCCGGGGGCGCATGCCTGACCCGGGGGCGCATGCCTGAAATGGCGCCTGTACCATGATTGTCCGGGTACAGGCACGGATTGTTCAGCTGCAATTTGTGTGGGTGGCAATAATTGTCCGCTCACGGTCTTGATTGCGAATAAAAATCAAATGAGGATGGCGCCCGAAACGGCCGAGGCAATTATCCGGCCTTGAAGGGGAACATCTCATGTCGCTGAAACGCATTGCCCTCCGGGCTGGTGCCGCCATTGTTGCGCTTGTCGTGCTGGTCGTAGCCGCCGTCTTTCTGATCTTTCCGCGTGTCTCGTCCGCGCCCGAGCTCAAGGTCGAGACGACGCCCGAGCTCGTCGCCCGTGGCAGCTATCTCTTCAACAGCCAGTTCGCCTGTGGCGCCTGCCACACGCCGGAAATGGAGCCGCACCGCTTCTCCCGCGTCGCCGACGAGGCGCGCATCGGCGCGGGCCGGCACATGGGTGGCGTGCCCGATTTCCCGACCGATGTCTACGCGCCGAACCTGACGCCGACGGCGCTTGGCGACTGGACGGATGGCGAGCTTTATCGCGCCATTGTTTCGGGCGTGGATCGCGACGGCAAGCCACTCTTCCCGGTTATGCCCTATCCCTTCTACAAGAGCCTCGATCCTCAGGATGTGAAGGCGGTCATAGCCTATATCCGCTCGCTGCCGCCGCAGCCGATCACGATGCCGCGCACAAAGCTGCCCATGCCGCTTCCGATCTTCATGCGCCTGGTGCCCGCCGATGCGACGCCGCAAACGCGCCCGGACGGCAAGGACGAGGTCGCGCTTGGCAAATATCTGGCCTTCACCTCTTCCTGCTTCGAATGCCACACCAAGCGCAATGAGCGTGGCGAGCCGACAGGTACGCCCTTCGCCGGCGGAAACCCCTTCGGGCTGCCCGGCGGTGCCATGGCCATTTCGGCCAACATCACGCCGGACAACGAGACGGGTATCGGCGGCTGGTCGCGCGAGGAATTCATCGCTCGCTTCCGTTCCCGCAACGCGGAGGCGGACGCCAGGATCACGCCCTCTGGCCATGACTTCGATACCGAAATGCCCTGGAGCTATTTTGCCGGCATGACTGACGCCGATCTCGGCGCGATCTATGCCTATCTCCGAACAGTGCCGCCCATCGACTCGAAGGTCACCCTCTTCACGCCGGCCAGCGAGAAATAAACCGAACCGGAGACACCGCCTCCCTCGGCAGGGAGGCGGTAACCGAATGGAAAGCATGTTCGTCGCAGTTTAGGGGCCGGTTTGCCCTTCACTGCGAGAACCATGTTCGCCGTCTTCGATCATCAAGCGTTTGCGGTCCTTTTGGGGTTCGCCGCGGTCCTCCTGCTCGGTCTCGAGGCCTGGCGGCGCGCGGCGGCGCGCGCCCGCGTCCTGGCGCGGGAAACCGATCGCGTTCATACGGTCGTCGAGACGCTCCGCGACGAGAACTGGCACCTTGCCGAACGCGAGGAGCGCTTTCGCGATCTCGTCCGCACGCAGGGCGATGTCGTGCTGCGCCGCGATCTTCTTGGCCGCATCACCTATGCGAACGAAGTTTTCTGCCAGACCTTCGGCAAGACACCAGCCGATGTGCTGGGCGCCGCCTTCGCGCCCGAATTGCCCGAAGGCGAGAGGCCGCGCCTTGCCTCCTTCGCCGGGCTGCACTTGCCGCCCTATCGCATCCAGTTCGACCAGCGTGTCGTCACCGTGCATGGCCCCCGCTGGTTCGTGTGGGAGGAATTCGCGCTCCGCGACGACGAGGGCAAGCTCCGCGAGATCCAGACGGTGGGCCGTGACATCACCGAGCGCAAGGCGGTGGAGGAACGACTGGCCGAAGCGCTGGACGAGGCGCAGGCCGCGAACCGGGCCAAGAGCCAGTTTCTCGCCGCCATGAGCCACGAGATCCGTACACCCATGAACGGCGTGCTCGGCATGACGAACCTGCTTCTCGATACCAAGCTCACGCCCGCCCAGCGTTCCTATGCCGAGGCGGTGAAGCGTTCTGGCGAGGCGCTGCTCTCGATCATCAACGATATTCTCGACTATTCGAAGATCGAGGCTGGGAAGGTTCATCTCGAAGAAGCGCCGTTCGACCTTCGGGCGACGCTGGAAGGCGTCTGCGAACTTCTGAGTCCGCGCGCCTTTGAAAAGGGGCTCGAAATCATCTCCGAGGCCGAGCCGCAGATTCCGACGCGCCTGATGGGCGACGAGACGCGCATCCGGCAGGTCCTGATCAATCTTGTCGGCAATGCGATCAAGTTCACGGAAAGGGGCGGCGTCCTTCTCCGCGCTCGCCTCGAATCCGGTCCCGGCGCGGAAGAGAAGGCACAGATCGTCATCGAGGTCGAAGATACCGGCATCGGCATGGATGAAAGTGTCCTCGAACTCATCTTCGAGGAATTCCAGCAGGGCGATCAGGGCCATGCACGGCGCTATGAAGGCACGGGGCTTGGCCTCGCCATCAGCCGTCATCTCGTGACCGCCATGGACGGTACGATCGAGGTCGAGAGCCGTCCGGGTGCGGGTTCGCTCTTCCGTGTGAGCATCGCCCTCCGTGTTGTCGAGTCTGCCGCGCAGAGCCGCGATCCGCTCTCCGGCGTCAGTATCGTCATTTTCGATGACCACCCCATTCTCGGGTCTTCGCTCGCCCGCATGGCGCGCGCTGCAGGCGCCGATGTTCGCCTCGTGCGAAATGCTGGCGAACTTCTCGACGCATTGAAGGCCCAGCCCGCCGATATTCTGATTTGCCCTATCGATACGGCCGAAGGCCCCGGCGCGGAACTCGTGGCGCGCGCGCGGGGGTTGGCCCCCGATCTCGGTGCCATCGTGATGCTGCGACCGCAGGATCGCGATCGCCTGCCCGGCCTGATCGCGCAGGATGACGCGCTTTCCGTTTTTCCGAGCATGTTCGACGCCTACCTGGTGCGCCCCGTCCGCGCCTCCTCGCTGCTGACAAGGCTTGAAGTGCTGGCGAAATCCGAAAGGTATGTGGGAAGCGCCGATGCAGAACCCGATATCGACGAGCGTGTTGCCGAAATCGTCGCGCCGTTCCGCCGCCCGCTGAACATCCTTGTCGTCGAGGATAACGACATCAACGCGCTGCTTGCCCGCACACTTCTTGAACGCGACGGCCATAGCGTCATCCTCGCGCGCAACGGCGAGGAGGCGCTGGCCAGCCTCGAAAGGCGCGACGCGTTTGATCTGGTGCTGATGGATCTCCACATGCCGGGCATGGATGGTTTTGAGGCGACGCGCCGCATTCGGGCGCTGGCCGATGAACGCTCCAACCTGCCGATCATCGCGCTGACGGCCAACGCCATGGCCGAGGACCGCCAGACCTGCCTTGCTGCCGGCATGGACGATTACCTCTCCAAGCCCATCATGCCCGACGCGCTGGCCCGCTCGCTCGCCTTCTGGTCGTCGCGCCGCAGTGCGCTGGGCTATGTCCCGCAAGACACGACTGGCGAAAGAACAAATCTCGCCTAAACTCCGGGCCCATCCTGGAGTCGGTTTCAAGGGCAAGGTCGTGGCGGAGATGACGGAAAAGCGAAGCTTCGCGGCGCGGTTCGCCAGCGCGATTTCGATTTATGGCGAGCGGCGTGTCCTCATCATGCTGCTACTCGGTTTTTCTTCCGGCCTTCCCTTCATGCTGGTCTTCGGCACCATGTCGGCGTGGTTGCGCGAGGCGGGCGTCAGCCGCACCGAAATCGGCCTGATGAGCTATGTGGGCCTTGCCTATACGATCAAGTTTCTGTGGGCACCGCTGATCGACCAGATCCGCCTTCCCTGGCTCGCATCGCGCCTTGGCAAACGCCGCGCCTGGATGATCGTGGCGCAAGCGCTTGTCGCGCTCGCTCTGGTCGGCATCTCGTTCTGCGATCCCCATGTGGCGCTGACGCCCATCGCGCTTTTTGCGGTCATGCTCGCCTTCGCTTCCGCGACGCAGGACATTTCGGTCGACGCATGGCGCATCGAGGCGGCGTCGGACGAAAAACAGGGTGCGATGGCTGCCGCCTATCAGCTCGGCTATCGCCTCGCCATCATCGCGTCGGGTGCAGGCGCGCTCTATCTCGCGCAATTCGTTTCATGGCATGCCGCCTATCTCGCCATGGCGGCGTTGATGTGCATCGGCATCGGCGCGGCGCTCGCAGCACCCCGTCTGGCCGACGCGCAGCTTGCCGTCCTTGGCGAAGCGGCGGTGAAGGCCTTTGCGGGCCGTTTCGCGCTCCACGGGCCGCTGAAGGACGCCGTCACATGGATCTATCGTGCGGCCGTTGCACCCTTCGTCGACTTCTTCGGCCATCGCGGCTGGCAGGCGCTTGTCATTCTGGCGTTGATCGGACTCTATCGCCTGCCGGACTTCGTCATGGGCGTCATGGCGAACCCGCTTTATATCGATCTCGGCTTTTCGCTCGCCACCATCGCGACCGTGGTGAAGGTTTTCGGCGTCTGGATGACGATTGCGGGCGCCATTGTCGGCGGCGTCTCCATTGCGCGGCTCGGCATACTGCGCTCGCTGCTGATCGGGGCCAGCGCTGTCTCGCTCACCAATTTCCTCTTTGCCTGGCTTGCGACTCGAGGCGGCGACGTCTCGGCGCTCACCATCGCCATCGGCGCGGAGAATTTCTCGGGCGGCTTCGCGGCCACCAGCCTCATCGCCTATATGTCGAGCCTGACCAATCACGAATTCACGGCGACGCAGTACGCCTTGTTCAGCTCGGCCTATGCATTGCCGGGCAAGCTCCTCGGCGGCATGTCCGGCATCATGGTCGACTGGTACGGCGCGCAAGGCACCCTGCGGGACGTCCTGATCGGCTATGCTCCGACATTGACGGCCAAGACGGCGGGCTATGTACCCTTCTTTGTCACCACGGGGCTCCTCGGCCTCCCGGCCATTCTGCTGATCTTCTACCTGCTTCGGCGCGAAACCGGGACGCCGGGGCAAGTCGAATCGACGGCAGCGGCATCGTGACTGCTTTTTAACGTTTCAAATAAACAATGCCTTTCAAGGGCTTATGACTGTCATACTCGTGACGCAATATGACGTCACAAAGTGACAAACCCCTCGCCCTTTTCTTGGCTTCCGGGCGTGATAATGAAAGGATGGCTAAAATGGCCAGCCACACGTTGATGGCCAAGGTTGAGGCAGATCGGCTCAGGGCCGGGCTGCCGGGTGTTGCCACGCGCGGAAGCGCCGGGGCACGAGCGATAACGGGGTTCGAACATATGACGTTGCCGCATTCGGATGCGACCGTCACCCAATTGCCCGAGGCTCAGGCCCGCGCAAAAGCGGCGGCGAGCCCCTTGAGCTTTGCGCGCAAGGGTACGTTTGAGGTGCGTCTTGCGCGCACACCGCGCGAGATCGACGCGGCGCAGTCGCTGCGCTACCGCGTCTTCTATGAGGAAATGTCGGCCCAGGCCGATGCGCAGACGCGCGCGAGCAAGCGCGACGTCGACCGCTTCGACGAATTCTGCGACCACCTTCTCGTTTTCGATCATGCGCTGGCCAAGGGCGCGGAAGGCGACGATCTGCCGCTCGATGCGGTGGTCGGCTGCTACCGTTTGCTGCGTCAGGATGTGGCGGAGCGCCATGGCGGTTTCTACACGGCCAGCGAATACGACATCGCGCCGCTGCTCGCCCGGGTGAACAAGGATCTTCGCTTCCTTGAGCTCGGCCGCTCCTGCGTGCTGGCGCCCTATCGCAACAAGCCCACCGTGGAGCTTCTCTGGCACGGCATCGCGCAATATGTGGCGCTGCATAATCTCGATGTGATGTTCGGCTGCGCGAGTTTCGAGGGCACGGACCCGGCGAAGCTCAAACTGCCGCTCTCATATCTCTATCACTACCATCTGACGCCGTCGGAGTGGCATGTGCGCGCGCTGCCCGATCGCTATGTCGAGATGAATCTCATGGCGAAGGAAGATATCGACCAGCGCGAGGCGTGGCGCATGCTGCCGCCCATGATCAAGGGTTATCTCCGCGCAGGCTGCTATATCGGCGACGGCGCGGTGGTGGATCAGCAATTCGGCACCACCGATGTGCTGATCCTTTTCCCCGTGACGCAGATTGCCGAGCGCTATCTCACCAAGTTCGGTTCGAGCAAGCCGGCCTGATCCCGCCTCGACCGCCAATTCACGCCAAGTTACTTCACAACCGTGATCGTGATCTTCTCGGATGTGACCGGCGGATTATGCGGAACGTGGTTCGCATCGCCCATGACCAGCTGCAGCGTGTGCTTGCCCGGCGCGAGTTCGATCGTGGCTTCCGTCTGGCCGCCGCCGAAATGCATGTGATGCTCATCCTTCGGCAGCGGATCGTTGAGTTCTTCGCCCTTCGGCAGGTCGGCATCGATCAGCAGGTGGTGATGGCCGGTCTTGGCCTTGTCCACGCCGGCGGGCGCGACGCCGAGACCTTTCAATCCAAACACCACGGTGACGGGGCTCTTCACCTTGGCGCCGTTTTTCGGCGAGATGATGTAGGCTTTGGCCTCGGCGGGCCATTGGGCCGTCGGCGCAGCGGCTTCTTCCGCCCAGGCAGGCGCGGCGCTTACGCCAGCCAGCATGAGTGCGGCAGCGAGTGTTGCTGTTCGGATCGAAGACATGATGGGCTCCCTCATTTGCAGACGGCTGATAGTCATTCGCAAATGAGGGAGAAGCAAGGCCTGTCGCCGGGGCGGAAAGCTCCGCGTCGGCGTCTGCTCAGCGGCCGAGATTATAGGCCGCGAGCGCCGCAATATTGACGAGCTCCGACACGTTGGCGCCGATCGGAGCGATCTGCACCGAACGCTTCAACCCGACGAGGAGCGGGCCGATCAGCGTTGCCTGACCGAGCGACTTCAACAGCTTGGTCGAGATCGACGCGGCATGGATCGCCGGCATGACGAGGACGTTCGCCGTATCCGAAAGGCGGCAGAAGGGATAGAGCGCCATGGCTTCGCGGTTCAGCGCGACATCGGGCGCCATTTCACCGTCATACTCGAAGTCGACGCCGCGGCGGTCGAGGATCTGGATCGCCTCGCGGATGCGTTCCGAGCGTTCGGCCATCGGATTGCCGAAGGTTGAATAGGCGAGCATGGCGACGCGCGGTTCGTAGCCGAGGCGGCGGGCTACATCCGCCGACTGCTCCGCAATGTCGGCGAGTTCTTCCGCCGTCGGCATTTCATGCACGTTGGTGTCGGCGACGAGCACGGTCTGGCCCTTCGCGACGGCAAGCGTCACGCCGATGGCGCGGCGGCCTTCCACCGGGTCGATGACGCGCAGCACGTCCTCGAGTGCGACGGCGTAGTTGCGGGTCACGCCCGTCACCATCGCGTCCGCATCTCCCAACTCGACCATGATCGCGGAGAAGATGTTGCGGTCGTTGTTCACGAGGCGCGCGCAGTCGCGAAGCAGATAGCCCCGTCTCTGCAGCCGCTTGTAGAGGAAGTCCGTATAGGCCGGGTTGCTGTCCGAGAGCCGCGCATTGCGGATATCGAGATCGGTATTGGGATCGAGGCCGATATTGCGCAGCGTCTCGCGCACCAGCTCCTCGCGGCCGATCAGGATCGGATGACCGAGGCCGGTATCGCGGAAGGTGATGGCGGCGCGGATCACGCGCTCTTCCTCGCCCTCGGCGAAGACGACGCGCTTCGGGTCGCGGCGCACCTTGTCGGTGATGACCTGGAGCATGCCGGCCGTCGGCGAGAGACGCGCCGAAAGCTGGTTCTTGTAGGCATCCATATCGACGATCGGATGACGCGCAACGCCGGAATCCATCGCCGCCTTGGCGACTGCCGGCGGGATTTCGCGGATGAGGCGTGGATCGAAGGGCACCGGGATGATGTAGTTGCGGCCGAAACGCGGACGCTCGCCATGATAGGCGGCGGCGACTTCGTCAGGCACATCCTCGCGGGCAAGCTTGGCGATCGCGCGGGCGCAGGCGATCTTCATATCCTCGTTGATCGAGGTTGCGCGCACGTCGAGCGCACCGCGGAAGATATAGGGGAAGCCGAGGACGTTATTGACCTGGTTGGGGTAGTCGGAGCGGCCCGTGGCGACGATGGCGTCGTCGCGGACGGTGGCCACCTCTTCCGGCGTGATCTCGGGATCGGGATTGGCGCAGGCGAAGATGATGGGCTTCGGCGCCATCGACTTGATCATGGCGGGCGTGAAGGCGCCCTTGG
This sequence comes from Parvibaculum sedimenti, assembly GCF_009184905.1. Lineage (GTDB taxonomy): Bacteria > Pseudomonadota > Alphaproteobacteria > Parvibaculales > Parvibaculaceae > Parvibaculum > Parvibaculum sedimenti. The sequence continues at coordinate 27,509 of NZ_WESC01000001.1, forward strand.
CCGACAGGCCGAGCACGATGTCGGCGCCTTCCATCGCTTCTTCGAGCGTGCGCAGCTTGGTGGCGACGGCATGGGCCGACTTCCACTGGTTCATGCCCTCGGTGCGGCCCTGATAGATGACGCCTTTGGTGTCGCAGAGGATCGCGTTCTCATGCGGCAGGCCCATCGCCTTGACCAGCTCAAGGCAGGCGATGCCCGCCGAACCCGCGCCATTGACGACCATCCTGGCGTCTTTGATGTCGCGGCCCGTGAGATAGAGCGCATTGATGAGGCCGGCCGCCGTGATGATCGCCGTGCCGTGCTGATCGTCATGGAACACCGGGATGTTCATGAGTTCGCGCAACCGGCTTTCGATAATGAAGCAGTCGGGCGCCGAAATGTCTTCGAGGTTGATGCCGCCGAAGGAGGGCCCGAGATAACGCACCGCGTTGATGAAAGTGTCCGGGTCCTTCGCCTTGACGTCGATTTCAAGATCGATCGAGTCGACATCGGCGAAGCGCTTGAAGAGAACGGCCTTGCCTTCCATGACCGGCTTCGAAGCCAGCGCGCCGAGGTCGCCGAGGCCGAGGATCGCCGTGCCGTTCGAGATGACCGCGACCAGATTGCCCTTGGCTGTGTAGTCATAGGCCGCGTCCGGGTTTTCCGCGATGGCGCGAACCGGTACCGCGACGCCGGGCGAATAGGCGAGCGAGAGGTCCCGCTGCGTCGCCATCGGCTTCGTCGCGTTGATCTCGATCTTCCCGGGCTTTCCCTGGGAGTGGAAGAGGAGCGCTTCCTCGTCGGTAAACTGGCTGCGTTTTTTGCTCATGATGGCTTCGATCCGGGCGCGGGCGACAAGTTGTCCACAGGGGGGCTGGCAGGCCCGCTTTTTAGGCCCCTGAAGGTCCAATAACAAGCGAAGTTGGTTGATTTAAGCCGAAGAACCAATTTAAGGGCGCTCTTTTTTGGCTCCCTCTTTTCGGGAGAGGCCGATCTGTTAGGCTCCGCCCCATGTCCGAACCTGCACCCAACTCAATGCCCAGCCCGCTCGACGGCGATGCCGCCGAAGTCGGGGAATACGCCGCGGAATCCGGGGCAGCCCCCGCCATTCCGGCGGATGCCACGCCCATGATGGCGCAATATCTGGAGATCAAACACGCCTATCCGGACGCGCTGCTCTTCTACCGCATGGGTGATTTCTACGAGATGTTCTTCGACGACGCCGTGAAGGCTGCCGAGGCGCTCGACATCGCGCTGACCAGGCGCGGCAAGCATCTGGGCGAAGATATCCGCATGTGCGGAGTCCCCGTTCATTCCCATGAGAGCTATCTCGAACGGCTGATCCGTGCGGGCTTCAAGGTCGCCGTCTGCGAGCAGACCGAGGATCCGGCGGAGGCGAAGAAGCGCGGTTCGAAGTCGGTCGTTCGCCGCGAAGTCGTCCGGCTGGTGACGCCGGGCACCCTCACCGAGGACACGCTGCTCGATGCCCGTGCCCATAATTATCTCGCCGCCCTCGCCCGCACGGGCGCCGATCAGGGCTTCGGCCTTGCCTGGGCCGATGTCTCGACCGGCGAATTCGAGGTAACGAATGTTTCGGAAGCGACGCTGGGGGCGGAGCTTGCCCGTCTCGATCCGGGCGAGCTTCTGGTTGCCGACAGCTTCTTCCGCGACGAGATGCTCTCAGGACTCATCGCCCAGCATGTGGGCTCGGTGACGGCGCTTCCGGGCGCCCGCTTCGACTCGGGCGCGGGCGAACGACGCCTGAAATCCCGTCTCGGTGTCGGCGCGTTGGACGGCTTTGGCAGTTTCACGCGGCCCGAAATCGCGGCTATGGGCGCCCTGCTCGATTATGTCGAACTCACGCAGGTGGGCCGCATGCCCGCCCTGCAGACGCCGCGCCGCGTCGCGACGGGCTCGGCCATGGCCATCGACGCGGCGACGCGGGCCAATCTCGAACTCATGAAGACGTTGAAGGGCGAGACCAGAGGCTCTCTCTTTTCGACCATCGACCGCACGGTGACGGGCGCGGGCGCGCGCGAACTCGGCGCGCGGCTCGCCGCACCCCTTACCGATCCCCATGCGATCAATGAGCGGCTCGACGCGGTTGAATGTTTTGGCGAGGCGCGCGACCTGCGTGGGCGGCTTCGCGCGGAACTTCGCGCTGCGCCCGACATGGCCCGCGCATTGACGCGCCTTTCGCTCGGTCGCGGGGGTCCGCGCGATCTTGCCGCGATCCGCGACGGGCTCGGAGCGGCACATGAGCTGGCGCGGCTCATCGACCAGGCACCACCCTCTCTCATGCCGCTGCCGCGGGAAATCACCGACACAGCGGATGCGCTCAGAAGCGTTGCGGCGGCGCTGCGCGATCGCCTCGCCGCCATGCTCGCGCAGGACCTGCCGCTCATCGCGCGCGACGGCGGGTTCATCGCTGCGGGCGCTTCCGCGCCGCTCGACGAGTTGCGGATGCTGCGCGATGAAAGCCGCCGCCTCATTGCGGGGCTCCAGTCGAAATATGCCGATGAGACGGGCGTTTCCGTCCTGAAGGTTCGGCACAACAATGTGCTGGGCTATTACATCGAAGTCGGCCCGAAACATGCCGAGCGCATGATGGCGGCGCCGCTTTCGCAGAACTACATTCATCGCCAGACCTTGGCGAACGCCGTCCGCTTCACCACGGGCGAGCTAGCCGATCTCGCGAGCCGCATCGCCGAAGCCGCAGGCCGCGTTCTCGAAATCGAGCTCGGTCTTTTCGACGAACTCGTCGCGGCAACGCTGGAAAAGGCGGATGTGATTTCGCGAGCGGCTTCCGCGCTGGGTGCTCTCGACGCGACGGTGGCGCTCGCCGAACTTGCGGTTGAGCGGCGCTACGCGCGTCCCCGTGTTGATGACAGCCTCGCCTTCCGCATCAGGGGCGGGCGTCACCCGGTGGTCGAAGCCGCGCTGGAGCGCGAGACGAGCGCGGCACCCTTCGTGCCCAATGATTGCGATCTGACCGGTGAAGGCGAGGAAGCTCATCGCCTCTGGCTGCTCACCGGCCCGAACATGGCCGGTAAATCGACCTTTCTCCGGCAGAATGCGCTGATCGCCATTCTCGCCCAGATGGGAAGCTTCGTGCCTGCCGAGGACGCGCATATCGGCACGGTGGACCGTCTGTTCTCACGCGTCGGCGCGGCGGACGATCTTGCACGGGGCCGCTCGACCTTCATGGTCGAAATGGTCGAGACGGCGGCGATCCTCAACCAGGCGGGCCCCCGCGCGCTCGTCATCCTCGACGAGATCGGACGAGGCACGGCGACCTTTGACGGCTTGTCCATCGCCTGGGCGGCGGTCGAACATCTGCATGAGGTGAACCGCTCGCGCGCCCTCTTCGCCACGCATTATCACGAGCTGACGGCGCTTGCCGAAAAGCTGCCGCATCTCGCCAATGCGACGATGAAGGTCAAGGAATGGGAAGGCGACGTCGTCTTCCTGCATGAGGTGGGGCCCGGCGCCGCCGATCGCTCTTACGGCATTCAGGTGGCAAAGCTCGCAGGACTCCCTGCCGCCGTCATCCATCGCGCCCGCGAGGTGCTGACCGCGCTCGAAAAGGATGGTTCGAGCGACCGCGCCCATGTGCTGATCGACGATCTGCCGCTTTTTTCCGCGGTGGCGAGGTCGGCGCCGCCGGCGCCACAGAAAAGCGCAGTCGAGGAAGCTCTGAACGGTGTCAGCCCTGACGAGCTGACACCGCGCGAGGCGCTCGATCTTCTTTACAGGCTGAAGGCGTTGATGCCTTCAGCCGGAGTCTAGAGCGTATCCGGCTTGACGTAGAGGTCGGAGATCGCGGCCTGCATGTCGTGGGCGCCGTCGATCGCCTTGCCGTTCTTGCAGGCTGTCTCGCCCTTCTGCGCCTCGGTACTTGCCGCCTTCCAGTAGGGCAGGCCCTCCTTGAAGGGCGTCAGGAACTGGTATTGCGCGTCGAGCTTGCTGCATAGCTCCCGGGCATCACTCGACGACAGACCGTTGTCGGTTGCGGCGAAAGCGGGAGCGGCCGAGCTTGCCAGAAGGGCAACGAATGCGGCCGAAAACAGAAGGCGGTTCATGGTCTTCTCCTTTCTGCAATGTTGCCCCCCAACGGATAGAAGATAGGGCCGGAGGCGGCGACGAAACAGAGAGCATTGCCTTAAACCTCGGCAATGCTGCGTTCAGGGTCCCGTCATGCTTTAAAAGCGGAATGCCCCGGTGCGAAATCGGAGCTGGCGATGCATTCATGGCGATGACGGACGCGGCGCACCTGCAAAAAACCGGTGCGCTCCGTTGCGATCAACACCATATTTGATGCGCAGCCTTGCTATATGATGCATTGACCCGCCGGGTTTCCGGCTCCCAAGGAGTGGCCCTTTCATGGCCCGCATGTTGCCGAGCCTTCTCGAAATCGTCGACCCCGCCCGTCTGGCCGCAGAGCTTGATGAGGTCGCCGTCCGCAATGGGGGCGACGAAGTCGCGCTGAAGCGCGGGCTTGTTTCCGTTTTGAAGCAGACGCTCGCCGCCGGCAGGGCCAAGGCGCGCGAAAGGCTGGAACAGGGCGCCCATCGGGGCCGGGTCTGCGCCGAGAGCCTTTGCTACCTTCAGGACACGATCATCCGCGCGCTGCATGATGTGACGGTCACGCGCGTCTTTCAGGTTGCCAATCCGAGCCAGGCGGAAAAGATCTGCATCGCGGCGGTTGGCGGCTATGGCCGGGGAACGTTGGCACCCGGTTCCGACATCGACCTTCTGTTTCTGCGACCCTACAAGCAGACTCCCTGGGGCGAGAGCGTCGTCGAATACATGCTCTATGTCCTCTGGGATCTGGGCCTGAAGGTCGGCCATTCCACGCGCTCGGTCGCCGATTGCGTCCGGCTCGCCCGCGAGGATTTCACCATCCGCACCGCGCTCCTTGAATCGCGCTATCTCCATGGCGATCAGGCCCTCTTCGACGAATTCGAAAAGCGCTTCGACGCCGAGGTGGTGAAGGGCACGGGCAATGAGTTCGTCGATGCGAAGCTCGCCGAGCGGGACGGTCGTCATGCCCGTGCGGGCGAGAGCCGCTATCTCGTCGAGCCCAATGTCAAGGAAGGCAAGGGCGGGCTTCGTGACCTCAACACGCTCTTCTGGATCGGCAAATATATCTACCGCGTGAAGCAGCCCTCCGATCTCGTCGGTGTCGGCGTCTTCACCCGCTCGGAATATGCGACCTTTCGCAAGGCTGAGGATTTTCTCTGGGCGGTGCGCTGCGAGCTGCACTTCCTCACCGGTCGTGCCGAGGAGCGCATCACCTTCGATCTTCAGACCGAAATGGCGGACCGTCTCGGCTATCAGGGGCATGGCGGATTGAAAGCCGTCGAGCGCTTCATGAAGCACTACTTTCTCGTCGCGAAGGAAGTGGGCGATCTGACGCGCATTTTCTGCGCTGCGCTTGAGGAACAGGAAAAGAAGAAGAAGCCCGGCATTGGACGCTTCATGCAGGTGCTGCGGCGCAAGAAGAAGATGATGAAGGGCTTCAAGCTCGAGGGCGGGCGCCTTGCGTTCCAGAGCGACAAGATGATCGAGCAGGATCCGGTCAACATCATCCGCATCTTCCATCTTGCGGATGCGCATACGCTCGAGCTTCACCCCGATGCGTTGAAGCTCGTCACGCGCTCGCTCAAATATATCGGTGCGGATCTGCGCGCCAATCCGGAAGCGAACCGCCTCTTCCTCGAAATCCTGACTTCGGAAAAAGACCCGGAACATACGTTGCGGATGATGAACGAGGCGGGCGTGCTCGGCCGCTTCATTCCGGATTTCGGGCGGATCGTCGCGCTGATGCAGTTCAACATGTATCACCACTACACGGCGGACGAGCACCTTCTGCGCGCCATCGGCATTCTTTCCGAGGTGGAGAAGCGGCAGGAGGAAGACGATCATCCGCTTGCGAATGAATTGATTCAGAAGGTGCAGAGCCGTGCCGCGATGTACATGTCCGTCTTTCTGCACGACATCGCCAAGGGCCGCGACGAAGACCATTCGGATGCCGGCGAGCGCATTGCAAAACAGCTCTGCCCGCGCCTCGGCATGAGCGAGGGCGAAACGGAGTCGGTCGCCTGGCTCGTCAAGAATCATCTCGTGATGAGTGACGTGGCTCAGAAGCGCGATATCTCCGATCTGCGCACAATCCGCGACTTCGCAAGCCTCGTGCAGAGCCCCGAACGGCTGAAGATGCTCTTCATCCTTACCGTGGTCGACATCAAGGCGGTGGGTCCAGGCGTCTGGAACGGCTGGAAGGGGCAGTTGCTGCGCGAGCTTTATTACGAGACGCTCGCCGTTCTTCAGGGCGGAGACGCGTTGCTCAATCGCGCGAACCGTATCGCGGCGGCGAAGGACGCGCTGCGCGAACGCCTGTCGGACTGGCCAGCGGAAGACTGGGGCGCCTATCTCGCGCGACACACCGAAGCCTACTGGCTGTCCTTCGACACCAATGTGCTGGAGCGTCAGGCGCGATTGATTTCGGGCGCGAAGGACGCGCTCACCATCGCCGCGCAGTCGGAACCAACGCGCGACGTTACCGAGATTACGCTTTACGCGCAGGACCATCCGGGCCTCTTTTCGCGCTTCGCCGGCGCCTGCGCCATTCTCGGCATGAACATCGTCGACGCGAAGATTTTCACCACACGCGACGGCATGGCCCTCGACACGCTCTGGGTGCAGGATCAGCATGGCGGCGCGATCGGCGAAGAGCGCCGCGTGAAGCGCCTCGAAGAAACGATGCGCAAGGTGCTCTCGGGCGAGGTACTGCCGCCCGACGCGATCGAGCAACGCTTCAAGGGCGAAAACCGCACGGACGCCTTCAGCGTCGCGCCGCAGGTCTTCATCGACAATGAAGCCTCGGATGCCTTTACCGTCATCGAGGTGAACGGTCTCGACAGGCCGGGCCTGCTCCACGCGCTCACCAAGGCGCTGTTCCATCTGGGCCTTACCATCGGTTCCGCCCATGTCGCGACCTATGGCGAACGAGCCGTCGACGTGTTCTATGTGAAGGACGTGATCGGCCATAAGGTCACCAACGCCAACAAGAGGAAGGCCGTCGAGCGCCATCTGCTCGAGGCGCTGGCTGATCCCATGGCAAAGGCGCGGCCCGCGAAGCCGCGCCGCCGCGAGGAAACGGCGGCGGCGGAATGAACGGCGGGCTGTTCATCCGATGAATCTCCTGCGTTCAGCCGCGACCGTCGGCGGCACGACTTTTCTAAGTCGTGTTCTCGGCTTCCTGCGCGACATGATGGTGGCATCGGCTCTCGGCACGGGTCCGATTGCAGACGCCTTTTTCGTCGCCTTCCGTTTTCCAAACATGTTCCGCGCCATCTTCGCGGAGGGCGCCTTCAACTCGGCCTTCGTGCCGCTCTTCGCCAAGAAGCTCGAGGGCGAAGGCGAGGCGTCCGCGCGGCGCTTTGCCGAGGATGCGACCTCGGTGTTGCTGACGGGGCTTCTCGTCTTCACGATCCTCGTCGAGATTTTCATGCCCTGGCTGATGTGGCTTTTTGCGCCGGGATTCGGCGACGATCCGCAGAAGCATGAATGGGCCGTGCAGTTCACGAGGGTGAACTTCCCCTATCTGCTCTTCATTTCGCTGACCGCCGTCCAGTCGGCGATCCTGAATTCGCTCGGCAAGTTCTTCGCGGGCGCCGCCGCGCCGGTGATGCTCAACATCACCATGATCGTCGCGCTCTGGTTCGTCGTGCCGCTTGCCACCAATCCGGGTCTCGCGCTTTCATGGGGCGTCATGGCGGCCGGCATCATCCAGTTCGTTTGGCTGGCGATCTCCTGCCACCGCGCGAACATGTCGCTGGGCCTGCGCTTGCCGAAGCTCACGCCGGAGGTGAAGCATCTGCTGCTTCTCGCCGTGCCGGGGCTCATTTCGGGTGGCATCGGCCAGCTCAATCTCACCATCGGCACGATCATGGCGTCGTGGCAGGAGGGCGCGGTGTCGTGGCTCTATTATGCCGACCGCATTTATCAGTTCCCGCTCGGCGTCATCGGCATTGCCATCGGTGTGGTGCTGCTGCCCGATCTGTCGCGGCGCTTGCGTGCGGGCGATGGCGACGGCGCGCATTGGAGCCAGAACCGCGCCATCGAATTCTCGATGCTGCTGACGGTGCCGGCCGCCGTGGCACTGGCGATTATCCCCTATGAGATCATCAAGGTGCTGTTCGAGCGCGGGCGCTTCCACGAGGTCGATACGCATGCGACCTCGCTTGCGCTGCTGATCTATGCGGTGGGCCTGCCCGCTTTCGTGCTCAACAAGGTCTTCTCGCCGGCTTTCTATGCGCGTGAGGACACGAAGACGCCGCTGCAATTCGCCGCCGTCTCCATTGCGGTCAACATCGCGTCGAGCATTACGCTCTTTCAGTTCTTCGGCTATGCGGGCATCGCGGCGGGAACGTCGATCGCGGCCTGGGTGAATACGGGCCAGCTTGGACTACGTCTCTGGAAGCATGGTCATTTGGTGCCCGACGCGCAGTTGATGAAGCGCTTGCCGCTTACCCTCCTTGCTTCGGTCGGCATGGGGGCAGTGCTTTATGTAGGCGCGCATTTCCTCGCGCCCTGGTTCGGGCTGCGCTTCATCTGGAGTGTTTCGGTGCTGACGGGCCTCGTTGCGGGCGGCATGGGCGCCTATGCGATCTTCTGCCAGTTCACCGGTGCGGCGCGCTATTCGGACGTCATGCGCCTGCTGCGAAGGCGCTGAGCTATCGCCAAAATAGCAACGGCCCCGGCTTTTCCCTCGCCGGGGCCGCATTTCGCAAGGTGATCGCTGAGGAAGGAGACTAGCCCAGCGGCCTCGCGATCTCAGGGTTTCAGACCGAGCCGTGCCGCCACGCCTGCGCCATAGGCCGGATCGGCCTTGGAGAAGTGGCCGATCTGGCGGCGCTGGATCTCTTCCGGCACGGTCTTCATCGCGCCAGCGATCGAGTCCATCAGCGCCGCCTTCTGTCCCTCCGACATCAGGCGGAAGAGATCGCCCGCCTGGCTGTAGTCGTTGTTGCCGTCGCGGTGGTCGTAGCGGTCGGCATCGCCTTCGATCTTCAGCGGCGGCTCCTTCACGCTCGGGTCTTCCTTCGGACCGCCGAAGGAGTTCGGCTCGTAGTTCACCGACCCGCCGCCATTGCCGTCGAAGCGCATCGCTCCGTCGCGGTGATAGGTGTGGACCGGGCAGCGCGGACGGTTGACCGGCAGCGCGTCCGCATTGGTGCCGACGCGATGGCGATGGGCATCCGCATAGGAGAAGATGCGGAATTGAAGCATCTTGTCCGGGCTGTGGCCGATGCCGGGAACGACGGTTGCCGGCGAGAAAGTCGATTGCTCGACCTCCGCGTGATAGTTCTCCGGGTTCTTGTTCAGCGTCAGCACGCCCGCCTCGATCAGCGGGAAATCCTTATGCGGCCAGACTTTCGTCAGGTCGAAGGGATTGTAGGGCGTCTTTCCGGCCTGCTCTTCCGTCATCACCTGCACCATGACGCGCCACCTGGGGAAGTCGCCGCGCTCGATCGATTCGTAAAGATCGCGCTGATGGCTCTCGCGATCCTCGCCGATGAGCTTCGTCGATTCCGCATCGGTCAGGTTTTCGATGCCCTGCATCGACTTGAAGTGGAGCTTCACCCAATGGCGCTCATTCTTCGCATTGATGAAGCTGTAAGTGTGCGAGCCGAAGCCATGCATGTGGCGCAGCGTTTTGGGGATGCCGCGATCGGAGAAAAGGATCGTGACCTGATGGAGGCTTTCCGGCGAGAGCGACCAGAAATCCCACATCGCTGTCGGGTTGCGCATGTTGGTGCGCGGGTCGCGCTTCTGCGTGTGGATAAAGTCCGAGAACTTGTAGGGGTCGCGCACGAAGAAGACAGGCGTGTTGTTGCCGACGAGGTCCCAGTTGCCCTCTTCCGTATAGAACTTCACCGCGAAGCCGCGCACGTCGCGCTCGGCGTCCGCAGCGCCGCGTTCGCCCGCGACGGTGGACATGCGCAGGAACACCGGCGTCTCCTTGCCATTATGCTCGAAGAGCTTCGCCTTGGTGTATTTCGTGATGTCATTGTTGACGCGGAAGACACCGAAGGCGGCCGCGCCCTTGGCATGCACCACGCGTTCGGGGATGCGCTCGCGATTGAAATGGGCGTGCTTTTCGAAGAGCTGCCAATCCTGAACGAGGAGCGGCCCGCGTGGGCCGGCGGTCAGCGCATTCTGGTTGTCGGGGACGGGGATGCCGGCAGCGGTCGTCAGGCGGACGGGTTTGCCGGTCGGATCGCTCTTTTTCTGGTCGCTCATGGCGCCCTCCTAGGTTAGAATAGTTCCAACTTAGAAATCGAGGACTGGCCTGTCAAGATAGTTTAGAATAATTCTCAAATACTGGGCTTCGATTTACGTGTTCCCCTGCCGAAATGCCTCCGCCGCCATTGCCAAGCGGGTGCCCTCCGCCGCATAAACCTCGCGGAACGGCCCGCCATCGGGGCCGGGGTTACGGACGATTTGAATGGAAAAGCCGACCAACCGCGTTTTCTCGGGCGTGCAGCCCACGGGCAACCTGCATCTGGGCAATTATCTGGGTGCGATCCGCAATTTCGTCGGGCTCCAGGACACGCATGAATGCCTCTACTGCGTCGTCGACATGCACGCGATCACCGTCTGGCAGGATCCGAAGGAACTTGCGGCGAACACGCGCGAGGTCGCTGCCGCCTATATCGCCGCCGGTATCGACCCGAAGAAGCATGTCATCTTCAACCAGTCCAAGGTTCCGGCCCATGCTGAGCTTGCCTGGATCCTGAATTGCGTCGCCCGCATCGGCTGGCTGAACCGGATGACCCAGTTCAAGGACAAGGCGGGCAAGGACCGCGAAAAGGCGTCCGTCGGCCTCTATTCCTATCCGGTGCTGATGGCCGCCGACATTCTCGCCTATCGCGCCACCCATGTGCCGGTCGGCGAGGACCAGAAGCAGCATCTGGAACTTGCCCGCGACGTGGCGCAGAAGTTCAACAACGACTACGCGGAGACGGGCGGCACCGATTTTTTCCCGCTCCCCGAGCCGCTCATCATGGGCCCGGCGACGCGCGTCATGAGCTTGCGCGACGGCACCAAGAAAATGTCGAAGTCGGACCCGTCGGACTATTCGCGCATCACGCTGAAGGATGACGCAGACGCCATCGCGCTGAAGATCCGCAAGGCGCAGACCGATCCGGAGCCCCTGCCGGAAACTGTCGAAGGGCTCGAAGGCCGCGCCGGCGCGGACAATCTTGTCGGCATCTATGCGGCGCTGTCGGGGCTTTCCAAGGCCGAAGTGATTGCGAAGTTCGGCGGCCGGCAGTTCGGCGTCTTCAAGCCGGCGCTTGCCGAGCTTGCGGTCGAAAAACTTTCGCCCATCACCGGCGAAATGAAGCGCATGCTGGATCAGGATCGCAGCTATATTGACGCGGTGCTCGCAAGCGGTGCCGAGCGCGCCAATGCCATCGCAGCGCCGATCTACAGCCGCGTCCGCGAGATCGTTGGGTTTATCTGAAGACCAGGCGGAACGCAGGCGTCTTGACCGGAAGGCCTTACTTCCCATCTAGTTGAAGCGATCTGGTCAAGGCGACAATCGACAGGAGCCGGAGAAAATGTCCTTTCGTGAAAATGTTGCGCGGATGCGCGACTGGGGGAGGGACAGGTTTGATGGCGCGACGGACTGGCTGCGTCACCGCTGGATGTACCGCAAGGGCGCTTCTTCCGAGGGCGCTGGAAATGGCGGCGCGCTGTTCTCGAAGCTCGATGAGCCGGGCTGGGGCGGTATCGTCTGGCGCGCGCTCGTCGCTCTTGTTGTCGTCGTTCTTCTCTACTATCCCATCGGCATGCTGATGGTGAGCCGGATCGACGACGATCCGGACTTCAAGCCTACGGGTGCCAACGCGATCGGCGAAGGCGGCAGCCAGGCCGTCGCCATGATGGCCGCCTTGATCGACCGAGAGGTCAACGAGAACAGCTGGACGGCGAACGACCCCTTCTTCCAGCCCGGCGCGCTGCTCGACAACATGCCGAACTATCAGATGGGCATCGTCAGCGCGTTGGCCCGCTTTTCCTTCGAGATGACGGATCAGGTCGGGCGTTCTCGCGGGAGCAGCGAAGCGGATCCCGATCTGCAGAAGGCAGCGGGGCTTCTTCAGTATCCCGGCGACGTCTGGATCTGGAATCCGACCGTTTCGCTCGCGATCAAGGCGAGCTCGGAATCCCAATACCGCGCGGCGCGCCTGGCACTTATTCGCTACAACAAGCGACTTGCCAAGGGCGACGCGACCTTCGAGCGTCGTGCCGACAATCTGATGGCGACGCTCGATCGCTTCGCCAGCGATCTCGGCTCGCAGTCGGCTGTGCTCGATACTGAAGTGCGGGAGCATTCGAGCTACTTCATCGACACCAATGCCGATGACGTCTTCTACAACACCAAGGGCAAGCTTTACGGCTATTACCTGCTGACCAAGGGCCTCGGCGAGGATTTCGCGCCGGTCATCAAGGAGAAGGGTTTGCAGAAGAACTGGGCGCAGTTGCTCGACACGTTCCGCGAGGCCGCCGCGCTTTCGCCATGGGTCGTCGTCAATGGCGCACCCGACGCCCAGTTCGAACCGAGCCACCTTGCGGCACAGGGCTTCTACCTCCTGCGTGCCCGCACACAGCTGCGCGAAATCACCAACGTGCTACTGAAATAGGCCCGGTCTTGCCGCTGGTTCCCGGCGGTGGCAGCATGCGCCCCATGACAGAACGGGCCACAGCGAAGCGCCGCAAATTCCTCGTCGTCGCCGACGGGACGCCGGAATCCGAGGTGGCGATCCACTTCGCGAGCCTGCGCGCCCAGCATACGAATGGCGTCGTGACGCTGCTTGCAGTCATTCCGCCCGCCGACAGCGCGGGGCAATGGCTCGGCGTTCAGAACCTCATGCGCGAGGAAGCGCGGGCCGAGGCGGAGGCCACGCTCCACAAGCTTGCCGCCCATGTGAACGAATATGCCGGGATCATGCCCGAACTCGTGATCCGCGAAGGGCTGCTGGCCGACGAGCTGCACCGGTTCATCGCGCAGGACAAGGACGTCGCGATCCTCGTTCTCGCCGCAGGCACCGGCAAGGACGGCCCCGGCCCCCTCGTTTCGACGGTTGGTGGCAAGGGTTTCCCGATCCCCGTCACTGTCGTGCCGGGCACGCTCACCGAAGAGGCGATCCGGGCGCTGGCGTGAGTTCTCTCGCGGCCTTGGGTCGCGGTTTCTCGGGCATGCTTGATTCCCGCGGCGCGACGGTCCATTTATGAGCCAGATAGAGCGCGGCAAGCCTGCGTTTTTAAAAGGGTTTTTCGAGATGTTCATCCAGACCGAAGCCACGCCGAATCCGGCGACCCTGAAGTTTCTGCCCGGCCGCGAGGTTCTGGGCGAGGGCCGCGCCGCCGATTTTCCGGATGAGGAAGCTGCCCGTCGCTCGCCGCTGGCTATGCGGCTTTTCGCGGTGGACGGCGTTTCGGGCGTCTTTTTCGGTTCGGACTTCATCACGGTGACGAAGAGCGAAGGCGAATGGCAGCATCTGAAGCCCGCCCTTCTCGGCGCCATCATGGAGCATTTCACCGGCGGCGCGCCGATCCTGTTCGGTGATCTCGCGGCGGGCGACGCTCATGCAGCGCATGAGGGCGAGGACGCCGAGATCGTGCGCGAGATCAAGGAAGTTCTCGACACGCGCATCCGCCCTGCCGTCGCGCAGGATGGCGGCGACATCACTTTCCAGGGCTTTGAGGACGGCGTTGTCTTCCTTGCCATGCAGGGGGCTTGCTCGGGCTGCCCCTCCTCGACCCTGACGCTGAAAAAAGGTGTCGAGAACACGCTGAAGCATTACGTCCCTGAGGTCAGGGAAGTCCGCGCGATCTGATTGTTTCATCGGCGCGTCATATTGTTTCACCGCCGGGGCTAGCGCCCGCGCGAGGCGGCGCTATCCTGTGCGCCCTTCAATATTCCTTTCGTACCTCCCGAGGAGTCAGCTTCATGAGTGGTATCCTGAGCGAAGATGCGCTCGACACGCTGTTCCGCCATGCGCGCACGCATAATGCCTGGCAGGACAAGCCGGTCTCCGACGAGACCCTGTACAAGCTCTACGATCTCATGAAGTGGGGCCCCACCAGCGCCAATTGTTCAGCCGCTCGCATCGTTTTCGTGAAGTCGAAAGAAGCGAAGGAAAAGCTGAAGCCCGCGCTGTCGGCCGGCAATCTCGAAAAGACCATGGCCGCGCCCGTCACTGCGATCATCGGCTATGACGTCGAGTTCTATGAGCGCCTTCCCGAACTTTTCCCGCATGCGCCGGAAGCCAAGACCTGGTTCAACTGGTCGAAGGAATGGGCCGAGCAGACGGCCTTCCGCAACGGCTCGCTGCAGGGCGGCTATTTCATTCTCGCCGCGCGTGCCCTTGGCCTCGATTGCGGTCCGATGTCGGGCTTCGACATGAAGAAGGTCGACGAGGCTTTCTTCGCCGGCACCACTGTGAAGGTCAATTTCCTCTGCAATCTCGGCTATGGCAACCCGGACGGGCTTTTCGGCCGCAGTCCACGCCTGCCCTTTGCCGATGTCTGCCAGATCGTCTGACAACGGAGCATCTGTTCTGACCCTTCTCGCATTCGATACGGCGCAAGGCGCCCTTTCCGCCGCCATTCTTGGGCGGGAGGGCGTCGTCGCGTATCGCTTCGAACCGCGAACGCGTGGCCACGCCGAAAATCTGATGCCGATGCTGGAGGCCGTGATGGCGGAGGCAGGCCTGGGCTTCGCCGATCTCGACGCGCTCGCCGTCACCATTGGCCCCGGCACTTTCACCGGGCTACGCGTCGGCCTTGCCGCCGCGCGTGGTCTGGCGCTTGCCCGTTCGCTGCCGCTTGTCGGCGTGACCACGCTTGAAGCGCTGGCAGAGCCTGTGAGAGCCGAGCCCGGCGAAGCGATCGTTGCTGCATTCGACGCCAAGCGCGGCGAGATCTATCTCCAGACTTTCGATGCGAACCATGTGGCGCTGAGCGAGCCCATGCTCGTCTCGCTCGAAGAGGCGCTGACCCATGTTCATGGCGACGCTTTCGTCTGCGCCGGCACGGGTGCCGGTCTTCTTGCCGCCGCGCTCGCCGCGAAGGGCATCGTGGCCCGCCTTTCGGACGCGCCCGCCCAGCCCGATGCGCGTTCGGTCGGTCGCCTCGCCGCCGCCCGCCTCGCCGCGGAGGGCGTGGATGCCTTTCGCATTGCGCCTGCCCCCCTCTATTTGCGCGCGCCCGATGCGAAGCTGCCGGGCGGCATCGACCCCTTCGCCGCATGAGCGGGCCTGACCATATCGATATTCGACCCGTTACGAGCGGCGTCGCGCCTCAACTCGCCCATGTCCATGCGACGGGATTCGATGAGCCCTGGGGCACGGAGGCGATCAGGGACATCATCGCCATGCCGGGCACATTCGGCCTGATGGCGAAGGCCGGAGAGCATATTCCCGGCTTCGTGCTGGCCCGCGTCGCAGCCGGCGAGGCTGAAATTCTCACCATTGCGGTGGCCGAAAGCCATCGCCGCCGGGGCCTCGGCCGGCGTCTCATGGAAGAAGCGGCCGCTGCTTCGCTCGCAGGCGGCGCGAGCGTCCTTTTCCTCGAAGTGGCCGAGGATAATCCTGCAGCGATCGCCCTTTACCGGAATCTCGGCTTCACGACGGTCGGCCGCCGTCCCGGCTATTACCGCCGCAGTGGCAGCGCGTCGGTGGCGGCCCTGACCATGCGTCTCGACCTCGCGGATCAGCCGCAATAACCATTGTGACCAAGTGGGTGCGCCGTCGCAAAACGGTTATAATTCAGGTGCTTAGTGTGTTAAGAAGGGTGAAGCGGATGTTCTGCTTGTCCGTGACAATGAGGCCTCTCTAGAGCTATTATGACACCGATGACGACAAACCCTTCCGCCAACGGCCATACAGAGACCGACGCGAACGATGCTGACCGCATCGAGAATCTTTGCGTCGAAAAAGGCATGCGCATGACAGAGCAGCGGCGCGTCATTGCGCGCGTTCTGTCGAGCGCCCATGACCATCCGGATGTTGAGGAGGTCTATCACCGGGCCTCGAAGATCGATAACAAGATCTCGATCGCGACGGTCTATCGCACGGTTCGCCTTTTCGAAGAGGCTGGCATTCTTGAGCGCCATGATTTCCGCGATGGCCGCTCGCGCTACGAGCAGGTGCCGGACGAGCATCACGATCACCTGATCGATTTGTCGACTGGCAAGGTGATCGAGTTCCACAGCGACGACATTGAGCGGTTGCAGCACATCATCGCGCGCGAACTCGGCTTCGATCTCGTCGATCATCGCCTCGAGCTTTATGGTGTTCCGCTCGGCAGGGACAAGAAAGCCGCCGACTCTCGCAAGAAAGAATGAAGGCACGAGGCCTCGACCTCGCGCATAAGGGAATGGAAGACGGGACAAGGGAGACGCTCATGGGTCGCTTGCGCGCGGGTTTCCTCCTCGCCGGTTTCATTTTGTCGGCCATGGTTCTGATGCCGGTTCAGGCGCTTGCGCTCAAAATGAACTGGCCGCTCGCCAAGCGCCTTCCCAATTTCTATCACCGCTTCCTCTGCAAGCTCGTCGGCATCCGGGTTGTGACCCGCGGCGAGCCCTATCAGGGTGGCGCCTGTCTTATCGCGGCGAACCACACCTCCTGGCTCGACATTCCGATCATGGCTTCGTTGCAGCCTTCGTCCTTCGTGGCCAAGAGCGAGGTGGCGGGCTGGCCCTTTTTCGGCACGCTGGCGCGCCTTCAGCAGACGGTCTTCGTGGAGCGCGAGCGACGCACCCGCACGGCGGAGTCGCGCAACGAAATCCACGCCCGCATCGCCGGCGGCGACCGGCTGATCCTCTTCCCGGAAGGTACGTCGAGCGACGGCAACCGGGTGCTGAATTTCAAATCCGCGCTGATGAGCGTCGCCCAGCTCACCATCGTGAATGGCGAGGAAGATCGCGAGGACGATCTGGTGGTTCAGCCTGTTTCCGTCGCCTATGTGAAGCTTCACGGCCTGCCCATGGGCCGTCAGTTCCGGCCCTTTTTCGCCTGGTATGGCGACATGGATCTCTTCCCCCATCTCTGGGAAGCCTTTTCGCTCGGGCCGATCGACGTGATGGTCGAATATCACAAGCCCGTCACGATCCGCGAAATCGGCAACCGCAAGGCGCTGGCCATGTATTGCGAGGAAGCCTGCCGCAGTGGCGTCATCCGCGCGATCAACGGGCGTTTTGACGAAGAGTCCGAGGCGCCTGACGCCGGAACGATCGAGTTGCCGCCTCGCCTCGCTGCCGCGCTTTGAGCGCGCCTCGCATTGGTGGATGCGGAACGGCACTTCTGCCTGCTAGTATGACGCAATGGCGCTTGCCGCCAGAATTGGCCCTGCTTTGAGTTCCCACGTGCCGCAGAAGAAGATTTTCGTAAAGACCTATGGCTGTCAGATGAATGTCTATGACAGCGAGCGCATGATCGACGTCATGGCGCCGGAAGGTTATGTCGAGGCCGCCTCGCCAGAGGAGGCCGACATCGTCGTGCTGAATACCTGTCATATCCGCGAGAAAGCCGCCGAAAAGGTCTATTCGGAACTGGGCCGCCTGCGCGAGCTCAAGGCCGAAAAGGCCGCGCGGGGCGAGAAGCTCGTCGTCGGCGTCGCGGGTTGCGTCGCCCAGGCCGAGGGCGAGGAAATGCGCCGCCGCGCGCCCGTGGTCGATATCATCGTGGGCCCGCAGAATTATCACCATCTTCCCGACCTCGTGGCACGCAGCGGCAATGGCGGCCCCGCCATCGTCGAGACGGAATTTCCGACCGAGGACAAGTTCGAAAGCCTCCCCGCGCCGGACCGGCGCAAGACGCTGGCCCGCGGCCCCACGGCCTTCCTCACCATTCAGGAAGGTTGCGACAAGTTCTGCACCTTCTGCGTCGTGCCTTATACGCGCGGCAGCGAATTCTCACGGCCCGTGTCGCGCATCCTCGACGAAGCGCGCGGCCTTGCCGATGCGGGCGTGCGCGAAATCACGCTGCTCGGTCAGAACGTCAACGCCTATCACGGCGAAAATGCGAAGGGCCGTCCCGCGACCCTTGGCGCGCTGCTGCGCGCGCTGGCCGACATCGACGGCATCGAACGTCTGCGCTACACGACGAGCCATCCGAGAGACATGGACGAGGAATTGATTTCCGCCCACGCGCAAGTCGAAAAGCTGATGCCCTATCTGCATCTTCCGGTGCAGTCGGGTTCGGACCGCATCCTCGACCTGATGAACCGTCAGCACACGGCGGAGACCTATATCGAGATAATCGCCCGCATCCGCGCCGCGCGTCCCGACATCGCGCTGTCGTCGGATTTCATCGTCGGCTTCCCCGGCGAGACGGAAGCGGATTTCGAGGCGACGCTCGATCTCATTCGCGAAGTGAAGTTCGTGCAGGCCTATTCCTTCAAATACAGCCCCCGTCCCGGCACGCCCGCCTCGACGCGCGGCGAGCAGATCGCGGAAGAGGTGAAGACCGAGCGGCTTCATCGTCTGCAGGCGCTTCTCTCGGAGCAATCGGAAGCCTTCAACGCCTCCTGCGCGGGGAAGGTCATGCCGGTCCTCTTTGATCGCCGTGGCCGCGCGCCCGGCCAGCTTCTGGGCCGCAGCCCCTATCTTCAGCCCGTTCATATCGATGCAGGCCCTGACGATCTTCTAGGGCGTATCGCGCCTGTCATCATCGAGCAGGGTTTTGCGAATAGTCTTCGTGGACGACTCGCGGAAAGCGAGAAGGTGATTGCCTGATGAGTGACGAGCCGGATGCCGGTATTTCCATGACCAGTATTTGAAAGGACAGGGAGCAGTTGGGCGCATCGGGAGGGATGAAGACCTTCGGAAGGAATGGTGGTGCAGGCGGTGGCCGGGCAGCGCCGGGCGATAGCGAGAGCCTCGTCATCGCCTTTGACGACAACCGGCTTCTTACAGAGCTTTTTGGCGAGCACGATCGAAACCTCGCCCGCATCGAGGAAGGCCTCGGCGTTCTGGCCAGTTCCCGCGGCAACAAGCTTGTCATCACAGGAAAACCGGAAGCCCGCGCGCAGGCCGACCGCGTTCTCCGCGAACTTTATCAACGCCTGAAATCGGGCCTCGACGTGAATGCCGGCGAGGTCGATGGAGCCATCCGAATGTCGAAAGCTCCGGAAGAAGAAGCAGGCCGGGCTGCCGGCGGCGCCCGCCAGATCCAGACCAAGCGCCGCGTCATCGGGCCGCGATCGCCGACACAGGCGACCTATATCGACGCGCTGATGAAGCATGAACTCGTCTTTGGCATCGGCCCGGCGGGCACCGGCAAGACTTATCTCGCCGTCGCCGTCGCCGTGCAGATGCTTCTCCAGAAGCGTGTTGACCGCATCATCCTGTCGCGTCCCGCCGTCGAGGCGGGCGAGCGGCTGGGCTTCCTTCCCGGCGACCTCAAGGAAAAGATCGACCCCTATCTGCGTCCGCTTTACGACGCCCTTTATGACACGCTACCGGGCGAACAGGTGGTGCGCGAGATCGAGTCGGGCGAGATCGAGGTGGCGCCGCTGGCCTTCATGCGCGGCCGCACCCTCGCCAATTCCTTCGTCATTCTGGACGAGGCGCAGAACACCACGCCCGTTCAGATGAAGATGTTCCTGACCCGCCTCGGCGAGAACAGCCGCATGGCGATCACGGGCGATCCCTCGCAGGTCGACTTGCCCTTGGGCGCGAAATCCGGCCTCAAGGACGCACTGGAAACGCTGGGCGGCATCGAGGGCATCGGCGTGGTGCGCTTCACCGATGCCGATGTCGTACGTCATCCCCTCGTGACCCGCGTGGTTAAGGCCTATAATGCCCGCGACCGGGGCCTTCTGGACGCCCGCGGAGAGGACAAGGAATGAGCCCGAGCCGACAATCGAAAACGCTGGAAGATCAGAGCCCCGTTTCCGGGCTTGAGATCGACATATTGCGCGAGGCGGGAAACTGGGCGGCGGACGCGGAAGAACTGGTGCGCCGCGCCGCCGAGCATGCCTATGTCGTGGCGGGGCCTGCCGAAGAAGCGGAACTTTGCGTCGTTCTCGCCGACGATCCCTTCGTTCAGGCCCTGAACAAGACCTGGCGCGGCAAGGACAAGCCGACCAACGTACTGTCCTTTCCGACCGGCGACATGCCGCAGGCCGAACCGGTGCAGACGCAGCTTCTCGGCGATGTCGTGCTGGCGCTCGAAACCATCGAGCGCGAGGCGAAGGAACAGGGCAAGACTTTTCCAGATCACCTGTCTCACCTCGTCGTGCATGGGGTGCTGCATCTTCTCGGTCACGACCATGAGGTCGATGCCGAGGCCGAAGAGATGGAAGCGCTCGAACGCGACATTCTCGAGGATCTCGACATAACGGACCCTTACTCGCCGAGCGACGGTTCCGACGACTCGCGCAAGCGTTCTCCCCGCGGCCCCGATGTCTGACGCGCAGAAAATATCCGACCGAACCGACACGGCCTCATTGGCCGACGAACCGAAACCGCGCGCGAGCTTCGCGCGGCGTCTCCAGACGCTCTGGCGCAATGTTCTCGGTGCGCCCTCCGCGAGCGATCCGACGCTGCTCGAAAGTCTCGAGGAAGCGCTGGAAGGCCGCGACGAGGAAGGCCGTGCGCTTGCCCCCGAAGAGCGCCACATGCTGGCGAATATTCTGAGCTTCGGCGAACTTCGCGTCGATGACGTTATGGTGCCGCGCGCCGATGTCGTCGCGGTGGAGGAAAGCGACACGCTGGAAGAGATACTGCGCCTCTATCGCGAGTCGACCCATTCGCGCATGCCGATCTATCGCGAGACGCTGGACGATCCGCTGGGCATGGTCCACATCAAGGATGTGGTCACCTATCTCGCGACAGACGGAACCGGCGCACCTCGCGACCCCTTCTCGCTCAAGGCGGTCCGGCGCGAGGTGCTTTTCGTACCGCCTTCCATGCCGGCGCTCGATCTGCTCCTGAAGATGCAGGCGACGCACATCCACCTCGCTCTCGTCATCGATGAATATGGCGGCACCGACGGTCTCGTCACCATCGAGAATCTGGTCGAGGAAATCGTCGGCGACATCGAGGACGAGCATGATACCGATCAGGGCCCTTTGCTCGTGAAGCGCGACGACGGCACGATCGATGCTGATGCCCGCGCGCCGATCGAGGAACTCGAGGATATGATCGGGTTGAAACTCGTCGACGAGGAAGGCGATGACGATATCGAGACGCTGGGCGGCCTCGTCTTTTCGTTGGTCGGGCGCGTGCCTGTGCGCGGCGAACTCATCAAGCATCCGCTCGGCCTTGAATTCGAGGTGAAGGACGCCGATCCGCGCCGCATCAAGAAACTCCGCATTCACAAGGTCGAAGCCGCCGCGTCATCGGACGAGGATGGCACGGACGATGACAAGCGGGCGGCAAGCTGACGCATGAATGCCGATCGCGGCTTGACCGCCCTCTTTTCCGCCCTGGAGCGGGTTGCGCGGGAGGTCGCGCTGCTGAGAAGCTGGCGACGGTTGCTCGCGGCCTTCTTCGCGGGCTCGCTCAGCGTGCTGGCGCTGCCCCCCATCCATTTCCTGCCGATCCTCTTCGTCACCTTTCCCGTGCTCGTCTGGTTGCTGGACGGGCTCGGTGGTCCGGCTTCGGTCGTTCTCGGTGAAGACGCCACGGCCACGCGGCGGCGCATGCTGCGCGGCGGCGCGGCCATCGGCTGGTGGTTCGGCTTTGGCTATTTCCTCTTCGGCCTTCACTGGATCGGCTATGCCTTCATGGTCGAGGCGGAGAAGTTCGCGATCTTCATGCCCTTCGCGATCACGCTGTTGCCTGCGGGCCTGGCGATCTTCACAGGGGCCGCGACGGCGCTCGCCCGCGCCGTCTGGCTTCCGGGCTATCTGCGCATCGTTTCGCTCGCGATCAGCTGGTGCATCTTCGAATGGTTGCGCGGCCATGTGCTGACGGGTTTTCCCTGGAACCTCATTGGCGAGAGCTTCACGGCGTCCGACGCGCTGATGCAATGGGCGGCGCTTACGGGGGCCTATGGACTTTCTTTCATTGCGATCCTGATCGTCGCGGCGCCTGCCTTCTTCGATCCGCATGCGCGCGCGGCCGATATTCATTCGGTGCGGCTCTCGATCCGCGAAGTGCTGGTCGTGCCCTTCGCGGCGCTCGCCGCGCTCGTGCTTCTCTGGGCGGGTGGCGCGATGCGCCTCGCGGCGGCGGAGCCCCATGTGGCCAGCCCCGACGATGTCATGCTTCGGATCGTGCAGCCCAATATTCCGCAGACACAGAAATGGCGGCCTGAAAGCCGCATCGCCATCCTCGGCCAGTTTCTCCGCATGAGTTCCGACCCGACGCCCGAGGCGCCGCAAGGCCTTGGTCCCCATTCGATCGTCGTCTGGCCGGAGTCGGCGCTCTCGATCTTTCTCGCCCGCGAGCCCTACGTGCTCTCCGCGATCTCCCGCATGCTGCCCAAGGGCGCGCTTCTCATCACGGGAAGTGTGCGCGGCGAGCCCTCTCCAGATGGGCCAGCCGACAAGCTCGAGCGTTTCTACAACAGTCTCTACACGGTCGATTCAGACGGCAAGATCATCGCCACCTACGACAAGTTCCACCTTGTTCCCTTCGGCGAGTATCTGCCCTATCACCGCTGGCTCGAAAGCATCGGCCTGCACAAGCTGACCAAGCTTCAGGGGAGTTTCGATGTCGGCCCCGGCCCGATAACGATGCCGTTGCCCGGCGCGCCGTCTGCAAGCCCCCTCATTTGCTACGAGATCATCTTCCCGGAAGCCGTGGTCAACGCGACGAAGAGGCCGGGCTGGATTGTCAATGTGACCAACGACGCATGGTTCGGCTCGTCGAGTGGCCCCTACCAGCACTTGTCTCAGGTGCGCCTCCGGGCGGTCGAACAGGGCCTGCCCATCGCGCGCGCCGCCAATACCGGCATTTCCGCGGTCATCGACCCCTATGGCCGCATTCTCGCCCAAAGGGCGCTCAATACGGCGGGCGTCATCGACTATCCGCTCCCCCATGCCCTTGCGCCCACGCCCTATGCCCGTTTCGGCGACTGGCTCTTTGGGCTTTTGCTCCTTGCCGGCGCCGGCTTTCTTTACGCTTTCAGGCCGCGCTGAAGCCTGCCCACCGGAGGTTGGTTCCGGCTGAATGAAACTTTTGTTGCAGGGTTTGCCGCCTGACGGTTGTATTTCTTGCCGAAAGGCGGCATCGGTTGCATATCGTCGGAACGGGCCTCAAGTCCTCTCCGGCGCGGCCGCCGGGGCGATGTGGTCCGGTTTGCTGGTTCTGCCGGTTCGCGCCGGTTGCGGTTAAGAGGTGCGCCTTGCCAAGGAAATCGCCCAATCCAATCGACGTCTATGTCGGCGGCCGGGTTCGCATGCGGCGCATGCTCATCGGCATGAGCCAGGAAAAGCTTGGCGAAAGCCTGGGGCTCACCTTCCAGCAGGTGCAGAAATACGAGAAGGGCGCTAACCGGATCGGGGCGAGCCGCCTCTATCAGATCGCCCGCGTGTTGAATGTTCCGGTGGAGTTCTTCTATGAGGGCATTCAGGTCGACGATGCGGTCGAAACCGAAGGAATGGCCGAAGCCGAGCCGTCCAATTTCGATTTCGACATGCTTTCGACCTCCGAGGGCATCCAGCTCAACAGCGCCTTTTTCGCCATTCGCGACCCGAAGGTCAGAAAGCGCGTGCTCGAACTCGTCAAGGCGCTGGGCGAGACCGAAGCTCCCGGCCTTTCGGATGGGGCGGACGGCGCCGCTGCGGACGGCGAATTGGTCGATGAAACCTAAGACCGCGACATTACTGTGAAAAAGGGTCACGGGAGTTGACCCAATGGGCTTTCCTTGCAAAAACCTTTGACGCTCGACGGCCCGGTTTCGCCGCGTTTCGTCGATATGACATCAACACCGAACTTCCTCTGACGGGAGCATGACATTGGCCCGGTCCAATTATCTCTTCACCAGCGAATCCGTTTCCGAAGGCCATCCCGACAAGGTCTGCGACCGGATTTCCGATGCTGTGCTCGACCTTTACCTGTCGGCCGACCCCTTCGCGCGCGTCGCCTGCGAAACGCTGACGACGACGAACAAGATCGTTCTCGCGGGCGAAGTTCGCGGTCCCGCCTCGATCACGAAGGAAAAGATCGAGGAAACGGCGCGTAACGCGGTGCGTGAGATCGGCTATGAACAGGCCGGTTTCCACTGGAAGCATGCCGATGTGGAAGTCCTGCTTCACGCCCAGTCGGCGGACATCGCCCAGGGCGTCGACGCCGCGGGCAACAAGGATGAAGGCGCGGGCGACCAGGGCATCATGTTCGGCTATGCCTGCACCGAAACCGACGTGCTCATGCCGGCGCCCATCATTTATGCGCACCGTATCCTGAAGCGCATGGCGGAAGACCGCCATTCGGGCAAGCGCCCCGAATTCGAGCCGGACGCGAAGAGCCAGGTCACGCTGCGTTATGAAGGCGGCAAGCCGGTCGGCGTCACTTCCGTCGTCGTCTCGACGCAGCACAAGGAGCACGTCTCGCAGCCGGAATTGCGCGAACTGGTGCGCGCCTATGTGAAGGAAGTTCTGCCCGAGGGCTGGTTCCCTTCCGAAGAAGAATTCTACGTGAACCCGACCGGCAAGTTTGTCATCGGCGGCCCGGACGGGGACGCCGGCCTCACCGGCCGCAAGATCATCGTGGACACTTACGGCGGCGCGGCGCCCCATGGCGGCGGCGCCTTCTCCGGCAAGGATCCGACGAAGGTCGACCGTTCGGCGGCTTATGCCGCGCGCTATGTGGCGAAAAACGTCGTTGCCGCAGGCCTTGCGGACCGTTGCACGCTCCAGCTTTCCTACGCTATCGGCGTTTCGAAGCCGCTGTCGATCTATGTCGATCTGCACGGCACCGGCAAGGTGGACGAGGCGGCGATTGAACTCGCGATCCCGCGCGTCATCGACCTTTCTCCGCGTGGCATCCGTGAGCATCTCCAGCTCAACCGCCCGATCTACACGCGCACCTCGTCCTACGGCCATTTCGGCCGTATCCCGGAAGCCGATGGCGGCTTTTCGTGGGAAAAGACGGACCTTGCCGAGAAGCTCAAGGCGGAGATCCGCTGAAGCGTGACTGCGCGAACCATAGACCAGAAAGAAAATGCCCGGCGCCGCCATGTCTATGGCCGGACGCATGGCAAGACGCTGAAGCCCCGGCAAGCGAACCTGATGGAGACCCTGGCACCCAGGGTCTCCATTTCGCTTGAGGATGGCGAGGTGGACCCCCTGACGCTCTTTCCGGCGGGGACCGAAGAGGCCTGGCTCGAGATCGGCTTCGGCGGCGGCGAACATCTTGCCTGGCAGGCCGAGCACTACCGTCAGGTCGGCTTTATGGGCTGCGAGCCCTTCATCAACGGCGTGGCGAAGCTCGTCTCCGAGATCGACGAGCGCGGGCTACAGAATGTCCGCATTCATGCCGACGACGCGCGCTTCCTGCTCGAAAAGCTCAAGCCCGGCACGCTTTCCCGCGTCACCATCAACTATCCCGACCCCTGGCCGAAATCGCGCCACCACAAGCGCCGCTTCGTGAATGCCGAGACGCTGGCGCTCATTTCGCGGGTCATGAAGGATGGCGGCGAGCTGCGTTTCTCAAGCGATATCCCCCATTACGTCGCCTGGACGCTCGCCCATATCCGCCGTCACAATCTTGAGGAAAAAGGCCGGTTCGAATGGTTGGCCGAACGCCCTGCCGACTGGCGCGAGCGGCCCGTCGACCAGCCCCGCACCCGCTATGAGGCCAAGGCCATCCGCGAGGGCCGGACTCCCGCCTATTTGCGCTTCCGTCACGTGGTTTCGGCCTGACGCCGCCCCATTTTGGCGCCCCTTGCGAAAAACCCCCTAATGGCGCTATATAGGCGCCAAGTTAGCTAAGACGCTTCTCACATAGCGAAGGTCATCGTCGATCTTCGAACTAAGCGAGTGGGTTGTCTCCGGAAACGGGGGCCCGCTTTTTTTGTTTCTGGAGCGCCATTTTCTTCGAAGAGGGTCTATTGGCGGATATCGAGCTCGAACGACAGACAAGCGACGCGGCGCCGGCTGAAGAAGCCGATGCGCTCGACACGCATCTTGTCGCCGCAGCCGGTCAGCCGAGACGCATTTTCGAACTGATCCGCGGCGCCTCCGAGGCGGCCGGTTTCGAGATCGTGCGCGTGCGCTACGGTCTCCATGACGGGCATACGCTTCAGATCATGGCGGAGCGTCCCGACGGCACCATGGTCGTCGCCGATTGCGAGGATCTGTCGAAGATTCTGTCGGCGATCCTTGATGTCGAGGACCCGATTTCGGGGGAATACAATCTTGAGATTTCCTCGCCCGGCATCGACCGGCCGCTCACCAGGCCGAAGGATTTCGACCGCTGGGTGGGCTTCGAGGCGAAGGTCGAACTGCGCGATGCCATCGACGGAAGAAAGCGTTTTCGCGGGATTCTGCATGGCTTCCAGGACGGCGAGATCCTGCTGGAGCATGAGGTTGAAGGTTTTGCGGAGAAGCAGGTGATCGGCCTGCCGTTCCGCCAGTTGAGCGAGGCGAAGCTCACCATGAGCGACGACCTCATCAGGGAAAGCTTGAAGCGAAGGGACCGGGACGCCCCGGCCCCATCCGACGGAGAATAGACAATGGCTGTTAGCGCCAACCGGCTTGAACTGTTGCAGATCGCCGATGCGGTCGCGCGCGAGAAATCGATCGAGCGCGAAGTCGTCCTCGAGGCGATGGCCGAAGCGATCCAGAAAGCCGCGCGTTCGCGCTACGGCGCGGAAAATGAAATCCGTGCCCGCATCAATCCGACCACCGGCGAAATTCGTCTGGTGCGCCTGCTCGAAGTCGTCGAGGAGGTCGAGAACGACGCCGTCCAGATCGAGCTGAGGGATGCGCAGCGCCGCAATCCGGCCGCCCAGCTCGGCGACCTCATCGAGGACGAGTTGCCGCCTGTCGATTTCGGCCGCATCGCCGCCCAGACCGCCAAGCAGGTCATCGTGCAGAAGGTGCGCGACGCCGAGCGCGAGCGCCAGTACGACGAATACAAGGATCGCATCGGCGAGATTGTCCACGGCATCGTGAAGCGCGTGGAATATGGCAACGTCATTACCGATCTGGGTCGTGGCGAAGCGATCGTGCGCCGCGACGAGTTGCTGCCGCGCGAAACCTTCCGCAATGGCGATCGTATCCGCGCCTATATCTACGACGTGCGCCGCGAGCAGCGCGGTCCGCAGATTTTCCTCTCGCGCACGCATCCGCAGTTCATGGCGAAGCTCTTCGCCCAGGAAGTGCCCGAAATCTATGACGGCATCATCGAGATCAAGGCCGTTGCCCGCGATCCGGGCAGCCGCGCCAAGATTGCCGTGCTGTCCAACGACAGCTCCATCGATCCCGTCGGCGCCTGCGTCGGCATGAGGGGCTCGCGCGTTCAGGCCGTCGTGAACGAGCTTCAGGGCGAAAAGATCGACATTATCCAGTGGTCGCCCGATGCCGCGACCTTCATCGTCAACGCGCTCGCGCCTGCCGAAGTCGTCAAGGTCGTGCTCGACGAAGATACCAAGCGTATTGAAGTTGTGGTCCCGGATGACCAACTATCGCTTGCGATCGGCCGTCGCGGACAGAACGTGCGGCTTGCCTCGCAACTCACCGGCTGGGACATCGACATTCTGACCGAAGCCGAAGAGAGCGAGCGCCGTCAGGCCGAGTTTGCGAGCCGCAGCGCGACTTTCGCCGATGCGCTCGATGTGGACGAAGTCATCGCACAGCTTCTCGCCTCCGAAGGTTTCTCCTCGATCGAGGAAGTGGCTTACGTGCCGCTCGATGAAATCGCCGAGATCGAAGGTTTCGACGAGGATACGGCTCAGGAAATCCAGAGCCGCGCTCTAGATTTCATCGACCGGCAGAATGCCGAATATGACGAGAAGCGCCGTGAACTCGGCGTTGAGGACGCGCTCGGCGACATCGAAGGCGTGACGCCGCGCATGCTTGTCGCCTTTGGCGAGAACGACGTGAAGTCGGTGGACGACCTCGCTGGTTGCGCCACCGACGACCTGCTCGGCTGGAACGAGACGGTGAACGGCGAACGCAAGCATCAGGCGGGCATTCTCGAAGGCTTCGATATCGACGCCAGCGAGGCGAACGCGCTCATCATGCGCGCGCGCGTCAAGGCCGGCTGGATCACGGACGAGGACATGAACAAGGTCGGCCTCACTGCCGATCATGATGTCGATAACCCGACCACCGCCGACGAGTTCGAGCAGGACTCGCAGGCCTGACGGTGTCGAAAAAGGCGGAGGCCAAAAAGGCCGAAGAGCGCCACTGTATCGTGACGGGCGAGGTGGGGCCTAAAGAGGGCCTTATCCGCTTCGTCATCGGTCCCGATGGCGCTCCCGTCGCGGATCTCGGCGAAAAGCTGCCGGGACGAGGTATTTGGGTTTCCGCCAGCCGCGAGGCGCTGGAAACCGCGATCCGCAAAGGTCTTTTCTCAAAGGCCGCGCGGGAAAAGGTCGAGGTGCCGGAAGGTTTCGCCGAGGATGTCGAGCGGCTTCTGGCAAAAAGGGCAGCCGATGCCCTGGGTCTGGCCCGCAAGGCAGGCGCCCTGGTCCTCGGCTTCGAGAAGGTTTTGTCGGCGATCGGCAAGGGCGAGGTCGCCTTTCTGGTCGAGGCCCGGGACGGGTCCGAGGATGGCAGCCGCAAGGTAGCAGCCGCCCTCAGGGCCCATAATTCCGGCACCGAAAAGGCCCAGCCACCGATCCTGAGGCCGCTTTGGGCGGCTGAAATGGGTTTGGCATTGGGTCGCGCAAATGTGGTACATGCAGCCCTGACCAAGGGCAGCATGAAAGAAAAAGTCTTCGGCGACCTCGCCAGACTTGAAAGCTATGGGCGCAAAGAGCGCCCCGTACACGAAGGACTGGCATGAACGACTCGGCGGATTCGAGTGATCGCAAACTGAAGGCTTCGGGCGGCAAGACGCTGAGCCTGAACCGGACGGTCGAGTCTGGCCATGTGCGCCAGAATTTTTCCCATGGCCGTTCGAAATCGGTCGTGGTTGAGAAGAAGAAGAAGCGCACCATCAGTCCCGGTGGCGCAGCCGCTCCCGCGGCTCAGCCTGCGCCCGAGCCTGCTGCCCCTGTTGCGGTGGCTCCCGCGCCTGCGCCGGTAGCGCCCGTGGCCGCAGCGCCCGCTCCTGCGCCCCAGCCTGCTCCTGAGCCGGTCGTCGTCGCAAAAGCGCCGGAACCGGTGGAAGCGCCCGTCGTGGTTGCTCCCGAGCCTCAGCCCGCGGCTCCCGCACCCCAGCCCGAAGCTGTTGTTGAGGTGCCGAAGCCTGCGCCGACGCCGACACCTGCGGCGGCTGCTCCGGCTCGTCCGGCGGCTCCTGCCGGGCGTCCTGCTGCTCCGGCAGCGCCTGCTCGTGGCGGCCGCCCTGCCCCGCGCCCGACCATGCGGTCCGGTGTCGTGCTGCGTACGCTGACCGAAGAAGAAAAGAATGCCCGCGCTATGGCGCTCGATCTCGCGCGTTCGCGCGAGGGCGAGGAGCGTAAGCGCGCGGAGGAAGACACGAAGCGTCGTGCTGCGGAAGATGCGCAGCGCAAGAGGGAACGCGAGGAGGCCGCCGCTCGCGAGGCTGAGGAAGTCTCGCGTCGCGAGACGGAAGAACTCGCCCGCAAGCGCGCCGCCGACGACGCGAAGCGCCGTCTGGACGAGGAAGCACGCTCGGGTAGCGCCCCGCGCGGCGCCGCTCTTCTCAAGGAAGAGGTCGCCGACGACGAGGACAAGCCGAAGCGCGCTCATGGCGCGCCGGGTGCCACGCCCAGCAAGGTTCCGCCCGCGCGTCGCAGCGAGCCCAAGCGCCGCACCGGCAAGCTCACCATCACCAAGGCTTTTGACGACGAAAGCGAGCGCCAGCGTTCGCTCGCTTCGATGCGCCGCCGCGTGGAGCGCGAGAAGAAGCGTCTCGCCGGCGTCCATGAAGCGCCGCAGAAGGTCGTGCGCGAAGTTGTCATTCCCGAAGTCATCACCATCCAGGAACTTGCGAACCGCATGGCGGAACGCGCCGTGGACGTGATGAAGATCCTGATGAAGCAGGGCATCATGCTGAAGATCACCGACGTGATCGACAGCGACACGGCCCAGCTCGTTGCCGAAGAACTCGGCCATACCGTGAAGCGCGTTGCCGAGTCCGACGTCGAGGAAGGACTGGTGGGCGCTGCCGACGAGGACGAGAACCGCGTTCCGCGCGCGCCGGTCGTCACGGTCATGGGCCATGTCGACCACGGCAAGACCTCGCTTCTCGACGCGCTCCGCAAGACTTCGGTCGCGGCGGGCGAAGCGGGCGGCATCACCCAGCATATCGGCGCCTATCAGGTCGATATGGGTTCGGGCGCCAAGATCACCTTCCTCGACACGCCCGGCCACGCCGCCTTCACGGCGATGCGCGCGCGCGGCGCGCGGGTGACGGATATCGTCATTCTTGTCGTTGCGGCGGATGACGGCGTCATGCCGCAGACCATCGAGGCGATCAACCACGCCAAGGCTGCCGGCGTGCCGATGATCATCGCCATCAACAAGATGGACAAGCCGGACGCCGATCCGACGCGCGTCAAGAACGAGCTTCTTCAGCATGAGGTCGTGGTCGAAGATTTCGGCGGCGACGTCCTTGCGGTTCCCATTTCGGCGAAGACCGGCCTAGGCCTCGACAAGCTCGAGGAAGCCATTCTTCTGCAGTCCGAAATTCTCGACCTGCGCGCCAACCCCGATCGTGCCGCCGAAGGCATCATCGTTGAAGCCAAGCTCGATCGCGGCCGCGGCCCGGTCGGTACGGTTCTCATCGAACGCGGTACGCTCCGCGTCGGCGACATCATCGTCGCGGGCGCCGAATGGGGCCGTGTGCGCGCGCTGATCAATGATCGCGGCGAGAATGTCGAGAGCGCGGGCCCCTCGGTTCCTGTCGAGGTTCTCGGCCTCGGCGGCGCGCCGGAGGCTGGCGACACTCTCTCGGTCGTCGACAGCGAAGCGCGTGCGCGCGAAGTCACCGACTATCGCCAGCGCGTCCAGCGCGACAAGCGCGTCGGCACCGGTGGGCGCACCTCGCTCGACCAGATGCTCTCGCAGCTCAAGGCGCAGAACGTCAAGGAACTGCCCATCATCGTCAAAGCCGACGTGCAGGGCTCTGCCGAAGCGATCGTGCAGGCGCTCGAAAAGCTCGGCACCGACGAAGTCACCGCGCGCGTTCTTCATGCGGGCGTCGGCGGCGTGACGGAAAGCGACATCACGCTGGCGACGGCATCGGGCGCGCCGGTCATCGGCTTCAACGTCCGCGCCAATGCGCAGGCGCGTGAGGCCGCTCGTCAGGCGGGTATCGAAATCCGCTACTACGCGGTCATCTACGACCTCGTTGACGACATCAAGGCCGCCATGTCCGGCATGCTTTCGCCGGAACTGCGCGAAACCTTCCTCGGCAATGCGCAGATCCTCGAGATCTTCAACATCTCGAAGGTCGGCAAGATCGCCGGTTGCCGCGTCACCGAAGGCGTTGTCCGCCGTGGCGCGAGCGTTCGCCTGATCCGCGACGACGTCGTCGTCCACGAAGGCAAGCTCTCGACGCTGAAGCGCTTCAAGGACGAAGTGAAGGAAGTGCAGTCCGGTCAGGAATGCGGCATGGCCTTCGAGAACTACCAGGATATGCGCGCCGGCGACGT
Organism: Parvibaculum sedimenti; assembly: GCF_009184905.1. Taxonomy (GTDB): domain Bacteria; phylum Pseudomonadota; class Alphaproteobacteria; order Parvibaculales; family Parvibaculaceae; genus Parvibaculum; species Parvibaculum sedimenti. The sequence goes on from NZ_WESC01000001.1 coordinate 59,251, forward strand.
CATCGAGTGCTTCGAGGTCGAGGTCATCAAGCGCAGCCTCGCTTGATGCGAGGCTTGTTCAATCAATCTTGTCATCCCGGGCTTTGTCCCGGGGTGACGAGATGTTTTTGAACGCCAGCCGATATTTTCCGGACGAACCATTCGCCATGCGCAAGAAAACTCATTCTAAGCCAGGACACCGCGACGCGCGCGGACCGAGCCAGCGTCAGCTGCGCGCGGGTGAACTCGTGCGCCGTGCATTGGCCGAGATCGTCGCCCGTGGCGATATTCAGGATCCGGAGCTGAGCAGCCGTCCGATCACGATCTCGGAAGTGCGGATGAGCCCAGATCTGCGTCACGCCGTCTGCTTCGTCGCGCCTCTGGGCGGCGGCGATGCGGTGGCGCTGGCCGATGCGCTGACCCGCGTTCGCGGTTATCTGCGCGGCCAGCTTTCGCATGAAGTGACATTCAAGTTCATGCCTGACCTTTCCTTCGAGGCGGATGTATCCTTCGACCGCGCTGAAGCGGTCGACCGGCTGCTGCACTCTCCGAAAGTCGCCCGCGACCTTGATGCGGATGATCACGATGAAGACGACAATCCCAACGAAGACAACGGGAACTGACCTCTATGTCCCGGCGCAAGAAGGGTGAGGCGATCTCGGGCTGGGTCGTCGTCGACAAGCCTTTGGGCCTCACCTCGACGGATGTCGTCTCGCGCGTGCGCCGTCTCTTCAATGCGCAGAAGGCCGGTCATGCCGGCACGCTCGACCCGCTGGCGAGCGGCGTGCTTCCCGTGGCGCTTGGCGAGGCGACCAAGACCGTTCCCTTCATCCTCGACGCTTCCAAGCGCTACCGCTTCACCGTTCGCTTCGGCGAGGCGACCGCGACCGACGATGCCGAAGGCGTGGTGACGGCGACGAGCCCCGTCCGCCCCGCCCCCGAAGCTATCGAGGCGGCTCTTGCGGGCTTTGTCGGCGAGATCGAACAAGTCCCACCAATTTACTCAGCTATCAAGGTTGATGGCGAGCGGGCCTATGATCTGGCGAGGGCGGGCGAAGCGGTGGAGCTCAAGGCCCGTCGTGTGACCATCCATGAAGCGCGGCTTCTCGGCTGCCCCGACGCCGACCATGCCGAGATCGAAATCCTTTGCAGCAAAGGGACTTACGTCCGCTCACTGGCCCGCGACCTGTCGCTGGCTCTGGGGACCGTGGGCCATGTCTCGGCGCTGCGGCGCATCGCCCATGGGCCCTTCCGCGAGGAATCCGCAATTCCGCTGGATAAACTCATGGCATTCGGCCATATTGCGCCCGCTTCCGAAGCCTTTTCGAGGCATCTGCTCCCGCTTGAGACCGCGCTGGACGACATCCCGGCACTGGCCCTGAGCGAAGACGATGCCTTCCGTTTGAGGCGAGGCCAGGGAGTTTTATTGCGCGGGCGCGACGCTCCGATCTTGTCGGGGCCGGTTCTGGCGACACACCGGGGACACCCGGTGGCTCTGACCGAGTACTGCCAGGGCGAACTGAAACCCGTGCGTGTTTTCAATCTCGATTCATAGGAGATCCCGATGTCGATTACGCCAGAGCGCAAAGCTCAGCTGATCAAGGAATTCGGCGGCAAGGAAGGCGACACCGGTTCGCCCGAAGTGCAGGTCGCGATCCTCACCGAGCGCATCACGAACCTTACCGAGCATTTCAAGGGCCACGCGAAGGACAACCATTCGCGCCGCGGCCTTCTGAAGATGGTGAGCCTGCGTCGTTCGCTTCTCGACTACGTCAAGAAGAACGACCAGAAGCGTTACGAGTCCCTGATTTCCCGCCTGGGAATCCGGAGGTAAAAACGGGGTGATCACTTCTCCCCATGACCTGAGTTTTCGTGCGACATGCGCCGGCGTGGTTTCGACCCCGCCGGCCATGGGCGCGTCTCGGTCCGAAGAGACAATCGTCCGTCAACGGAATAAAGCTCGCGTGTGGTCCTCTCTGCCGTCGTCTCATGGCTTGAGGTCCCTCACGGCTGTGCGCGGCGCCTTTCACGCGCCCTCGCGAGCCTGAACCGTTTATGTCCGGCCGCGACGTCAGCGGCAGAAATGGGCGCCGTCCGCCTGATGGTGGCAAGAACGCGAAAAACGCGGCGGCGCGGAACAGGAAATAGATATGTTTGATATCACACGCGAAGAAATTGAATGGGGCGGCCGCAAGCTCGTCCTTGAGACCGGCAAGATTGCCCGTCAGGCAGACGGCGCCGTGCTCGCGACCTATGGCGAGACCTCCGTTCTCGCGACGGTCGTCGGCGAGCGCAAGCCGAAGCCCGGCCTCGACTTCTTTCCGCTGACTGTGAACTACCAGGAAAAGACCTACGCCGCCGGCAAGATTCCTGGCGGCTTCTTCAAGCGTGAAGGCCGTCCGAGCGAGAAGGAGACGCTGGTCTCCCGCCTCATCGACCGCCCGATCCGCCCGCTCTTCGCCAAGGGATTCAAGAACGAGACGCAGGTGATCGCCACCGTCGTCAGCCACGACATGGAAAACGATCCCGACATCGTTGCCATGGTTGCGGTCTCCGCCGCGCTCACGCTCTCGGGCCTCCCCTTCCTCGGCCCGATCGGTGGCGCGCGTGTCGGTTACATCAATGGCGAGTACAAGCTCAACCCGATGATCGACGAGATGACCGAGAGCGATCTCGATCTCGTCGTCGCCGGTACGGCCGATGCGGTGCTGATGGTTGAATCGGAAGCGAAAGAGCTTTCGGAAGAAACCATGCTCGGCGCCGTGATGTTCGGCCATCGCGAGTTCCAGCCGGTGATCGACATGATCATCCGCATGGCCGAGAAATGCGCCAAGGAGCCGCGCGCCTTCGAAGCGAAGGATGAGTCGGAACTTGAAGGCAAGGTTCGCGCGCTGGCCGAGGCCGACGTTCGCGCCGCCTACGGTCTCAAGGACAAGGGCGAACGCCACGAAGCCCTGGCCAAGACGAAGGACAAGGTCAAGGCCGCGCTCTGCAACCCGGAAGATCCCAATGCGGTTGCCGAAACGGCGGTCGGCGGCGTCTTCAAGGCGCTCGAAGCCGATGTCGTTCGCAACTCGATCCTCGACACGGGCATCCGCATCGACGGACGCGACGTGAAGACGGTTCGTCCGATCGTCTCGGAAGTCGGCATTCTGCCCCGCACCCACGGCTCGGCGCTCTTCACGCGCGGCGAGACGCAGGCTCTCGTCGTTGCCACGCTCGGCACGGGCGAGGATGAGCAGTTCATCGACGCGCTGGAAGGCACCTACAAAGAAAACTTCCTGCTGCATTACAACTTCCCGCCCTACTCGGTCGGCGAAACCGGCCGCGTCGGTTTCACGGGCCGCCGCGAAGTCGGTCACGGCAAGCTTGCCTGGCGTGCGATGCGCGCCGTGCTGCCGCCGAAGAACGAGTTCCCCTACACGATCCGTCTCGTCTCGGAGATTACCGAGTCGAACGGTTCGTCCTCGATGGCGACTGTTTGCGGCTCCTCGCTGTCGCTCATGGATGCGGGCGTTCCGCTGAAGCGTCCGGTCGCGGGCATCGCGATGGGTCTCATCCTCGAAGGTGAGCGCTTCGCCGTTCTCTCCGACATTCTCGGCGACGAAGATCACCTCGGCGATATGGACTTCAAGGTGGCCGGTACGGAAGAGGGCGTGACCTCTCTCCAGATGGACATCAAGATCACCGGCATCACCGAAGGTATCATGAAGCAGGCCCTCGAGCAGGCTAAGGGCGGTCGCGTCCATATCCTGGGCGAGATGGCCAAGGCGCTCACGACGGCACGCAGCGAGCTCGGCGAACATGCGCCGCGCATCGAAGTCATCACGGTGCCGACCGACAAGATCCGTGAAGTCATCGGCACGGGCGGCAAGGTCGTTCGCGAGATCGTCGAAAAGACGGGCGCGAAGATCGACATCTCCGACGATGGCACGATCAAGGTCGCGTCGTCCGATGGCGCCTCGATCAAGAAGGCGATCGACTGGATCCGCGGCATCGTCGCCGAGCCGGAAGTCGGCCACATCTATGAAGGCACGGTCGTGAAGGTCGTCGATTTCGGCGCCTTCGTGAACTTCTTCGGCCCCCGCGACGGTCTCGTGCACATCTCGCAGATGGCGCCAACCCGTGTGGAGAAGGTGTCCGACGTCGTTGCCGAAGGCCAGAAGGTCAAGGTGAAGCTCCTCGGTTTCGACGAGCGCGGCAAGGTTCGCCTCTCGATGAAGCATGTGAACCAGGAGACGGGCGAAGAGCTCGTCTACGAGAACGAGCCGGCCGAACAGCCGCGCGAAAAGCGCGAAGGTGGTAGCGGCGATCGCGGCCGTCGTCGTCCGCGCGACTGAGCCTTTCGTCAGGCCAAAAAAAGATCAAGGGCGCCGGAGCAATCCGGCGCCCTTTTTATTTCCGCTGCATCAGTTCGATGCGGTTCCCGAAGGGATCGAAAACGAAGATCCGGTCGTACCCATCGATTGGAGCGTCCTCGACCAGCCGATAACCGCCTGCGCGTGCCCGCGCGACGAGCGTCGCAAGGTCGCTGGTCAGAAAGGCGATATGCGCCTTGCTCGCGGCGTGGAAATCCTTGTCGACTCCGAGATGGAGCCTGAGCGAACCAAGCTCGAACCAGCCGCCCCCGCGGGCGGCGAGTTCAGCCGGTTTGGGTACTTCGCTGAAGCCCAGCACATCGATATAGAAACGCCGGGCCTCTTCTTCCCCAAGAGCGGGGATCGCAATCTGAACGTGATCTATACCGGTAAGCATGGAACCTCCGGTTGCGTGTGATCAGTTGCCGTTGTCCTGGTCGTTCGTCATTTCCTCGGCGCGGGGCAGACCGATGATGTTGTAGCCACCGTCGACGTAATGGATTTCGCCGGTAACGCGGGCGGAAAGATCGGAGAGCAGATAGAGGCCGGCGCCGCCGACATGCTCGAGCTCGATCGTTTCCTTCAGCGCCGAATGCGTCTTGTTCCACTTGTGAACGAAGCGCGCGTCGCCGATGGCCGAACCGGCGAGCGTCCGCATCGGGCCGGCAGAGATCGCGTTGACACGAATGCCGTCGCGGCCGAAATCGGCGGCGAGGTAGCGCACGCTTGCCTCAAGCGCGGCCTTGGCAACGCCCATGACGTTGTAGTTGGGCATCACGCGCTGCGCGCCTTCATAGGTGAGCGTCACCATGGCGCCGCCATTGGGCATCATTTCGGCGGCGCGGCGCGCGACATCGGTGAAGGAGAAGCAGGAAATATCCATCGAGCGCAGGAAGTTTTCGCGCGTCGTGTCGGCATAGCGGCCCTTGAGCTCGCTCTTGTCGGAATAGGCGATGGCGTGAACGACGAAGTCCAGCGTGCCCCATTCCTCCTTGAGCGTGCGGAAAACGCTGTCGAGGCTCTGCGAGTCGGTGACGTCGCAGGGGAGGAGAATCTTCGAGCCGACGGATTCCGCCAGCGGCTTCACGCGGCGGCCGAAGGCGTCGCCCTGATAGGTGAAGGCCATTTCCGCGCCGTGCAGCGCCAGTGCCTGTGCGATGCCCCAGGCGATCGAGTGGTCGTTCGCGACCCCCATCACCAGACCGCGCCGTCCCTTCATCAGGGGGCCGCTCATCACCAGGCCGTCGCTACCTGTCTTATGATCCGAACCGTGCATTCGTTTTCGACCCGTCTGTTTCCAGGTTGTTTGGCCGGCTTTTGTGTCAGCCGTTATAGCGCTGGAAGGCCAGCGTCGCGTTGGTACCGCCGAAGCCGAAGCTGTTGGAGATCGCCAGATTGATGTCCGCCCCGTCGATGCGCTCGCGCACGATATTCGCGGCGGCAACTTCGGGGTCGATTTCGTCGATATTGGCGCTCGCCGCGATGAAGCCGTTCTGCATCATCAGCAGCGTATAGATCGCTTCATGCACACCCGCCGCGCCCTGCGCATGGCCGGTGAGCGACTTGGTGGCGCTGATCGGCGGTGTCTTGTCGCCGAAGACTTCGAGGATCGCCTTGATCTCGGGAATGTCGCCGACGGGCGTCGAGGTCGCATGCGGATTGATGTAGTCGACGGGTGCCTTCAGATCCTTGATCGCCATGCGCATGCAACGTACCGCGCCCTCGCCCGAGGGGGCGACCATGTCGGCGCCATCCGCCGTCGCGCCATAACCAACGAGTTCGGCGTAGATCTTCGCGCCGCGCGCCTTGGCGTGTTCCAGTTCCTCGAGGACCAGAATGCCGCCACCGCCCGAGATCACGAAGCCGTCGCGATCCTTGTCATAGGCGCGGCTCGCCTTTTCCGGCGTGTCGTTGCGCTTGGAGGACATGGCGCCCATGGCGTCGAAGAGGACGGAAAGCGTCCAGTCGAGTTCCTCGCCACCGCCGGCAAACATGATGTCCTGCTTGCCCCACTGAATCATCTCGGCAGCGTTGCCGATGCAGTTTGCGGAGGTCGAGCAGGCGGAGCTGATCGAGTAGTTCACGCCCTTGGTCTTGTACCAGGTCGAGAGATTGGCCGAGCAGGTGGACGACATTGCTTTCGGCACGGCGAAGGGGCCGACCCTCTTGGGGCCCTTCGCCGGATCGCGCGTGATGTCGGCAGCGGCCACGATCGCTTTCGTCGAAGGTCCGCCGGAACCTACGATCAGACCCGTCCGCTCATTGCTGACGTCGGAGGGCTCGAGGCCCGCGTCGCGGATCGCCTGTTCCATGGCGACCGACGCATAGGCCGCGCCGTCGCCCATGAAACGGCGCGCGCGCCGGTCGACGGTTGCGTCGAGGTCGATCTTGAGGCTGCCGTGAACCTGGCTGCGAAAGCCGAGCTCGGCATAAGTGTCAGATTTGACGATACCGGAGCGCCCTTCGCGAAGGCTCGCGAGGACCTCTTGCGTATTGTTGCCGATCGAGGAGACGATCCCCATGCCGGTGACGACCACTCGTCTCATGGCAGCCTCATTCTTGGTGTTAACGGGTTCGTATGAATGGCTTCGTGTGAATGGATTTGCCGCTCCGTCAGGCCGGCTGATCTTCTGTCGAAAGCCCGACCCTCATGTCGCTGATCGTATAGGCAAGCTCGCCATCCGCAAGGATGGTGCAATCGGCCACGCCGAGAACGAGGCGGCGATTGATCACGCGCTTGAGCTGGATGTTGTATTCGATCTTCTTCACGGCGGGCGTGACCATGGCGGAGAATTTCACTTCGCCGACGCCGAGCGCGCGGCCCTTGCCCTTGCCGCCGATCCAGCCAAGGAAGAAGCCCAGCAGCTGCCACGCACCGTCGAGACCGAGGCAGCCCGGCATGATCGGGTCACCCTCGAAATGGCAGGGGAAGAACCAGAGGTCCGGGTGGATGTCGAATTCGGCCTTGATCTGGCCCTTGTCGTGATCGCCGCCCTTGTCCGAGATATGCGTGATCCGCGAGATCATCAGCATCGGAGGCAAGGGAAGCTGCGCATTTCCGGGGCCGAACATGCGGCCATGGCTGCATTCGAGAAGATCTTCGTAGGTGTAACTCGACTTTTGCTCAGCCATACCCCGTCCGCTCAACTATGCCCTTCTCGTCAGCTCTCGTGTGAGCGATAGGGCTATCCCCGGCTCAAGGGCAAGGTTCTCTCCCCACCCCGGTTTCCTCGACGCGCTTCCTAACATATAGGGAGGCTGCCGGAAACCCACGCGATATGAGCTACAAAGCCCCGCCTTGACAAAAGCGTGACTGTGACTACATTTTGGACATTGTAATCATTACAAACTGGCGTTTGCTCGATATGAGCAGACGGAAGGATGAAGCCCGTGACCCAGGATCGGCCCTATAGCCAGACGCTCTCCCGCTTGCGGGAAGCCGGCCTGCGCCCGACCCGCCAGCGCCTCGCTCTGGGCCGCCTTCTCTTCGATGGCGGCGATCGCCACGTCACGGCTGAAGCCCTTCACGAAGAAGCTCAGGCGGCTGGCGTCAGCGTTTCGCTGGCCACCGTCTACAACACGCTTCACCAGTTCACGGAAGCCCATCTGCTGCGCGAAGTCGTGGTGGACAGCGCGCGCACCTATTTCGATACGAATGTCAGCGATCACCACCATTTCTTTCTCGAGAATGCGGGGTCGCTGATGGATATCGACGGCGGCAAGATCGCCATTACGGGCCTTCCCCAGGCGCCGGAAGGCACGGATGTCGCTCGCGTCGACGTTATCGTGCGCCTTCACGGAACGCCCCGCCCGGCCGAATAAGCCATCCGGTCAGCTGCGAACCCTTCTCATATTTAGAATTATTCTAAGGTGTTGACCGCTCGCGGCCAGCGGCATTATGCTTTTCCTCAACCGCCTCCCCGGGCGGTGGCCGGACGGGGCCAGTCGCCCCGAAACCCGGCCAGAACTCCAACAGGCAGGCCGTAGGAATGGGCGCTCAACCTGTTCCGGACGGCGAGGAAAGGTGAGGAATCCATGTCGTCGCTCGCAAAATCCAAAACACTCGACAATCTGAAGGCGGCCTTCGCCGGCGAGAGCCAGGCGAACCGTCGCTATCTCTATTTCGCCCAGAAGGCCGACGTCGAAGGCTACAACGATGTCGCCGCCGTGTTCCGCTCGACCGCGGAAGGTGAAACGGGCCACGCCCACGGCCATCTGGAATTCATGGAGTCGGTCGGCGACCCCGCCACGGGCGAGCCCATCGGACCGACCAACCTCAACCTCAAGGCCGCCATCGTCGGCGAGACGCACGAATACACCGACATGTATCCGGGCATGGCGCGCACCGCGCGCGAAGAAGGCTTCGACGAGATTGCCGACTGGTTCGAAACGCTGGCCAAGGCTGAAAAGAGCCATGCTGGTCGCTTCCAGAAGGCGCTCGACAGTCTCGCCTGAGCGCTGACGAAAAATCGCGAGGGAGACGGGCTTCGGCCCGCCTCCCTTTCGCGGTCAAATCGGAATATGGGAGGGGATTGAATGAAAGAAGGCAGCACGGAAGCGCCGACACGCCATCCGATCGATTGGCAGAGCCCGGACTTCTACGATCTCGACAAGCTCGATGTGGAGCTGCGCCGTGTCTTCGACATCTGCCATGGCTGCCGCCGCTGCTTCAATCTCTGCGACAGTTTCCCGCGTCTCTTCGATCTCGTTGACGCATCGCCCACTGGCGAACTCGATGAGGTGAAGTCGGAGGATTTCGCGCCCGTCATCGAAGCCTGCACGCTTTGCGACATGTGCTACATGACGAAGTGCCCTTACGTGCCTCCGCATGAATTCAATCTCGATTTCCCGCATCTGATGCTGCGCTACCGCTCCGCCGAGGCGAAGCATGAGGGGCATTATCCCTTCGTGCCCGGACAGCTTGGTCAGACAGATCGCAACGGCATGCTGGCCGCTCCCATCGCGCCGCTGGCGAACTGGGGCTCCGCGCGTGGCAACAGGCTGACGCGGCCCGTGCTCGAAAAGCTCGCAGGCATCGACGCTCGCGTCGAGCTGCCGAAATTTTACGGCAAGACCTTCACCATGCGCGCGAAGGCGCAGGACAAGTTAGGCGAGGCCGCGCCGAAGGAAGCGCCCGCCAAAGGCCGCAAGGCCGCACTTTTCGCCACCTGCTTCGTCAACTACAACAATCCGCAGGTCGGCGAGGCCGCGCGAAAAGTGCTTGCGCATAATGGTGTCGAAACAACCGTCGCTTATCCCGGTTGCTGCGGCATGCCCTTTCTCGAACAGGGCAATCTCGCCAAGGTCGCGGAGCAGGCCGAAAGGGTCTCGCGCGAAATGTGCGAGCTGATCGACAAGGGTTACGACATCATTACGCTGACGGCATCCTGCGGACTGATGTTCAAGTTCGAATGGCCGCTCATTCTTCCTGATAATGCGGATGTCAAAAAGCTCGCGCAGGCGACCTATGACATCGACGAATATGTCGTCGACATTGCGAAGAAAGAGGGTCTCGCGCCCGGCCTCAAGCCCGTCGAGGGCGGCGTCACGGCGCATCTTGCCTGTCACGCCCGGGCGCAGAACATGGGTCCGAAATCCGCCGAGATGATGAAGCTCATCCCCGAGACAAAGGTCGATGTGGTTGAGAGGTGTTCCGGCCACGGAGGAACATTCGGCGTGATGAAGGAAACCTTCGAGGTCGCGATGAGGGTCGGCAAACCCGCCGCGCGCAATGTTGCCAAGACCGGCAACAAATACGTCACCTCCGATTGTCCGCTTGCCGGAAAGCACCTCGCGCAGGAAATCGAGACGCTTGAAGAGGCGCAGGTGCCGAAGGTGCAGCATCCCATCGAGATCATGGCCCGGGCCTGGGGCCTCATCGAATAAGAAGAAGTGGAGCGAAACAATGCCCGCATCGAAGCGCATCATCGAACGCAGCGATATCCTCTCGCCCGAGACCTATGTGAGCGAGCGCAAGGAGCGGCGTGCCGCGATCACGGCGCTGAAGAAGAACCGCCGCGTCGCGGTCGGGCCCTATGCGACCTTCTACTTCGAGAATTACGACACGATGTTCCAGCAGATCCACGAGATGCTCTACATCGAAAAGGGCGGTGAGGAGCAGATTGCCGACGAGCTTGCTGCCTATAATCCTCTGATCCCCAAGGGCGACGAGCTTGTCGCGACGCTGATGTTTGAGATCGACGACGAGGTGCGCCGCGACAAGGAACTGCGCCGCCTCACCGGCGTTGAGGATCACATCTATATCGATGTTGGCGGCTTGCGCGTGACGGCGGTGCCGGAAGGCGATGTCGAGCGCACGAAGTCCGACGGCAAGACGTCATCGGTTCACTTCCTGCACTTCCCCTTCAAGCTGCAGGAAGTCGAGAAGTTTCGCGATCCGGCAACGCAGGTGATCATCGCCATCGCGCATCCGAATTATGGGCACATGGCGCTGCTCGCGCCTGACACCCGTGCTGCGCTCGCTGCGGATTTAGACTGAAGCGCGCGCCCTATTCGAAGTTTTCGTCTGAATAGGTGCCCCAGATCGAGCTGCGCTCGACCCAGCCTTCGTAGCCGCTCGCCTTGAGTTCGCACCACGCCGCCTTGCACGCCTTGATCTGTGCGATGACCCCGGGTTCGGCATAGGCGATGATGCCGGCGGTTGGGTTTGGTTCGGTGAGCAAGGCCACCGGCTCGCCGGTATGGGTCTTGTTCTGGACGATTGCGGTGCGACGCCCGTCGAGCATCGAATGCCAGACCCAGCCGATATCGCCTTCGTTGTCGCGGATGCGCCGCCACTGGTCCGACTCAGCCGTGACCTCGACTGGCAGCCCCTTTTTTGCGAAGACCCATTCGATCGGATAGTCGTCGCCCGGCCCGCGCCGGACGTTGATGCGACCGGATTTGAGGCTGACGAAACGTGGCACGGGCAAGCCAGAGGTGGTGCCGACCGTACGCTTGGGTGGCGCGCCGATTGCGGGATCCGGCGGCAGAAACTGCTGCGCGGCGGCGGGCTTTTCCGTTTTTTCCGCCTTTTCCGTTTTGGCTTCGGCAGGGCTAAGGCCTGCGATCAGCAACAGGCACAGCGCAGCGCCCCCGGCCTTGCGAAGGACGGAGCCGGCGTCATGTCGATGGGGCCGGTAAATGGCGATGATGGTGGCCTTCCTCTTGGGTGCCCTTGCACCTTTATGACAAGGGCGCGGCGACCGGGTCAAGGCGGATGGCGCGTTGTGCAAAGGCATGAGAACGGCTTTGTCCGCGCCCTCGCCCTCTGCTAGACAAGAGTAGGCCAGTCCCGCATTGGAGCGGGCGCCGGCAGAATGTTTCGCAGCGACCAGGCGTTCCACGTATGACCCAGAAGAAGCCGCTCGTCATCGTCACCAGAAAGCTTCCAGATGTCATCGAAGCGCGTATGGACGAGCTCTTCGACGTCCGATTGAACAAGGACGATCATCCGATGACGACGGCGGAGCTCGTGGCCGCCGTCCGTGAGGCCGACGTACTGGTCCCAACGGTTACCGACCGCATCGACGCCAAGGTATTGGCGCAGGTCGGCCCGCAGCTTCGCCTCATCGCCCAGTTCGGCACCGGCGTCGACAATATCGACGTCGAGACCGCGCGCCGTCGCGGCATTACGGTTACGAACACGCCCGGTGTGCTGACAGAAGACACGGCCGACATGACGATGGCGCTGATCCTCGCAGTGCCCCGCCGCCTCGCCGACGGCGCGCGCTATTTGCGTGACCATAATGGCGAATGGCCGGGTTGGTCGCCGACATGGATGCTCGGACGCCGCATTTTTGGAAAGCGTCTGGGCATTATCGGCATGGGCCGCATCGGACAGGCGGTGGCGCGCCGTGCCCGCGCATTCGGCCTCGAAATCCACTACCACAATCGCAAGCCTGCCAATGCCGTGATCGAGAAGGAACTCGAGGCGACCTATTGGGAGAGCCTCGACCAGATGCTCGCCAAGGTCGATATCGTTTCGGTCAATTGCCCGCACACGCCCGCGACCTATCACCTCCTGAATGCGCGACGTCTGAAGCTGATGCGGCCCGACAGCTACATCGTCAACACGGCGCGCGGCGAGGTGATCGACGAAAACGCGCTCGCCCGGGCGCTGGAAGCGGGCGAAATCGCAGGCGCCGGCCTCGATGTGTTCGAGCAGGAGCCGACGGTCAATCCGCGCCTCATCGGCCTCGACAATGTGGTGCTGCTTCCGCATATGAGCTCGGCGACCATTGAAGGTCGCGTCGAGATGGGTGGCAAGGTCATCGTCAATATCAAGACCTTCATGGATGGGCATCGTCCGCCCGACCGGGTGATCCCTGCGATCATGTAATGATCTGCGGCGGGCGCCCATTTAGCGTTTAAAACGCATAAAATCGGGTCATTCCGCAGATTATTTAATTTTCGTAATCCGTCCGTAGTCCCACGGAAATTAAGATTCTCCTTGGCACTTTGGATGCAGGCTTCGCCGTGCTTGCGCCAGTTTGGGCGCTGTTAGCCGCGATTGACGCCCTGCGATGAAACACATTGCCGATCACGTGTCCGGACGGGACAACAATTTCAATCTGATCCGCTTTCTGGCGGCGGGTACGGTCGTCTTCGCGCATAGTTTCATCGTGGCGACTGGCGATCGGTTTGCCGGGCCGCTCGTCGCGGCGACCGGACATGATCTCGGCTACCATGCGGTTAACGTCTTCTTCGTCGCGAGCGGCTTCCTGATCGCCGGGAGCTGGAACGGAACGCCCTCATTGCCGGTTTTCCTGTCGGCGCGGCTCCTGCGTCTCTGGCCCGCGCTGCTGCTCTGCTCGGCCCTCGTTACCCTCGCTGTGGGGCCGGCACTTACCGCGCTGCCGCTGCATGACTATCTGCATGACCGAGGCACATGGGAATTCGTGCCGCGCGTCGCAAGTCTCATAGGGGCCAGCAGTACGCTTCCTGGCGTCGCGACCACGCTTGCCACCGACCCGGCCGTCGACGCGCCGCTCTGGACGCTCAAATACGAAGTTCTCTGCTATCTCGCGCTGGCCACATTCGGCCTTTGCGGCGGCTTTTCAACGCCGCGCCGCTTCTGGCTCTGGATGGTGCCGATCATGCTCGTCCTTGCCGCGTCGAGCCTCTTGCCCATCGCGCATGATGTGACCCACCCCTTCGACCACATCATTCGCTTCGGCCTCTGCTTCGGCCTCGGCACCATCGCCTTCTACGCTGCCGCCCGCATTCCATTGACGGCATGGGGCATTGTCGCAGCCTTTGCGGCGGCGCTGCTCCTGCGCGATACCATCTTTTATGAATTCTCGCTCTGTCTGCTGACGGCTTATGCGACCATCTGGGCGGCGCTTGTGCCCTCGGCCTTTCTGCGGAACTTCAACCGGATCGGCGACTATTCCTACGGTCTGTATATCTACGCCTATCCGATCCAGCAGCTTCTCACGCAGCGCATTCCGCGCCTGACGTCACTCATGCTGTTTGCGCTGACCATGCCTGTGGCGCTCGCTCTGGCGACACTCTCATGGCATTGGCTCGAACGTCCCTGCCTTGCCCGCAAGCGCGATCTTGCGGTCTGGCTGCAAGGGCTCAGGCGTGTGAATTCAAATCCCTGATCGAGGGATTGTCGCCCGAGAGCGGGTTTTTGGGATCGTGCGGAAGGCGCAAGGTGCGGAAGCGCGTATCGAGCGCGTCATAGATGAGCAGCCGTCCGGCAAGGCTCGTTCCCGCGCCGGTGATTTCCTTGATGACCTCAAGCGCCATCATCGAGCCGATAACGCCTGTGAGGGCGCCGAGCACGCCTGTTTCCTCGCAGGCCGGAATGCTGCCGGGCGGCGGCGCCTCTCCGACGAGATCGCGATAATTGGCGAAGGGCTTTCCTGCTTCGTCCCGCTCATAGGATTTGAAAGTCGCTATCTGCCCCTCGAAAGGGCCGACCGCGCCGGAAACGAGCGGCACCTTCGCCAGATGGCAGGCATCGTTGACGAGAAAACGCGTCGGGAAATTGTCACAGCCATCGGCGACGATGTCGTAACGCGAGATAATGTCGAGCACATTGGCGGCGCTGAGCTTCACCTGATGCGCCTCGACCTTCACATCGGGATTGATGCGGGCGAGGCTTTCGCGGGCGCTCTCGACCTTCGGCCGTCCGACATTGACGGTGTCGTGGATAATCTGACGTTGAAGGTTCGACAGCGACACCGTGTCGTGATCGACGATGCCGAGCGTACCGACGCCTGCTGCCGCGAGATACATGAGGCAAGGCGCGCCAAGCCCACCGGCGCCGATGACGAGCACGCGGGTGTTGAGAAGCCTCTGCTGGCCGGGCCCGCCTATCTCCTTGAGAATGATGTGGCGGGCATAGCGTTCAAGTTGGGCATCTGAAAGCGGCATGTCTTTTCTCCGCTCCCTTTGCGCCATGCGGAGGGCGCGCTGTCAATGCCGTCCGCGCGATCAGTGCGGCGTCAGCACCACCGTCTGGCAGGCGCGGCCAAGGGGCCCCGCCTCGTCATAAAGCTTTGAATCCGTCAGGCCGAGCCCGTTGTCGCGCCAGTCGGAGCCAGGCTCGACGCCGACCCATGGGCCTACCGGCGCGCGCGAAATATGGACGGCAATGTCGATGTTGGGAAAGCCCCAGCGCGTTGGCGGCCAGAACTCGGTGCCAGAGAGCCAATAGGGTGTGCCATTGTCAGCAAAGGCGAAGAGGTTCGCCATCGGCGCCTCGAAGGCGACCATGGGCCGCTTCATCCGGCCCCATTTCATGCCATTACCATCGTCGCGAATGTCGAGCGCATCGAAGAAGGTTGTGCGGTTCTGCGGTCCGCGCGCGCCCCAGACCGGGAGCGCCGACGGATCGACGGGCGCTGGCGCCGCGGAGACACGGCTTACCTCCGGTAGAGAGATAGGCTTCACGAAGGCGCCCGTCGCCTTGGCGATGAGCCTCTCGCCCGCCCAGAGGCTCGACTCGAGCATGGCTACGCGTCCGCCGGAGCGCAGCACTTCGATCCGCGTTTCGAGCCGCTCAAGCGGCGCGGGCCGCAGGATGAGCACCGAGGCGGTCATGGCCTGACCCCAATCTTCCTCTCGCGCGCGCTCTTCCATCGCAGCTACGACGAGGCCGGAGACGGCGCCGCCATGAAGCCCGCGGAATGGCCCCGTCGCTTCCACATGCGGTAGCCAGAAGGTGCCGTCACGCGTGAAAACCGGCTCCAGTTTGGTGTCGATGACGTTCAAGGCGCACACTCCCCAAGGCGAAACACGGGGCGAAAGTGGGTTCCAAAAGAGAACCTGTCAAGGTAATCTCCTGTTCAAAGGAGAACGGCTCATGCGCTGGGAAGATCTGGACCGCGAGCATTGCTCGCTCGCCCGCACGCTTTCGGTGATCGGCGACCGTTGGACGCTGATGGTCTTGCGCGAGTGCTTTCTGGGCATGCACCGCTTCGAGGAATTCGAGGCGCGGCTCGGCATCGCGCGGCATGTGCTGGCCGACCGGCTGAAGAAGCTCGCCGAAGCGGGCGTTCTCGCCAAACACCTCTATCAGGAGCGCCCTCGCCGCGAGGAGTATCGCCTCACCGAAACGGGGCTCGATCTCTATCCGGTGATCCTCGGGCTCGTCCAATGGGGCGACAAGCATATGGCCGGCACCGAGGGCGCGCCGCTTCTGCGCGTTCACAAGACGTGCGGCAAGGTCATGGATGGCGTGGTCGTGTGCTCGGAATGCGGCGAGCCGGTTCGGGCGCGCGACGTCCGCGTCGAGGCGGGGCCGGGGGCTGGCGAGGAAACGCTGCCGAGGCCGGCGCGCGCTAGCTGAAGCTCAGGCTTTGACTGGTGCAGCGATGGGGTCGCGCGCGAGGCGGTTGGCGATTACGCTCACGATCAGAAGCTGGAAGAAGTGGAAGAGCATCAGCGGCGCGATGATGAGGCCGAGCGCCGGATTTGCGCCGAACATGACCTTCGAAAGCGGAACGCCCGTCGCCAGCGACTTCTTCGAGCCGCAGAAGAGGCAGGCGATCGTGTCTTCGCGGTCAAGGCCAATCGCCTTCGCCGGGATCTTCATAAGACCGTAAATGACGAAGAAAAGCGCAATGACGCCCACGATCATGCTCACAAGAAGCGAAGCGTCATGATCGCTCCAGATGCCGGCGCTGATGGAGTCGCAAAAGGAATTGTAGACGATCGCGAGAATGACAGCGCGGTCGCAGATCTTCAGCCATGAGCCGTTGCGCTTGGCCCATTCGGCAAGCCAGCGATGGGCGATCTGTCCGGCGGCAGTCGGCACCAGCACCAGAAGCACGACCTTGGTGATGACGCTTTCGAGCGGCAGCGACTGGCCGGTCGAGTGCATGTACCAGGCCATGAGCAGGGGCGTGAGGAAGACGCCGAGAAAGGCCGATAGCGTCGCGTTGAAGATCGCGACCGGCACATTGCCGCGTGCCAGAGACGTCATGGCAACGGAGGAGGAAACGGTGCTGGGAAGTGCTGCGACGTAGAAGAAGCCGAGCCAGACCTCAGGCGGGAAAACGTCCTTCAGGAAGAAGCCGGCAATCAGCACCACGATCGGAAAGAGGACGAAAGTCCCAAGCTGCACGGTGACATGCACTTTCCAACGGGTGAGGCCCGCCCGCATCTTTTCCGGCGAGAGCGTGAGCCCGTATAGGAAGAAGACGATGACAAGGCCGTATTTGGCGACCCACTCTACATGGAGCGGGCCGCCGGTTATGCCTGGCGCCGGCCACAAGGCGGCTGCTGCGACAACGAAAACGAGGGCGAGAAGAAACCAATCGAGACCGAACTTTTGCAACATTCTTCCGCGCGCCCGAGAACCTGAACCAGAAACTGAGGTTTTATAACCCGTCAAAAAGGGCTGTCGAGAGATAACGTTCGGCAAAAGACGGAATGACGGCAACGATGGTCTTGCCCTTCATTTCGGGCCGGGTGCCGACCTCGATGGCCGCCGCGATGGCCGCGCCCGAGGAAATGCCGCAGGGAATGCCCTCGAGTTTCGCCGCCTTGCGGGCCGTTTCGAAGGCGGTTTCATTGCCGATGGTGATGACCTCGTCGATGAGCGTTCGATCGAGGTTGCCGGGCACGAAACCTGCGCCGATGCCCTGAATCTTGTGCGGGCCGGGCTGGCCGCCGGAAAGCACGGGGCTGTCTTCCGGCTCGACCGCGATCATGCGGAAGCCGGGCTTGCGCGCCTTCAGCACCGAGCCGATGCCAGTGAAGGTGCCGCCCGTGCCGACGCCCGAGATCACGGCATCGACCTTGCCATGGGTGTCGTTCCAGATTTCCTCGGCCGTGGTGCGGCGGTGGATTTCGGGGTTCGCCGGATTGTCGAACTGCTGGGGGCTGACCGAATTCGGGTGCTCCCGCATCAATTCCTCGGCCCGTGCGATGGCGCCCTTCATGCCCTTTTCGGCGGGCGTCAGCTCGATCTGTGCGCCGAGCAGCGCCAGCATCTTGCGACGTTCGATCGACATGCTTTCCGGCATGCAGAGGATGAGCTTGTAGCCCTTGGCTGCGCAGACGAAGGCGAGCGCGATGCCGGTATTGCCGGAGGTCGGTTCGATGATGACGGTGTCCGGCCTGATCTTGCCCTGTGCTTCCAGCGCTTCGATCATGGCGACGCCGATGCGGTCCTTGACGCTGGCCAGCGGGTTGAAGAATTCGAGCTTGAGAAAGATGTCGGCAATGGCGCCGGCCTCTTTTGCGAGGCGATTGAGCCGGACGAGCGGCGTATCGCCGATGGTTTCGATGATGCTGTCATAGGTCCGGCCACGTCCGGGCACTTTCTTCGCTTCGCTCATCTTGGCCTCCTGTTTTCGTTTTTGCGTTCAGATCGTGAAATCGGCGGCTGGCGTATCGATTGCGGCGCTTGCGCTTTCGGCGCGGCGGCAAAGATCGTCGATTGTGATCTTCTCCAGGCGCTCCATCAAATCCCGCTGCACTTCCTCCCAGAGCGGCGCGATCACGCGCTCGCCAAGTTCGGAGGGGCCGGTCGTCACCGGATCGTCGGCGGACTCCATGGCGCCGACGACACGCACGACCTCGCCCACTGTGATGCGGCGGCGTTCGCGGGCAAGCCTGTAGCCCCCGCGCGGGCCGCGCACGCCTTTAAGGATGCCGGCATGGACGAGCTGCTGCATCACCTGCTCGAGATAGCGCTGTGGAATGCCCTGCCGCTTGGTGATTTCCTTCGACTGCACGGGATCGGGCCGCGCATTGATTGCAACGTCAACCACCGCTTCCAGCGCGAGCCATGTTTTCTTGGACAAGCGTAGCATGATGGCTCCCCTTCAATTGCCTCTGGCAGCCGTGCCGGTCGAGCCGAAGCCGCCTGCGCCGCGCGCCGTTTCGTCAAGGCTTTCCACCTCGGCAAGCACGGCCTGCGTCACCGGCGCCACGACCATCTGCGCGATGCGCGTGCCGCGCGTGATGACGAAGGGCTCGGCTCCAAGATTGACCAGAATGACCTTCACCTCGCCCCGATAATCGCAGTCGATGGTGCCGGGCGAATTGAGAACCGTGACGCCATTTTTTGCGGCAAGCCCCGAACGCGGACGCACCTGCGCCTCGAAGCCGGTCGGCAGCGCGATGGCAAGGCCCGTCGGCACCAGTGCGCGGGCACCGGGCGCGAGCGTCAGTGGCTCGGCTTCGTCGACGGCGGCAAGCAGGTCCATGCCCGCGGCGCCTTCCGTCTCGTAGCGCGGCAGGGCGAGGCCGTTGCTGTGCGGCAGTCTCTGTACTGCGACGCGGATCGAAGCCGTCATGCGTTTTTATCCCTGTCAGTGAAATGCGCGAGGATGCGCCGCGCCAGCCGCTCCGCCACGGCCTGTTTCGGCAGGAGTGGCCAGTCTTCCTGGCCATCGCGCGTGATGAGGTGAACGGTATTGAGCTCGCCGCCCATCACGCCCGTTTCCGGCGAGACGTCGTTGGCGACGATCCAGTCGCAGCCCTTGCGGGCGCGCTTGGCCACCGCATGTTCGATGACCTTTTCCGTTTCCGCCGCGAAGCCGACGACCAGCGAAGGCCGGTTCGTGGTGAGATGCGAAATGGTGGCGAGAATGTCGGGGTTCTCGACGAGCCTGAGTTCCGGCGTGCTGGCGCCCGGCTCCTTCTTGATCTTCTGCGTCGCGTCGATATCGACGCGCCAGTCGGCAACGGCGGCTGCGCAGACCGCGACATCGACGGGCAGCGAAGCTTCGCAGGCCGCCAGCATTTCGCGCGCTGTCTCGACATTCTTCACCGTGACGCCAGGCGGCGGCGACAGGTTGGTTGGGCCCGAAACAAGAACGGTTTCCGCACCCAGACGCGCGAGCGCCGTCGCGATCGCGTAACCCTGCTTGCCGGAGGAACGATTGGCGAGATAGCGCACCGGGTCGATCGGCTCATGCGTCGGGCCGGAGGTCACCAGCGCCTTGATGCCCTTGAGCGGCAATTCGCCCTTGAAGGCGTTTTCGGAAAAATGCTGCTCGATAGCGGCGAGGATTTCAGCCGACTCCGCCATGCGGCCTGGCCCATATTCATTGCAGGCCATCGGGCCTTCGTTCGGTCCCACGATCTCGATGCCGTCGGCCATGAGCCGTTCGAGATTGCGCTGCGTCGCGCGGTGGGCCCACATCCGCACATTCATGGCCGGTGCGATCAGCACCGGCTTGTCCGTGGCCAGCAGCGTCGTGGTGGCGAGGTCGCCCGCGAGTCCGTTCGCCATCTTCGCCATGAGGTCGGCGGTGGCGGGCGCGACGACCAGCAGGTCGGCGTCGCGCGACAATTCGATATGGCCGATCTCGGCCTCGCGCGTCAGGTCGAAAAGTGACTGGAAGACCGGCTCGCCCGTCAGCGTGCCCACCGAGAGCGGTGTGACGAACTGGGCCCCTGCCTCGGTCAGGATGACGCGCACCCGCACCCCCTTGTCCCTAAGGCGGCGGATGAGCTCAAGGCATTTATAGGCGGCGATTCCGCCCCCGACGATGAGCAGGATGCTGCGGTTTTGAAGCGCGCTGTCACTCACGGAATGTAAACTCCGGCTTTGGCAGGGTTGCCTGGCATGTGTGTCGGCGGAGGGGAATATAAGGTTTTACGCCGCAAATGTGGAGATAAATTATTTCCCCTTGATAAGATGGTGAAAATGGCGCGCACGCGCATAAGGTCGGGCTCGGCCTTCGATCTCGTACGGCAATAATTGTTCAGAACAGCCTGAGCAGCAGAACGGCGGCAGCCGCCCCGACAATCGCCCAGACGAGCGGACCGCCGGGGCCGCGCCGGTTCTGGGCGCGGACCAGCGCCTCGGTCGAGGCGGGATGGAGCCTGATCCCCTCCTCGTCGATGCTTTCGGCAAAGAGCCGCGCGGTCCGCTCGGCCCGGTCGAGAAGCTCCGGCAGATTGCTGACCAGCCGTCCGAGTTCACGCGCGCCGGCAGCTGCCTCTTCGAGCCGAGTTTCGGGTGCGAGCCGGTCGATCATCCATGATTTGAGGATCGGCTCGGCGCTGTCCCAGATGTTGTGATCGGCGTCGAAGTTCCGAGCCACGCCCTCGATCACCACCATGGTTTTTTGCAGGAGGATGAGTTCCGGGCGCGTCCTCATGTCGAACTGTTCGGTGACTTGGAAGAGCTGGGCGAGCAGCCGCCCCATGGAAACGTCACGGGCGGGGCGTCCGAAGACCGGCTCTCCTACCGCGCGTAGCGCCTGCGCGAACGCATCGACGCTCTTTGTGTGCGGCACATAGCCCGCCATGAAATGCAGTTCGGCGACGCGCCGATAATCGCGCTGCACGAATCCATAAAGGATTTCCGCCATAAGGCGCCGCTGGCCTGCATCGAGCCTGCCCATGATGCCGAAATCGACGGCAACCAGCGTTCCATCTGCGTCGACGAAAAGATTTCCCTGATGCATGTCGGCATGGAAAAAGCCGTCGCGCAGCGCATGAGTAAGAAAAGACTGGATCGCCTGCGTGGCGAGCTTCTTCATGTCATGTCCGGCCGCGATGAGCGCGGGCACATCGGAAGCGGGAATGCCGTCCACCCATTCGAGCGTCAGCACGCGGCGCGAGGTGCGCTCCCAATCGACGGCGGGAACGCGGAAACCCTTGTCCTTCGCGACATTTTCCGCCATCTCGGACATGGCTGCCGCTTCGAGGCGGAAATCCATTTCGAGCTTCACGCTGTCGGCAAGCGTCTGCACCGTTTCGATGGGACGCAGCCGACGCGCGGGCGGATAGACGCGGTCAACCGTTTCGGCGATCCAGAAGAAACTGTCGAGATCGCGCGCGAAGCTCGCCTCGACATCGGGTCTCAGCACCTTCACCGCAACATCGCGGCCTTCGGCGTGTGTCTCGTCGGGATGCGTACGCGCCTTGTGCACCTGCGCGATGGACGCGGCGGCGACAGGTTCGCTCAGCGATGAGAAAATTTCATCGACGTGACGGGCGAACTCCTCCTCAATGATCGCCTGAGCTTCCGACATCGGGAACGGCGGCAGCTTGTCCTGCAGCCGTGTGAGATCGGTCGCGAGTTCCGCGCCGATAATGTCCGGCCGCGTCGCGAGAAACTGTCCGAGCTTTATATAAGAGGGCCCGAGCTGTTCGAGTGCGGAGGCGAGGCGCGACGCGGGTTCCGCGCCATCCGTTTCAGGCACGGACTGTTCCCAAGGGAGACGGATCTTCGCGACCCCCAGCAGGAAGAGCAGCATTGCGGGCATTTCGCCGCGCAGTTCCACAGGGAATAGCGCGTCATGCCGCGCGAGCACACGGCCGGCGCGAACGAGGCGCGAGATATTGCGGAAAGCGCGGAGCATGAAGTTCCCTGCTCCTAGAGTCGCCAACCGGAATGGATCGCGGCGACGCCGCCGGTCAGGTTCCGATACTGGACGCGCGCAAAACCTGCGGCCTCGATCATGGATTTGAATTTTTCCTGCGGCGGGAAACGGCGAATGCTTTCGACGAGATATTGATAGGGCTCGCCGTCGCCCGTCACCCATTTTCCCATCTGCGGGATCGCACGGAAGGAATAGGCGTCATAGATCGCATCGAGTCCGGGCACCGCGACCTGACTGAATTCGAGACAGAGGAAATGACCGCCTGGCTTCAACACGCGGTAAGCGTCGGCAAGCGCCTTCTCTATATGTGTGACGTTGCGAATGCCGAAAGCGATCGTATAGGCGTCGAAGCTGCGATCGGGAAAGGGAAGCCGCTCCGCATCGCCGCAAACGAATTCGACGCGCCCGCTATGTTCCTGCGCTTCCGCGCGATCCTGGCCGACGCCGAGCATATGGCGGTTGATATCGCAGACCGTAACATGCGTATTCGGACCGGCGCGGTCGAGGATGCGGAAGGCGATGTCGCCCGTGCCGCCGGCAACGTCGATATGAGCGAAAGCCCGTTCGCCGCGCGGCGGATTGAGCCAGTCGATCATCGACTGTTTCCAGGCGCGGTGAAGGCCGCCCGACATCAGGTCGTTCATCAGGTCGTAGCGTGAGGCGACATGCTCGAACACGTCGTGAACGAGCTTGGCCTTTTCGTCCTCGGCAACCGTCTTGAAGCCGAAATGCGTCGTCGCCTCGCCTTCCGGCGCGGCGTCGTTCTCTGCGGTGTGAAGTGTCGTACTCATCGGGCGGACCATAGCCTAGCGGCTTCAACGGCGCTACTTTCGTGGGCGCGGCTTCGTCCGCCCTATCGTCGCAAGGCCAAAGTCACAAAAGAGCATGCCCGAACTGCCCGAAGTCGAAACCGTCCGCCGGGGGCTGGCGCCCGCTCTCGAGGGATGCCGCATCAGGCTCGCGACCCAGCGCCGCGCCAATCTGCGCTATCCCCTGCCCGACCGTTTCGCCGAGCGGCTGACGGGACGGCTGGTCGAGCGGCTCGATCGCCGCGCGAAATATATCCTTGCCCGGCTCGACAGCGGCGAGGTTCTGCTTATCCATCTTGGCATGTCGGGCCGTTTCACCATTCATCCGCCTGAAGGTGGCGAGGCTGCGCCCGGCCAGTTCCACCACGCGACGCCGGAAAGCGGCGCGGGAACCGGGAAGCATGACCACATCATCTTCGACATGGAGGACGGCACCCGCATCGTCTATTCCGATCACCGGCGCTTCGGTTTCATGGACCTGATCGTGGAGGCAGATCTCGATGCCAATCCGCATCTGGCTTCCCTCGGGCCGGAACCGCTGGGTAATGAATTTTCCGCCTTCACCCTTTCCGAGCGGCTTAGGGGACGCCGCGCGCCGATCAAGGCGGCGCTGCTCGACCAGCGGACAGTTGCAGGGCTCGGTAATATCTATGTCTGCGAGGCGTTGTTCCGCGCCGGCATCTCGCCCAATCGTTCCGCCGCGAGCGTCGCCGGTCCGCAGCGCTCGGAAAGGCTCGCCCGCGCCATCAGGGAAGTGTTGAACGAGGCGCTCGCCGCGGGCGGCTCCACCTTGCGGGACTATGCGCACACGGATGGGGAGCTTGGCTATTTTCAGCATTCCTTCGCCGTCTACGACCGTGAGGGCGACGCCTGTTCAAAGCCGGGCTGCGGCGGTACGGTGAAGCGGATCGTGCAGTCCGGGCGCTCGACCTTCTATTGCCCGCGCTGTCAGAAATGATCGGGGCAGCATGAGGGGGGATCGAATTCGATGACGATGCGCTTTGCGGCTCTCGCCTTCATTCTTGGCTTTGCGATGCTGCCCGGCCATTTGCTCGCGGAGGAACGGGCGGCGGGCTATCTCGATGCGGTCGAGGACATGCCGCTCATGGAGGGTCTGCACGAGACCGGGGATGGCGGGGTCGTCTTCGACAAGCCCAATGGCCGGATCATTCGCACGGTGGCCAAAGGAAATGTTGCTCCCGCTTCGGTCCGCCGCTTTTATGTGGAAACCCTGCCCCAGCTCGGCTGGAAACGGCAGAAGAAGCTCGAACTCATCAAGGATCTCCTCGTTTTCCGTCGTGAGGGGGAGCGCCTGGAAATTCAGACCGTTCCCGAAACGGATGGCGCGACGGAAGTGCGCTTCTCGATCGAGCCTGAGTGAGGCCGTCTAGCGCTTGGCAATCTGTTAATTCCCCGCCAAGGCGCGGTTTTGTGCCCTTTTCGGCGCGGTTGACGGAAAGAGCCGCCCCGCGTATAACGCGCGCCTCGGAAAGAACGGACCTGCCAATAGGCTTGAGGTCATTCTTTTCAAAAAAGGCGCGAGGCCCCTTTGGCCGGAACTTTGTCACCGAACATTCGGTGTCTCGCGAACCAGCATGAAATTTTGCGTCGGCATCGCGGATGTCCGATGAGACAAAGGTCAGATACCCATGGCGAATACTCCCTCCGCAAAAAAGGCAATCCGCAAGATCGCGGCGCGCACCGAGGTCAACAAGGACCGTCGCTCGCGTATGCGCACCTTCATCCGCAAGGTTGAGGAAGCGATCGCCAGCGGCAACAAGGAAGCCGCTGCCGCCGCGCTGAAGGAAGCGCAGCCGGAGATCATGCGCTCGGCGCAGAAGGGCGTCGTTCACAAGAACACGGCATCGCGCAAAGTGTCGCGCCTCGCCGCCCGCGTGAAGGCACTCGCCTGAGGCGAACAGGCGCTCGCAACGCGCATCATTGATGCGTTGCGCAGTCGAGAGCGAAGCCCGCGAATGACGCGGGCTTTTTCTTTTCGCGTATGGCCAAGTGTGATGCTTTTGTTTCAGTGAAAATGAATGCGTTGTCGCAATGTGTTTTTCGCGCGCGCGAAGACTCTTCGCGCTACATCTGCGCATCGAATTGGATTCATTCACATCTTCATGTGTGCGTTGCGACGATGCTCGTTTGAGATGCAATTTTCGCTGGCGCACATGCACATTTCGCGCGCGCTGTAAGAACTTTTTTTGTCAGCGGACGACTCTTCTCGCTTGCCTCCAAAGAGCCTCGAATGTATGGTTGTTAACCTCGAAGAGGGCAACGAATACTGATGTTTTTCAATAAAAATTGACTGAATACAGTATTTGATTGTGCCGCTTTGACCGGCGAAAAGTATCCACACAGTTGTGCGTGACGAGGCGGAGGAATTCCTATAGGGATTGCCGCCGTGAAGAGAGCTGTGCCTGCGATATGAGGGCTGGGTGTCTGTTGGAGATGGGGCTGATGTCGGTTAACGCAAGCACGGAAGTTGAGCCTCGGATCCTCGGCGATCGCCCCGCGAATTACGCGGGCGATGTTTCGGCTGAAGAGGCCTGGCGTGTTCTTGCTGCAAATCCGAACGCCGTCCTGATTGATGTGCGCACGCGTGCGGAGTGGTCCTACGTAGGGCTGCCCAACCTGTCGGCCATAGGCAAGGAACCCTTGCTCGCCGAATGGCAGGTCTTTCCCTCCATGGCTGTGAGCGAGGCCTTTGCGGGCGATGTCGCGGGCGCGCTGGGCGAGGAGCGCAAGGATGCGCCGGTTCTGTTCCTCTGCCGTTCGGGTGCGCGCTCGCGCGCGGCGGCGGTGGCGATGACGGCGCAGGGTTTTGCGCATTGCTACAACGTGGCCGGTGGCTTCGAGGGCGATCTTGATGAAGATCGTCATCGTGGGCACCGCAACGGCTGGAAGGCATCCGGCCTTCCCTGGGCACAGGGTTGAGCGGCTGGCGGCACTGAATTGAGAAATTAACCGGCGGGTGGATTCTCCCTCTGTCGGGGGTACGGGCAAGGGTCCGGCACTGGGGGCGGTGTCGGTTCCGGGAAAGTTCTGGCGGATCGGGGGCCGGGACAAGACGAGGGGTAGAAGTCGTGAACGAAGACAAGCTGGTTTCGGCGGCTAAATCGGCTTTCCGTCCCGCAGGCGAAACGCGCGGTATGGAGCAAGGGCGAGCGGAAGCGCGTCCGGCCCGTGCTCTCGGCGCCGGGCGCGAGGCGGCGGAGAGTGGCTCCGCCGTGGAGACTGGATCCGGGGCGGCATCGCTGGTTGAGTCCGGTCTTGGCGAGCAGTGGCGCCGCGTGCGCGCCCGCCTCCATGCGGAGCTTGGAGAAGCGACCTTCAACAGCTGGTTCAAGCAGATCGAACTGGTTGGCGTGGGTGATGGCCGCGTCATGCTCGCCGTGCCGACGCGCTTCATCCGCAACTGGCTGCTCTCCCATTACGCTGAACGTCTGTCGACACTCTGGAGCGAGGAAGATCCGGCGCTTTCGCGCATCGAGGTTCTCGTGCATACACGAGCCGCCGAGGTTGCGCCCGTCGCCGCAGAGCCTCAGGCCGCACCTGCGCCCACGCTCACGCCCGCCGCCCAGATCGACGGCCATGCCGCGCCGCGCCATGTGGCCCAGGCCGCACCGAGGTTCACCGCGCCGCAGCCGACTTCCGCCTCGCAGATTCCGAATGGCTTCGAGGATGCGGGTGTCGGCGCGCCGCTCGATCCGCGTCTCACCTTCGACGCTTTCGTCGTCGGCAAATCGAACGAACTCGCGCATGCGGCGGCCCGCCGCGTCGCAGAGGCGACGGACGTCACTTTCAATCCGCTGTTCCTTTATGGCGGCGTCGGCCTCGGCAAGACGCATCTCATGCACGCCATCGCGTGGGAAATCCGCCGCCGTCAGCCGGAGCGCAAGGTGCTGTACCTCTCGGCCGAGAAGTTCATGTACCAGTTCGTGCGCGCGCTGCGCTTCAAGGACACGATGGCCTTCAAGCAGCAGTTCCGCACCGTCGACGTGCTGATGATCGACGACGTGCAGTTCATCTCGGGCAAGGATTCCACGCAGGAAGAGTTCTTCCATACCTTCAATGCGCTGATTGATCACAATCGTCAGGTCATCATCTCGGCCGACCGTTCGCCTTCCGATCTCGAAGGCATCGAGGAGCGCATTCGTTCGCGCCTCGGCTGGGGTCTCGCCGCCGACATCCATCCGACCGATTACGAGCTTCGCCTCGGTATTCTTCAGGCCAAGGCCGAGGAAATGGCGAGCCGCAACGGGCCGGTGACGATCCCTGATGGTGTGCTCGAATTCCTCGCGCATCGCATCGTCTCGAATGTCCGCGAGCTCGAAG
The DNA here is from genome assembly GCF_009184905.1 of Parvibaculum sedimenti. Taxonomy (GTDB): domain Bacteria; phylum Pseudomonadota; class Alphaproteobacteria; order Parvibaculales; family Parvibaculaceae; genus Parvibaculum; species Parvibaculum sedimenti. Next base: position 86,545 of record NZ_WESC01000001.1, read on the forward strand.
GTGCGTTGAAGCGCGTCGTGGCTTATGCCTCGCTGGTTGGCCGTCCGATCACGCTCGACATGTCTCAGGACGTTCTGCGCGATCTCCTGCGCTGCAACGACCGCAAGATCACCATTGAAGAAATCCAGCGTCGCGTAGCCGAGTATTACAACGTCCGCCTCGCGGACATGCTCTCGGCGCGCCGTGCCCGCGCGGTGGCGCGTCCGCGTCAGGTGGCCATGTATCTCTCCAAGCAGCTCACCACCCGGTCGCTGCCCGAGATCGGCCGCAAATTCGGCGGCCGCGACCATACGACGGTGATCCATGCCGTCCGCAAGATCGACGAGTTGCGCGCGGCCGATAGCGGCATGGACGAGGATGTCGACCTGCTGCGGCGGATGCTTGAAGGCGGCAACGGAGCAAGCTGAGCGGACCCCTTTGAAGCCGCCTTTTCTCGCCCCGCTAAACCCCTGCGGAATCACGTAATTCCGGCGTTCGAGATAGGGGTTTTTCCATGCTGAAAAACGTGCATCGCGCGGACGATCTGCTATACTTCAACAAATGATTTTCTGCGGATTTCCGGCATTTGCCGGGAGGTATGCAGGCAGGGGCCCGAAGGTCCCTCCCGACGCCTCTTCCGACCCCCGGTTTTGCGGGTTCCCGAACAGGACAGGACGCTCCGGCCATGCTTTCGGCCAAGGCGCGCCACCTCAGGGATACGCTGCCGCCGGGGTCCGGGTCCGCTGCAGACGAGCCTTAGCGGCCATCAGGGCAAGGGCTGAGCGCCCAAACGGGGGACCGAAGAGAGACCATGAAGATCACGATCGAACGGGGCGCGCTCCTCAAGTCTCTCAACCACGTGCAATCGGTCGTCGAGAGGCGGAACACCATTCCGATCCTGTCCAACGTCCTCATCAAGGCCGAGGACGGGCAACTGAGCCTCACCGCGACCGATCTCGACATCGAGGTAGTGGAGTCTATCGATGCCGATGTGGCGCAGAAGGGCGCAACCACGGCGCCGGCTCACACGCTCTACGACATCGTGAGGAAGCTGCCCGACGGGGCCCAGGTCGAGCTTTCGACCGGCGCCGACGAGGGCCGCCTCCAACTCACCGCCGGCCGCTCGCGCTTCGCCCTTCAGGCGCTGCCTCAGGAAGACTTCCCGGCCATGGCCGCCGGCCAGTTGCCGCATCATTTCGATCTGCCGGCTGAGGCCATGCGCCGCCTGATCGACAAGACCCGTTTCGCGATCTCGACCGAAGAAACGCGCTACTACCTCAACGGCATCTATCTCCATGCCGTCGAGAGCGGCAAGGCGGGCGTCCTGCGCGCCGTCGCGACCGACGGGCACCGTCTCGCCCAGGTCGACCACGATCTTCCGGCGGGCGCCTCCGGCATGCCCGGTGTCATCGTGCCGCGCAAGACCGTGCTCGAGCTCCAGAAGCTTCTGGAAGGCAATGCGGGCACGATTTCGGTCGGCGTCTCGGAAACCAAGATCCGCTTCGAATTCGCCGGTGTGGTGCTGACCTCGAAGCTCATCGACGGCACTTTCCCCGATTATGGCCGCGTCATCCCGGCCGACAACGACAAGATCATGCAGGTCGATGGCAAGCGCTTTGCCGAGGCCGTGGACCGCGTCTCGACCATCTCCACGGAGAAGTCGCGCGCGGTGAAGCTCAATCTCGACGAGGGCCGCCTGACCCTCTCGGTGACGAACCCGGATTCGGGCAGCGCGACTGAGGAACTTTCGGTTTCATACTCGAGCACGCCGCTCGAAATCGGCTTCAACGCCCGCTACCTGCTCGATATTACCGGGCAGCTCGACGGCGCCGAAGCCACATTCGCGCTGGCGGATTCCGGTTCGCCGACGCTCGTGCGCGACAGCGACGACGAAAAGGCGATCTACGTGCTGATGCCGATGCGCGTGTAGGACGCGCATAGGGCGCGTGTAAGGAACGGAACGAATTGTTGGCCCGCACGGGTGAGAGGCTTGCGATCAGTGGCGACACCGGCGCTCCAAGCTCCTTTGGAACGAAGGCCGTTCTGTGTGCAGACCGAGCCAATCGGCTGAGCCGCCTCGTCGTCACCGATTTCCGTTCCTATGCGCGGGCCGAGATTGAGCTCGACGGTCGCCCCGTGGTGCTGACGGGCGAAAACGGCGCGGGCAAGACCAATCTTCTCGAAGCGGTATCGCTTCTCTCGCCGGGCCGTGGTTTGCGCGGCGCGGCCTACGCCGAAATTGCGCGCGACGGCGGCGCGGGCGGATGGGCGGTTGCAGCCACTGCCGAAACGCCTGAAGGGCCGGTTCGCATCGGCACGGGCATTGCGCCCGGCGCGGAAGCCGCGCGCTCCCGCGCAGTCCGGATCGACGGCGCGAATGCTTCGGGCGCGGGCGCGCTCGGCGCACATCTCCGCGTCGTCTGGCTCACGCCCGCCATGGACCGGCTTTTCGTCGAAGGCGCGGGCGAGCGGCGCCGTTTTCTCGACCGGCTGGTGATGGGCTTCGATCCCGCCCATGGCACGCGGGTCAATGCCTATGAGCGCGTTCTGCGCGAACGCAACAGGCTGCTGGCCGATGGCGTCATGGACGAGTCCTGGCTTGGCGGCCTTGAAGAGCAGATGGCTGAGCATGGCGTCGCCATTGCCGCCGCCCGCGTCGAGACGCTGGCGCGGCTGCGCGGCGCGATCGATGCTGCGAGCGAAGCGCATTTCCCGCGCGCCGACATCGCCCTCGAAGGCACGCTCGAAGAGGCACTGGCGGGAAAGCCCGCCGTCGATGTCGAGGACGATTTCATTCGCCGCCTCGCCGCCGCGCGCGCGCGGGACGCTGGCGCAGGCCGCACGCTCGAAGGACCGCATCGCTCGGACCTTTTGGTGCGACACCGGGCGAAGGATCGCGAAGCGCGGCTTTGCTCGACCGGCGAGCAGAAGGCTTTGCTCATCGGCATTGTGCTCGCAAATGCCCGGCTTCTTGCCGCGCAGGGCCGCGCGCCGCTTCTGTTGCTCGACGAAATTGCGGCCCATCTCGACGAGGAGCGCCGCCGCGCGCTTTTCGACGAGATCGTCGCGCTGGGCCTCCAGGCCTTCATGACGGGAACGGACCCCGTACTTTTCGCCGCGCTGGGAGCGGCTGCGCAATCCTTCGATGTGAAGCGCGGCGCGGTCACGCAATTGAACTGAGACCGGCGAGTGCCGGAACAAAGATCTGAGGAATATACATGTCTCCCAATAGCAGCCCGGAAGAATACGGTGCGGAATCGATCAAGGTCCTGAAGGGCCTCGACGCGGTGCGCAAACGCCCGGGCATGTATATCGGCGATACGGATGACGGCTCGGGCCTTCATCACATGGTCTATGAGGTCGTCGACAACTCGATCGACGAAGCGCTGGCCGGTCATTGCGATACGGTCTTCGTGCGCCTCAACGCCAATGGCTCGGTCACCGTCGCCGACAATGGTCGCGGCATTCCGACCGAGATCCACAAGGGCGAAGGCGTCTCCGCCGCAGAGGTCATCATGACCCAGCTGCATGCGGGCGGTAAGTTCGATCAGAATTCCTACAAGGTGTCGGGCGGCCTGCACGGCGTCGGCATCTCGGTCGTCAACGCGCTGTCGGACTGGCTCGAAATGCGCATCTGGCGCCAGGGCAAGGAACACCGCATGCGCTTCGAGAATGGCGTGCCCGTCGCGCCGCTCGCGGTTGTGGGCGATGGAGGGCTCGACGAAAAAGGCAAGCCGCGCACCGGCACGGAAATCACCTTTCATCCGTCTTCGCAAACTTTCACCAAGACCGAGTTCGACTACGGCACGCTTGAGCATCGTCTGCGCGAACTCGCCTTCCTCAATTCCGGCGTCAAGATCGACCTCTCCGACATGCGTGGCGTGGAGCCGAAGACGCTGCATCTGATGTATGAAGGCGGTCTTGCGGAATTCGTGCGCTTCCTCGACCGCATCAAGACGCCGCTGATCACCGCGCCGATCTATCTCAAGGCCGAGCGCGATGGCATTACGGTCGAGCTCGCCATGTGGTGGAACGACAGCTACCACGAGAACATGCTCTGCTTTACGAACAACATTCCGCAGCGCGATGGCGGCACGCATCTCGCGGGCTTCCGCGCGGCGCTCACGCGCGTCATCAATAATTACGCGAATGAGAGTGGCATTGCGAAGCGCGAGAAGGTTTCGCTCACCGGCGACGACGCGCGCGAAGGCCTCACCTGCGTTCTTTCGGTCAAGGTTCCCGATCCGAAATTCTCGTCGCAGACGAAGGACAAGCTCGTCTCGTCCGAAGTGCGTCCCGTGGTCGAAAGCCTCGTCAACGAAGCGCTGACGACCTGGCTCGAGGAACATCCGGGCGATGCGAAGACGGTCGTGAACAAGGTCGTCGAGGCGGCCGCCGCCCGCGAAGCGGCGCGCAAGGCGCGCGAGCTCACGCGGCGCAAGGGCGCGCTCGACATTTCGAGCCTGCCGGGCAAGCTCGCCGATTGTCAGGAGCGCGATCCGTCGAAGTCCGAACTCTTCATCGTCGAGGGCGACTCGGCCGGCGGCTCCGCGAAGCAGGCCCGCGCCCGCGCGAACCAGGCCGTGCTTCCGCTGCGTGGCAAGATCCTCAATGTGGAGCGCGCGCGTTTCGACAAGATGCTGTCGTCGAATGAAATCGGCACGCTCATCACTGCGCTCGGCACGGGCATCGGCCGCGATGATTTCAACATCGAGAAGCTGCGCTACCACAAGATCATCATCATGACCGACGCCGATGTCGACGGCGCCCATATCCGCACGCTGCTGCTCACCTTCTTCTACCGGCAAATGCCGGAGGTCATCGAGCGCGGCCACCTCTATATCGCGCAGCCGCCGCTCTACAAGGTGCGCCGCGGTTCGTCCGAGACCTATCTGAAGAACGAGAGTGCGCTCGAAGACTATCTCGTCGAGACGGGTCTTGAGGACATGGTGCTGACGCTGCATGACGGGACTCAGCGCTCGCGCGAGGATCTGCGCGAGATCGTCGAAAAGGCACGTGGTATCCGCAAGATTCTCAAGGGCCTGCCGCCCAAATATCCGCATTTCGTCGTCGAGCAGGCGGCGATTGCTGGCGCTCTTACGCCCAAGGCTCTCGAAGAGCCGGAGCATGCGAAGGAAGCGGCGGCCTATGTCGCCCGTCGCCTCGATCTGCTGTCCGACGAGACCGAGCGCGGCTGGGTCGGCGAGGTGACGGTGGATGGCGGCCTCTCCTTCCATCGCGACGTCCGCGGTGTGCGCGAGGAAGTGATGATCGACGCGCCCCTCATCGACAGCGCCGATGCGCGCCGCCTCGACGCCTATACGAGCCATTTGCAGGAGATCTATGTGAAGGCGGCATCGCTGCGCCGCAAGGATGACGTGCACGAAATCCGCTCGCCTTCGCAGCTCCTGGATGCCGTTTTCGCGGCGGGCTCCAAGGGCATTGCCATGCAGCGCTACAAGGGCCTCGGCGAGATGAACCCCGAGCAGCTGTGGGAGACGACGCTCGACAAGGAAGCGCGCTCGCTTCTCCAGGTGAAGATCCGCGAGCTCGACGAGGCGGACGACCTCTTCGTGAAGCTGATGGGCGACGTGGTCGAGCCGCGCCGCGACTTCATCCGCGAAAACGCGCTGAACGTCGCGAACCTCGATATCTGAGGATCAAAGCGACTTCGAGACGAGGCCTCTGAGGGAGAGATCGGTGACGAGCGCGACGAGGCGCTCGGCGTGATCGGCCCCGGTCGGGATGGGCATGAAGCCCAGCCTGACGCGTTCGGCCAGTCCGCGAAAGATCAGGCATTGGCCGACGAGCCAGAGCGCAGCGGCTGCGAGGTCTGCGGCCGGCGTGTCGGGCGCGAGGAAGGGCCGCACCACCTCTTTGGCGCGATCGAGGTGCGGCTTGATCTCCGTTTCCTCAATGTGATCCAGCGCGCCGGTTGGAGACAACATCTCCCAGGCAAGCAGCCGCATGTGCTGGGCACCTTCCCCATCCTCGATGGATTTAGGTATGATTCCGCGGATGAAGCCCTTCAAACGATCTTCGCGACTGTCGGCCTCGGCTGGTGCGTCCCCGTGATCGTCCGTGTCGATCGCCTTGCGGAAGGAATGGCTCAGCACCTCGCGGTAGAGATCGTCCTTGCTCCGAAAATAGTAATTGATCGAGGCGAGGTTGGTATTCGCTCGCGCCGCAATATCACGCACCGTCGCGTTGTGAAATCCGCGCTCGGCAAATAGCCCGCGTGCGGCCTCCAGCAAGCGTTCTTTCGTATTCTGTCGCCCCACGCGATCCAAGTCCTCAAACGAATGTTTAAAACTGCTCTGTGCGCGGTTTGCATCCGCACATGTCGAGTTAACGGCGCGACGCCGTGACTCCGTCGCTTTTCAGGCGATGCGTTTTTCGCAAAAATGAGGTCAACACGATGCAAATCTCAGGCGTATCAAGCAGTTCCTACCTGCAACAGCTGCAGCAGATGCTATTTGCCAAGGCCGACACCAACACGGACGGCTCGATTTCGATCGACGAATTTACCTCGACCGGCTCGGCAGGTTCTTCCGGTTCGGCAAATTCTGCCGACACATCGAAGGCCCAGGCGCTCTTCAAGTCGATGGACACCAGCGGCGACGGCAAGGTGACGGGCGACGAATTCAGCGCCTATTTCAGCAAGCTCACCTCCGACACTACCTCCTCGCTTCTGCAGCTTCAGCAGCAGGGATCGTCCGACCGCGCGTCGGATCTGATTTCGAAGGCCGACACGAGTGGCGATGGTTCGCTGTCGCTCACTGAATTCGCGGCGGCCGGTCCTGACGGCTCTTCGGGCACGGTATCGGACAAGGCCAAGGAGATGTTCGGCCAGATCGACAGCAATGGCGATGGCCAGGTGACGAAGGACGAGTTGAGCAGCTTCGATGCCTCGCATGGTCCCGGCCGCGCGGGTGACATGCCCCCGCCGCCTCCGCCGCCCTCAAGCGCGTCGGGTTCGAGCTCGACGGACGGTAGCTCGACGAGCGATAGCGCGACCTCGCTTGCCGATGTGCTGGCCTCGGCTTCGAGCAGCAGCTCCGATAGCACGGACAGCACCACTTCCACGGGCTCTACCTCTTCGGATTTCGCCAAGCAGATCGAGGCCTATCTGAAGCAGATGATGAGTGGCTATGCCAACCAGGCAAGCTCGAACGTGACGACAGGTCTCGTCGCCTGACGTCAGGCGACGTATTGTCGGAGGGACCGGGAAGGACAGGACGTCCTTCCCGGTCCCTCCAGCGCCGCGCGGGCCCGCGCTCTTGCCCTATTTCGACCCCGATTGGGTTTTATGACCGCCCTGCCGCGCGCCCCGGTTTGGCGACGCGGCGAACGGCTGCTAATTTGAGAGCGCAAATCATCGGTGGTTTCCGGGACGGGTTCCGGCGGCCCAACCGGCCAGTGAACTGATCCGCAAGGCGTATATGTCATCGCGAAAAGGCAGAGGCGGCCCGCCCGACGATCGGGACGATGATGACGGCAGTTGGACAACGCGCCGCGTGCCGGGGCTCGGCTCGGTGCGTATCGGCGTCGATGCCAATTTGCGCCGCCCTCCCCATCCCGCCTCCCCTAAAAAGCCGGCAAGGCCGAAATCCACCCAGAAGAAGTCCGTCGTCAAAGGCATGGTGCTGCGCGCCGATCCGCAGACGCGCGCCGTGCCGCCGCTCTCCTCCTATAGGGCAGAGCGTCCGCCCCGCCACCCTCGCGCCGAACGGCAGCACCGCAAATCGGGTGGAAGCATCATCGGCAGCCTCTTTTACTGGACGCTTGTCCTCGGGCTCTGGGTCGCGATCGGCATAGGCGGCCTGCTCTTCTATTTCGCCATGACCCTACCCGATACGTCGGGCCTTTACGATGTCGCGCATACGCCCTCGCTCTCGATCCTCGCGGCGGATGGCGAGGCGCTCAGTCATCGCGGCGATCTGTTGGGCGGTCGCGTGGCGTTGGCGGACATGCCGAGCTATCTGCCCGAAGCGGTCATCGCGACGGAGGACGAACGCTTCTACTGGCATTTCGGCATCGACCCTATCGGCCTTTTCCGTGCCCTGTACCAGAACTACCGCGCCGGCACCGTCGTGCAGGGTGGCTCGACCATTACGCAGCAGCTGGCGAAGAACGTCTTCCTGAAGCCGGACCGCACCATCGAGCGCAAGATCAAGGAAATGCTGCTCGCGATCTGGCTTGAGGCTCGCTACTCGAAGGCTCAGATCCTCACGCTCTATCTCAATCGCGTCTATTTCGGCGGCGGCGCCTATGGCGTGGAGGGCGCATCGGAGCGCTACTTCAAGAAGAGCGCCCGCGAACTCACGCTGTCGGAGGCGGCCATGCTGGCAGGTCTGCTGAAGGCGCCCTCGCATTATTCGCCGACCAACGATCTGGCGCTCGCGCGCAGCCGCGCCCACATCGTGCTCGATAACATGGTACGGGCGGGTTACATCACACCCGCGCAGGCCGCTGCAGCCGATGCGCACCCCGCCTCGCTCGAAGGCTATTCGGCCTCCGGCTCGATCAATTATTTCGTTGACTGGGTGGCCGATGTGCTGCCCGGCTTCGCGGGCGAACCCAATACCGATCTCGTCGTCCGCACGACCATCGATCCGGACATGCAGCGCGTCGCCGAGGATGTGGTCGCAAAATTCATGGCGACGGAGGGGGCGAAGGTCGGTGCCTCTCAGGTCGCGCTTGTGGCGATGACGCCGGATGGCGCGGTTCGGGCGATGGTGGGCGGGCGTTCCTACGCCCAGAGCCAGTTCAACCGCGCGGTGCAGGCACGGCGCCAGCCTGGCTCCGCATTCAAGCCCTTCGTCTATCTCACCGCGATGGAACATGGGCTCACGCCGGAAACGATACGTGTCGACCAGCCTGTGAGCTACGGCGGCTGGTCGCCGTCGAATTACTCGGGCCGTTTTGAAGGCGAGATGACGCTGCGCCATGCGCTGGCGGAGTCGGTCAATACCGTCGCCGTGCAGGTGGCGCAGGAGGTGGGCGTACAGAACGTCATCCGCACCGCGCATCGTCTCGGCATTCAGGAGACGCTGCCGCCAAATCTTTCGCTCGCGCTCGGCACCTGCGATGTCAACCTGCTCGAACTGACCGCCGCCTACGCCGCCTTCGCCAATGGCGGCTCTGGTGTCATCCCGCATGGCATCGACGAGGTGATGACGCGCGACGGCGACCAGATTTATCGCCGCTCGGGCTCGGGCCTTGGTAGTGTGATGAGCGCGACGGCGCTTTCCGAGATGAACAACATGCTGCAAGCGGTCATGCAAGAGGGTACGGGCCGCAAGGCGACGCTTTCCGACCGGCCTGACGCCGGCAAGACAGGCACCAGCCAGGATTATCGCGACGCGTGGTTCATGGGCTTTACGCATGATCTCGTCGTCGGCGTCTGGGTCGGCAATGACAACCGAGCGCCGATGAAAAAGGTGACGGGCGGCGGTTTGCCCGCGACGATCTGGCATGAATTCATGGTTCGTACACAGACGGGCATTCCGGTGGCCGATCTTCCGGGCACCTACAGGCCGCAATTGGCGGAACCTGAAATCTCTCAGACGCAGCAGCCGGCCACGACGGATGCGGGCGCTGAAGATCCTGACCGGAAGCGCGATTGGGAAGAGCCAGGTTTCTTCGAACGGCTCTTCGGCGCTTCGCGCAACAATCCTCCCTCAGCGCTCGCCCCCGGCCATCCGGGCAATTGAGGACGCCATTTCGCTCGGCTATTCCGCTTTGGACGGCCCCGGTGTAGGGTCGCGCCAACCGAAATTTGATCTGCAGGAACATCATGATCGAAGCTGTCATCTGGGACTTCGGCGGCGTTCTGACGTCGAGCCCCTTCGAGGCTTTCAACCGCTACGAAGCCGAACGCGGGCTGCCGAAGGATTTCATCCGTGGTATCAACTCCACCAATCCCGACACGAATGCTTGGGCGCTTTTCGAGCGGAACGAGTGCTCGCTGGACGAATTCGACGAGCTTTTCGCCAAGGAGTCGGAAGCGAAGGGTGCGCTGGTCCGCGGGCGCGATGTCGTCGAGCTTCTCTCCGGCGACATCCGCCCGGAAATGGTCGAGGCGTTGAGGCGCTGCAAGGAACGGGCGAAGGTCGGCTGCATCACCAATAATGTGGCTGCCGGTTCCGGCGCCGGCATGGCGCGCTCCGAAGAAAAGGCCGCGATGGTCGCCGGGATCATGTCGCTCTTCGACCATGTGATCGAGAGCTCGAAGGTCGGCATTCGAAAGCCCGATCCGCGCATCTACGGCATGGCCTGTGAGGCGTTGGGCGTTTCTCCTGCCGGCTCGGTCTATCTCGACGATCTTGGCATCAATCTGAAGCCGGCTGCGCAGCTCGGCATGCGCACCATCAAGGTCGTGAATGCCGAACAGGCATTGCGTGAACTCGAAGAGGCGGTCGGCTTCCCGCTGCGCTAGGCCGCCCCCTTTCCATTTTATTGATAGCCATAGGCTTCGAAGTCCATCGCATAAAGCGAGCGGATCTTCGTTGCCTGTGTGCGGCTGACGATCAGATCGTCACGCTTCCCATTGCTGCTCTGGTTGAAGATCATTTTTCTTTCCGCCAGCGCGACGAGGAATGGGAGCCCCGCATTGGAAAAGATCTCACTTAAATCCGCCGAAAAATTCTCGAAACGACCGATTTTATCATAGACGATCTTTCCGCTGCCGAGAGAGATGAATTGCGGCCGCCAGTGCTCGTCGCAAAGTAGTCGCGCTTTTTCCAGGCTGAGTGCGACATAGTCGAGAAAGACATCAAAGTTGTAATTTATTTCGCCGCCAGGCTTGAATCCGAGCGCGAGCATATTGTCCCAGTGACGCAACGCCTGAGGATTTCTCTCGTCATCGACGAAGAAATTGCAGAAAGCTGACCTCAGGCGATTAACGGGATGGCGGACAAACGAGAATTTCACCGCTTCGGGGTTAGCGATCGCTGCCCTGTGGAGACGGAAATGCCGGAGTCCGAGCGGGAGCGTGCCGGATTCGTGGATATTGCCCTGAAAAGGCGCACCGAAGACATAAGTGTGCAGGATCTGGCTGATCGTGGTGCAGCCGCATTTGGCATTCTTCAGATAGAAGAGGCGACCATCGGGCGTCGTCACGCCATGCGCATAGGCGACGGCAAGCTCGGGGTCCAGATTATTGATTTCATGCCGGTTGCGGTGGCTTCTCGAGAAGGGGGAGAGCAGGGCTGAACGAAGTTTTTTCTTCTGTATAACAGTACACGGAATATTCATGGAGGGAACAAACCCTAAATCAAACAATAGTTTAGTTCATGGAAAGCAACGCACTTGATATACGGGCAGACATGCGGATTCCAGCGCTTCCGGCGGAATAATTTGTCGGGGAGTGGAAGACCGGCTTTGGCCGGTTCGGGAGGGATGTTGAGAAGAGCGCGGGTTCGGGAATATCCTTCCTGACAAAACCGGAACAAATGGGGAGGAAAACATGCTGAGGCCCAAGGCTGAGAAGCTCGCGCTTGACGGAAGGCCAGATCTGAAGGATCCGGACCTCTATCTGCGCGGCGATCATCACGAGATTTTCCGGACGTTACGCGTGCGGGAGCCGGTTTACTGGAATCCGGAAGCCGATAGCACGGGCTTCTGGGCGATCACGCGCTATGACGACATAGAAGCGATTTCGAAAAGTCCGAAGCTCTTCTCGTCCGCCAAGCAGATGGGCGGGCACCGGATCTTCAACGAGAACGAGATTGAGGAGAACCAGACCGATGCGACCATGATCTCCATGGATCCGCCGGAACACGCCTCCTATCGCCGCATGATCACGCCGGGCTTTGTCCCGAAGCGCATATCGAACATGGAGGAGCGCATCAGAGCCCGCGTGACGCGGCTTCTCGACAATCTGCCGAAGACCGGCGAGGCGGAATTCGTGTCCGCCGTTGCTGCCGCCCTGCCCATCGAAGTTCTGGCAGAGCTCTTCGGCGTGCCGGAGAGCGATGGGCCGAAACTCTTCGAATGGTCGAACGCGACCGTCGGCGAAGACGACCCGGAGCTACGGGTTTCCGACGAATATATGCGCAAATGCGTGGGCGAGATGGCGGGGTACGCCGCCGGGCTCTGGCAGAAGCGGTTGGAAAATCCGGGCGAGGATCTGATCTCGATGCTCGTCCATTCCAAGATCGACGGCGAGCCCCTCACCTTCCCCGCCTATATCGGCACCTTCATTCTGCTTGTCGTTGCCGGCAACGAGACGACGCGCAATTCGATCTCGGGCGGGCTGCTCGCTCTCTCCGAGCACCCGGAGGAACGACGGAAACTTCTCGATGACCCCTCGCTCATTCCCTCCGCCGTTCAGGAGATTGTGCGCTGGGTTAGCCCCGTCCTCCACATGCGCCGCACGGCGACGGAAGACACGGAAATCCGCGGGCAGAAGATCGCCAGGGGCGACAAGGTCGTGATGTGGTACGCCTCGGCCAATCGCGACGAGGCGCAATGGGAAGACCCCTATCGCTTCGACGTGACGCGCTTCCGCTCGGCGGCGGCGCCGACACAGCTCGGCTTTGGTGCCGGGCAGCATTTCTGCCTGGGCTCGCGCCTTGCCGAATTGCAGCTCACGGTGCTCTTCGAGGAGTTGTTGAAGCGGTTTCCGGATATTCACGTCTCGGGTTCGGTGCGCCGTCTGCGCTCGAATTTCATCTCCGGCATCAAGGAAATGCCGGTGCGTTACAGCGTCTGACCCGGAAATGACAAAGGCCGCGCCCGGTGCCGGGCGCGGCCTTCATTTATCAATCCGGCTGGGAGCTCAGCTCTTGGCCGTTACTTCGGCGCGGGCGCTTTCGCTATCCGCCTTGTTGAGGCCGATTTCGACCGCAAGGCGCTCGATCATCACGCCCTCAAGACGGTGAAGTTGGCCGTCGGCATTGGCGACTTCCCACATCATGCGCAGCACGTCCTTGCGCTCTTCCGGCGTGAAGGAGTCGCGAACGGTCCGGGTGAAGATCGTCTCGCCAAAGGGAACCTTCTGGCGCTGTTCCGCAAGGTCAACCAGGGCCTCCGCGTCGTCGGTAGAGAGTTTGAAGTGTTCGCCGACGATACGAGTGATTGCGGCGCGCTCGTCATCCGCGAAGTCATTGTCGCGGCGGGCGGCCTCGATCATCAGCGCGGCGGCAGCCAGGCGCTTGACTTCGGCGCCGGCGGCCGGTGCTGCATTTTTGGCCACGCCCTTTTTCAGGGCTTCGATAATCCTCTCCAGCATTCTTTTCTCAGCTCCAATCGTGAAGCGGCCCCTCCCGGGACGGCCCCCCCTGTTGTTCTTGGCGGGCAGTTTAGATTGCGATCCTGAAAAGTGTAAGCGCTTTTGCGCCGCATGCCCGGGCGGGCGGGCTTGCGGTCGCCCACCCGGGATTTGGTCGTGCCTGTCAGTGCGCCATAATGCTCTTGCGGTGCCTTACCGGCACACGTCGCGGGAAGATCATGTCGAGAATGACGGCGAGGGCCGGCAGGACGGTGATCGCCATGACCATGTTGACCAGGAACATGAAGGTCAGCAGCAGGCCCATATCGGCCTGGAACTTGAGCGCCGAGAAAGCCCAGGTCGAGACGCCGATGGCCAGCGTGATGGCGGTGAAGAAGGTCGCCATGCCGGTCTCGAGGAGCGCCATCTGGAAACACTCGGTGATGTTCCGGCCCTCCGCCAGATGGAACTGGATACGGTTATAAATGTAAAAGGCATAGTCGACGCCGATACCGACCGCGAGCACCATGACCGGTAGCGTCGCGACGGTGAGGCCGATCTGCAGCACCTCCATGAACCAGTAGCCGAAGAAGGTCGCGAAGGTGAGCGGCAGGCAGCAGGCGATGACCGCCCGCCAGTCGCGATAGGTCAGCGTGACCAGCGCGATGATGACCACATAGACCCAGATCATCATCGGCAGTTCGGATTGCGAGATTTCCTCGTTCACGGCCGCCTGTACGCCCATGTTGCCCGAGGCAAGGCGGATGTTGACGCCCTTCATATTGTGAGCGGCGCGGAACGCCTTGACCGATGCGACGACGGTGGCGATGGTCGTTGCCTTCGCGTCCTTCAGATAGATGAGATGCGGAAGCAGCGTGCATTCCTGATTCATGATGGCACTCTGGCCGGGAACCGAGGCGACGGCTTGCGCGAGTGCGTCCTTGTTGCGCGGAATGGCCTGCCATTTGAGGTTGCCCTCGTTCCATCCGGCTGACGATGACTTGACCGCGAAGGGCAGCGACAGGACGAGGCTCACACCCGGCGTGTTCTCCATGTGCCAAGAGAACTGATCAAGGAATTTGAGCGTCTCATAATCGACGCAGGCATCCGGCGGCGTTTCGACGACGACGGTAAGCTGATTGAGACCAAGAGCGAATTTCGATGCGACGTCGCGCGAGTCCACATTGTAGCGCGAGTCTTCCCGCAATTCCGGCGCCCCCGCATGAAGCGCGCCCACATGCCGGTTGCGGCTCTCCCAGGCCGCGTAGCCGAAAAGCGTGAAGGAAACGACAAGTACGACAACCGCGTTGCGCGGTTCGGCCACCTTGCCCAGCCAGCGCATGATCTTCAGACGGAATTCGCGGGAGCGAGCGACGCGGTTTACGAAATCCTTGTCGAATGTCATGTAGCTCACCACGAGCGGCAGCATAACGAGATTGGTGATGATCTTGAGTGCAACACCGATCGAGGCCGTGATGGCCAGCTCGCGGATCATGCCCACGGGGATGAGATAAAGCGTCCCGAAGCCGACAAGCGCCGTGGTGAGCGCCATAGTTCCGGGCACCAGAAGTCCCGAAAAGCTCGCCCTCGCCGCTTCTTCGCTCGTCGCGCCGTTGCTCAATTCCGCCGTGATGAGGTTGATCTGCTGCACACCGTGGCTGACGCCGATGGCGAAGACGAGGAAGGGAACGAGGATCGCCAGCGGGTCGAGACCGTAGCCGAGCAGATTCAGCAGCGCGAATTGCCACACGACCGAAGTGAGCGAAGAGAAGAGCGTGGCGAAGGTGAGCAGCACCGAGCGCGAATAGAGATAGACCGATAGTGCTGTGAGCAGGAAGGCGATCAGGAAGAAGACGAGAACGCCATTGGCGCCCGCGGCGATGTCGCCCACCGACTTCGCGAAGCCGATGATGCGGACCGTATACTGATCGTTTTCATATTTCTGTCGAATCTGCTTTTCGAGCTTGTCGGCCAGATCGAAGTAGTCGAGCTTCTGGCCGGTCGAGGGGTCGTAATCCTGCAGTTCGGCAGAGACCATCGCGGCGGTAAAATCGTTCGACACGAGGCGTCCGACGAAGCCGCCGCGAATGACGTTGCTCTCGATCTTGGTCAATGCCTTCGGCGTCATCGTGTCGGCGGTGACCTTACCGGAAATCACATCTTCGGCGCTGATGCCGTCCTCGGTGATTTCGCGGTAGCGCGTATTGGGTGTCCAGAGCGAGGTGACTGTCGGGCGCGACACGCCGGGCAGAAAGAAGATTTCATCGGTGAGGTTCTTGTAGACCTTGAAGAAATCCTTGTTCCAGATCGTGCCCTGCTTGGGCTCCAGAACCACGATGATGCGGTTCGAGCCGAAGAGCTGGTCGCGATATTGCTGGAAGGTCTGGATGTATTCGTGGCCGATCGGCAATTGCTTGTCGAAGCCCGCCGTCATGTGGAGCTGGAAGGCGAAGTAAAGTCCGAAGGCCGTGACGCAAGCGAGCGTCGCCAGGATGACGACGCGGAGTCTGAAGACCAGATTCTCGAGAAACTTGATCATTGGAGCACACCTGTCTCTGTCCTGCCTTCCTGATATGGAAGGCAGGTCCGGTTACGAAGCCAAAATCAACTCGCATCCGGTGCGGCCTCGCTCCCTTGCGGGTGCGTGAAGCCGACCGGCGCAATCATCCGGTTCGCATCGGAGGTTGCCGACAGGCATTTGCGCCACCGTTTGTCGCGGCGCTTTTCGTGTAATCCGGCAGGATTACCCCTCCCTTTGCGCCATCCCTCTTTCGTCAGCACACGGCCCCCACCGCTTTCCGACCGGGATGGTCTTTCCCTCTTGCATTATCGATAGCACGGGCCGGGTAAATTAAACAATTTACAATTGTGAAAATAAGGAATCCTTCACAAACCTGACGCCCCCGTCATTTTTTCTTGACCTGAGATTGAGACTGCTTATCTTTGGCAGCAAGATCGCGCGGACTGAAGAATGCCGCGCGCGCCCTTAATGTGTCCGGCGGCTCTGCCGACCGGCGCTCGAATGGAGGATTTCATGAGCGAAGTGCGCCAGATCACCAAAGACAATGCCTACGACGCCGTCGCTCCCGACGATTTCCCGTCGATGATGGATGTGGACCGCTACGGCGCCCGTTCGACCGCTTTCGACAAGATCATTTCCGCGACCCATGACCATTTCTGGGATCCGCTGGACACGAAGTACATCGACTTCTCGGAAGGCTTTGACATCGAGAACGAGATGATCCTCCCCGAGGAACTGGTTCTCGAACTGACACTCCCGAGCTTCCAGGCTCTGACTCAGAAGCAGCGCGTGCGCTTCGCCAATGAGTCGGCCCGCTGGATCCTCTCCGCCATTCTTCACGGCGAACAGGGCGCGCTGAACCTCTCCGCCTCGCTCTGCCACATTCTCCGCGATCCGGGCGCTCAGGAATATGCCGCGAACCAGACGCGCGAAGAGGCCCGCCACGTCACGGCCTTCGCGAAATACGTCCAGGCGCGTTGGGGCAAGCCGCTCCCCGTCGGCCAGACGCTTGGCGATCTCCTCACCGACATCGTCGGCGCGCCGGAGGTCTACAAGAAGATCGTCGGCATGCAGATGCTGGTCGAAGGCCTCGCCATGGGCGCCTTCGCGATGCTCTACTCGACCGCGCGCGATCCGCTTCTCGTGAAGCTGACGCAGCTTGTCATGACGGACGAAGCCTTCCACCACAAGTTCGGCAAGATCTGGGCTGACCGCACCATTCCGAAGCTCAGCAAGGAAGAGCAGGAGATCATTGAGGATTGGGCGGCGTCCTGCTTCCAGACGCTGCTCTTCAACCTCGTGAACCCCGAGCAGAAGAAGATCCTCTATGGCGAGTTCGGTCTCGACTGGCAGCAGGTCCAGAATGAGATGATCGAGGCGATCTCGGACGAGAAGCGCCGCGAGGACATGAAGCAGTCGACCAACATCTTCCGTGTTCTGATCAAGACGCTGCTCAAGGCCGGCATCATCACCGAGCGCACCAAGGCTTTCTATGCGGTCTATGTCGACATGGACGAGCTGAAGGGCGAAGGCGACCGCATGGTCGGCGACGACATCGCCGAGGATGGCATCCGCTTCCTCCAGAAGATCAACTTCGGCGCCAATGTGGACGCGCTGCGGAATGTCACGATTTCGGCCGCCGAATAATCCGGTCGGGCACGAATGCGAAAGGGCGGCTCCATGGAGCCGCCCTTTTTCTTTGTCGATATGCCGGAGCCCAAATTCCTCCCCCTTTTCAGAGGGAGGAAGAGGCGCTTGCTGAAATGATTAGGCCCGCTTCGGCAGCTGAACCATCAGCTCTTCATAGCCCTTCACGAAGCTCGAATGAACGCGACGGGGTTCAGAAAGAACTTCAATTGGCTGGTTCGGCCAACGCTTCAGGATTTCTTCCCAGATGATGCGGAGTTGCATCTCGGCGAGGCGGTTGCCGACGCAGCGATGAATTCCGAAGCCGAAGGAGATGTGCTGACGCGCACGCGGGCGGTCGATCACGAGTTCGTTCGGATTCTCGATCACCTCGTCGTCGCGGTTGCCCGAGACGTACCACATGGCCACCTTGTCGCCCTTGCGGATCTTCTGGCCGCCGAGTTCGACGTCCTGAAGCGCGGTGCGACGCATATAGGCCAGCGGCGTCTGCCAGCGGATGATTTCCGACACCATGTTCGGCACGATGCCGGGGCCCTGCTCCAGTAGCTTCTTGTACTGGTTCGGGAAGAGGTTCAGCCCGTAAAGGCCGCCCGAGATCGAGTTACGCGTCGTGTCGTTGCCGCCGACGATGAGGAGGATCAGGTTTCCGAGATACTCCATCTTGTCCATGTTCCGGGTCGACTCGCCATGCGCCAGCATGGAGATGAGGTCGTTGCCGGGCTCGCGCGCATTGACGCGCTCGTTCCAGAGACCCATGAAATATTCGGCGCATTCGAGCAGTTCGGCGCGGCGCTGATCTTCGGACTCAATGATTCCCGAATCCGTCGAAGCGGTCGCGACGTCCGACCAGCGGGTCAGCTTGCGGCGCTCCTCGAAGGGGAAGTCGAACAGCGTGGCGAGCATCTGCGTCGTCAGTTCGATCGAGACGCGATCCACCCAGTTGAAGGGCTCGTTCTCGGGCAGGCTGTCGAGAATCTTGCCCGCGCGTTCACGGATGAGACCTTCGAGCTTGGCCAGATTGGCCGGAGCGACGATGGGGCTCACGGTCTTGCGCTGGTCGTCATGCTTCGGCGGATCCATCGCAATGAACATGGGCAGCTTGAAGTCTTCATCCTGGTCGCGCAGCGTGATGCCGCCTTCCGACGAGAAGACTTGATGGTTCGTGTCCACCGAGACGATGTCGTTGTACTTGGTCACCGACCAGTAGGCGCCGGCATCTTCATTGTGCGGACAATAATGAACGGGCGCTTCCTTGCGGAGGCGCTCGAAATAGGGCCACATCTTGTTGGTGCGGAACAATTCGGGCTTGGCGACATCGATTTCCGAAAGCGGAATCGAATAGGCCTCTTCAACGGCTTCCGCCGAGCTCAGGCCGGACGTCTTGATGGCAATTCCCATGGATCTCTCCTCCGTATTTTTATCTTGTTGAGATGAGCATAACCCTTGGGAAGCCTCGCGCCACAAAAAAAGATGACATAGGCGTCACTTTCATATTCAGAGACCCGCGTAAAGTTGACGCATCCGTCATTTTCCCTATAGCCAAGCCCGCCTCGAAATCCCTAGCTTAATTGTGACTTTAGGCGGCGCCTCGGCGGACCGCCCCAGCCATAGGGAGAAAAGGGTATGACCGAAGCCCGTCAGATTACGAAGGACAACGCCTACGAAGCCGTTTCGCCCGACGATTTCGAAGCGATGATGAATGTCGAGCGCTACAACCGCCGCTCCGGCGCCTTCGACAAGATCATCTCGGCGACCCATGACCATTTCTGGGACCCGGTCGACCCCCGCTATATCGACTTCAGCGAGCCCTTCGATCAGGAAAACGAGATGATGATCTCGCCCGATCTGGTGCCGGAACTGACGCTTCCCTGCTTCGCGGCCTTGTCCGAGAAGGAGAAGATCCGCTTCACGAACGAGACGGCGCGCTGGATGATGTCGGCGATCCTTCATGGCGAGCAGGGCGCGCTGAACCTCTCCGCCTCGCTGTGCCACATCCTTCTCGATCCGGGCGCGCAGGAATATGCCGCGAACCAGGCGCGCGAAGAGGCCCGCCACGTGACGGCCTTCGCGGCCTATGTGAAATCGCGCTGGGGCAAGCCGCTTCCGGTCGGCGAGACGCTCGGCAGCCTCCTCTCCGAAATGGTCAATGCCAAGGAGGTCTACAAGAAGATCGTCGGCATGCAGCTCCTCGTCGAGGGCCTGGCGATGGGCACTTTCGCGACCTTCTTCAACACGGCGCGCGATCCCCTGCTGGTGAAGCTCTGCCAGCTCGCCATGACGGATGAGGCTTTCCACCACAAGTTCGGAAAGATCTGGGCTGATCGCACGATCCCGAAGCTCACCCAGGAAGAGCGCGACATCATCGAGGACTGGGCAGCCAATGTCTTCCAGACACTGCTCTTCAACCTCGTGAACCCCGAGCAGAAGAAGGTCATCTATGCCGATTTCGGCCTCGACTGGCGGATCGTACAGGCCGAGATGCTCGAAGCGGTGACGGACGAAGATCGTCGCGAAGGCATGAAGGATGCTGCCAACGTCTTCCGCGTTCTGGTGAAAACGCTGCTCAAGGCGGGCATCATCACCGACCGCACCAAGGCATTCTATGCGATCTATGTCGATATGGACGAGCTGAAGAACGAAGACGACCGCATGGTCGGCGATGATATCGCAGAGCAGGGCATCGCCTTTCTCAAGACCGTCAATTTCGGCGCGAAGAAGACCGCCCAGACAGTCGCTGCTGAATAAAAACGCGGAGACGCCAAGGCAAGGCGAGGGCGGTCCTTCGGGGCCGCCCTTTTTTGTCTCGTCGCGATGGGCGGGCTGATAGAGTCGGCCCATGTTCGACCAATCCACAAGCGATGCCTTTCAGGCAAAGATCGCCGAAAAACTCGAAAATCTTCCATCCCCGCCCTGGCGTCTCGTCAGCGAGGGACTGTGGGGCAGCGTCTACGATCTCGGCGACGGCACGGTGCTGAAGCTGACCCGCCGGCATGGCGGGCTCGGGACCGGCGAGAGCAAGATCATCCGCGAAGCGGCCGCCTTGCGGCTGCTCGATGGCTTCTCGGGTCCTCGGCTCCGCGCACCGAAGCTCATCGGGCAGGGGCTCTGGGACGATCCCTGGGGGTTCGGCAGCACCTATTCAGGTCCACCGCTTGCGGGCTGGCTCAGGTGCGAATTGATGCCCGGACGTCATATGGAGGAGGCAGGTTTCTTCGGTCGTGCCTCCGGCGACAGGGACCGCTTCGGCGAGGATCTCGGCGCGGCGATCGCCGATTTTCATCGCCTGACAGGCTCGTTGGTGCCCGACGCCGCGAAGCTCGGCGACAGTCTGATGCGAAGCCTCGACGAGGCGATGACGCGCATCAGCGCGGCGGAGCAGCGCCGCAAGCTCGACGCGCTGAAAGAGGCGTGGCGCCGTGACGCGCCCGCGCCCGTTTTTTTGCATGGCGACCTCAATCTCTCCAATGTGCTCGAAGAGCGTCGAGATGGTCTTGCTTTCATCGACTTCGCGGAAGCCGGCGTCGGCGCGCCGGAAGCCGATCTCAGGCATTTCGAAAATGCAGGGCCGCTCCGTGATGCCATTTTCCGCGGCTATGCTGCGGCCTCGGGCGCGAGCCCCAATCTTCCGCGCTACCGGCTCGCGGTTGCCGTCAATGCGGCCGTTTCGCTGGCACTCGGCGGCGAGAGCGGCCATCCGCGCGAAGGGCTTCGCCGCCGCCAATGGCTCGACGAGGCGCTGGCACAGGCCGGGATAGATTGACGCCTTGAAGACTCCATCGGCCAAAGCGTAGCTTGAGCCCCATGGCCAATTTCAGCGACGAAACAGAGGACTCATTCCGCCTCTTTGACGGGCGTCAATCCGCAACGGCGGCCGCCGTGCAGCGCGGTTGCGGTCGTCTTCTCGCGCAGATGAACTATGCAGCGCTTACCGAACTCACGCTCGCTACGGGCCGCCGCGCCGACATCATTGCGCTGGGCCCCAAGGGCGAGATCATCATCATCGAAATCAAGTCGAGCCTCACCGACTATCTGACGGATGGAAAGTGGGAAGACTATCTCGACTTTTGCGACCGCTTCTTTTTCGCCGTGCCGCCGGATTTTCCGCGCGAGGTCATCCCGCTCGATGTCGGCCTCATCATCGCTGACAAGTACGATGCGGAAATCCTGCGCGAAGGAGAGCATGACGTGCAGCTGCCCGCCGCCCGACGAAAGGCGCTGACGCTGCAATACGCCCGCGTCGCCGCGAGGCGCGTGTTCCGGATTCTGGATGTGGAGTGACGCTTACTTCGGCGCGCGCTTGGCGAGAATGCGCTGCAACGTCCGGCGATGCATGTTGAGCCGGCGGGCCGTCTCGGAAACATTGCGGTCGCAGAGTTCATAGACACGCTGAATGTGTTCCCACCGCACGCGATCCGCCGACATCGGATTTTCGGGCGGCGGCGCCTTGTCGCCGGTCTTGGCGAGCAGCGCGGCTTCGATGGCGTCGGCATCGGACGGCTTGGCGAGATAGTCCACCGCGCCGAGCTTCACGGCGGCGACCGCTGTCGCGATATTGCCGTAGCCCGTCAGCACGACGATGCGCGCCTCGGGCCGTGCCTCCTGCATGGCGGCGACGACGTCGAGACCGTTGCCGTCTTCGAGGCGCAGGTCGACGACGGCGAAGCCCGGCTTTTTCGCGCGGGCCTGTTCGCGGCCTTCCTTGATCGTGTTCGCGGTCGTGACTTCATAGCCGCGCGCTTCCATGGCGCGGGCGAGGCGTGTCAGGAACGGCACGTCGTCATCGACGAGAAGGAGTGTCTTGTCTTCGGGAATGAAAGGCGCTGCGCCCTGATCCTCGATTTTCTCCGCCATGTGCTGCACGCTCTCTCTTCCTTCCATTTCGAAATGGCAGGCGCCGCCAACCTGTTTCGACTGCCGGATTTTAGGCCTTCCTGCGGCAATAGGCCAACTCAGGGAAAATCCCTATGTCAGGCTTGGCTTAGGCCCGCTTCAGGCAGGCATCGGAAAGGCTGATTCGGCCTCGATGGCCTGACGAGGCCAGACTACCTTGACCAGCGCACCCTGCTTGCCATCCGTGCGATTGGAGATTTCGACCTTGGCGCGTGAGCGTTCGAGCAGTGTTTTCGCAATGAAGAAGCCGAGTCCCATGCCTTCGTGCTCGCTGCCCGGCTCGTTTGAGCGCGCGGCGCGTGGCCGTGTCGTGACATAGGGTTCGCCGATCTTCTCGATGACGTCGGGCGCGAAGCCCGGCCCGTCATCCATGATGGAAATGGCGATGTTGCGGTGGTCGTATACAACGGTCACGGCGACCTCGGCATGGGCGAAGTCGGCGGCGTTCTCGATGAAGTTGCCAAGGCCGTAGAGGATTTCGGGGCGGCGCCAGATTTCGGGTTCCGGCACATCCGGTTCACCCGCCTCGACGGAAATTCTGAAGGCCACATCCATGTCGCGGTGGGGTTTGACGATTTCGTCGAGCAGCACATGGAGCGGCAGGCGCGAATACAGCGCGTCCTCGCCCTTCGGTTCGCGCGAGAGCTTCGACAGGATGTCCTTGCAGCGCTCTGCCTGGCTGCGCAGCAGTTCGAGATCTTCCTCCATCTCCTTGGGGCTCAATCCGCCGCGCTGCAATTCCTTGGCGACGAGCGAGATGGTGCCGAGCGGCGTGCCGAGTTCATGGGCGGCGGCGGCGGCGAGGCCGTCGAGCGCGGAAAGACGCTGCGCGCGGGCCAGCACGAACTGCGTCGCCGACAGCGCCGCCGACATGCGCCGAGACTCCTGCGAGATGCGCCAGGCATAGGCGGCCATGAAGCCGAGGCCGAGGGAGATCGCGGTCCAGTGGCCGACGATATAGAGCGAGGGAATGTTGATCGGCTCGCCCGGCTGCCAGGGCAGTGGCATGTGGAAGAAGGCAAGCAGCGTCACATAGACGAAGGAGAGCGAGAGCAGCGCAATGGTGCTGCGGAGCGAAAGCGTCGTCGCAGAAATCGTCACCGGCGCCATGAAGAGGAGCGCGAAGGGGTTCTGCAACCCGCCAGTAAGGAAGAGCAGCACCGCAAGCTCCATCAGGTCAATGGCGAAGTAGACGGCGGCCTGCCAGTCGGGCAGGCGCACGGTCGTGCGGTAGCGATGCGTAAGGAAGACGTTGAGCCATGCGGAGGCGGCAATCGCCGTCAGGCAAAGGCCGAGCGGTAGCGGAAACCTGAAGCCGAAATGAACGATGAGAATGGCCGCGAGCTGGCCGCCAAGCGCCAGCCAGCGCAGCAGCACCAGCGTCTGCAGACGTACACGGCCCGCTTCGGAGCCGACATCCGCATTTCCACTGGCGAGGAAACGCCGCCTCAGCCAGTCCATGCTCCCGCGGTCTTCGACAATAGCCATGATGATTTCCCGTCTCGTTCGGCCGGGAGTGTAGCGTGGCGCGCGCGCTGTCTCATCTACGCAAAGTTACGCAGTCGCCGAGCGGAGGGGTTCACTCGTTCGAGGGCCAACCCTTGAGCCGCCGCGTCTCGCCGATCGACATGATCCAGACATCGTTGGGTGCGAAGCCCTTTTCGGCGCCCGCCTTGAGAAAGCGCTCTGGCGGCTCGAATGGCGGCTCGACGGTGAGAAGCACCGTTCCCCAATGCATGCCGACGACACGTCGCGCCTTGAGGTCGAGGCCCATCTGCACCGCCTCTTCGGGGTTCGCATGGGAGGCCTTCATCATGGCGCGGGGCTCGTAGGCGCCGATGCCGAGCAGCGCGGTGTCGAAGGGGCCGTATTGTTCGCCAATCTCCTTGAAGACGGAGGCATAGCCCGAGTCGCCGCCGAAGAAGAGCTTGTGGTCTTTGCTTTCGAGCGCGAAGCCCGCCCAGAGCGTGCGGTTGGTGTCGAGCCCCGTGCGGCGCGACCAGTGAACCACGGGCAGCGCCGTGACCGTCACGCCCTTGATCTTGTGGCTCTGGTGCCAGTCGAGTTCGACGACATTGGGAAAACCGCGCTCATGAAAGAAGGAGGCAAGTCTCAGCGGCACGACCACCGTCATGTGCGACTTGTTCGGCAGCCGCGCCAGCGCGCGCTCGTCGAGATGATCGTAATGATTGTGGCTGACGATGAGCAGGTCGATGCGCGGCAACTCGGACATGGGGATGCCGCATTTGACGAAGCGGCGGGGCCCCAGGCCTGCCGGGCCGGCATAGGTGGTCAGATAGGGATCGGTGAGCACATTGAGCCCGCCGATGCGAATGAGAAAGGCGGCATGGCCGAGCCAGGTGAGGAAATCGCCCGGGGCTTCCACGTGCTCGTCCAGCACGCGCACTGCATCGGCGCGTGGCACCACATGGCCTTCGGGAATATCGACCTTGCGCACGCCCATCTTCAGCATTTCGAGGAAGAAGGGGCCTGCATGCTTCAGCCGCCCGAGGCTGCGCTTCGGCGCGCCCTTCGGGTTGCGGAAAGTGCCATCGGGCAAATGGTGGAAGGGCCGGGGGGGCATCTCACCATCCCTGCGCGCCTCATCTTCGGGCGTGCGTCTGCGGCGGACCCTGGCAGCGATCCGGGCAACACGGGGCGATTTCTCGGAAATGTCCATCTTCCCTCAAAGATAGGGTGGCTCGGGGCCTTCGCAAAGGCCCTGCCGGAAAAGAGGGAAAATCGAGGCCTAGCCGCCGGCCTGCCGAAGGATGTTGAGGATGTCCTCGTAATGGCGCTCTTCGGCCATATCCAGCGGCGTACGGCCCGTGACATCCGTATCCTCGAGATCTGCGCCGTGGTCGACCAACAGCTTCACCACGGCTGTCCGGTGGGCGCGGATCGCGATCATCAGCGGCGTGTCCTTGTTCTCGGCCGTCAGGTTCGGATTGGCGCCTTTGTCGAGCAGGGCGGCGGCGATGTCGGCGCGGCCCGACTGGGCAACGACGGAGAGCGCCGTGCGGCTGTCCTTGTCCTTGTTGTCAGGATGGGCGCCCAGCGAAAGGAGGTACTTCACCACCTCAAGATTGCCCTTGTCGGCGCCAACCACGATGGCCGGGATATCGCCGGAACCACTGTCGTCGGGCGAAAGGCCGCGCATGACCGCAAGGTGGATGCCGTTGAGATCGCCGTCCCGGGCCGCATCTACGAGATCATTATTCGCCAGCTGCATGTTCATGCCGGGCGGGTCTTCGGCGCGGACCGCCGTTCCCGCCAGCAGTGCCGGGCCGAGAAGGGCAGCGGCGAGTATGAGCCCGGCATGTCGGAAAAGGCTCTTCCTGGGTGTCATTTCGTCGTGCATCGCTTCGTCCTCGGATTTCCTAAGGTGCCGGAGTGTGCTTAAACCCCTCCAGAGCACGAAACCCGTCGCGCCTCCGGGCCGTGGTTCGCCAGACTTGGGCTTGGGCGACCTTCCTCTCTTCTATAGGCTCGCCAAGCCCTCGGGTTCAAGCCGCAGGGTCACGGTCGCCCGTCCGTGACGTCAGGAATATCCAAGGGAGATAAGCCGAATGACACGCCAGCGCCTCATCATCCTCATCGCAGCTCTTGCCGTCGCGGCCATCATTGGCCTGGCGCTTGCGCCGAAGGTCGACCGGCTTGTGGACAATACCGGGCCGAACGGGGAGGCGGGTGCCAACGTCCAGTCGGTCGGAAAGCCGCGCGTCGGCGGGCCCTTCACCCTTGTCGACCAGACCGGAAAGACGGTCACCGACAAGGATTTTCAGGGCAAATACATGCTGATCTATTTCGGCTTCACCTTTTGCCCCGATGTCTGCCCGACCGAGCTTCAGGTCATTTCCGGCGCTCTTGAAAAGCTCGGCGACAAGGCCGCGAACGTGCAGCCGATCTTCGTCAGCGTCGATCCCGATCGCGATACGCCCGAGGTTCTGGCCAAATATGTCAAGCAGTTCGATCCGCGCCTGATCGGCCTTACCGGTTCGGCCGAACAGATCGCCGCTGTGGCCAAAGCCTACCGGGTCTTCTACGAGAAGGTGAAGGAGCAGCCTGCCGATGGTTCCAAGGCTGCGGATGCCGACTATACCGTCGACCACTCTTCGGTCGCCTATCTGATGGGGCCGAACGGCGAATTCCTGACCTTCTTTCCACCCGGCGTCAGCCCGGACCAGATGGCCGAGAAGATCGCCTCCTATCTCTGAGCGGCCCGTCGATCTGTGCCATAGGGCCTCACCGGCTTGACGGCGGGGCCATGCGGGTCCTATTTTCCCCTCATGGACAGGAAACGGCCCGCCACGCTTGCGCTTCTTCGCGCGCTCCTTCTGGAGCGTGGGCTGCTCTGCGCCTAAGCGCAGAACATAGAACGACCTCACCCACAGTTTCCGATCTTCAGTCCGACGCGCCAGCGAACAAGACCGCTTGGCGCAAAGTCAGTGGCCCGACATGAACAGCATTTTAGCCTTGCGACTTATCTCCGGCTGCCGGACCTTGCGCCCGTGGCAGTCCGGCAGTCCCGTGTTTCTTGAGCACGTCTCCGCCACGCTTTTCGTCAATTCCAGGAGACAGACATCATGTTGAAGAACCCTGCCGAAAAATACCGCCCCTTTCCGGCGATCAACCTGCCGGATCGCCGCTGGCCGAATAACGTCATTTCGAAGCCGCCGATCTGGATGAGCACCGATCTGCGCGACGGCAATCAGGCGCTGTTTGAGCCCATGAATGCCGAGCGCAAGATGCGCATCTTCGAGATGCTGGTCCGCATCGGCTTCAAGCATATCGAAGCGGGCTTTCCTGCAGCCTCCGAGACCGATTTCGGTTTCATCCGCCAGTTGATCGAGGAGAACAAGGCGGGCGACGACGTCCATATCGAAGTGCTGACCCAGGCGCGGCCCGAACTCATCACGCGCACCATGGAGTCGCTGAGGGGCGCGAAGAACGCCATTCTGCATTTCTACAATGCCACCGCACCGAACTTCCGCGAGATCGTCTTCAATCAGGGCAAGCAGGGCGTGAAGGCGATCGCGACCGAAAGCGCGCGCCAGATCAAGGAACTGGCCGCAAAGCAGCCGGAAACGAACTGGACCTTCCAGTACAGCCCTGAAGTCTTCTCCGGCACCGAGCTCGATTTCGCCAAGGAAGTCGTCGACGCGGTGACGGAAGTCTGGGACGCGAACCCGGAACGCAAGGTCATCATCAATCTGCCGGCAACCGTCGAAATGGCGACGCCGAACGTCTATGCCGACCAGATTGAATGGATGCACCGGAACCTGAAGCGCCGCGACGGCATCATCATTTCGCTCCATCCGCATAACGACCGCGGCACGGCGGTGGCCGCTGCCGAGCTCGGCGTTATGGCGGGCGCGGACCGTGTCGAGGGCTGCCTCTTTGGTCATGGCGAGCGCACGGGCAATGTCGATCTCGTCACGCTGGCCTTGAACCTCTATAGCCAGGGCGTCGATCCGGGGCTCGACTTCTCGCAGATCAACGAGGTCGCGCGCACCGTCGAATATTGCACGCAGCTCCCCATCCATCCGCGCCACCCTTACGTGGGCGATCTCGTCTTCACGGCCTTTTCGGGCTCGCATCAGGACGCAATCAAGAAGGGGCTCGCGGCGCGCAAGGAAGGCGAGATCTGGGAAGTGCCCTATCTGCCGATCGATCCGGCGGATGTCGGCCGTACCTATGAGTCGATCATTCGCGTGAACAGCCAGTCCGGCAAGGGCGGCATTTCCTATCTGCTGGAGGCCGAATATGGTCTCGCCCTGCCGCGCCGGTTGCAGGTCGAGTTCTCGGCCGCCGTTCAGAAGGTCACGGACGACACCGGCAAGGAAGTCAGCGCTGCCGACATTTACGGCATTTTCGAGCGCGAATATCTGACGCTGACCGAGCCGCTCGAATATGTGAGCCACACGCTCTTCGACGAAAATGGCAAGCAGGGCGTGAAGCTCCGCATTCGCCGCTTCGGCGTCGAGGAAACCCTGACCGGTCTCGGCAATGGGCCGATCGATGCGCTGATGCATGCGCTCAACGTGCCGGTGCTGGTGCGCAATTACGATGAGCATTCGCTCGGCCACGGTGCGGATGCCAGGGCGGTTGCCTATGTCGAGGTCGCCGAGGATGGTGTGCCCGGCGATATTTTCGGCGTCGGCATCGACCCGAATATCATCACGGCTTCCTTCAAGGCGGTGATCGGCGGCGCAAACCGGGTGGCGAAGCGTCATTCCGCCGCTGACCAGAAGGCACGTTTCGGCGGAAAGCTCGCCGCGGCGAAATAAGGCAAGAGCAGGGGAGGCCGGTCGCGGCCTCCCCGACGTCTTCAGAAAAACCTTTGTTTTTCAATGTATTGAATATCGCATGACGTTTTTTTAGCCACATCTCCAACCATTTCCTGTATTGTGCTGCATCGCAGCATCGAGATGTCAGAAGAGGTTGGCCGATGGTTCTCTATCAGCTCTACGAGATCAATCACGCGGCCGTCACACCCTTCCGCGCTGCTGCTGAATTCAGCCTCTGGGCGTTGCGCCATCCGCTCAATCCATTCGGTGACACGATCGGCGCCAAGAACATGGCTGCTGCCCTCGACCTTTTCGAAAGCGTGACGCGGCGCTACGGCAAGCCGAAATTCGGCCTCGACGAGACCGAGATCGCCGGCAAGCCGGTGCCAGTAGTCGAGCGCGTCGTCTGGGAGAAGCCCTTCTGCAAGCTCATCCGTTTTGAACGTGAGGCCTCCGCTGCGAAGGGGCTCGCCGACCAGCCGAAGCTGCTCATCGTCGCGCCCATGTCCGGCCATTACGCGACGCTGCTCCGGGGCACGGTCGAGGCCATGTTGCCCCATTGCGACGTCTACATCACCGACTGGATCGATGCCCGCGCCGTGCCAGTCTCGGCGGGGAACTTTCACCTCGACGATTATGTCGATTATGTCATCGAGATGATCCAGGCACTGGGCCCCGATGTGCATGTGCTGGCAGTCTGCCAGCCCTCCGTCCCGGTTTTCGCCGCCGTCGCGGCCATGAACGAGGACGAGGATCCGCTGTCGCCCCTCACCGTGACGCTGATGGGTGGGCCGATCGACACGCGCGAAAGCCCGACCGAGGTGAACCGGCTCGCCACCGAGCGCGGCACCGAATGGTACGAGCGGAACGTGATCACCACGGTTCCGATGCCTCATCCCGGCTTCATGCGCCGCGTCTATCCGGGCTTTGTCCAGCTTTCTGGCTTCATGGCCATGAATCTCGACCGCCACATGGATGCGCACTGGAATTACTTCGACCATATGGTCGAGGGCGATGGCGACAGCGCCCAGAAGCACCGTGAGTTCTATGACGAATATCTCTCGGTCATGGATATGACGGCGGAGTTCTACCTTGAAACCGTCGACCGGGTTTTCGTCCAGCATCAGCTCCCCAAGGGCGAGCTCTTCCACCGCGAGCGGCTGGTGCGTCCGCAAGCGATCACGCGCACGGCGCTGATGACCGTCGAGGGCGAGAAGGACGATATCTCGGGCGTCGGTCAGACCAGGGCCGCCCACAAGCTCGCCTCGGCGCTTCCCGCTTCGATGCGCGATCATTGGGAGCAGCCGGGCGTCGGGCATTACGGTGTCTTCAACGGTTCGCGCTGGAAGACCGAGATTGCGCCGCGCGTCCGCGACTTTATGGCGAGACACGCCTCTCGTGGCTGAGACCGGCGGGTATCAAAACGTACCGGACACGAATTAATTTCTTAAAAGAATTTTTTTGGCGCGACGGATTGCACTTGCGAAGCCGATGGCGATTCGTGTCATGCTTGTTCCGGTTCGTCTCTAGGGGTGAAGGCGTCGAGAGACGATCGCTTGCGGCGCCGACTGCGCCGCCCCTGCCGACTGGTGAAAGAATTCGCCACATCATGACGAAACGCGCCAAACCAATTCCGCTTCATATCGACTATCTCGATATCGACGGACGCATGGTTCCCGTCACAGCGACACATAATCCCCGTGCGCGGCGGATCATCGTCCGCGTCGATCTCGCCGCGGGCTCCGTACAGGTCACCTCACCCTCCCGGCGGGGCATGCTCAATGCGCTGCAATTCGCGCGCGAGCAGCGCGAATGGATCGCCGAACGGCTGGAGCGCGTGCCGCCGCCGGTGCCTTTCAAGGATGGCGAGATCATCCCGTTCCGGGGACGCGAGCATCTGATCCGTCATGTGGTTCCGCGTCGCCGGGAGGCCGCGGGCCTCGGCCCGGTCTGGCGGGTGCGGTCGGTCGATACGGGCGGCTTGCCGGAAATCTGCGTGAAAGGCCACGCCTCCTTCGTGCAGCGCCGGGTCAGCGACTGGCTGAAGCTTCAGGCGCGCACCGAACTCAACGAGAAGGCGCTGGCCTTCGCGGCCGATTTCGATGTCCGCCCGTCGCGTATCACGCTGCGGGACCAGACGAGCCGCTGGGGCTCCTGCTCGCCTTCGCGCGCACTGTCCTTCTCATGGCGCCTCATCATGGCGCCGTCCCATGTTCTCGACTATGTGGCGGCCCATGAGGTCGCCCATCTCCGCCACATGAATCACGGCCCGCGCTTCTGGGCGCTGGTCGAAGAGGCCATGCCCAATTACGAAGCCGCGAAGAAATGGCTCGAAATGCATGGGCCGGGATTGCACCGCTATGGTGCCGATCCCTTCGGCAGGGTCGATGAAGATGACGATGAGGATGAAGCCTAGGCTCTGAAGTCCTTAGCTTTTCGGAAGACGACTCAGCGCTTCTTCACCATGCAGTCCTGACCGCCCGCCTTGAGCTTGCCGCAGGCGCTCTGGGCGGCGGATTTGCTCGCAAAGCCTGCCGCGCGGACCCGGTAATAGGTGCCTTTGGCGCCGAGGTCGGCCTTTTCGATATTCAGCGCATGGCCACCAAGCACGGCGGGGAAGCGTTTGGTGAGCTTCGACCAGGCGGCATGGGCGCTCTTCTCGTCGCGAAGGGCGGATATCTGCACCACCCAGGCGCCGGCCGCGGCAATTTTCGCGGGCTTCGGCGCAGCGGCTGCGGGTGCCGCCTCTTCGGCCGGTGCCGCCGGGGCCTGAGCTTCCGGTGCGGGCGCGGCAGCTTGCGCCACGGGTGCTTCGGACACCTGGACAGCGGGTGCGGGTACAGACGCTGCCTGGGCCGGTGCCTGAGACGGTGTTTGGGCCGGGGCAGGAGCCGCGCTCTGCTCGGCGGGCACGGTCGGAACGATGGTGGTTCCGGCTGTGCTCATGGCCGGCGCAGATGCCGCCGGCGCGGCGTCTTCGGGAACTGCCGCTTCCGGCGCAGGCGCCTGCGCGACTGGCGCTGCGGGCGTGGCCTCAGGCGTCGTGGTCTGTGCCGTCATATCGGGGGCGACCGGCGCGACGCCGCGATCGGACTTGTTCGACATGACGAGCAGGACGCCGCCGATGACGATGGCGCCCAGCACCGCGCCAATGACGAGGCGCGAGCTGCCGAAGCCCGACGAGGTCTCCTCGGCCGTATAGATGATTTCAGGCTCAGGCGGCTGGGGGCGTTCGCCCTCGTCCCGCCGGTCCGTTCCGCCACCCGTCGGATAGTCCGGCTCCGCGAACAGCGACATGCGCGCACTTGGATCTATCGAGAGGGGTTCGGCCTCTCCCTTGCGCGCGAGCAGGTCGCTGGTGAGCGAAGCAGGCTTCTTGGACATTTTAAGCGGCACCTCTGAGCGTATCGCCTGCGAAACTACCCGAGGCGAACGGAGATGTCTCGCGTCCATGCAGGCGATCGCTCAAAAACGACCACAAGTCGCCGATTTCCTCGGCTGATTTGGTCTGGGAGGCGATCTCCATGACGGTCCGTCCGTCGATCATGCTCGAGGCGAAATCGATTCGCTGATGGATGACCGAGGGGGCGACCGGGCCGTGATGGGAGAGCGCGATCACGGCTTCCGTGGTGATGCGGGCCCGGGGGGCGGCGCCGTTGACGGCGAAGACCAGCGGCTTCGAGATTTCATCGCAGATGCGAACCGTCGCGCCTGCCGCCCGGAGGTCGTGCGGGCTCGGTCGGGTTGGAATGACCACGAGGTCCGAAAGACTGATCACATGGGCGATGGTCGCGGTGATGGCGGGCGGCGTATCGATGACGACGAGGCCGACGCCGCCATCTTTCAGGCGTTTCAGATCGTTCGCCAGCCCCTCATGCGAGGAACGCACGAAGAAGGGCCGCTCCGCGTCGCGCGCGTTCCACCATTGCGAAAGGCTGCCCTGCGGGTCGGTGTCGATGAGCGCGACAGGCCCCTCATTCCGCCGCTCGGCCTCCACCGCGATATGGCCGGCCAGCGTTGTCTTGCCGGAGCCGCCCTTCTGAGACGCAAACGCTATGACGTGCATGGACTTAGGCTTCCTCATGTCGGATAGCGGGCAGACGCTGGTCACAAAGCAAAATCCGCCGCAGGCCCGGAAGCGCTCGCCCCCCGCGCTTCCACGACCAACCGATTATCTCGGACGGCGGAAGGGACCGAATCAGTCCCTCTTCCGAGATTAGAGTCTGACCCATTTTGGCTCAATATTTAGCTAACCAACCGGTCCGTCATACAATTGAAAGTGGCCGATGGGGCACAGTTGGCCTCAGCGTAACGCCGCTTCTGCCGTGATCTTGAGCATTGCGGCGGTCAGCCGGGCGAGATCCTCCTCCCCGATGACGAGGGGAGGCGTCGTGTAGACGATCTTGCCGAAGGGCCGGATGAAGACGCCCTCCTCGACGAAGCGGCGTTTCAACCCATCAAGATTGGACATTGCCTCGAGCTCGATAACGCCGATGGCGCCTTTGACGCGCACGTCCCGCACGCCCTTGATCGACCGGGCTGGTTCGAGCTCGCGCCGAAGCTGTGCCTCGATTGCGGCGACCTGCCGCAGCCGGGGTTCGCGCTCGAAGAGGTCGAGCGAGGCATTGGCCGCCGCGCAGGCGAGCGGATTGCCGGTATAGGTCGGCCCGTGCATCAGCGCCTTCGAGGGGTCGTCACTGAGGAAGGCTTCGAAGACCTTCGTCCGCGCGACGGTGGCGGCCAATGCCATGGTGCCGCCGGTCAGCGCCTTGGAAAGCGTCACGATGTCGGGAACGATGCCCGCGGCCTCGCAGGCGAACATCGAACCGGTGCGGCCGAAGCCCACGAAGATTTCGTCGAGGACGAGCAGGACATTGTGCTTGTCGCAAAGGCGGCGGAGACGCTTGAGCGTTTCGATGTCATGGAAGATCATGCCGCCCGCTCCCTGGACCAGGGGCTCCGTCATGACGGCGGCGACTTCATGCGCATGGGTGGCGAGGAAAGCGTCGAGGGCTGCTTCCTTTTCGGGTGTGGTCGGCAGCCCGGTGATCAGCTGTTCGGCGATCGCGCCCTTGAAGAGCGTGTGCATGCCTTCGTCGGGATCGCAGACCGACATGGCCGCCAGCGTGTCGCCGTGATAGCCGCCGCGGAAGGAGACGAAGCGCTTCTTTCCCTTGATGCCGGAGTTGATCCAGAACTGCACCGCGATCTTCATCGCGATCTCGACCGAGACCGAGCCCGACTCTGAAAAGAATGTGTGGTTGAGGTCGCCGGGCAGGAGTTTTGCGAGCCGCGTCGCGAGCGTCATGACAGGTTCATGCGCGAGGCCGCCCAGCATCACATGCGGCATGCGCTCGAGCTGCGCCGTCACCGCCTGCCGGATATGCGGGTGATTGTAGCCATGCGCCGCCGTCCACCAGGAGGATGTGCCGTCGATGAGTTCGCGCCCGTCCGCCAATGTCAGTCTCACGCCATCGGTCTTCACAACGGGCAACGGCATGGGGACCGTCTGCATCTGCGTATAAGGCAGCCAGAGATGGGGCGCGCCTTCTTCAAGCCAGCGCGGCACGTCGTTCAGCAGGGGATTGCGGGGCGGAAAGGGCATGGGCATCGCAGGTGTCGCTTTCTGACGAATTTATGGCCGCAACATAGCCGTATTTCGGGCCGGCATGGCAAGAAGACAACACCCCGCCGGTTGGCAAGCCGTGTCCACCCGGCCTATATTGCCAGTCGGTGCCACGAGGGGCGCCGCCGTCCGACAAAGAGTCTCTCACCCTCGACCTGACGATAGGGGCAGCGGTTTTTCCGCCGCCGGATTTTGCAGACGCTGACGCCACGCTCCAGTTGTTTGCCGTTGTTTCGGACCGACGGCAATCTTGAACAAGGGGAGAAATCCGTGCGCAGTGACACACGCTTCCACGACATCGAAATATCGAAACGCAAGGCGAGCCTGCTTCTCAAGCGGCTTTGCGGTGGCGACGAGACGCTCGCCCTTCGCGCCGCCGCCCGCATCCGCCGCGCGTCCTACTGGGCTGCGAAATCGCCGGAGGAAATCTTGGCCGAACGCGAGCGTGTGCAGCACAAGCACGCGCTCGACGCGATCGCGGTCGAGGCTGGCTTCGGTGACTGGCGGCACATGAAGGCCGAAGCCGACGCCCGCCTCCGCGCCGCCTTCAACCCCGAGCAGCTCTTCGGCCTGCGCGCCTCCTTCTTCATCAATCTCTGGTTCACGACTTATGAGGAAGCCGAGGCCGTGCTCGCCGCGCATCCGCGGCGCTTTCTCTTTCCCTTCAGAAGCCAGTTCGTCATCTGCGGTGCGGAGCTTCTGGCCGATCAGGGGATCGACACTGCCGATCCCGACTGGGAGCTGATCGGCCGCGATTGGGTGCACCCGCGCGACATGGCCGCGCGTGCCCGTCTTTCGGCAAGCGTCGCGCGGCAATTGTCGTGCGCGAGAGAGGTTCAGCCATGAAGGGCGAACGCAGGAAAGAGCTGATCAAGGCCTATAAGGAAAGAAAGTCCTCGCCCGGCATCTATGCGCTGCGCTGTGTGGCGACGGGCGAGGTATGGGTTGCGCCGAGCCGCAATCTCGACGCGCAACAGAACGGTATCTGGTTCTCGCTGCGCCTCGGCTCGCATCCGAACAAGGCGTTGCAGACGGTCTGGAATGCCGAAGGCGAACAGTCCTTCGCCTATGAGACCGTCGAGCGCATCGAGGACGAGGATCTGACGGGGTATCTGCTCGACGCCGCGCTGAAGGAGCGCCTGCGGCACTGGCGCGCAACGCTCGGCGCCGGTCTGGCGGTGGGGTAGCTGCTTCACAGGCGTCATGGCCGGGCGTTTCCGGTCATGACGCGGGCAGGCGATGAATTATTTCTCCGACGGGCAGCTATGTGCAGGCATCGGTTCGAGGCCGAGCTTCCTGAACAGGCGCTCGTCCTTGTCCGCTTCCGGGTTCTTCGTGGTGAGCAGCTTCTCGCCGATGAAGATCGAATTGGCGCCGGCGAGGAAGCAAAGTGCCTGCGCTTCTTCGGTCATGTTCTCGCGGCCCGCCGCAAGACGCACGACCGATTTCGGCATGATGATGCGCGCCACCGCAATGGTGCGCACGAAGTCGATCGGGTCGATGGTTTCGGATTTTCCGAGCATCGTGCCTTCGATCTGCATCAGCGTATTGATCGGCACGCTCTGCGGGTGTTCGGGCAGGTTCGCCAGCGCCGTCAGCATGCCGACCCGGTCATCCTTGCCTTCGCCCATGCCGACGATGCCTCCGGAGCAGACATTGATGCCGGCATCGCGCACGCGCTCCAGCGTTTCGAGGCGATCAGCAAAGGTCCGTGTCGTGACGATCTCTTTGTAATATTCTTCCGAGGTGTCGATATTGTGGTTGTAGTAGTCGAGGCCGGCATCCTTGAGGCGCATCGTCTGTTCAACTGAGAGCATGCCGAGCGTCATGCAGGTTTCCATGCCCATGGCCTTCACGCCTTCGACCATGGCGACGATGGAATCCATGTCGCGGTCCTTCGGCGAACGCCAGGCGGCGCCCATGCAATAGCGCGAGGCGCCGGCGTCCTTCGCCTTCTTCGCCTCATTGAGCACGCGCTGCACTTCCATCAGCTTCGTCGCCTTGAGGCCCGTGTCGAACTTCGAGCTTTGGGCGCAATAGCCGCAATCTTCCGGGCAGCCGCCCGTCTTGATCGAAAGCAGCGTCGACTTCTGTACCTGGTTCGGGTTGAACCAGCGGCGATGGACGATCTGCGCCTCGAAGAGAAGATCGTTGAAGGGAAGGTCGTAAAGCGCCTGCACTTCCTCGCGCGTCCAGTCGTGACGGAGCTTGTCCGGATCGGTCCGGGCGGCAACCGCCGGCTGGGCTTCGTCGATGCGTGTCTGGAGGGTCATGGGAGGCACTTTCCCTTGTGGAAACATAACTGTCGGAGCGCAGCATAGGCAGCTTTCCCTGCATTGCAAGACGCAGGAGAAGGGACCAGATATGGGGGCGAGCCCATAGAAAAACCGCTTACACTTTTGCGGATCGCGAACTAGGGTCGGGTCCGAAAGTCCAATGACATCCGAAAGTTAATGCCATGCGTGCCATCCGCTGCGTCAACTATGGTGAGCCCAGCGCTCTTGCCGTCGAGGACCTGCCTGAGCCGGTTCCCGGCCCCGGCGAGGTGTTGGTCGCGGTCGAAGCCGCGGGGCTCGGTTATGTAGACGCGCTTTTCGTGCGCGGCACCTATCAGGTGAAGCTGCCGCTTCCCTTCGTGCCGGGCAGCGAGGTTGCAGGCACCATCGAAGCGGTGGGCGAGGGGCTTCCGGGCGAACTCATCGGCAACCGCGTCATGGCGCTGTCGAGCCGTGGCGCGCTTGCGGAAAAACTGGCCCTTCCGGCTTTTCTCTGCTCGACGATCCCTGATGAGATGAGCGCGGAAGCGGCGGCGGGTTTCCTTGTCTCCTATTGCACGGCGCTTTACGGCCTCGAGACCTGTGGCAAGCTGCAACCGGGCGAGACGGTTCTGGTGCTGGGCGCTGCGGGCGGCGTTGGCATGGCGGCGATCGACGTCGCCAAGGCCATGGGCGCGAAGGTCATTGCGGCGGCCTCGTCGCCTGAAAAGCGCGCCGCCGCCAAGGCGCATGGCGCCGATGAAGTACTCGACTATTCCGATCCCGAATGGCGCAAGGCGCTCGATGCACTGACGGAAAAGCGCGGCGTCAATGTCGTCTACGATCCGGTCGGTGGCGCCTATTCCGAAACGGCCTTCCGCTGCCTCGCGCCGGGCGGCCGTCATCTCGTCGTCGGCTTCGCTAATGGCGAGATTCCGAAACTGCCGCTCAATCTGGCGCTGTTGAAGCGCGCCTCTCTCGTCGGCGTTGATTGGGGCGGTGAGATCCGCGCGAACCCGAAGGCGAACATTCCGCTGATGAAGAAGCTGACCGAATGGGTGGTCGAGAGGAAAATCCATCCCGAACCCACCGCGACATTCCCGCTCGAAGAGGCGGGCACGGTGCTGCAGGGCCTGCTCGAACGCCGCAGCATCGGCAAGCCCGTCATCCGGGTGAATGCGTGATGTCCTCGCTCGACGCATTCGCAGCCGCCAAGCTCGCCGAGATGGAAGCGCGCAATCTCAGACGCTGGCTCGTCGAGACGGATCGCCGCGAAGAGGTACGCGCGACGAGGAACGGGCGCGAGCTCATCTCGTTCTGCTGCAACGATTATCTCAATCTGTCGC
Organism: Parvibaculum sedimenti; assembly: GCF_009184905.1. Lineage (GTDB taxonomy): Bacteria > Pseudomonadota > Alphaproteobacteria > Parvibaculales > Parvibaculaceae > Parvibaculum > Parvibaculum sedimenti. The sequence goes on from NZ_WESC01000001.1 coordinate 124,315, forward strand.
AGAATGCGCGCGTCAAGAAGGCGGCGATCAATGCGATCGAAACATATGGTACAGGCTCCGGAGCCTCGCGTCTCGTCACCGGCAATCATCCGCTCTTCGGCATTCTCGAAGCGCGGCTCGCGAAGCTGAAGCAGGCAGAGGACTGCGTAATCTTCGGCTCAGGCTATCTTGCCAATCTCGGCATCGTGCCGGCGCTGGTCGGCCCCGGCGACCTCATCCTTGTCGACGAGCTGTCGCATTCCTGCCTCCTGATGGGCACGAAGCTCTCGGGGGCAGAGGCGCATATTTTCCGCCATAACGATCTCGGTCATCTGACGGATCTGCTCGCGGCGCATCGCGGCCACGCCCGTCATTGTCTGATCCTGACCGACGGCGTCTTCAGCATGGATGGTGATCTCGCCCCTGTGCATGAAATGGCAGTGCTTGCAAAGGCGCATGACGCCTGGCTGATGACCGATGACGCGCATGGCATCGGCGTTGTCGGCGAGGGGCGAGGATCGAGTTTTGTCGGCGGCGTAAAGGCTGATGTTCCCTTGCAGATGGGCACACTGTCCAAGGCCATCGGTTCCTATGGCGGCTATCTCTGCGCGTCGAAGCCGGTCGTCGATCTCATCCGCACGCGTGCGCGTACGCTCATCTATTCGACGGGTCTTCCGCCCGCTTCCGTCGCCGCCGCCATCGCGGCGCTCGACGTGATCGAGGAGAACCCGGATTATGCCGCGCTGCCGGTGAAGAAAGCCGCGCTCTTTACACGAGCGCTCAATCTCCCCGCGCCGGAAAGTCCCATCGTGCCGCTCGTCATCGGCGAAGCCGAGGCGACGATGAAGGCGTCGGCGCTGCTCGAAGCGGAAGGCTATCTCGTCACTGGCATCCGTCCGCCAACGGTGCCTGCGGGCACCGCGCGCCTGCGCTTCACTTTTACGGCGGAACACAAGGACGAGGATATCCTGCGTCTTGCAGGCCTTGTCCGCGATCGCATTCTGCCGAAACGAGCCGCCGAGTAACATGAGCACGATCTTCGTCACATCTTCCGGTACCGATATCGGCAAGACCTATGTCTCTGCCCTGCTTGTCCGCCAGCTTCTGGCGAAGGGCCTTGCGGTGCGGGCGCTGAAGCCGATCGTCAGCGGTCTCGACGAAGAGAGTTTCGCGGCGAGCGATCCGGCGGCGCTGCTCGCCGCGCTGGGTGAACTCGTCGAGTTCGACAATGCAGATATTGTTTCGCGTTGGAGGTTCCGCGCGGCGCTTTCGCCTGACATGGCGGCGCGGCGCGAAGGCGCGGAGATCGATTTTGGCGAGCTCGTGCATCACTGCCTCGCCCGTGCGGCGATCCATGATCCGCTGGTTATCGAGGGTGTGGGTGGTCTCATGGTACCGCTCGACGACAGCCGCACAGTGCTTGACTGGATGATCGCGCTGAAGCCGGCCTCCATCGTGCCGCTCCTCGTCGTCGGTTCCTATCTCGGCTCGATCAGCCACACGCTGACGACGCTCGACGTGATGCGCCGCAACGATCTCGAACCGCGCGCCATCGTGGTGAGCGAGTCGCTTTCCGCGCCCGTGCCGCTGGAAGAGACGGTGGAGACGATCGTCCGCTTCGCCGGTATCGAAACCATCGCGCTGCCGCGAAACGGCGAGCCGGATCTGGCCTCGTTGTTTGAATAGCGGCGTCTCAGCCCTTGGGGCCGAACAGGAACCAGAGAACAAGGCCGAGAACGGGCAGCGCGAGCACGACGACGATCCAGATCGCCTTCCAGATCGGCTCGGCATTGCTCTGCGCGATCTTGATGATCGCGTAAATGTCGAGCACGGCTACGATAAGCCAGCCAAACCCGAAATAACCATGCCCAATCATTTGAAACTCTCCGCCGAGGGTGAATCTGCTTTCAATCTAGTGGTTCCTGCTGCGGAAGGTAAGGCCTAGAGAAGCGCGGGTGTCGTCACGCCCTCATGCGTGAGCAGCCACTTCTTGGTCGGTAGGCCGCCGCCAAAGCCGGTCAACGTGCCGTTCGCGCCAATGACGCGGTGGCAGGGCACGATGATCGGGATCGGATTCTTGCCATTGGCAAGGCCTACGGCGCGCATTGCTTTCGGATTGCCGATCATGCGCGCTATGTCGGCGTAGCTCTTCGTCGCCCCGAAGGGAATTTTGCGAAGCGCCTTCCAGACGCCGAGTTGAAACTCCGTGCCCTTCGGCGCGAGCTTCAGGTCGCTGAAGTCCTTTCGTTTCCCCGCAAAATATTCGTTGAGTGCTTTCACCGCTGCGTCGAGATGCGCCTGCGCCGCGTCGCATCCGCGCATATCGGCGAATTCGCGCTTCTTCTTTTCTTCGGGAAAGACGACCGCGACGAGGCCGTCTTCACTGGCTGCCAGCCGGAGAATCCCGATGGGCGTCTTGAGGCTCGTCACCGCGAGTTCGCTTTCGGTCCTTTGTTTCATCTTTCCCTCCTCAATCGGCGGCCAATGCCTGCGTTTCGATAACGGGCACCATCCATAACAGCAGCGCGGCATAGCCGCGCCATGGTCGCCAGCCTTCCGCCATATCCATGAGCGCGCGCGTCGAGATATTTCCCGCCGCCTTGCGAAGCCCGAGATCGGAAGCGGGGAAGGCGTCCGGCTCACCGATGGCGCGCAGCGCTATGTAGTGCGCCGTCCATTCGCCGATACCGGGCACTGCGCAAAGCTCGGCGATCTTTTCGTCGAGCGTCTGCGCCGGATCGAAACTCACATCGCCCCGCGCAACGGCCTTTGCAAATGCCTTGAGCGTGGCGATGCGTCCGCCCGTGAGGCCGAGGCCTGAAAGATCGGCGCGGGCCAACGCTTCCGGTGTTGGGAAATAATGGGTGAGCTTGCCGTCTCCGCGCGAGAGCGGCTCGCCGGTGCGGGCGACCACCCGGCCGGTGAGCGTCGTCGCGCCCTTCACTGAAACCTGTTGGCCGAGTATCGCGCGTACGCCAAGCTCGAAACCATCGAAAGCGCCCGGTACGCGCATGCCCACAGCTTGCGCGAGGCGCGGGCCGAGCAAAGCGTCATCGCGCAAGCATGCGGCAATCGCCAGCGGATCCGCATCAAGATCGAAGATACGTCTGATGCGCGTTGCGATCTGCCGGACGGGAAGGCGGCCTTCGCCCATGATATGGATGTCGAGTGCATTGGGCTTTGCCGATGGCACAGCGGTGACCACGCCGGAAGCGTCGGCGAGACGAAAGCTGCGGCGATATTCCGTCGCGCCGATTTCCTCGATGCCGGGAATGGCGCGGATCGAGAGATAGGAGAGAAGCCGCTCCCAATCGAAAGGCGGGCGATAGCCGAGACGCAGCGTGATCGCGCTTCCCGGCCGGGACGCGAGCTCCGCGGATTTGTCGCGCCGGAGCGCCGTCGGCGCGACTCCATAACTTGCCCGCACAGCGTCGTTGAAGCGGCGAAGGCTCTGATATCCGGCAGCGAAAGCGATGTCGGCGAAGCTCATATTCGTTTCGGTGATGAGTTGCTTCGCCGTCAGCAGCCGGCGGTTTGCTGCGAAGGTTTGCGGCGTCGCGCCGACATGAGCGAGGAAGAGACGCCGAAGCTGTCGTGCGCCAAGGCCGACGCGGGCAGCGAGCGCCTCAATGCCATCCTCGTCCAGTGCGCTATCTTCTATGAGCCTGAGTGCGCGGGCAACGGAGGCTTGTGTGCCTGCCCAGGCGGGTGTTCCCGGGGCCGTTTCCGGACGGCAGCGCAAGCACGAGCGGAAGCCCAAAGCCTCGGCGGCGGCCGCGCTCGCGACGAAGCGGCAATTCTCCCGCTTCGGTGTCCGCGCCGGGCAGATCGGACGGCAATAGATTCCCGTCGAGGTGACGCAGGTGAAGAAGCGCCCGTCGAAGCGGGCGTCCTTCGCGCTGATCACGCGGTAGTAGAAATCCGGATCGAGGGTTTCAATGGTCATGGTGGAAGTCTACTCCCGCCGCGCCGGCCCCACTCGCCAAAAACGGACATGTCCGTCGCGGGGCCTACGGCACCTTCCTGACAGAAATGTTTGCCTATTCAACGGGTTGTCAAAGCGCACCCCGCTGTTACGCTTGGCCCGGGCCGGGAGGAGACGGAGCAATCCGCGAAAAAGGCCGCGATCTGGGAGGATCCGCATGACTGACGAGGCAAGCGCCGCCATAGTTGCGCCCGCGCGAGGCGTTTCAAAAAGCGCATCACTGACATCCGTGGCGTTTTCGCCCGCCTACCGCAATTACGCGCTGGGTCTTTTGATGATGGCCTACACCGCGAATTACGTCGACCGCCAGATCCTTTCGATCCTCCTGCAGCCGATCAAGATGGAGTTAGGGCTTAGCGACACGCAGCTCGGCTTCCTCTCCGGCATCACCTTTGCGCTCTTTTATGCGACGCTCGGTATTCCGATCGCCGTCTGGGCCGATCGCGGCAATCGGCGCAATATCATCGCGCTGGCGCTGACGATCTTTTCCGGCATGACGGTGGTTTGCGGATCGGTCACGAGCTTCGCGCAGCTCGCGCTGGCCCGCATCGGTGTTGGCGTTGGCGAGGCCGGTTCGAGCCCGCCCGCCCATTCGATGATCTCGGACATGTTCCCGCCGGAGAAGCGCGCGAGCGCCATGGGCGTCTACTCGCTCGGCATCAATATCGGCATTCTCATAGGCTTTCTGGTCGGCGGCTGGGTAAGCCAGTGGTATGGCTGGCGTGCGGCGTTTTATGTCGTCGGCGTACCGGGGCTCATCATTGCGCTTCTCGTTCGCTTTACCCTGAAGGAGCCGGTGCGCGGCCATGCCGACGGCCTGACTTTGCAAGGTGAGGGGGCGGCGCCGCGCATCGCCGAGGTCTTCCGTCTTCTCTGGTCGCAGCGCTCCTTCCGCCACATCGCCTTTGGCTCCGCGCTCGCGGCCATGGGAGGCTATGCGGGCGTAACCTGGCTACCTGCTTTTCTTTCGCGCTCCTTCGCTATGACGCCGGGTGAAATCGGCACGGCGCTCGCCCTCATCATTGGCATCTCTGGCGGCGCGGGCACATATTTCACCGGCCATTTTGCAGACCGGCTGGCCAAGCGCGACATCCGCTGGAACGTCTGGGTCGTCGCCATCGTCGTCGGTATTTGCTTTCCCTTCTCCATCGCGCTCTATCTGTCTGCGGGCAAGGTGGCCGCGCTCACGATCTTCGTCATTCCGGCCTTCGGGGGAGCGGCCTATATCGCGCCGTCGCTGGCCATGACGCAGGCGCTCGTCACCGTCCGCATGAGGGCAGCGGCCTCGGCCGTCCTTTTTCTTGTACTCAACCTGATTGGCATGGGGCTCGGGCCGCAGCTCGCCGGGCTTCTGAGCGACCTCTACCATCCCACCTATGGCCAGGAGTCGCTGCGCTATGCGCTGCTCACCATTTCCGTCGTCTGGGTCTGGGCTGCGGTGCATTATCTGCTCGCCGCGCGGACGCTAAAGGACGACATAGAGCGCGCGCGGCTTCACGGGCTGGGCTAGGCACCGTCGTTTTGCCGCAGGACGCGGCATTGCCTCCGGCGGCACCTGTGCCTATGTCAGACCATGTTGCATGTGCCTGATCGGAGAAGCCGGATGGATGAGCACGAAGACCGCGCGCTGCGCCGGGCCCTGCCGCCGGTGCTGACCGACGAGCGGGAGATAGAAGCCGTCGTCCGCACTTTTTATGGACGGATACGCGACGACGCGCTCCTCGGCCCCATCTTCGAGCGCGCCATCGGTGCGGACTGGGAGCCACATCTTCATAAGATGTTCGACTTCTGGTCCTCGGTCATGCTCACCTCCGGCCGCTACAAGGGCCAGCCGATGCTGGTCCATATGCGCCTGAAGACGGTGCGGCCGGAGCATTTCGACCAGTGGCTTGCCCTCTTCCGCGCGACCGTGGACGAGATTTGCCCGGGCGCCACAGCCGACGCCTTCATGGTGCGGGCCATGCGGATTGCCGACAGCCTGCGCATGGGCATGTTCTTCGATCCCGCCGCTGCCGATCCGGGTCGTCGCCGTGCGTAGGTGAAGGAAGCGTCCTCTCCGAACATGCCGATGCACAAAACAAAAACCCCGGAGCCGAAGCCCCGGGGTTCCCGCTGCTGATGATCTGCGAGGATCGATCAGAAAGCGAACTGCGTGCGCAGCGCAACGATGTCGACGTTGCCGTCCTTCGAGACGGTGCCCGAGGAGTTCGGCGTCTCTTCGCCATGCATGTAGTTCAGCATGAAACGGAAGGTGCTGTTCGGGTACCAGTTGAGGCCAACCGTCGTCAGCTTCTCATGACCGCCCAAGATGGCGCCATCATTGAGATCGGCGTCGCTGTAGCGAGCCGCGATTTCCCACGCGCCGAAGCCGCCGGCACCGATCGGGTGCGAGGGCTTCACGCCGCCGAAGGCCGCGTCGCCGATCTTGTACTTGTAGGCTTCGCCCGTGATGATCCACGAAGCCTGCAGATACCAGGCGTCCATGCTCAGGTCGGACAGGCTGTTCTTGCGAGAGAAGTCATACTTGTAGTACTCGCCCTGGGCGCGGAACGGACCGTAGGCAACGGCGGCTTCGGGACCGTAGAAGGTTGCGCTGTCGACGTTCGCGATGCTGCCCGTGTTGATGTACTTGATGTCGTCGACACGGATGCCGGGACGATCGCCGAGGCTCGGGTCGCTGGAGAAGTGGCTGGAATAGGCGACGTCGCCACCGATGTGAACGACCGAATTCGCGTCCGGGTTGAAGGCGAACACAGCGCGTCCGAGCCAGTTGTCGCTTTCGCTATGCGTCGTCGCGTCCTGACCGGGACGATCCTTCGTGTAATAGGCCATCGCAAAGATGTTGTCCGTATGACCCTTGACACCGAAAGCGGTGCGGCCGTCATCCGAAGCCTGGCCAACCATCATGCTCACGGCGGCCGCGCGCTCGATGAGCGTGATGTCGTTCGAGCTGGTCGCATAGTCGAGCGTGAAGGGCAAGCAGATCGCGCCGGCCTGGATGCTCACATCCTTGATACCATTGTAGGAGATGTAGCCTTCTTTGATGTCGGCCGGCGCGTTCTTGCCGTCCTTGCCGCTGCCGCCGAACTGAACGGCGAAAGCGTAGCCCCAGTCCTTGTAGGCCGTGCCCGACACGCCGATTTCGGCGCGGCGGAAGTTGGCGCCGTCATTGTACTTCTTCAGGCCGTCGTCGGTGCTCGCCGTCGCGACGTCGAAATGCGCACGACCGTTGAAGGACAGCGTGAAGTTGCCGTCGTTCGAGGCGATCGTGGGATGGCCGCCCTTCATGGTCACGAAAGCATCGCTGGCAGGAGCCGTCTTGACGGTCTTGAGCTGCGCCTGGGTCGAAACCTGCAGATCGTCGAGCTTCTGCTGCAGATCTTCCATCTGCTGCTTCAGCGTGTTGATCTCGTTTTGCGTCACCGCCGCCGAGCCAGCGAAAGCCGGACCGGTGAGCAGAGCTGCGGCACCGAGCGCGGTGCCTGCAAGCAGAATTTTTCTCAACGTCATTCGACGTCTCCGTGTTGTGAGTGAGCTTCTGTGCAGGATTGCGAGCCGCGAGCCGTGCCCACGAACGCCCCCTGCGGACGGGAGTAGCAGGGGGTTGTGACGGTTGGGTTCAAGTTATGTGACAGGGTGATGACGTGGCTCGACTGTGGCCCATCTGCATCGGATATGGGCAAGTCAGGGCCGGCTCGGGCCGTATTCCTGCTATCATCTGTCTATAATGAAGATGTCCGGATGGGGTGGGGTGACGGCCAGGTCGGCGCTGGAGCGCGCAGGCGATCCGGGCAGTCTTTCAATAGGCGTTACGGCCGACGAGGCCATAAAGTGGAGTGAGACTCAGAATTTTTACGTCGAACCAGATTGACCAGTGTTCGAGGTAGAAAAGATCGTATTCGAGTCGCATCCGCAAATCCTGCTCGGACGAGATCTCGCCCCGCGAGCCGTTGATCTGCGCCCAGCCCGTCATCCCGGGCTTGACCTTGTAGCGGCCGACGAAGGCGGGGAGGCGGGTCTTGTAGTCCTCGTCATGGGCGATTGCATGTGGCCTCGGGCCGACGAGCGACATCTCTCCGCGAAGGACATTCAACAGTTGAGGTACTTCGTCGAGGCTGGTCATGCGCAGGAATTTGCCTACACGGGTCACGCGCGGGTCGCGCCTGCGTGCCGGGACGATGGACTCTCCGGTCTCCACGACATTCATCGTGCGAAGTTTCCAGATATGGATCCTCTGACCGTTATAGCCAAAGCGCTCCTGCCGGAAGAAGACCGGGCCCTTGCTGTCGAGCTTGATGGCGATGGCGGCAATCGCCATGGGAACTGAGAAAAGGATGAGCGCCAGCGAGCCGACAATGACGTCCTCTGTGCGTTTGATGATCAGGTCCCAGGCGCGGAGCGGCGGGTCGAAGACTTCGATCAGCGTAATGCCCTGATGCTTGACGAAGCCCTTGGCATGTTGGGCGAGATAGGAAAATGGGGGGCAAAAGCGGACGGCAACCGGCAGGGCGCCGAATCTTTCCAGCAATCCGCTGACCCTCTCCTCCTCGACGTTCGATAGCGACAATATGATTTCGTCGACCGGCTGTGATTGGCAGAGGTCAATGAGGTCCTCCGCACCCCCCGCAAGCGCGCATGGGATGTCCTCGGGAGGGAGGTCATCGAAGACGCCAAGGACAGTATATTTACTGGGCGCAAGGGAAAGGCGCTTCAGCAGTTCCCCTGTTCTTGTGCCGCCGCCATAAATGACGATCTGCCGGGACAGCATTCCACTCGAATCTATCCGGTTGAGCGCCCCGGCGGCGAGAGAATGAAGAAAGAGCAGGCCCAGGCCGCAACTTGCTGTCCAGGTGATGAACCAGATGCGCGAGAAGTTGTCGGACACCTTGAGGAGAAAGCCCAGGGCGAGCGTCAGGGTGACGGCCGTGATGAAGCCCTGAAGCACCTGCCGAATGCGGCCCGTCGGCTCCATGATCTCGTCGAGTTCGTAAAGGCGCCGCGCCCGAAAGATAATAATGGTCATAAATGCCATAACCAGCGCCACAGCGAGGTGGCGGGTGTCGAGCGGCGCACTCCTGGCGAGGTAAAGACTGAGAACAATCTTGGTCGCGAGAGCCGAGAAGATGATCCAGAATCCGTCGAGGAGCATCAGGCCATCGGAGAGCAAAGTCGGGCTCGCGACTCTCCCTTTTCGGACACGCCGACCACGCAACAGACGCCCATCGCTGTTCAACATGAGTACGCTCCCCGTACGCCACGACAACCAACACTGCGAACGTATCATTCTGGAACAGGTCGAACCTGCCTTTCAGTTACGCTCCACCCCTTCGTCGCCAATGGCAACGCAAGACCCTTCGGTTTTGGAATGATTGCGGTGTTGCCAGGCCTCCAACCTTTGTTGCGAGGCGAAGGCATCAGCTTTGGGGGGACGGTTGCCTGAGGGCCTGTGCGGCTTGTACGGCGATCGATCTCATTCGGTCGGCGTTCGATTTCAGGTTCTTGATCTGAGCGGCGGCGTCGATTTCCTGCAGCGCCGCCCTGAGATGCCCGCGGGCCTGTTCAACCTTTCCTTGCGCCACTGCGAACTGAATTCCGCTGATCGCATGCGCGGCGCGTTCGAGATGCAGTTGTCCGTTAAAGGCCTGAACCAGGCTCGCGAGTTCCCGGCCGAACAGGCACTCTTGATCGAGAAGATGAAGATTGCTTGGCCGGTCGTATGCGGACCAATCCGGATTCAGGTCTTCCCATCGAACATCGTCGCGCCGCTCTGCGAGCAGGCGGTTCGACTTGTTGAAGCGATCCTGGATCTTTCGCGCCAGAGGCAGGCCGATGGATAGCTTGTTTCCTTTGGGCAGAGCGGAAAAAGGAATGTCCCTGTTCTGGTTGACGACGTTGTCCTCGTTGAATTGCGGAATTTGCAGGGCGTTGTTGAGGGCGATCTTTTCCACGCTCAGCGCCGTGTTGAGATTTGGAACACCCACCGTATTTGTCCGGTCGATGCCAAATCGCTCGATCAACATCTCCACGAGGGATGGTGCGTGCCTGTAGGAAAAGAGCCTCACGTTTGATCTTCCGAATGCCTCCTCCCACCGATCCACGAGCTGATTGTAATCGAGATGCGCCTCCAGACTCGATTCGTTGTTGAACCAGTCGACGTCGACTTTCGATCCCAGCAACGATGCCGTCGATGCACTGGAAACGGCGTAATCGACCTGCGGACGCAGATAAATGATGACCTCAACGGATGTGAAATAATCCGCGAGAAACCGTGCAACCCGTGCGACCATTTCGTCGTTTGGAAGACGCAGTTGGAGATGCTCGCTGGAGATCACGGCCGTCCTCAGCCTGGCGCTGGAGGCCGAGGCGTATTCGCGCGCAAAGGCCTCTGATACTTTGCTGACGAAGGCTTCGTGCTTTTCGGGATCGGTGAGTCCGAGCCGATAAAAGCCGTCATCGGGTTTGTCCGGGTCCATCGCCAATATCGCGAGCCATTGATGGTTGACGCCGCCGACCTCGGGGTACCAGAGGCCGGTGTTATTCAGCGTCGGTCTGTTTTTCGAGAGCCATTGCTGCGCGGTCGTTGTTCCGGTCTTTGCGGTTCCGATATGCAGAAGAAGTTTCATTACGGGCAGCGCTCCCTCTTGTTGTCGGGCGCTACGTCGAAAGGGTGCATCCGACGCAGCTCTTCGCAGATATGGCGCGGCCGGGGGCCTTCGACCGTTGGATCTGCCCGCTAACCTTAAGCCGCCGCCGGGAGCTGGACACTGTTTTTGGGTCTATTTTTGGAAGGACCGGAGCCGGCGAAGGGCGGGATAGAGCCGGGAGTCGATCCGCTTCCCGCGGCCTCCATCTCCGCGCTGTCGGGGGCGCTGACGCATCATCACAGGACAAGCCTGTCCGACCGGGTCACCGATCCGGCGAGATGACAGGAGCTTTGAGGGATTTGGTGCACCCGACAAGATTCGAACTTGTGACCTCTGCCTTCGGAGGGCAGCGCTCTATCCAGCTGAGCTACGGGTGCCCGGGCGAGGCTGACCCCGCGCGATTGGGCGCAAACTAAAGGAAAGCGGCGGGCATGACAATCAGCCAATCCGGACGAAGCCGGCCTCATGGGCCCGCTTGGACCGTCCGGCGAATTGATCTATACCCGACGCTGCGTGTGAACGGCCGCCGGGGGGCTGCCGGAGCGGGTCTGGGGCTTTGATGTCGGCGCATTTGCGGCTTTCTCCTTTCGATATTTTTCTCGATCCGCTTCTCGACCTCCAGGATTCGAGGCTGCGCGAGCTGCTGGCCTATTGGAACGGCAAGCGCGCCGGGCGCGCCATGCCGTCCCGGGCTGATGTGAGTCCGGCCGAGATCGTCAGCCATCTTCCCTCGGTCTTCCTGATCGGGGCGGAGCTGCCTGCGGTAAACCCGGCCCATTTTCATGTGCGGCTGATGGGGACGGCGCTGAACGAGCTTTTTGCCGCCGATTTCACGGGGCGGACGCTTGAGCAGGGGCTCTCCGAAAAGGCCTCGTCGGCGCTGGCCAAGGTGCTGGGCGTCGTCTGCGAGTTGCGCCGCCCGCTTCGGCTTCATGGTCAGGCTGTTTTCGATGAGGAGCGCGGGCCGACCGAGATCGAGGCCGTCTTCATGCCGCTGACGCTTGGCGGCACGCGGGTTGAAATGGCGATGGGCGAATTGGTGAAGCGCGCCTCGGCTTGAGCTGCGCGTTTCCGCTCAGGCGCTTTTGGCGCGTTGCGTTCCCGTCAGTTGCAGGAACACATCCTCGAGGTCGGACTCTTCGGTCGAGATGTCGACAATCTCGAAGCCGCTCGCGCGCACGCGGTCGAGAATGTCCATCACGCCCGCTTCGACCGGATTATAGAGGATGGCGAGTGCACCGCTCGGCGTGATCTCGGTCCGGAGGCCTTCGATCGCCGCTCTTTCCGGTGTCACCGGCCAGACGGTTCGGATGATGAGCTTCTTGTCGGTGACGCGGCCGATAAGCGTCTGCGTCGGCTCGCAGGCGACGACTTCGCCCTTGTCGATGATGGCGATGGTGTCGCAGAGCTCCTGCGCTTCCTCGAGATAATGCGTCGTCAGCACGATGGTCGTGCCGTTGGCATGGAGCTGCTTCACGTAGTCCCAAAGCTGCTTGCGGAGCTCGATGTCAACGCCCGCCGTCGGCTCGTCGAGGACCAGCACCGGCGGGTTGTGAACCATCGCCTTGGCGACGAGGAGCCGCCGCCTCATGCCGCCCGACAGCGTGCGCGCATAGGCATCGGCCTTGTCCTCGAGACCCATGGCGCGGAGGATTTCCATGGTTCGCCGCTCGCGCTTCGGCACACCATAAAGGCCCGCCTGAAGCTCCAGCGCCTCGGCGGGCGTGAAGAAGGGATCGATATTGAGTTCCTGCGGCACGACTCCGATGGAGGCCCGTGCCTGGCGCGGATTGGCGTCGATATCGAAGCCCCAGACGGTGGCCGTGCCCGAGGTTTTGACGACGAGGCCCGCGAGAATGTTGATGAGCGTCGATTTGCCGGCGCCATTGGGGCCGAGAAGGCCGAAGATTGAGCCGCGCGGCACGGAGATGTCGATGCCCTTCAGCGCTTCCTTGGCCGGCTGCCCGTTGCTCGCCTTGTAAATCTTGCGCAAGGACCGGACCTCGATCGCACAAGGCGCGGACGTTTCCGGCGAGGGCGCGCCCGGTGTGGTCATGGCTCTGGAAGGCAAAGACTCTGTCGGCAGGATTTCGGCCATTGGCGGCTCTTTATGTATCGGCCCGACACTGGTAGCACCGGCCGTCGAACGGGGTCAAATCGAGGGCTTTGGGCTTTGCCCGGAGGCGCTATGATGCGGCCCTTCGAGTTGAATATAGGAAGGCGATTGGCGTGGCGAAGAGCGGACCGGCAGAAAAAGCGACGGAAAGACCCCTGAAGAAGGGCGACCATCTCTTTCTGGTCGACGGCTCGGGCTATATTTTCCGCGCCTACCACGCCTTGCCTCCGCTGACGCGCAAGTCCGACGGGTTGCCGACTGGCGCCGTCGCGGGCTTCTGCAACATGCTCTACAAGCTCATCGAGGATACGAAGGACGAGTTCGAGCCGACGCATCTCGCCGTCATCTTCGATGCCTCGGGCAAGACTTTCCGCAACGACATCTATCCGCTCTACAAGGCGCAGCGCCCCGAGCCGCCGGAGGATTTGCGTCCGCAATTCGCGCTGGTGCGCGACGCTGTGCGCGCCTTCTCCGTGCCATCGATCGAGATGCTGAATTACGAGGCCGACGACCTCATCGCCACCTATGCGCGGCTGGCGCGGGAAGCGGGCGCGCGCGTCACCATCGTCTCGTCCGACAAGGATCTGATGCAGCTCGTCTCCGACGATGTCGACATGCTCGACACGATGAAGATGAAGACGATCCGCCACGCCGAAGTGATCGAGAAATTCGGCGTGCCGCCGGAAAAGGTCATCGACGTGCAGGCGCTCGCGGGCGACAGCGTCGACAATGTGCCCGGCGTTCCCGGTATTGGCATCAAGACGGCGGCAGAACTCATCAATGAATATGGCGATCTGGAATCGCTGCTCGCCCGCGCCTCCGAGATCAAGCAGCCGAAGCGCCGCGAAAAGCTGATCGAGAATGCGGAGCTTGCGCGTATTTCGAAGCAGCTTGTCACGCTCGATCAGAACGTGCCCATCGACGTGCCTGTCGAAGCGATGGGCATTCATGATCCCAACCCGGGAAAGCTCATCGCCTTTCTCAAGGACATGGAATTCACGACGTTGACGCGCCGTGTTGGCGAACGCTTCGGCGTCGATGTCGACAAGGTGGCGCCCGCGGGCGAGCACCCGTCGCATCCTGCGGGCGAAGAAAAGCCCACCCGGGTGGAGATGGCGCCGTCGAAGATTGGTGGCGCTCCCGGCGCGACGCTTGCGGGCCTCGATCGTTCCTTCAAGGATGCGCGCCATGTCGCTGTGACGACACTTGCCGAACTTCAGGAGTGGATCGCGCGCGCATGCGAGGCAGGAATCGTCGCCGTCGATACGGAGACGGATTCGCTCGATCCGATGCAGGCGCGGCTCGTCGGCTTTTCGCTCTGCTACGAGCCGGGCTTTGCCTGCTATGTGCCGCTGCAGCATGGAAGCGGCGGCAATCTAGATCTCGACAACGCGGCGACGCAGCAGCAGATTCCGATGAAGGATGCCCTCGCCGCGTTGAAGCCGCTTTTCGAGGATCCCTCGATTCTCAAGGTCGGCCAGAACCTCAAATACGATCTCACGGTCTTCGCGCAGCATGGGCTTTCGCTCACCGCGCACGACGACACGATGCTCATGTCCTATGCGCTCGACGCCGGACTCCACGGTCACGGAATGGACGAGCTTTCCGAGCTTCATCTCGGCCACAAGCCGATTCCCTATTCGGAAGTCGCAGGGAGCGGCAAGGCGCAGGTGACGTTCGATCAGGTGCCGGTGGACAAGGCCGTGGCCTATGCCGCCGAAGATGCAGATGTGACGCTCCGCCTCTTTCATGTGCTGCGCCCGCGCCTCGTCGCCGAGCATCGCCTGACCGTTTACGAAACGCTTGAACGTCCGCTCGTGCCTGTGCTTGTCGATATGGAACGCGCAGGCATCAAGGTCGACCGCAATGTGCTGGCGCGGCTTTCCGGCGACTTCGCGCAGAAGATGGCGCAATACGAGGAAGAGATTTACGAGCTTGCGGGCCACCGCTTCAACATCGGCTCGCCCAAGCAGCTCGGCGAAATCCTCTACGACAAGATGGGCCATGAAGGCGGCAAGAAGACCAAGACCGGTGCCTGGTCGACCGACGCCGACGCGCTCGAAGCACTCGCCGTGCAAGGCCACGATCTGCCGCGCCGGGTGCTCGACTGGCGCGGGCTGTCGAAGCTGAAAAGCACCTATACCGACGCGCTTCCTTCTTTCATCCATCCCGAGACGGGCCGCGTCCATACAAGCTATTCACTCGCTGCAACGTCCACGGGCCGACTTTCGTCGAGCGATCCGAACTTGCAGAACATCCCGGTTCGTACCGAGGATGGCCGCAAGATCCGCACGGCCTTCATTGCGGAAAAGGGCAACAAGCTCATTTCGGCGGACTACAGCCAGATCGAGTTGCGGCTTCTCGCGCACATTGCCGATATCGACGCGTTGAAGAAGGCCTTTGCGGAAGGCATGGACATTCACGCCATGACGGCCTCCGAAATGTTCGGCGTGCCGGTCCAGGGGATGGACCCGTCGGTGCGCCGCCGCGCCAAGGCGATCAATTTCGGTATCATCTACGGTATTTCGGCTTTCGGTCTCGCGAACCAGCTCGGCATTCCGCGTCAGGAGGCGGGCGAATATATCGACCGCTATTTCAAGCGCTTCCCTGGCATCCGCGCCTATATGGAGACGACGAAGGAGCAGGCGCATACACATGGCTTCGTCGAGACGATCTTCGGCCGCCGCGTGCATCTGCCCGCCATCAACTCGAAGAACCCGGCCGAGCGCGCCTTCAACGAACGCGCCGCCATCAACGCCCCCATTCAGGGCGCCGCCGCCGACATCATCCGCCGCGCCATGATCCGCATGCCAGATGCGCTCCGCGACGCGAGGCTCTCGGCGCGCATGCTTCTCCAGGTGCATGACGAATTGATCT
The DNA here is from genome assembly GCF_009184905.1 of Parvibaculum sedimenti. Lineage (GTDB taxonomy): Bacteria > Pseudomonadota > Alphaproteobacteria > Parvibaculales > Parvibaculaceae > Parvibaculum > Parvibaculum sedimenti. Next base: position 139,916 of record NZ_WESC01000001.1, read on the forward strand.
TCGAAGCGCCCGACGACGAGGCGGAGAAGACTTGCGCGCTCGTCGCGAAGGTGATGGCGGATGCCGCGGAGCCTGCCGTCAAGCTCTCCGTGCCGCTCGACGTCGAGGCGCGTGCGGCAAATAATTGGGACGAGGCGCATTGAAGATGGTTTGGTGGCGCTCCGCTGGCATGGCCGTGTTGGCGATCGGTATCGCGGCACTCTGCACGCCCGTCGGAGCCGAAGAATGTCCGCCACTTTTTTCGCTGCAAGATGCGAATCGATTCAACCCGCCGCATTTCGACGAGTACCAAGTGGCCGTGCTCAAGCTCGGACGGCCTGCGTCGGCGAGGATAGACGAAGATACGCAGGCGAAGCTCTATCGGAGCGTCCTGAAGGAGGGCGCCACCAAGGGACCGAATTTCGCGGGCCAATACACCATCGTGGGCTGGGGCTGCGGGAGTAGCTGCTTGCAATTTGCGATCGTCGACGCACGGACCGGCGAGGTCTTCTTTCCCGCGGGCATTCACAACATCGCGACGGCCCATGTACAGGGCGTCGATGGCGAGGAGGCGGAATATACGGGTCTTCGATTCCGTCTCGACAGCGATCTCCTGATTACACTTGGTGCAATCAATGAAGACGAGCGGCGGGAGGGTTGGTCCTTTTTCAAATGGACAGGCGGGAAGCTGGACCTGATACGCTTCATTCCGAGACCAAGACAGGAATGCGAACCACATCGATGAGAGCCAAGGGAGAAGACAGAAGTTTCGGGTGGGAGACGCGGCTTGTGCTTGCCTCGCCCCTCAATCTCTTCTGGACGGGCGCCGCCATCGCGGTGCTTCTCTATCTGAGCTTCGTGTCGTGCGCGCTCTGGAATGGCCTCAACATTGTCATCGACCGCACGGGCGATCCGACGCTTTCATCCGACGCATGGACCGCGCTCTGCATGGCGCTGCTCTGGTGGACCATCATCAGCCTCGGCCAGTACACGCGGAGCGCCAATCTGGCGGAAGCCTGGAAGCTTTCGAAGCTCGGCGTTTCGATGAGCACTGAAAGGCTCGCCGAGCTTGAGCGCGGGCCGACGCGCGCCGCGCATCGTCGCGCTCATTTTTTCGGCCTTCTCGGTGCGGCGGCGGGCATTGTCTTCTACCTGCTCGTCTATCGTCCCGAGGGTCACGCCGTCTGGCCCAAAAACATGACACTTACCAACGCCTGGTTCTTTGTCATGACCCTTGGTCTTTTCACCGAGATTTTCCGCAGCCTTTCTTTCGTGCGCATGGATACGACAGTCTTCGTGCGCGATCTCGATCATCGCGTGGAGATCGACCTTCTCGATATTTCAAAGCTCGACGGCTTTGGTCGCATAGCATTGCGCGGCGCCCTGCCATGGCTTCTCACAGGTACCATCGTATTGCTGCTTCTTCTCGGTCAGCGCTCGACGGAACTTTTCTGGCCGTTGATCGCAGGGCTCGTCGCGAGCGCCACCATCGTCTTCGCCTGGCCCATGTGGCGTGTGCACAGGCTTATCGACAATGCGAAGAAGATGGAGCTTGCGCGGCTCCGCCGCGAGATTGTGGAGACGCGCGCGGCTTTCGAAAGGCCGGGCACTGAAGGCGACCGCGCCGCGTCCCGGCTTTCCGCCCTTCTGGCGCTGGAAGAGCGTGTCGAAGAGGTGCGTGAATGGCCACTCGACATGCCGACCGTCTTCCGCTTTGCCCTCTATCTCGCGCTGCCGCTCGGCTCCTGGCTCGGTGGTGCGGTGGTAGAGCGCATTTTAGGCCTCGTCATGGGGTGAAAAGCGCGAGACGATGCCTCATCTCATATTTGTGAGAAGAGGAGGTTCCCATGCCGAACTCCGACAAGAAGAAACCTGCGCCGCAAAAGAACGACATCGTCGACGAGGCCGGCGAAGAGACCTTTCCGGCAAGTGACCCGCCCCCCTGGACGGGCACCCATGCGGGCGAGCCGAAACACGCTGCCGGCCAGCAAAAGAAAAAGCACTGACTGGCGATCAGGCGGCAGCCTTGAACCGGCGCGGCAGCCGTGTCGAGGCAAAGAGCTCGCCCATGCGTTCCGTGTGAGCGACGAGGTTCGTATGGCCGAGTGCAGCGTCCTTCAGCGGGCTCGCGATGTCCGGACCGATGATGTTCACGAGAAACCCATACATCGTGACATCGGCAAGCGTCGGCGCTTCGCCGAAGAGGAATGGATTGTCGCCGAGAAAGGCTGAGAGCGCGGCGAGGTCATGCGCGCCTAGCGCGTAGACTTCCTCGCGCGTATGCCTGTCGATGCCATGACCGTCCAGCTTCTGCCGCGCCGTCTTCCGCGCCATATGGGGGATGAGCCTGCGCATCGGCCAGGGTAGCGCCGCGAAAAAGAGCGGCCTGATGACATCCCAGCCTTTCGGTTCCATCCAGCGGCTGTAGACCATCACCCAATAGAGCCGCTCCTCGATCATGCGCTGCAGGGCGTGGCTTTCGGCCCGCTGCCGTGCGTTGAGGCCGCGATCGAGGTCAAGCCCGTGACGCAACTTCAGAAGGTCGAGGATGAGCGCCGAATCGCCGACGCGCTCACCGTCGATTTCGACGAAGGGAACCTTGTGCTTGGGCCCGGCGGCGGGATTGGGAACCAGCTCTGTCTCATAGGCGAGGCCGGAAAGCCGAAGCGCGCATTCGAGCTTGACGCAGAATGGGCTGGCATTGGGCGTGCCCTTGAGGGTCGGGGGGAACTGGTAAAGACGGATCATGGTGCTCTCTCCTCTGTTGTCTTTCCCCCTTATACTGACAGGCTACTGACACCATGCCGTCAGCAGAGATCTGCGACACTTGAATGTGTGAAGGGAGATTGCGATGCGTCGCGCCGACCGGCTGTTCGACATCATCGAGTTTCTGCGCCGCAACAAGCGCGTGGTGACCGCGCAGGAGCTTGGCGCGGAGCTGGAGGTCTCCGTACGTACGATTTATCGCGACATTGCCGATTTGCAGGCAAGCCGCGTGCCCATCGAGGGTGAGGCGGGCCTCGGCTATGTGTTGCGCGCTGGCTACGAATTGCCGCCTCTGATGTTCACGGAAGATGAAATCGAGGCGCTGGTTCTCGGCGCGCGCATGGTCAGGGCCTGGGGCGATGCGAATTTTACGCAAGCCGCCGATGCGGCGCTTGCCAGGATCACGGCGATATTGCCCGAGCGGCTGACACGAATAGCCGAGACGAGCCGCGTCACCGTCGCGCCGGCGCGTGGCATGGATGCTTTCAACAAGCACCTCACACCTATTCGCCGCGCCATCCGCGACCAGCGAAAGCTCGTCATGGATTACGCGGCGCTGTCCGATGAGCGCACCAGCCGCACTGTGCGCCCGCTAGGCCTGGCCTTTTTCGGTCCGTTCTGGATGCTTGCGGCCTGGTGTGAACTGCGCCGCGATTTCCGCACCTTCCGTATCGAGCGTATAGCCACACTCAAGCTGAGCGATGAGACATTTCGCGACGAAACGGGAAAGACGATCGAGGATTTTTACGCCCGGCCGGACATGCCTCGTTCGCGCTAGGCGTTCAGTCCTTCATCATCGTGCCGCGCTCGCGCAACGCCGCATGCCAGGAGAGCGCTTCCTCGATGACGTGTGGTGTGTGCCCGTCGCGCGCGGCCGCGCGGGTGTAATAGTCGGCCAGAGCGTCGCGATAGGAGGGGTGAGCGCAATTCCGGATGACGAGGGCGGCGCGTTCGCGCGGCGCCAGGCCGCGCAAATCGGCAAGACCCTGTTCGGTGATCAGGATGCCGACATCATGTTCCGTATGATCGACATGGCTGACCATCGGCACGACGCTTGAAATCTTTCCATCCTTCGCCGTCGATTTGGTGACGAAGATCGACAGAAATCCGTTGCGCGCAAAGTCGCCTGAACCGCCGATGCCGTTCATCATGTGTGTGCCGCCGACATGGGTCGAGTTGACATTGCCATAGATGTCGAATTCGAGCGCCGTGTTGATGGCGATGACGCCGAGACGACGCACCACTTCCGGATGATTGCTGATCTCCTGCGGGCGCAGCAGAAGGCGGCCTTTATAGGCGCCGATATTCGGCATGACTTCGTCGTGCTTTTCGGCGGACAGCGTGATCGACGACGCGGAAGCAAAGACGAGCTTGCCCGCGTCGAAGAGATCGAAGGTCGAATCCTGCAAGACCTCCGAATACATTTTGAGGTCATGAAATGGCGAGTCGATGAGTCCGTGCAGAACGGCGTTGGCGACCGAGCCGATGCCCGCCTGAAGCGGACGGAGATCCGTGCCCATGCGGCCCATCTTCACTTCGTGCCTGAGAAATTCGATCAGGTGGCCGGCAATGGCGCGCGTCTCGTCATCGGGCGGTGTCACCTTGGCGGAGCTATCGAGCTTCTCGGTGATGACGATGGCAGCGATCTTCTCCGGCGGGATCTGAATATAGGGAAGGCCCGCCCGGCCTTCCGGCGCGACGATGGGGATCGGTTCGCGATGGGGCCGCTTCGTCGGAATGTAGATGTCGTGCAAGCCCTCCAGCAGCAGCGGCTGGGTGAGGTTGATCTCGACGATGACTTTGGGCGCGAGGATGGCAAAGCTCGCCGAATTGCCGACCGACGTCGTCGGCACGATGCCGCCCGTCTCGGTGATGGCGACGGCCTCGACGATGGCGATATCGATATCGGGGAGCTGATGGGTGCGCAGCATCTCGACCGTCTCGGAGAGATGCTGATCGACGAACATCACCTCGCCGGCATTGATCGCCTTGCGCAGGCCCGGATCGGACTGGAAAGGAATCCGCCGCGAGAGCAGGTGGGCTTCGGCGAACGTCTTGTCGAGATCATTGCCGAGCGAGGCGCCCGTCATCAGCGTGATCTTCATGGGCTCGCGTTTGGCGCGTTCGGCAAGTGCCAGCGGAACGGCTTTGGCCTCGCCGGCGCGCGTGAAGCCGCTCATGCCGACGGTCATGCCGTCGCGGATGAGAAGCGCTGCTTCGTCGGCGGTGACGATGCGATTATAGAGGCCGGCGTTGCGAATGCGATCGCGATACATTTTCGTCCCATGAACTAAAAAGCAAGAAGCCCGGACCTTTCGGTCCGGGCTTCTTTATTTCAGGCAGCGGTCAGGGTTACTCCGCGGCGCGGGTCAGCGCCGGGGCCGCTGCGCGGACTTCCGGATCGACATGATCCTCGAACTTCGCGAAGTTCTCGATGAACATGCCGACGACCTTCTGCGCCTGCGCGTCGTAAGCGGCTTTGTCGGCCCAGGTCTCGCGCGGGTTGAGGATCTTCGTGTCGACGCCGGGAACGCTGACCGGCACCTTGAAGCCGAAATTGCTGTCGGTGCGGAACTCCACCGTCGCGAGCGACCCGTCGAGAGCAGCGGCGAGCAGCGCGCGCGTCGCCTTGATCGGCATGCGCGAGCCGACGCCATAGGCACCGCCCGTCCAGCCCGTGTTGACGAGCCAGCAGTCGACCTTGTGCTCGGCGATGAGGGCGCGGAGCAGGTTGCCGTATTCGGTGGGGTGGCGCGACATGAACGGCCCGCCGAAGCAGGTCGAGAAGGTCGCTTCCGGCTCCGTCACGCCCTTCTCGGTGCCGGCGACCTTCGCCGTGTAGCCCGAGAGGAAGTGATACATGGCCTGGCTCGGCGTCAGCTTCGAGATGGGAGGCAGCACGCCGAAGGCATCAGCCGTCAGCATGATGATGTTTTTCGGATGGCCGCCGGTGCCGGTCGCGCTCGCATTCGGGATGAAGGAGAGCGGATAGGCGCCACGGCTGTTCTCGGCGAGAGCGGCGCTGTCGAGGTCGAGCTCGCGGGTCTCCTCGTCCATGACGACATTCTCGAGCACGGTGCCGAAGCGCTTCGTCACCGCATAAATCTCGGGCTCGGCTTCAGCAGAGAGCTTGATCATCTTCGCATAGCAGCCACCTTCGAAGTTGAAGACGCCGTTTTCCGACCAGCCGTGCTCGTCGTCGCCGATGAGCGTGCGCGAGGCATCGGCCGAAAGGGTGGTCTTGCCGGTGCCGCTGAGGCCGAAGAAGACCGCCGTGTCGCCCTTGGGGCCGATATTGGCCGAGCAGTGCATCGGCATGACGCGCTTGGGCGGCAGCTCGTAGTTGAGCATCGAGAAGACGGACTTCTTGATTTCGCCGGCATAGGAGGTGTTGGCGATGAGCACGATGCGCTTGGTGAAGTCGCAGGCGATGACCGTCGAGGTGCGGACGCCGTACTTCGCCGGATCGGCCTCGAAGCTCGGCAGGTCGATGATCGTGAATTCGGGGAGGAAGTCGTCGAGCTCTTCAGGGGTCGGCTCGATCAGCAGGTTCTGGATGAACAGAGAGTGCCAGGCGTATTCCGAGTAGATGCGGGTCGCGAGGCGATGGGTCTTGTCGGCGCCGCCGAAGAGATCCTGAATGAAGAGCTCTCTGCCTTCGGCATGCTTGAGCATGTCCTGATGGAGAAGGTCGAAGGCCTCCGGCGTCATCGCCTTGTTGTTGTCCCACCAGACCGCGTTCTCGGTATTCTCGTCGCGAACGATGAACTTGTCTTTCGCGGAGCGGCCGGTATGAACGCCGGTCTTGACGACGAACGGGCCATCGGCGGCGACCAGGCCCTCGTTGCGGCGGACGGCTTCTTCATAAAGCGCCGCCGGGCGGTAGTTCCAATGGGCGGCGGCGAGATTCTTGAAGCCGCCTTTGTCCACGCCGTGTTTGCTGATGTTGGGCCCGGTCTGTTTCACACCTTTTCTCCTGTGATGCTCTTGGCAGCGCCGGTCGCCGTGTCGGGCTTCGGGTTCGGGAGCCGGTGCGGAGTCTCTGCCGTCGCCGGAATTTTCGGGAACCGCCGGTGTGTTGCTGCCTCGTCTTCCAAAATGTTTCGGTCGTCTTTGCCTGGTCGTCTGGGCGGCCGCATAGGGCCGTAGAAATAAGGCGGGATTATAGCATGGCCGGGCACGTCCCTCGGGGCGGCCCGCCGCCAATGCGGCTTGTTCTTGCGGGGGGTGATGGCGGCCGGCAAAAGTCCCGCCGCAGCCCGGTTTCCCCCGGTGTTCCCGTTCAGATTTGCGCGCACCATAATTGCCCGGCATTGCTGGTGCAACTGGCGCGAAAAGAATGATTCTCAAACCCGTCGGCGCCGGCCCGCCGGGGCAAGCCGTTCATGCTATGTGCTTGTGGCGCGGCGGCGCCGTCGGTCCTCGTCGGATTATGGGCACGATGCATGGCGTGCCTTCGCGCAAGTGCTTATACTGCCGCCACATTTTAGGCCAAAAGCGACCCTAAGCCTTCCCGGGCTTTGCTCATGAAGCCACACAGGCCCGATGCCTGCCCAAGGGGACCCGCGGATGGACAATGTTGGAAACGAAGCTCTTGAAAAGGGACGGGGCCAAATGCCAACCATCGCGCTGGTTGACGATGACCGTAATATTCTCACCTCGGTGAGCATGGCGCTCGAGGCCGAGGGCTATCACGTCCAGACCTATACGGACGGCGCGGCCGCGCTGGCGGGGCTTGCCGCCAATCCGCCGGATGTCGCCGTCTTCGACATCAAGATGCCGCGCATGGACGGCATGGAGCTTCTGCGCAGGCTACGCCAGAAGTCTGACCTGCCGGTGATCTTCCTGACCTCCAAGGATGATGAGATCGACGAGCTTTTCGGCCTGCGCATGGGCGCGGACGACTATATCCGCAAGCCTTTCTCGCAGCGCCTTCTGGTTGAGCGCGTGAAGGCGGTGTTGCGCCGGGCGAGCCCCAAGGTCGAAGGCGTGGCCGCCGAAGGCGGCGCGGAAAAGATCGTGCTCGAGCGCGGAAAGCTTGTCCTCGATCCCGAGCGCCATTCCTGCACCTGGGACGGCAAGCCGGTTGTCCTCACTGTCACCGAATTCCTGATCCTTCAGGCGCTCGCGCAGCGGCCGGGCTATGTGAAGAGCCGCGACTCCCTCATGGACGCGGCCTATGACGATCAGGTCTATGTGGACGACCGGACCATCGACAGCCACATCAAGCGCCTGCGCAAGAAGTTCAAGGAAGTCGACGACGATTTCGATGCGATCGAGACGCTTTATGGCGTCGGCTATCGCTATCGTGAAGCCTGAAGGCTGCGAGGTCCCGCCCGGATGACACCGAAATGGCGAGCGTGAGCGAGCATGAGGTTCCGCCACCGGCGGTGCGGCATTCCGCCGCGCCGGAGGGGAAAGCTGCTTCCAGCACTTCGCCGCGCCCGCACGGCGATTTTAGGCGCATGGCCGAGCGGCTGATTGCGGCGGTTTTCAACGGGTTTCGCGGCTTTCTGCTGCGCGGGCGCTTTTCCAGCCTGACGCGTCGCATCGTCGCCTTCAACGTCGTCGCGCTGTGCGTACTGGTCAGCGGCGTTCTCTATCTCAATCAGTTTCGCGAGGGCCTGATCGATGCGCGGCGCCAGAGCCTTCTGACGCAGGCCGAGATCATCGCCGGCGCCATCGCCGAAAGCGCGACATCGGCGCAGGATGCGCAGGTCGTCGATCCGCTGGAGCGCCGCCGGAAGCCGCGCGACATCCGCCCCCCGGTTCCTGCCGGCGACATGGATACCGATGAGGATGCGAGCGAGCTGCCGATCATTCCGGAGAACGCTGCCCCGATCCTGCGCCGCCTCGTCCTGCCGACACAGACCCGAGCCCGCCTTTACGACAAGGACGGTTGGCTTATTCTCGACTCGCGCCAGCTTACCGCCTCTGGTCAGATCGTTGCCTTCGAACTGCCGCCGCCCGCAGGCGCCGAAGCGCCCGGCCCGCTCGGACGCCTGCGCGACAAGCTGCTTGGTCTTCTCCCCGGGCGCGACCTCGAGCGCTACAAGGAAGCGGGCAGCCAGAACGGCACGATCTACAGCGAGGTCACACGCGCGCTGCGCGGCATTCCTTCGAGCATGGAGCGCGTCAACGATCGCGGCGAGCTCATTGTCTCCGTTGCCGTGCCGATCCAGCGCTACCGCGCTGTGCTCGGCACACTGATGCTTTCGACGCGCGGCGGCGACATTGACGCCATCGTGCGCGCCGAGCGTCTGGCGATCATGCAGCTCTTCCTGGTCGATCTGGGTGTTACCATTCTGCTCTCCGTTCTGCTGGCGGGTACCATCGCCGAGCCGGTGCGGCGGCTTGCGGAATCTGCCGAGATCGTGCGCCGGGGCAAGACGCGCCGCGCCCAGATTCCGGACTTCACCGCGCGGCGCGACGAGATCGGCGAATTGTCAGGCGCGCTGCGCGACATGACGAATGCGCTCTACCGCCGCATGGATGCGATCGAAAGTTTCGCCGCCGATGTTGCGCATGAACTGAAGAACCCGCTGACATCGCTCAGGAGCGCCATCGAGACCTTCACGCTGGCGAAGGACGAGAAGGCCAAGGCGCGGCTGATGCAGATCATTCAGGACGATGTGCGTCGCATCGATCGGCTCATCAGTGATATCTCCAATGCCTCGCGCCTCGATGCCGAGTTGTCGCGCGAGGAGATGGAAGACGTCAACGTCGCGACGCTGCTCGAAACCGTCTGCGATCTTTTCACGGAGACGGGCGCCAGCGGCTCTGCCCGCGTCGTGCTCGACATCGAGGCAGGGCCGCATGGGCGCGCGGGCATGATCGTGAAGGGCTTTGACATGCGGCTTGGTCAGGTCATGCGCAATCTCATCGACAATGCGCTGTCCTTCAGCCCGGAAGGCGGTATCGTGCGTGTCTCGGCCGCGCGGGTGCCGGGTCGCATCGTCATTCGCGTCGAGGATGAGGGGCAGGGCATTTCGCCCGACAATTTCGAGCGCATCTTTGACCGTTTCCATACCGACCGGCCGGACAGCTTCGGCGAACACTCGGGCCTCGGCCTTGCCATCTCCAAGCAGATTGTCGAGGCACATCGCGGCACCATCTGTGCCGAGAACCGTCTGGAGGATGGCGGCGTCACGGGCGCCCGGTTCATCGTCGAATTGCCCACGACCTCGAGCTGAGCGGCGTATGACAGTCTTCATGCACGGCACCTGCGTCCTGATCGGTCCCCGCGCCGTTTTGCTTCGGGGGCCATCCGGCGCCGGCAAGTCCGATCTTGCCTTGCGGCTCATCAGCAGCGAGGGGCCGAGCGCCATGTTGGTCGCCGATGATCAGGTGGCTTTGAAGGTTGAACAGGGCCGCCTCGTCGCCTCGCCGCCCGCGGCGCTGGCGGGACTTCTGGAAATCCGCGGCCTCGGCCTGTTGCCGCTCCCCTTCGCTCCGCAGGCTGAAGTGGCGCTGGCGGTCGATCTGGTCCCCCGGGAGGAGGTGCCCCGAATGCCGGAGCCGCGTTTTCTCAGCATTGAGGGGGTAGAGCTTCCCCTCATCGCGCTCCACGCATTTGACCTGACGGCGGCAGACCGGGTACGTCTCGCGCTGGAAACCATCCCGGTCGGGGGCTTTCCCGGAAACGACGGACGCCTCGGCGGAGGCGCCGGCTTCGGTCGGTGATTGGGGCCCGTGATCTTTGTATTTGGGTGTCTCCATGCGCTTGTCTTTTGAGCGCGATTGGAGGCACGATACGCCCCTCCGCGGGGGCGCGGCCGGCGATCCAGCCTGCGTATTGGGCCGGGACGGCGAAGAGGGCTATTGATGATCGGACTAGTACTGGTAACCCACGGCGCTTTGGCCAGCCAATTCGTTGCGGCCATGGAACATGTGGTGGGCGCGCAGCGGCAGGTCGAGGCAATTTGCATCGGTCCTGACGATGACATGGAGCAGCGCCGCCGCGATATTCTCGATGCGGTGGCCAGCGCGGATTCCGGTGACGGCGTCATTCTTCTTACCGACATGTTCGGCGGCACGCCCTCGAACCTCGCCATCTCGGTCATGGACAAGGCGAAGGTCGAAGTGATCGCGGGCGTGAACCTTCCCATGCTCATCAAACTCGCAAGTGTGCGCGATCACGCGAGCCTCGGTGAAGCGGTCGATCTTGCGCAGGAATCGGGCCGCAAATACATCTCGATCGCGAGCCGCGTTCTTGCGGGCGATGGGGCCTGAACCTTATGCCTGCAGATGCCGAGGCTGAAGCGAGCCGCCCCGAAAGCCGCCTTCTCAATATCGTGAACACGCGCGGCCTGCATGCGCGGGCATCGGCCAAATTCGTTCAGTGTGCAGAGAAATTCGACGCCGAGGTCAAGGTCTCGAAGGAAGGGAACTCCGTCTCCGGCACGTCGATCATGGGCCTGATGATGCTCGCCGCCGGGCCTGGCTGCTGCATCCTGATCGAGGCTGAAGGTCCGGAGGCCAAAGCCGCGCTCGATGCGCTGGAAGCTCTGGTGTCCGACGGTTTCGGCGAACGCGACTAACATCATCCCAACGGCCGGCGGTCGCCGCCGTTTCACGATGTCCCACCATGGCCCGCTCGCGAGAGGCGGGCCTTTTCATTTGTGGCGGCGCAAAGCCGGTTCGCTTCGCGCCGAAGCGGTATGGAAAATGGATATAAAGATTTCTTTATATCTCTCTTGCCCCTCCCCGGCGCCGCTGTTATAAGGCACCACCTTGGCCGGATTTTGCCCGGCTGCAGCCCATTTTCGAAGGAGCCCCCATGAGCAATGATTACGTCGTCAAGGACATCAACCTCGCCGACTGGGGCCGCAAGGAAATCGACATCGCCGAGACCGAAATGCCGGGACTCATGGCGACCCGCGCCGAATTCGGCAAGTCGCAGCCGCTGAAGGGCGCGCGCATCGCCGGCTCCCTCCACATGACGATCCAGACGGCCGTTCTCATCGAGACACTGAAGGCGCTGGGCGCCGACGTGCGCTGGGCCTCCTGCAACATCTATTCGACGCAGGACCATGCCGCCGCCGCCATTGCGGCCTCGGGCACGCCCGTCTTCGCGATCAAGGGCGAGAGCCTTGAGGACTACTGGGAATATACGCACCGCATTTTCGAATGGGCCGATGGCGGCACGCCGAACATGATCCTCGACGATGGCGGCGACGCGACGCTGCTCGTGCATCTGGGCCTGCGCGCCGAAGGCGGCGACGTTGCCTTCCTCGAAACGGCTTCGAACGAGGAAGAGGAAATTCTCTACGCCGCGATCAAGCGCCGCCTGAAGCACAAGCATGGCTGGTACACGCAGCTCGCCAAGAGCATCCGCGGCGTGACCGAAGAAACGACCACGGGCGTGCATCGCCTCTACGAGATGCAGAAGAAGGGCACGCTGCTCTGGCCCGCGATCAACGTAAACGACAGCGTCACGAAATCGAAATTCGACAATCTCTATGGTTGCCGTGAATCGCTGGTCGACGGCATCCGCCGTGCGACCGACGTGATGATGGCGGGCAAGGTCGGCGTCGTCGCCGGCTTCGGCGATGTGGGCAAGGGCTCGGCGGCCTCGCTCCGCAATGCGGGCGCCCGTGTCATCGTCACCGAGATTGATCCGATCTGCGCGCTGCAGGCCGCGATGGAAGGCTATGAAGTGACGACGATGGAAGAAGCCGCGCCGCGCGGCGACATCTTCGTCACCACGACGGGCAATGTGGATGTCATCACCGTCGACCACATGCGCGCCATGAAGGACCGCGCCATCGTCTGCAACATCGGCCATTTCGACAGCGAAATTCAGGTCGGGGGGTTGCGCAACTTCAAGTGGCACAATGTGAAGCCGCAGGTGGACGAGATCGAGTTCCCCGGCGGCAACCGCATCATCCTTCTCGCCGAGGGCCGTCTTGTGAATCTCGGCTGCGCGACGGGCCACCCGAGCTTTGTCATGTCGGCCTCGTTTACGAACCAGACGCTCGCCCAGATCGAACTTTGGACGAAGCCGGATGCCTACGAGAAGAAGGTCTATACGCTGCCGAAGAAGCTCGACGAGAAGGTTGCCGCACTGCATCTGGAAAAGATCGGCGTGAAGCTGACCAGGCTCAATGACAAGCAGGCTGCCTATATCGGCGTCGACGCGGCGGGCCCCTACAAGCCCGAGGCCTACCGCTATTGATTTCGGCTCCGGCCGAACCCGAAAGGCCCGGCATCTGCCGGGCCTTTTTGTTTGAGGCGGCTTTGGATGCGCCGTTTCGCACCGCCTCAAGACATGATGTAGTATGGCTTCGGTTGGGCAGATCGGACCGTGCGAGTCGCACGGGGCGCGGGGACAATGACGGACATGCGAATGCCGCCGGCAAGGCTGCGGTTGGGGACGAGCGTTTTTGCGCTTGGGTCTGCGCTGCTGGCCGCGCCCGCCGCCGCCGATACGGTGCCCACCAGCCTTCAGGAAACTCTGCCCAAGGCATTGGCCACGCTTGGTGTCCCGGCTGAACCCGTCGTCAGCCTCTATATGCTGGGTGCCCTCGGCATTGCGGCCTTTGGCGTTCTGGCGGCAGTGGCGGGCTTCCGCGCCGCCCGCGTCGCGCGCCGCGTGGCGCTTGCCCGCGAGCAGGAGCTTGCGAGCCTCGATGCCCGGCTCCATGCAGCGGAATCGATCCTCGCTGCCGAGCCCGACGCCGTTTTCATCTGGACGCCGGAAAGTCTCCGCGCCGCGCCGGGCACGTTTCAATCACGCCCGCGCATCGTCGGTTCCACCGCGACGCTTGTCGATCCGGCCTCGGGCGATCTCGACTTCTCGTATCTGCTGACGCGTCTCGAGCCAGAGAATGCGGGCCGCCTCAACACTGCGGTGCAGCGGCTCAGAACGCGCGGTGCGCGCTTTTCACTCCATGTGCAGTCGCTGGACGGGCGCACCTTCGAGGCGGAAGGAAGGCCCGCAGGCGCTCTCGCCGTGCTCTGGCTGCGCGACGTTACGGGCGAGCGAGCGGAGGTGAGCCGCCTCAACGAGCGCGTCCGCCAGGCCGAGAGCGCCCGTGCCCGCTTCGAGGAGCATCTCATGACGGCGCCTTTCCCCGCCTGGCGGCGGAACGAGGAGGGCAAGCTCGTCTGGGTGAACGCCGCCTATGCGCGCGCCGTCGATGCGGCGACGCCACAGGACGCGGTGGAGCGCGGCCTCGAACTTCTGAGCGAGGATATTCTCGCCTCGCTGCGCCGCCGCCTTTTCGATCGCAACCGTGCCAGCGAACGGGCACATGCGATCATGGCCGGCGAGCGTCGCGCCATCGAGGTTTTCGAGCAGCGCGTTTCAGAGGGGCTTGCCGGGCTCGCCGTCGACGTCTCCGCCCTCGATGCGACAGAGGCGGAGCTGCGTCGCCATATCGAAAGCCATGCCGCGACGCTCGACCGCGTCGCCACGGCAGTGGCGATCTGCGGTCCCGACAAGCGGCTCAAATTCCGCAATCGGGCCTTTGAAACGCTGTGGGGTCTCGATCCGCAATGGCTCGACGCCGAGCCCACCGATAGCGAAATGCTCGACGAGTTGCGCGCCATGCGCCGCCTGCCGGAGCAGGCGAATTTCCCGGCCTGGAAACAGGTGCGCATGGAGCTCTATTCCTCGCTCGATCCGCTGGAGGAATACTGGCATCTGCCCGACGGCCGTACGATCAAGGTTCTCGGTCAGGCGCATCCCTTCGGCGGCGTCATCTATCTCTATGAGAATGTGACCGAACAACTGAATCTCGAAAGCTCCTACAACACGCTGGCCCGCGTGCAGCGTGAGACGATCGATCATCTCTATGAAGGCGTCGCGGTTTTCGGTTCGGATGGAAGGTTGAAGCTTTCCAATCCCGCTTATGCGCGCATCTGGAATCTCCCGGCCGAGATGCTGTCGGCAGAGCCGCATGTGAACGATATCGTCGAGGCATGCCGCCCGCTTTTCAGCGACAAGGCGGACGCGGACAACCTCAAGGCGCGCATCATGATGGCGTCGGGCGTCCGCTCGCAGGCGACGGGCCGCCTCAACCGTCCGGACGGCACGGTGATCGACTATGCGGTCGTGCCGCTCCCCGATGGCGCGAGCCTGCTCACCTATGTTGACGTCACGGATTCGATCCGCATGGAGCTGGCGCTGCGCGAGCGTAACGACGCGCTCGAAACGGCGGACCGTCTCAAGTCGGAATTCATCGGCCACGTTTCCTATCAGCTGCGTACGCCGCTCACGAATATCCTGGGCTTCGGCGAAATCCTTGAGGCCGAGATGTTCGGCGACCTCAATCCGAAGCAGCACGAATATACGCAAGGCATTCTTGAATCCTCCGACACGCTGCTCGACATCGTGAACGACATTCTGGACCTCACCGTCATCGAGGCGGGTGCGATGACGCTCGACCTGTCCGATGTCGAGATTTCGGGCGTTATCCGCGCCGCTGAGGACTTCGCGCAGCGCCCTGCGCAGAAGAACCGCGTTGTACTCAAGGTCGATGCGCCGCAAGACCTTGGCTTCATCCGTGCCGACGAAAAGCGCATCAAGCAGATCATGATCAATCTTCTGTCGAATGCGCTCGCCTTCACGAGCCCCGGCGATACGATCACCATTGGCGCCGAGCGCCTCGAAAACACGATCCAGCTTTACGTCGCGGACACTGGCGACGGCATCAAGCCGGAATTCCAGGCGACCGTCTTCGACCGCTTTGAATCGCGCGCCGGTCAGGACCGCCGCCGCGGCGCGGGCCTCGGCCTGTCGCTGGTGCGGTCCTTCGTCGAACTTCATGGTGGCTGGGTCACACTGGAATCCACGCCGGACGTCGGCACGCGTGTCACCTGCCATCTTCCGGTGCGGGCCCCGGGTGCTGCGTCGCCTTCCAGCGTCACCGGTCCGGATGTATTCTTCGCCCCGGAGCCTGCCGATCTGCCTTGAGGGTTTTCGGCCTCCGACGCTCGCTCTTTCCAACCACTGACCATTTTGATAGTTTCGGTCATTCGGTTCGAGGTCGCCCGCGCATGGCAGGCGAGAAAGGGAGGAACCCATGTCCGTCACCGTCAAAGTCAACGGCGTCAGCCACACGCTCGATGTCGAGCTTGAGATGCCGCTTCTCTGGGTGTTGCGCGACGAACTCGGCCTCACCGGCACGAAATTCGGCTGCGGTGTCGCCTCTTGTGGCGCCTGCACCGTGCATGTCGATGGCGAGGCGGTTCGCTCCTGCGTGACGCCGGTCGTCTCCGTCGAGAACCGCGAGATCGTGACCATCGAAGGCCTGGCCGAAGCCTCGGGTGCCAAGGCGGCGCTTGCGCCCATTCAGGCCGCATGGATCGCCGAGCAGGTCCCGCAATGCGGCTATTGCCAGTCGGGCATGTTGATGGCCGTTTCGGCGTTGCTGAAGGAAAAGCCGAAGCCGACCGATGCGGAGATCGACGAGGCGATCACCAATGTCTGCCGCTGCGGAACCTATCCGCGCGTCCGCGCCGCCATCCACTCGCTATCGAACGCCTGAGGGAGGGTGCAATGAACATCAAGAAACCCACACGGCGCGGTTTTCTCATCGCGGGCGGTCTCGCAGGCGGCGGATTGCTGCTTGGTTACGCCTGGTCCGGCCCTTCGCGTCTCAGCCTGCAGGACAAGGAGGCTGCTCAGAGCGAAGGCGAGCGCTTCGTCACGACATGGCTCAAGCTCTCGCCGGACAATGTGCTCACCGTTTATGTGCCGCATTCCGACATGGGGCAGGGCGTCATCACTGCACTTGCCATGATGGCGGCGGAGGAGATGGAGGCCGACTGGACGCTGGTGCGCGCCGAACAGGCACCCGCCGAGCAGGCTTTTGCCAATGAATCGCTCAGTCAGAATTTCACCGATGGCATCGCGATTCCTTCAATCCTCACCGGCATCAACAATGCCGCCTGGTATGGCGTTGCGAAACTCATGCATCTGCAGGTGACGGGCGGCTCCTCATCCGTGCGCTGGACAGGCCAGCATGGCATGCGCGTTGCGGGCGCCGCCGCGAAGGACCTGATGATCCGTGCCGCCGCCCGCCGCTGGAATGTCGATCCGTCGCAATGCGTGGCGCGCCTTTCCCATGTGCATCACGATGCTTCGGGCAAATCCGCGACATTCGCGGAGCTTGCCACCGATGCGTCCGGGCTTTCGCCACTCTCCAATCCCGTGCTCAAATCGCCCAAGGACTACACGATCGTCGGCAAGCCCATTCCGCGCTTCGACATTCCGTCTAAGGTCGATGGGTCCGCGAAATACGGCATCGACGTTCACCTGCCGGGCATGCTCTATGCGGCGATCAAATTCGTGCCGGTCTTCGGCGCCGAAGTCGTTAGCTACAACGAGGCGGAAATTCTCAAGCGCCCCGGCGTCAAGAAACTGGTGCGCTTGCCTGTGGGCGTCGCAGTCATTGCGAATAATTTCTGGCGCGCCAAGGAAGCCGCCGCCGCGCTCGAACTCAAGATCGATGCCAAGGGCAACGACAAGCGCACCACCGCGTCCATCTATGCGCAGCATGACAAGGACATTGCAGCCGGCGACAGCGCGAAGGACGTGGAGATCGGCGATGCGGAGGCCGCCATGAAGGGTGCGGCGAAACTCGTCGAGGCAACATACCGTGTGCCCTACCTCGCCCATGCCTGCATGGAGCCGATGAACTGTACGGTCTGGATCAAGGCGGACGGCAAGGCCGAAGTCTGGGTCGGCACGCAGGACGCGCTGGGCACGCGCGGACGCATTGCCGACGTCGCGGGACTTTCCTTCGACGACGTGACGCTTCATCCAATGCCCCTTGGCGGCGGCTTTGGGCGGCGCATCCCCGTGCGCAAGGGGTTTGCCGACTTCCCCAGCGACATTGATTTTGCAGCCCTGATCGCCAAGGAAGTCGATGCGCCGGTGAAGCTCGTTTATACGCGCGAGGATGACATCCAGCATGATGCCTATCGCCCGGCCGTGACGAGTGTTTTCAAGGTCGCGCTGGATGCGCAAGGCCAGCCGGTCGCCTGGCGCAACCGCTATGTGACGAAAGACGATCCAGCGGAAGCCGCGCATATTCCCTACGCGGTGGCCAACCAGTCGATCCGTTCCGTCGAGAGCCCGACGCCCGTGCCGCGCGGCCCCTGGCGCTCGGTCGCGCATTCGCAGCACACATTTTTCACAGAGAGCTTCACGGACGAACTCGCTCATGAAGCGGGGAAGGACCCGTTTGAATATCGCCGCGCTCTGCTGAAGGACAAGCCGCGCCATCTCGCCGTGCTGGAACTTGCCGCAGCGAAGGCCGGTTGGGGCACGCCGCTGCCCAAGGGCCATGCGCGCGGGATCGCCATTCAGGAAGCGTTCAAGACCATCGTTGCCGAGGTCGCGGAAGTTTCGGTGAGCCACACCGGCGAGTTGAAGGTCCATCGCGTCGTCGCGGCAGTCGATTGCGGTCGCATGATCAATCCGAACACGGTCGAGCAGCAGGTCGAGTCAGGCATCATCTTCGGCCTGACGGCGGCGCTGCGTGGCGAAATCACGATCGAGAACGGCGCCGTCGCGCAATCGAATTTCCCCGACTATGAAATGCTGCATATGTCTGACATGCCGTCGATCGAGGTGCATGTGATCGAGAGCGGCGCGGAGCTTGGCGGTATGGGCGAGCCTGCGACGCCGCCTATAGCGGCGGCCGTCTCGAACGCGGTCTTCGCCGCGACGGGCAAGCGCATTCGTGAATTGCCGCTCAAGAAGCACGACCTTACGCCACTCTCGGCCAAACTCGCGCAAGCAGCGGAGTGACTAACAAAAAAGGGCGCCGAATGATCGGCGCCCTTGTTTCTTGTGATGTCGATCTTCAGTGCTGCGACTCGGGCAGCGACACGCGGATGCCGTCGAGCTCCGGCGTCACCTTGATCTGGCAGGAGAGGCGGGAATTAGCCTGAGTGTGCTCGCAGAAATCGAGCATCGTCTCTTCCATGTCTTCCTTGCCCGGGATCTTGGCCAGCCACTCTTCCGGCACATAGATCATGCAGGTCGCGCAGGCGCAGGCGCCGCCGCAATCGGCATCGATGCCCGGCACCATGTTCTTGACCGCGCCTTCCATGAGCGTCAGGCCTTCCGCCACATCGATTGTGTGCTCTTTGCCGTTGTGCTCGACATAAGTAACTTTCGCCATTCTCTCCGAACGCCTCCTCACCTATTCAACAATCTTGTCTTGACGACGCCTTATCAGGCGTTCGCTACTTCCTTCATGGAAATGCTTTCGTCGGCCAGCCGCTTCGGGTCGAGCTTCGCCTGCTTGGCGATGAGCTGCCGCGCCATCATGAATTCGGGCGCGCGGTTGACCGCATCGACGGCGATGAGAACGCCGTCCTTCAGATAGAAGACCGCGAAGCTGCGGCCCTCGGCCGGATTGCCGCGCGTGACGGCTTCCGTATAGCCCGTCGAAAGCCCGGCGATCTGGAGCTTCAGATCGTACTGATCCGACCAGAACCACGGCACCTGATTATAAGGCTTGTCCTTGCCGGTGATGGCTGCCGCCGCGGTCTTTCCCTGCTCAATGGCGTTGTGAACGCTTTCGAGCCGGAGCCTGCGGCCATATACGCCGTTCGGATGGTTGGTGCAGTCGCCAGCCGCGTAGATGTCAGGATCGCTCGTCCGCGTCATCTCGTCGACGACGATGCCATTCTCGACCGTGACGCCTGCGTCCTGCGCAAGTTCCGTGTTCGGAATGATGCCGATGCCAACCACGACGAAGGTGCAGGGAAAGCTCTCACCTTCACCCGAGACGACATGAGTGATGCGTCCGCCTTCGCCCTCGAAGCCCGCCACCGTCACGCCGGTGCGGATGATGACGCCTTCCTCGCGATGAATGCGCTCGTAGAAATGCGAGACGATGGGATCGACGACGCGCGCCATGACGCGTTCGGCGGTTTCGAGCACGGTGACCGAGATGTCGTGTTTCTTCGCGACGGCTGCCACTTCGAGACCGATATAGCCGCCACCGACGACGACCATTTTCGCGCCCGGCTTGAAGTTCTTCTGGATTTCGTGAACGTCCGCGACGGAGCGGAGGTAGTACACACCTTCGAGGTCGAAGCCGGGCACGTTGATCTCGCGCACGCGGCTGCCTGTCGCGATGATGAGCTTGTCGTAAGCGATTTCGCGCCCGTCGCTCGTCAGCACAACCTTCTTCGCCCGCTCGATCGCGGCAACGCGGGTCGAAAGCAGGAGTTCGCAACCGGCATTCGCATAGAACTCGACGGGTTTCAGCTCCACGCGGTCGAAGCCGATTTCACCGGCAAGAAATTTCTTCGAAAGAGGAGGGCGCTGATAGGGAGGCTCGGCCTCGTCGCCGATCATGCGGATCGGCCCTTCATAGCCCTCCGACCGCAGCGACATGACAGCCTGTGAGGCCGCCTGTCCGGCGCCGATGATGACGATTCCGTTGGTTCCGCTCGTACTCACGTCCGCTCCTCCCGCTCTCTTCAAGTCCCTGCCTGTCAGGCTGTTCATCGCCTTTTACAGAGGCGCCGCCTGCGCGTCACTGTCCCAAAGACGGGTCAGGATGCCGCGGTTGCCAGCGGGCTGTGAGAGCATCTTTTTCTGAGGCAACACTCCGCCATAAAAATGACGGTAGCGTCAACTTCTATATTCCGAATATTGCCGGATGCGACATCGCGCCGGGGCGTCAAATTGACAAATCAGGCCGTTTTTTCTCCTATGGCGGTCCCGTTCGGCCCTATGTTCGCAAAATGTCAGCACCCTCAGCCGAAAACGAATTGTCGATTCCGCTGCCCGACGAGGCGGCGACCGAGCGTCTGGGTGCGCGCCTTGGCGCCCTTCTGCAACCAGGCGACTTCGTTTCGCTTTCGGGCGATCTTGGCGCGGGTAAGACTGCGCTCGCCCGCGCTGCCGTTCGGGCGCGGCTCGGTGATTGGCAGGAAGAGGTGCCGAGTCCGACTTTCACTCTGGTCCAGACCTATGAGGCACCGGACCTTCTCATCACCCATGTCGATCTCTATCGTCTCGACCGGCCGGAAGACGCTGCTGAACTGGGCCTCGGCGACGCGCTGGACGAAGGCGCGCTGCTGGTCGAATGGCCCGACCGGCTGGGCCGTCTTCCGCAAGACCGTCTCGACATTTCCATTCGTCTCGTGGGAGAAGGCGGAGCGCGCGAGGCCCATCTGACGGGCCACGGGCAATGGGCCGCGCGACTTCGAGAGTTGCATGATCCCTTGGCGGGACTAAAGGACGAATGAAAACGCGCGAGGAATTGATCCACGTCTTTCTGAGCGAGGCGGGCTGGGACGATGCGCGGCGTGGGCCGCTGGCCGGCGACGCCTCCACGCGGCGCTATGAGCGCCTCGAAGGGCCGAAGGGCAAGGCCGTGCTGATGGACTGGCCGCGCGCGGCGGAAGTGCCGCTACCCTCCGGCAAGCGTTCCTACAGCGAGGTCGCGCATCTCGCTGTCGATTGCGGCCCCTTCGTCGCCGTGGACGATTATCTCCGCGGATTAGGTCTCGCCGCGCCGGAGATTCTCGCCCGCGATATCGACGCCGGGCTTCTCCTTCTCGAAGATCTGGGCGATGCCGTTCTCGGCGGCATTCTCGACAGGGGCGAGGGCCCGGCAGGCGAATCGCTCGACGAGATCTATCGCGCCTGCATCGATACGTTGATCGCGCTGCAGGCCGCAGACGCGCCAGCGAGGCTACCGCTTGGGCAAGGCGCGGATCATATTGTCCCTGCTTTCGACGATGGCGTCTTCCGGGCGGAACTCGACGTGCCGCTCGACTGGTATTTCCCGGTGGAGCTGGGCCGCGAGGCATCTGCCGATCTTCGTGCCGAATATCACGCCATGTGGACGGGCCTTCGCCCGCTCATCGACGCCGGAAAGCCGACGCTCTTCCTGCGCGACTTTCATTCGCCGAACATCATCTGGCTTGGGCAAAGGCAGGGCGTGGCGCGGATCGGACTCATCGACTTTCAGGATGCGCTCATCGGCTCGCGCGCCTATGACGTCGTGTCCTTCCTGCAGGACGCGCGGCGCGACGTGCCTGAAGCGCGGGAACGGGCCATGCTCGACTATTACGTCACCCGCGCCTCGTCAGATCTTTCGGATTTCGATGAGGCGGAATTCCGCGCGAGTTATGCCGCGCTTGGCGCGGAGCGCGCACTGCGTCTCATTGGGCTCTGGCCGCGTCTGCTCAAGCGCGACGGCAAGCCGCAATATATGGCGCATATGCCGCGCACCATGGATTATCTGAAACGCAACCTCGCCCACCCGGCGCTCGCGCCGCTCGCTTCCTGGGTCGAGACGCATCTGTTCGTGAAGTCCTGATAGAGTTGCCTTGATGAAGATCAAACGCGCAATGGTGATGGCGGCGGGCAAGGGCACGCGCATGCGCCCGCTCACCGACACGCTGCCGAAGCCCCTCGTTCCCTTCATGGGCGAAGCGCTTATCGACCATGTCCTCGACCGGCTGGAAAAGGCCGGCATCGAGGAGGTGATCGTCAATGTCCATCACTTCGCCGACAAGCTTGAGACCCATCTTGCAAAGCGCGGCTTTCCGCACATTGTCATTTCCGACGAGCGCGAGCGCCTGCTCGACACGGGCGGCGGCGCGAAGCACGCGCTGCATCTTCTGGGTGAGGAGCCCATCATTACCTTCAACTCGGACAGCGTCTGGGTCGAGGGCTGGGGAGCTAATCTGGCGAACCTGATCGAAGGGTTCGATCCCGAGAGCATGGACGCCTATCTCATGATCGCGGATGCCGCCCGCACCATCGGCTATGTCGGGCGCGGCGATTTCCATATGGATTCGCTCGGCCGCCTGACGCGGCGCGGGGCTTCCGAAACCGTGCCCTACATGTTCGCGGGCGTGCAGATCATCAAGCCGCAGCTCTTTGCCGAGGGGCCGGAAGGCGCATTCTCCACCAACCTCATCTGGGACCGGCTGATGGAGGGGGGCAGGCTCTACGGCCAGCGCATGTCCGGTATCTGGATGCATGTCGGCACGCCTGAGGACCTCGCCTCGGCGGAAGCCTTCATTCGCGACCTTTAAGTCCTGTTCGGTATGGGCCTCGGGCAGGGTTAGACTGCCTCATGGCTCACGATTCGCCGCGCCTTTTCACCATTCCTTCCGGCACGCCCTTCCTCGACGCGCTGGCCGGGACGCTGCTCGCCGATCCGACGCTCGGCGGGTGCTTCGGGGCGGGCGTGGAATTGCCCGACATCACAATTCTCTTGCCGACGCGGCGCGCGGTCCGCGCCCTTTCCGACGCCTTTTTGAGAGTGGGCAGCGGGCGCGCCCTGCTTCTTCCCATCATGCGCCCGCTGGGCGATGTAGATGAGGATGAACTCGTCCTCGATGTGACCTCGCAGCCCTCGGCATCGCTGGCTCTGCCGCCCGAAATCGCCGCGCTGGAGCGTCAGTTCCGCCTTGCCCGTTTGATCCTCGATCTCGACGAGACGGAGGAAGGCGCCGACCTTACAAGGGCGCTGGCGCTCGCCGCCGATCTTGGTCGTTTCCTCGATATGGCGCTGACGGAGCGCGTGGCGCTGACGTCGCTCGCGCAGCTGGTGCCGGAGGAATTCGCCGAGTACTGGCAGATCACCATCGAGTTCCTGAAGCTGCTGACCGAGCGTTGGCCGGAGGAGCTTGCGAAACTCGGCCTCATGGAGGGCACGGCACGGCGCAACGCGCTTCTCGAAAGTCAGGCCGCCGCCTGGACGCAAACGCCGCCCACGAAGCCCGTCATCGCGGCCGGCTCGACGGGTTCGATACCGGCTGCCGCCGATCTTCTCGCCGTCATCTCGCGGTCTGCCGCAGGCGCGGTCGTGCTGCCGGGGCTCGACACGGAACTCGATGCCGAAAGCTGGAATGCCATCGGGGCCAAAGGCACAGAGTCCCATCCGCAATACGGCCTGAAGAAGCTGCTCATGCATCTCCGCGCCGAGCGGGACGATGTCGCGCTCTGGCCGGGCATGGAAGCGGCCCCCGCACGCCGCGCGCGTGTGCGGCTTCTCTCGGAAGCGCTGCGTCCCGCTGACACGACCTCTCTCTGGCGCTCACGCCTCGACCTGTTGAAACCCGAGGCCGATGCGGCTCTTGAGGGGCTGTCGCTCGTTACTGCGCCGACGCAGCGCGAGGAGGCGGGCGCAATCGCGCTGCTGATGCGCGAGACATTGGGGACGCCGGGGAAGACGGCGGCGCTCATTACGCCAGATCGCGCGTTGGGCCGCCGCGTTGCCGCCGAGCTTCGCCGCTGGGGCATCGAGATCGACGATTCAGGCGGTGAACCGCTCGCCCATACACCGCCCATGATCTATCTGCGTCTTGTCGCCGAAATGGTGGCGGAAGATTTCGCGCCGCTCGCTCTTCTCGCCGCGCTGAAGCATCCGCTGGCGGGCCTCGGGCATACGGCGCGTCTGCGCGACGAGGTGCGGCGTCTTGAGCATCTGGTGCTGCGCGGCCCTCGCCCTGCGCCGGGCCTTGCCGGGCTTCGCGCTGCGCTTGTGGAAAAGCGCGCGGCTGCGGAGGCGCGCGAAGCGCCGGTGAAGGATTTCGCCGGCCTCGATTCTTTGCTTGACCGACTTGAGGAAGCGCTGCGCCCGCTGCTCGATCTCAATGGACGCGAAGCCCCCGTCGAGCATGTCGCGCGGGTGCATGTCGCGGCTGCGGAGGCGCTGGCCTCGCGCGGCGAGGATCGCGCGTCCGAACTATGGGCAAAGGAAGAAGGCGACGCCGCCTCTAGCTTCGTCGCCGATCTGATAGAGGCAGCGCCTACGCTCGGCGCTTGCGACCTCGAAACCTATGCGCGTTTGTTTTTCGAACTCGGCATGACGCGCGCGCTGCGTCCGCGCTTCGGCCGTCATCCGCGCCTCTTCATCTGGGGCCCGCTCGAAGCGCGGTTGCAGCATGCCGACCGCATCATCCTCGGCAGCCTCAATGAAGGCACATGGCCTGCGGAAGCGAATATCGATCCCTGGCTCAACCGGCCCATGCGAGCGGCGCTTGGCCTTGAGCCGCCGGAGCGTCATATCGGCCTTTCCGCGCATGACTTTGCGGAAGGCGCGAGCGCGGCGGAAGTTGTTCTCACCCGCGCGCTGAAAGTAGAAGGTGCGCCGACCGTCGCCTCGCGCTGGCTTCTCCGGCTGCAGAGCCTTCTTTCCGGGCTCGGTCGCGCTGACGCGCTCGACGCGCCTAACTGGTCGGGCTGGGCGCAGAAGCTCGACGAGGCAGGCGACATCGCGCCTGTCGAGAAGCCGCATCCGACGCCGCCGCTTGCCGCGCGGCCGGACGGCTTCTCCGTCACCGAAATCGAAACGCTGATCCGCGATCCCTACGCGATCTACGCGAAGAAGGTGCTGAACCTCCGTCCGCTTGAGCCGATCGATGCGGATGTTGCGGCGGCAGAGCGCGGCAACATCATTCATTCGGCGCTCGAAAACTTCGCTCGCGCCTATCCGCAGGGACTTCCGGCGAATGCGCTCGACGAACTCGTCCGCATTGGCCGTGAGACTTTCGCCCATGCACTGGACCGGCCGGGCGTCGCCGCCTTCTGGTGGCCGCGCTTCAAGCGCATTGCGGCGTGGATTGTCGACTATGAGGACAAGCTTCGCGTCGATGTGAAGCGTGTTCATGCAGAGCTGAAGGGTAGCATCGAGATCGTGGAACTCGGCCGCGTCATAAGGTTGGTCGGCAAGGCGGACCGTATCGATGAGCGCAAGGACGGTACGGTCGCGATCATCGACTACAAGACCGGCGGAATGCCCTCGCTGCGTCAGGTGGAGGTGGGGCTCTCGCCGCAGCTTCCGCTTGAAGCGGCGATGGCCGCGCGGGGAGGCTTCGCGGAGATTGGCAAGGCCACGGCTTCGGCGCTTCTCTATCTGCGCCTTACGGGCGGCGAGAAAGCAGGCGAGACACGGGCCATCGCACCCGAAGGGCTGGTGGACGAGACCTATGCCAATCTCGTCGCGCTGCTAGCAAGCTATGAAGATGAGGCGACGCCGTATCTCTCGCGCCCGCGCCCCATGTTCGAGGCAACCTATGGCGACTATGATCATCTCGCCCGCGTGAAGGAGTGGTCGTCTGCGGGGGGCGGCGAATGACCGGCGAAACGAAGAAGCGCCCAGCTGCCGACGAAGCACAGATGCGGGCTTCCGACCCTGAATCCTCTGTCTGGGTTTCGGCAAATGCGGGCTCAGGCAAGACACATGCGCTGACGACGCGCGTGGCGCGGCTATTGCTCGCGGGCAGCGAGCCGGGACGCATTCTCTGCCTCACCTTTACCAAAGCCGCCGCCGCCGAAATGTCGAGCCGCCTCTACAAGCGCCTCGGCGACTGGGCGATGCTTTCGGACGAGAAGCTGTCGCACGAGATCGCGCAGTTGGAGGGCCCGCCGCCCTCGAAGGCAAAAATCGATCTGGCCCGGCGTCTCTTCGCACGTGCCATCGAAACGCCGGGCGGGTTGAAGATCCAGACGATCCACGCCTTTTGCGAAAGGCTGCTTGGTCGCTTTCCGCTTGAAGCGGGCGTGCCGCCGAATTTCGAAATTCTCGACGAGCGCGGCGCCGATGAGTTGATGGATGATGTGCGCGACGGTGTGCTTCGCCGTGCGGGCGCCGCGCCGGACACGCCCCTCGGTCGCGCATTGACGCTGGTGGTCGAGCGCGTCGACGAGCTCGTCTTCGGCAAGCTGCTGAAGGAAATCACGCAGCGTCGCGATCTCTTCGAAAAGCTGCTGAAGCAGTTCGGCGGTCTCGATGGTGCGATCCGCGCGATCCGTCTGGCGCTTCAGGTCGGCGAGGGTGAAACGGTCGAGAGCCTTTCTGCCCAGATCGTCGATCTGCCTGAAGAGGACATGTGTGCGGCGGCCAATCTTCTCGCAACCGGCTCCAAGACCGACATGGAACGTGCTGCGGCGCTCCATGCTTTTCTCGCCGATCCGGTGTCGCGTCTCGACAATCTCGATGCCTACAAGCTGGTCTTCCTCACCAAGGAAGATGCTCCCCGCAAGACGCTCATCACGAAGAAGCCTGCGGAATCAAACCCCGCGCTTGCCGAGGCGCTTACCCGCGAGCAGGGACGCATTCTCGCGCTTGTCGTGCGTCTTCGCGCCGTCGGCGTGGCGCAGGCGACGGAAGCGATCTTCCATCTGGCCGACGCGATCCTCACCGACTTCGAGCGCGTGAAGCGTTTCCGCGCCCTGCTCGACTATGACGACCTCATCGACCGCGCGAGAAAGCTCCTTGTCGAAAGCAGCATGGCGGCATGGGTACTCTTCAAGCTCGATGGCGGTATCGATCACATTCTCGTCGACGAGGCGCAGGATACGAGCCCCGAGCAATGGGATGTGATTTCGGCGCTGGCGGAAGAATTCGTGTCCGGCTCCAGTTCACGCGACGTGGTGAGAACCATCTTCGCCGTGGGTGACGAGAAGCAGTCGATATTTTCCTTTCAAGGCGCTGATCCGGCGCGGTTCGATGCCATGCGGCGGCATTTCGAGCGCCGCGTGAGGCAGGCCGAAATGAAATGGTCGGCCATTCCGCTGGTGCGTTCCTTCCGCTCCGTGCCGGAAGTGCTCGCCGCCGTGGACAGAGTTTTTGCGATGGCTGCCGCGAGCGCTGGCCTCAGCGTTTCGGGCGTTGTCGATACGCATATCGCTCATCGCGAGCTCGATGCAGGCCTCGTCGAGATTTGGGACCTCGAAGCGCCTGACGAGCAGGATGAGCAAAGCGCATGGGATGCGCCGCTCGACTATATGACGGAGACGGCGCCTGCCGCGAAGCTCGCGCGCCGCATCGCCACCACGATCAAGACATGGCTCGACACGCAGGAGCCGCTCGTTGCGCGTGGTCGTCCCATCCGTCCCGGCGATATTCTGATCCTCGTCCGCCGCCGCAATGCCTTTGTCTCGGAAATGGTGCGGCACCTGAAGGAGGCCGGCATTCCCGTCGCGGGCGCCGACCGTATGGTGCTCACCGAGCAGATCGCGGTCATGGACCTCATGGCCGCGGGCGCCTTTGCGCTTCTGCCGGAAGACGATCTCAATCTTGCAACGCTGTTGAAGAGCCCGCTCGTCGGCCTTTCGGAAGAAGAGCTTTTTCAGCTTGCCTGGAACCGAAAGGGCAAGCTCTGGGACGCGCTGGAAGAACATGAGGGTGAGCACATGTGCTTCGGCGCTGCCCATGCCGCCCTTGCGCATATCCGGTCACGCGCGGACTTCGCACCGCCTTACGAGTTTTATGCCGAACTTCTCGGCGCGGGCGAAGGCAGACGCAAACTGCTCGCGCGACTGGGCCCCGACGCCAACGATCCGATAGACGAGTTCCTTGCGCTTGCGCTCGAGTTCGAGCGCCGGCACGCGCCCACACTTCAGGGCTTCCTCCATTGGGTCGAGCGTGGTGGCGCGGAAATCAAGCGCGACATGGAGCAGGGGCGCGACGAAGTGCGCGTGATGACGGTTCATGGCGCAAAGGGCCTCGAGGCCGAAATCGTTTTCATGCCGGATACCTGCGCGCTTCCAAATGCGCAGCACGATCCGGCGCTGCTTGCGCTGCCCACCGAGCCGCAGCTTCTTCTCTGGCCGGTGCGCAAGAAGGACGAGGACGAACTCTCCGCGCTTGCCCGGGAGGCGCACAGGAAAGCGCAGGCGGAGGAATATCGCCGCCTTCTTTATGTCGCGATGACGCGCG
The DNA here is from genome assembly GCF_009184905.1 of Parvibaculum sedimenti. GTDB lineage: Bacteria > Pseudomonadota > Alphaproteobacteria > Parvibaculales > Parvibaculaceae > Parvibaculum > Parvibaculum sedimenti. The sequence continues at coordinate 168,325 of NZ_WESC01000001.1, forward strand.
CCCGCGACCGGCTCTATGTCTGCGGCTATCGCGGCGAGGCGGAGCCCTCGCCCGAGTGTTGGTACAATCTCATCGCTGCCGCCTTGAAGCCCGATGCGCAGGAGATCGAACTCGCCGATGGCCGCACGGTCTGGCGCATCGAGGGCGAGCAGAGGCGCGAGCCCGAATCTGCCGCGCATGTTGCCACGACCGCGCTGCCCGCGCTGAAAGACTGGATGCGCGAAAAGGCGCCTTCCGAGCCGACGCCGTCGCGTCCGCTTGCACCATCGCGCCTGCCCCCCGAAAATCTCGTCGAGCCGCCCGCGCTGTCACCGCTCGCGGGCGATACAAGCGTGCGCTATCAGCGCGGACGTCTCATTCACCGCCTGCTGCAAACGCTGCCCGGCATTCTGGCCTCCGGGCGCACCGAAGCGGCGCGCAGGTTCCTTGCCAATCCCGCCCATGCGCTCGACGCCGATGCGCAGGCGGAAATCGCGGAGGCCGTTTTCACTGTGCTCGACGAGCCTGCCTTTGCCGATATTTTCGGGCCGGCGGGACGCGCCGAGGTCGCGATCGTCGGGCGCATCGAATTCGCGGGCAGAACGACGCTCATTTCAGGCCAGATCGACCGGCTCTGCGTGAGCGAGGATCGAGTCACTGTGATCGACTACAAGACGAATCGTCCCTCCGCCCATGAGGTGGCCGATGTGAGCCCTGCCTACGTCGCCCAGATGGCGGCCTATCGCGCTGTGCTCGCGCAGGTCTATCCGGGCCGCGAGATCGTCTGCGCCCTTCTGTGGACCGATGGGCCGCGGCTGATGCCCCTTCCCGGAGATTTGCTGGATGAGGCCCTGAACGCCCCGATTGCACAGGAAAGGCGCGGCCATTCCGTGCCTTGACCTTGGGTGGGGCGGTTCCTAGATTCAATGCAACTGAGCCCTTATAAAGCTCCCGCATGATGGGGCGGGCTGCACGGCCCCGCAGAGGGGTCGCGGCCCGCAGGAAAGGAATGACGATGTCAACGAGCAAGGTCACCGACGCCACATTCGAGTCGGACGTACTGGATGCCGACGGCCCGGTTCTGGTCGATTTCTGGGCCACCTGGTGTGGCCCCTGCAAGCAGATCGCTCCGGCGCTTGAAGAGATCGCCAAGGAATATGGCGGCAAGCTCCGCGTTGCGAAGATCGACATCGACGAGAACCCCAACACGCCGACGAAGTATGGCGTACGCGGCGTTCCGACCATGATGATCTTCAAGGACGGTCAGGTTGCGGCGACGAAAGTCGGCGCGCTGCCCAAGGGCAAAATCGTCGAATGGATCGACGGCGCTCTCTGAGACCTGTCCGAGACGAATTCAAAAGGCCGGTCGAGAGACCGGCCTTTTTGTTGTTCACCCATTATCTTTGAGCACAGCACCTGCGAGATAAAGCGATCCGCAGATGAGGATGCGCGGCGGTTCGGCGCCCGCGCGGGCAAGGCCTCGCTTCAGCGCTTCTTCGATGGTGGGCGCCGACGAGGCGTCGAGGCCTGCGCGACGAGCCGCTTCGACCAATGTTTCAGGCGAGAGGCAGGCAGGATCGTCGGGGATTGCCACCGTCTCGACATGCGAGACGAGCCCCTTGAAGGGCGCGAGGAAGCCGCCTGCATCCTTCGTCTCTTTCATGCCAACGATCATGATGAGCGGACGCGGGTTGCCCTGCGCGAAATCCGCCATGGCGTGGGCGACGACGCGGCCGGCCGAAGGATTGTGCCCGCCGTCGAGCCAGAGTTCCGCGTGGGGTGGCAGCGCCGCGACCAGCGGTCCGCGCGTCAGGCGTTGGAGGCGCGCCGGCCATTCGACCTCGCGAAGCCCTCGCGCAATGGCGTCCTCGCCGAGCGGCAGCATCGTCGCCAGCCTGAGCGCACAGATGGCGACGCCCGCATTGTCGATCTGGTGGCGGCCGGGAAGGCGCGGCAGCGGCAGGTCGAGAAGCCCATGCTCATCCTGATAGACGAGATGGCCCTGTTCCTCATGTGCGCTGAAATCCTGTCCGTGAATGAAAAGCGGCGCGCCGATCCGCGCGGCCTCTTCTTCAATGGCGGCTCGGCCTTCGTCGGTCTGCGGTCCGATCACGGCGGGAACGCCGCGCTTCAATATGCCGGCCTTCTCCCGCGCGATGAGGTCGATCGTCTCGCCGAGAAATTGCTGATGGTCGAGATCGACCGGCGTGATGATGGTGACGGCGGGATGGTCCACGACATTGGTGGTATCGAGCTTACCGCCCATACCGACTTCGAGGATCAGCGCATCGGCCCTGTGCCGCGCGAAGGCGAGGAAGGCCATGCAGGTCGTGATCTCAAAGAAGGTGATGGGTTCGCCACCATTCACGCGCTCGCATTCGTCGAGAAGGTCGACAAGTTCAGCCTCGTTGATGGGCGCGCTTTTCGGGCGGCCCGCAAGTCTGATGCGCTCATGGAAGCGCACGAGATGCGGCGAGGTGTAGGAGTGGACGCCATAGCCGCCTGCTTCGAGACAGGCGCGCAGATAGGCCGAGGTCGAGCCCTTGCCGTTGGTGCCAGCGATATGGAAGGTCGGTGGCAGCGCTCGCTCGGGATGGCCGAGCGCGGCGAGCAACCGAAAAGTGCGGTCGAGCGACAGGTCGATGAGCTTCGAATGAAGCTTCGTCACCCGTTCGAGAATGATGTCGCTCGCCTCTGCTGTGGGCTCGGAACTCAAGGGTTCGCTCGTCAGCGCGAGGCCGTCCGCGCGGGCAGCGTCGACGGCGTGCCGAGCTTCGGCTTGTGCATGAGGATGCGGATCGTGCGCGCCAGCGTGTCCTTGAGCTTGTGACGATGCACGATCATGTCGATCATGCCATGGTCGAGCTGGAACTCGGCCTTCTGGAAATCGTCCGGCAATTTTTCGCGGATCGTCTGTTCGATGACGCGGCGGCCGGAGAAACCGATCAGTGCGCCAGGCTCGGAGATCTGGATGTCGCCGAGCATCGCGTAGGAGGCGAGTACGCCACCCGTCGTCGGATCGGTGAGGACGACGATGTAGGGAATGCCTGCCTCGCGCAGCATTTCGACGGCGACCGTAGTACGCGGCATCTGCATGAGGGAGAGAATGCCTTCCTGCATGCGGGCGCCGCCGGCGGCAGTGAAAAGGATGAAGGGCGCCTTCTTCTCGATCGCGATTTCCGCGCTCTTGATGATCGCTTCGCCAGCGGCCATGCCGAGCGAGCCGCCCATGAAGGCGAAATCCTGAATGGAGATTATTGTCTCGACGCCGTCGAGCGGGCCGTGAGCGACGGTGATCGCTTCGTCGCGTCCGGTCTTGGAGCGGGCTTCCTTGAGGCGGTCGGGATATTTCTTCTGGTCGCGGAACTTCAGCGGATCGAGCGGTACGCCAGCGACGGTCACCGTCTGGTACTGGCCATCGTCGAAAAGCGAGGCAAGCCGCGCCGCCGTGCCGAGACGCATGTGATGGTCGCAATGCGGGCAGACATTCAGCGCCGCTTCCAGATCGCGATGGAAGATCATCTCGTTGCAGGCGGGGCACTTGCGCCAGAGATTATCCGGCGTGTCCTTCTTCTTGAAGACGCGCTGGATGCGCGGGCGGACGACGTTCGTGATCCAGTTCATGGGGTCTCTCCGTTCATTCCGCTGCTTTGGCGCGGGCGCTGTGAACGCCGTCGGCCAATGCGCGAACCTGCGTCAGCACGCGCGCCGCGGCGCCCACCTTTGGTTTTCCGTTTGCGTTGAGTTCGTCGGCAATCGCGCTGACGATGGCGGACCCGATGACGGCGCCGTCCGCGGCGCCCGCAATGGCGTGGGCCTGTTCCGGTGTCTTGATGCCGAAGCCAACCGCGACGGGTAGCGAGGTGTGCCGTTTGATGCGCTCGACGGCGGAGGCAACCTTGCCCGTGTCCGGGGTGGCCGAACCCGTAATGCCGGTGATCGAGACGTAATAGACAAAGCCCGAAGTGTTCGCGAGAACGGCGGGAAGCCGCTTGTCGTCGGTCGTTGGCGTTGCAAGGCGAATGAAATTGAGGCCCGCTTCAAGCGCAGGTACGCACAGCTCGTCGTCTTCTTCCGGTGGTAGATCGACCACGATCAGCCCGTCGACCCCGGCAGCGGTTGCCGCTTCGAGGAATTTCGTTACGCCCATGTGATAGATCGGGTTGTAGTAACCCATCAGCACGATCGGCGTGGCGTTGTCGGCGTCCCGGAAGGCGCGCACGAGTTCGAGCGTCCTCTTCATCGTCGCGCCGCCTTTGAGCGCGCGCTGCGAAGAAGCCTGGATCGCCGGGCCGTCGGCCATCGGATCGGTGAAGGGCATGCCGAGTTCGATCACGTCGGAGCCCGCGCCCGGCAGGCCTTTCAGCAGTTCGAGCGAGAAATCGAAATCGGGATCGTTCGCCGTGATGAAAGTGACGAAGGCGGGACGGCCTTCGGATTTGAGCGTCGCGAAACGCTTGTCGAGACGTGTGCTCACAGCTTCACCCCCAGATATTCGGCCACAGAGAACACGTCCTTGTCGCCGCGGCCCGAAAGGCAGACGACGATGATGTGATCCTTGGGCAGGGTCGGCGCGAGCTTCGTCACATGCGCCAGCGCATGCGCGGGTTCGAGCGCCGGAATGATGCCTTCGACCTTGGAGCAGAGCTGGAAGGCGGTGAGCGCCTCCTTGTCCGTCGCGGCGACATACTTCACGCGGCCGATATCGCTGAGCCAGGAATGTTCCGGCCCGATGCCCGGATAGTCGAGGCCCGCCGAAATCGAATGGCCTTCGAGGATCTGGCCGTCATCGTTTTGCAGGAGATAGGTGCGGTTGCCGTGCAGCACACCGGGGCTACCGCCGAGGATCGAGGCGGAATGCTCGCCCGTCTCGATGCCGTGACCGCCCGCTTCGACGCCGACGATCTCGACGCCGCTGTCGTCGAGGAAGGGATGGAAGAGGCCCATGGCGTTGGAGCCGCCGCCGACGCAGGCGACGAGCGTGTCGGGCAGGCGGCCTTCCATCTCGAGAATCTGCTTCTTCGTCTCCGTGCCGATCACTGACTGGAAATCGCGCACCATGGCGGGATAGGGATGCGGGCCTGCGACGGTGCCGATCAGGTAATAGGTATCCTCGACATTCGTCACCCAGTCGCGCAGCGCTTCGTTCATCGCGTCCTTGAGCGTGCCCGAGCCGGAGGTCACCGGTACGACTTCGGCGCCGAGAAGCTTCATGCGAAAGACGTTGGGTTTCTGACGCTCGACGTCGGTCGCGCCCATGTAGACCACGCAAGGGAGGCCGAAGCGCGCGCAGACGGTTGCCGTCGCCACGCCATGCTGGCCCGCGCCCGTCTCCGCGATGATGCGAGTCTTGCCCATGCGGCGCGCGAGCTGGATCTGCCCAAGGCAGTTGTTGATCTTGTGCGAGCCGGTATGGTTGAGCTCTTCGCGCTTGAAATAGATCTTCGCGCCGCCGAGATGCTCGGTCAGGCGTTCCGCAAAATAGAGCGGGCTCGGGCGGCCGGCATAATGCGTATTGAGATGCGTGAGCTCCGCGTGGAACTCCGGATCGTTCTTCGCCTCGTCATAGGCTTTTTCGAGGTCGAGGATCAGCGGCATCAGCGTCTCGGCGACGAAACGTCCGCCGAAAATGCCGAAGCGTCCGCGCTCATCGGGACCAGCTCTGTAGGAATTGACTTTCGAACTCGCGCTCACGTTTTTTTCTTTCATCAACACGTAGAAACGACTTCTAGCATCACCGCGTCGATACGACGCCGGAGGTCAAACGGACTTGGCGGCGCGAATGAATTCCGCGATCAGCTTCGGACTCTTCTGGCCCGGCGCGTCCTCAACGCCGGAAGAGACATCGACTGCTTCCGCGCCGCTGATACGGATCGCTTCGCCGACATTTTCCGCCGTTAATCCACCTGAGAGCATCCAGGGCATTTCGGGCCTGTGTCCGGCGATCAGCGACCAGTCGAAGACAAGGCCGTTCCCGCCGGGCAGCGCACTCTGCATAGATTTAGGCGGTTTGGCATCGAACAGCAACAAATCGGCTGTATCACGGTAAATGTCTGATCCCGTTAGGTCTTCCGGCTCGGAAACGGCGATTGCCTTCATCAGCGTCAGGCCGAAACGGGATTTCAGTTCGACGAGCCGTTCGGGGCTTTCGCTCCCGTGGAGTTGCAGCATGTCCGGCTTCAACGCCGCGACGATGCGGTCGAGCGTTGCGTCGTCGGCATCCACCGTGAGTGCTACTTTCAGTACATGGGGCGGCACAAGCTCGGCGAGTTCCGCAGCGTAAAGCGTTGGAATGTTGCGCGGACTTTTGGCGAAGAAGACGAAGCCAAGATAATCGGCCCCGGCCTCCACGGCGGCCTTCACCGTCTCCGGCGTGGACAGGCCGCAGATCTTGACCCTGACCTGTGCGAGGGCGTCGGTCATATCAGGCCGCGAGCGAGGCGCTGATCGCCTCGGCCGCCTCACGCGGATTGGTTGCGCCCGTGATGGGGCGTCCGATGACGAGAATGTCGGCGCCGAGCGCCAGCGCCTCCGGCGGCGTCATGATGCGCTTCTGGTCGCCGATATCGCTGCCCGTGGGCCGGATGCCCGGTACGATGAGCTTGAAGTCACGGCCAAGTTCGGCACGCAGCCGCTCGATCTCATGCGCGGAGCAAACGACGCCGTCGAGGCCCGCTTTCGCCGCAAGATGGGCGAGGCGCAGTACATGATCGGCGGGGGTGCCGGCAACGCCTGTGGCGGCGAGATCCGATTGATCGAGGCTCGTCAGCACCGTGACTGCGATGACGAGCGGACGCGCATCGCCTGCTTCCTTTGCAGCGTCGGCGGCAGCCCGCATCATGGCGAGCCCGCCCGCCGCATGGACATTCACGATGGCGGGCTTCAGCGGCAGCGTCGCGCGAATGCCGCCTGCGACGGTGTTCGGGATGTCGTGGAGCTTGAGGTCGAGAAAGATCGGCACGCCCGCTTCCGCGACGGCACGATATCCCTGCGGGCCCTGCGCATTGAAGAACTCCATGCCAAGCTTCACCCCGCCGACCGTGCCCTTGAGCCCGCGCGCGAGCGAGGCGGCATGGGCCTCGTCCACCGTGTCGAGGGCGCAGAAAATGGGGTTCGGGATCACGCTCATCGGGGCTCCTTTGGCCGGAGTCGGGCTTTGGCCAGGTTCGCGCGGTTTATAGCACCGCCGGACCCGTGGCGAAACGCCGCCGCAAAGCGCTCAGAGCGTCGCAGCGGGGAGGTTGGTCGGGGTGCTTTTGGCCCGTCCCATAGGCGGCGGCGCCTTGCGGCGGGCGATCTTGATTTTCGCCTGGCTCCAGGCCGCAAAGCCGCCAATCAGGATGCCGATGAAGAGCGAGATCAGCACGATGGCTGCCAGCGGTATTTCGAGGCTGAGGGCGGGGGCCTGCGCGTTGAAAGGGTCGAGGCTGAAGCTCACGACGTGCCGGTTGGCGACGGCGAGCGCGATCACGATCAGCGCGACTGGCGGCAGGACGATCCAGCGGAGCAGGCTCAATGGCTCTATCCTTTAAAAAGGCCTCTCCCACAAAGGGAGAGAGGCGAGGATATCAATCCTCGTCGTCCTCATCGCCTTCCTCGGCGGCGAGCAGCTTGCCTTCCGGGATGTCGGCGTTGTTGAGGCGTTCGCGCAGTTCCTTGCCCGTCTTGAAGAAGGGCACGAATTTCTCATCGACATGAACGGGTGCGCCTGTGCGCGGGTTCCGTCCCGTGCGGGCCGGACGGCTTTTCACCGAAAAGGCGCCGAAGCCGCGAAGCTCCACCCGATCTCCACGCGCCAGCGCAGCGCTGATCTCGTCGAAAATCGTGGAAACGATCCGCTCCACATCTCGCTGGTAGAGATGAGGATTCGCCTGAGCGAGGCGGGCGACGAGTTCGGATTTGATCATGTCTCTGCGCGTCCGGGCTGGGTGCCGCCTCTGGCCTTTTTTGAGGGAATGGCCGGAGCGTCATGTCTCTGCGCCCTCGCCTGCCCCCCAGGCAGCATGAAACTCATCGTTCAACGGGCGTCAGGGTGCCAAACGCTGGTCAGCCCGTCAAGGGTAAGTCTTTTTGTTTGCAGCGTTTTTCCGGCCAGCGCTTCGATTCCCGCCGCAAGCGCCGTGCCTGCGGCCTGACCCGCGAAGGAGCCATAACCCTCATCCTCGCGCTCCGGCGCCCAATCTTCGACCGGAAGGCCCGTCGGAACCTTGCGCATGGTGGTCAGCCACTTGACCGCTTCGTCCTCGCCACCGATTTCGTCGACCAGCTTGTTCTGGACGGCTTGCCAGCCCGTATAGACGCGGCCGTCGCCGAGTTTCTTCGCCGTCGCTGCGTCGAGCTTGCGGCGTTCCTGCACGAGGCCGAGAAACCAGTCATAGGAGGAGACGACGAGGTCGCGTGTCGCGGCCAGCGCTTCCGGGCTGGGCTTGTGATAGGGCGCGGGTTCTGCCTTGAGTGGCGCCGATTTCACCGACTGCACCTCGATGCCGAGCTTCTCCATGAGGCCTGCGAATTGGGGCCACTCGAAGAGGACACCGATCGAGCCAGTCAGCGTATTGCCGCGGGCGACGATGTGGTCGGCGGAGAGCGCGGCGATATAGCCGCCCGATGCCGCGACGGTGCCGAGCGTCGCGACGACAGGTTTTTTTGCGGCGAGCTGGCGGACCCCGATATAGAGCGCTTCCGCGCCCGTGGTCGTGCCACCGGGGCTGTCGATGGAGAGGATGACCGCCTTCACAGCGCGATCGTCGCCAAGCTCCTTCAGGAGCTTCTGCATGTCGCGGTCGTCGGTGATGATGCCGGTGATTTCCACCCGCGCGATCTGCGTGTGATGAAAGCGCGTCGTGCCTATGGCAGCGAGGATCGCGACGGCCACGGCGACGACGGCGGCGAAGCGCCAAAAAAACAGGCGGCGCTTGAGGCGCCGCCTGTCCGTGATTGCATCTGCGTCGAAGGACACTGGGCTTTCTCCGGACAAGCTATTTGTCTGAGCCTAGACCAAATGCACTTCCGCGTCATGAGCGAGCCGAACGGGGCCGGCCGGAGCCGGCCCGGACGGTACGCTTACTTCTTGTCGTCCTGGGCGCCACGGAGGGCGGCACCAAGAATGTCGCCGAGCGACGCGCCCGAGTCGGACGAGCCGTACTGAGCGACGGCTTCCTTCTCTTCCGCGATTTCGAGCGCTTTGACCGAGAGGGTCATCTTGCGCGCGGCGCGGTCGAACTGCGTCACGCGGGCGTCGATCTTGTCGCCGACGGCGAAACGCTCAGGGCGCTGTTCCGAACGATCGCGCGAGAGTTCGGCGCGACGGATGAAGGCGGGCATCGCCTCCGCGCCGACCGTGACTTCGAGACCGTTCTCGGTCACGCCCGTCACCGTGCAGGTGACGACCGCGCCCTTGCGGATCGCATCGCCGAGGCTTTCCATCGGATCGCCGCTGAGCTGCTTGATGCCGAGCGAGATACGCTCTTTCTCGGTGTCGACGTCGAGAACGACGGCCTTGACGATCTGGCCCTTCTGATAGGCCTGCATGGCTTCCTCGCCCGACTTGTTCCAGTCGAGGTCGGACATGTGGACCATGCCGTCGACATCCGTGTCGAGACCGATGAACAGACCGAACTCGGTGATGTTCTTGATCTCGCCTTCGACGATCGTGCCGACCGGGAACTTCTCAGCGAAGCTCATCCACGGATTGTCGAGGCACTGCTTGAGACCAAGCGAGATGCGACGCTTCACCGGATCGACTTCCAGCACCATCACTTCGACTTCCTGCGAGGTCGAAACGATCTTGCCGGGGTGCACGTTCTTCTTCGTCCAGCTCATCTCGGAGACGTGGACGAGGCCTTCGACGCCCGGCTCGAGCTCAACGAACGCGCCGTAATCGGTGATGTTCGTAACACGGCCCTTGAGCTTCGCACCGATCGGATACTTCGCGGAAACGCCTTCCCACGGATCGGCCTCGAGCTGCTTCATGCCGAGCGAGATACGCTGGGTTTCCTGGTTCACCTTGATCACCTGGACCTTCACGGTCTGGCCGATCGAGAGAACTTCCGTCGGGTGGTTGACGCGGCGCCATGCGATATCGGTCACATGGAGCAGGCCGTCGACGCCGCCGAGGTCAACGAACGCACCGTAATCGGTGATGTTCTTGACGACGCCTTCCAGCACCTGGCCTTCCTTGAGGTTCTCGACGAGTTCCTGACGCTGCTCGGCGCGGGTCTCTTCGAGGACGGCGCGGCGCGAGACGACGATGTTGCCGCGGCGCTTGTCCATCTTGAGGATCTGGAAGGGCTGCGGAATGTTCATCAGCGGGGTGACGTCGCGCACGGGGCGGATATCGACCTGGCTGCCGGGGAGGAAGGCAACGGCGCCGTCGAGATCGACGGTGAAGCCGCCCTTCACGCGGCCGAAGATCTGGCCTTCGACGCGTTCCTGCTTCTCGAAGGCGACTTCGAGGCGGATCCAGCTCTCTTCGCGCTTCGCCTTTTCACGGCTGAGCACGGCTTCGCCGGCGGAGTTCTCGATACGCTCGAGATAGACTTCCACGGTGTCGCCGACCTGAACGTTGGCGGCGCGGCCGGGAGTCGCGAATTCCTTGAGAGCGACGCGGCCTTCGGTCTTGAGGCCCACGTCGATGATGGCGAGATCGTTTTCGATGCCAACGATGCGGCCCTTGATGACCGCGCCTTCCTGCATGTCGTTGAAGCTGTAAGACTCTTCGAGGAGGGCGGCAAAATCGTCGCGCGTCGGATTGAGCGCTGAGGTGTTAGTCAATGTGTTCAGTCTCCTGATCGATGCTTTTATCCGGCCGACGGTTGTGTCCGGCGGTCTTCCCCCTGGGTCGTGAGCGCCCGGGAGCATGTGGATGTAGGCAGGCGGTTAGAGGTTGCAAAAATAGTTTCGCCGGCAGCGACCGCAGAAACGCCGAATAGCCAATGTGCAAACCCGCCCCGCAAAAAGCGGATAGCGCGCTTAACTCATTGACTTGTCGATGATCCGGACGGCTTCGCCGAACGCCGCTTCTATACTCAAATTGGTGGTGTCGAGCAAGTGCGCGTCGGCGGCCTGCTTCATGGGGCTGGCTGCCCGGCCGGCGTCCCGCGCGTCTCTTTCCCTCGTATCTTCAAGGACTTGTGCCTCGGAGACGGCGGACCCCGAGCCCTTGAGCTCAAGCCAGCGCCTATGGGCCCGGACCTCGGGGCTTGCCGTCACAAAGAGTTTTACGTTGGCGTCGGGACACACGACCGTGCCGATGTCCCGGCCGTCCAGGACGGCGCCCTTCTGGCCACCTGGCGGGTTTGCTGCGAAATCGCGCTGGAAGTCGAGGATGGCCGCCCGGACAGGGGCCATGACCGCGACAAGCGAAGCGGCTTCACCCGCTTCTCGTGTCCGGATGGCCTTTTCGTTGATCCGGTTGATGTCGAGCGCTCGGGCGGCGGCGAGCGCCGCCGTCTCGTCGGCCGGGTCGCTGCCCGCATCCCGCACCGCCTGCCCTACGGCCCGGTAGAGGGAGCCCGTGTCCAGATAGGCAAAGCCATAATGTCTGGCGAGCCTGCGCGCCAGCGTTCCCTTGCCGGAGGCGGCGGGACCGTCGATCGCGACGACGAAGCTCACTGGGCCCTGCTCATTGGCTGTGACCCACGAAGATCGCGCCGAGTTCGCGCATCAGCGGGATGAAGTTCGGGAAGCTCGTTGCAATCATTGATGCGTCGTCGACGGTCACGGGCTTGTGCGCCGCCAGCCCCATGACGAGGAAGGACATGGCGATTCGGTGGTCCATATGGGTGACGACGTGGCCGCCGCCATCGACATGGCCCTCGCGCCCGTCGACCGTCATCGAATCCTCGGTCTCGTGAACCTTGATGCCGTTGAGCCGCAAGCCCGCCGCCGTCGCGGCGATGCGGTCGCTTTCCTTGACGCGCAACTCGTGAATGCCGCGCATGATTGTCTGGCCGGATGCGAAAGATGCCGCAATGGCAAGCACCGGATATTCATCGATCATGGAGGCGGCGCGTTCCGGCGGCACTTCAATGCCGTGGAGCTGGCTCGCGCGGACGCGCAGATCGGCGACGGGCTCGCCGCCTTCCTCGCGCTGATTCATGACCTCAATGTCGCCGCCCATTTCGATGAGCGTCGTGTAGAGGCCCGCGCGGTGCGGATTGAGCGTAATGCCTTCGACCACGATTTCGGAGCCCGGCACGATGAGCGCCGCGACGACCGGAAAGGCAGCGGATGACGGATCGCCGGGCACGACGATGGGGCAGGGGTGCAGTTCAGGCTGCCCCGTCAGGTGGATGGCGAGCGCGCCGTCGGGCAGCGTCTCGGTTTCGACATGGGCGCCGAAGGCCCGAAGCATCCGCTCCGTATGGTCGCGGGTCGGCACGGGCTCGATCACCGTGGTGACGCCCCGCGCGTTGAGGCCCGCCAGCAGCACCGCCGACTTGACCTGCGCGGAGGCGACGGGCGAGCGATAGGTGATGGGAAGGGCTTCGCGCGCACCTGTGAGCGTCAGCGGTAGCTTCCCGCCCTCCGGGGCATGGAAGACAGCGCCCATCTGGCTCAGCGGCGTGATGACGCGGCCCATGGGGCGGCGCGAAAGCGAGGCGTCGCCGATGAAGGTCGCCGTGATCGGATGGCCCGCCACGAGCCCCATGATGAGTCGTGCGCCGGTGCCCGAATTGCCGAAATCGAGCGGCTGCGACGGTTCGCGCAGGGCGCCCACGCCGACGCCCCGGACGCTCCATGCGCCCTCGCCGGTCCGCGTCACTTCCGCACCGAGGCGGCGCATGATTTCGGCGGTCGCGAGCACGTCCTCGCCTTCCAGAAGGCCGGTGATCTTGGTTTCACCAACCGTCAGGGCGCCGAAAATGAGCGCACGGTGGGAAATCGACTTGTCTCCGGGCACGCGCAAATGGCCCGTCAGCGCGTGGGAGGGCTCTGCGGAAAGGCTCGATGTGGAGTTTTGGGACGGGTGGGCCACGGTCATATCCCTTAGGGTCTTCCGGAAAGGGTGTTCCGGCGCGACGCGGGAACCAGGCGAACGCTGCGTGGCGTACGCGAATAGGTTTTGACAGGAGCAACTTAACGTGGCAATGGGAAAATCCGTTGGGCAGACCTCCACCGACAAGGGTGGGGGAGGACTTGGCGAAGTGGGCCGCAAGGCGCCGATGCCTCGAGGAGATTAAAACTTGTCGAAACCGGAGTTGGGAACGAAGCGCGATTGCCCGAGCTGCGGCGCGAAGTTTTACGATCTGAACAAGAGCCCCGCCGTTTGCCCCAAGTGCAAACATGAATTCGTGCCGGATTCAGGTGCGAAGGCGAAGCGCGTAAAGCCCGTCGAAAAGCCGAAGGAAAAGGCGCCCCGCCCTGTCGTGGTCGCCGATGACGAGGATAATGTCTCGCTCGACGCGATGCGCGACGAGGAGCTGGCCGCCGAGGATCTGGGCGACGATATCCTTGAGGATATCGGCGAAGAGATCGAGGACGACGCCGAAGACGATGCCTTCCTGCCTGACGATGAGGACGAGGAAGACGACGTTTCGGGCATCATCCGTGGCGTCGGCGAGGACGACGAATAAAAATCACGCGGCGCGAGGGGCGCGATCGTTTTGATCAATCTTTGTGCTTGATCCTGACGAAAACGCGCCCTAAGTTCCGCCACCGCTGCGGGGGAGCCCAATCTCCTGCATGAAATCGGCGGGGCCATAGCTCAGTTGGGAGAGCGCTTGCATGGCATGCAAGAGGTCGGCGGTTCGATTCCGCCTGGCTCCACCAAATCTTTCCCAGCTAATTTGAGTCCTGCAGGCCGGCTCCGGAAATGAGCGTCATTCTCGTGCTTTCAATGCATGATGACGCCACGCAACGAGGGGCCGCCCACGGCCTCTTGTGCATGAGTGCATCTGTACGGCGGATTTGTCAGCGCGGCAGGTCACTCATGAAGCGCTGGTGACCTTACGGCCATCCTTGATGAAGAGGTGTGGTGCATCGGGCGTCCAGGAGGCGCTGACGGGGGTCATAGACGGAAATTTTGTAGCCTCGATCGTCGGCAGGGTGGCGATGAGGCTGCCGCCCTCCGCGAGTCCGATTCTGATCTGGGTCGTCGCGCCGAAGAAAGTTTCTGAGATGACATGACCGGCGAGAGCGGAGCCTGAATTGGAATCGGCGGCGTTGAGTTGCACGCTTTCCGGGCGAACCAGAACGCGCACAGCAGCACCCTCTGACAAACCTTCCGCCTGACGGGCGGGGACAACGGTGCCACCGATCTTCACAGCGTTGTTTCCAACGACCACTCCGTCAAATTCGGTAGAGCTGCCGATGAAGCGGGCAACGAAGATATCTGCCGGTGCTCCATAAATCTCCGCAGGGCTTCCGATCTGGACCACAGATCCGTCATGCATTACGGCGACGCGATCGGAGATGGAAAGCGCCTCTTCCTGATCGTGGGTTACGAATATTGTCGCGACGCCGGCCTCGCGCTGAATGTTCCTGATCTCGTCGCGAAGCTGCACGCGAACCTGGGCGTCGAGTGCCGAGAGAGGTTCGTCGAGCAGCAGTAGCGCGGGCCGGATGGCGAGCGCGCGCGCCAGTGCCACGCGTTGCTGTTGCCCGCCGGACATTTGGGCCGGAAATTTCTGCATGTGATCGGCAAGGCCGACCAGCGCAAGCATGTCCTTTGCGCGGGAAAGCTGTTCCTTCGCGGCGAGTTTGCGAATGCGCAGGCCGAACCGCACATTGTCGAGCGCGGTCATGTTCGGAAAGAGGCTGTAGGCCTGAAACACCATGCCCATGCCGCGCTGGGCGGCGGCAACCGGCGTGATCTCCCGTGATTCCAGTGACAGGCGGCCCGCGTCTGCGGTTTCGAAGCCGGCGATGATTCTGAGCAGCGTTGTCTTTCCGCAGCCCGACGGCCCGAGCAGCGACAGAAATTCACCGCGTCCGATGGACAGGGAAACATTATTCAGAATGTTGCGGTTGCCATAGCGCTTGGAGAGGTCTTCGATCTCGAGATAGCTCATCAACGTGTTCCGCCAATTTCTGCGCGTTCCCGCCCGCTGAGCAGCACTCCCATCATGGCCGCCCATGTGATGAGGAAGCTCAACAATGTCAGCGCCGCCGCTTCCGTCGGGTAGCTCTGGCCAATGAAGGCGATGAAGACGGCAAAAGTTTTGAAGAGAAGAATGTTGGCGAATGTGAATTCGCCCATCGCGATGGCGATGGTAAGAAGCGCGGCGCCGACGAGCGCGGTTGTGAGATTGGGAAGGATGACCCGGAAGATCAGTGTGCCCCAACCCGCACCGAGGCTTTGCGCGGCCTCGCTCAATGTCTTGATATCCAGCGCGCCCAGGCCGACATCGAGCGTACGGTAGGTATAGGGCAACGCCATGACCACATAGGGAATGACCAGGTAGTGTGGTGTCGACACGAGCCATTCCGGCCCCTTGTAGAACGCCGACATGCCCGCCACCAGAACGATAGGCGGAATGACAAAGGGCAGCGCGGAGATAACGTCGAAGAAGGCTTTCAGGCGCGGTAGCTTCAGGTGCATCCAGAAGATGGCGGGCACGAGAATGGCCAGGCTCAGAAGTACGGTCTCGACGGCCAGCTCGAATGAGAGAAGAAGGCTCGACCAGAGTTCATCCTGGTGGAGAAGCGCAGCATAGCCATCGAAGCCGTAGCGATTGCCCCCCTGCCACAGGCTGAAGACGCCCGTCGCGACAAGCGGAATGGCGAAATAGAGGCCTACCAGCCCAAGAAAGATTTTACGTCCGACCCTCATCGGCCTGTCCACCGCTTGAGCCGCCGCGATGCGAGCAGGTGGAAAAGCATGACGAGGCCCATGACGACGATCATGCCGATGGCCAGCGCGGCGCCGGTCTGTGGCGCGAGCATCACATTGCCGGAAAGGACGTTGCTGATCTCGATGGGAACAAGCGACAGCGCGCCTGATGTGAGCGCATAGGGTGTCGCATAGGCCGAAAATGCATTGCCGAAAAGAAGAACGAAGGCAGACGCGAGTGACGGCATCAGAATCGGCAGGCCGACCATGCGCCAATATTGGAGCGGCGTTGCGCCGAGCCCCTCCGCCGCCTCGCGCCACTCCTTGCGCAAACCTTCGATGGCGGGCGTGATGACGATGAGCATCAGCGGAATCTGGAAATAGGCATAGACCAGTATGAGGCCGGGCAGTCCGTAGAGACTGAAGCCGAGACGATAGATGTCGAGCCCGGCCTGCTTGAACCACAGCGTGATCATGCCGAGACTTCCGAGTGTAGCGACGAAAGCGAAGGCGAGCGGCACACCGGCAAAGTTGGCCGCGACAGCGCTGAACGCTCTGACGAAGGAGCGCGCCGAGTTCTCTCCGCTGCAGACGAGATAGGCGGTAATGCCGCCCACAATCGTACCGAGCAGCGCCGACGCGCCGGAAAGCAGGATGGAATTTTCAAAAGCCGCGCCGCTATCGGCCAGTCCTTCCAGATAGCTGAGTGTGAAGTGGCCAGTCTCGTCGCTGAAGGCGGAGAGAAGAAGTTGCAACGCCGGCAAGATGAGGAAAGACAGGACGAAAAGGATCAGCGGCCCGATGAAAATGGCGGGCAGGACGAGGCTCCGCCAACCTTGCCCGGACGATCTCCTCATGTCCGAACCTGCCGGGCCCATTCCGCAGCGAGAATCTTCTGCGCCCCCGTCGTCTGCTTGATGGTCGGAAAGCGCACCGATTTGTAGGCTTCGGCGGAAGGCATCTGGGCGAGGAGCGCTTCGGGGATCACGCTGCGGCTCATCAGGTCGGCAAAGCGCACGGGATGTGCGAAGCCTTCGAGGAAGAGAAGCTGGCCTTCATCCGAATAGATAAACTCCATCCATAGACGCGCCGCCGAGGGATGCGGTGCAAATGCGCTGAGCGCCTGGCAATAGTAGTTGCCGAAGGGGGCCGCATCGTTGGGGATGATCGTCGTCACATCGGTGAGGCCGCTCGACTTCTTCGTCTGGGCGAGGTTGAGGTAGTCCCAGTTGATGACGATCGGCGTTTGCCCGGAGGTGAGGCTTGCCGGGGTCGCCGCCACCGGTGTGAAATTTCCGCTCGCCGCAAGCTCCGCAAAAAAGGAGACGCCGGGCGCGATGTCGTCCAGTGAACCGCCATTGGCCAGCGCCGCGGCAAAAACACCCGCAAAGGCCGCGCCCGCGCCCAGCGGACTGCCGTTGAGCGCGATCATGCCCCTGAATTCCGGCTTCTTGAGATCCGACCAGCTTTTCGGCGCGACCTTCACAGCCGAGAGGTTCACGCCGAAGGAAACGATGCCGAAATAGTCGGCGTACCAGAGACCTGTCGCGTCCTTCATGTCGGAGGGGATGGTTTCCCATGTTGCGACTTTATATGGCGCGAGAAGGCCGTCACGGGCGCCGGCAAGAGCGAAGGGCTGGCCGAGGTCGAGAACGTCCGGTGCGCGCTCCTGGCGCTTCAGAGAACGGACAGCCTGAAGTTCTTGCGCCGACGTTGCCTCCGGCGACGCGCTCCTGACGTCGAGTCCGTATTTCTTTTCGAAGCGTTGGATAATGTTGGCGTAGTTGGCCCAATCGGGCGCCAGGGCAATCGTGTTGAGAAACTTCTCTTTGCGCGCAGCTTCGACGAGCGCTTCTGCGGAAGCGGGTTCTGCGGCGAAGGCGTGTCCGGCAAAGATGGGAAGCGCCGCCGACCCAAGAGCCGCGCTCGCTGCGCCAGCGCCAAGACGCAAAAAATCTCTCCGATGAAGGTCGGGACGTTGGCGGATTGCACGATCGCGCATGGTCGGTCTCGCAGGAAATGAAATTGCGAGCACCTGATA
Organism: Parvibaculum sedimenti; assembly: GCF_009184905.1. Classification (GTDB taxonomy): domain Bacteria; phylum Pseudomonadota; class Alphaproteobacteria; order Parvibaculales; family Parvibaculaceae; genus Parvibaculum; species Parvibaculum sedimenti. The sequence goes on from NZ_WESC01000001.1 coordinate 186,120, forward strand.
ACACCCGCGTGACGACAAATCCGTGACGGTTGCAGTCTGATTCGCGCGCAAACGAAATTCCCATGCATCTGGATTTCTTGCGATGAGAGATGACCGCTAACCCCGGCGCATAGGCGGGATGGAAAGTAGTTTGAGGTTGTGCCTTTTCTGTTTGGTTGATCAAAAATCGTTTGCAGTCACGGATCAGTCACGCCCGAGAAGCAGATTTGTCATTGAGCATTGGTAACCAAACTCCCCATTGATGCGCTGAGTAAGTTGGCGCGAGTAACATTGGGGGTTCCATGTTGAGAAACCGTCTATTGCTGGGCGTGGCGTTCGCCGCGCTCTGCACCACCTCGTTTGCCTTCGCGCAGGACACGACTGAGGTGACGAAGAAAAAGAGCGAGAAAGAGCTGGCCGCTGAGGCCGCGGTGGCGCAGCCCGAAGAAATCGTCGTCTACGGCAAGGGCGAAGCGCGTCAGGTCCAGACTGTCAGTCAGGACGACATCGCGCTTGCGGCGCCGGGCACCAGCCCGCTTAAGGTCGTCGCGAAGCTTCCGAGCGTCAACTTCCAGTCCGCCGATCCGTTCGGTTCGTACGAGTGGTCGACGCGAATCACGGTTCGTGGCTTCAACCAGAACCAGCTCGGCTTCACTCTCGACGACGTGCCGCTCGGCGACATGTCCTATGCGAACAACAACGGCCTTCACATCAGCCGCGCCATTTCGTCGGAGAATATCGGTTCGATCGAACTCGCGCAGGGCGCCGGCGCGCTCGGCACCGCGTCGACGTCCAACCTTGGCGGTACGCTGCAGTTCAAATCGAGCGACCCGAAAGACGAATTGGGTGTTCTCGTTTCGGGCACCTATGGCAGCAACAACACGAACCACGAATTCATGCGCGTCGATACCGGTCTGCTGCCCGGTGGCGGCAAGGCCTTTATCAGCTACGGTCGTCAATATGCCGACAAGTGGAAGGGCGACGGCGTCCAGCGTCAGGACCAGGTCAACTCGAAATTCATCCAGCCCTTCGGCGAGGATTTCAAGCTGACCGGCTTCCTGAATTATTCCAACCGCCGCGAAAATGACTACCAGGACCAGTCTTTCGAAGCGCTTGGCCGTCTCGGGTGGAATAACGACAATATCAGCGACAATTGGGGCACTGCGGTCCAGCTCGCGGAGGTCTACCAGAACCTCGTCGCCCTTTCCAACAGCGATCCGCTTCCCTGGCCGAGTGCGGGGACCAGCTTTCCTGCGCCCTACACGAGCCCGTGGGACGCATACTACAATGCGTCCGGCCTTCGTAAGGATACGCTTGGCGGTCTGACGGCCGATTGGGACATCACCAGCAACGTGCATCTCAAGGTCACCGGTTACGGACATCACAACGAGGGGCAGGGCCTCTGGTGGACGCCCGCCGTTCCGACGCCGGGCGGCGCGCCGATCTCGGTCCGCACGACCGAATACAACATCAACCGCGGCGGAGTTGTTTCTTCGCTGAGCTGGAAGCTCGACACGCATGAGATCGAGGGCGGCCTCTGGTACGAGCACAACGACTTCAACAACGCGCGCCGGTTCTATGGCCTGAATGTCGATGGTACGAACCGCGACAGCCTGAGCTTCCAGTCCGACCCGTTCTATACGCAGTGGGAATCGGACTATACGACGAAGACCCGCGTCTTCCACCTGCAGGACACGTGGCAGATCATCGACCCGTTGAAGGTCAATTTCGGCTTCAAGTCGATGAAGGTCGATATTGCAGGCAAGCCGGTCGTCTACTATCCGGCCAGCGTTTCCAGAGGCGAACTCACCACCGACAAGAAGTTCCTGCCGCAGGCCGGTGTGAACTATACCTTGAACGACTGGAGTGAAGTGTTCGCGGACTACACGAAGAATGCGCGCGCCTTTAACTCCGGCAATTTCGGCGTAAGCCAGACGGCGTTCGACGCGACCAAGGACACGCTGCAGCCGGAAACTTCAGATACCTATGAGCTTGGCTATCGCTTCCACGTACCCAAGTTCGAAGGCGTGCTCGCGCTCTATCATGTGAAGTTCAAGAATCGCCTTCTGTCCGTTCAGGTCGGAAGCCCGATCCTCGGATATGCCTCTGGTATCCAGAATGTCGGCGGCGTAACGTCGAACGGCTTTGAAGCTGCCGGTACCTGGCACTTCATCGAGAACTGGTCGCTGTTCGGTTCTTATGCCTATAACGACTCGACCTATGATGGCGATGTCGTCGACGCGCTCAACAACATTACCCACACGGCGGGCAAGACCACGGTCGACACGCCGAAGCACCTCCTCAAGGCTCAGCTGGGCTATGACGACGATACCGTCTTCGGCAGCCTCGGCATGTCCTACATGAGCGAGCGCTACTACACCTACACGAACGACATCACCGTTCCGAGCCAGACGGTGTTCGACGCGACGCTCGGTTACCGCTTCCACGGTAGCGATCTCGCCGAAGGCGCTTCGATCCAGCTCAATGCGACCAATATCTTCGACAAGAAGTATATCTCGACGATCGGTTCGGGCGGCTTTGCCAACTCGGATCCGAGCGGCACGATGCAGACGCTTCTGCCGGGCGCGCCGCGTCAGGTCTTCGTCACGCTGACGAAGCAGTTCTGATCCGGCCATGCCGCGGCGTTCAACGCGCCGCGGCATTCGCCCGCCAACAAAAAAGGCGTCGCCAACGGCGACGCCTTTTCTTTTTCTGCCGCGGGAGACTTAGATCTTCTCGATCTTGCTCGGCGCGAAACCGGCGACCGGGGTCACGCGGAAATTGGCGAGCGGCGTGGCCTTGTAAGGCTTCGTCATGATTTCGACGGAGACATATTCCGCTTTCGCTTCCTCGCGCGTCAGCGTCAGCAGGATGTAGCCCTTGTCGCGCTGGCTGCAGAACAGCACTTCCTTGTTCTGCTCCATGAAGGCTCGTCCGAATTCGAGTCCGGGGAGATAGTCTTCTTCCGCCGGGCTCGTGATCGAGCTGGTGCCGAACTCGGCGGCGACATATGTGCCGCTCGCATCGTGAAGTTCGTTCGTCCAGAAGGCATGACTGTCGCCGGAAAGGACGATGGCGTTTCCGCCGGCGGCCTTGATCGCGTCGTAGACGCGTTCGCGTGCCGCCGGATAGCCGTCCCAACCATCAAGGTCATAGGGCACGTCATAGGTGTAGAGATCGACATATTCCTGCGCCTTGGGACGGAAGGCCGCGGGCAGCGCGTCGAGAACCTTGGCGACTGCCTCGGCGCCCATGGTCTTGACCAGATTGGGCGCAACGGTGCGCGCCATCACCACCTGATTGCCGAGGACCTGCCATGTCCGTCCAGCGGCGGTGGAAGCCGCAAGCGTCTGGGCGAGCCATTGTTCCTGGCGTACGCCCATCATTTGCCGCTCCGGATTGGCGAGGACGGTCTGGAGTGCCTCGGGATCGGGACCGACGACATAGGGCGCGGGCGCCTTGCCGCCGCCACCGACGGCCTTCAGCACCTTGGCGATGATATCTTTTTCGGTGACGCGTTTGCGTGTCGAGGGTGTATCGCCTTCATAGACGGCGAGAGGAATGTCGCCGGCGCGGCCATATTCGAGCTGATAGGAGCGGGCGACGAGCCGGGTCTCGACCATGATGAGATCGGCAAGATCGCCGAAGCGGAAAGAGCGATTGATCGCTTCGAAGGCGTGGCCGGGTTCCGGTTCACGGATCGGCATCCATTCATAGTAAGCCTTCAGCGCCGCGCCCTCACGGGCCAGCCACGGGCCTTCCGCCTTCGGCTGGTGGTTCTGCGCGCCGCCGACCCAGCTGTCATTCGCGATCTCATGATCGTCCCAGACGCAGATCCATGGGCACCGTGCATGGGCAGCCTGGAGGTCCTTGTCGCGCTTGTAGAGCGCATGGCGCATCCGGTAATCGGCGAGCGTCACCATTTCATGCGGCGGCTCGGGAATGCGCCCCAGCTTGCGCCCGTTCTGCATGCCGTAGTCATCCTCGCCCGCGCCATATTCGTAAATGTAGTCGCCGAGCGCGACCACCGCATCAACGCGGTCGCGTTGAGCGATATGGTCATAGGCGTTGAAATAGCCATTGGGATAGAGCGAGCAGGTGACGAAGGCCAGGACGACATCCTTCACGCTGCCCTGCGGCAGGGTCCGCGCTCGTCCGGCCGGCGAGACGGTCTTTCCGCACTGAAAGCGATAATAATAGTCATGGCCCGGTGCGAGGCCGGCGACATCGACCTTCACCGTAAAGTCACGTCCGGCATTCGTGTGAAAGACGCCTTGCGTTACGAGTTCCTTGAAATGAGCGTCCTTGGCGACGACCCATTTCACCGGAATGCCGTCGGCTTGTGACGCAGGCGTAATGCGGGTCCAGAGTATGACGCGGTCCTGCAATGGATCGCCGCTGGCCACGCCGTGATCGAAACTCGCCTGTCCGTGAAAGACAGCTTCCTTGGCGAAGGCGACGGAAGGCGCGGTGGTTCCCAATGCCAATAGCGCCAGCGCGCGACGACGATCGATCTGCATGAATGAACTCCGGTGAGAAAACATCTTTAAAGACGAGACAGGCGCATCAGGCGCCGGTTCCGCTTCGAATAGTCCTCTGCGATGAAGTTCGCGTGACATCGACCGTGCGAGCATCACGCGAGCAAGAGATTCAAACCAATGAAAAATATTTCTGCACAGCCGCATTCGTTGTCACGCAAGCGACGCATGGTTCGGATAGGGAAGGCGCGCGGCTGTGAAAGACGACCGCGCTGGAAATGACCAAGAAACAGTATTGGTGGAATGTCGTATTTCGAAGAGCGGAAAGGGTCCGGGCGTCTTGTCGGTTTCTCCGCCGTCGCATTGCTACATGTCGCGTTGATCTGGGCGCTGGCGAACGGATTGGGCGCGAAGGTCGTCGAAGCGGTGCAGGGCCCGATTATGGCCAAGATCATCGACACGCCGCCTGCGAAGCAGGACGAGCCGCCGCCGCCCCCGCCTCCGGCGCTGGACAAGCCGCCGCCGCCCTTCGTGCCGGCGCCTGAAATCCATATCAACTTGCCGCCGCCTGCGACGCCATCCAAGGCGATCACGGCGGTGCAGTCGAAAGTGGCCGCGCCGACGCAACCTGCCATGCCGGATACAGCTCCGCGCAGCGATCCGCAGCATCCCAATCGCCAGCCGCCCTATCCAGCTTCGTCGCGGCGCATGGGAGAGCAGGGAAGAGTGGTTCTTCTTCTCTATGTGAAAGCGGATGGCAGTGTGCAGGAAGCCAGAGTCGACCAGTCGAGCGGCTTTGCGAAGCTCGACAAGGCAGCTGTCGACGAGGCGCTCAAGTCATGGCGTTTCCTGCCGGCAATGCATGGTGGCGTTGCCGTTCCGAGCTGGCATCGCGTCGCAGTGGCTTTCCGCCTGACGACCTGATCCGATTTTTTCCGAGGGGCGTTCCCTCGGCCGTCTGTAGTTGCGGCGGGCAACGCGCCGCATGTGCTGAGCATCCAATTTGGGGAACGACCCATGAATATCCGAGTTCTTTCGCGCCCGATCGACGCGCATCCTGTCTTGTCGTCGAGGAAAATCGGAATGAAGGCTTTCGTACTTGCCTCCGCTTGCGTCCTCGCGATGTCGGGCTCCTTCGCTCCGGCGCCGGCACGCGCAGCCGAAGATGCGGCTCCGGCCGCGCTCTCGGCGCCTGCTGCCGATGCGGCGACATCTGCATCCGTGGCCGCGCCCGATACAGCGCCCGCCGCGGAAGGCGGTGCGTCGGCGCCGGCAGCCGAAGGTCCGTTGACGCAGAGCGCAACGGCGCCCGAGGCGAACCCTTACGGTCTTTCGGCGCTGTGGGGGCAGGGTGATCTCGTGGCGAGAACGACCCTGGCTATCCTCGCTCTGATGTCGTTCGGAAGCTGGTACATCCTCATCACCAAACTCTTCGAACAGCGCGCCTTCTTCTCCTCCGGCAATGCGGCGCGCAAGCGGTTCGCGCAGGTCGCCGGTCTCAAGGAAGGAACGGAGGGTCTGGCAAAGTCGTCGGCCTTCCGCGCTGTCGCGGAAGAAGGCATCGCCGCTGTCGAGCGGCATTCCCGCGGGTTGGCCAGCGAGGTGAGTCTCGTCGATTGGACGGGACAGGCCCTCAACCGCGCGATCGACAGCATCGCTTCGAAGCTCCAGGGCGGGCTTGCCTTCCTCGCAACTGTCGGCTCGACGGCCCCTTTCATCGGCCTCTTCGGAACCGTCTGGGGCATCTATCACGCGCTGATCGCGATCGGTGTGGCTGGTCAGGCCTCGATCGACAAGGTCGCAGGTCCCGTGGGTGAAGCGCTCATCATGACGGCAATCGGTCTCGCCGTCGCCGTTCCGGCTGTGCTTGGTTACAACATCCTCATCCGCCGTAACAAGGCGGCGCTGGAGCAGGCGCGGCGTTTCGCGATCGAGGTCGAGGCGCGCATTCTGACGAGGGCCTGAGGGCGACGAGGCGCGGGAGCCCATCCCGCGCCTTTTGCGTTGCGGATGTCGAGTGAGGAGTTGTCCAGATGGCGATGAATATAGGCTCGTCCGACGCCGAGGATGAGGTGATGTCGGCGATCAACACGACGCCGCTTGTCGACGTGATGCTGGTCCTGCTGATCATCTTCCTGATCACCATTCCCGTCGCAATCCAGACGGCGCCGGTTTCGCTGCCCAAGGCGAATAGCCAGGCCAATGTGACCAAGCCGGAAAATATCACGATCGCGGTCGATGCGGACGGCAACTATTACTGGAATGCGAGCCGTCTGCCGGACAAGGCGGTCCTTCTGGAGAAGCTCAAGGCCGTGGCCGTGAAAGAGCCGCAGCCCGAGATTCAGGTGCGTGGCGACAAGGAAGCGCGCTTTGAATTCCTTGGTACATTGATCGTCGACTGTCAGCGCGCGGGCATCCTGAAAGTGGGCTTTATCACCGAGCCGGATCGCGGCCAGCAGGGGACGATGTAATCATGGCGATGAACATTGGCGGTGGCAGCGACGACGACGTGATGATGGAGATCAACACGACACCGTTGATCGACGTGATGCTCGTTCTGCTCGTGATGCTCATCATCACGATTCCGCTTCAAACGCAGGCCGTGAAGCTCGACATGCCACAAAACCTGAATGCGCCGCCGCCCGTGGTGGAGCCGCAGGTCGTCGATCTTGAGGTCGACTTCGACGGCACAGTGTTCTGGAACGGGATCGCGGTCCCGAATACGGGGCAGCTCGACGAGTATCTCAAGGCCGCCGCCGCTCAGGATCCCCAGCCGGAAATCCATCTGAAGCCCAACCGGTTGGTCAAATACGACTATGTGGCAAAGGTGCTTGCTGCCGCGCAGCGGCTCGGCGTCGACCACATCGGCTTTGTCGGCAACGAACAGTATATGGATTGAGACGGCGCGTGTGAGACAGGAGAGAATCTGATGCGGGAGTTCAGGATGAAGAACCAGCTTGGTACCGCACTGTTTGTGTACACGTTGGTAGCCGCCACGGCGCTGTCGCCTCTCTCGTCGTCGATGGGTATTTTCGGCGCGACCACCGCGCTGGCTGCCGAGCAGGCCATTGGCGCCGCTGTGGGCAAGCCCCTGAAAGAGGCTCAGGATCTTGCAGGCGCGGGCAAGTATCAGGCAGCCTTGAAGAAGGTGCAGGAGGCGGGCGGCATTTCCGGCAAGACCGCCTATGAGAGCTTTGTCGTTGACGATTTCCTGCTCTTCCTCAATGTGAACCTCAAGGATTATGCCGCCGCCGCGGCAGCCGGCGAGGCTGCGCTTGCAACCGGAGAGGTGCCTGCGAATGATCGTCCGCAGCGGCTGAAGACGCTGGCGCAGCTCAACTATTCGGTGAAGAATTACGGAAAGGCTGTCGCCTTCGCGCAGGCCTTTCAGAAGGAAGCGGGTACTGATCCCGAACTCCGCAAGCTCGTCGTTCAGTCACTCTATCTGCAGGGCGATTATGTAAAAGCTCAGGCCGAAGCGAAGTCGCTCGTTGCGACGGCGAAGGCCGCAGGCGGGAAGCCTGACGAAACGGTCCTGCAGCTCTGGCTTTCTTCAGCATTCAAGAAGAGCGACAAGAGCGGGCAGCGTGAGGCGTTGACGGAACTGCTGGCCTTCTATCCCAAGCCCGCCTATTTCGGCGATCTCCTCAATCTCGTCGCTGCCGACCTTGGTCGCTCCAACCGTATGAGCCTGGAAATTTTCCGACTGAAGCTTGCTGCGGGAATGTTGAAGAGCGCCGACGACTATATGGAGATGGCGCAGCTCGCGATTCAGCTTGGCCTACCCGGCGAAGCCGAAAGCATCATGAACAAGGGATTCGCCGGTGGCGTGTTCGGCGGCCAGAACAAGGGCCGCGAGCAACGGCTTCTGGCAATGGCGAAAAGCCAGGCGGCGCAGGACGAGCCGACGCTCGGCGCAAATGCTGGAACGCCCGACGCCAAGGCGGCGCTTGGCGAAGCCTATGCGTCCTATGGCAAGACCGACAAGGCCATCGCGCTATACAAGGATGCGCTCGCTTCGAACTTTGCGGGAGGAGCCCTCGCGCGCCTCCATCTCGGTCAGGCAATCCTCGCCGAGGGCGATCATGCGTCCGCTCGAAAGATTTTTGATGGCATAACGGACGCGAAAATTGCTCCACTTGCTAGCATCTGGGCCCTTGTCGCGAAGGGATGATGGATGTCTCTCGTGCATCGCGTAAAAGCCGTATACGAATTAATGGCCTGAATGCATGGCCGCGTCATCTTTCGGCGCCAGAACCGAGAAGAAGCTCCCTTGCGTCAGCACGCGCAGCCGCGCGGGATCGAAATTCGGTGCCGTGCCGAAATGGAAATATACGACGTAAGGGAAGTGACTGCCCCATGCGCTCGTGTATTCAATGTGGCGCAGTCCCATCAGCGCCAGCCGCTCCGGTGCGGGCGCATCGAAGGTCCGGCGGGCAATGTCGGGACTCATCGGGACGCCAACACGCGCGCGTCAATGTCGGTGGCGTCGAGCAGCCTGCCGGGCAGCAATATGCTGGCAGCGAGCAAGGCGAGAGGCGGGCCGCGCATCAATGGTGCGACGGTGAGTGTCCGCAATCAGCACAAGGATCAGCGGCACCATGAACATACCGATGGTGTTCAGCCCTGCCCGCGCACCACCTTTCAGCCCCATGCCCGCGAACCAGTTGCGCCAGAACCAGCCGAACATGGCTATCATCGCAAACATCAGCGCGAAGAGGTATGCGAAGAAGAGCGCCGTGCCAACGAGCGTGCCGATCGCGAGACAGGTCAGCCAGCCTGCCCGTGGTCGCGACACCAGGAAGAGCAACATCCAGAACAGGATTGCGATTCCGACCAGAGAGTTGACGTAGCCCATGGTGGTGAGGAGATTGAGGAACAATGCAGGTGCCACCAGCACAAGCACGTCGTTCTCGCCGAAAAGTCGTTGGCGGATGAACCAGATCGAGGCACAAATCGAAAGCTGCGCGAGCGCGATGGTCCGGAGCACGACCTGTTCGGGCGTTACCAGTCCGCAGAGTGGCAGGTTGATGAGGTCGATCGCCAGATTGGGAATGACGGCGAGCCGGTATTCGTACATGCTGTAAGAGAAGCTATACGCTTGCCGGTATTCTGTGCCTTACCCGGTTCCTTCCCTCCTCCTTTGCACAGTAAAGCGCGTCATCGGCGCGGCTTAATGGCTGCGTCGTATCGGCGTCACTGGCGTCGAGAATGGTCACGCCAATACAGACAGTGATCTTGATCCTTTCGCCGTCAGCCTCAATTTCCGCCATTTGCATATCCTCGCGCAGGCGTTCGGCGACGGCGAGCGCGGCATCGAAATTCGTGTCCGGCAGGATGATGCCGAACTCTTCGCCGCCGAGCCTGCCGATCGTATCGATATCGCGCAGCTCGCTCCGCAACCTGTCTGCAAAATGTATGAGGACCGCGTCGCCGGCCGCATGGCCAAAGGTATCGTTGATATTCTTGAAGTGATCGAGGTCGAGCATCAGCAAGGCGCATGGCCTTTTCGTGCGATGAAAAAATTTCAACTCTCGCGCCAGGCATTCTGTGAAGTGATGGCGATTGTTGAGGTGCGTCAGGCTGTCCGTCGTTGCAAGTCGGGTCAGCGCCGCCTCGTATTCCTGATTTTTTACGGCACCGATCATGATTTCGGCAATGGACTGAAGAAATGAACTGCTGGGCCGGAGCCATGTAGGCACCCGCTTCTTGCTGCCCCAGGAGATGTAATATTCATCGCCGTGAGCGGTCTTCACATGCGCGCAGGAAGCCCGGCGCAGCCCCAGTTTAAGAACGGCATCGACCCCTTGACGTTGGTCGGCGGGAAGCCGGGAGAGACCCCGGCGTAACATGGAGGCGTCCTCGCACAATTGCGCCAGGCACGTCCAGAGGGCATCGGCCTGTCCGTCCGGCAGGCCGGCGCCCTCATTCCACCATTGTTGTCGATGGACGACGTCTTCCCTCTGCGATTGCCGCATGAGAAAGGCGCGGTCACCGCGGGTTTCGTGGACGATGAGCTGCAGCGCCCAACCGATGTCCACCTCCGTCTCTGACGCGGAAACGGAAAGCATCCGCCTGGCGACGTCGCTGCGAATTCTCTCCATCAGGAGCAGAGAGCCCAGCGCACGGAATGTGCGCAGGAAAGCCAGAAGGAAGACGATCGTCAGTCCGGACACGACGCAGACGGAGAGAAGGGTGCTTTGTTTGAGCGTTGTCTCTGAAGTCGAGATAAAGGTGTCGATCGTCTGCTTCAGGATTGAGGCGCCATGCGCATATTTGCGGCTTTCGTCTTCGTGCTCCACACCGAGCATGATGCGTTGGGCCTGAGCGGCGTCGCCCTTTTCGGCAAGGGCGAAGGATTGAAGGTCCAGCTCAGTTCGCCGCGCATTGGCTTTCGAGATGTCCTCAAGCGGTTCCTTTAGTCCCGGCAGCAGCGTCGCGATCGTATTCAGCTCGCCTGCCAATTTTTCTCGAAAGATATCGTAACGTGTCCTCCATAGAGGATCGCCGGAGTATACGACGGCGCGGGCTGACATGGTCAGCGCTTCATCATAATAGCGGATGTTGCCTTCCGCGCGGATCAGGCGCTCGGAGATCACCCTCGAATGGCGGTAGTCGACAATGGTCTTGTAGGTCAGAAATGCGGAAGCGCAGATGACAAGCAGGATCGGCACGAGCAAGAGCCGCCGGTAGAGAGCGCTACGATCTGTCGATCTGTCGCCTTTCACATAGCGGTCCTGACCGGGATTTGAGTTTGCTTGTATTCGTCTGGACTTTCTCCCGCATACCGAGGCTGAACGAGAAAATGCGTGGCGTAAAGCGCGACCACTCGTCACGGTCATTCCAAGTTCGAAGGGTGCAATCGCTCTTTTGCCAAGCGGGAAAGTTCATTCCGGAGCGCGCTGTGTCGTACCCGGAAGCCCGCCATTCGCAGGTGTTCAAGGAAACTGCGCCGCCGGTGTGGCGTGGCGAGAAGCGCATCTATATGCGCCAGAAAGGTACTTTCAAAACGATCCGCGCTGAAACTCCGCGCATATGTCTCCGTACACTGACGATGATTGTTGACGGGCAGGGGGCCGCTGCTCGTCGTGATGAAGGCATTTCCATTGTCAATACGGGCTTGCATGGCCTCTGTCGTGAAAGTCTCGATAGCCTCAGCCAGCGCGGCGATGTTGCCTGTGGGGACCAGTGTGGCGAGTCCATTGGTGATGTATGGCAGATTGGTGGAATCATAGGCGATGACATGGCAACCATGCGCGAAGGCTTCGAGCACCGGCAGGCAGTAGGCGTCGTGGTAGGAAGGCAATATGAGCGCATCCGCCTGCGCATAGAGCGATGAGAGTTTGTCGTCGTCGCCGATATGGCCGAGAAATTCGACGCGGTTTTTGAGCGCGGGGCTCTCGATGCGCCGTTGCGCTTCGTTTAGCAGGCCTTCGGACGCGCTGGCCGGATGCGCCGCCACCCTGAGGCGAAAGGAAAGTCCGCGATTGCTGGCGATTTCCAGCGCCTTCAGAAGGTCGATAAGTCCCTTGTTGGGGGTAAGTCTCGCGACATGGATGAGCTCGATCGGTCCGTCGCCGGGCTCCGCGCGGATATGGGTGGGGTTAACGGAAAGCGGAAGCGGCTGTATCTGGATTCGTTCCGCCGGAATGCCGAACGAAACCAGATCGTTACGGGCAAAGTGGCTCGCAGCGCAGACGGCATCGGCATGGAAAAGCAGCCGCTTCTGCTTCAGCGACTGCAGGGCACCTTTGTGATCGGACGCCCATTGCGGAGGGGTGATGCCATGAAAAAAGACCGATGCGCGGGCTTTTGCAGGGAGATATCGGATCGATTCGAAGGAGCGGAAATACCAGCCGAATTCGTAATGATGGATATCCGCCGTCCTGAAGAATGGGTCGGCAATCAGTTCGGGAATTTTGTTGACGCGGCATATGCGCGGGTCGTCGAAGTCGCTGCCGCCGCAATAGATCCTGAGTTCAACCGGTCTGGTGCGAGCAAGTTTGTCTAAAGCGGCAATTTTACGTGTCAGAACACGCCCCATCCCGTCGCCTGCAGCGAAATAGGTTGTGTACAGCGCAATCTTGAAGGGCTTCGCCTTGTCCGTGCCAGATTCAATTGGCATCTGCGATTGTCCACCTTATTAAAAATGCCTAATGTAATTTTTCACGGCTGATAAGAGGGGGCGTCAATGCCGCGTAGTGTGATGATTTTCAGTCATCCCAATCATGAAGTAGCGATACTTGGTTCGGTGCGGCGTCTCCAGCCCTATCTCATCTTTCTCACCGATGGCGGCGCGCAGGAGCGCGTCGAGCAGAGTAAGGAAAGCCTCAAGTCAGTGGTGAGCATGGCGGATGTTGCCTGGCTCGGCGTTGAGGAGGCCTCGCTCTATGAAGCATTGCTCAAGAGCGATGTCGCCAGCTTTCGCGCGCTTTCCGGCGAGGTTGCGTCGATCCTGAGCGGCCTCGACATCGACCGCGTCTTTTGCGACTCCATCGAGTTCTACAATCCGCTGCATGACGTCGCTCTCCCGATCACGCTTGCCGCGCTTGGCAGAAGCGCGGCGCCTGTTTTCGAGGTGCCGCTCATCCATCAGCGCAAGGCGGATGCCGAAGTCTATGAGGTTTTGCGCAGTCCGCAATCGCTCTGGGGCGATTGCATAAATACGAAACTTACGAACGAGGAGCACGACGTGAAGCGCGCTGCCTTCAACATTTACACTTCTCTTGCCGCTCAACTCGGCAAAGATAATGTCGATCTGGCGGTTTCGCGGGCGAGCGAGGAGCAGTTCCTGAAGGCGCGCGGGAAGCTCCCGAGCCCGCCATCGATCAGGTGCTGCGTTACGAATGGCGCGGCAAGAAGCTTCAGGACATGGGGCTCGTCAAGGAAACGATCACCTATGACGACCACTATGTTCCGCTCGTCAAGGCCATCGCCCCTGAACTCGTGGTAGCCTGATCCGTGATCCCCTCATCTTGAAGGCGGGGTTCCGTCCAGAAAAGAAGCGCAGGGCACAACGGACCGTGCCCGAAATATTCTGTGGAAGCGCTCCGCCAAGATCCGATCGAAGCTCGCCTGCTCTGTCGTGAGGCTTGTGGGATAGACGTCATCCAGCACGTCCGAAAGTTCGTCGTCCGATGCGAAGTGAGAGAAGTCGACGACGCAATGGGTCAGATCGATTTTCGAAGAACGCACCCTGGTCGAGAAAGCGCCGAACGTCTCGCGTGGGGAGAGGGGCGCGCTCAGAGGTTCAAACACGTCGAGATCGCCGTAATAGAGGCGGTTGTCGCCATGCACGGTTGGCCGCGGCCATGGGGTCTCGACAGTAATCACCGCCTCGGCGTCATCATCGCCCGGCGTGAAGGCCTGCGCATAGTTCTTCATCGTTGCGACGAGGCTCGTCCGCAATTGGCCCCTGTTGGCGAGATCGATCGCATCCTCCCCATGGGCGGAATATGTCGCCCAGAGCCCCATCAGGAGGAGTGCCGCCGCCGCGATCCGCTGCCGCGTGACCCCGGTATTTTCCCGCGCCGTGAGCGCGATAGCGATGGCGAGCATCAGCCAGCCGGGGCCGAGGAGTCGCTGGTCGAAGGGATCGAAGTGATTGCGCAGGCGCAATATGGCGATGATCGCGATATAGGCCATGCCGACAAGGCCGGTCGTCAGTGCGAGCGGTCGCGGTTGCCAGTCGCGAGACGCAATGAGGGCGACGAAGGCAAAGGGCAACATTGCCCAGAATACGAGCTGCATATTGGCGGAGGCGAAGGTGAAGGCCTGATAGCCCAACGGATCGGTCGACGGTCCGCGATCCATGCCGGTTGAGTGCCCCGTGAGCCAGGTGTTGACGCCGAGATAGAGCGCGAAAAGCACACCTGAAAGCAAGAGGATCAGAACGACATCCCGCCGTGCCCGCGCTCTGAAGGCGATCAGATAGGCGACGAGGAAACTCGCGGCGACGAAGCCAAAGACATAGCGGCTCGATATGCCAATCACGAGCGCGGTGGCGAGCAGCAACCATGCGCGGGTGGGATGTTCTTCGGCGCGGTGCATGGCGTCGATGCCGGCAAGGGTGAGAACCAATGCGAAGATCATCAGGTTCTCGGACCATGTCATTGCCGAAATGGTGAATGAGAAGGGGGTAATGACCAGCGCGGCCGCCAGAAGCGCCGGAATGCGCAGTCGTCTCAGAAAGAGGTAGGTCGATATCCAGAGAAGTGCATTCACGAATTTCGAGGCGATCGCGGTATGAACGAGATCGAGGCCGGGGCTCGTCAGTGCGAGCAGGAACGGATATCCAAACGGAAAGACGGCGAAATATCCGTGGTCGAGCGTCGGATAGAGATGCGCCTGAAACCCCTTGGCGAGCCGCAGATAGGCCCAGGAGTCTGGCGACAAATAGCCGAACCAGGACGAGATCGCCGCATTGGCCACATGGACGATGACGACGAGCGCAAAGACGAAGGCCGTGTTGCTGCCTGTGAACACGGGCCGGCCAAAAGAGGTTCGCTGCGGCATTTGAGAGGTCTAACCGGCTATTCGTGGACGAAATTCCAAGACCGGCATTAAGTCAGCGAAACGGCGCCGAAGGAAGGGTGTGATGAAAACCTGTCCTGCTAGTTTCCTTTCGGCAGGCTTTTGATGAGCCTCGCGCGTTCGGCGGCGACATCGTGCAGGCGGTGAGACCTGAGCGCCGCCACCTCGCCTTCCGTATAGGGCGTGAAGTTGGCGGGCACGTCCACCGCGTCGAAGTTCCGTACGAGCCAGTTGAGAAGATCGGCGACGGCGGCGTTGGACAGGGCGGATTGCCGCGTGCCCGGCACCTGAACGAGGTAGGCGCGGCCGCCTTCTGCCGCGAGGAACTTTGCGACATGGTCCTTGAGCGGTGGCACCTTGCCCGGCGTTTCAGCGCCGTCCGGCAGGTGGCAGCCCATGCAGCGGAGCATGTAGTCGGTATGGGGCGATGCCGCAGCGTGACCGCAGAGGACAAGGGCGAGGAACAGGACGCCAGGGAAACGCAAAGCCGTCAATCTCCCGTGCTCACGCCCATCAGCACCGCCGTCGAGCAGTTATAGACGATGTCGGCGCTGCTTCCCGCGCACCAGTTGATGTCGTTGGCCGAGTCTGTGCGGTAGAGCGGGCGGTCGCCCTCGTCGCGCTGACATGTGCAGCGCCCACATCCGCTGCGTCCGCAGCAGTCATTGTAGGAAATGATGTAGTCCTTGCCGTCGGTCGGGTTGCGGCAGGTGCCGACCCATGTGACGGAGGAGGCGACGGTGCCGGGCGGGCAGGAACTCGTCGTGCCGCCGCAGCAGGTGCAGAGAAAGCCGTCGATGGCGCAGTAGCGCCAATAATCGCAGCGTGTCGGATCGCCTTCCTCGCCAGTGCCCGCATGGGCGCGCGCCACGGGCAGGAGGGGTGCCGCGCCCACGCCGATGATGAAGGCCCCGGCCGTCGCAAGGAAGCTCCGGCGCGAACTCTGCCGCGCAAGCAGCCGCGAGAATGTTTCCATCCATTTATCGATAGCACTCATTTCGCGCTCTCCCGCTTCACGAAGTCCTGAATCGAGGCGACGCCTTCCTGCTCCGCCTCGATCAGGCTTTCGAGATGTTCGCGATTGTTGACGAGCCCATGCGCGCGGAGAACGCCGTCGCTGTCGATCAGCGCTGCATAGGGAAGTTTCGAAACGCCGAAACGGACGCCGAGCTCCGTCGATAGCACGTAGGGCAGATCGGCGAGTCCCTTGCGGGCGATGAAGCTTGTGTGTTCTTCCACCGTGCCGTCGCTTGCCAGCACCAGTGCAAGGTCCTCCTGTTTGACCAGCGTCAGGAGTGTCGGCAGCAGCGAGGCGCAGACGGGGCAGGTCGGCGAGAGGAAGAAGAGAAGCGTGCCGCGCCCGTCCGCTCGCGCGCCGCCGATCGTGACTTCGGGTCCGTTCAGATTGGCAAGGCGGAAGTTCGGCGACGTCTCCCCAACGCGAAGACCCTTGCCGATCATCAGCGCGCCGACCGGCGTGATGCGTTCATGGAGCACACCGACCTGTCGCGCGAGTAGCAGCACGGCGACCGAGAGGCCGATGACCAGGAGCCAGAGGAGAATGTTTGAAATGAGAAGCATCTGTTCCATCGCTCAGGCTTTCAGGTGTTTGGTCGCGGGCATATTCGCGATAAGGGCATTGAGCGCCGCGTAGAGCGCGATGAGGGCGACAGCGCTCAGTCCTGCAATAGCGCCATCCGGCCAGAAGAGCGGCCGTTCAGCGAGCGGAAGTCCAGTCGCGAAGGCGCCGAGCGCAAGCAGAAGATTGCGGAAAACGAGCGCCCAGTGGAGCGTCTGCCGCCCCTCCGGCCCGCCGCAGCCACAATCTATGTCGTTCCGCCCGCGGGCGAGGTTGATGCCCATGGCACCGGCATAGAGCAGAAAGAGCGCAGCGCTCAATAGGCTCGCATGCTCGGAGCGCGCGAGGAGAAACAGCGCCGCCGCGCCTTCGATGAGCGGCAGCGCCCGCGACGTCGGATGGACAAGCCCCTCCGGCAAAAGCGCATAGGCGGCGAGCTGTCCCTCGAAGGTCGCTCGGTCCCTCAGTTTGTGAAAAGCGGCATAGCCGAGAATTGCGGCAAGGCTACCGCGCAGCGCCAGATCGATAACGGGGTCGATCATCGGCATGACCTCAGGGCTGCTTCAGGGAGGTCGCGAAGGAGGCGACGTGATCGACGGTGCGGAGAAGCTTGCCGCTCTTCGCGTCATAAACGTCGAGCGCGGGTTTCACCACATCGAGCTGTTCGAACTTCTGGCCGAGAAGCGTCAGCGCGACCAGCGACCAATAGGGCACGACCGTCTTCATCGACGCGCCATAGACGATGGGATTCGCATCCTGGCTGACTTCGATAGCGAGCGTCGCATTGGCGAGGTCGAATTCCGCCACGCGTTTGTGGGTCGCAATGTCGAAGACCCAGACGGCGTCGCCTGGCTCTTCATAGGTGCTTTCCGGGCCCTTTCGCATCAGCGCATAAAGAAGCCCGTCTTTCTTCTGAACGGCGAGCGGTTGATAGCCGCCGGTGCGCCAGCCATCGGCGCGTTCGCCGTCGGTGAGCAGCGACCATTTCTCGCGCAGCTTCACTTCGTCGCCCGATGCATCGACCTGATAGATGTATCCGGCGAGCGAAACGAAGAGCCAGTCGTCGCCCGCGCGTACCGCATGCACGATGACGGGATCGGCGAAGGGATCGAAGAAGGGCTTGCCGTCCGTCTGCTTCACCACCTTGCCGTTATCGTCCAGCACCATGGATTTGAGGCTCGCATCTCCGCAGAGAAGCAATATGCGGCGCGGCCCAGCGGGATAGATCTGCCCGCAGCCCGGCGTGTCCGTTTCCGCCACGAAGCGGTTCTTCTGAAGATCGACGATGGTCATCGTCTGCCTGGGCGTGAAATTCGTAATGGCGACGAAGCGGTCGTCATCCGTGAGCCCCGCCATGCGCGTCTGGACGAGGGCCGTCATACGACGTGGCGGCACTTCGATTTCATGGAGCGGCAGAAGCGTGCGCGGATCGTAGACCGTCACATAGTCGTGCCGGGGGCCGCGTGTGCCCTTCTCGAAAAAGGTTTCGAGCGCGACCACATTACCGGTCGATTTCGGCAGCAGCACGCCCGCGCTCCAGAAGCCCGTGCTGAGCATGCCGAGCATCTTGCCCTTGTCGGCGTCGAACAGCATTGCCCGCGTATCGACGTTGTGCTGTGCACCGAGGTCGCCGATCCAGATCCAGTGATCGCGGGGACCGTCGGGCACCTTCTCGACATGCAACGTCTCCGGCTGGAGCTCATCTGCCGTGGCAGGCGCCATGACGAGCATCAACGCGGCGATTGCGATCGAACTCCAGACGCGCATTTCCCCTCCCCCAATAGGTCTGCAGAGCCATCGATCATGGCCATGCCATCAGAAGTTATCCCCGGCAGATTGTAGCCTCTTGTCATTTGGTGCCAAAATCGAAATGAAGAGAGTGAAAACCGCAAGCGGAGGCGAGACGTGACTTCCGAGACGCTCATTCGGGCGAGTGTGCTTGGTAATCTGCACAGCCTTTTGGCTAGCTATGGCCTTGCGCCGGAAAAGGTCGCCTTGCTCTCCGGCATGACGCCCGCCGATCCGGGTGACGAGACCGCCCTTATCAGCCAGCGGAGTTATATGGATCTGCTCCATCTATGCGCTCTGGAGACGGGCGATCCGCTCTTCGCATTGAAACTTGGCCTCAGAATGGTAGCCGGTGACCTCGGCGTGCTGGGGCTGCTCGCGGCCAACAAGCCCACCCTGCGAACGGCGATTGAGAGCCTCAACGAGCATTTTCGCAGCTATCAGCAGGGGGCCGATATTGCGGTCGAACCCGTCGGCGACGGTCTGGTACGGCTGACATACCGCGTCGGCGAGCGGCTGACCGGCGGCCTCGAGGCGGACATTGATCTCACCCTCGGTGCCGCGCTTGCCTTCTTTCGCCGCTTTTTTGGAGCCCGCTGGCGCCCGCGTGAGGTGCATGTCGTCTACGGTCCGGTCGCGCACCGAAAATCTCTCGAGCGGGTGTTGGATGCTCCCGTCTGGTTCCTGCAGGACGCAAATGGATTCACCTTCGAGGAGCGGCTTCTCGATGAAAGCCAGCCCGGTGCAGAGCCGCAGCGTGCGACGGCGCTTGAGGCATATCTGCGCCAGATCCATGCGGCGTCGGCCCTCGAAGCCGATTTCGTGAGCAGCCTTCGCATCTTCATCGTCTCGAACCTTGCCATCGCAAATGTTTCCGCCGCGGCCGCTGCCGCCGACTGCGGCATGTCATTGCGCAGCATGCAGCGCCGGCTCGGTTCGCGCAGGCTCACCTATGAGCGCCTCGTCGATGAAACGCGCCGTGATATCGCCGAACGCCTTCTCGCGACCTCGCCGCTCTCCATTGCCGAAATCGCTTATCACTGCGGCTATGGTGATCCGGCGAATTTCCATCGCGCCTTCCTTCGCTGGGCCGGGGAGACACCGGCGGCCTACCGGCGCGCACGATTGGCTACGAATTAGGCGCAACTCCACCGCGTCGCCTGATTTCTGCGCACGGCACCGCGCTTGTCCTGTCCGCGTCTGCGCCAACATCTCCGAAACCGACTGCTTTCCGGCCCTCCCGCGGAGCTGGCATGTGCCTTGCTAATTGGTATTACGATTTCGGCCTTTCGTAATACTGCTCAATCCCGGGAGAATGTGATGAGCCGCAATGCAAGGTTTGGTTGGGTTTTCGGGCTGGTGCTGTCGGTCTTCACGATCACAGGCCATGCAGGTCGCGCCGAAGCGGCGCCGCTCAAGATTGGCTATAGCGACTGGCCGGGCTGGGTTGCCTGGCAGGTGGCGATCGACAAGGGCTGGCTGAAGGAAGCAGGCGTCGACGCCGAATTCCAGTGGTTCGACTATTCCGCATCGATGGATGCCTTCTCCGCCGGCAAGATCGATGCCGATCTGGTGACGAATGGCGACGCCCTCGTGATGGGCGGCGGCGGCACCAAGAGCGTGATGATCATGCTCACCGACTATTCGAACGGCAACGACATGATCGTCGGCAAGCCGGGCATCAAGAGCCTCAAGGATCTGAAGGGCAAGAAGGTCGGCATCGAGATTGGTCTTGTCGAGCACCTCCTGCTTCTCGATGGCCTCAAGAAGGAAGGCATGTCGGAATCCGACGTCACCTTGGTCAACACCACGACCAATTCGACGCCGCAGGTGCTCGCCTCGGGCGACGTCTCGGCGATTGGTGCATGGCAGCCCAATTCCGGCATGGCCATGAAGCTCGTACCGGGCGCGAAGCCGATCTACACCTCGGCGCAGGAGCCGGGCCTCATCTATGACGTTCTGGTCGTCAATCCGACGAGCCTCGCCGCGCATCGCGCCGAGTGGGTGAAGCTCATGAAGGTCTGGAACAAGGTCGTCGCCTATATCAATGATCCGAAGACGCAGCCCGATGCGCTGAAGATCATGTCGGCTCGCGTCGGCCTCACGGCTGCGCAGTACAAGCCGCTCCTCAAGGGCACCAAGCTGCTCAGCCTCGAAGACGGCAAAAAGACCTTTGTGAAAGCTGACGGCTTCAGCTCTCTCTATGGTTCTTCCTACATCGCCGACGACTTCAACGTTAAGAACGCGGTCTACAAGGTGAAGCAGCCAGTGGACAGCTACATCGATCCCTCCCTCACCGACGAAGCGTTGAAGTAAGTAGCCTGTAGCGTAACCCGAGGGTGTCATGACACGGACAAGATGGTTTGCGGTGCATGCCGAGCTTTCGCCCCGCGCGAGATCTCTGCTCGGCTTCTTCTCCTTCGTACTGCCGATCCTTCTCTGGTGCATCGTGAGCTATGTGCCCGCCGTCTGGCACCCTCTGGTTCTTATTACCGATCCGGGCAGCGTGGATTATTTCCAGCCCGACATGCGCGTCGATCGCGCGACATTCGATCAGGAAACCGCCGACGCGACCGCGCAGAATCGCGCTCTGCCGCAAGGCGTTCCTGCCAATCCGATCTATCTTCCTGCGCCCCACGAAGTGCTGAAGGCTTTCTATACGTCCTTCACGATGCCGCCCGAGGCACGCGACAGCCCGTGGCTCCATCAGAGCCTCTGGCATTCGATCCAGGTTATCTTCTGGGGCTTCGTTATCTCGTCGATCTTCGGTGTGCCGCTGGGCATTCTCTGCGGCACCTACTCGCCGATCTCGCGGCTGACGGAGCCTTTCGTCGAGTTCTTCCGCTACCTGCCTGCGCCCGCCTTCGGCGCGCTCGCGGTCGCCATTCTCGGCATCTATGATGGCCCCAAGATCGCCGTCATCGTCATCGGCACCTTTTTCCAGCAGGTGCTCATCATCGCCAATACGACGCGCAAGCTCGATGGTGCGCTCGTCGAAGCGGCTTTGACACTCGGCACGAAGAATCTGCAGCTTCTGTCGCGCGTCGTCATTCCGGGCATCCTGCCGGACCTTTATCGCGACCAGCGCATTCTGCTCGGTTGGGCATGGACCTACCTCATCGTCGCCGAACTCATCGGCACGACCACCGGTATCACCTGGTTCATCACGCAGCAGGCGCGTTATCAGCATTTCGCCAATGTTTATGCGGCGATTTTCATCATCGGCATCATCGGTCTTGGAACGGACATCCTGCTTGGCCTTCTCGGCAAGCGTCTCTTCCCGTGGGACCGCACGGTCAAGGCGTGAGGGAGCGAACATGAACGCGCAAAAGACGCTTCCCTCCTATCTCGAACAGTCGCAGCAGGTTCGCGAGCGCTTCGACCGGATGAAGTCGCGTGAGGTCATCCTCAAGGTGAAGTCGCTCGGCAAGACCTTCGAAACGCAGAAGCGGGAGACCGTGGCGCTGAAGGACATCAACTTCGAGACGTATCGCCGTGAATTCCTCTGCATCGTCGGCCCTTCAGGCTGCGGCAAGTCGACCCTGATCCGAATTCTTGCCGGTCTCGAAACACAGACATCGGGCGAGGTGCTTCTGCAGGGCAAGCCCGTGCGCGGGCCGGGCCGCGACAGGGGTATGGTGTTTCAGGGCTATACGCTCTTTCCCTGGCTCACCGTGAAGCGCAACGTCATGTTCGGCCTTGAGGTCAACAATGCAGGCCGCCTCGAAGCGGAGACGCAGGCGTTGCAGTGGCTGCAACTGATCGGCCTGGAGAAATTCGCCGACGCCTATCCGCATCAGCTTTCGGGCGGCATGAAGCAGCGCGTCGCCATCGCCCGCGCGCTGGCAAACCAGCCGCGCATCCTGCTGATGGACGAGCCCTTCGGCGCGCTCGACGCGCAGACGCGCACACGCATGCAGGCGCATCTCCTCGAGATCTGGCGCAAGATCGACATCACCATCGTCTTCATCACGCACGACCTTGACGAGGCGATCTATCTTGCCGACCGCATTCTGGTGCTCAAGCCTCATCCCGGTGAAGTGCAGGAATTGATTGAGGTGCCGGTGCCGCGCCCGCGCCAGATGGATCAGTTCATCTCGGAAGAATTCCTCACCACCAAGGCGCGGCTCGAAGAGCTGATCTATTCGAGCGAGGCACATGGGGAAGAGGGCGAAGAGCCCTATCCGATGATGATGCGGCTCGCCGAAGTCGGCGACAATGTGGAGTAAGCCCATGCTCTGGTCGGAACGTACATGGGCTGAAATCCCCGCCGATCTCGACGCGGCGGGCCATGCCGCGATCCTGCCCGTCGGCGCGACGGAGCAGCACGGGCCGCATATGGGCACCGGCATGGATGCTGTGCTCGCGGATCTTCTCTGCAAGGCGGTTTCCGAGCGCACGAAGGTGCCGATGCTGCCGACCATGTTCTATGGTTGCTCTATCGGCCATAGCCGCCGCTGGCCGGGCACCATCGCGCTGCAACCCATCACGCTCATCAATCTCGTCAAGGATATTGGCGACTGGGCCTATCACTCCGGCGTGCGCCGGCTCTTCATGGTCAACACCCATGTGACCAATGCCGCGCCATTGCGCTGCGCGCTCGAAATGCTCCGGGCCGAGCATGACGACATGATGGTGGCGCTCGTCAATTCGGCGACAGTCAGCAAGCGCGTCCGCGAGTTCCATTTCGCCGATGGAGACGACTGGCATGCGAATGATGCCGAGACGGCGCTGATGCTTGCCCGCGCACCGGAGATGGTGCGCCCCGATGTGCAGAAGGAAGCCGACGATCCCGACCGCACCGATGGTCTCGTTTTCGCCCATCCCGTCAATCGCACCAGCCTCAATGGCGTGACAGGTACGCCGAGCCACGGAACGGCGGAGAACGGCAATATCTGGTTCGACTGGATGGTCGAGGATCTGAGCGAGTTGATCCTGAAAGGGCTCAAGGAAAATCCCCCGCTCGAGCACTCCTATTTCGAAAGCAGCGGCTGAGGCTCGGCCCACCCCGAAAGAGCCTTCGACACCTTGAACTTATGCCATGCGGAAGAAGCGCGTTTCCGCAAGCGGCGGAGCTTTAACTGCGAGACGGAGAGAAAAATGACCGCGACCCCCGACATCAAGAAGCTGATGCAGGAGCTGAAGCAGAAGGGCGTGAAGTATTGTATCGGCGCCTATGTGGACATCCACGGCGTGCCCAAGGGAAAGGTCGTGCCGATCGATCATCTGGAACACATGGCCCACGGTTCCGAGCGCTACACCGGCTATGCGCTGGATGGCCTCGGGCAGGCGCCGAATGATGACGAGATCACATCCATCCCCGATCTCAACCACATCATCCAGCTTCCCTGGGAACCCAAGGTTGCCTGGATGCCCGCCGACAATGGCTTTCAGGGTAAGCCTTATCCGCTCAACACACGCGTTGCGCTGAAGAACGCCCTTGCCGATGCGGCGAGCATGGGCTTCGGCTTCAATCTCGGTATCGAATGCGAGATTTACGTTCTGAAGCAGAATGAGGACGGCACACTTTCCGTGCCCAATCCCGACGACAAGCTGGTGAAGCCCTGCTACGACGTGCGCGGCTTCATGGACCAGTTCACCTGGCTCGACAAGGTTGCGACCTGCATCAACGATCTCGGCTGGGATCTCTATTCCTTCGACCATGAAGACGCGAACGGCCAGTACGAGTTCGACTTCCAGTATGCCGATGCGCTCACCATGTGCGACCGGCTGATCTTTTTTCGCGACATGGCCAAGCACTATGCGAAGGAAGAAGGTCTCCTCGCGACCATGATGCCGAAGCCCTTCGCCAACAAGACGGGCAATGGGGCTCACTTCAACATGTCGCTGTCGGATCTCGCGACTGGCAAGAACGCTTTTGCCTGCGATCCGAAGGACGACCCGCGTGGGCTCGGCCTCACGAAGATCGGCTATCAATTCATCGGTGGCATCCTGAAGCACGGCCCTGCGCTTTGCGCCGCTTTCGCACCGACGGTGAACAGCTACAAGCGGCTCGTGCGTCAGGGTGCGATGAGCTACTTCACCTGGGCGCCGGTGTTCAACTCCTACGGCTCGAACAACCGCACCAATTCTGTCCGTGTGCCTGCGGGCGGCGGACGCTGCGAATCGCGCAATGCCGACGGCGCGGTGAACCCCTATCTGGCGGCAACACTCGCTCTCGCCGCCGGTCTCGAGGGCATTCGCGAAGGGATCGACCCGGGCGAGCCGAATGAGGATAATCTCTATACGATTTCGGAGGAGGCGCGGCAGGCTCGCGGCATCCATTTCCTGCCGCAGACGCTGCAGGAAGCGGTCGCCGCTTTTGCCGCCGATCCACTAGCGGAGCGTGCGCTCGGCAAGGAACTGCGCGATGAATTCGTCAAGTACAAGACCGAAGAGTGGAACGCCTATCACCTCTCGGTCAGCCAGTGGGAAATCGAGCGCTATAGCCACATGTTCTGAGTTGTGATTATTGGGGATTGACGATGGCCGAGATCGAAAATGGCCGCTCCGAGAACCGTCCCGTCAGCCGGATCAGCATCTCGCTCCCCGAGGAGCTGCTGACCGAGCTTGACGAGATGGTGGAGGCGCGCGGCTTCGCCAGCCGCTCGCAGGCGATCAACGACATGCTCCACCAGTTTCTGGTGGAGCATAAGCGCGAGCGCGGCGACGACGTCATGGCGGGCACGATCACGCTTTTCTACGACAATTCGGTGAGCGGCTTGCAGAAGCATCTCGCCGATCTTCAATATCGCCATGTCGCGGAAGTGATTTCCTCGCTGCACGTCCATCTCGTCCATAACCAGACGATGGAGGTGATCCTCGTGCAGGGGCCGGCAAGAACGCTTCAGGCGATTGCCGACGAGATGATAACCACGCGCGGTGTCATTTCCGGGAAGATGCAACTCGTCACGGCGGTGATCCCGCCGCTTCACCCCTCCACGCCGGGTGAGTGACGGTCAGGCAATGGGTTCGTCGGGAAAGGCGAGCTCATGCCGCGCCCGCCATTCGGGTACGACATAGTTGATGATGATCGATTTGCGGATGCCTGCATATTCGCGCTTGGCGACGCCGTGCCATGTGTCCTCGCCGGGAATGAAGATCAGACCCTTGTTGAAGCCGCCCGGTGCGGAGCCCAGATGCCGCTTGCTGGCATCGTAAATATCGGTGCCCCAGCCTTCAGCATCCGGCCTGTCGGACAGGTAGATCAGCATGGTGAAGAGCTTTGCGCCGATATCGGTGTGCGGCTCCAGCCAGAATCCGTCGCGGTCCTGGCAATATTCGATGCGGAGCGAGGTTCCCTTGAGCGATATGCCGGTCACTTTTTCGAGGTGGCGCACGGTTTCGGGCGACTGGAAGGCGCTCGCCACGGCCTCGCAGACGGGGAAGCGTTTGCGGTTCTCGACCGAGAAGAAATTGCGCGTCGAGTTATGTGTCTCGCGCTTGCCGAGCGTGTCGCCGATTTCCGGCGCCTCGACCGGGAGCGCCGGGATCGCATGGGCAACGTCGTCCGGCAGCGCCTGTGCCAAAAGCCAGTGACGATAGGGATGCGTGTCGAGCTTTGCGCGATCGAGGCAATCGGAAAACGCGCGGGCGACGGTTACGCTGTCACTCATCTCAGTCCCGTTCTCTCTTGCGGCATCGGTACAAGCGCCGCCGGTACCTTGCCTACGCCGAAGAGACGCTTGAACTTTTTCACACGGCCCGAGAGGCGGTGCCGCGCCGCTTCGCGCATCATCACGTCTTCGTCGCGGCAGTAATTGAGCATCACGTAACGCCGGGGGCCGACAAAGGGCTCATGCCCGTGCCACGAATTGGGCTGCACCTTGAAGGCGAAGAGCGTGCCGCCCTCGGGCGGAACCTCGGCGGCGTAATCATCCATGTCCGTCGGCGAGCGCAGCACGCGCAAGCGTCCGCCCTTCGGCGCCCAAGGCTCGTTGAGATAGAGGAGAAGCGTCGCGAGCTTGAATTTTGAATCCGCGTGGATCTGTCCATCGCCCGCCTGACAGCAGCTTCTCAGCGTGATGAGCGCGGGCCGCCCTGCCAGATCGACATCGAGCTTTTCGGAAACCATGGCGCGGAGCTTTGGTCCGGCCAGTTCCGCAAGAAGCTTCTCGAAGACGGGGCCGGAATGCGTCGCTTCCGGCAGAAAGAGGCCCGCCATGTCGAGATCGGGAAAATCGCGAATGACTTTTTTCAGATTGTCGGGCCCGAGAAAATTCGGCACGACGAAATGCGGATAGGGTTCTCGTTCGACTTTTGCCGTTTCGACGGCCGCGTACTGGATCATGGCTCGCATCCTCTCCCGACTCGCGCGTCGGGTTTCTCCCCCATTTGAGGCGGATGCTAAGTCTCGGATTTGCCACGGGCTATGTGTCACATTGTCAGTGAACGGTGCCAATCCGTCGCAGGCTTCGCGGTGTCTGAGACAAACCGCCGCGCTTACTCGATCTGGCCTTCGCGCACGATGCGCTCATGCCCGTCGGCAACATTCTTCACGCGGTACTGGAAGCCATTGCCCTCCGAGGGCAGGAGACGCATGACGACATAATGGCCGCGCGTCTTGGCCAGATAGGACGCGCCGGGATGGAATTCGACCGTCTCGCCGACCTTGAACTTGTGGTTCTGCATGGGCTCTCACCGAGGCTTTTCGCTCCGATGGGCATCATCTGGGGGCGATCATGGAAATGGCGCGGGCGGCGTTCGCGAGCCCGCTTTGCGGCTATGAATGGGCCTCAGGGGGCAAAAGCGCAAGATTTATCTTTCCGCGCAGGGCCCGGCGGCGGCAGGCCGCTGATTATCGGAGCTTCGCGTCGTGAACCGCGATAAGGTTAAATCTTAGAGGCTGGTGCTTCCGCGCCGCCCGACAGGAGATCAAATTGGCCAAAGGTCAGAAGAAGAGCAGCAGAGAAGCGAAGAAGCCGAAGCAGGACAAGAAGAAGGTCGAAGTGACCGTTTCCCCCTTCGCGAACGCGGCCGGCAGCAAGACGGCCGGCGCGCCGAAGGGCCGCAAGTAATTTCCGCAAATTATGAAAAGAGGGCCGGTCGCGGTGAGCACCGGCCCTTTTGCTTTCCGCCGCTCCGCTTCAGGCAGAGCGCAGGTCGATGAGCGAACGCGCGATGATGTTCCGGTGCGTTTCGTTGGTGCCGGAATAGATGCTTGCCGCGCGGGTGCTGAAATACTTGCAGCTCGCATGGGCCGCTTCCTCGGCAAGCGGCGACGCATTTCCATTGAGATGTTCGGCCACTGCGCCGTAGGGGCCAGCGGCTTCGACCCCGAGTTCGGTGATGCGCTGGTGAAGTTCGCTCGCCATGGATTTCATCAGCGACGACGCGATCTCATCGTCGCCGGACAACCGCCCCCCGGTCAGCAGCCGCAATTCGAAGCTCTCGAAACTGCGTATGTCGATTTCGACTGCGGCGCGGCGGAGGCGTATTTCGTCAGTTGCACCGCCACCGAGCGCAAGCAGGCGTTCCACGCCACGATACGCGCGGCGCAGCAAGCCGCTCGTCGTGTTGTTCGAGCGCGCGAAACGCATGAGCTGCTTGGCGACGGACCAGCCATCGCCTTCCGCTCCGACGCGGTTCGCCATGGGTACACGAACGTCGTCGAAAAAGACCTGGTTGAATTCATGTTCGCCGTCAAAGCTGATGATCGGTTCGACCTTTATTTCTGGCATGTCCATGTCGATGAGAAGAAAGGTGATGCCTTCCTGCGGCCGTGTACCCTGCGACGTGCGCATCAGCGCGAACATGCGGTTCGAGTGATGCGCGCCTGTCGTCCAGATCTTCGAGCCGTTGAGGACATAGTGATCGCCGTCAGCGATGGCGCGAGACTTGACCGCGGCGAGATCGGAGCCGGCGCCCGGTTCCGAGAATCCCTGACACCAGAGATCGTCGCCGGTGAGGATGGGCTTGAGATAGCGTTCGCGTTGCTCCGGCGTTCCCTCCGCGATCAGCAGCGGCCCCAGACTGCGCAATCCCCCGGCAAAAAGGAGGGGCGCATCGTTGGCGGCGCATTCCTGCTCGAAGAGGAAACGATGCCGCGCCGTCCAACCCGTGCCGCCATGGGCGCGCGGCCAAGCAGGCGCGATCCAGCCGCGTTCATACAGACGACGGTGCCAGACGCGGCAGGCCTCGATCTGCGAATGTGTGCCGACCGTCCGGCGCCCTGCGGTACGGAGTTCCGGTGTCAGCTTTTCATCGAGGAAAGCGCGGACCTCTCCGAGAAACCTCTCGTCCTCCTCCATTGCGGCCACTTTCTTGAATTTCTTGTTGCCGCAAGGCTGCGCCCGGTTCGTCCTCGCCGGAACGCGACAAGTGGTCGCCGGTGTTCGTCCTGGCTGAGGCATGATGACGCAAAAAGGCCGGCTCGCTGAGCCGGCCTTGTTCATTTCAGCGGCAGAAATCAGGCGGCTTTGGTCGCCTCGCTTGCGTGGGCGAAATTCTGCTCGGCAAATTTCCAGTTCGCGAGCTTTCCGAGGAAAGTCACGAGGTAATCCGCGCGGCGGTTCTGGTAGTCGAGATAATAGGCGTGTTCCCAGACGTCGGAGACGAGCAGCGCCACTTCGCCATGCGTCAGCGGATTGTCGGCATTCGCCGTCGCAAGAATCTTGAGCTCGCCTTCCGCGAGCGTGAGCCAGACCCAGCCGGAACCGAACTGGCCGGTGCCCGCCGCGTTGAAGGCCTCGCTGAATTTTTCGAAGCTGCCAAAATCCTGCTCGATCTTGTCTGCGAGCTTGCCGGTCGGCTTTCCCCCGCCCTGTGGCGCCATGGAGTGCCAGTAGAAGGTGTGGTTCCAGATCTGGGCGGCGTTGTTGAATATCTTCTTGTCGTCGGGCTTTCCGGCCGACTTCCTGATGATCTCTTCGAGCGGGAGCTTTTCGTATGCGGTGCCCTGGATCAGCCGGTTCGCCGTGTCGACATAGGTCTTGTGATGCTTGCCGTGATGGAAGCCAAGCGTCTCGGCGGAGATATACGGCGCAAGCGCGTCCTGGGCATAGGGAAGGGGAGGCAGTTCGATCATTGCGTGACCTCTTTGGTTAGAGGGCAGTCCGTCTTTTGAAACGGATGCCGGATGATTGGGTTCCTCCCTCCTCTTCTTAATCGGTATTGCAGTCTCGAATTCAACCCCGGGGGCAAAATTTCCCAGCGGATACAGGCATTTAATTTCGCCTCGGCCGTTCGGGCAGAGGCTCCGCGTGCGCCGCTTGCAAGAGCGCATGCTAATCCCCACATTGAGCACAAGCGGTGCCGTAAAGGGCCGCACGGCTTGGCGGCGAGGCTGCCGGGCCGGATGTAACCGGGTCGCTTTTGAAAGGGCTTTGGCGAAGGGGTTTGGTAATGACGCGCATGGTGCAGTTCAACAGCCCGTTCCTGCTCGGCTTCGACGAGATGGAACGACTGCTCGAACAGGTCGCCAAGGGGTCCGACGGCTATCCTCCCTACAATGTGGAGGAGGTGACGCGGCTCGAAGGCGAGACGCCGAAACGGGTGCTGCGCATCACGCTGGCCGTCGCCGGCTTTGCCCGCGACGAGCTTTCAGTCACCGTCGAGGACAATCAGCTCGTCATTCGCGGACGCAAACGCGAGGAAGAAGGCCGCGTCTATCTCTATCGCGGCATTGCCGCACGGCAGTTCCAGCGTGCTTTCGTTCTGGCTGAGGGAATCGATGTCGGAGCAGCGAGGCTCGACAATGGCCTCCTCGCGATCGACCTCATCAGGCCGGAACCGTCGAAGCTGGTGCGCCAGATTGAAATTGGAGGGGGCGTATCGTCCGCCCCGGCTACGTAAAGACGACCAGTGACGTCCGTTGCCTCAGAAGAGGGACGGCGCGAAAGGAGCGTAAAATGCGTAACGACAAGGAAGAATTCGAACTGGAAGGCCAGAGCGGATGGGGTACGCAGGATCTGCGCCATCTGACGCCGGAGCTCTTCGCCAATGTCGGCATGCCGAACATCGTCTATGTGCGTGAAGTGCTCGCGGGTGAGCTTGCAAGCGATCTCGGCTCGGAGATTGACGTTCCCGCCGATACGAAGCTCTACGCCGTTCATGCCGCGAATGGCGATCGCATGGCAGTCCTTGATAACCGCGATGCCGCTTTTGCAGGCGCGCGTCAGTACGATCTGGAACCGCTCAGCGTCCATTAATGGCGCCGACCGTCAGGTCAAAGCAAAAGCCCCGGTGGTTCCACCGGGGCTTTTTGTTTGGTGCCGACGCCTCAGGCCGCGTGGGTCGCCACGGGTTCCGTGAGGATCGCGAACAGGGCCGCCGGATCGTCGCTTGCGCGAAGTTTTTCGACGACTGCCGGATTGCGCAGCAGACGCGAGATGCGCGCCAGCGCTTTCAGGTGGTCGGCGCCCGCGGTTTCCGGCGCGAGCAGCAGGAAGACGAGATCGACGGGTTGATCATCAACCGATTCGAAGCCGATCGGCGTCTCCAGTCGCGCGAAAAGCCCGTAAAGCCGTGTCAGCTCCGTGAGTTTGCCATGCGGAATGGCGATGCCCTGGCCAACGCCAGTCGAACCGAGGCGCTCGCGCTCGAGCAGCGTCTCGAATACCGTGCGCTCCGACAGGCCTGTCAGCGCAGCGGCGCGCGCGGATAGTTCCTGCAAGGCTTGCTTTTTGCTGGTGACCTTGAGGTGGGCGATCACCCCCTCGGGCGACACCAGATCTTCAAGCTCCATGGTCCGGTCCTGTCTTGCGGTTTTACTCAACCCCGGTGCGCCGCGAAGGCGGCGTCCGGGTCGGGCTTTGCCGATGTGTAGATCAAGGCTTTGCAGAATCGATGCCAGCGTCGATCCAACCGATATTTCCGTCCTCACGGCGATAGACGACGTTCAGTCCGCCCGTCGCTCCATTGCGGAAGACGACGAACTTCGCATCGATGAGATCCATCTGCATCACGGCGTCGCCCACGCTCAGGCGCGGGATCGAGGTGGTGCCTTCGGCGATGATCACGGGCGGGGCGTCGACCGACACTTCTTCGTGCTCGTCGCTCGCCTCGATGATGAAGGAGCGGGCGGATTCGACCGGCAACGCCTGCTTGTCCTTGGCATGGCTCTTGAGCCTGCTCTTGTAGCGGCGCAGGCGCTTGTCGAGCTTGTCGACCGCGCCGTCGAAAGACGCATAGGGGTCGTGCGACCGGCCCTGCGTGTTGATGTGCATGCCCGAGTTCAGATGTACCGAGCAATCGGCCCGATACTCGGAGCCTTCCTTGGTGAAGATCACATGCCCGTTTATGGGTTTGTCGAAATATTTCCCGACGCTCTGCTCGAGACGTTCCGTGACATGGGTGCGGAGCGCATCTCCGACGTCGAGATGATGACCGCTGACCTGAACTTGCATAGGAGACCTTTCCGGGTCACGTCGCGCTGACTATGGACGGCTCTTATTGAGTTGAGCCTTGGCGTACCAACCTCTGTACCTCGGTCCGGCTGCCGCGTCATCTCCGGGCGCCGTGTCATCATTGCATCGGCGGCTCAACGTGCTGTCATCCCCTGTGCGCCTACCCTCGCTTGACCCAGGGGGACGTTGAGCGCGTGGCAACCTAATTGCACGGTCGGGGGGTGTCAACCAGCTCCTTCCGAGGTAAAAAACACGTTTAATTTCATAATCATAGTTTAATCCGGTGCGGGGTTGAAGGCCCTCGCGCCGGGCTCAGGCATAGACCTTCTTGTCCCTCCGGCGCTGGACCGAGGACGGGATGTTCATGGCTTCCCGATACTTTGCAACCGTGCGGCGAGCGATGTCGATACCAGACTTTTTCAGGATATCGACGATATTGTCGTCCGAGAGAACCGCGTTGGGCAGCTCCGCCTCGATCAGTTCCTTGATGCGGTGACGCACCGCTTCTGCGGAATGCGCCTCGCCGCCCTCGCTCGACGCGATCGAGGAGGTGAAGAAATATTTCATCTCGAATATGCCGCGCGGCGTCGCGACGTATTTGTTCGCGGTGACGCGCGAGACCGTCGACTCATGCATGGAAATCGCGTCGGCCACCGTCTTCAGATTGAGGGGCCTGAGATGCTGAATGCCATACATCAGGAAGGCGTCCTGCTGGCGCACGATTTCGGACGCGACCTTGAGGATGGTGCGGGCGCGCTGGTCGAGGCTCTTGACGAGCCAGTTGGCGTTGTTGAGGCATTCCGACAGGTAGGACTTCGCCTTGGGGTCGGCGGAGAACTTGCTCACCTCGGCGTAATATTGCTGGTTCACCAGCACGCGGGGCAGCGTCTCTGAATTGAGCTCGATGGCCCAGCTTCCGTCGGCGCGCTGGCGCACGAAGACATCGGGAATGACCGGCACCACCGGTTCGTTGCCGAATGCGAGGCCGGGCTTTGGATTGCAGCCGCGTATGTCCTCCACCATGCCTGCGATGTCCTCGCGATCGGCATTGCAGAGCTTCATCAGCAACTCGAAGTCGCGTCGCGCGAAAAGCTCGAGATGGTCGAGGAATATCTGCATCGTCGGATCGAGGCGGTCGCGCTCCCTGAGCTGGATCGCGAGGCATTCCTTGAGGCTGCGCGCGCAGATGCCGGCTGGGTCGAAGGTCTGGAGGGTAGCGAGCACCGGTTCGACATCCGCGAGCGACGCGCCGAGCCGGTCTGCGATCTCCGACAGGTCGGTTGTGATATAGCCGGCCTCATTGACCTGATCGATCAGATAGGCGCCGATCATGCGCTGGCGCTCGTCCTTGATCGCCATGTTGAGCTGTTCGGTCAGATGCTCGGAAAGCGTCGTCTCGCGCGTCAGCGTCGATTCGAAGCCGAACTCCCCGTCGCCACCGCCGCCTCCATTGCGGAGGTTCTGCCAGTCCGAGCCCTGCATGCCCGGCGTCTCCGCTGCAACATCATTCGCGGCGTCGCTGCGGCTCTCATCGGCATAAACATTGTCGTAATCGGTATCGAGG
The DNA here is from genome assembly GCF_009184905.1 of Parvibaculum sedimenti. Lineage (GTDB taxonomy): Bacteria > Pseudomonadota > Alphaproteobacteria > Parvibaculales > Parvibaculaceae > Parvibaculum > Parvibaculum sedimenti. The sequence continues at coordinate 219,387 of NZ_WESC01000001.1, forward strand.
TCGCCGTCGCGGGAAGGCAGGGGCCCGTCCTCGCTCAGCGTCAGCGCCGTTTCAGTCGTGGGCGCCGCCTCGAAATCACTCTCGGCTTCGCGCGTGTCGACCGAGCGCTCGGCAATCTCGGGCTCGGCGACATTGGCCTCGAGCAGCGGATTGCGCTCGAGTTCCTGCTCGACATAGTTGGCGAGTTCGAGATTGGAGAGCTGCAGCAGCTTGATCGCCTGCTGCAACTGCGGGGTCATCACCAGAGCCTGGCCCTGGCGGAGTTCTAGCCGCGGTCCTAGTGCCATTTGTGATGCGGCCCCATGCCCGTTACGCCACTAAAGAGAGAAACGTTCGCCGAGATAAAGGCGGCGGACATCCTCGTTACCAACGATCTCGGAGGGCTCGCCCTCCATCAGCACATGGCCGTCATGGATGATGACGGCGCGGTCGATCAGTTCCAGCGTCTCGCGCACATTGTGATCGGTGATGAGAACGCCGATGCCACGATCCTTCAAATGCGCGACGAGATCGCGAATGTCGCCGATGGCGATCGGGTCGATGCCAGCGAAAGGCTCGTCGAGCAGCATGAAGGAGGGCTGTGTCGCGAGCGCGCGCGCGATTTCCACGCGCCGCCTTTCGCCGCCCGACAGCGCCACCGAAGGCGTGCGCCGAAGATGGGTGATCGAGAATTCGGCCAGCAGATCGTCCAGCGTCGCCTCGCGGCGGTCGCGGTCGTTTTCGATCACTTCGAGCACGGCGCGGATATTCTGTTCGACGGTCAGACCGCGAAAGATCGAGGCTTCCTGCGGCAGATAGCCGATGCCGAGCCGCGCCCGGCGATACATGGGCAGGCTGGTGATGTCGCTGCCATCGAGCGAGATCGTGCCGTAATCCGGCGCGATGAGCCCGGTGATCATGTAGAAAACGGTTGTTTTGCCCGCGCCATTGGGGCCGAGCAGGCCGACGGCCTCGCCCCGGTGCACATCGAAGCTTACCCCGCGCACGACCGGACGGCGTCGGAAGCTCTTGCCGATCTTCTCGACCGAGAGGCCGGGATTGCTCGCAACGAGGCGCGGCCCCTCATGGGACCTGGTCTCTTCTGTTGCGGCGCGGCTTTGCATGGGACGTCCTCACTCATTCGCCATCATCTGATAGCAGTTGGCATTAAATTTGTATGAAATGAGGTCTTTTACCAGACTTCTTTTATTTTTTCTCTTTCGGAGGGGGCTGGAAGAGGGCTTTAACCCGCCCGGTCGAGCCGGTTTTCGCGGCTCCGGCCTCGGCGCCGCCGATGATCTTGCTCCTGCCGGTCGCGAGATCGATGGTCAGTTTGGTGCCCCGGATGATGTTCTTGCCCTGGCGCAGCACCACCTTGTCGCCCATCAGGATGTTGCGCTTGGCGACGACATAACGGGCCCAGTCGCCATCCGCGGACTGGTCGTCCTTCGACATGACATGGACATTGCCGGTGGCGACGATTTCCTGGATCTGGGTCTTGCCGCCGGTGCCTTGCGCGTAGCTCGCCTTGAGGCGGTCGGAGCGGAGCTTCATGCCGCCCTGCGTCGCGACCACATTGCCGATGAAGGTCGCCTGATGCTGCTGGTCCTGAACCTCCAGCGAATCGGACTCGATCTCGATGGGCGCGTCGGGATTGGTGGCAAAACCGCTCAGCGGGTCCCGGGGGGCGGCTTCCGCGGCGCGGGCCGGGGCGCCGAAGGCAAGGCTTGCGCCGATGAGAAGGACGGCGCAGGCGATAGCCTGATTTCGGCGCTTGGCGGCCTGCCTCGGTGCTCCAGTCATCACTGCTTCCCCTTACCCTCTTGCCCGTAGATTCGCACTTTGACGCGGCCCTGGAAATGGAGCGTCCGATTGGCATTGTTGGCCGTCATGCTGTCCGCGCGCAACGTGCCGAGCGGCCCGTGCCCCTCGACGGGCGTGCTGCTGGAGACGGTGCCCTTGCGGAAGTCGACCATGACCGAAGTGCCGTGAAACTCGTAGCCCGTGGAGGCGTAGATGTCGATCTTCTGGGTGAGGTCGAGCGTCTGCGTTTCCGTGTCGAGAAGGCCGGTCGTCGAGGAGAGCGAAACCCAGTCCGTGTTGTTTTCGAGCTTCAGGTCCGCCTGCACATTGTCGAGCGTGACATGGTTCGGCTTGCCCGGCGCCTGCGTCGCCGTGTCGGCGGTGAGTACATAGGGCCGCCCCGACCCGTCGAGGCCGGTCACGCGCGGGCTCACCATGCGCAGGTCGTTGTTCGGCGTCGAAATCTCGCGGAAGCTGATATCGAGCTTGTCATGGGTGTCGAAGGCGCCGGAATAGATGAGCACTGTCGCGAAGAGCGCTATGGCGCCGAGCGGCAGCGCGACCTTCATCGCCGAGACAAAGCGGCTATGGCGCGAAGCCGGAGGGCGCGCCTGCAATGGGGCCCCGCGCCGTTTCCCGGCGTTGGCCTCGCTCTCGCCGAGCGACTCGCTCATTCCGTTTCGTTCCGCATACAGAGGAATCCGGCTCTTTCGAGAGGCCTTGCTTCAGCCCCGGTCCGTCCGGACGCTTTGGACATCGTTTGGACGATGGCATGTTCACGTTGGCGATTATGCGCGTAAGGGGCTTCAAGCGTCAACGAAAGCGCGGCTTTACGCGCCGGCCGCCCGCTGGTCGCGGCACCGGCCTCAATGCGCGAAAATATCTTCCTCGGGCCAGCCGGCGAGATCGAGCGAGGCGCGCACGGGCAGGAAGGCGAAGCAGGCCTTGGCAAGCTCGATGCGGCCCTCGCGGGCGAGCATTCGGTCGAGGATCGCCTTGAGCTCATGCAGATGCGTCACGTCGGAGGCCGCATAGGCTAGCTGGGCTTCGGAAATCTTTTCCGCGCCCCAGTCCGAGCTTTGTTGCTGCTTCGACAGATCGATGTTGAGGAGCTCCTTGCAGAGATCCTTCAGCCCGTGACGATCGGTATAGGTGCGCACCAGCTTCGAGGCGATCTTGGTGCAGTAGATCGGCGTCGTGACGACGCCGAGATATTTCTGCATCACCGCCACATCGAAGCGCGCATAATGAAAAATCTTGAGCACGGAAGGATCGGCCATGAGCGCGCGCAGGTTGGGCGCGTCATAGGTCGAACGGTCGAGCTGTACGAGATGGGCGTTGCCGTCACCAGCTGAAAGCTGGACCAGGCAGAGCGGATCGCGATGAGGGTTGAGCCCGAGGGTTTCGCTGTCGACCGCCACACTCGAACCGAAGCTCAAGCCGGCAGGCAGGTCGCCCTTGTGCAGCGTGATCGCCATAACGCCTCGTTTGCTCCGTTGGTGCCTTCAAGGTTCAGGCCTTGAAAGCAGCCCCGGCGTTCAGGTCGCCGAGGAGCGAGAGAAAGATGGTGCCCAGGAGAAGACTCGAACTTCCACGCCCTTGCGAGCGCTAGCACCTGAAGCTAGTGCGTCTACCAATTCCGCCACCTGGGCTAACCGGGGGGAGACTTAAATAGCGCGCGAAGGCTTGTCAATGGACCCTGGAGGCCTGGAACGGATTTCCGTGTCTCCGACACCCCGGCAACTCGCAATTGCGGCATTCCGAAGCCTTTGCCGCGGGCAGGCCGTTGGGCTATCAAGGACATATGTGACGGCGCCGGCTCAAACCGGGGCCAAGGCGGATTTGAGGCAGTTGGAGGCGAGAAGAGCGTGGCCGGGACTGGAACTGAACATAAGCGGGCTGCTCTGCGGCCGGGAAGCCTGATTACCGTGTTTGGCGGGTCGGGATTCATTGGCCGCCACGCCATCCAGGCGCTGGCGCGGCGGGGTTACCGCATCCGCGTCGCCGTCCGGCGCCCTAATGAGGCGCTTTTCGTCAAGACAACGGGCGATGTGGGCCAGGTCGAGCCCGTTCAGGCCAATATCCGCGATACGCGCTCCGTCCGCGCCGCCCTCGAAGGCGCGGATGCGGTCGTGAATCTCGTCGGCATTCTCCATGAAGCCGGTCCCCAGCGTTTTGAAAGCGTGCAGGCAGGCGGCGCCGACAGGGTCGCCCGTGAAGCCAAGGCGGCAGGCGTGGGCATTTTCGTCCATGTCTCGGCCATCGACGCCGACGCCGAGAGCAAGTCCGTCTATGCGCGGACCAAGGCGCTGGGCGAGCAGGCCGTTCTGGCCCAGATGCCCAATGCCGCGATCCTGCGCCCCTCGGTCGTCTTCGGGCCTGAAGACGACTTCTTCAACCGCTTCGCCGCCATGGCGCGGCTGTCGCCCTTCCTGCCGCTCATCGGCGGCGGCAAGACGAAGTTCCAGCCCGTCTATGTGAAGGATGTGGCCGAGGCGATCGTCCGTGCGCTCGAAACGGGCGCGGCCGACGGCAAGGTCTTCGAACTCGGCGGACCGGAAACCGCGACCTTCCGCGAATTGATGGAGCTCACGCTGCGCGAGATCGGCCGCAAGCGTATTCTGCTGCCGCTGCCGGTCTTCCTCGCGAAGCCGCTTGCCGCGATCCTGCAGCTTCTGCCCAATCCAGCGCTCACGGTCGACCAGCTTCACCTCGTCACGCTCGACAATGTGGTGAGCGAGGCTGCACAGAAGGAAAGCCGCACGTTCAACGGCCTTGGCATCGCGCCCACCGGCATGGAAGCGATCCTGCCGGCCTATCTCGGCCGCTTCCGCCGCCGCGGGCAGTTCGAACAGCTTCATGTGACGGAATGAGGCCGCTCAAAGGGCGGAAGGCATCATGAACATAGGCGAGGTTGCGACCCGCTCGGGCGTTCCGGCAAAGACGATCCGCTACTACGAAGACATCGAGCTCATCGAAAGCGCGGATCGGGCCGCGAACGGCTATCGTTCCTATACGGAGGAAGCCGTTCACACTCTGCGTTTCGTCGCCCGCGCGCGCAATCTCGGCTTCACCGTCGATGAATGCCGCGATCTTATCGCGCTCTATCGCGACAAGGCCCGCGCCAGCGCCGATGTGAAGCGTATTGCCGAAGGCCACATCGCCGAGATCGACAAGAAGATCGAGGAATTGAGGTCGATGCGCGCGACGCTCGCGGACCTCGCAGACCGCTGTCATGGCGACGACCGGCCCGACTGCCCGATCATCGACGGACTGGCCTCGATGAACGGGCCGCACTGCCGGACATCTTCCAAGTGAGGGCGCGGGCCCTTTCCCACGTTTAGACTGCGAGAACATGCGTCAGCTTTATCACCTGCTCATCTCCCCTGCCTGCCGCAAAGTGCGCCTTGCGCTGGCGGAAAAGAACATCGGCTTCGAGCTTGTCGAGGAGCGCGACTGGGAGCGACGGCACGAATTCCTGGCGCTTAACCCCGCGGGCGAAGTGCCCGTTCTGGTCGAGGAAGACGGTTCCGTCATCTCGGGCGGCATGCCGATCTGCGAATATCTGGAAGAGACGGCGACGGAAATGCCTCTCATTCCCGGTACTGCGATGGATCGCGCCGAGACGCGCCGCCTTGTCGACTGGTTCGACCGCAAATTCGCCGCCGAAGTTTCGGACGGATTGATTTTCGAAAAGGTGACGCGCCGTTTCCTCGGCGCCTCCGAAGGCGGTGGCGCCCCCGACATGGGTGTGGTTCGCGCCGCGCTCCACAATCTGCGCTATCACCTTGATTATATCTCCTACCTCATGGAGGAGCGACGTTGGCTCTCCGGCGAGGAGATGACGCTGGCCGATCTTACTGCCGCCGCGCATCTCTCCTGCCTCGACTATGTGGGCGACGTGCCCTGGACCCAGTTCCCCGGCGCGAAGGACTGGTATGTCCGCATAAAATCGCGCCCCGCCTTCCGGCAGATCCTCGCCGATCATGTGCCGGGCATGCCGCCGACAAAGCTCTATGCCAATCTCGACTTCTGATCGCGCCACGACAGCGGAGGGTTTGAAGCCCGCGCTCGTCGCGCGTGCGAAGGAGGCAGGCTTCGACGTCGTCCGCATCACGCGTCCCGATGCGACGCCGCTTGCCTCATCGCGTCTGCGTGAATGGCTCGCTGCCGGGCGTCACGGCGAGATGGGCTGGATGGAGGGCACGGAGGAACGCCGTGGCCATCCCGGCATTCTCTGGCCAGATGTGAAAAGCGTCGTCATGCTGGCGATGAATTACGGACCTGACGAAAATCCGCTGAAGCTGCTCGAACAGCACGACCGTGCCGCGATCTCGGTCTATGCGAAGAACCGCGACTATCACGACCTCGTCAAATCTCGGCTGAAGCAGGTGGCCCGCTGGCTCGCCGAGACGAGCGGCACCGAGGTGAAGGTCTTTGTCGATACCGCGCCCGTCATGGAAAAGCCGCTTGCGGAAGCGGCGGGCATCGGCTGGCAAGGCAAACACACCAATCTCGTCTCACGCGATTTTGGCTCTTGGCTCTTTCTCGGCTCGATCTTTACGACGCTGGAACTCGAAGCCGACGAAGCGCATGAAGATCGCTGCGGCGAGTGCCATCGCTGCCTTGACATCTGCCCGACATCAGCTTTTCCCAAGCCTTACGAACTCGATGCGCGGCGATGCATCTCCTATCTCACCATCGAGAACAAGGGGGCGATCCCGCGCGAGTTTCGCGAAGCGATGGGCAACCGCATTTATGGCTGCGACGATTGCCTTGCCGTTTGTCCCTGGAACAAGTTCGCGTCGGAGGCGCGCGAAGCCGCCTTCCATGCGCGAGACGAATTACGCGCGCCGCATCTTGCCGATCTCGTCATGCTCGACGACACGGCGTTTCGCGCACTTTTTTCCGGCTCGCCGATCAAGCGCGTGGGGCGCGACCGCTTCATCCGCAATGTGCTGATCGCCATCGGCAATTCGCGCGACAAGGATTTCCTGGCCCTGGTGCGCGAGCGGCTCGGCGATGATGCGGCGCTCGTCCGCGCCATGGCGGTCTGGGCGCTGGGCGTGCTCGTACCCGATGAGGCAAGGGCGCTCGCCGCCGATGCGCTGTCGCGCGAGGAGGATGAGAGCGTCCGGGAAGAGTGGCGCTATTGCGCGGGTTTTTCCGATTTGTCGAGCAGCGCCTGAGCCGCTGCGGCTGCGGGATCGGAAGCGCGGCCCGTCTGCTTCGCGAAACGGACAACTGTCATCCAGTCGGCCTTCGCGCCGGAAAGATTGCCCGTCTCGGCCCGCATGCGCCCGCGTTCCAGCAGCGCATCGAGATTGTGCGGCGCGAGCGACACTGCGCGCTCCACATCCGCGAGCGCCGCTTTCGGGTGGCCGAGATTGCGCAAGGCGGTCGCGCGGAGCGTGAGAGCCGCCGCGAGAGACGGGCTTTCGGCCAAGGCCTCGCCCGCATCCTTGCGCACGCCGTCCCAGTCTTTTTCGAGCGCCCGGACCTGCGCGCGGCCCAGGTAGAGTTCGGGCACTCCCGGCAGAAGCTCTATCGCTGCGTCATAGGCCGCCCGCGCCTTGGCGAGATTGCCTGCGACCGCCCATGCGCTTCCCGCCTGCCCGTAAATTTCGGCGCGTGTTTCGGCCGGCGCGTCCGTCATGGCATCGGCCAGTTCCTGAAAGCGGGCCGCGGCTTCGTCGAGTTCTCCCAGTGCGGAAAGCGCCAGCGCTTCGCAATGAAGCGCCGCATTGCCGCCAGCCGCCGCTTTCCAGTCCCGGGCATAGGCGAGCGCCTTGACGGGCTCGCGGTCCGTCAGTGCGACGCAAGCTTCGTAGCTGTGCGGCTCCGCCGGTTTGGCAGGCTCTGCGGCGCGGGAGGGCGAGGCCTGCCCAAGCGCGGTGAGCAGGGCGAGAAGGGGGAGGCTTTGTCTGACGGTCATCATGGGCGATAACCTCCCCGAGGCGCGGGCGCATTGCAAGTCAATAGCCGGTAATGGGGCAGCCTATAGACGGAGCCGTGGTGAAAGAAACGGGGAAACGACTTTTCTGCTTCGGCCTTGGCTTCAGCGCCGAGGCGCTGGCGCGGCGATTGAGCGAACAGGGCTTCGCCGTTGCCGGCACCTGTCGGGGCGTGGAAAAGGCCGTGGCGCTTGCCGCGAAGGGCTTTGAGATGCATCTTTTCGACGAGGGGCATCCGCTCGCCGGTCCGGCGGCGGCGCTTGGCGGCACGACCCACCTTCTCCTATCCATTCCACCCGGCGCGGCGGGCGACCCGGCTTTCGCCGCCCATGCGCGGGATATTGCGGCACTGGCGCCCAGCCTCGAATGGGTGGGTTATCTCTCGACAACGGGGCCTTACGGCGATCGCGGCGGCGACTGGGTGACGGAGGATGCGCCGCTCGCGCCGTCGACGGAGCGCGGCCGCCGTCGCCTTGCCGCCGAGGAGGCGTGGCGCGGGCTCGCCGCCGACGCGGGGCTTCCGCTTCATATCTTCCGGCTCGCCGGGATCTATGGTCCCGGACGCAATCAGATCCGCAGCCTTCTCGACGGCACCGCAAAGCGCGTCGTAAAGGAGGGGCAGGTCTTTTCGCGCATTCATGTCGAGGACATAGGTGCCGTGCTCGAGGCCTCGATCGCGCGGCCCAATCCCGGCGCGGTCTATAATGTCTGTGACGACGAGCCCGCCCCGCCGCAGGATGTTGTGGCCTACGCGGCCCTGCTTCTCGGGCGCGAGCCACCGCCCGAGATCCCCTTCGAGAAGGCCGAGCTTTCACCGATGGCGCGGAGTTTCTATGCGGAATCGAAGCGCGTCTCGAACCGGCGCATCCGCGAGGAGCTTGGGGTGTTGCTTGCCTATCCGACCTATCGCGAGGGGTTGGACGCGCTTGTCGAACTCGAGACAAACTGACGCGGGCGGCATTGATCTGGCTCAGGGAGCCATGCCTGCGTTTGAGCTAATGTGACTGCATACAAGGGAGATACCTGAATGACTCACTATCACGCCGCTGTCTGGATCGACCATCACGAAGCCCGCATCGTTTCCTTCAATCCGGACGAACATGCGACGGCTACGTTGCAGCATCATCAGGCGGTCAAGCATACGCAGCACAGCGCCGGAAAGTCGCGCAACTGGCGCGCCCCGGAAGACCCGGCCTATTACGAGGAAGTCGCCAAGGGCCTCGACGGCTTCGGCGAAATTCTGATCGTCGGTCCGGCCAATGCGAAGTTCGCCTTCCTGAAGCATCTTCAGGCCAAGCATCCGGCGCTTGCGGCCAAGGTCGTCGGCATCGAAACGGTCGACCACCCGAGCGATGGCGAGCTTACCAATTACGCTCGCGCCTATTTCTACAAGAAAGACCGCACACTGCCGCAGCTCTGAGCAAGGCAGTTCGGGATTCCGACGCGAGAGGCAATCCGGTTGGGTTGCCTCTTTCGTTTTTGCGCCGGTGTTTGGATTCAGCGAGACTCGATTTCGGCGAGCAGCGTTTCAATCGTCTGCGTCAGCCGTGCGATGTCTTCCGGTGTCGAGAGGCGGTGATCGCCGGTCTTCGTCATCGTGATGGCGACATTGTTCGATTCCAGCGCATCGACGAGCCGCATGGCGTGTTTCCGCGGCACGTCGGGATCGGCCATGCCCTGCAGGATACGTACGGGAACCTTGATCGGGATGGGCTGGTCCAGCAGAAGGTGGCTCCGCCCCTCCTCGATCAGCTTCATCGTGATCTCATAGGGCTCTTCGTCATATTCGGACGGGCGGCGATAAACGCCATCGCGCAGCAATATCTCGCGCACTTCGTCCGAAAAGTTCTTCCACATCAGTTCTTCGGTGAAGTCCGGCGCGGGCGCGATGAGAATGAGCGCCTTGACGCGCTCGGGCCGCGCGAGGGCTGCGAGCAGCGCAATCCAGCCCCCCATGCTCGATCCGACCAGCACCTGCGGCCCCTCGGCCAGCGCGTCAATTGCGGCCAGCGCATCCTCGCGCCAGTGGCCGATGGTCGCCTCGCTGAAATCGCCCGATGATGCGCCATGCGCGAAATAGTCGAAGCGCAGGAAATGGCGCCGTGCGCGCCTTGCCCATTCGGCCAAAGCCCCAGCCTTCGTGCCCGTCATGTCGGATTTGAAGCCGCCGAGCCATGTGAGGCCGGTGGGGCCTGCGGGCGCCGCGGGCCTCTCGATCCGGTAAGCGAGGCTTTCGCCGTCGGGACGGGCGAGCTTGCGGGGGTCTGGGCTGTCGGTCATTGTCTGTTATGTATCGCGGTGATGGCCGGGTCGACCGGCAAAACATACATCAGGCAGAGACGAGCCGTGTCCATTTCATTCGAAAACCTGTCGCCACGCCCCGCGATCCTGCAAGTGATTCCGTCGCTCAATATTGGCGGCGCGGAGCGCACGACCATCGACATGGCCCGGGCCATCATTGCGGCGGGCGGGCGCGCCGTCGTCGCAAGTTCGGGCGGACGGCTGCTCAATGAGCTTATTGCCGCCGGCGGCGAGCATGTTGACATGGATGTCCACTCCAAGAATCCCATCATCATGGCGCTCAATGTCGAGCGTCTGACGCGCCTCGCCGAGCGCGAGAAGATCGACCTCATTCATGCGCGAAGCCGCGCGCCTGCGTGGAGCGCGCTCGCCGCCGCCCATCGTCTCGGCCTTCCCTTCGTCACCACCTATCATTCCAAGGTGCATGAAGCGCCGCGCCTCAAGGTCTTTTACAATTCCGTGATGACGCGCGGCGACGCTGTGATCGCGAATTCTTCCTATACGGCGGAACGCATCGGCCGCGTTCATGCGCCAGATCCAGCTCGCCTCTTCGTCGTGCCGCGTGGTGTCGACACGGATTATCTCGACGAAGCCGCTGTCGAGCCGGAGCGCATGGCGGCGCTGCGCCTGCGCTGGAACATTCTGGATGACGGGCGCGCCATCTTTTTGCTGCCGGCGCGCATTTCGCGCTGGAAGGGGCAGAAGCTCGCCATTCAGGCGGCGGCGGACCTGCTGTCGAGCGGCGTTACCGGCTTCCGGCTTCTCCTTGTCGGCGACGCGCAGGGGCGCAACGCCTTCGTGAAGGAGGTGCAGGACATGATCGGCGATCCGGACCTCGCCCGCCATGTCGCCCTTGTCGGCCACTGCGACGATATGGCGGCGGCCTATGCGCTGAGCGATGTCGTGCTTTCTCCCTCGATCGAGGCGGAGCCTTTCGGCCGCGTCGCGGTCGAGGCGCAGTCGATGCGCCGTCCGGTGATCGTCAGCGATGCGGGCGGCCAGCGCGAAACGGTGCTGACGCCGGAAATGACGGGCGGCATCGAGAATGCGACGGGCCTCGCGGTCGAGCCCAATGACGCAAAGGCGCTCGCGGCGGCCATGAAGGCCGTCCTCGAACTCACGCCTGAAGCCCGCCGCGGCATGGGAGAGCGGGGCAGGGCAAATGCGCTCGCCCATTATTCGGTCGGGGCCATGACCGGGGCGACGCTCGACGTCTATGCGCGGCTGATCGCTCGCAGCCGGGATAAACGCAGCGCTGCGAAGCATGGTGGGGCGAAGCGCGGTGGCTGAGCCGAAGCCGGTCCTCGTGATCCTCTTCGATGCAGGCAGGCATGGAGAAACGCCGCGCGACATGTTCGACGCGGTTGCCCGGCTCCATCCGGGGTCGGAAGTGATCCTGCTCACCACGCCCGACGCGGCTCCGCGTCTTGCAGGGCTGTGCACCACGATCTGGACCGATGGCGCGGCGCGAGGGCCTGTCCGGCTTCTCGCCCTTGTGCGGCGCATCTCCTGGGCCCATATCGGACATATCTACGATCTTGAGATGTCCGCCCTCACGCGTTTCATGCGCTTTTGTGTGTGGCCGATGCCACAATGGCATGGGCCTGAGGCGCTTCGAGCGGCTCTGCCGCAGGTGAAGCCCGTTTCTTGACTTGCGGGGGGCGCACTTCAAATCTATAGCTTTGCAGCAATGATCGTCCGTCGATGGCCCGATTTCGGGCCTTTGAGCCCTTTCAGCCGAGCGAATCCCGCTCCCCGGGCATGGCGGACCAGCTAAAGGAGAAGGTTACATAGCTCGCAGACCAGTTCAGGCGCCGCCCACCCGCGAGGGCCCGCGCATCAACGAAATGATTGATGAGTCGACCGTTCTGCTCATCGATGCCGAAGGCGAAAAGCGGGGCGTGATCCCCACAGTGGAAGCCATGAGGATGGCGGAAGAGGCAGGACTCGATCTCGTCGAGGTGTCGCCCAATTCCAAGCCGCCCGTGTGCAAGCTTCTGGATTTCGGCAAATTCAAATTTCAGGCCCAGAAAAAGGCCAACGAAGCGCGCAAGAAGCAGAAGACCGTCGAGGTCAAGGAAATCAAGATGCGCCCGAACATCGACACGCATGACTATGACGTGAAGATGAAGAGCATGCTTCGCTTCTTCGATGAAGGCGACAAGGTCAAGGTCACGCTTCGCTTCCGTGGCCGCGAAATGGCGCATCAGGAGCTCGGTATGCAGCTTCTCATTCGCGTCAGGGACCAGGTAGAAGATATCGCCAAGGTCGAGGCGCATCCGCGTCTTGAAGGCCGACAGATGGTCATGGTGCTGGCGCCGAAGTAAGGCAGCCGCGCCCTGATCGGGACGAGGACGGGCTCGACGCCGTGAGGCGCCGGGCCCTTCTTTTTGCGTATCAGCCGAGCGTTGCCTTCAGCACGTCGGGCCGGTCGGTAAGGATGCCGTCGACGCCGAAGCCTGCGAGGCGACGCATGTCATCTGCCGCGTCGACCGTCCAGCAGGATACTTCAAGCCCCAGCGATTTCGCGAGTGCTGTCGTTTCCAATGTCACATCGCCATACCAGGCGAACCAACCGTTGGCGGGCGCCGCCGCGATGGCCTTGAGCAGCCGCTCGGCGAAGTTCGCGCCCTGCTGGGCACGCCAGTCGAAGCCCGCGAAGAAATCGGCGCCATTGGCTGACGCCTTGCGCATTGCCGCATCTTCCGATCCGGGCGCGTCGCGCGTTGCCGAAGTGTCGGCAGGGTCGATCTGGAAGAAGGGCGATGTCGTGAAGGCATTGCCGATCTCGGGCGCGATGGCTTTCGCATGGGCAAGCGCGCGCCAGTCAAAGGAGACGAAGGTGGTCTGCTCAGCCATGCCCTTCCGGCGGGCGAGCGCCACGGCGGCTTCCGCCAGGGGCGCGGGCGACGCTGATTGTGCGAGGTCGAGCAGTGCGGTCTTGAGTTCCACATAGAGCCGGAAATCGGGCTTCGCCTTCCGCTTCACCAGGTCATAGACATCCTCGAGCTTCGGGATACGTGCGCCGTCGAATGGCGTCTGGTCGGGATAATGAGCGCCATAGCGTGAGCCGGGACGCAGTCGGCCCACGTCATAGGCCTGCAGCGCGGCAAAGCTGAGCTCCTTGATGAGCGGCGTTGGCCGGTCGAGCCATTTTCCCTCCGGCCCTCGCGCGATGGCTGGCTTCAGGCTCTCGTCGTGATGGACGACGAGAATGCCGTCGCGGCTCAGATGCACGTCGAGTTCGATCCCGTCCGCGCCGCGCTCGATGGCGCGCTCGAAGGCTTCCATCGTGTTTTCAGGCCAAAGGCCGGAGCCCCCGCGATGGGCAATCTGAAGCGGCTTTGTCATGGGTCGGGCTCGCAATTGGGGCAAATGGGGGGTGAAGGGGAACATATCGGCCCTGCCAAGCCAAGCGGCTGGATGCCCTGGATTACCGCTTGATTTGGATAGACCTAATTGCTCACTCCCCTTTTGGCCATTGCCAATAATATAGAACATTAGATATATATTCATAAGGCTTGTTTGTGTATGTTGCATCCGGAGAGCTTCCCCGGTGGGAGCGTTCCGGGATTGTGGGCGCTCCGGGACAGAAAGAGGCAGCGGCTATGTCTTTCATGAGCTTCTGGAAACATCTGACGCGGCGACGCCGAATCTCCTTCTATGACAGCCAGCATGCCATGCGGGCGGCCATTGCGAGTCTGGGGCCGATCGATCTGACGCGGCTGAGCGACGACGAGCTTCGCCGTATCGTTGCCGAGGAGCCGGATTCGATGCGTGGAGACGCCGCGCGGCGTCATCTTGCCTGGCGCGCCTATTGTGATCCCGCATCCGGCCCCGATATGCCGGCTGCCAACTGACGGTCTTTCAGCTGGAAGCGCTGGCACTGGCCGACGCTTCGCCTACAATCCTCTCAAAAGAACAAAACATCGGGAGGATGGAATGAAGTTCGGCGTATTCTACGAATTGCAATTGCCCAAGCCCTGGAAGCCGGGAGACGAAGCCCGACTTTTCCATGAAGCGCTCGATCAGCTCGTGCTCGCCGACCAGCTCAGCTACGACTATGCGTGGGAAGTCGAGCATCACTTCCTCGACGAATATTCTCATTCATCCGCACCCGAAGTATTTCTCGCCGCTGCCGCCGCGAAGACGTCGCGCATCAGGATCGGCCATGGCATTCGTCAGGTGATCCCGAACTACAACCATCCCGCCCGCACGGCGGAAGGCCTCGCCACGCTCGACATCATCTCGAATGGACGCGTCGAATTCGGCATCGGCGAAGGTGCAACGAGACTCGAACTCGGCGGCTTCAATATCCCTGCGCGGGAAAAGCGCGCCATGGCGATCGAGGCGGGCGAGCAGATCGCCAACATGATGGCGCTCGATCCCTATCCGGGCTACGAGGGCAAATATTTCTCGATGCCTTGCCGCAACGTGCTGCCGAAGCCGGTGCAGGATCCCCATCCGCCGATGTGGATGGCCTGCACCAACCGCGACACGATCAAGGTCGCGGCCTCGCTCGGTCTTGGCGCGCTGGCCTTTTCCTTCGTCGATCCGAAGGAAGCGGAGATCTGGTCGGAAATCTACTACGGCATCATCAAGTCGGAGCAATGCGTTCCGCTTGGCCATTCGGTCAATGCCAACATCGCCATGGTTTCGAACTTCTCGGTTCATCACGACCGCGCCGAAGCGATCCGCCGCGGTCATGAAGGTTTCGAGTTCTTCGGCTATGCGCTCAATGCTCTCGTCGCGCATGACACGGTGCCGGGGCGCACTGACATGTGGGGCGACTACCTCAAGGCGCGTGGTAACCGCACGCAGGAAGTGATCGACGCGGCAGCGCGCGCCGATGCCATCGCCACCGGTATCGGCACGCCGGATGACATGCGCGCACATCTCAAGGCCTTCCAGAATGCGGGCGTCGATCAGGTGATCTTCATGCAGCAGGCGGGCCGTAATCGCCATGAGCATATCTGCGAGTCGCTGGAACTCTTCGCTGCCGAAGTCATGCCTGAGTTCAAGGCCGAGGTTGCCGGGCGCGAAGAGCGCAAGGCGCGCGAACTCGCGCCGTATATCGAGGCGGCGCTTAAGCGGAAGAACTGGATGAAGCCGCTGGCCGACGATGAGATTCCGGTCGTCAAGGCATCCGTCGCCAAGGCGCAGGTGAACCAGACCGCGCCCGCGGAATGATTGAGGCGGCGCGAGTGTCGCCGCATCTCCGCTTTCGCTTGTGCCTTTCCCCACAGCATCCTATGTGTAGCTACACATAGGATGCTGTGAAAGGGAGAGCCATGACCACCGAAGCCGATGTGCGGGAAAGCTGCGCTGCGCTTCGCGCGCGGATGGCGGCGCGTAAATTGACCCGCCTCTACGACAGGGCGCTGAAGCCGACGGGCCTGAAGATCACGCAATTCACGCTGTTGATCGCGATCGAGGAAGGCAGCGTGAAATCGCTGACCCAACTCGCCGACGCGCTGGCGCTCGAACGGTCGAGCCTTGTTCGCAACGTGCAGCTCCTGGAAGGCGAGGGACTGATCGAGGCGGAGCCCTCGGGCTCCGGTCGCTCGCTCGGGCTCAAGCTCACCAAAGAGGGGCGCAAGGTGTTGACCCAGGCCCTGCCACTCTGGCGCAAGGCGCAGGACGAGGTGGAGGGAAATCTCGGGTCCGCCTGGCCCAGCGTGAAGAAATCGCTCCATCTCCTGATTTCAAAAGCCTAGCCCGCGCGCTTCGGCGCCCGCACGCGATAGACGGGAAAGCAGGCACGAATCCGCTTCACGAGGCCGATATCGCCGTCGATCCGCGCGCCATATGCCGTCACCGCGTCGTCGATCGAAAGATCGTCCCTGAAGATTTTGTGCAGCACCGGCCATGTCAGCGTGAGCGTTGCATCGGGCGCCGCAGACGCCCTGAACTCGACAGCCACGCGCTGATTGCGCACCGACAGCGTTGCAGGCAGAGGCCCGTGATCCTCGACGAAGATCGCCAGCGTCGCGTCGAGACCGCGCGATTTCTTCCGTTGGAACGTAAGCGTCAATCCGAAGAGAAAGCCGTAGGGATTGTCCGAGGGGATGGTCCAGTCAACCACCTTCACCTGCTTGTGAGGCAAGCGCGCGGGCAGACTTTCCTCCGCATCCGAACCCTTGAGCACGAAGACGGTTTCAGGTTTGGCGAGCAGCGGATCGAGAATGCGTTTGCGGAAGCCGATGCGGTCTTCGACGAAGCTGCCGAGCACGTCCAACCCTGCGGGGCAGGCGCTCAGGCAATAGGCCGCCTTGTAGCCTGGTTTGAAGGAAAGGCTTTGCCACATGGAGACGCTCTCGCCCGGCGACACGCGGCAGTCATAGTCGTCGGCATCCTCCGCTTCCGCGACTTCATGCACCCAGTCGATGAAGCCGCCCATGAACTCCCGGTAGTTATGCGTGTAGCAGGCCGAGAAATTGAAGGTGCCATCGGCGCCGATGGCCTCGACGGGGCAGGCGGCCACGCAGAGTTTGCAATCGAGGCAGGGCGCATAGTTGAGCGGCGTCGAGAGCTCGTCTATCTCGCGGTCGATGACGATGGTGCCGAGCAGGATGAAGGTGCCGAAGCGCGGATGGATCACATTGCGGTGGAGGCCCATCTTTCCGAGACCGGCGGCCTCGGCGATCGGCTTGTGGGAGATGATGCGCATGGCGGAAGGATAGGCCTGCGCTTCCATTGGGAAAGCGGCCGTGGGCGAGACGGCGCCTATCCCCAGGGCTTCGAGCTTGCGCACGGCTTTTCGCCCGGCGGCATTTATTTCGTCATAGGTCTGGTGGAATTCCTCATTCGCGACCGAGCGGACGGTCGTCCGCACATTCTCGCGATTCATGCGGATGACGAAGCTGACGAGGCTTTTCGCGCCCGGAAGGAGTGCGTCGATCCACGCCTTCTGATCCGCGATGGCCGGGTTGGCGAGCGAGACGAAGCCGCAGTCATTCGCGCCGCAGGCGAGCATCAACTCGCGAAGGAAGGCGGCGGAGAGAGGCACCTGGTCGGCCGCTGCGGGACGTCCGCCGGCCCGATAGCGGGCAATGTCCGGATGCTCCGTCGTTGCGGGGGTGGCGTCCTGCGGCATGTTCATCTCTCAAAATAGTGTAACTACAACATGTATATGCACTATAGAGGAGCCGGTCAAGCGGTCGGCTCCGGAGATATTGTTTTGCGGGCGTGCAACCTTTCAGCACCCCGGCTCGTTCTGTCAGAGCGGGGTGGTGGGGTATGGAGTGTGGTCATGCGCAGAAATCTGAAGCTCGCGGGATTGGCAGCGCTGGCGGGTCTTGGTTTGGGACTCGCCGGCTGCGTGGCCTATCCTGTGGGGCCGGACGAATATGTCTATCGGCCAGCCTATGGGTATGCCTATTACGGACCCTATTATTACGGGCCCGGCTATTACGCCCCTGGCTATGTGAGCGGCTCCTTCTTCTATTACGACGCGCCGCACCGTTATTGGCGCTCGCGGCCTTATTATCGCGGCCCTTGGCATGGAGGGCCGCATGATTTTGGCGACCATCACGGGCCCCGGCCCGATTACCATCCCGACGGTGGCCACAGGCCGCACGGCAGCTCCGGGCCTTATATGGGGCCTGGAAGCAGCACGATACAACGCCCCCGTCGCTGAGGCGCGGCGGATATGAAGGGCGCTATCTGAAGGCCGGTTCGTCGAAGCTTCTGAGCTTGCGTGAGTGAAGCTCGTCGACGCCGCGTTTGCGGATGAGTCTGATCGCCTCTATGCCGATGGAGAGATGCTGGCTGACGCGCTGGCGGTAAAAGGCGTTGGCCATGCCGCGCAGCTTGATCTCGCCATGCATCGGCTTGTCCGAAACACAGAGCAGCGTTCCATAGGGCACGCGGAGCCTGAAGCCGTTTGCGGCCACTGTGGCACTCTCCATGTCGATCGCGACTGCGCGCGACTGGTTGAAGCGCGTGTAGAGTTCCTCGTAGCGAAGTTCCCAGTTGCGATTGTCGGTGGAGACGACGGTGCCGGTGCGCATGCGCGTCTTGAGTTCGGGCGGCTCAAGGCCTGTCACGCGTTCGACCGCTTCCTGCAGCGCCACCTGAACCTCCGCGATAGGCGGCACGGGCACGAAGGGTGGCAGGTCCTGATCGAGCACCTTGTCGTCGCGCACATAGGCATGGGCCAGAACGTAATCGCCGAGCTGTTGCGAACGGCGCAAGCCTCCGCAATGGCCGATCATCAGCCAGCAATGGGGGCGCAGCACCGCGAGATGATCCGTGATCGTTTTCGCATTGGCGGGCCCGACGCCGATATTCACAAGCGTGATACCGAGCCTGTCCTCGCGCACGAGGTGATAAGCGGGCATTTGCGGCAAGGCGCGGTTGCCCGGCGCTTCTTCGCTGGGCGTTTGCCCTCGCTCCTGCACGAGGTCGCCCGGCTCGACGAAGCGGATGTAGTTTTCATCGCCGCTGCCTTCCGCCACGAGGCGGCGGCCAAGCGCGGCGAATTCGTCGACATAGCGCTGATAATTGGTGAAGAGGACGAAGCGCTGGAAATGCACCGCATTCGTGCCCGTGTAGTGGTGCAGGCGCTGTACGGCGAGATCGACGCGCTCGGCCGAGAAGAGCGAAAGCGGCCGGGGGGCACCGGACGCAGGCCGATGTGTGCCGTTCGCGACCGCGTCGTCCACCTGGGCGAGATCGGGCAACGCGAAGACGGCGCCGAGCGCGCGCACATCCTCGGGGCCGATGTCGGTCGTCGCTTCCTCGACCACGAAGGGTAGCGGAATCGGCCGCTCCGATAGGCCGACGCTCACAGGCACGCCGTGATAGTCGATGAGCCGCGCGATCTGGGCGCGGTAGTAATCGGCAAAGAGATCCGGCCGCGTCAGCGTCGTTCCGAAGCTGCCCGGATAGGCGAGCGTGCCCCAGGAGGGGCGGCTGTCATAAACGAGGTTTTCGGGCTCGACCGTCATGCCCAGATAGGGATAACAGGCGGAACGGGTCGCCGCTCCGCTCCGCTCGCCCCTGGCGAAAGCGGTGAAGCGCTGGCGCACCTCGGCGGCGGATCGTTCATAGATCTCGCGGATGCGGGCAAGCGCGGCGTCGGCGTCGTTGAAGGTTTCGAGGTCGCGGGCGGGATG
This sequence comes from Parvibaculum sedimenti, assembly GCF_009184905.1. Taxonomy (GTDB): domain Bacteria; phylum Pseudomonadota; class Alphaproteobacteria; order Parvibaculales; family Parvibaculaceae; genus Parvibaculum; species Parvibaculum sedimenti. The sequence continues at coordinate 238,543 of NZ_WESC01000001.1, forward strand.
GGGCGGGAGAACTGGTGTCGTCATGGCTGTGAAGCTTAGGTTTCCCCATCGGCCTCGTCGAGCGGTTCGGACCTTGACCTGCGGCCTTTTTCCCTTATAAATCCGCGCCTTCGGGACCGCCCGGCCATGAAGGGCATGCCGTGGCGATCCGAAAAGCCTAGACTGGCTCCGTTTTTCCTTGAGATATCAAGGTCTTCAGCGAACGGAGCCCACCTATTAAGGAGTGCAAAATGCCCAAGTTGAAGACCAAAAGCGGGACCAAGAAGCGCTTCAGGCTCACCGCATCCGGCAAGATCAAACGCGGCCAGACGGCAAAGCGCCACGGCATGATCAAGCGGACGAACAAGCAGATCCGCAACAAGCGGGGCACGACCATCATGGCGGACGTCGATACGGCGCGCGTCTTGAAATTCTTCATGCCCAACGCGTGAACCGGAACAATCTGTAAGGAGCTCGAACCATGTCGCGCGTCAAAAGGGGTGTAACCACCCACGCTCGTCACCGCAAAGTGATCAAGAAGGCGAAGGGCTATTACGGCCGTCGCAAGAATACCTTCCGTACGGCGAATCAGGCGGTCGAGAAGGCCGGCCAGTACGCCTATCGCGATCGTCGCACCAGGAAGCGCAATTTCCGCTCGCTCTGGATCCAGCGTATCAACGCCGGCGTCCGCGAGCTGGGCCTGACCTATGGCCGATTTATCGATGGCCTCAGCAAGGCTGGCATCGAAGTCGACCGCAAGGTGCTCTCCGATCTCGCCATCCACGAGCCTGAGGCCTTCAAGGCCCTGGTCGAAAAGGCGCAGGCCGCTCTCGCTTAAGAGCCGCTGCCGCTTTACCTGACCGTTCAGGGCCGGTACACCCGTCGGGACCCCGCGCTGTCACAGCGCGGGCCTTCCCGGGGTGAGGGCGGATCGTCGATCTCTCACTTCTGTTCCCCCTCGCTCCTGCGGTTACATCCCGGCGAATGGCGGAACATCGAAGCTTGAGAAGGTCATGACGGACATTCAATCTGAAGTCGAAAAGCTCGAAGCGGAATTCCTCACCGCCATCGCGGATGCAGTGGAAGAGCGTGTGCTCGAAGACGTGCGCGTCGCCGCGCTCGGCAAGAAGGGCCGCGTTTCTGAGCTGATGAAGGGTCTGGGCTCCATGAGCCCCGAGGAGCGCAAGACCGTGGGGCCGCTGCTCAACGGCCTCAAGGATCGCCTCACCGATGCGCTGGCCGCGCGCAAGACGGCGCTGGCCGAAGCCGCGCTCGAAACGAGGCTTGCGAGCGAGAAGATCGACGTCACGCTGCCCTTGCGCGAAAGCGCCATTGAGGCGGGCCGCATCCATCCGCTCTCTCAGGTCTGGGATGAAGTGGTCGCGGTCTTCGCCGATATGGGCTTCTCGGTCGAGCAGGGCCCCGATATCGAGAGCGATCACTATAACTTCACCTCGCTCAATTTCCCCGAAGGCCACCCGGCGCGGGAGATGCACGACACCTTCTATTTCGAGCCGCGCGCCGATGGTTCGCGTCCGTTGCTGCGCACGCATACGAGCCCGGTGCAGGTCCGCACCATGGAGAAGGGCAAGCCGCCCTTCCGCTTCGTCTGCCCCGGCCGCACCTATCGCTGCGACAGCGACCAGACGCATACGCCGCAGTTCCACCAGATCGAAGGCCTCGTCATCGACGAGACGACGCATCTCGGCCATCTCAAATGGACGCTGGAGGAATTCCTCCGTGCCTTCTTCGAGGTCGAAGGCGTGGAGCTTCGCATGCGCCCGAGCTTCTTCCCCTTCACCGAGCCTTCAATGGAAGTCGATGTGCGCTGCGCGCGTCTCGGCAACGAGATTCGCATCGGCGAGGGCAATGACTGGCTCGAAATTCTCGGCTGCGGCATGGTCCATCCGAACGTGCTGAAGGCGGCAGGCGTCGACCCGGAGAAATATCAGGGCTTTGCCTTCGGCATGGGCCTCGACCGGCTTGCGATGCTGAAATACGGCATCCCCGATCTGCGCGCCTTTTTCGAAAGCGATCTGCGCTGGCTGCGCCACTATGGATTCTCGGCGCTCGATGTGCCGACGCTCGCGGGAGGGCTCACGTCGTGAAGTTCACACTCTCCTGGTTGAAGGACCATCTCGAAACCGACGCAACGCTCGACGAGATTGCCGAGCGTCTCACCATGCTCGGCCTCGAAGTCGAAGGCATTGTCGATCCGGCGAAGAAGCTCGGCGATTTCGCGGTGGCGAAGATCATCGAAGCCGTGCCGCATCCCGACGCCGACAAGCTGCGCCTCTGCAAGGTCGAAGCACTCGTCGACGGCAAGCGTCAGGTGCTTCAGGTCGTCTGCGGTGCGCCCAATGCGCGTTCCGGGCTCACCGGCATTTTCGCGCCGTCGGGCGCCACCATTCCGGTCAACGGCATGGTGCTGAAGCCGACCAAGATTCGCGGCGTCGAATCGAACGGCATGATGTGCTCCGAGCGCGAGCTTGAGCTTTCCAACGAGCATGACGGCATCATCGAATTGCCCGATAGCTGGGAAGTCGGCACGCCGGCTTCCGAAGCGCTTGGCCAGAACGATCCCGTCATCGAAATCGCGATCACGCCGAACCGCCCGGACTGTCTTGGCGTCTATGGCGTCGCGCGCGATCTCGCGGCGGCAGGCGTCGGCAAGCTGAATGATGGCTCGGTAAAGCCGCTGCCCGGCAACTTCGACAGCGCCACCGGCATCAAGCTCGAATTCGCTCCCGGTACGGATAATGCGTGCCCCGTCTTTGCGGGCCGCATGGTGAAGGGCGTCGCCAACGGCCCGAGCCCCATCTGGATGCAGAAGCGGCTGAAGGCCGTCGGTCTTCGTCCGATCAATGCGCTCGTCGACATCACCAATTACATCTCGCTCGATCGCGGCCGTCCTCTGCACGTCTATGATGCGTCGAAGCTCAAGGGCGATATCCGCGCCCGTCTGGGCCGCAAGGGCGAGAGGCTCCTCGCGCTCGACGGCAAGGAATATGATGTCCAGCCCGACTACTGCGTCATCGCCGACGACGCCCGCGTTCTCGGCTTTGCCGGCGTGATGGGTGGCGAAGAGTCGGGCTCGTCGGAAGCGACGACCGAAGTCTTCATCGAAAGCGCCTATTTCGATCCCTACCGCACGGCCAAGACCGGCCGCGCCACGGGCATCGTCTCCGATGCGCGTTACCGCTTCGAGCGCGGTGTCGATCCGGCTTTCGTCATCGATGGTCTCGAACTTGCGACACGCATGGTGTTGGAGCTTTGCGGCGGTACGCCGTCCAATGTCATCGTCGCGGGCAAGGAGCCCGTGCCGACGAAGGCCATCGGCTTCGATCCGATGCGCGTCGAGAAGCTCACCGGCCTTACGCTCCCGCGCGTCGAGGCCGAAACGATCCTGAAGAGGCTCGGCTTCGGTGTTGCCGAGATGTCGGATGGACTTCTCGATGTGAGGGTGCCGAGCTGGCGTCCCGATATCGACGGGCAGGCCGACCTCGTTGAGGAAATCGTGCGCGTGCATGGTCTCTCCGCCGTGAAGTCGGTGGCGCTGCCCCGCGCCCATGCCGTTTCGAGGCCGGTGCTTTCGGTGCAGCAGCGCCGCGAGCGTCAGGCGCGGCGTGTTCTGGCCGCGCGCGGGCTCGTTGAAACGGTCAACTGGTCCTTCATCTCGAAGGCGGCGGCCAATCTCTTCGGTGGCGGCAATGCGACGCCAGGGCTGAAGCTCGCCAATCCCATCTCGTCCGACATGAGCCATATGCGGCCGACCCTGCTTGCGGGTTTGATCGTGGCCGCAGGCCGCAATGTCGATCGCGGCTTTGCTGATGTCGCGCTGTTCGAAGTGGGCCAGCAATTCGCCGACGATACGCCGGAAGGCCAGTCGACCGCCGCGACGGGCATTCGCCGCGGCACGGCGCGTCCCAATGGCGCGGGCCGTCACTGGCAGGGCAAGGCCGGTCCGGTCGATGCGTTCGATGCGAAGGCTGATGCCGTGGCACTGCTTGCGGCGCTCGGCGCGCCGAACCTTCAGGTGAGCGCGGAGGCGCCTGCCTGGTATCACCCGGGCCGCTCCGGCGCCTTCAAGCTCGGGCCCAAGAACGTGATCGGCTATTTCGGCGAGATCCATCCGCGCGTGCTGGCGGAACTCGATGTCGCCGGTCCCGTTGTGGGCTTTGAAATCTTCCCGGCGGCGATCCCCGAGCCGAAGAAGAAGGCGACCAAGGCAAAGCCGCCGCTCGATCTTTCGGCCTTCCAGCCGCTTCGTCGCGACTTTGCCTTCGTGGTCGATGCGGGCGTCAGTGCGGACCAACTGATCCGCGCCGCGCGTAATGTCGACAAGAAGCTGGTGGCTGATGTTTCGCTCTTCGACGTCTTCGAAGGCGGCGCGCTCGGAGACGGCAAGAAATCGCTGGCGATCGAGGTGACCTTGCAGCCGGTCGAGAAGACGTTGACCGACGAGGACATCGAGGCGGTATCGAAGAAGATCATCGCCGCGGTTGAAAAAGCCACGGGTGGCACGCTGAGGAGCTAGAACTCGTGAACTTCGAGGCTTATGAACTCGATAGAAAAGACGGCGAGGGCCGCGACATCGTGCTCCGGGGACGGAGCATCGGGCGCGGCCCTTCGCTTGTCATGCTGGCCTCTCTGGGGCGGCCCGGCACTGACTTCGACGAGGTGGCGATCACGCTCGCAAATGCAGGATACCGCGTAACCTTGCCGGAACCGCGCGGGTTCGGTGGCAGCACGGGCCCGATGGAGGAGCTGACGCTCCACGATCTGGCGGAAGACGTCGCCCATGTCATCGAGCATGTGGCGGAGGGGCCGGTGGCGCTGGCCGGCCACGCCTTCGGCAATCGCCTTGCGCGGACGACGGCGGCGGACCGGCCGGAGCTCGTGTCCAAGGTCATACTGCTCGCCTGCGGCGGACTGATCGAAATGCCGGAAGAGGCGCGCAAGGCGCTGATCGGCTGCTTCGATGAAAAGCTCTCGCCCGAGGAACATATCGAATGCGTGCGCTACGGGTTCTTCGCAAAGGGTAACGATCCCGAAGTCTGGCGCGACGGCTGGTCCCTGCCGGTCATGCTGATGCAGTCCTCGGCTGTCAGGCGCACGGCGGTGGAGGATTGGTGGGAGGCTGGCGGCCAGCCCATGCTGGTGGTGCAGGCGACGGAGGACGCGATCGCGCTTCCCGCCAATGCGCATGATCTGAAGGCACGGCTTGGCGACCGGGTGACGCTGGTGGAGCTGCCCCATGCGGGCCATGCCATGCTGCCCGAACAGCCGGATCGGATCGCCGACGCGATTTTCGAATTCCTGAAGTGAACGTCATGGCCCGATTTATTCGGGCCATGACGGATGTCAGACCGGGGATAAGTTTTGAGAAGAAGGAATAACTTATCCTCCACCCGTCCCGACCTCCTATATCCTGCGTGAAGGCAGGAGGAGACGGGCATGGAACTGAAAACGATCATCTACAAGGTCGCCGATCTGATCGCGACGATCACGCTGTCGAGGCCGAAGCGGCGCAACGCCTGGACGGGCCGCATGCATACCGAATATCGCTGGGCGCTGGAGCAGGCGGATCGTGACCCCGCCGTCCGCGTCATCGTGGTGACGGGCGACCCGGAGGGGGACGCCTTTTGCGCGGGCGCCGATCTCGGCGCGCTGGAGGGCCATTCGGAAAAGGGCCGCTACGATCCCGGTATCACGGAGGACATAGCGAGGCCGGGATATGGCGTCGCGCCCGAGTTCGACGCGACTTTCGCCTATCATTTCGGTCTGGCGAAGCCCGTCATCGCGGCGGTCAACGGCGCGGCGGCGGGCGTCGGCCTCGTGCTCGCGGCTTATGCCGATCTCCGCTTTGCCGTGCCGGGGGCGAAATTCACCGCAGCTCATGGCCGGTTCAACTTCCCGGCGGAATATGGGCTCTCCTGGCTGCTGCCCCGCATTGTCGGCCTCACCCATGCCAACGACATCCTGCTGTCGAGCCGGGTCTTTACGTCCGACGAGGCGATGGCGATGGGCTTCCTCAACAAGCTCCTGCCGCCGGAGGAGCTGATGCCCTTCGTGATGGATTATGCAAAACGCATGGCCGAGGGCGTCTCGCCGGGGTCGCTCCGGGTCACGAAGAACCAGATCTACACCGACCTCCACCGCGACGCGGCCAGCGCCGTCAACGAGGCCGAGCGGCTCTTGTCTGAAATGGCGACCCATCCCGACTACAAGGAAGGGGTGAAGGCCTGGATGGAGAAGCGCAAGGCCAAGTGGCAGGGCTGATCCGGGGAGGGCGACCTCCCCCGGAAAACCCCCGAGATTGGCTTAAGGGCCGCGCCAGTGCTATATGAGCGCGCCTGAGTGTAGAGAGCCCATGACAGACCTCGCCCATATCCGCAATTTCTCCATCATCGCCCATATCGACCACGGGAAATCCACCCTGGCCGACCGGCTGATTCAGCTCTGCGGCGGGCTCGAAGCCCGCGAGATGAAGGAGCAGGTCCTCGACTCGATGGATATCGAGCGCGAGCGCGGCATCACGATCAAGGCCCAGACCGTCCGCCTCGACTACAAGGCGAAGAATGGCGAGATGTATGAGCTGAACCTCATCGACACGCCCGGCCATGTCGACTTCGCCTATGAGGTCAACCGGTCGCTCGCCGCCTGCGAGGGCTCGCTCCTCGTCGTCGATGCGAGCCAGGGCGTCGAGGCGCAGACGCTGGCGAATGTCTATCAGGCGCTCGAAGTGAACCACGAGGTCGTGCCGGTCCTGAACAAGATCGACCTGCCCGCCGCTGACCCCGAAAAGACGCGCCAGCAGATCGAGGACGTGATCGGCCTCGACGCTTCGGACGCGGTGGAGATTTCGGCCAAAAGCGGCATCGGCATTCCTGATGTGCTCGAAGCGATCGTCAATCGCCTGCCGCCGCCCAAGGGCGACATCAAGGCGCCCCTCAAGGCGATGCTGGTCGACAGCTGGTATGACAGCTATCTCGGCGTCGTCGTGCTGGTGCGCATCATCGATGGCGAGATGAAGAAGGGCCAGCGCGTGCTGATGATGGGCACGGGCGGCGTCTATACGCTCGAACAGGTCGGCATCTTCCGCCCCAAGCGCGAAAACGTGGCCAGCCTTACGCCGGGCGAGATCGGCTTCTTCACGGCCTCGATCAAGGAAGTGGCCGACACGCGCGTCGGCGATACCATCACCGAGGAGCGCCGGCAATGCGCCGCGCCGCTCGAGGGCTTCAAGCCCGCGCAGCCGGTTGTCTTCTGCGGTCTCTTCCCGGTCGACGCCTCGGAGTTCGAGGATCTGCGCGAGGCGATGGGCAAGCTGCGCCTCAACGATGCGAGCTTCGAGTTCGAGATGGAAACCTCGGCAGCGCTGGGCTTCGGCTTCCGTTGCGGCTTTCTGGGGCTGCTTCATCTCGAAATCATTCGCGAGCGCATCGAGCGCGAATTCAACATTGACCTCATCACGACCGCGCCTTCGGTCATCTATCATCTGCACATGACGGATGGGACGGTGCAGGAGATGCACAATCCTGCCGACATGCCGGACACGATGAAGATCGACCATATCGAGGAGCCCTGGATCAAGGCGACGATCCTGGTGCCCGACGAATATCTGGGATCGGTGCTGAAGCTCTGCGAAGACCGGCGCGGCCATCAGGTTGACCTCACCTATGCCGGGTCGCGCGCCATGCTCGTCTACCGGCTGCCGCTCAACGAAGTCGTGCTCGACTTCTACGACCGCTTGAAGTCGGTAAGCCGCGGCTATGCGAGCTTCGACTATCACATCGAGGGCTATGAAGAGGGCGACCTCGTCAAGATGACCATTCTCGTCAATGACGAGCTGGTCGATGCGCTCTCGACCATCGTGCATCGCTCGCGCGCCGAGCAGCGTGGCCGCGCCATGTGCGAGAAGCTGAAGGAGCTGATCCCGAAGCACCTCTTCAAGATTCCGATTCAGGCGGCCATCGGCGGACGCATCGTGGCGCGCGAGACGATTGCCGCCATGCGCAAGGACGTGACCGCCAAATGCTATGGCGGCGACATCAGCCGAAAGCGCAAGCTGCTCGACAAGCAGAAAGAGGGCAAGAAGAAGATGCGGCAGTTCGGCCGTGTCGACATCCCTCAGGATGCCTTTATCGCCGCGCTGAAGATGGACGAGAACTAGCCGCCCTCACACCGGCGCCGGAATGTGAAAAAGCCGCTCCTTTATTGGGAGCGGCTTTTTTGTCGGTCTTTTCAGCCGCGTGTCACGCGGATGAGGCCGGCGATAACGATGCCGGTGACGCCGAGGACCGCCCAGGCCGGGTAGCTGAAGACGGTGTCCAGCGGGCCGGAAATGGCGCCGGCATGGGCCGTGACCCAGCTGAGAAAGGCGTCGAGCGATGACTTGTGCAGCATGGCCCAGAGTTCGGCGAATGAACGGATTTCGACCGTGCCGGCTTCAAGCGACCGCAAGGCATCGGAGCCCAGCGCCATCAGCGCGAGCGTTATCAGGAGCAGTCCAATCAGTCGGAAAAGAACCATTTAAAGAGCCCCCCAGCTCCACGCGAAAGGTTGACCAATTCGGGCGAGAACGGTAGCGGCAAGCGCCGTCCCAAACAAGGACACTGATTATCGGGCAGAAGCGCCAAATCCCCGTTGCGGCTGGTTGATTCAGCGTTCTTGTCTTGTATAGTGCCGGCCGCGGACGGCTGGTCAGCCGGTTCGATCCGGAGGGATGGCCGAGTGGCTGAAGGCGCACGCTTGGAAAGCGTGTTTGCGGGAAACCGTAACGTGGGTTCGAATCCCACTCCCTCCGCCAGTTTCCTTTGCAAACTCGCAAAGGCGCGCCAACGACGGCAGAATTTCTTTAGCATTCAAAGGAGGTTGGCCAGACTAACCGAACCTCAGAGACTGGCAGATCGGCGATTTTCGGTCTCTGAAGGGCCTTCGTCTCTAACCGAGCGAACCTCGCCAGATTTGGTTCGGTCACGAAAAGCGGCTCATTTTCAGTGGATTGTGGATTTCACCCGACCGAACTTTCTGTGGCTGACCGTTCGGCTACCGCAGCATTCAGAGAACGCGAAGTAGGCGCATTCTGAAGCGTGCGTGCGTAGCCAGTCGGGCATTCCTGGGCCCTTCGATATGAGGGCGATATGAGGGTCAGGCAAGCTTCCGTTGAACCATTGGACACTGCTCCGGATCAATCAAAACCTCGTTCATTTACTCCAGCGATAACCTCGCCCGACGCTCCTCTTCGTCGACGATGCTTTCGACGATCTCATAGTTCATTGGCGCGTTGCTGATCCGCGCGACTTCCGCAGCCACTTTTGCCCAGTGAAGGAAACCCTGCCCATCACCGGCAAAGCGAGCACGTGCAGCAGCCCGCTGTGCATCATAATAGGCTGTAATAGGATCTCGCTCGATCAGCTGGCGGGCATCGTCCTGGAAAAGACGCCTTATTTGTTGACGCCTTTCAATCCATGCCGAAACGGCAGACAATACGCCCATGATTCTTCGACCTTTTCTTTTTCCCCTGATTGCCGTTACGACGCTGCTTGCACATTCGGCGACTCCGGCAGCAGCAGCGACAATAACAGGCCCGGCAAGAATTTCCGATGGCGACACCATCTCGGTGAAGGGCACGAGGATCCGGCTGAACGGCATCGACGCGCCGGAAACCGATCAGGTGTGCATCGACAAGGCTGGCAAAACCTACGCTTGCGGGATCGCTGCACGCGACGCGTTGATCGAACTTGTCCAGAAGCGGCCGGTTGCCTGCACCGGAGACGAGATCGACCGCTATGGCCGGCGCATCATGATCTGCTTCGTCGACCGGATGGACATCAATGCCGCAATGGTGGCCAGCGGCTGGGCGCTCGCCTTCCGGCGCTACTCGGATATCTATGTCAGCCAGGAACAGACCGCGCGTGCCGGTCAGGAAGGTCTGTGGTCGGGTGCATTCATCGCGCCATGGGACTGGCGCCATCGTGGTTCGCAGACAGAAATCCTTGGTGCATTGTCCGTCCCGATCGACGCACAGCAGCGTCTCTTGCCGCAACCGCTGGCGTCCGTCAGTCCAACGACAGGGTGTCACATCAAGGGCAATATCAGCCGGAACGGCGCCCGAATTTATCATGTGCCGGGCCAGCAGAATTACGACAAGACTAGAATTACGGAGAGCAAGGGCGAGCGCTGGTTCTGCACCGAGGATGAGGCGCGGACGGCCGGTTGGCGCCGGGCCCGAAACTAATCCAGCCGAACCTCAAACGTGCCAAACACCGCCGCCATCTGCTCCGCCCACGGTCGGTCCGCTACCGCGACCAGGTCGTTCAACGAAAGCGCCGGTAGCACACGCCTGATGACGAGGTGTTCGAGCACTTCGGGCGACAGGTAGGCGAGCCGCATCATCCGGCTCACGAACCGGTCGGAGACTTTCTCGGCGGCAGCAATATCGTGAATGGTGGAAGCGGCACCGGTTTCCAGCTGCCGCCGCCAACTCCATGCTCGGGCGATGGCGCGCAGCACATGGGGATCCTGCGCCCGGCCGTTTCGCGCGTCCACATCGTCGGGCGGCAGGATCTTCGGCCGCCCATTGCGCTTGCGGATCGTCAGTGGGATGACGACGCGGATGGTGTCCGGCGTGGCGCTCATGCGCAGGCCTCCTTCTGGCGGGGCGCCATCATGTCCCGCAGGACCGAGCCCAGCCCCTCCTGGCGGAGGTCGACGGCAATGCCGCCCTCACCGACGGTCACCCGCTCGACCAGAAGCTGGACGATGCGGGTCTGCTCTGCGGGATACAGCGCAGCCCAAAGCTGATCGAACTCGCCGAGCGCCGTGACGACCGCTTGCTCGTCAACGGTCGGGCTCCCGTCACGCAGGGCCTTGATCGTTCGTGCCGCGATCTCCGGCGCGCGGATCATGCGGCGGATCTCCCCGACGACGGCGTCCTCGACCATCCCTGCGGGCAAGCGCAGCGGACCCGGGGCGTCGCCGGTTGGGCGGTTGCGGATCAGGTCCATCGAAGCGTAGTAGCGATAAAGGCGCGTGCCCTTTTTCGTCGCCGTCGGCGTCATCGCGGCGCCGGTCTCGGTGAAGATGATCCCTTTCAGAAGCGCCGGGGTTTGGCGGCGCGTGTTCTTCGCTCGCAGACGTGGGCTCTCCTGAAGGATGCTGTGCACCTTGTCCCACTGGTCACGATCGATGATGGCCTCGTGCTCGCCGGGATAGGCCGCGCCCTTGTGGACGGCTTCACCTCGATAGACGCGGTTGTTTATGAGTTTGTAGAGGAAACCCTTGTCGATCAGCTTGCCGCGCTTGTTCAGCACGCCTTCGGCCGCCAGCGATTTGGCCAGCGTCGTGGCGGAGCCGATGGCAACGAACCGCTCGAAGATCATCCTGACTGTCGCGGCTTCGGCTTTATTGATCACCAGCTTGCGATCGCGCACGTCGTATCCCAGCGGGACGTAACCGCCCATCCACATGCCGCGCTTGCGCGAGGCGGCGACCTTGTCGCGGATGCGCTCGCCGATCACCTCTCGCTCGAACTGGGCGAAGCTCAGGAGGATGTTCAGCGTCAGTCGTCCCATCGACGTCGTAGTGTTGAACGACTGCGTGACCGACACGAACGTCACCTGATTGCGGTCGAAGATCTCGACCAGCCTGGCGAAATCCATCAGCGAGCGCGACAGCCGGTCGATCTTGTAGACCACGATCACGTCTATCAGCCCGGCCTCGACGTCCTGGATGAGGCGCTTCAGGCCAGGTCGCTCCAGCGTGCCGCCGGAAAAGCCGCCGTCGTCGTAGGGCTCGCGGATGGCGGACCACCCCTCGGCCTTCTGGCTCGTCACATAGGCTTCGCAGGCCTCGCGCTGGGCGTCGAGGCTGTTGAACTCCATGTCGAGCCCTTCCTCGCTCGACTTGCGGGTATAGATGGCGCAGCGCTGGCGGCGCGGCAGAATCGCGACGGATTCCTGAGAGCGGCTCATCGGTCGTCCCTCCGGGCTTCGCGGAGGCCGAAGAAGCGGTAGCCGTTCCATTGTGTGCCGGCGATTGCTCGCGCCACCGCCGAAAGCGACTTGAACTTGCGGCCCTGCCAGTCGAAGCCGTCCTTCATCACGGTGACCGTGTGCTCTACTCCGTCCCATTCGCGCACGAGCCGGGTGCCGACGACCGGGTTGCGGGAATCCGCGATGATCGCCTTGCGCCCGATCCTGCCCTCGATTTCGTCGGCCAGCAGATCCAGCGTCCGGCGCGTCTCGCGCGAAAGCCCGCCGAGGGTCAGTTCCTGGATCCGGTAGCCGAGCCTGAGCTCGAGGTAACTGCGGCTGTTGTTCGGGGCGGGCGTGCCGAAGAGGCTCTCCCACTTCGTCTTAAGTTCGACCACCGTCATTCGCTTCAGCGCCGCAAGCTGCATGACCACGCTCCCGCCCGCCGCGGTGCTCTCGCGTGGCCGCCGCGGTCTGGTTTCAGTCCGTTTCGTCGCTTCTGGCATCATTGCCCTCCAACTCGGTTGCTCGGTTTGCAACGACCAACACGGCGTTTGAGGGCGAGAATGTCGAATGAACTGTCTTCGCCAGCTGCAGATAAAGAACTGGACTGTTCCGACTGAATACGTCTCAGGCCCGCAGCGAGGATTCTGGCGAGTTCATCGAGGCGTTCGTCCGCCGACATGCGGTCGGCAGGCATGGGGTTGGGGCCGGATCGGGCGTCTTGCATGAGACCGTTCGCAACAGAGGATGACTGGCGAAACGGTAGTCGTAAAACACCAATAAGCAAGCATAATCAAGGTGTTATCATGATAGTGCGCAATCATTAGAAAACTTGCGCAGGATTCGAATGGCACCGAAGCGTCTTGTTGCTCATCACGGGATTTTTCGCCTCGAATCAAGCTGCAGAAATCAGGTGTGCCCGTAACTTTGACAGCCGATGAATTTTCTCTCCGGCGTTGATACCCCAGGCTCATAACCTGAAGGTCGCAGGTTCAAATCCTGCCCCCGCAACCAAATTCGCCCGCTAAGTCAAAGGCTTGGCGGGTGCTTTGATTCCACGCTTATGTTTCCATCACGCCCGTGGAAGCACTGTGGAAGCAAGAGGGCGCGCAATCGTGCGCAGTCGAACACTCCCGTTATCATCATTGATGCTGGAGCTCCGTTGCCCCGACTAGGGCTATGGCCGGCACTACGCTCACGCGGAACCGAAGCGTGCCCCACGCCATGAGTTCGGAAGCAGGGACGACACCTCGACCACTCCAATTGCCGAGATGGGCTACCAACCCGGCTGCGCATCCTTAAGACTGCCCAAAAACCCATCGCTGCCCATGAAGTAATTCTCGATCGCCTGAACTGTGTCACGAAGCTGCAACAAGTCGATCATCTCACAATCAATGTCGAAGGGCTGCCCCTTTCGGCTGGATGGGTACCGAAACGTCTCCGAAAAGGGGTCGATCTTCGCGAACTCGGCGACGCACTGCTCGACGGCGTCAGTGCCGTGTTCTTCGGGATGATCAGAACCGAGGTTGCGAAGCAACGTCCGGAAGTCTCTCCATAGATCTTCAAGTCTGTGGTGTGACCAATTCGCTGTCACATTGCCCATTGATCCATACTGTTCGAGCATACCCTTCAACGTAAGCTCCAGAAAATGTCGGTAGCAAAAGACAATTGGGTAAACGAGCTTCCGCCTTCGCCATGCCTCGGCTTCGGCTTGGTCCACCAGCAGATCGGCTGCAAGCTTGTATCCTTCCGTCAAATGATAAAGCCGCTCACCAGGGTGGTGCGCCAGGAATGCTCCGTACGCCAGTTGGTCGTGGGAAAATAGTTTGTCTCCTATCTTCGGCCATCTGAAGTCTTTCTCAAGGAGGTCAGTGAAGGTCGACGCGGCCATGGAACTCTCTCACATCATGTGGAAGCCAGGCGTTCTTCGATCATTCTCACCGCCGCGATCGCGCTTGTTCCGAGGGCTGGGTCCGTGGCGAATCGTCGAAGAAGCGAAAGGTCTGTGCTCTTCCCGTGGTATGCCAGCACATCGATGGCGAGTGTCAGGTTTTGCCGCCGGTCGTACTCTGAGTAGTGCCGGAAATAGCCGACTTGGCTGACCGTTCCGATAAGGGCGTGGCGGCAGATCTCGGCCACCTCAACGGGAAAGCTATTTACGATCGATCGTTCCACCGGGGCCGGCCCGGGCAGATGCCTCACGCCTTCGATAAGGGCACGTTCGCAATGCCGGATAACGTCGAGCGCGGCGCCTCGTTCGTGCCGGACTAGCACCTGCAGGGAAGCGGCACAGGCGTGTCGTCTGGTAGTCTCGTCGAGTTCGACACGATTGCTCCAGTAAAGGATCGCCCCGCAGGCAATCAGCGCTTCGGCCGAATGGCCAACTGCCTCACCTTGCCTGTCGGGCAGGGGGCAACCGAGTCGCGCCAGGGCAATATGCGCGACCACGAAGACGGCGACGCCATCCTGGGGCATGACACTGTCCTTCGGCGGCAACGCAGTCCAGCGGGCGATGCTGTCGCCGACGCCCGAATCGCCGAATGATGCAAGGTCGATGAGCAACGGTGCCAGGAAGAACGCCGTGTCGCCGGCGCCGTTCGCCGCCATCGTCAGGAGCGTCTTCCGCTCGTTTTCCGGGAGATCGGCGATCACTTCGCAGTACGCCCCGCAATAGGGATGATCGAACTGCGCCGAATGGAGGCCGTAAGCCATGGCGCAACGGTCGGTGTCCTCGGGGTCGGCGAGGCACTGCCTAACCTCTTCGCGGGCAATGGCAATGTGCTCGCGCTCAGAGTCTTCGAGCGCGCCAAGGCCCTGCAGGGCCTCCACGATCATGGTTGAGATGAACACGTGTCTCGGCTGCGGCAGCGCTTCCACGGCTGCGATCAGCGCGGCCCGATCGCTGTCATTCGCCGGACGGCACATCCGTGCTGCATCTAACAGGTCGAGCTGCAGGTGATAGGGTGCGCCCGCCCAGTGCGTCTCAAGGGCTCGCACGACGAGCGGCGCCGCAACTTCGGCGCCCCGGCTCAACATTAGGAGCAGGTACACCTGTCCGGGCGACAGGCCGTCTCCTCCCAGCCTCCGTTGGATGGTCCGCGCCACCGCATCACGTGTCGTACGGAAGAAGCCGCCATGCAAGTGCGCGCAGATATGGGTGATCCCAGACGCCCCGCCCGACTGAAAGACGTAAGAGTTTGCGAACAGAGCGCTCCGGAGGGCGACCTTGCGTTCCCGGGCCTCATCACGCAGGCGGGCCCCTTCCTCGGCGATCCTCCGGTCCAGGACCCCAATTGTATCGAGGGCCTCGTCCAGATAATGGCCCTCGACCATCCGCTGTGGCATCACGGCGAGGAAGGCGCGTTCCAATGCGGTCCACTTTGTCAATGTTGCTTCCTCGAAGGCGACGTTCATCCAGCCCTGATCCGAGATGCGGAAACTCACCCCGAGCGCCTCCGCGCGAAGACGTTCCCAAAGCGCCCCGCAACGCATCTCGGCCCATTCTCGTGCCGCCCGCCCGCATGCACCCGCGATACAGGCGGCAATCGATTGAGCGTCCGTTAACCCTTCCAAGACCTGATCTCGCAGGCGATCGTCATCGATCGCGCCGATGATGAACGATTTTCGTTCGGCATTCTGCGGGGCGCCAAGTGCCGTCAGCACCGGGCCCGGCCGGCCCGCTGCACGACGGATCACGTTCTCTGCCGCGAAGGCATCGAAGAACATCTCGTGCGCGAAACTGATCCGGTCCCCACGCTGCGCCAACAGCCCCGCAGTTCGCAATCGCGTCGCGGTAGAGTGAGGTGCACCGTCCTGACCCATCAAGCGGTCGAGATCGCGGACGGACAGGCTGAACGCAACGCGTTCGGAGAGCCAGCCGGCGACCTGCGAGAGCAGCCGAATGCCGTCACTCGCCATGTCGTCCAAGCGTTTCCGCGCGAACGCATCGAACAGGGCATATCGGCTGCTGCCGCGGCTGAGCTGCTGGCCCGCCTCGCCGATAAGCCTTGCCTCCAGGCCGGTGGCGACAGCGCCGAGAAGGTGTTCCAGTTCGTTGGGCAACGCGTCGCCACCCGTGGCGTTTAGGGCGATGGCAGTCTTCGTCTCCGGCGTGGCCGGCGGCACCTCGACCGTGCGCAACGCCAAGAGGTCGCCGCGGGCCAGTGGACACTGCGAGGTTACGAGAAGGTTGGCTTCATAAATTCGTGCCAGCGCGGCGAGTGCCCGGGTCAGTGACGACCGTTCCGGCGCCGAACACTCGTTGTAGCCATCGACTACGAATAGCAGCGGTCGGTTGAGCCGCTTCGCGGCACCGAGCACTGTAGCCGCCGACGCGCCGGACAGCAGCCCGACCTCGCGGTCGAGCACCTTCTTAAGGCCGCCCGCGTAATCCTTGACCGGGACGGTGATGGCAAGCCCGCTTTGCTCAGTAAACCTCAGGCCGGCTTTGCCGGCCAACAGCGTCTTCCCACATCCCGAAGGACCCTGGATCAATATGTCAGCGTGCCGATTGGCAACCAGACGTACTACGTCGTCGGAGGAAGCCGTCTCGTCGCCTAAACGACACGTGAAAGGGACTAACGGCTCGGGGTGTGTGTAGGTGTGGCGGAAGGCTGCCACGTACTGCCGAAGGAGATCCTCGGCCTCGAACAGCACCGGATCACATGCGGCCGCAACCGTGGAAACCGGCGTGAGCCGAAGGTGTTCCGCAAACGCTTTCCAGCGGTCGAGCGACCAGGCGACCTTTTGCCGCGCTTGAAGCGCGGCATGCAATCCGCTCGAGCCGGCCACTGATACTTTGAAGTCCCCCGGATAAATCTGAGACTCGCGGGGGATATCGGGTGTGAAGATTAGTGCTGCCCCAGGATATTGGACCTCGGTGCCAGCAAACGAACGCATGGCATCCCTAACCGCCAGCGCTGCGTCGCGTGCCTGAGCATAAGGGTTCCGGAATTCTTTCCAGTCGCCGGAGGCTACCTGGACCTGCCAGGGTCCATTCTCACCGCCCCGAATAGGCCGGGTGTAACTCTTGGCCTCGATGACCAACGTTAAATTGGCGAGGGCGACCACGAAATCGACCTGACGGGAAGACAGGCTTATATTTGCAAAGATAACGGCAGGGAGCGAGTCTGCCGCCAATAGGCGAACGAGTTGCTCAATCACGCTTCTTTCAGACTCATGCTGAATTGGCGATCCGACAAAAATCTCTATCTTGGGTGCTATGATCTTGCCGGTGGCCATTGCTTCCCGTCGACCTTCGATCCACGATGAAAAGTATTGTAGTCACGGGCGGTGAGGGTGACGGCATCTCGTGCGTGCCGACCAAAGAGATATCCCATGCTTCTCATACAGTGGTTCCAAAGGGCTGTTTCACCGCTTCCATGGCTCGCTGTGCTTCATCCCGAGCATCGCTTCGAAAGCCGCGAGCTTTGCATGATCAGATGTTTGGTAGGGTAGCCTCGATGATCGCGCGAAGCCGCTCGCGCGATGTTCGATGCGGGCTCCCCAGATCGCCCCCTTGCGATAGACGACGACGTTGAATCCGTCGTTTGTGTTCAGATACTCGTTGCCAGCTGCCGATAAGCGCCACCTCCGCTGAAGCCAGCGGCTCCGCCGCGACCGGTCATTCCTATAGGCGGCCTCACGCCTGCGGGCACCGACGAGGTCCTCTTCCATGTGGCCAGCGCAGACGCAGCCCACGCGGAGCATGTCGTCGTAGTCGTCATGCTCTATAACATGGACAAACCTGACAAGACGCGCCTCGCACATCTCGCAGAGATGATTCTGCTCCTCCAACTCCTCGATATCGACGCAACGCCAGCCCTTGTGCGGAACGCCGGGTTGCGTCCACTTGCCAGTCGCCGTCGTTTCTCGTCGCTCATCGTGCAATGCGCGTTCATCCTTGCGGCATCAACCGATCATACGCGTCCGGCTCTTCGGGCTCATCGAGATCGTCAGCCCGCCAACGAGTCGGTCCTTCATTGGGGTAGAGGAGCAGGGAAATGGTCATCTCGCTCTTGGGGGCGAACACCGTCATTTCGTAGACATCCTCGTTGCCCTGCCAAACCCCTTTTTTGTGCATAATGCCGACCTGCGCCGTCACTTCGTCACCCCGAAGGGCAGCAAGCGATTCGCTGGGCAGTTCGATCGTCTGTTGCCTCGCCGCGTAGTAGATCCCGGTTTTGAATAGGCGTTCGCTCGACCATGCCCAATCGATAAATCCGTCTTTGCTGACGACGATCATGGCTCGCTGATCGGTAATGCTGAGCCACTTCAGAATCGCTGCAGTGATCGAAACTTCGTAGCGATCAGAAAGGTGCCGCAGAAGATCTATCTCAATCTTTTGGCCGCTGATCTGTTGCCGAAAGTCGTCAAGCGGCATCAGCAAGAAAGAAGCGAACCTGTTTGCTTGGGCCTCGACCTGGCCATGCTCCGATCGCCAATCGCCCATGTCCCGACTCGAGCAGCGTATCCCTTCAGGGGACAAATGTCGGTGCAGCAGATAGTGGCCGAGCTCGTGGGCGAGCGTGAAATTGATGCGGCCTCTCGATGTGATCCCATTATTGTAGATGATGCCCCACTCGCTTGTGCCAGAATCCATGGGCATGAGCATGCCCTCGAAGCTCCGCGATAGATCAAGGCCGTCCACCTTGGTGATAGGTGCATCGGGAAACACGTTCCTTGAATATTCCATCGCGATGTCCGCGACCCTGATCGGAAATCGGGGGGAGCCATGCGCATCATGAAAAGCGCGGACGAGTTTCGACAGATGAATCGCCCAGCCTTCGGGGGTCGTTGGAAGCTTCAATCCTTTTTCCTCCACATGTCGACGAGCTGCTCGATTTTCTTCCTGTCATCCGGATCGAGTTTGCTCAGCTTTCGGAAGAACGCTTCTTTGACCACTTCCTCGTCCGGCTCTGCAGATTCATCGAGCAGATAATCCGTCGTCACGGAAAGCGCCTCGGCAATCTTGGTCAGCTTTTCGCCCGAAGGCTTCCGCGTGTCCCTGTTTTCGAGCTCCCAAATGTAGCTTTTGCTCGACTCGGTCAGTTCCGCCAGCTTATCAAGCGAATAACCCTTCTTCTGACGGTGGCGCCGAATCTTCTCTCCCAAGGACGCTGCCATGGTGTCTCCTCACTGGCGGCCGTCGGCCGCAGAAAATCGTGTTCGATATATGCCGAACAACATCGTGCTTGACAAGGAAATCGCGGGCGTGTTCGATATACATCGAACAAAATCGTATTAGAGAGGAGTCCTTTCGATGGCAAAACGTACGTCAGGCACGCATCACATCCTTCCCAGCTCCGGTGGTGGATGGGACGTTCGCCGCGGCGGCGCCGACCGCGCCAGTGGGCATTTCGACACCAAGCGGGAGGCGATCGACCGTGGGCGGGAGATGAGCCGCAACGCCGGGACGGAATTCAAGATCCACAAGCGGGACGGCCGGATCGGCCAGTCCGATTCGCACGGGAACGACCCGCGCACCATCAAGGGCTAAGGAGAACCGATCATGGCCTCAGTGACGACCTTCATCCGCAACATGCCTGCTTCGTCGCTGCAGGCCTATTTCCACCATACCGGCATCGAGCTTCCGACCGAGGTCGATTGGGAGGCGCCCGAGCCCGAAGTGGTTCGCATCACACTTCGCGCCGTTGACGAGATGGACGACGAAGCCCGCGCCCGCATCGTCAATGACGCCGAGCGGGTCGGCGCCCTCGCCGACGATGCCGGGCAGACCGCGCTTTATGGTGTTGTCGATGACCGCACGGTTCTCGACGATCTCGCCAATGGGCACGCCCGGGCGCTCTGGATGTTCCTGAACGAGCCGGTTCGGTTCCGCCATGCCGAGGAGGTCCGTTACACCGACGAACGCCGCCGGGGGCGGAGCTGGGATGGGTTCATCGGTGAGCCGAACCTTGATCTGCGCCGCGACGAGGCATCCCTGGATGCTTTCAAGGCGGCACTCCGCGAGCGGTTTGCCTCCAACAACATCCACATCGACATCTTCGGGCGCTACCGGCCGACCTTCGACGGCGAGGATTGCGAACTGGTGCAGATCGCGATTTACCGCGAGGGCCTGCTGGACGACTTCCTCGCGTTCGATGATGGCGGCGCGCTCGTCCGTCGCGCTCGCCGCCCCGTCTTCGAGGCCGCGATGACTTATGAGCCGGCGACCGGCGTCATCGAGGTAGTGGCCAACGACCGCGAGAGCCGCGAGGAGATGGTGCGCTTCATGGCGCGCGACCTGCTCGGAATCGAGTTCCAGAGCGAAAAGGTGCCGTTCCGCAATTACGATCTTGCCGTCCTGCTGCACCCCTTCGACTTCCCGACGGAGCCGGAGGACGGGATCGAAGCCGTCGAGGTCAAGCAGCTGCGGCTGATGCCCATCGACAATGTCGCCGAACGCGTCACGCTCGAATGCCTGCGGAAAGCCGATCGCACCATCTGGAGCATGTCGGCGGAGCGGTTCGGGCCCAATGATCCGCTGGGTGGTGGATGGGTGGCGACGCAGGCGAAGCTGACCATCAAGTTCCATCCCAAAGGCGACGCGAAGCGTGGCCGGACGCTGCCGCTGACGATCACCATGCCGCATGGCTGCAATCTCAAGGACCAGACCGAGGAGGAGCAGCTGATCGGCGAGAAATACCTGCGCCGCTGGGGCATTCTTTCTGGGGCTGACAGTGCCGCCGCCGATTGATCGGAAGGCGGCAGACCTACTCCTGTCTGTGATCGAGACTCCAGACGCGGTTATCAGCGGCTCGGTCCTCGACAGCTACTATGGTCGGGTCGCGCCAGCGCTGAAGGCGGCCGGCATCCTTCAGCCGAAAGATCACTCGCGGGCAGCCGTTTCACTCGTTGATCACGAGGACGAGCCCGTCAATCTGACTTGGTCACCGGAACATCGGGCATATGGGTATTTCAGCCCGACAGCGGGGTGGGTGAGCGTCCCCGGTGATCAGTTGGCGATGTTCCGCGTCAACTTCAGCAAGCTGATCGGCCAGTTGGTGGAGCGGCTGGATTTGTCGCCGCGAACTGGCCCTGTCGAACTCGTGCCCGACCTTCTGTGGGAGGTCGGCGACGCGCGACTTCCAGGACGCAGCAAACGTACATCCGTCTGGATTGGCCGTCGGCTCTGCGAACCAGCGATATGGAAAAGTTTCATCGATACTGCCCGCAAGCGTCCGGCGCCCGGCTTGCGAATCGTCCTGAGCTTCACGCCTGGGAATCGCCTGCCGACTGACGTGCACCTCGGTCATACGCTGATCGCCGTTCGAGATGTCGCCGATCACAACGGTCTTGCTGTCGTTCCCGACCTATTGGCTGCCCGTGTTGCGGCGGGCTCACAGCTGAACGACGACCTGATCACCATGGCGGCCGACGGCGCGTCCCTCACAGTTCGCGGAACACGGCATGCATTCTCTGGATCGAAACAGCGCGCAATCATCCGGCAATTGTATGACGCTTGGAAATCCGGCCATCCGGAACTTCTGACCGCCGAGGTTCTGGAGAGCGCAGGATACAGCACCAGCGTCAACACGCTGGCGAAGGCTTTCTCCGGGAGACCTGAATGGCGCGAATTCATCAGAGAGGAGAATGGCCGCTGTTGGATGTTCCTTTGATGCGCTGAATCTCTCAACTGCAAGGCCGCCCGATGGGGCGGCTTTTTTCATTTCTGAGCCGGTTTTTCCGACTCCTACCTTGAGCCCTACCTGGCTCCTCCCCGGCTCCTACCCGCCCGGCAGCCATCGTCTCCGCAGGTTTTCGACAAGAACCCAAGGAGACACAGATGGCTACGAAACACCTCAACCAGATCGACCTGGCTGCGCGCTGGAACATCAGCCACCGCACGCTTGAGCGCTGGCGCTGGACGGGCGAAGGCCCGCGCTTCGTCAAGCTCGGCGGTCGGGTCGTGTACCGCCTCGAAGACGTCGAGGAGTACGAGCGCGAGCAGATCCGCGCGAGCACCGCCGACACCCCTGCCAAGCCTGCGGCGTGAGGGGGCGGTGATGACGATTTCCAACCGCATCTCGCTCGATGAGCTCCGGCACATGGCCGTCGGCGACGTCGCCGCTCTGCCCGCCGATCAGCTCGCTCTCCTGCAGGACGAGGCCGCCGAAGCCCTTCGCCGCGCCAAGACGGCCAGTGACTGGCTCGATGGCGCCGTCGCCCTCAAGTACGCCGACCGCTCCCATTCGGCGCGCCAGGCAGCCGGCAAGGACACCGGCACGATCCGCTTCGAAGACGGCGCGGTCACCGTGATTGCCGATCTGCCGAAGCGCGTCGACTGGGACCAGGACAAGCTCGCCGCCCTCGTCGAGCGCATCCGGGTCGAGGGCGACGACCCCACCGAGTACGTCGACGTCGCGATCAAGGTGCCCGAGCGCAAGTTCGCGGCTTGGCCGAGCCACATCCGCTCAGCCTTCGAAGACGCGCGCACCGTCCGCACCGGCAAGCCCAGCTTCCGTCTTTCCCTGAACACCGAGGTGACGTCATGAGCATCACGCAGAATCTCGCGGTGGTCCGCGAGCAGCATTACGGGCTGGACAAGCTGCCCGAGACCATCCGGGTGCCGGCCATCGGCGAACGTCGCGACGAGACCGTCAAGCCGGTCGGGGCGGCCTCGATCGACGACCTGGCGTTCGCCCTCATCGGGCTGAACGAGCGGGCATCGGCGCTCTACCGCGAGATCGACGCGGTGCGCACCCTTCACGACGAGGGGCGCAAGGCCGGCGCGCTGGGTGCGGACATCGCGATCGATGCCCTGATCGCGGCGAAGGGAGGCAAGTGATGGCTCTCCCGATCATTTCGGCCGATCAGCGTCTCGCCGAGCAACGCGGGGTCAAGGGCACGATCTTCGGCAAGTCCGGGATCGGCAAGACCTCGCTGCTCTGGACGCTCGATCCCGCCACCACGTTGTTCATCGATCTCGAGGCGGGCGACCTCGCCATCGAGGGATGGTCCGGCGACAGCGTCCGGCCGCGCACATGGGCTGAATGCCGCGATTTCGCGGTCTTCATCGGCGGACCCAATCCGGCGCTGCGGGACGACCAGGTCTACAGCGAGGCCCACTACGCGGCGGTGTGCGAGCGCTTCGGCGATCCGGCGGCGCTCGACCGCTACGACACGGTCTTCATCGACTCGATCACCGTCGCCGGGCGGCTCTGCTTCCAGTGGAGCAAGGGACAGCCGGAGGCTTTCTCGGACAAGACCGGCAAGCCCGATGTCCGCGGCGCCTACGGCCTGCATGGCCGCGAGATGATCGCGTGGCTGACGCATCTGCAGCACACGCGGGCGAAGAACGTCTGGTTCGTCGGGATCCTCGACGAGAAGCTCGATGACTTCAATCGGCGCATCTACCAGCCGCAGATAGATGGCTCGAAAACCGGTCTGGAGCTGCCGGGCATCGTCGATGAAGTCCTGACGATGGCGGAGATCAAGGACGACGCCGGCACACCCTATCGGGTCTTCGTCTGCCAGACGATCAATTCGTGGAACTTCCCCGCGAAGGACCGCTCCGGTCGCCTCGACCTGATCGAGGAGCCGCATCTCGGCCGTCTGATGGCGAAGATCCGCGGGCCCGTTAAGCCCGCCTCCGAGCGGCTCGCCTATCGCAGCCCGTCCCCTGCCGCGACCGCTCCGACCCCCGACGCTTCCACCCCTTCCGAAAACATCTGAACGAGGAGACCCCAGTCATGTCTGGATCCTGGAACGACTTCAACGACGCCAAGCAGAACGCCAACATCATCCCGAAAGGCACACTGGCCAAGGTGCGCCTGACCATCCGCCCCGGCGGTTTCGACGACCCGTCGCAGGGCTGGACCGGGGGCTATGCCACCCGCGGCACGACCGGTTCGGTCTACCTCTCGGGCGAGTTCACGGTTCTCGAAGGGCCCTATGCCCGGCGCAAGATCTTCACGCTGATCGGGCTCTACAGCCCCAAGGGTCCGGACTGGGCGAACATGGGCCGCAGCCTCGTGCGCGGCATGCTGAACTCCGCTCGCGGCATCTCCGACAAGGACACGTCCGCTCAGGCCCAGGCCGCCCGTCGCATCAGCGGCTTTGCCGATCTCGACGGGCTCGAGTTCGTGGCGCGGATCGACATCGGCACCGACACCAACGGCGAGGAGAAGAACGAGATCCGCGCGGCCGTGACGCCGGATCACAAGGAGTATGCCGCTCTCATGGGTGGCGTGCCCGGTGTGGTAGCGCAGTCGCAGGCTCAGCCTTCCCAGCCTTCCATGCCCCAATCTTCAGCACCGGCCGCGGGCACGCGCCCGTCCTGGGCGCAGTGAGGCTGCCATGCTGCTGCGTCCCCGCCAGAAGCAGTTCGTCGAGCGCAGCGTCCGCGCGCTCGACGAACACGGAAACACCCTCGGCGTCGCCCCGACCGGAGCCGGCAAGACGATCATGCTCTCGGGCGTCGTCGGCCGCATGGTCGGCGAAACCCCGAAGAGCACGGGCGCCAAGGCCTGCGTGCTCGCCCACCGCGACGAGCTGACCGCTCAGAACCGCAGCAAGTTCGGCCGGGTGAACCCGAAGATCACGACCTCGGTCGTCGATGCGAAGGAAAAGTCGTGGGCTGGACAGGTCACCTTCGCGATGGTGCCGACGCTGGCGCGCGCGGGCAATCTCGACCAGCTGCCCGCGCTCGACCTCCTGGTGATCGACGAGGCGCATCACGCGGCAGCCGACAGCTATAGGCGCATCATCGACACCGCGCTCCAGCGCAATGCCATGTGCCGGATCTATGGCGTCACCGCGACGCCCAACCGGGGCGACAAGCGCGGTCTGCGCCCGGTGTTCTCGAACGTCGCCGATCAGATCCGGATCGGCGAACTGATCGCCTCCGGCCATCTCGTGCCGCCGCGCACCTTCGTCATCGATGTCGGCGTCCAGGACCAGCTCACCAAGGTGCGCCGCACGGCCGACGATTTCGACATGGCCGAGGTCGACGCGATCATGAACCGGTCGCCGGTCACGGACGCCGTCATCCGCCACTGGCGGGAAAAGGCGGGCGAGCGCCAGACGGTGGTGTTCTGCTCGACGGTCGACCACGCACGCAACGTGACCGCCGCGTTTAATGAGGTGGGCGTTTCAGCAGGGCTGATCCATGGCGACATGCCCGACACCGCCCGCAAGGCGACGCTTGCGGCCTATGCCGCCGGTGATCTGCGGGTCGTCGTCAATGTCGCGGTCCTGACCGAGGGGTGGGATCACCCGCCGACGAGCTGCGTCGTGCTGCTGCGGCCGAGCTCCTACAAGTCGACCATGATCCAGATGGTCGGTCGCGGCCTGCGCACGGTCTCGCCCGAAGACCATCCGGGCGTCGTCAAGACCGACTGCGTCGTGCTCGATTTCGGCACCTCGACGCTGCTGCACGGTTCGCTGGAGCAGGACGTCGACCTGGACGGACGCGAGCCCTCCGGCGAGGCGCCGACCAAGGATTGCCCGGACTGCGGCGCCATCGTGCCGCTCGCCACCACCGAATGCCCGCTGTGCGGTCACCTCTGGGAGCGAGAGGACGCGGGCGAGGTCACGCCGCTCGGCGACTTCGTAATGTCCGAAATCGACCTCCTCAAGCGGTCGAGTTTCCGCTGGTGCGATCTCTTCGGCGACGATGCCGCACTCATCGCCAACGGCTTCAACGCCTGGGGCGGTGTCTTCTTCCTGAACGGCCGCTGGTACGGCATCGGGGGCCTGCAGAAGCAGCGGCCTCATCTGTTGGCTGTGGGCGAGCGCACTATCTGTCTGGCGGCGGCGGACGACTGGCTCAACGAGCATGAGAGCGACGAGAGCGCGCACAAGACCCGCCGCTGGCTGAACCAGCCGCCCACCGACCGGCAGCTCGCCTTCCTGCCGCCCGAATACCGGCAGGATTTCGGGCTCACCCGCTACCAGGCATCGGCGCTGCTCGCCTTCCGGTTCAACCGCGACGGTATCCGCTCCCTCGTCTTCGGAGCGGCGGAAGCCGCGCCCGATGCAGCGATCGGGAGGGCAGCATGAGCCATGACCACTCTCAATCCCATCACGGCCGAGGACCGGCGACGACTCTGGCATCCGCGTGGAACGCTCTGTGCTGTCTGCCGGCGACCCACCCGTGGCTTTGGCTGGTTCGACCCGGTGCGGTCGAAGCAGCCGCGCCCCTCGGTCTGGTTCTGCTCGATGGCCTGCCAAGGCTTCTGGACGCGCTCGGGCAGCGGTGGGGGCTGGGCCATGGTTGATCTCACCGAACAGGAGCAGGCCGCGATCCGTGCCGCAATGAAGCCGGTCGCCGAGATCATGGAGGAGATCGGCTGGCAGGCGCGGTTCTCCGATCTCTCGGAGGCGCAGGTGCTCACGCTGATAGAGGTCGCCGTCGGCGGCTTCCAGGACGCCATGCACGCCATGGCGGCAGACGCTGAGGCGGAGGTGCCGTTCTGATGCTCGACTACAACCGCCGTCCTACCTGCGCCGACCGCATCAACGCAGTCATCGACAAGGCGATCATTGCTGAACGCGCGGCGATGGCGCCGCGAATCTATCTCGGCGGCTCGCGGCTCGGAGCTCCTTGCGAGCGTGCACTTCAGTTCGAGTTCACCGGAGCTGCGAAGGACGAAGGCCAGGATTTCACCGGCCAGACGCTGCGGATCTTCGAGATCGGACACGCTCTCGAAGATCTCGCGGTCCGCTGGCTCCGGGCTGCCGAGTTCGATCTCTACACCCGCAAGGGCAACCGTCCGGACGGCGACCAATTCGGATTCTCGGTCGCTGGCGGCCGCATCCGCGGCCACGTCGACGGCATCATCGCTTCCGGGCCAGTGAGCCTCGGTCTGCGCGTTCCCGCGCTCTGGGAATGCAAGACGATGAACGCCAGGAACTGGCGCGAGACCGTTGCCAAGGGCGTGGTCGTAGCCAAACCCGTCTACGCCGCCCAGATCGCGATCTACCAAGCCTACATGGAAGCGCAGGTCCCGGGCATTTGCGAGAACCCGGCGCTGTTCACCGCGATCAACAAGGACACGGCCGAGCTGCACCATGAACTGGTGGCGTTCGACGCGGGGCTCGCGCAGCGCATGTCCGACCGGGGCGTACGGATCCTGCAGGCAACCGACGCCGGGGAGCTGCTGCCGCGGATCGCCACCACCCGCGATTTCCACGAGTGCCGCATGTGCCCGTGGGCGGAACGCTGCTGGGGGCTGCCGGCATGAGCGAGAACAACATCGTCTCCCTCGACGCGTGGCGAGATTTCAACGACGCCGCACCCCAGGCCGATCCCTTCGACATCGAGCCGGATCCCCAGCAGATCGCCGTCTTTCTCGATGTCGTCTTCGGCTATTGCGAGGGCTGGGCGCCGCTGCGCGGGTTCGTGGACAAGGGCCAGGGCATAGACGGTCGTCCCCACAACGCGTGGATCGAGATCGACGACAGCCTGCTGGAGAAGGCGGTTTCTTTCGCCAGCTGGGCGGCGCGCGAGGGTGCTGCCTTCTATGTGGTGCCGGGAACGGTCGCCGAGACCGGCAGGGCCAAGGCCGCCGACGTCCTGCAGATGCAGACGGTTCTGGTCGATCTCGATGCGGGCGACATCGTCGCCAAGCTCGACCACCTCATCCGGCATCTGGGCGAACCCACCCTGCTCGTCGAAAGCGGCGGCCGCACGCCGGACGGTCTCGACAAGCTGCATGTCTGGTGGCGCTTGAGCGAACCGGCCGAGGGTGAGGACATCGCGCTTCTCTGTCGGCTGCGCGGCGACATCGCGGTGAAGGTTGGCGGCGACACGCATTTCCGTTCCGCCCACCAGCCGATCCGTCTGGCCGGCTCCGTCTATCACAAGGGCGGGTTCAAGCGGCTGGTCAACATCCGTCGCCACAGCCCCCGCGTCGAGGTCCACCTGCGCGACTTCGCCGAGCTGGTCGATACCATGCCGCCGCTTGCTGGCGTGGGATCAGAGCCTGGACCATCGAACGACAAGCCCTCGATCACCGAGATTCTGACCACCCCGGTCCGCGAAGGCGGCGAAGACGACTGGACGCGATTTCAGGGCGCGAGCGCTGCCATCGGCCACTACGTGCGGCTGGCGCACGAGGGGCGCATGAGCCGCGACGAGGCGTGGGAAGCGATCTGTCAGTACAACGCCGCGCAGCTGCGTCCGAGCTGGCCGCTTGAACGGCTCGCCTCGGAAGCCCAGCGCCTCTGGCGGCTGCATGAGGAACGCCACGGCCCGGCGCTCGAACGGCTCTCCACTCCCCCCATGTCCGCCTTGCCGGCTTTCACGCTGGGCGCGCTCCTCGACGATACCAGTCCGATGCCGGACGACATCATTGCACCGCGCGTGCTGACGCCGGGCGGCATGCTGGTGCTGGGCGGCGCACCCAAGGTCGGCAAGAGCGACTTCCTGATCAGCCTGCTGGTCCACATGGCGGCGGGCGTGCCCTTCCTCGGCTTCGCGCCGAGCCAGCCGCTGCGGATCTTCTATCTGCAGGCCGAGATCCAGTACCACTACCTCCGGGAGCGCCTTCAGGCGATCCGGATCGATCCGGCGCTCCTGGCCGTGGCGCGCGACAATCTCGTCGCCACGCCCAAGGTCCGCATGCTGCTTGACGCCGGCGGCGTCGCACTCGCCGTCGCTGCCGTCCGTGCCCACTACGGACACGGCGCGCCCGACATTCTCTGCATCGACCCGATCCGCAATCTCTTCGATGGCGGTCCGGACGGCGGCGGGGAGAACGACAACACCGCGATGCTTTTCTTCCTGCAGGAGCGGGTCGAGGCCCTGCGGGACGCCGTAGCCCCGGATGCCGGCCTGATCCTCTGCCATCACACCCGCAAGATCACGAAGAAGCAGCTCGCCGAGGACCCGTTCATGGCGCTCTCGGGCGCGGGCAGCCTCCGCAGCTTCTACAGCTCCGGCATCATCATGCACCGGCCCGACGAAGATCGGCCCGAGCGGATGCTGCATTTCGAGCTGCGCAACGGCCCCGGCATCGAACCGATGATCATCGACAAGGCCGATGGGCGCTGGGTCTCGATCGATCGGTCGAGCGAGCGCCTGGTGCGCAAGGCGCTGGGCGACAAGCTGGATGCGGAGCGGGTGCGCAAGCACGACGTCATCCTCGGCGTCCTCCTCGACGAGGCGCTCGAAGGGCGGCTCTACACCATCAATCAGTTCGCAGAAGCCTTCGAGAACCGGGGCGGGCTTGGCGGCAAGGACACGATCCGCGACCGGCTGAACGTCCTCGCCACCAAAGGCTTCGTGAAATTCGTGCGCGACGGCACGCCCTATGGGCTCGGGCCGTCCAGGTCGCGCTTCGGCTTCCTGTGCGTCGAGGGCATGGCGGCTCCGGCTGAAGAAGAAGCGGTCGACCCCGAGACGGGCGAGGTCCTGCCAGCCAGCGTCGCTGTTCTGCCCACCCACTACAAGTCGCCGCAGACCGGCGCGCTGCTCGAAGTCGAGAACCCGCATGTGTGGGTCTATCCGGAGGGCGAGCAGTCATGACCGCCCGCGCGAAACACCTCCCGCAGAATTGCGCGCTGATCAGTTTGAACCAGATGGGGCGCGGTCCCGAAACTGCCCCGTCATCACCGCGCAGAATTTCGCTCTGGCCAGTTGTGACCAGATTGGGCGCGCTGCCGAAACTACCCCTTCAGAATTGCGCAGCGACCAGACCGGCTTCGCTGCAATCAGATTGGGTCGGCAGGGCGTTCGGAAGCTCCCCAAACTGGAAAATCCCCTGTCACCTCAATGCTTTGCTGGTGGCGTCAAGTTTAGGGGGTAAAGCCACCCCCTTCGGGGGTGGGGGAGAACGCCGCAGGCGGGTTCTCCCTCGCCCACCCCCAGGGGCTTCGCGCGCGCATGGCGTGCCGGACCTCTCATCTCCGACAACACTCGAACAGGATCGACCCGCATGAGCATGCATCCATCACCCCTCCTTGTAGCCGACTGCCCACCTGCACCCGTCGCCTCTGCGGCTGCGGGCAGCACCATCCTCGCGCTCGACCTCGGCACATCGACCGGCTGGGCGATCCGCGGCCATGACGGCCTGATCACCAGCGGCACCGTGTCCTTCCGGCCCAGCCGCTTCGACGGCGGCGGCATGCGCTACCTGCGCTTCCAGCACTGGCTCGAACAGCTGGCCGACGACAGTGGCGGACTGGCCGCGATCTATTTCGAGGAGGTCCGCCGCCACATCGGCACCGACGCCGCCCACCTCTACGGCGGCTTCCTGGCGACGTTGACCGCATGGTGCGAGCGCGAGGGCGTCGCCTATCAGGGCGTGCCGGTCGGCACCATCAAGCGGTTCGCCACCGGCAAGGGCAATGCCGGCAAGGACGCCGTGCTCGCCGCGATGCGCCAGCGCGGGTTCCAGCCCGCCGACGACAACGAGGCCGACGCCATCGCGCTCCTGCTCTGGGCGATGGAGACCCGGGGAGGTGTGCTGTGAGGTGGACGCCACGAGGATATGGCGGCCGGCGCCGCAGCTCCGAAGAGGTCAAGCGCGATGGCTGGCGCGAGCAGCGTGTCCTCGCGGTCTCTCTCGATGACGACCGGCTGACCTGGCCCGAACGCGAACTGATCCGGCAACTCGGCGAGAAGCTCTATGGCGACCGCGATCAGGCGAAGGAGGCGCGCCGATGACCGAGTGGACACCGAGCCTCGTCGAGGAACGTCTGGCGGAAGCGGCGTCGGTTCTCAAGCGCCTGCCCGAACCGCGACGGCAGGGCTACTTCAGCACCTGGCCGGAGATCATCCACAGTTTCGCCGACAAGGTGGGACAGGAACCAAAACCGATGCGCGTCATCCCGTCGCCTGCGGCCATCAGCCGGATGGAGGAGACGCTGAGCTGGACGGTAGGGCTCGATCCGATCGACGGCAAGATCGTCTGGATGCGCGCCCATGGCGAGCGGTGGAAGACCATCTGCTGGACCGTCGGATTGCAGCGGTCGGCGGCGCACGAGCACTGGCTCTACGCGCTCTGCGTGATCGCATTCCGGCTTAATGGTCGGCGGCTCAACCGCAGCTATTCGAAGCGCAAAGTAATCGAGCTGGCTGGGGCGGCGCAGCGCTGAGCGATGGCGAGGAAGGTGTCCGCCGGACAGTTTTCGAACGGACATAAACGGCGGATCGGGCTAGGTTTTTGACTATCCTCGGGAGAGGCGCGCGCGGCGCGGTCTTGCTCTCGCTGACCGACGAGTTTCCGGGTCCTTCCTGGGCGATTTCGTATGCTGGCGGGCGAAGCGCGGCATATCGCCAGCGACAGGGCCGGATTTTTGGGAAGCCACCCGGAAGCCGGATCCACCTGCATGCTGCGCAAGCCTCAATAAACACAAACCTTTCTGCCGGACACGCTGTTGGCCGCTGGACCCCGCATGGAGTCCAGCGCGGCATCCGGAGTCCAGAAGCCACCGGGTATCCACCCGACCAAGGAACCATGTCCGCCATGACGCTGAGCTTCGCCCCGGACGCGATCGAGATGTGGCCGCTGGCAAAGCTCCAGCCCTACGCGAAGAACGCCAAGGCGCATGGCGCGGACCAGGTCGCGAAGATCGCCGCCAGCATGGCCGAGTTCGGCTGGACCGTGCCGTGCCTTGTGGCCGAGGACGGCGAGCTGATTGCCGGGCACGGGCGCGTCCTGGCCGCTACGCAACTCGGGCTGAGCGAAGCGCCGGTGATCGTGCTGGGCCATCTGACGGAGGCGCAGCGCCGTGCCTACCGGATCGCTGACAACAAGCTGACCGAACTCGGCACGTGGGACGAGGCGCTGCTGTCGGCGGAACTGAACGACCTGCTCGCCGAAGAATTCGACCTGTCGCTGGTCGGCTTTTCCGATGGCGAGTTGGACAGGCTGCTGGCATTCGTGCCCGAGGGCGAAGGCGAGGAAGGCGGCGGCGGTGTTCCGCCCGTCACCATCCCCGAACCGCCCCGCAATCCTGCATCGCAAACGGGCGATCTCTGGATTCTCGGCGATCACCGGCTGCTCTGCGGTGACAGCACCAGCCATGCGGATGTCTGCCGCCTGATGAACGGCGAACGGGCGATCCTGTTCGCAACCGACCCGCCCTATCTCGTCGACTACGATGGCTCCAACCATCCGACCCGCAACAAGGACTGGTCGGCGTCTTACGGCACCACGTGGGACGACAGTTCGCAGGGCGCGGAGCTCTACGACGGCTTCATCGCCGCGGCCGTGGCCGAGGCGATTACCGAGGATGCCGCCTGGTATTGCTGGCACGCTTCGCGCCGCCAGGCGATGCTGGAAGCGTGCTGGGAAAAGGCCGGTGCGTTCGTTCACCAGCAGATCATCTGGGTAAAGGACCGCGGCGTCCTGACCCGGTCGCACTACCTCTGGAAGCACGAGCCCTGTTTGATGGGCTGGATCAAGGGCAAGCGCCCGCCAAAGGTCGCCGAGGAAACCCTTGCGTCCACATGGGCGCTGCCCAGCTTCGCCAAGGACGAGCGGCCGGACCATCCGACGCCGAAGCCGCTCGACGCCTTCGGTATCCCGATGCGCCAGCACGTTGCTCGCGGCGGGCTCTGCTACGAGCCGTTCTGCGGCTCCGGCTCGCAGATTATGGCGGGCGAGGCGAACGGCCGGCGCGTCTTCGCGATGGAAATCAGCCCCGCCTATGTCGATGTCGCCGTTGAGCGCTGGCAGGCGGACACGGGCCGCGAGGCGCTCCTCGATGGTGATGGGCGGATCTTCGCGCAGGTGAAGGCCGAGCGACTGGGCGACCACGCCGAAGCCCCCGCCGATGCTCCGGACACGGCCGCCGCCCCCGAACCCGCGCGAAAACGCAAGACCACCGCGTGACATGCATGACCTGGCTTTACCTTCCTTCGGACACGCTTCCGGATCCGGAGACACATGCCTGTTCGGCCTCTCCCTCTGCTCCGGCGCAGGCGGGCTCGACCTCGGGCTCGCCATCGCCATCCCCGGATATCGTGCTGTGGGCCATGTCGAACGGGAAACCTACGCCGCAGCCATCCTCGTGGCGCGGATGGAAGACGCGTCCCTGGATCGCGCACCTGTCTGGGACGACGTTGCCAGTTTCGACGGCCGCCCATGGCGCGGCGCGGTGGACATCGTCACTGCGGGCTATCCGTGCCAGCCATTCTCCGTCGCGGGCAAGCGGCGGGGCGCGGACGACCCGCGCCATCTCTGGCCGCATGTCGCCCGCATCATCGGCGAGGTCGAGCCACCCTTCGTCTTCCTCGAGAATGTCGCCAATCATCTCCGCCTCGGCTTCCCCGAAGTCGCCGCAGGACTGGTTGGCATGGGGTACCGCCTTGCGGCAGGCATCTTCACGGCGGCGGAAGTCGGCGCGCCCCACAAGCGCGAGCGGCTGTTCATCCTCGCCATCCGCGAGGGAGACGAGCTGGCCGACCCCGCGCGCCTGCTCTGGCACCCGGTCGAGTGGCGGGAACCGGACCGAGATGCTGCGGCTGTGGCCGACGCCCCGGGCCAGCGCCAACGAGAACCGGCAGACGAAGCCGACGCCGTCGCAGGCGGCGGGTCAGCATGGGATGAACCTGGCGACGACGGCCGCGCTGTGGCCGACGCCGCAGATCGACAGCTTTCGCAGCCGGGGTGGCGAGCGGAAGGACGAGAAGGGTCTGGACCGGATGGCGCGGGACTGGCCGACGCCGATGGCGAACGACGGCTGCAAGCCGAGCGCGGGCAAGCGCCGAACGGCCGATCTTACCCATGCGGCGGGGATGTGGATGACGCCGACGGCGCGCGACCACAAGGATGGGGCGACGAGCCTTGCGAATACCCCGGTGAACGGCCTGCTTGGCCGCCAGGTCCTGGCGACGCCGATGGCTGGGCGCGATACCTCCGAGCCGCGCCGGACACTGAACCCGCTGTTCGTCGAGGCGCTGATGGGCTGGCCCACCGGGTGGACCGGCTTCGCCTTTGCGGCAACGGCGTGGTCCCCTTGGTTACGGCGCATGCGCTCAGAACTCTCGCGGCTGAACTGCTGGCCGATGGATGAGGTCACGGGATGAAGCAGTCCCGCATCATGTCGCTGGTCGAGTCCGTCGCCAACGTGATCGTCGGCTACGGCATCGCCGTCATGGCTCAGATGGCGATCTTTCCGCTGTTCGGCCTGCACGCGACGTTGGCTCAGAACATGATGATGGGCGCGATCTTCACGGTGGTGTCGATCATTCGCAGCTATGCCCTCAGACGTATCTTCGAGGAGATACGTGTTCGCAGGACTTGGAGATAGATCCGCCGCCCCAATGGGACGGCGGTCGTCATCTCGTCGGGCTATGGTGCGTCAGGCGGCGGGGAGCTTGTAGACCCGTCCGCGCCCCTCGACCTTCTCCGAGGACACCTCGAGCCCGAGTTTCTTCTTCAGCGCCCCGGCCATCGCGCCGCGTACCGTATGCGACTGCCAGCCGGTCGCGACCATGATCTCCCCGATGGTCGCGCCGTCCGGCGCGCGCAGCATGGCGATCAGCGTGGCCTGCTTGGTGCCCTCGCGCGGCGTGCGCGCCTTGGGCGCGGGGTCGGGTTCGGTGGGGGTGTCCGGCGTGGGCTCTTCGGTCGGCGCGTCCATCGCGCCTGCAGGCGCGGTGTTCGCGTCCTCCGGCTCAATGCCGATGGCGGCGAGCCCTGCGTCGGTGGCGACCAGCGTCGCGCCGTGGCCGTCGCCGGTCTCGCGCCAGACAGGCTCGCCCTCGCGCAGGTTGGCGTCGACCTCTTCGAGGAAGCCCTTGGCGATCATCGTCTCCACCACCTTGGCGGCAGCTCCGCCGCGCAGGTTTGGTGGAAACGGCAAGGCATTATGGCCGTCGCGCTGCGCGGCGGCGCTGAGGATCACTGCTTGCGTGTCGGAAAGCTTGGTCATGGGGTCGTCTCCGTGTTCGGGGCCGCACCATCGCGGCCCTTCTACGACCCCAAGCCGCGCGGGCGGCGCGGCCGGAGTTCAGGCGATGCCGGAAATCACTCGGCGTGCTCGCCCTCCTTGAAGGCCGCGTCGGTAATGCGCTTCAGGAGCTCGGCGTAGTGGGCGAGCGTTCCGACATGGCCCCAATTGATCTCGTCAGGGCTGGTGTCGAAATGGTCCGCGCTAAGGGCGGCGAGCCGCTCCAGCATCGCGTCGATTTCGGCCTTCCGGGCGATGAAGGCGTCGATCGCCTGCGGCTTGCTCGGGGTCCTGGTCATGGCTGTCTCCGTCCTTGTTGGTGACGCCATACAGGCTCTGATCGCAGCGCTTATCAAGTCGATAAGTGCATCATTTAATTAGGAGTTCGGGTCGAGATGCAGGGGCTGAGCGAACGCCAGTACGCCGCCCGTGTGGGCCTTTCACGGGGCGCGATCCAGAAGGCGAAGGCGGCCGAGCGGGTCGTCCTCCATTCCGACGGCAGCATTGATGCCGATGCCAGCGACGCCCGCCGCGCGGAGACGACCGACCCGTCAAAGACCAGGAAGGCTCCCACACCGAAGCTGAAGCCGGTGCCGGACGTCGCCCTCTCAGCCGTCGGCGACACACTCCGCGAAAGCGGCCTGACTTCGCCCGCGACGGGAGGGGGCACGACCTTCCTGCAAGCCAAGACGGCGAACGAGGTGCTGAAAGCCCAGGAGCGCCGCCTCCGGCTTCAGAAGATGAAGGGCGAACTCATCGATCGTGCGCGCGCGACCGCGCTCGTTTTCCGGCTCGCACGCGAGGAGCGGGATTCATGGGTCAATTGGCCGTCCCGCGCCGCGGCGCTGATGGCGGCGGAGCTCGGAGTGGAGGCGGCCGAGATGCAGAAGGCTCTGGAGATCCATGTACGCGCCCACCTCGACGAACTCGCCGAGGTCCGGCCGGAATTCCGCTGAGCGAGACAATGAGCTGTCCGATGATCTGACCGAATTCGACGGCGTCGCCGATCTCCTGCGCGCCTGGGGCAACGGGCTCCGGCCCGATCCGGACCTGACCGTCTCGCAATGGGCGGACCGGCACCGGATGCTGTCGGGCCGCGCCTCAGCCGAGCCAGGCCGGTACCGCACCGCGCGCACGCCCTACATGCGCGACATCATGGATGCGCTCTCGCCGGGAGCAGCCGCGCAGCGCGTGGTATTCATGAAGGCCGCGCAGGTCGGCGCGACCGAGGCTGGCAACAACTGGATCGGGTTCGCGATCCACCAGGCGCCGGGGCCGATGCTGGCGGTCCAGCCGACGGTGGAACTGGCCAAGCGCAACTCGCGCCAGCGGATCGACCCGTTGATCGACGAGAGCCCCGAGCTGCGGGAGCGGGTCAAACCGGCGCGCTCGCGGGACGCGGGCAACACGATGCTGTCCAAGGAATTCGCGGGTGGCATCCTGATCATGACCGGGGCCAACTCGGCGGTCGGCCTGCGGTCTACCCCGGCGCGGTACATCTTCCTCGACGAGGTCGATGCCTATCCGGCCTCCGCCGACGAGGAAGGCGATCCCGTCACGCTGGCCGAGGCGCGGTCGCTGACCTTCGCCCATCGGCGGAAGGTGCTGCTGGTCTCGACGCCCACCATCCGAGGGCTGTCGCGCATCGAGCGGGAGTTCGAGGCCAGCGACCAGCGCCGGTTCTTCGTGCCGTGCCCGCATTGCGGCGCGATGCAGTGGCTGAAATTCGACCGGCTGCGCTGGCAGAAGGGTCGCCCGGAGACGGCGGAATATCACTGCGAGGGCTGCGAGACGCCCATCGCGGAACACCACAAGACGGCGATGCTGGGGGGCGGCGAATGGCGGGCGACCGCCATGGCCGCCGATCCGACCACGGTCGGGTATCACCTCTCGGCGCTCTATTCGCCGATCGGCTGGCTGAGCTGGGAGCGGATCGTGCGGGCATGGGACGCGGCACAGGGGTCGGACGAGGCGATCAAGGCGTTCCGCAACACCATCCTCGGCGAGACCTGGGTCGAGACCGGGGAAGCCCCGGACTGGCAGCGGCTCTATGACCGGCGCGAGCGCTGGACGTCCGGCACGGTGCCTGCGGGCGGGCTGTTCCTGACCGCCGGGGCCGATGTCCAGAAGGACCGGATCGAGGTCGATGTCTGGGCGTGGGGGCGTGGACTTGAGTCCTGGCTCATCGATCACGTCGTGATCGAGGGCGGGCCGGATCGGCACGACGCCTGGTCGGAACTGACCGCGCTGCTCGACCGGTCGTGGCCGCATGAACGCGGCGCGCATCTGCGCATCGCGCGGCTCGCCATCGACACGGGCTACGAGGCCCCGGCGGTCTATTCCTGGTCGCGGGCGCAGGGGTTTGGGCAGGTGTCGCCGGTGAAGGGCGTCGAGGGGTTCAACCGCTCAAGCCCGGTGTCGGGGCCGACCTTCGTCGACGCGACCGAGGGCGGCAAACGCCTGCGGCGCGGGGCGCGGCTCTGGACCGTGGCGGTGTCGACCTTCAAGGCCGAGACCTACCGCTTCCTGCGGCTGGCGCGCCCGACCGACGAGGAGATGGCCGACGGGGCCGCGTTCCCGCCCGGCTCGGTGCATCTGCCGCACTGGGTCGAGAACGAATGGCTGAAGCAGTTCGTGGCCGAGCAGCTGGTGACGGTGCGCACGAAGCGCGGCTTCGCCCGGCTGGAGTGGCAGAAGCTCCGCGAGCGCAACGAAGCGCTGGATTGCCGGGTCTATGCCCGCGCCGCCGCCTGGATCGCGGGCGCGGACCGCTGGCCCGACGAGAAATGGCGCGACCTCGAGGATCAGCTCGGGGCCGCCCCCACCGACAACGATCCCGCCGGGCAGATCAACCGGCCGGGACAGGCCCCGCAGGGCAAGCGCCGCTCCGACTGGCTCGGACGGCGCGGAGGATGGTTCTGAAGATGACCGACTGGACGGAAACCGAGTTGTCGGCGCTGCGCCGTGCCTATGCCAGCGGCACGACCCGGGTCAGCTATGACGGCAAGTCGGTGGACTACGGCTCGGCCGAGGATCTGCTCGCCCGCATCCGGACCATCGAACGTGCCATTGCAGGCGTCAGCCGTCCACTGCCGGTGGCCGGACTGGCTGGCTTCTCGCGCGGGGATCGCTGATGTCGGCGACCTGGTTCGATCACGCCATCGCCAAGGTGGCCCCGCGCATGGCGGCGCGCCGCGTCATGGCGCGACAGGCCTTCGAAACCCTGACACGGGGCTATGACGGAGCGGCGCGCGGACGGCGGACGGAGGGCTGGCGCGCGCCGGGATCCTCGGCCGACACCGAGATCGGCGTGGCCGGGGCGCTGCTGCGCGACCGGATGCGCGATCTGGTGCGCAACAACCCGCATGCGGCCAAGGCCGTGGCGGTGCTGGTCAACAACATCATCGGCGCGGGCATCATGCCGCGCGCCGCCAGCGGTGACGACAAGCTGGACCGCAAGGTCGATGCCTTGTTCGAACGCTGGACGGCGGATTGCGACGCCGACGGTCAGCTCGACTTCTATGGGATGCAGACGCTGATCTGCCGCGAGATGGTCGAGGCGGGCGAGGTTCTGGTGCGCCGCCGCCTGCGGCGGGCGAGCGATGGCCTGCAAGTGCCGCTGCAACTGCAGGTGCTGGAGGCCGACTTTCTGGATGCCACCAAGTCCGGCGTCCTCGGCGCGGGCCGCCTCGTGCAGGGGATCGAGTTCGACTCGGTCGGCAGGCGCCGGGCCTATTGGCTGCATGCCGAGCACCCGGGCGACGCCTGGGGAGCGCTGCGCGGCGGGCTCGACAGCCGCCCGGTCCCCGCGACCGAGATCGCGCACATCTACGAGAAGCAGCGCACGCAGGCGCGCGGCGTTCCGTGGGGCGCGCCGGTGATCCGCAGCTTGCGCGATCTCGACGACTATGAAGTAGCCGAACTGGTCCGCAAGAAGACCGAGGCCTGCGTCACCGCCATCGTGTTCGGCGACGACGAGGCGCAACAGGGCATCGCGCCTTCCGTGGTCGACGCCGACGGCAACCGGGTCGAGCAGTTCGAGCCGGGGCTGATCGCCTATGCCCGTGGCGGCAAGGACATCCGGTTCAACCAGCCGTCGGCCACCGGCGGCTATGGCGAATACAAGCGGGCGAGCCTGCACACCATCTCGGCCGGGTTCCGCGTGCCCTACGAGTTGCTGACGGGGGACCTGTCCCAGGTCAACTACTCCTCGATCCGGGCCGGGCTGGTGGAATTCCGCCGCCAGATCGACGCCGTGCAGTGGCAGTTGTTCATCCCGATGTTCTGCGCGCCGGTCTGGCGCTGGTTCACGGAAGCCGCCTGGGCGGCGGGGCAGATCCCGTCGCCGACCGTGCCGGTTGAATGGTCGCCGCCGAAGTTCGAGGCGGTCGATCCGCAGAAGGACGCGATGGCGAACCTGCTGTCGATCCGCTCCGGCACCATGACGCTGGCGGAGGTGATCGCGAAGCAGGGACGCAACCCCGACGCGGTGCTGGCCGAGATCGCCGCGACCAACACCAAGCTCGACGCGCTCGGGCTGGTGCTCGACAGCGACCCGCGGCGCGTGACTAAGACCGGCAGTGCGCAGAGCAACGATCCGGCCGCCGATCAGACAAACGATCCGGCCGACGACGAACCGGCCGCCGACGCGAACAATGATTCGGCGCAGGCCGACCAACAGGACTGACCCTCATGGACACGATGATTGAACTGCCGGCCATGCGCCGGTCGGCGGAGCTTGCGCCGAACACGGCCGACGCCGACACCCGCACCGTCGAGGTGGTCTGGTCGGCCGGGGCCCGCGTCCGCCGCGCGACCTTCTTCGGCGAACCCTATGACGAGGAACTGAGCCTCGACCCAGCCCATGTGCGGCTCGACCGGCTGAACGCGGGCGCGCCCTTCCTGAAGGTGCACGAGCTCGACACGCTGGATGCGGTGATCGGGTCGGTCGTGCCGGGCTCGGCGCGGATCGAGAATGGCCGCGGCATCGCCTTGGTGCGGATCAGCGAGCGTGCCGATGTCGAGCCGATCTGGCGCGACATCCAGGCCGGGCACATCCGCGCGGTCTCGATCGGCTACCAGGTCCACCGTTTCGAGGTCTCGAAGCCCGAGGCCGCGCGCGAGCTGTGGCGTGCGGTGGACTGGACGCCCTTCGAGGTCTCCGCCGTCGCGGTTGGGGCCGACCCCGCCGCGGGCTTCCGCGCCCAGCACCCCCTTCACGACTGCGTCCTCCACCGCCGGGACGCCCCTTCCAGCAAGAAAGGACCCATTCCGATGACGGACCAGACCAAGACCCCGGCGAGCGACGCCGCAACCCAGCCGGCCGAGCCGGTCGAAACCGAGGACACCCCCATGACCGAGCCGAATGCGGCTGCGCCCGAACCCGAGGTCGCCGCCAGCGAGACCCGCTCCCAACCGAAGGCGCAGGCAACTCCTGCGCCCGACACCGAAGCCGTCGCAACCCGCGCCCGCGAAGCCGAGCGCAACCGCGTCTCCACCATTTACGATCTGGCGGGGCGGCTGAACCTCGAGCGCGGTTTCGCCGAGGATTTGGTGAAGCGCGGTGTCAGCGTTGACGAATCCCGCCGCCTGATCCTCGATCAGGTCGCCGCGAAGTCCGACGAGACCAGAACGTTCCCGCATGTCTCGGTTCCCTTGGGCGGCCGCGACGAGAGGATCACCCGCCGCGACGCGGTGGCGAATGCGCTGCTGCACCGCTACAGCCCGACCCTCTTCCAGCTTGAGGATGCGGCACGCCAGTATCGCGGCATGACGCTGCTGGAACTGGCCCGCGAAAGCCTCGGCAATGCCGGGGTGAACACGCGCGGCCTGTCGCGCGACGAGGTGGCGACGCGCGCGCTGCACTCGACCTCGGACTTCCCCGAGATCCTCTCGGCCGTCACCAACAAGACGCTCCGGCAAGCCTACGAGGCCTATCCCCGCACCTTCATGCTGTTCTGCCGCCAGGTGCTGGCCACCGACTTCAAGGCCATGCACCGGGTCCAGCTCGGCGAAGCGCCGCAGCTTCTTGAGGTCGGCGAGAGCGGCGAGTTCAAGCGCGGGACGCTGGGTGAGAGCAAGGAGAGCTACAAGGTCAAGACCTATGGCCGGGTGGTCGCGATCACCCGCCAGACGCTGATCAACGACGATCTCGACGCCTTCACCCGGATCCCGGCGATGTACGGCAACTCCATCGCGCAGCTGGAAAGCGACGTGGTCTGGGGCATCATCACCGCCAACCCGGCGATGGCCGACGGCAACGCGCTGTTCCACGCCAACCACAAGAACCTCGCCGGCACCGGCGCGGCACTCGCGGTCGATGCGGTCGGTGCGGCTCGGGCGGCGATGGCCAAGCAGACCGGGCTCGACAAGAAGACGGTGCTCAATATCCGCCCCGCCTTCCTGATCGTGCCGGCTTCGCTGGAGCTGAAGGCGGAACAGCTGGTCGCGCAGAACCTGGTGCCGGCCGCGACCGCGAGCGTGGTGCCGCAATCGATCCGCACGCTCGCGCCGATCAGCGAGCCGCGGCTCGATGCGGTCAGCGAAACCGCCTGGTATCTGGCGGC
Source organism: Parvibaculum sedimenti (assembly GCF_009184905.1). GTDB lineage: Bacteria > Pseudomonadota > Alphaproteobacteria > Parvibaculales > Parvibaculaceae > Parvibaculum > Parvibaculum sedimenti. The sequence continues at coordinate 279,917 of NZ_WESC01000001.1, forward strand.
CAGCCCGAACCAGATCGACACGATCGAGTACGCCTATCTCGAAGGCCAGCAAGGCGCCTACATCGAGACGCGGAACGGCTTCGACGTCGACGGCGTCGAGATCAAGTGCCGCCTCGACTTCGGCGCCAAGGCCATCGACTGGCGCGGTCTCTACAAGAACCCGGGCGCGTAACCCGCACCCCAACATGCTGAACCCCGACACACGGGCGGTCCTGACGGGCCGCCCTTCGTCTTTCCAAAAGGATCCTCCCCATGAAAACCTACGTCCAGCCCGGCAATACCATCACCCTGACCGCGCCCTATGCCGTCGCCTCCGGCGATGGCCTGCTCGTCGGTTCCATCTTCGGCATCGCCGCTGGCGCGGCCGCCCTCGGCGAGCCCGTCGAGACCGCGCTCGTCGGCGTGTTCGACATCACCAAGGTCGGCTCCCAGGCATGGACCGCCGGCGCCAAGGTCTATTGGGACGACACGAACAAGCGCTGCACGACGGTCGCGACCGACAACACCCTCATCGGCGTGGCCGTCGAGGCGGTGGCGAGCGGCGCGGGCGACACCATCGGCCGGGTGCGCCTGAACGCGACGTTCTGATGAGCGCCTTCGCCGCCGCCGTCGGCGCGCTCTTCGCCGATCCCAATGTCGGCCGGGACGCGGTCTATATCGCCGACGGCGGTGCGCCCGTGCTGGTGCGCGCCGTCGCCAGGCGTGCGGATGCGATCAGCGATTTCGGCGACGCGCGGCTCTGGTCCGAAACCACGAGGATCGACCTGCGCGTCGCCGAGGTGGCGAACCCGCGCCCGGGCGACCGTATCGAGATCGACGGAGACGCCTTCCTCATCCAGGGCGAGCCGGTCCGTGACCGCGAGCGGCTGGTCTGGACTGTCGATCTGAGGCCCGCGTGAAACTGAAGCTCGACATCGATCCAGACATCGTCGCGATGATGGCGGCGGAGGTGGCAGCGGGCGAACGCGCGGTGACCGCCGCCATGCGAGAGGCCGGGACCGGGCTGAAGAGCGCCTGGCGGTTGCAGATCACCGGCGCGGGGCTCGGGCCCCGGCTGGCCAATTCGATCCGGAGCCAGAACTTCCCGAGGTCGGGCGAGAGCCTCGATGCGGCGGCGCTGGTCTGGTCGAAGGCCCCGGTCATCGTCGGAGCGCATGACACGGGACCGCTGATCCGCTCCAAAGACGGGTTCTGGTTGGCGATCCCGCTGCCCGCCGCAGGCAAATCCCTGCGCGGCGGCCGGATCACGCCCGGTGAATGGGAACGACGACGGGGCCTGCGCCTGCGCTTCGTCTATCGCCGCGCGGGTCCGAGCCTGCTGGTGGCCGAGGGACGGCTGAACACGAAGGGGCAGGCTGTCGTGTCGCGATCGAAGACCGGGCGCGGCAAGGTCACCGCGCCGATCTTCCTGCTGGTGCCGCAGGTCAAGCTGCCGAAGCGGCTGGATCTGGCGCGGGACGCAGACCGGGCGTTGGACAGCGTGCCGGGGTTGATCGTCGCGAACTGGGCGGATCAGCGGTTCTAACGCAACCCATGCATCACATCTTCGCATTCAGCCCGAATGTTCTTAGCACTCGCAGCTGACGACCAATCAGCCCAGCCGATGTGCGCCAGCCCGGTCGTCTGCCTCTTCTTCTCGTAGAGTTCCCGAGCGACGAGCTTGGGGAGCATGACCGCGTCGTAGAGGGCATAGTTGCGGTGCCACCGAACTGCCGCGAACCAGTCCGCCTTATCGAGATTGTGCTGCTTCAACGAAACGCGGGGGTAAGGGCCATCGGTGCCGAGGATCCGCGATTTAACCTCAATGAGGCCAAATTGCGGGGAGCGGACATCGGATCCGCGGTTGTTGCCGCCAATAACCTCGCCGCCGGTTGCGATCGAGACCAGGAGTTCAGCCAAGATTTCGTGGCTGATCTTGTCATAACGGGCCATGCATTTCGCCGTCTGAAGAATGTTCCAGATCTCTCGCGCGTCTTCGGCCGCATGATCCTGTTTTTCGGACAAAAGACTATCTCCAATGCTCTCGGTTGAAGTTTCTGAATAGGCGGAGCGCGAAGAGCTAGCAACGCATCCCGAAGGGTTTTCCGCATGCCCACTCCCCGAGAAACCATCCTCACCGCGCTGCACGCGCGGCTCTCGGCGCTGCCCGCCACGGCCCTGCGCGGCGAGGTGCTGCCCGAGCGCGTGCCCGCCGAGGGTCTGCTGATCCTGCGCGACGGCGAGCCGGGGGAGCCCGAGGTGACGCTGTCGCCACTACGCTACCATTACCAGCATCGCGCCGAGATCGAGGCTGTCGTGCAAGGCGCCGACCGTGACGCCGCCTTCGACACGCTGGCCGCCAGCATCGGCGCAGCGCTCGCCGCGGACCGGACGTTGGGCGGGCTCTGCGACTGGGTCGAGGCGGAAGCGCCGCGCCCGGTCGATCTGCCGGTCGAGGGTGCGGCCAGCCTGAAGGCGGCCGTCATCCCGGTCATCCTGCACTATTCCACGGCCGACCCGCTGGCCTGACCCAACCGACAACAGGAGAACACCATGGCACGAGCCCAGGGGGCGCGGGCGCTGATGGCGCTTGCGTTCGAGACGATCTATGGAACGCCGCCCGCGAGCGGGTTCACCCGCATGCCCTTCGCCAGCAGTTCGCTCGGCGCCGAGCAGCCGCTGCTGAACTCGGAGTTGCTTGGCTACGGCCGCGATCCGCTGGCGCCGATCAAGGACGCGGTGACGGCCGATGGCGACGTCGTCGTGCCGCTCGACGCAGAGGCCTTCGGCTTCTGGCTGAAGGCGGCCTTCGGGTCGCCGACGACCACCGGAGCGGAGGCCCCGTACAGCCACGAGTTCCAATCGGGGTCCTGGACGCTGCCCTCGATGTCGATCGAGACCGGTATGCCGGAGGTGCCGCGCTATGCGATGTATTCCGGCTGCGTGCTCGACCAGATCACCTGGCAGATGCAGCGCTCGGGACTGCTGACCGCAACGGCGCGGCTAGTGGCGCAGGGCGAGACGGTGGGCACGACGACCAGCGCGTTCGGCGCACCCGCCTCACCACCCACCGCGCTGGAGCTGAAGCGCTTCGGCCATTTCAACGGAGCGATCACGCGCAATGGCACCGCCCTCGGCAACGTGGTCTCGGCCGAGATCACCTATGCGAACAACCTCGACCGGATCGAGACCATCCGCAGCGACGGGCGGATCGACGGCGCGGACCCGTCCATCGCGGCGCTGACCGGCCGGATCGAGGTGCGCTTCGCCGACCAGACGCTGGTGACGCAGGCGATCAACGGCGAGGCCTGCGAGATGGAGTTCGCCTACGTCCTGCCCTCGGGCGAGAACTTCACCTTCACCGTGCACGCCGTCTACCTGCCGCGCCCGCGCATCGAGATTTCCGGGCCGCAGGGCGTGCAGGCCACCTTCGACTGGCAGGCGGCGCGCGACAGCGTGGTCGGGCGGATGTGCACCGCAACCCTCGTGAACGATGTGGAGACGTATTGATGCTGACGCTTGACCTGACGAACGCGCCGCGCTGGCACGACCTTGCGCCCGGCGTCCGGGTGCAACTGCGCCCACTGACCACGGCGCTAATGGTGGCGACGCGCAGCGATCCGGCCGTCGAGGCGGTGCCGGAAGAGGCGTCTGACGAGGAGCGCGCCGTCGCCTTCGCCAAGGCGCTGGCGCGACGCGCCGTGCTTGCCTGGGACGGCATCGGGGACGCGGACGGCAAGCCCATCGACCCAAGCCCCGAGGCCATCGACGCGCTGCTCGATGTCTGGCCGATCTTCGAGGCCTTCCAGCTGACCTACGTCTCGAAGGGCCTGCTGCTGGAACTGGAAAAAAACGCCTCCGCGCTCTCGCCGAATGGTCCTTCGGCGGGGGCGACCGATACTGCGAAGCCTGCGCACCCTACGAGGGCCGCGAGCAAGCCTGCCCGGACTGCCCGGCGCGGTTGAACCGTCCGGAAACGCCAGAGGGTTGGCAGGTCTGGGACCTTGTCGGCCGTCTGGGTGGCCAGCTGCGTGTCCTGCCCGGCGCGGTGATTGGCTGGGACCTGTCGGCGGCGCTGGCGCTCGGTGACGCGCTCGGCGTGCCGCCGCTCGCCATGGCCGAACTGCTGCCCGTCATCGAGGCGGTGATGGTCGCCAAACTCAACGAACAGATGGATCACTCCAATGGCGGAAAAACGGGTTAGCGTCCGCCTCGCGGCCGTGGGTGGGCGACAGGTGCGCGCCGAGCTGGAAGGTGTCGGCGAGGCCGGGTCGCGTGGCTTTGGCCGTCTCAGCCGGGAGATGGAAGCGGCGAACGCCCGGCTCGCAGCCTTCTCGCGCCGGGTTCGCGTGGCCTCCGCTGCCGCAGTTGCAGCCGCAACCGCCGCTGGCGTGGCGATGATCCGCTCCGGGCTGCAGACCGTCGATGCGCAGGCGAAGCTGGCGCAGTCGCTTGGCACCACGGTTGCCTCGATCCAGACGCTGGAGCGGGCGGGTGAGCTGGCGGGCGTGTCGATGTCCGGCATCGAGCAGGCCACGAAGGATCTGACGCGCCGTCTCAGCCAGGCAGCCGCCGGGAGCGGCCCGGCCGCCGACGCGCTCGACCGGCTGGGGCTTTCGGCCAACGAGCTGATCGCGCTGCCGCTGGACCAGCGGGTGGGCGCCATCAACGCCGCCATCGAGAACTTCGTGCCTGCCGCCGAACGCGCCGCCGTGGCGGGCCAGCTTTTCGGCGAAGAAGGCTCGATCGCCATGTCGCGGATCGACACCGCGACGCTACGCCAGGCGACCGAGGACGTCCTCGCGTTCGGAGTGGTCGTCTCCGAACAGGACGCCGACCAGATCGAGCGGACGAACGACGCCATCTCCCGGCTCGGGCTGATCTGGCGCGGGCTGTCGAACCAGCTTGCCGTCGCAGCGGCTCCGGCGCTGGAAGCCGTCGCCAACGCCATGGCGGCGGTCGCCAGCCGCACCGGCCCGCTTGGCATCGCGATCCGGGGTCTCTTCGACAACATCGGTCGCCTGACCATCTATGCCGGGACCTTCGCGGCCTTCCTTGCGGGCCGCTGGGTCGCTGGCATGGCCGCTGCCGCGCTCTCGGTCCGTGGCCTCGCCACGGCGCTGGTCGTCCTGCGTGGGGCGCTGATCCGTACCGGTATCGGCGCGCTGATCGTCGGCGCGGGCGAGCTCGTCTACCAGTTCACCCGTCTCGTCTCCGGCGCGGGCGGTTTCGGAGAAGCGATGTCGCTCCTGAAGGACCTCGCGGTCGAGGTCTGGGAACGCATCAGGATGGGCGCCGCAGCGGCGGGTGCCGCCGCCACGGCGATGTTCTTCGACCTGAAGGCCGATGCGGCGTCGGGCATGCAGAGCGCCATCGAGAGCGTCGTCGGTTTCGGGAATACGGCCGCGAACACCTTCGAGGGCGCCTACGAGGCGATCAAGGCGATCTGGGGTCTGCTGCCTGCCGCTATCGGCGATCTGGCGTTCCAGTCGGCCAACAGCCTCGTCGACGGCGTCGAGGCGATGCTGAACGGGGTGGTCTCGCGCATCAACGGCTTCATCGGCGGCATCAACCAGGGGCTGGAAGCCCTCGGGTCGGAGCGGCGCATCTCGCTGGTGCCCGACCTCGACCTCGGCGAGATCGAGAACCGCTTCGAAGGGGCGGCGACAGCCGCAACCATTGCGGCGCAGGCGGCGTTCGACCGGGCCTTCGAGGATAACCCTCTTACCGCACCCGATCTCGGACTCACGGAGGCGGCGAACCGGGCACTCGAGTCTGCGAATGTCTACCGTGGCGCGGCGCGCGATCTGGCCGAAGGAGCCCGCGCACCGCTCGAAAGCTGGCAGGCGCTGCGCGATGCCGTGCGCGGCACCGACGAGGCGAGCGCGGATGCCCTGACCGAGGCCACGGGTGCTGCCGAGCGGTTGGAGACGGCGCTTGGTGAAGCCGGGCGCGCCGCGACGGGGGCTGGTGCGGCTGCCGGGGCTGCTGCTGCGGCGGCGGAGCCCGCGACCGAAGCCGCCGTCACCGGCTGGCAGGCCGTCACGGCGGCGCTATCGGACTACGCCAGCAAGGCCCGCGAGATTGGCGGCGATATTGGCCAGAGCCTCGTGAGCGCCTTCCAGTCGGCCGAGAACGCCGTCGGCCAGTTCGTGAAGACCGGCAAGCTGAACTTCCGCGATCTGGTCACCTCGCTGCTGGCCGATCTCGCCCAGCTGGCGGCGCGGCGCTTCATCCTCGGGCCGATCGCAAACGCGCTCTCCGGCGTGTTCTCCGGGGCGGGCGGCATCTTCGCCAGCGTCCTGCATGCGGGCGGGATGGTGGGGTCCGCGGGGCCGTCGCGAATGGTCCCGGCCATGGCCTTTGCCGCCGCGCCCCGCATGCATTCCGGCGGCATGGCCGGCCTCCGCCACGACGAGGTGCCCGCGATCCTGCAGCGGGGCGAGCGGGTGCTGTCACGTCGCGAGGCGCAGGCCTACGGCGCGGGCGGCGGGGTCAACGTCACCATCATGGCCCGCGACGCCGAGAGCTTCCGGCAATCGCGCACGCAGGTCGCCGCCGATATCGCGCGCGCGGTGGCTTACGGCTCGCGCAGGGGGTCGTGATGGTCAAGGCGGTGCTCGTTGACGATATCGACGGTGCCGCGGGACAGCGGCCGGGCGCCTACGAAATCGTGTCCAATCGCGAAGCCGGCACCGCGGGCATGGCCTTCCGATGCCCCTGCGGTTGCGGGAGCGAGGGCAATCTCCCGTTCAGGCCGGAGCCATCCCCTTCCTGGAACTGGAACGGAAACGAGGCATCGCCAACGCTTACGCCAAGTGTCCGGTGGGTCGGGGGCTGCCGGTGGCACGGCTGGCTCACCGATGGCGAATGGAGGGCTTGCTGATGGCGTTCCACGAAATCCGCTTCCCCGACAATATCAGCCGGGGCGCTCGCGGTGGCCCGGAACGGCGAACGCAAATAGTGGAATTGGCGTCGGGGGACGAAGAACGCAACGGCGCATGGGCCGGCAGCCGGCGCCGCTACGACGCCAGCTATGGTGTTCGCCGCGCGGACGATCTGGCGGCGGTGGTCGCCTTCTTCGAAGCGCGCAATGGACGGCTCTACGGATTCCGCTGGAAGGATTGGGCCGATTACAAATCCTGCCTTCCCAGCGGGCAACCCGCCATCGGGGACCAACTGATCGGGGTAGGCGACGGCGAAACCGTCGAATTCCAGTTGGCGAAAAGCTACGCCAGCGGCGCGCAATCCTACAGCCGCCCCATCACCAAGCCGGTCCTGGGTACAAGCGTCATCGCGCTCGATGCCGTGGAACAGGTAGCGGGCTGGGCGGTGAACACGGCCACCGGCATCGTCACCTTCGACACCGCGCCCGCCGAGGGCGTGCTCGTCACGGCGGGTTTCGAATTCGACGTGCCTGTCCGTTTCGATACGGATCAACTGGACGTTACGCTCGATATCGAGCGCCTCGGCTCCATCACCTCCATTCCTCTGATCGAGATCAAGCGATGAAGGCTTTGCCCGCCGCACTGCAAGCGCATCTGGATAGCGGCACCACCACCCTTGCCTGGTGCTGGCGCGTCGAACGCGCCGATGGCGAGGTCTTCGGGTTTACAGATCACGACCGCGCGATCTCCTTCGGCGGCACCGATTACGAGCCGGAAAGCGGTTTCAGCGCATCGGAGATCCGCGCGGGCTCGCAATTGGCGGTCGACGCCCAGGACGCCGAAGGGGCCCTTACGTCCGATCGCATCCAGGAAACGGATATCCTGGACGGCCGCTGGGATAATGCCGCAATCGAGGTTTGGCGGGTGAACTGGACCGCGCCCGCGCAGCGCGTTTTGATGCGGCGCGGGAATATCGGCGAGATCCGGCGAGGCAAGGTCTCCTTCATAACGGAGGTCCGTTCCCTTTCGCATGTGCTGAACCAGACGGTTGGGCGCACCTTTCAGTATTATTGCGATGCCGCGCTGGGCGATGGCCGCTGCGGCATCGATCTTGACGCCCCGGCTTTTCGCGGTGCCGGCGAAATCACGGCGGTTACGGCCGATCGCGTTTTCGAGGCTTCCGGCCTTGGCGGCTTCGCCGATGGCTGGTTCAGCATGGGCCATGTTGAATGGCTTACCGGCGCCAACGCCGGCCGCCGCGCGGAAGTCGCCGCGCACGGCTTTTCCGGCGGCACGGCGACGGTGGAGCTCGCGGAAGCCCCCGTGCGCCCGTTGGAAACCGGGGATCAGTTTTATATCCGCGCCGGTTGCGACAAGCAGATCGGCACCTGCCGGGCAAAGTTCGCCAACGTCGCGAACTTCCGCGGCTTTCCGCATATGCCCGGCGATGATGTGGTTATACGCTATCCGAACCGGGGCGACGAAAACAGCGGTGGAACGCTCCGATAAAATGATCGAGCAGGCCCGGCATTTCCAAGCCGCCATGGAAGCGGCCGATCCCGCGCGGGTGATCGCCGCCGCGCGCGAATGGATCGGCACGCCCTATCACGATCAGGCCAGTATCAAGGGAATCGGATGCGATTGCCTGGGCCTGGCGCGTGGCGTTTGGCGCGATGTGGTGGGGCCGGAACCGCAACGTGTACCGCCCTACAGCCGCGATTGGGGCGAGGTGGGCAACCGCGAGGTGCTTCTGTCGGGCGCGTTGCGCTGGATGTTGCCTTGCCCGCCGTTCCAAAGGGCGCCGGGCGATCTGGTGCTGTTCCGCATGCGGCAAGGCGCGATCGCGAAGCATTGCGGGATACTTACCTCCGACTCCCGCTTCGTCCACTCCTATGAACGCGGCGGCGTGGTCGAGGCACCCCTGACCGGCGCCTGGCGCCGGCGCATCGCCTTCGCGCTCCGATTCCCGAAAGAGGCCCGATAACCCATGGCATCGCTTGTTCTGGGCGCGGTCGGCACCGCCATCGGCGGTTCCATTGGCGGAACGTTCCTCGGCATGTCGGCGGCCACGATCGGCGGCATGATCGGCTCCGGCCTCGGATCGGTCGTTGACAGCCTGATCGTCGCGGGCATGCAGCCCAACCAGAATATTGTTGGGCAGCGGCTCGAAACCCTGCGGGTAACCACATCGATCGAGGGCGCCGTCTTGCCGCGCGTATTCGGGCGGATGCGAATTGGCGGCCAGATCATCTGGGCCACCGATTTCCGCGAAGAAACGCGCACGACATCGCAAGGCGGCGGCAAGGGCGGTGGCGGCGGTAGTGTCAGCGTAACCGAATATATCTACTACGCCTCCTTCGCGGTGGCCCTGTGCGAGGGGCCCATCGCCGGGGTCGGCCGCATATGGGCCGATGGCAAACCGTTCGATGTGCCCGGCGCTGTTTGGCGCGTCTATCAGGGTACGGAGGATCAGGAGCCCGATTCATGGATCGAGGCCAAGCAGGGCGCGGGAACCGTGCCCGCGTATCGCGGCACCGCCTATGTGGTCTTCGAGGAACTGCCGCTCGAAAAATTCGGCAATCGTATCCCGCAGCTTTCGTTCGAGGTTTACCGGCCGGACGATGAAACAGCGTCCAGCGAGCAACTCATTACCGCCGTCAATCTGATCCCCGGGGCCGGCGAATTCGTCTATGAAACGGCCCGCCAGCGGGACATTCTTACCGAAACCAGTAGCCGAACCCTGAACAATCACGCCGCGCCGGACAGGACCGACCTTGAGGTGGCGCTGGATCAATTGGCCGATGTTTGCCCCAACCTTGAATCGGTGGCGCTGGTCGTTGCCTGGTTCGGCGACGATCTACGCGCGGGCGACTGCACCCTTCGCCCCAAGGTCGAAGTCAATCACCGGATTTCCTTGCCGCACGCATGGAGCGTCGCCGGGATCGGGCGGTCGTCGGCGGCGGTGGTAAGCAGCTTCGACGGCCGCCAGGCGTTCGGGGGCACCCCTTCCGACGGTTCGGTCGGCCGCGCCATCGCCGCCATCAAGGCGCGCGGCTGGCGCGTGGCCTTCTACCCTTTCGTCATGATGGACATCCCGCCGGATAACGAATTGCCCGATCCATGGACCGGCGCCGCCGGCCAGCCGGCGTATCCATGGCGTGGCCGGATTACCTGCGATCCCGCGCCGGGGCAGGCGGGAAGCCCGGACAAGACCTCGGCGGCGGCCACGCAAATCAATTCGTTCTTCGGTTCGGCATCGCCGGGGGCCGGGGAATGGTCGTACCGCCGCATGATCCTTCACTACGCCAACCTTTGCGACTCGGCCGGCGGCGTGGATGCTTTCCTGATCGGCTCCGAATTGCGCGGGTTGACGCAGGTCCGAAGCAGCGCCTCCGCCTATCCCGCCGTAACCGCGCTGGCGCAATTGGCCGCCGATGTTCGCGCGATCCTGGGCGCGGGCACCGCGATCAGCTACGCCGCCGACTGGTCCGAATATTTCGGGCATCATCCGCAGGACGGAAGCGGCGACGTATATTTCCATCTGGACCCGCTCTGGGCATCCGCGAATATCGATTTCGTCGGCATCGACAACTACATGCCGCTTTCGGACTGGCGCGATGGGAACGACCATCTGGACGCGGAAGCCGGCTGGAAATCGATATACGATCCCGACTATCTGCAATCGAACATCGAGGGCGGCGAGGGCTTCGACTGGTACTATGCCAGCGGCGGCGATCGTGAAACGCAAACCCGCACCGCGATCACCGATGGCGAAGGCAAGCCCTGGGCCTTCCGCTACAAGGATCTCCGAAGCTGGTGGCAGAACGCGCATTACAACCGGCCCGGGGGCGTTGAAAGCGAAACGCCGACCGCCTGGGCGCCGGAATCCAAGCCGATCTGGTTTACCGAAGCGGGCTGCCCGGCGATCGATAAGGGCACGAACCAGCCCAATGTGTTTGTCGATCCCAAATCGGCGGAAAGCACCGCTCCGTACTTCTCGCGCGGCGAGCGCGACGATTTCATCCAGCGGCGTTATATCGAGTCGCTGATCGGCTACTGGTCCGATCCGGACAACAACCCGGCCTCGACCGAATATAGCGGCCGGATGATCGATGCCGCCAACATCCATATCTGGACATGGGACGCGCGGCCCTATCCCTATTTTCCCGGATTGCCGGATGTATGGAGCGATGCCGAAAACTGGCGCCTGGGCCATTGGATCGCCGGGCGGCTCGGTGCCGCCGGCCTTGGCTCGATCGTTCGCGCGCTGTGCCGCCGCGCCGGGCTGGCGGACGGGTTGATCGATACGTCGCTGCTGAACGCCACGGTGGCGGGCTACCTGATTCAGGGCATTGAAAGCGCCCGCGCCTCGCTGGGGCCGCTGATGCGCTTTTACGCTTTCGACGCGGTGGAAAGCGACGGGCTGATCCGCTTTGTTCCGCGCGGCGGCCAGCCGGTGCTTGAATTCGATTCCGACTCGCTGGTGGCCGCGCCGTCCCGCCAATCCGACGATCTCATGTTGACGCGCGGCCAGGAAACGGAACTGCCCCTCGCGCTGAAATGGCGGCTTCTTCGGGCGGACGAGGAATATAACGGCCTTACGGTCGAAGCCCGGCGGATCACCGTCGATACCGCGCGGATTTCAACCGAAAGCTTCTCGATCGCCGGCATGCAAGGCGACGCCGATACCCGCTGCCGCCGCGCGCTTTATGAAGCCTGGCTGGAACGCGAAACGGCCGCCTTCAGGTTGCCGCCGTCGCGGCTGGCGCTGGACCCTACCGATATCGTGCTGTTAGCCCATGACGGCCGCTTCATGGAATTCAGGATCGCTTCCGTCGCCGATGGCGAGGCGCGAGGGATCGAGGCGGCGCGGGCCGATGCCGCGATCCATGGCATGCGCCCGGGGCCCGATAGGGTACCTTCCCTGCCTATACCCGTTGGCTACGGCCCGCCGGTGGCGGCGCTGATGAATTTGCCCCGCTTGTCGGACGATGTTCCGGCGCATCGCCCCTACGCGGCCGTGCTGGCGCAGCCATGGTATGGCCGCAGCGCCATTTATCGCAGCGCGACCCAGGACAATTTCGAGCTGATCGAAACGCCCGGTTTGCCCGCACGCATGGGCGAACTGGCCGGGGATTTCTACAGCGGCCCCGTGGCGCGGTTCGATCTGGCGAATGAACTTTGGGTCAGTCTCTACTCGGGCCAGTTGAGCAGCGTCTCCGATATCGAACTGTTTGGCGGCGCCAACGCGCTGGCCGTGGAATCAGAAAGCGGCTTTTGGGAAATCGTTCAGTTCGGCGAAGCTGAACTTGTCGCGCCGGGGCAATACGTGCTGCGGCGCTTGTTGCGCGGCCAGTTGGGAACCGAAAGCGCGATGCGCGCTCCCGCGCCGGAAGGCGCCCGGGTGGTGGTGCTCGATAGCGCGGTCGTGCCCTTGCCGATTTCCGCCGATACGCTCGGGCTCTCATTCAACTGGCGCTGCGGCCCCGCCGCGCGGACGCCGGACGATTCCTCCTATGCCGAAATCGTCTTCGCGGCGACGGGCGTCGGCCTGCGGCCCTATTCGGTGGCGCATGTATCGCAACCCTTCCGCTTTCCGCGCGTGCCGGGCGATCTGGAAATCAGCTGGGTCAGGCGCACGCGCGCCGCGTCGGGCGATAGCTGGCAGGTGGCGTCCGTCCCGCTGGATGAAGACGCGGAAGCCTATGAAGTCGACATCATCGATGGCGAAACCGTCCTCCGCACCCTCGCCTCGAACCAACCGAGCGTCGTTTATACGGGCGCGCAGCAGACCGCCGATTGGGGCGCGCCGCTGGGGCCCGGCGATCAGCTCGCGGTCGTCGTCTATCAGATCAGCGCCACCTTCGGACGCGGCGCGCCGAAGGCTGAAACCCTTTTCTTCTGAGGTTTGCCCATGCCCGATACCACGCCCCATCTCGATATGCCCTACATCCTGGCGAACCAATCGCAGAAGCATGTAACGCACAACGAGGCCCTGCGGCTGCTCGATGCGCTGGTCCAGCTTTCTGTTATCAGCGCATCGGCAATCGCCCCTCCCGGCAGCCCGAGCGATGGCGACCGCTACATCGTCGCCTCGGGTGCGACTGGCGACTGGGCGGGGTGGGACCTGAACGTGGCGCTGTGGACGGATGGGGCCTGGCTCCGCCTGCCACCCCGGACCGGCTGGCGGGCGTGGGTCGAGGACGAGGGCCTGCTGCTCGTCTACGATGGGGCGGACTGGATCGACTCTACCCCGGCGGCTCTACAGAACATGACGCTGCTGGGTCTCGGCACAACCGCAGATGCGTCCAACCCGTTCTCGGCCAAGCTGAACGCTGCGCTCTGGACGGCGAAGACCGTCGCCGAGGGTGGCACCGGCGATCTGTTCTACACCATGAACAAGGAGGCCGCCGCCGACGATCTCGGTCTGATCTTGCAGACCGGCTTCGTCACCAAGGCGCTGGTCGGGCTGTTCGGGTCCGACAGGTTCCGCCTCGCGGTCTCGGCAGACGGCAGCACCTTCTTCGACGGGCTCAGCGTCGACAACGCCACCGGCATCGTCGACCAGCCTCAACTGCCGCGGTTCAAGGCCTACACTAACTACGACAACTACGTGGGCGTCGGCACCTGGACCAAGATCGGCCTGAACAACACCGACTACAACGACCAGGGGGTCTTCGACGCCGCGAACAACCACTTCGTGGCGCCAGTCGACGGCACCTACCTCTTTGGCGCGACGCTGCTCTACAAGATCAACGCCAGCACCACGGCCCGCATGAGTGGACGGCTCGTCCTGAACGGTACCACCGAAATCCGCGGCTCCCTCGGCGAAATATCCGCCACCCACGTCTCGCTCGCCACCGCGATCTGGCTGCAGACCATGGTCCCACTCACCGCAGGCGATACCGTCGAGCTCCAGGGGTATTTCCGGGTCGCGGACGGCTACTTCGCGGCAGACCACACGTCCTTCTGGGGCTGCAAGGTCGGCTGAGCGGCGGAAGGAGGATCCCGATGAACCCACCCCGATCCGAGGGCTTCGTGCGCATGCCCGACGCCGAGTTCGAGGCGATCCTGACCCGGGCGGCCGAGGAAGGCGCTAAACGCGCGCTCGCCGATGTCGGCCTCGACGGCGACGAGGCCGCGCTCGACATCCGCGATCTGCGCTCGCTGGTGGATTGCATCCGTCTGGTGCGGCGCACGGCGATGCAGACCGCCGTCCGCATGATCACCACCGGCGTCATGCTGGCTCTGCTGGCCGGCATCGCGATCAAGCTGAAGATCTTCGGCGGCAGCCCGTAGCCGCTCCCCACTCCCATCATCAGCCCAACCGCACCCGCCCTCTAGGCGGGTTTTTCGTTTTCGGAGGACCCCATGACGACGACCTTCCACCGCCATTGGCGCGACGTGCCTGAGAGCACCTGGCGCTGGCCCAATTTCTCGCCGGCCGAGATCGCCTGCCGGGGCGCTGGCAAGCTGCTCATCAACGAACCCGCGCTCGACAAGCTGCAGGCGCTGCGCGACCGGCTGGGCAAGCCGCTGATCGTCCGCTCCGCGTATCGCAGCCCCGAGCACAACCGTGCCGTTGGTGGCGCGCCGCGCTCGAAGCACATGGACGGTACGGCGTTTGATATCGCCATGGCGAACCATGACCCTGTGGCCTTCGAGGCGGCCGCCCGAGCCGTTGGCTTCCTCGGCTTCGGCTTCTACCCGCGCTCCGGCTTCATTCACATCGACCTCGGTCCGGCGCGGATCTGGGGCCAGCGGTTCCCCGTGCGTCCCACGGCCTTTGCCGAGGAGACCGCACCTGCACGCGAGACGCTGGCTGACAGCCGCACGATGAAGGGCGGCGGCGCGGCGGGTGTCGCCACGTTGGGCGCAGCCGGGGTCGAGGTCGCGCAGAGCGTGTTGGCCGAGACCCAGTCCGCCATCCTGCCGCTCGTCCCGTACCTCGATACGCTGCGCTGGGTGTTCATCGCCGTGGCGCTCGCGGGCGTCGCCGTCACGATTTACGCGCGGCTTGATGACTGGAAGCGGGGGCAGCGATGATCGCCGCTCTCCTCACCGGGATCGCCGCCAGCCCGTGGATGAGGGCGGCCCTGCGCTACGGCGCCATCGCACTCGCGGTGCTCCTGTTCCTGCTCGCGCTCCGGCGCTCCGGCGAGCGCGCGGGCCGCCTCGCCGAACGCCTCGAAACCTCGGAGAAGACCAATGACGTCCAACGCCAGATGCTGGATGCCGCGGCTCGCCGTCCTCGCGATCGCGATGAGCTTGCTGACCGCCTGCGCGACGGCAGGTTCTGAGCCACGCATCGCCACCGTCTGCCCACCCGTTGTCGAGTATAGCCGCGAGTTCCAAGCGCGCGCAGCCGAGGAACTCGGGGTGCTGCCGGACGGATCGGCCATCGCCGAGATGATGAGCGACTACGCCGTCATGCGGGACCAGGCACGAAGTTGCCGCAGCCGGCGCCCATCAGCACAGCGATGGGAAAATGCGCGAACTACAAGCGCCTTATCATATTGATAATAATGAAAAAAAGAGCGTTGTAGCACCCTGTCTACTGCACTGGAGGAGCCGGTCAATGCCCCCAAAGTATCCCAACATCACGGTCCAGCTGACTGGGCATGACAGCAATGCCTTTATGATCCTCGGGTTGTGTCAACGGGCAGCGAAAGACGCCAATCTCCCGAAGGAAGAGATCGACGCCTTCTACAAGGAGGCCACAAGCGGTGATCATGATCATCTGATCCAGACCGCCATGCGCTGGTTCAGCTGCGAGTAGCGGCGGAACCAGCCTGCGCCGCCTTGTCGGCATAGGTCGCAGCGAAAATCGTCTCTGAAAGCCACTTCTTGAACGAGGGATTGTCGCTGAACTGCTTGAAGAGTTCGGTGTGGTCCGACAGCAGTTCGATCACCGCGCGCTCCAACGCTTTATCATGCTCGATGCGGGCGTTCTGCTTGTCCGAATTCTGCATCGCGTTCTGGTAGGCCTTGTCGGCCGCGACCTTCGTGGGCAACTCCTCAGCGATTACCTTCCCGATCTTGTCGGCGTCCTTCCAGTCGATGTTGCCGAACATCTCATTGAACGTCTTGAGGATGTTGCTGAGCAGGTCCAGTTCCGGCTCAGGCTTGCGACCGCCTCCGCCCAACGGCACAGGTCCGATTTCCGCGTCGGCATCGGGAAGCGCGATCGCCATCGTCGCCTGCGCCTCGACCCGGTAGCTGTCCATGTCGATGGCCTCCAGAATGCCCTTCGACAGGTCCTGCTCCTCTGGTGCAGGCAATTTCGGCGTCAGGAAGTTCAGGAAAATCGAGAGCCTCTCCCACTCCGCATTCGTGTACGGCAGGATTGCCGCCAGGAACCCGTAGGTGCGCGTGAAAGCCTTCGCCTTGCCCTTGAAGTCGACCTGCCCATCTTCATCGAGATCGGCCTTGTAGACCGCAACGCAGGCATCAAGGATGGGGTCGAGTTTGTCCCGGTCGGCGCCACCGAGATACAACCCCACGAGGTCCTCCACCTGCTCCCAGGAATAGACCTGGTAGCCGTCGAGCCGCGCTTTCAAGTCGTGCAGCTTGTTCGGGTCGGTCTCCTCGCTCAGGATCGTCGTGCGATAATAATCCTCGAACGACGCCTTGATGCCGTCTAAGTCGTTCATAAAATCCAGCACGAAGGTGTCGTGCTTCTGCGGATGCGCCCGGTTCAGGCGCGACAGCGTCTGCACGGCCTTGATGCCGGACAGCGTCTTGTCCACGTACATCGTGTGCAGCAGCGGCTCGTCGTAGCCGGTCTGGAACTTGTCGGCGACGATGAGGAACCGGTACGGGTCCTTCTGGATCAACTCTTCGATCTTGTTGCTGGGAAAGCCGTTGAGCGACGCCTCAGTCACCTTCTGACCGCCATATTCGTGCTCGCCCGAGAAGGCGACGATGGCTTGGTACGGGCTTTTGCGCTCCTTCAGATACTCCTCGAAGGCGTGAAAATACTGGATGGCCCGGTGGATCCCGCTGGTCACCACCATGGCGCGCGCTGCTCCGCCGATTTTGCGATGGGCCATCACCTGGTCGTGGAAATGGTCGACCATGATCTCCGCCTTCTTGCGGATGGCATGGTCATGGGATTCGACATAGCGCCGGAGCTTCTTTTGCGCCCGCTTGGCGTCAAACTGCGGGTCGTCCTCCACCGTCTTCATGAGCCGGTAGTAGCTTTCGACCGGCGTGTAGTGCTTGAGCACGTCGAGGATGAAGCCCTCTTCGATGGCCTGCTTCATCGAATAATTGTGGAAAGGGACGTGCCTGACCTTCCCACCCTCGGGGACCGCCGTGCCGAAAATCTCCAGCGTCTTGTTCTTGGGCGTGGCGGTGAAGGCGAAATAGCTCGCGTTCGGCAGAACCTTCCGCGCCTCCATCAAGCGGTTGATGGTGTCCTCGACGGTTTCGTCTTCCTCCTCGGCACCATTCGCGGCAAGGGCTATGTTCATCTTGGCTGACGTCCGGCCGCCTTGGCTGGAATGCGCCTCGTCGATAATGATGGCGAAGGTTCGCCCGCGATGGCTGTCCCCGATCTCGTCCAGGATGAACGGAAACTTCTGCACCGTGGTGATGATGATCTTCTTGCCCTGCTGCAGGAACGTCCGCAGCTGCTGCGATCCTTCGGTGACCGCGCCGACGATGGAGGACACTTGCGCGAATTGCTTGATGGTGTCGCGGATCTGCTTGTCGAGATTGCGCCTGTCGGTGACAACGATGACGGTGTCGAAGGTCGGCTTGCCGCCTGTCTCCAGCCCGATCAGCTGGTGGCCGAGCCAGGCAATCGAGTTGCTCTTGCCTGAACCTGCCGAGTGCTGGATGAGGTACCGCCGCCCGGCGCCGGAAGACCCTGCGTCGGCGAGCAGCTTGCGCACCACGTCAAGCTGGTGAAAGCGCGGGAAAATCTGCTTCGGCGGCTTCTTCTTTCCGCGCTCGTCCGTTTCCTCGACCACCTGCGCGTAGTTTTCCAGGATGTCGGTGAGGTTGCGCTTGGTCAGAACCTGCTTCCAAAGGTAATCGGTCTTCAGGCCATGCGGATTCGGCGGGTTGCCTGCGCCGTCGTTCCAGCCCTTGTTGAACGGCAGGAACCAGGACGCTTTGCCTTTCAGGTGGCTGCACATCCGCACTTCGTGGTCGTCCACAGCGAAGTGGACAACGCAGCGGCCGAACTGGAACAGCAGCTCCTTGGGATCGCGGTCGCGCTTGTACTGTTCGATTGCGTCCTCGACCGTCTGCTTGGTCAGGCTGTTCTTCAACTCGAAGGTGGCGACGGGCAGACCGTTGATGAACAGCGCCGCGTCGAGCGACAGCTTGGTCGCATCCTTGGAATAGTGCAGTTGGCGGGTAACGCTGAAGATGTTGGCGGCGAACAGCTCCTCGGCCTTCGCGTTGCCGGGGGTCGGCGTGCCGAAGAACAGCTCGACCGATCCGGGGCCGTGCTTCACGCCGTTGCGCAGCACGTCGATGACACCGCGCTTGGCGATCTCGCCTTGCAGCCGGTGCAGGAACTGCAGCCGCTTCGGTCCGTCCTCGCCAATGCCGAGGGCTTCGACAGCCTCCGGCTGCGTCGCGTTCAGGAAGTCGAACAGCTTGGCCAGGTCAATCGCGTGGTCCCGGTCAAAGTCCTTCGACTCGCTAGCAACGTAACCTGCCTCGTCGATCAGCGAGCGGACGATGAGGGCTTCGAGGCCTTTTTCGCTGGTGTCAGTCGTCGGCATCGGCCCCCTCCATCACCTCGGTGTCGTCGCCTTCCTCCTCCAGCGCCTCGTCGTCGGCAATCGGCTCGTCCGCAGCTTCGGCGATCTCGACATGGCGCACGTCCAGCTTGCCGGTGACGACATCGGCAATCAGGCGCTCTCGGTATTCCCGGATCAGCGTGATCTCGCTCTGAGCCTTCTCGATTGCCTCGTCGAAGGCGGCGGTCTCAGCCGCAATGTGATCGAGGATGGCCTTCTGTTCGGCCAGATGAGGGGAAAACGCCACATGAAGCGTGCCCAGACGCCCCTCTGAAATCGCCGGATAGGCAACGCCGATCGACGCTCGTATGACACGCTCAATGAACGTGCTGCTCTGAAGGACGTAGCCGAGCAAACGGGGCTCCACCTGCTCGACGGGCCGCAGCACGGCGAAGCCTGTGGAAGCGATGAGGTCCGGCCAGTCGTTCTCGATAAAATAGACCGCCTTCAGGTACGTTCGAACTGTCGAAAGGATCGTGTCGCCCTTCTGCACGATCTGTCGCGCGCGAGACGGGGCATCTTCGAATTTCATGCGTTCTGGCTTGGCGGTCAGAAACCCAGTCCCGACACAGCTGATGTCGAGATAATCGAACTCGTACTCTGGCGAGGTCTTGTCGCCGAGTGCTTTGGCGCGTTCGCGCAGCCAGTGCTTGAGCGGCTTCACCTCCCAATGGGCGGGAACCTCGGGCATCCAGTCGATGCCGGTGGGCTTCATCGGGGCATTGGAGTCTAAGCCGTGCGTGACGGCTCGGTTGATGATCGCCTGCTTCTGCTCGTTCAGTAGCCCGATCAGCCGCCGCTTGTTGCGGATCAGGCGGCGGACGCGGCGGTCATATGAATCGATGAATGCGACAATCTTGGTCTGTTCTTCCGTCGGCGGGACGACAACGCGCAGGTCGTAGAAATCATCGGAGTAGAGACGCCAGAACCCTTCGACGATCCCTTTGGTGCGCTTGCGCAGCTCCGTCTTATAAATCGGCGACTTGTACAGATGTTCGAAGTAACGCACCTCAGCGCCATCAACGCGGCGGAACACCGTGTAGTCCGGGCTGATAACGCCAGGCATCGAGGCGTGCGCGAACACACCGAGGTGAGCCTTCAACCGATTCAGAACGAGGTCGCCCGCCTCGCAGAGTTTCCCGCCTGCGTAACTCTCTGAGCGCAGGCGCCAAGTGTCGATCTTCGAACTTTCGACAAGGCCATGAACTTGGCTCATTGAAAGCTGCGTTTCCTCACCGGTTTCTGATCTCTTATCGACCTCGCGGAAGACGTACTTGCTGCGCCGAACTTCCCAATGCTCCGGGATCTCTCCGAGCCAAGGCAGGCCGCTGTCCCGATATCCGGAATAGGGCATTGGCTTCTTACTGGTGTACGCCTCGGCCGGGCGGTTGCTCTGCTGAATGTTCATTTGCCCCCGGGCGATCGTCGGCTGGTCGAAAAGAGAAGGTTGCGGGAGGTCTCGCGGTAGTGGCGAGGCGGTTGGCTGCGACGCGTGCGGCTCGATCCCGATCGGCTTCTCCCAACCGTCAGCGGCGCAAATCGCCTCGATGGGCTGGCGGAACAGAAGGAACTCGGGGATCGCCAGCGGCTCGATGACCCGAAGGCTCTCGGCCTCGTCGCCCTTCATCTGCTCGCGAAGCTCCATCAGCAGGCGGCCCAGCACGTTCATGCCGACGAGTGATCCGTCCTCGGCCACCTTCGCGCCCCAAAAATCATCCTTGCGGGATTGCTCGACGATGGGGCGGTCTCCCGTCGCCAGCAGCAGCCTGCCGAACTCGCGCCAGTTCTGTGCCAGCTTCACCCGCAGGCACCAGCGCATGATCTTCACGCGCACCGCGTCCCAGTCCGGCCGCGAGTCCTTGCGGAACGGCTTGCTGCGCATCTTGGCCGTCATCGGGCTGTGCTCGTCGATGATCTTGCGCTGCACATCGGGCAGATGTGGGAAACGGCAGGCTTGATAGAGCGCTTCCGACGTGCGGATGCGAACGCCGTTCACCCGCAGCGGGAAGCCCGGCGCCATGTTCGACAGACCGCCGAACCGCTCGTTCGTCTTCAGAAAGACGACGCTCGATTCGCGGTCGTAGGTGCGAAACTGGTTGCCCCGGGGCGCTTCAGAAGTCGAAGTCATCGAAATCGACCTCTCGTTCATAGGTTCGCCGCTGTAACAGCGGATACCACTTGCTGAATGGGTGGTTGGCATGCGCGTGAGGGTCACCCCACCACAAAGCAAGCGGCGCGTTATTCGGGCAATTTCGATAGGTCACGATTGTCGAACCGAAACCGACTCCAAAATTGCCGAACCCCAGCGGGCGCATGATGGCATTCGGGTTCTGGCAGAAGCCTCTGATCCTGATCCCTGCGCGCAGGAACTCGCGCTCTAAGAGTTGCCGCCCTTCTTCAGATGAGAATATCTCGATCTTTGGCTTACCGCCCGGCTGACGAGGCTCAAGCGGGAAGCGGCCTTGTTGGGCCAAATAGGCTGCCACAGCAGGATCGTCTGGCACCGTCGCGGGCCAAAGAACTTCTGACACGTTACGGTAGGCTTTTCGATTCTCAATTCGAGCAGCAGCCCAAACATGAAGTTCGATCTCTTTTCCAGCCGCTGCGGCCACTTCCTTAAGGCTTTTCGTGCACTGCCATTCGCCAAGCGTATGGGCGGCGATTACCAATATGTGCAGTACAGCCTTGGCTGGCGCGGCATCCCTGATCCATGCAGTCAAGTCACTCTTCACACGCCCGCCGGTGAAGATCACGTCATCAAGATAGATGTATGCGCCACCAGCAGTGCCGCACGCATCAATATCAAGGCCACATTTCTCCAACAACGACTCCCCAAATAGTCTCCTTATGTGGGTCTGGCTTTGACCATTTTGCTGGATGTCTAAGACATGTGCGCGTGACCAGAATCTTTGTGCATTGTCGCCAGTCATGTCCTTGTGAATTATCTGGTGAGAGAAGAAGCCTTTAATCCACTCCTGTGAGAGGTAGGTTTGCTTTAGGACATGGTTCACTTCACGCAGGATCGGCAGCTGGACGCCAGCGTCAAACTGATCGATCCAGCGTCCCACATGCTCCGGAGTCGGCACCGCCAGATCACCCTCGCGATAGTCGGCGGTGGTCGTCGCTATTGATGCGAGCAGGTCGTCCCGTTCAGCCATGTCTCGCCCCTCCACCTGCGTAGTATTTCCCCGACGGCACTTCAAAGCCCTTCGAAATAAGTTTTGATCTTCTGGGCCATCAGCTTTCGCCGCTGTTCCAGGAAGTCATCGAAAGACGGGATATCACCGTCGAGCAGGCACTCCGGCAGGCAGCTCATGCGAAGATTGGCGCGCATCTCCTCGTCCGTCGTGATGCCGCCATACTTCCGGATGCCGCCGTTGCACTGGCCCGCTAGCTCGGCGAAATAGATCTTCGGATCGCGGTCCCCGATGCCGATGTTTATCTCGCTTTGCGCGAGGACGAAGTTGGCGATCTGATTGTAACGACCACGCGTCAGACCTTGGCCCTTCAGGTGATTGCGCGGATAGACGTGGTGCACATCGCTGCGGTTCAGCAACAGGTCGCGAACCGTGATGTCCCGCGACAGGAAGCCCAGATCGCCGAGCTTAACCTGCGCCGCCTGATAGACGAGGAAATAGGGACTCGAGGCCGACGAGGTGTCCATTTCCTGCGGCAGCAGCGTGGTCCAGAAGCTTTCCGGCAGCTCGGCGTTGATCACCGCATCCGTATAGGCAGCAAGGCCACGGGACTCGATCTGGCGGATATCGAAATCGAAGGCCGTTTCGGGGCTGCCCGAATAGCGCCCGCGCAGGAGGGACATGACGTACCAGCGCCGGACGAGACGCTCGATCTCGGCTGCCGGCATGCCTTCGGCGCGGCCTCGTAGGTAGAGAATATAGGCGAAGTTGATGGCGTTCTGGCTGCGGATCAGGCCGGCCGTGACGAACCCTGCCGAGCGCAGGATCATCGTCAGCCGGTCGAAATGCGTCTTGTTGATAAAGTTCAGGACACCGGCCTTCAGGCGGGCAAAAGCCTCCTCGGCGACCGTCTCCTCGTACTGCTTCGTCTCGAAGTTCCGGCCCGACAGCAGGGCGACCAGATCCTGCAGCTTGCCCCTGCGGAACTCCGACGTGAACGCCACGCGCAGCATGTCGGTGTAGGACGGGTCGTACAGGTCGTCGTTTACGTCTTTCAGCCAGCGCATCTTCGGCAGGAATTCGGAAGCGGCGAAGACCTTGTCGCCCTTCTCGATGCGCGGCAGGAACTCCGGTGCGACGGCGAGGTGGCAGAAATAGTCGATCGCCTTGCGCAGCATGTTGCCGCCATAGGTGTCGTTCGCCGCGATTTTCGACATGGCGAAATCCGCTTGGCTGAGCGATGCGCCGGCCGAATTCACCCGGATGAAAATCTCGGTGACCGTCTCGATATCGAGATCTTCGGCCAGCTCGATGATGCCGACCTGGTTGTTGATGATCTTGCGGACCTTCTCCAGCACCAATGAAATCTGGTCCTGATCAGACTCCGGATTTCGCGCTGCATATTCACGTGTGAGCTTGGTCAGGCTGGCGTCTGGCGCAAAGACCGTCGCCAAGTCAGCAATCCATGAGGCGTCCTTCTGGATGGCCGGGTTCGAGACCTCGAAGCGCTCCTCGACCGGGTGGAACGCAATCCGAATGCGGACGGTTTCGTAGTCCTTGGTCAGCACCTCCTGGCCGAGCAACGCGGCCATGAGCGCAGTGACGCGCTGCTGCCCATCGATCAGGATGCGCTTGCCCGACGATGTGGAGCCGTCTTTCAGCCGGACCGACGGGTTCCGCCAGGCGATGAGATAGCCAACCGGATAGCCCTGATAGAGCGAGTCCAGAAGGTTGCGGACCTTGGTCGCGTCCCACACGAAAGGGCGCTGGATCTCCGGAATGGCGATCTCGCCGGACTTCACCCAAGTGAGCAGGGTCTCGATCGGATGGGGGGTGACGGAGTAGCGTTGGGTGGCCATGTTCACTGGCCTCCCGTCAGAACGTCTTCAAGAAGGCCTTCGGTTTCCTGCTCGAGCGCCCGAATGTCGGCTTCGATCTCCTGGAGTGTCCGCAGCGGCTGCGGCTTGTAGAAGTGCCGCGTGAAAGAGATTTCATAGCCGATGACCGTCTTGGACGGGTCGATCCAGGCGTCCGACGCATGAGGCAGAACCTCGCGGCGGAAGAACGCCTCGATACCGCCGTCTTCCAAGAACGGCACCTGCTCGGTGTCTCTCAACTCCGTGTCCGGTTCGTATTCGACGATGGCTGGCTTTCCGCCGACGGTCAGATGATAGCTGCCGTGGAGCGCTTCCGTTTCAGCATCGGCGCCCGGCTTGATCTTGGACACTTTCTTGATGACCGGCTCAGCTCCAGGATCCTTTATGCCCAGCCCCGCCATCAGGAGCTTCTGGCGTTTGGCTGTCATACGGACGCCGTGCTTGCCCGCCACAGCTTCGGCTTCTTCAAGGAAGCGGTTGAAATCTAGATGAGGGCCTTCGCCAAGCCGATCGGCTGCCGCTTCCACAACGCCAGTGAGCGATTCTTCCCCCGCATCCGCGCACACCTTTGCGAAGCGACGCCGCGCACTCGCCGACAGATCGACCTTCAAGCGCAAGGGCCGCTCGACCGTCACCTTCCAATAACCGAACGCCGCGTTGGGGAAGATCTTCGACTGCTCGCTTTCCTCGCTGTTGAGGAAGCTGTCGCAGATGCGCTTGATGTCGTCCGGCCCTAGAACGCAGTTCTTCTTGCCGAGGTTTTTCCGCAGCGGTTTGAACCACGCCGTGGCGTCGATCAGCTGGACTTTGCCCTTGCGGGACTCTGCCTTGCGATTGCTGAGCACCCAAATGTAGGTCGCGATGCCGGTGTTGTAGAAGATGTTCAGCGGCAGCGCGATGATGGCTTCGAGCCAATCGTTCTCGATGACCCAGCGCCGCACGTTGCTTTCGCCTGAGCCTGCATCGCCGGTGAACAGCGACGAGCCGTTGTGGACCTCCGCGATGCGGCTGCCGACCTTGGTGGCCTTCTTCATCTTGCTCAGCATGTTGGCCAGAAACACCATCTGGCCGTCGCTGGAGCGCGTGATCAGGCTGTACTCGGGATCACCACCGTGCTCGATCACAAAACGGGGGTCGGCGATGTCCTTCTTGCCGCCGAGCCGATCAAGATCGGATTTCCAGCTCTTGCCGTAGGGCGGGTTCGACAGCATGAAATCGAACTCGCGCGATGGGAATGCGTCGCTGGAGAGCGTCGAGCCGTACTTCATGTTCTCAGCTTCTGCGCCTTCACCCTTGAGGATGAGGTCCGCCTTGCTGATGGCGAAGGTCTCTGGGTTAACCTCCTGTCCGTAGAGGTGGACGGACACTTCCTTGCGATGGTCGGCCGCCAGCTTGACCAGCGTCTCTTCCGCCACCGTCAGCATACCGCCCGTACCGCAGGCTCCGTCGTATACAAGATAGGTGCCGGACTGAATTTCATCCGCGATCGGCATGAAGATCAGGTACGCCATGAGCTCCACCACGTCGCGCGGCGTGAAGTGCTCTCCGGCCTCTTCGTTGTTCTCTTCGTTGAACCGTCTGATGAGCTCCTCGAAGATCGTTCCCATGGAGTGGTTGTCGAGCCCCGGTAGGCGCACACTTTCGTCTTGGTGCAACACGGGCTTCGGGCTGAGATTGACCGATGGGTCGAGGAATTTTTCGATCAGGAACCCGAGCGCGTCCGCTTCGACAAGCGTTGGGATCTGATTGCGGAACTTGAACTTGTCGAGCACCTCCTGAACGTTCGGGGAGAAGCCGTCGAGGTAGGCCTCGAAGTCTGACTTCAGCTGCTGGCGGCGCGCGCGAGACGTGAGGTCGCGAAGCCGGAACTGCGATGTGTTATAGAAGGCTTCGCCCGACGCCTGGCAAAGAGCCGCGTGCTGGTTGGCGACTCCGGCCTTGTCCAGTTGCGTCTTCATGGCCAAGACCGCGTCCTTGGTCGGTTCAAGCACGGCGTCGAGCCGACGAATGACGGTCATCGGCAGGATGACGTCGCGGTATTTGCCGCGAACATAGACATCGCGCAGAACATCATCGGCGATGTTCCAGATAAAATTGCTGATGTTCAGATCGCTCACTCGGGCCCCCTCAAGCCTTGGTCTGTGCAGCTTTTTTCTGCAGATCAATCCAGCTATCGAGGTCCGATCTCTTGAAGCGCCATGCACCGGCCACCTTGAACCCCGGCAGGTCGCCACGCTTTGCAAGCCGATAGACCGTCTTCTCGTCGACGTTCAGATAGCCAGCCACATCCCGGACGGTCATGGCCTGGTCTGGCGAATCCGCCATTATCGAGCCCTCGCTGTTTTTGCGACCATAGCATAGGAAACCAGGGCAAACTAGTCCATTGCTGGGCAGAGTAAGACGACTGCACCCCTGACGATGCGGCGTCCCAAACAGCTACGTTCACGGGCAATGATGGGATGGTCCGGCGTTGCCGGGGCTTGTGCTGCGGAACCATCAGCGAAAAGCAGAGCAAAGCCGATCTACGCGTCAGTTTGCCCAAACATCAACCCAATGCGAAGCGACCCGCTAAGCGAGTTTGTCGAAGAGTTCTCTCCCTCCGCCAGCGCCCCTGCGGCAAAATTCCCATAATTTTCAGACGCTTGTGGCTGCCGATCGGCTTTGCCGCGTCCTGGCGGCGCACACGCCGGTAAAGTCCGCCGCATTGCCGCGCGCGATAGCGCCGACGCGCCGGTGGCGGGACATGGGTCCGCCCTTTACCGCCCCATAAGGTGGCTGCGGCAGTTTTGCATCGGGCAGGCGGGAATGTTGGTTAACGGACGGAATCGATCCGCTCAGGAGGTCTTCGCGACGGTGAGCGAGCGGCGAGGGCGCAGATAGGCCGTTTCGGTCATGGTGATCGGCCCGACGATGAAATGGGCGATCGGGGAGACGTAGCTGTAGGTCACCTCGGCCATGATGACGCTGGAATTGGCGGTGGTGAGGCCGGTCGGGAGAGTGATGCTGGAATTCACGGTGCGGGCGGTGGCACCTCCATAAGCGCTGCTCCAGGCGATGGTGGTCACGTTGCTGCTGCTCGCCACCACGCTTGAGATCGTGATCTTGATCGGTGCCGTGTCAAAGGGCGTAAGGATCGCGGTGCTTGCCGCGAAGACGTCGTTCAGGTCGGCGCTGCTGACCGTGGTCTCCTGGGCGACAAGGTCAGCGGCAGTCTCCGCGACATTGGCCACGCGACGCGACGCGGTGAGCGCGTCCGCCGTCTCCAGCGTGCCGAAATACAGCGTCAGCATGATCGGCAGGATCATCGCGAACTCAACCGCGGCAAGCCCTCGCGTGTCTCGCCAGAAACGGCGCGACTGTTCATGCGCTGTCATCAGTGCTGCGGCTTCTTTGCGGGAATGGGCACTCATGGGCGGGGCCTCTGCAACACTCAGGAGGACGTATAGGGTTCATTGCGGAATGCGACGCTCGACTGGATAAGGCGAGAACTGCCCGTATTGTTCGCAAGTCCCGTTGGTAGCGGGCTCATGACACTCCAGACATAGAAGGCGCGGATAAGGACGATGTCGCCCGCGCTGCCGGTATCGAATTGCAGCGTGTCGACGATCTTTCCGTTCGCGTCGACAGGCGAAGGAAAGGCCACGCTCGAGAAGCTCGAAAAGGTGCGCACGTCGAGCTTCAGGTTGGTGGTGCAGTTCGAGACAAAGACGACTTCATTGCAGATCTTCTGAACGAGCTGCGCCGAGGTCATGTTGCCTGTCTGGGCCTGGCCGGTGCGGATGAGGCGGCCCACATCGGTCACCGCGTTTTCGAGGGTTGCCGTGGCGAAGAAAACGAGGCCGCCCTCGATGATGGCAAAAAGAACCATGAAGAAGGGAAGCGCCGTCAGGGCGAATTCGACGGCCACGCTCGCACGATTGGCGCGCGCGAAGCGGCGCAGGAGGCCGTTCCTTTTGGTGCTTTCGTTTTGCGTCATCGCCAGATACTCGCCTCGGGTTCTCGGCACGTCGCTGCGATGCTTCAGGCATCGTCGGCCCGGCGTGGATTGACCGTCCACGTCCATGTTGGCGGTAGATTCTTGATGCCTCGTTAACTTTCCATGCGCAAATGGAAGTATCGCCGAACGGCAATGAGGCGGGCGGACTGCCGCGGGGAAGCTCGCGCATTTCGCGGAGATGCCTAGAGTTGCAACGTGAAAGTTGATGTTGCGTTAACTGCTGGCATCACATCATCGCCCTGCATTTCATATTGCCGGGGCCAAGGCCATGCGGAACCAGACTCCAACTTCAATGCGCCCAGCGCGGCGCCCATCCTTGCTGCGCCGCTTCATTTCGGACGCGCGCGGCAGCTATGCGATCCTCTTCGCTCTATCTGTCATCCCGATCCTCATTGCCGTCGGCGCGGCCATCGACATTTCGCGCGCTTATGTCGTCAAGCAGCGCATGACGAAGGCGCTCGATGCCGCGGGCCTCGCTGTCGCGGGCATGACGGGCCTTACGAACGCCCAGATACAGACGACCGCTCAGAACTTTTTCAATGCCAATTATCCGGCGACAAAAATCGGTGTTCCCGGCACTCTGACGGTGACGTCCACCACTGCGAAGGTCACGCTTGCCGCCTCCGCGTCGATGCCGACTGCGATCATGGGCATTGTCGGCATCAACAGCATGAGCATTGCCGCAACCTCAGAGATCACCAAGCTGGGCAAGAAGCTGGAGGTGGCGCTGGTCTTCGACAATACCGGCTCGATGTCACAAAGCAGCAAGCTCTCCTCGCTTCAGACGGCGGCAAAGAGCTTCCTGACGGTCCTGCAGAACTCGGCGCCGAACGCCGGCGACGTCAAGGTTGCGATCATTCCCTTTACGACAGACGTCAATGTCGGTTCGTCGAACAGTTCTGCGAGCTGGCTCAAATGGAGCTGGACCTACCCGTCGCAAACCTGCACCAGGACATGGGGCCGCACGACCTGTACCGACACCACGTCGACCAAAACCGTCAGCAAGACGGGCTGGAAGGGGTGTGTTACCGATCGCGACGAGGACAATGACGTGTCGGTGACGCCGCCTTCGACCAGCGATTCAACGACACTTTATCCGGCCGATACTGCGAACAGCTACAACAATAGTTGCAGCCTGCAGTCGCTGATGTCGCTCTCCTATGATTGGACGGCGCTGACGAGCAAGATCAATGCGATGACGGCCGGCGGCTCGACCAACACGACGATCGGACTCGTCTGGGGCTGGAACATGCTGACGCAGGGCATGCCCCTCTCGACGGCGGCAGCGGCGGACCCCAAGAAGATCAACAAGGTGCTGATCTTCCTGACTGACGGCGACAATACTTACTATCGTCAGGGAGCGGTGACTTGCGACGGCATGAACATATGTTCGGGCGCGGATGTGCGCACCGCCCTTGTCTGCAGTGCCATCAAGAACGCCGGCATCACGGTCTATACGATCCGCACGCTGGATGGAAACGCCACGCTTCTGTCCGCCTGCTCGTCGGGCACGGGTTATTACTACGACGTATCGAGCGCAAGTCAGCTCGATTCGATCTTTACGGCGATCGCGACGTCGATTTCCAATCTCCGCATCAGCCAATAATAGTCAGCCAACAAAAGCGGCCCGCCTTTTCAAGGCGGGCCGTTTGGTTTGTTTGGCAGGCGTATTACTGGGGGGTCTGGGCAGCGCTGGCGCTTGTCGCGGCGCCGCTCGCGGCACCTGCCAGCGCGCTCGACTGATTGAGGGTCTTGGAGAAACTTTCGCCTGAGTCGCTTGGATTCAGAACCGGCTCGCAGCGCGGCGAGCAGCTGTAGGTTGCCTGGCCCGTACCGCGAACGAGGGTAACGACACCGCCCGACTGAGCGACGACATCGAGATCATATTGCACGATCTGTTTGCCCGCTGCGTCCAGGGCAATGAAATTGGTCTTGCCGTAGCTGCGGCCCAGGACATAGACGGTCTGGGAGTTCTCGACCAGAACATCGGCGATGGCCGGGTTGCCAACCATGACGGTTGCGATCGGAGCGGCAAGGTGAAGCACCTTCTGCTCGTTGAGTTCAACCTTGAAATTGCCAGCCTCAGCGCCGCTCGAAAGGAAGCCGAGGGCAAGGGCGGCACAACCGGCGAGCCGGAGAGTTTTGCGGGAAGTTGAAAGCATGGGATGGCCATCTCTTTCGGGCGGCGACCAGTTCGCCGTTATGTGTATGGAGCCTAAGGCCAAGGGGTGAATGATTTGTTGACCCTTTCACCGAGCGGCGTCTTTACCGCAGATTAAGGCGGCCGCCTTAATTTCATGTTGCAATTGGAGGCGCAAATGTTCGGAACGGACCGCACGACCCAATCTTCCCCCGAGAAGTCGAAAAGCCTGCGCGGTATCCGCATTCTGGCCGATCTGGAGCCACGGGAGCTGGCGTTGCTTTCCGCCGAATGTGACTGGCGGTCCTATGCGCGCAACGACATTATTTTTTCGGCGGGGCAGGGCGGCACGCGCGGCGATGTGGTTTTCATCGTCTCGGGCTCGGTGCGTCTTGCGCGGCCCACGGGCGCGGCCGGCCGCATTTCCTATGTCGATGTCTTTGCCGGCGGCCAGTTCGGCGAAACCGGAATACTCGGCCTGGACGATGGCGACCTCACCGCGATTGCCCGCGACGACACGCTGATCGCGCTGCTGCCAGAGGCGCGCTTCTCCGAATTGCTCACGCGCCAGGAATCCGTCTCGCGTGCTCTTCTGTTTCAATATGCAAAGATGCTGCGCGCTCGCGAGGCTGCCACCAGCGCCGCCTCGGAAAGTCAGCCCGGCGCAACCGGAGCTCAGCGCGTCTATGCCGAACTTCTCGCGCTGGCGGAGCCGCGCGCGCAGGGTGATGCTCGGGGCGGCCTCATCGTGCCGCGTCTGCCGCGCCACCGCGAACTTGCGGATCGTCTGTCGACCACCGAAGAAGTCGTCGCAGGCGCAATTGCCGAGCTCGTGCGGCTCGAAATCGCCGAGCGCGATTATCCGGGACTCTGGATCAGGAACGAAGCGGCGCTGCGCCGTATCTGTGACGCTCGCTGACGCGGGCTCCCCTTACATATTTCGTAATAATCGGCTGCGGCGCGTCTGTGTCGCTGCTGACCTGTATCTGCGCATTGCGCTGAATGGGGATGCGCACGCCGCAGGGTAATCGCGCGGCGTTTAACCCCTAAGTAACCTTGTTTCGAATGCCACTTCTGTTTTATTTGAAAAGTTGAGGCAAGATATTCTTTGTCATGCGTATGAATACATAAATAGTTCTGTTGAATACAGAAAACAACCAAAAAAATGGCCGTATTTTAGGCAACTCGAACGTGATTGTTAGTATTCAAGTAATGAAGGATCGCTAGGCTCCTTGTCGGCCCCAGAGCGGGCTATCTCCCGGCGGGGCTGAGGAGATTGATGCTGTCGAGAAGCCACATATGTGAAGGAGACTTGTAATGGGTCAGTTTCTGAAAGCTTTTGCGAAGAATGAATCCGGTGCGACCGCGATCGAATACGGCCTGATTGCCGCCGGTATCGCCGTTGCCATCGCCATGATCGTTACGTCGCTGGGTACCGATATCAGCGCGACGTTCACCAAGGTCGATACGGCGATCAAGGGCTAACTCGGAGTAACGGCGGCTAGCAGCCCTCTGCCACGTCCGCCGGTACCGAGCGTTTCTGAAAACCGCCAGATCCTGGCAACGGGATCTGGCGGTTTTATTTTTAACGCTTCGTTCACCAATGAAAGCCGCTGTTTACGCCAAATTTACGGCTCAGGTTCAAAATTCAAAACGAACAGAAAAGTTGATCGGTAGAGGTCTGCCGATCCGCCAACAGAAATCGGGGCGTTGCTGTGCTGAGCATATTGCCGATTGTCGTTTTCGCAGCCGCGATGATCTTCGCCGGAATTCGAGATCTCACGACCATGACGATCCCGAACTGGCTGACGCTGGGTCTTGCGCTCGCTTTCTTCATTACGGCGCCGCTTGTCGGTGTGCCGCTTTCGGAAATAGCGCTGCATGCTTCCGCGGGTCTTGCGCTTCTGCTTGTCGGCATGGCGGCGTTCGCCATGGGCTGGATCGGCGGCGGCGACGCGAAGTTTGTGGCGGCGGCCTCTCTCTGGGTGGGTTGGGGACAGGCGCTGCCCTATCTCCTCGTCGCGAGCATTTTCGGCGGTGTCCTGACATTGCTGATCCTTTTTTACAGAAACATGCCGCTGCCGGGCTTTCTCTTCCGCGTGAACTGGATCGCGCGGCTGCACGATCGCAAGGAGGGCGTGCCTTATGGGCTCGCATTGGCGGCGGCGGGACTGATTATATTTCCGGATACGGATGTTTTCCGGATGGTGATCTCTCTGGGATAAGAGCCTGAGGGGCTTTGGTGGACAAGTTTGTCGCACCGGACGAAAGGAACTGAGACGTGAACGCGGCGCGCATGGGTGTGTTGATTCTGGCGGTGGTAGCGGCGGGGCTTGCAGCACTGTTGGCCCGTGGTCTTGTCTCGCACAAGTCCGACAAGGCCGAACCCGTCGCGGCGGCTCCGGCTGTTGAAGTCCTGGTGGCTGCCTCGAATATTGAGCGTGGCGAGCGCGTAACCGGCGGCAGCCTGCGCTGGCAGGCATGGCCCGAAGGTCAGCTCGCGCCGGAGCTCATTACGAAGGCCGTAAAACCCAACGCCATCGACCAGTTCGCGGGTAGTGTCGCGCGCATGCAGATCTCGAACGGCGAGCCGATCATCGAAACAAAGCTCGTCAGCCTGGACAAGGGCGGCTTCATGTCGGCGCTGATCGCGCCTGGCATGCGGGCTGTCGCGGTTCCGGTTGCCGCGGAAACGAGTGCCGGCGGCTTCATCCTGCCTAACGATCACGTCGATGTGGTGTTGACGCACAAGGTCCGCGAGAGCGGCGTCGAAGGCAAGGACGTCGCGCGCGCGGAAACCATTCTGCGCAATGTTCGGGTTCTCGCCATCGATCAGCGTTTCAAGGAAGACGGCGATCAGGCCACCGTGGGTCGGACGGCGACGCTTGAGCTGAGCGGCCAGCAGGTCGAGGTGCTCGCGGCTGCTCAAATTGACGGAACCATTTCGCTCTCTCTGCGCAGCATTGCCGAAGCGGACAAAGTGGTTGCCGACGATCAGGCGGCCAAGACCGAAAGCACGATGATCCGGGTTGTGCGGTATGGCACGGAAAAAACGGTACGGGTGAGGTAAGCGTCATGAGTTTGGTCACAGGCAAGATCATGAGCATTCTTCGCGCAAGCCGACTGTTGGTAACGATGCTTGCTGCTTGCGCCATCGCCGTTCCGGCCAACGCCGCGGTGAGCAACGCCGACTATGTGAAGATTGAAACCGGCGGGTCCGGCAAGACGTCGCGCTCGGTTGTGCTCGGTCTCAACAAGGCTGCCATCGTCGAGTTGCCCGTTGCGGCACGCGACGTTCTGGTTTCCGATCCGAAAGTCGTCGATGCCGTCGTACGTTCCGCCACGCGTACCTATCTGATCGGCCTGACGGTCGGGCAGACCAACGCATTCTTCTTCAATGACAAGGGTCAGCAGATCCTCGATCTCGAAATTCGCGTCGAACGCGATCTGACCGGACTCCGGGATGCGCTTCGCCACTATCTGCCCGATGCGAAGATCGATGTTCAGGCGATGAACGATCACATCGTTCTGTCGGGTACCGTCGCCAATTCGAGCGACGCCGACAAGGCGCGCGATCTCGCCGAGCGCTATGTCGGCAAGACTGAGCAGGTGCTGAACATGCTTGCGGTCGACAGCAAGGAACAGGTCATGCTGAAGGTGACCGTTGCGGAAATGCAGCGCAACGTCATCAAGCAGCTCGGCATCGATCTGTCGAGTGCGCTGACCTTGGGGAAGTTTGCCGCAAGTCTCGTAACCACAAATGGCTTCTCCCTTCAGGGAGAGCTTGGTGGGGCTACGCTGAAAAGTCCTCTTTCATGGAGGAGCAGAAGACTATCCATTGATCAGACGTTAAAGGCATTTGAGGAGGACGGAATTGTCCGGACGCTCGCCGAGCCGACGCTAACGGCGATTTCTGGGGAAAGCGCAAAATTCCTCGCGGGCGGTGAATTCCCGATCCCTGTCTCCAAGGACAACCAGGGCAACATCACAGTTTCCTACAAGCCTTTCGGTGTCGGTCTTGCGTTTACGCCGGTGGTGTTGAGCGAAGGCCGGATCAGCCTGAAGATTTCGACCGAAGTCAGCGAGTTGACGACGTCGGGCGCGATCGTTTCTCAGGGCATGAGCATTCCCGGCCTCAATGTCCGGCGCGCCGAAACGACGCTTGAGCTTCCCTCCGGTGGATCTCTCGTTATGGCCGGTCTTCTCTCCGACAAGACGAAGCAGAACATCGACGGCGTTCCGGGTGCGAAGGACGTGCCGGTTCTCGGCGCGCTCTTCCGGAGCCGCGACTATCAGAAGAACGAAACGGAACTCGTTGTCGTCGTGACGCCGTACATCGTCGACCCGACGAACCGCAAGAAGATTGCGCTGCCGACGGATGGCTATGCACCAGCAAGCGACATGGACACGATTCTCATGGGCCGTCTCAACGCAACTTACGGCACGAACGGCAGCGCGCCGACGGACAAGAAGTTGAAGGGCCCGGTTGGGTTCGTGGTGGATTGATGGGAGCCGTGGACCAAATGAGTCATGTGTTGTCCTTCCGTATCGCGCGGCATCTTCTGCCCGTTGCTATCGCCCTCTCGGTCACGGGTTGCGGCGGTGGCTTCAACGGAGCCGAAATGGCCTATCAGGAGCCTGAATATCGTCACCCAATTTCGGTGGATCGCGATGTCCCGACGCTCAGCGTTCCCGCGCCGCGTTCGAAGTCGGCCCTGACCGATCAGGAGCGCCGCGACGTTGCGAGCTTTGCCGTCGCCTACAAGGAGCGCGGACATGGCGCGCTCACCGTATCGACGCCGTCGGGCTCCGCCAACACGACGACGGCAATGAACGTACTCGTCGATATTCGCGATACGCTGTCGGACAAGGGTGTCTCGACGGACGCCGTAAACTACACCTCTTATGCAGCTTCGGCTTCCAGCGCCGATGCGCCGATTATTCTTTCCTACAATCGCTATGTCGCCAAACCGAGCGCCTGCGGAGACTGGTCGAGCGACTATGCGGACGATCCGACGAACGGGTCTCCGCCCAATTTCGGTTGCGCCAGTCAGAACAATCTTGCGGTGCTTGTTGCCGATCCAGGCGATCTGGTGACGCCGCGCGACAGCACGCCGAGGGACGCGCAGCGTTCGACCGAAGTTCTCGGCAAGTATCGCCAGGGTGAAATT
The DNA here is from genome assembly GCF_009184905.1 of Parvibaculum sedimenti. GTDB lineage: Bacteria > Pseudomonadota > Alphaproteobacteria > Parvibaculales > Parvibaculaceae > Parvibaculum > Parvibaculum sedimenti. The sequence continues at coordinate 314,864 of NZ_WESC01000001.1, forward strand.
ACAGCGACGAAGCGTGACGGGCAGGATTCCGCAGCGGTGAGTGAGGTCAGCAAATGAGCATAGCGCGTAAGCAAGCGATGGAAGCACCGCCGATGCCGGAAGAGGAAGCTCCCTCTCCGGTCATGAAGCCCGTGCCGCGGATCACGATCCATGCTTTTTGCGAGCTGCCCGAGACCGGCAGCGCCATCCAGCGCGCGGGCGAAGACCGGCGTCTTGCGAAGGCTCATTTGACCGTTCACATGGGCGGCATCAAGGCGGCCGTGGAACAGTATCAGCAGAACGGCACGCCGAATCTCATTCTCGTCGAGACGAAGCGCGGCGAAGCTGACCTTTTCAGCGATCTGGCGGCCCTTGCCGAGGTTTGCGATGCCGGCACGAAGGTCGTCGTCGTTGGTCATCTGAATGACGTTTCCGTCTATCGCGAGATGATCCGCCAGGGCGTGAACGAGTATCTCGTGAGCCCGCTGCAGCCGATGCAGATCATCGAGGCGGTCTCTCGCCTTTATGCAGACCCGGATGCCCCGCCGATCGGACGGTCCATCGCCTTCATGGGCGCGAAGGGCGGTACGGGCTCCAGCACCATCGCGCATAATGTCGGCTGGTGCATCTCGACGCGCATGCAGGAAGACGTGATCATCACCGATCTCGATCTTCCCTTCGGCACCGCGGGTCTCGATTTCAATCAGGATCCCGCGCAAGGCATCGCCGATGCGCTGACGACGCCGGAGCGCCTTGACGACGTGCTGCTCGACCGGCTGCTGGTAAAGTGCTCGGACCACCTGAGCCTCTTCGCCGCGCCCGCCGTTCTCGACCGCGATTTCGACATGGATAGCGAGGCTTATGAGTCCGTCCTCGAGATCGTGCGCGAGACCGTGCCTTGCGTCATCGTTGACCTGCCGCATGTCTGGTCGTCCTGGACGAAGAAGCTGCTTCTTGCCGCCGACGACATCGTCATCACGGCGACGCCGGACCTCGCGAGTCTGCGCAATACGAAGAACATCATCGACCTTGCCAGACAGATGCGCGCCAATGATTTCACGCCCCATGTGGTCATCAATCAGGTCGGCGTTCCGAAGCGGCCCGAAATTCCGGTGAAGGACTTCGCGCAGGCGATCGGTGTCGAGCCGACGCTGGTGCTGCCGTTCAACCCTGCGTTGTTCGGCACGGCGGCGAATAACGGGCAGATGGTCGAAGAGCTCGATCCGAAGGGCAAGGCGACGGAAGGCTTCCGCTTTCTCGCCAAGCAGCTGTGCGGTCGTCAGGCCCAGCCCGTCAAGCCAGCCGGGTCATCAATCTTCCCATTCCTGAAGCGGCTGACCCGCAAGGGCTGATCCGGAGGAGTAACGCGTGTTTGGACGGCGCAATGATACCCAGTCGGCTCCCCGGAAGCCTGTCGCTCCCGCGCCGACAAGCGCGGCTTCAGCAGCCGAGGCACCTTCCGCCGCAGCTGCGAAGCCTGTCGCCGCGCGCAATGCGCCGCCGCCTGCGCCGCCCCGCGCAAAGCCTGCGGATACGCGGTCCGAGAACTACTATCAGATCAAGACGACAATCTTTAATGCGCTGATCGATACGATCGATCTCACCCAGCTCGCGCAGCTCGACTCGGAGAGCGCACGCGAGGAAATCCGTGACATCGTCAACGAGATCCTATCGATCAAGAATGTCGTCATGTCGATTTCCGAGCAGGAAGCCCTGCTTCAGGATATCTGCAACGACGTTCTTGGTTATGGTCCGCTGGAGCCGCTGCTTGCGCGTGACGACATTGCCGACATCATGGTCAATGGTGCCGACCGGACCTTCATCGAAGTCGGCGGCAAGGTCGAGCTGACCAGCGTCCGCTTCCGCGACAACAGTCAGCTGATGAACATCTGTCAGCGCATTGTGAGCCAGGTCGGCCGTCGCGTTGACGAAGCAAGCCCCATCTGCGACGCGCGCTTGCCCGACGGCAGCCGCGTCAACGTCATCGTGCCGCCCCTGTCGATCGATGGCCCGGCGCTCACCATTCGTAAGTTCCGCCGCGACAAGCTCACGCTGCAGAATCTTGTCGAATACAAGTCGATTTCGCCCGAAGGCGCGGAAGTGCTCGGCATTATCGGCAAGGTTCGCTGCAACGTTCTGATCTCCGGCGGTACGGGCTCTGGCAAGACGACGCTTCTCAACTGCCTCACCGCCTATATCGATACCGACGAGCGTGTGATCACCTGTGAGGACGCTGCCGAACTGCAGCTTCAGCAGCCTCACGTGGTGCGTCTGGAAACAAGGCCGCCGAACCTCGAAGGTCAGGGCCAGATCACCATGACGGAACTCGTGCGCAACTGCCTGCGTATGCGTCCCGAACGCATCATCGTGGGCGAGGTCCGCGGACCCGAAGCATTCGACCTTCTTCAGGCCATGAATACCGGTCACGACGGTTCGATGGGAACGTTGCACGCCAACAGCCCGCGTGAAGCTCTGTCGCGTCTCGAAAGCATGATCACGATGGGCGGTTATAACCTGCCCTCGAAGACCATCCGTGAGATGATCACAGGGTCGATCGACGTGATCATTCAGGCCGCGCGTCTGCGCGACGGTTCACGCCGCATCACCCATATCACTGAGGTGTTGGGCACCGAAGGCGACGTCATCATCACGCAGGACCTCTTCATCTACGACATCGAAGGCGAAGATGAGACGGGCAAGCTCAAGGGCAGGCACAAGTCGACGGGTATCGCCCGGCCAGCCTTCTGGGATCGCGCGCGCTACTACAATCAGCATCATGCGCTGGCCGCCGCGCTCGACCGCGCGCAAGCCTGAGGAGGGGGACCATGGACCAGACAACGCTCCTCGTCACAGGCATCGCAATGCTCGCCGCGCTCTGCATCGGCGGCGTCGGATTCGCGTTTGTGGGCGGTAGCAACAATACCTCGAAGCGCGTGGCGCGCGTGGCCGGCGGCGAACGCAGTCGCGGCAAATCCGCGGAGGCAGATGCCGACGGCAACGACAAGCGTCGCAAGCAGGTTCAGGAAACGCTCAAGAGCATCGAGCAGAAGCAGAAGGCGCAGCAGAAGGTTACGCTGCGGCTGAAGCTCGAACGCGCCGGCCTTGAGATGACGCCGCGGAACTTTTACATGCTGAGCGCGACCTCCGGCCTCATCTGCGCGGCGCTGGTCATGTTCATGGGTTATTCGCCTCTGGTCGGCCTCGGGGCCGCCTTCGCGGGGGCGCTCGGCCTGCCGCGCTGGATTCTGGGATTTATCATCTCGCGCCGGCAGAAGGCGTTTCTCGCCGAATTCGCGAATGCGATCGACGTCATCGTGCGCGGCGTCAAGGCGGGCCTTCCGATCAACGACTGTCTGAAGATCATCGCGACGGAAGCCGCCGAGCCCGTGCGCACCGAGTTCCAGGGCCTTGTCGAAGGGCAGCGCGTCGGTGTCTCCCTCGATCAGGGGCTCGCCAAGGTCTTTGAACGCATGCCGCTCGCCGAGGTGAACTTCTTTCAGATCGTTCTCGCCATCCAGCAGAAGACGGGCGGCAACCTCGCTGAAGCACTGAACAATCTCTCAAAGGTGTTGCGCGACCGCAAGCGCATGCGCGCCAAGATTATTGCGATCTCGCAGGAAGCCAAATCCTCGGCCGCAATCATCGGCGTGCTTCCCCCGGGCGTCATGGCCATTCTCTATTTTTCCGCGCCGACCTATCTCGAGCCGCTCATCACCACGCGTCCCGGCCATATGATCATCGTCGGCGGACTGTGCTGGATGGGCATGGGCATTCTTGTGATGCGCAAGATGATCAACTTCAACTTCTGAGGGCGCGGCCATGTATTCCCTGATTGCAGATGCGTTCAATCTCGAAACGGGTGTGATGCTGCTCGTCGGCGTCGCCGCTTTCGCGACCATCCTGACGCTCGCCATGCCGCTGCTCGAAACCGATAAGCTCGGTGCCCGCATGAAGGCGGCGGCCACGGAGCGCGAGGCGCTGCGACAGCGTCATCGCGAGCAGATGCAGATGGAGAAGAACCGTCTGCGCCAGACGCCCAAGGGTTTTACCAAGCAGATCGTCGAGAAGTTCGGGCATGCGCGCATGCTCGAAAACGAGGAAGTGAAGGAAAAGCTCCGTCAGGCCGGGTTCCGTGGACAGGGGCCGATCTACACCTTCATTTTCTTCCGCTTCGTGATGCCGCCGGCGCTGTTCCTGGTCGTGCTTGGCTATCTCCATTTCGTCAACAGCTTTGGCCAGGGGACGATGGGGCGCTTCTTCATCGCGGCTGCGGGCGCTTTCTTCGGCTTCTACCTGCCAAACGTCTTTGTGCAGAACGTCATCGCGCGGCGTCAGGAATCGATCAAGAAGGCGTTCCCAGACGCGCTCGACCTTCTGCTGATCTGCGTCGAATCCGGCATGTCCGTCGAAGCGGCGTTCCAGAAGGTCGCTGGCGAGATCGGCAGCCAGTCGGTGGAGCTTGCGGAAGAACTCACCGTGACGACTGCCGAACTGTCCTATCTGCCGGAGCGTCGCAAGGCATATGAGAATCTTGCCCGGCGCACCGGGCTTGACGGCGTGAAGGCAGTGGTGACGAGCCTTATTCAGGCCGAGCGTTACGGCACACCGCTTGGAACGGCGCTCCGCGTCATGGCGCAGGAAAATCGCGACATGCGCATGATGGAAGCCGAGAAAAAGGCGGCGGCTCTTCCACCGAAGCTGACCGTGCCGATGATTGCCTTCTTTCTGCCCGTGCTCTTCTGCGTCATCCTCGGCCCGGCGGTCATCAATGTGTTGCATCTGGCCTGATCGGCAAAGGTGGTAGCGATAAATAAAAAGGCGCCCGGTGAGGCGCCTTTTTTCGTGAGTGGATTCCACTTCGTCAGTGGAGAGATGTGGTGGTCGCCGGCGGCATTTCGGACACCTGATCCGCTGTCGCCGTCGCTGCCGTGGCTGGCTTGTCGAGTTTTTCCATCTGCTTCCAGAGCGCGGGCTGCGTCAGCATTTCACGCAAATAGGCGATGTTGTTCTCGGCGACTTCGGCGGGCAGGTCGGCCCGTGCGATGCGCGACGCCTCCTCGAAATTACCCTTGAGGCCGAGCACGACGGCGAGGTTCTGCCGCGCGCTGGCGGTTGCCCGGGGATCGGCCACCGCCTGCCTCAGGGTCTGTTCGGCATGGTCGAGATCGCCCTGCAGCGCATAGGAGAGGCCGAGATTGGTGAGGACAGAGGGGTTGCCGGGATCGAGCGTCAACGCCGCCTTGTATTTTTCCTGTGCTTCCGCATAGCGGCCCGTCTGATCGAGCGCGACGCCGGCGGCGGAGAGAATGGTCCAGTCCTTCGGGGCGAGCGCGGCGGCGCGGTTGAGAACCGGCACCGCCTGATCGGCGCGACCGCTCGCGGCCAGCACCTTTCCATATTCGGCCTGCACTTCGGCGCTGTCGCCATGAAGATCCTTGGCGCGCTGCATCACGGTGCCTGCCTGATCGATGGAGCCTATCTGGCGCAGCGCCTTGGAATAATTGACGGCCGTATCGGGGTCGTCCTGCTGGCGCTCATAGAGATTGCCCCAGTACGCGGCGGCCGAGATGTAATCCTCCGTCTTGGTGGAGGTGATCGCGGCCTCGCGAATCTTTTCGACGTCCTGCGTGGAGGGTTTGCTTGCCGGCTGGGCGGCGGCGGCCGGTCCGTTCTGACCCGCATCGGCGCCGGGGCCTTGCGTGGTGGCGCAGGCTGAAAGCGCGAGCGCTGTGGCAAGCGCCGTCGAAGCCATGAGAAGGCGTGTCGCCCCTGAGCGGGCTCTGAATTTCTTGATGCTGTCCATAGGTCTATGTGTCCTGACTTGGACCTCTACCGATCGATAGCGATTTTGGCTGAGTACCCGTCAAGAAAGCCTTAATTATAAGTTCCGGCGGATTGCCTCGCTTTTCGGCGCTACTCTGGCAAGCTGCGGGTTGCATGAGGTATGCGGCGCCGCTCGCCGGGCGGAGGGAGGAAGCTAGCCGAATGGCGTTCTGGTCGAGCATCAAGGCCCGGGTAGGCGAGACCGCGAAGCGCCCGCTGGCGCGCTGGTTTATCGGCGGGGCGGCTGTGGCCCTGATCGCCGGCTTTCTGGCGCTTCTTTATGAGCGCGGGCCCGTGACCCTCGACGAGGGCACGGAAAAGATCACCTTCTTTCGTATCGGCGCCGGAGCTTCCGACAGTCCTTATTTCGGCCTTGGGCGCAGGCTCGCCGCGATCATCAGCCGCCCGCCGGATGCAGGCCCCTGCGAGCCTGGGAGTCCCTGCGGCGTTGAAGGGCTGGTCGCGGTGGTCAAATCCTCGTCAGGCTCGGTTGCCAATGTGAGGGCGGTGAGTGCCGGACATTTCGAATCCGCTCTCGTTCGATCGACCACGCTTGCCGAGGCGTCGCGGGCCGCGGGGCCATTCAGCGGCGAGAAGCGTTTCGCCAATCTGCGGGCGATTGCGAGCATTCGCCGCGAGGCGGTTCATCTGGTCGCGAGCCGGGGTGCAAATATCCATACGCTTGCCGATCTGGCAGGCAAGCGCGTTTCGGTGGGCGACAAGGCGTCGGGGACCACCGATGTCGTGCTCTTGATTTTGCGTGGCTATGACCTGACGGCAAGGAATGTCGAGATCGTGCGTGAGGGGCCGGCACGCGCGTCCGATATGATGCTGCATGGCCAGCTTGATGCGTTCTTTCTGATCGCTGCTGTGCCGGACCCGCTTGTCGCCGACCTTGCAGCTCGCGGCGCCATCGACCTTGTCCCCATAGATGGCGAAGCGACGGCAAAACTTGTGGACTCGCATCGCGAGTTGAGCCCGCTGCATATCGATGCGGAAGCCTATCGCTTTGCGCCTGCGCTCGACACGCTGGCGCTCAGCGCCGTCTGGGTATGCAACGCCAATGCTGATCCGGCGCTGGTCCATGACATGACGAAGGCGCTTTTCGAGCCGGGTAATCGCGAGTTTCTGCCAGCCGCCGACGAGGCATCGCCCTTGCCGAAAAAGCACGACAAGGCAGCGGAAGAGGCGGCGCGGCAAGAGCTGATGGCGGATGCCGTTGCCAATCTGCCGATTCCGCTCCATCCAGGCGCCGCGCGCTTTTATCGCGAGGAAGGTGTGCTGCCCGAAAAGTGAAGTTCAGCCACGAGCGGCCATTTCGCGCTTCGCGCCCTCTTCCCATTCGTGGAAAGCGGGGAGCGCCAGCAGGGCGTCCATATAGGATTTCGCATTTCCGTCATCGCCAAGCTTCGCGAGATCGACGCCATAGGTGCGAAAGCGCGTCGCCACGGGCATATACATCGCGTCCGCGATGGTGAAGTGGCCGAAAAGGAAGCCCTCGTCCTGCGCGGCGTTCAGCCCATAGCGGCTGCGAAGCGTACGCCAGATTTCGACGATGCGCCGCGCATGGCCGCGCGCGCCCTCGCTGTGCCCTTCGCCGGGATAGCGGTTGATGATGTCCATGGGCATGTCGCGGCGCAGATCCATGAATCCCGAATGCATTTCGCAGGCGGCGCTGCGGGCTTGGGCGCGGGTCGGCACGGCTTCGGGCCAGAGCCTCTTTTCGGGGAAGAGGTCGTGGAGCGTTTCGCAGATCGCGAGCGAGTCCGAGACAATGTTGCCATCCCACTTGAGCACTGGAACGAGGCCCGACGGCGAATGCTCCAGAGCTTGCGCCTTTGTGGTTTCCTGCCGCAGGCGGATATGCGCCTCGCGGAAGGGAATGCCGGCTACTTTCATCAGGATCCAGGGCCGCAGGCTCCAGGTCGACCAGTTCTTGTCGCCGATGATGAGTTCGAAATCCTGCATGCCGTCCTCCGCCTTTTCTGCGCCCCGGCGCCTCCGACCGGCGCCCGTTGCGGGTAATCACTCCACTCTATAAGGTTTCGACTGCGCGAATGCGACGTCATTATTGGACCGGTCATGCTTGAAATCTTCGTCACGAAAAAGGATGCCGCCGCGACGCCGGTCTGGCTGGTGCGGTCGGCCGATCTGCAAAACTGGGCAGCCGAACATGCGGGCGCGGGCGCCGCATGGGTCGAGACGTCGGGCTTCAAGGCGGAAGCGGGCAAGGTGCTGCTGTTGCCGGATGGCTCGGGCGGATTGTCGGGCGCGATCCTCGGAATCGGTGACGGCTCCGACCCTTTCGTCACCGGCGCTCTGGCGGCTTCGCTGCCGGTCCAGACCTATCGTCTTGCCGGTGCGCTTGGCGAGACGCCGGAAAAGGCGGCGCTCGGCTTTGCGCTCGGCACGTATGGTTTTGCGCGCTATAGCGGCAAGGCGCGCCAGTATCCGCGTCTCGTTCTGCCGGACGGCGTGGACGGCGAAGAGGTGAGCCGCGTCGCCCGCGCCATCTTCCTGGTCCGCGACCTCATCAACACACCGACCAACGACATGAGCCCCGCCGATCTCGCGGCCGCCGCGCATGCTGTCGCGGAGGCGCATGAGGCGAAGGTGAGCGTCATAGAGGGCGACGAGCTTCTCGACCGCAATTATCCGATGATTCATGCAGTGGGCCGCGCCGCTGCCGTCGCGCCGCGCCTGATCGACCTTACATGGGGCCGTTTCGATGCGCCCAAGGTCACGCTGGTGGGCAAGGGCGTTTGCTTCGATACGGGCGGGCTCGACCTCAAGCCGTCGAGCGCAATGCTCCTGATGAAGAAGGATATGGGCGGCGCCGCCAATGTGCTCGCCCTTGCCGCGCTCGTCATGGGCGCGAAGCTCGATGTCAGGTTGCGTGTGCTGATCCCTGCCGTCGAGAACAGCGTGTCGGGCGACGCTTTCCGTCCCGGCGACATTCTCAGGAGCCGCAAGGGCCTCACCGTCGAGATCGGAAATACCGATGCCGAAGGCCGCCTTGTGCTGGCCGATGCGCTGGCGGATGCCGACGCCGAAGAGCCGGAACTGCTCATCGACATGGCGACGTTGACCGGCGCGGCGCGCACGGCGCTCGGCCCCGATCTGCCGCCCTTCTACACGGATGACGATGTGCTCGCCGCCGAGATCGCGGCGGCTGCGGCGTCGGAGTTCGATCCGCTCTGGCGCATGCCCCTTTGGCAGCCTTATGACGGCTGGATGGACAGCAAGATCGCCGACGTCAACAACGCGGGTGAGGGCGGCTTTGCCGGTTCGATCACGGCGGCGCTTTTTCTGCGGCGCTTTGTCGGGAATGCGAAATCATGGGTTCACTTCGACGTCTATGGCTGGGCGCCCAAGCCGAAGCCCGGTCGCCCCGTGGGCGGCGAGGCGCAGGCGATCCGCGCGCTCTATGCGGTGCTGAAAGACCGCTACGGCCCACGTGAGTGAACCGGCGGGGCTAAAATCATTTACAGTCTTATCTGTCGCCCTCTAAACTGATCCGGGGCCGAAACGGATCTGGGGGCAGAAAAGCCGATGACACTGGAATTGAAGCCGGTGCAGGCGCTCGCACTGTGGCAGGACGTGGTTTTGGAAACAGTCCGGCGCGACGGGCCCGATCTTTCCTCGCGCCAGTTCGCGATCCTGCTCACCGTCTATCTCACCTCGCCGCCGCATACGGTGCGCGGCCTCGCCGGTTCCCTCAATGTCTCGAAACCCGCGATTACGCGTGCGCTCGACGCGCTGGGCCAGCTCGATCTGCTGAAGCGAAAGCGCGACGAGGCCGACCGCCGCAATGTGCTCGTTCAACGCACGGTGAAGGGCTCGGTCTTTCTGCGCGATTTCGCAGATCTCGTGACTTCTGTTGCCGGGAGGCTTGAAGCATGAGCCGTGCAACCGGGCCCGACCGCCGCATCAACCCCTATCGTGACGACATTGCCGCCGCCTATCTGCGCGGCGAGGTGAAGGCAGGCCGCTTCGTCGACGGCGAGGACCGACAGGTGAAGCTGCCTTGCGTGCCGCTGCTGCAACGTCCTGATGCGGACGCGCCGATGGATACGCAGCTTCTCTTTGGCGAGAATTTTCGCGCTTATGAAGAAAAGGGGGGATTCGCCTGGGGACAGTCGGCGCATGACGATTATGTCGGCTATGTCGATGCGAAGGCGCTCGCGCCCCATCCCTACAAGCCGAGCCATGTCGTCGCGGCGCTGCGCACTTTCGTCTATCCCCGCGCCGATCTCAAAAGCAGGCCCGCGACGCCGCTTGCTCTCAACGCCAAGGTAAAGGTCGTGGGAGCAAAGGGCGACTTCAGTGAAATCGAGCGTGGCGGTTGGGTCTTCACGGCGCATCTCGCGCCGGTGGACGCCTTCGTGCGCGATTTCGTTTCGGTGGCTGAAGAGCATCTCGGCGCGCCCTATCTCTGGGGCGGGCGCGAAAGCACTGGCGTCGATTGCTCGGGGCTTGTTCAGGCCTCGCTGGAACGAGCGGGAATATCGTCGCTTCGCGATACCGACATGCAGGAAGCGACGCTGGGCGAGCGGTTGCCGGAGCCCATCGATTTCACGACGCTCGCGCGCGGCGATCTCGTTTTCTGGAAAGGCCATGTCGGCATCATGGTGGACGCGGAACGCATGATCCATGCAAGTGGCTTCCAGATGCGCGTCGTGGTTGAACGTCTCGATATCGCCATGGCGCGCATCTCGCGCGTAGCGGGCCATGTGACGACGATCAGGCGGCTGCCCCGGCGCTAGGTCGCGACGACGCCCGCAGGGGCGGTTCTGAGTTCGAAGGCGGCGGCGAGAAGCGCCTTCGTGTAATCGCTCTTCGGTGCCTCGAAAATCTCGTCCGCCGTGCCGCTTTCCACCACCTTGCCGCCGCGCATCACGATGATGTCGTCTGAAAGCGCGCGCACGACGCGCAGGTCGTGGCTGATGAAGAGATAGGCGAGGTTGTGCCTGCGTTGCAGCTCTCGCAGCAGATCGACGATCTGCGCCTGTACCGACATATCGAGCGCCGAGGTCGGCTCGTCGAGCATGACGAAGCGCGGCTTCAGCGCCATGGCGCGGGCTATGGCGATGCGTTGGCGCTGACCGCCGGAGAATTCATGTGGATAGCGGTCCTGCATGGCAGGGTCGAGGCCGACTTCTTCCAGCGCTTTCGAGACGATGGCGCGGCGCTCTTTCGCGCTCGCGCCGATCTTCTGGACGATCAGTCCTTCCTCGACGATCTGGCTGACCGACAGGCGAGGGGAGAGCGAGCCGTAAGGATCCTGAAAGACGATCTGCATATGGCGGCGAAGCGGGCGGAGTTCCTTCGACTTCAGCCCGTCGATCGCCTGACCCTGGAAGCGGATATTGCCTTCGCTCGAAATGAGCCGCAGCAGCGCAAGGCCAAGCGTCGTCTTGCCGGAGCCGGATTCGCCCACCACGCCAATGGTGCGGCCTTCGCGCACATTGATGGACACATCGTCCACCGCCTTGACATAGCCGACCGTTTTTCGAAGGAAGCCCGCCTTGATCGGAAACCAGACCTTGAGATTGTCGGCTTCCATGATGAACGCGCCGTCTTTCGGCGCGCCGAGCGCGCGGCCCTTGGGCTCCGAGGCGAGAAGGCGCTGCGTATAGGCGTGTTTGGGATGGGTGAAGACGTCTTCCGTCGCTCCGCGCTCGACGATCTCGCCGCCAGTCATGACGAAGACGCGGTCGGCCATTTTTCGCACGATGCCGAGGTCATGCGTGATGAGGAGAAGGGCCATGCCCATCTCGCGCTTGAGATCGTTCAGCAGTTCGAGGATTTGTGCCTGCACGGTGACGTCGAGCGCGGTCGTCGGTTCGTCGGCGATGAGGAGGTCGGGCTCGTTCGCAAGCGCCATGGCGATCATCACGCGCTGGCGCTGGCCGCCGGAAAGCTCATGCGGATAGGCGCCGAGCCGCGTTTCCGGATCTGGAATGCCAACCTTGGTGAGCAATTCGAGGACGCGCGCGCGGACGGCCGCGCCCCGCAATCCCTTGTGCAGCGTCAGCACCTCGCCCACTTGCCGCTCGATCGTGTGCAGCGGATTGAGCGAGGTCATGGGCTCCTGGAAGACCATGGTGATGCGGTTGCCGCGCACCTTGCGCAGTTCCGGCTCGCTCGCACCGACGAGGTTCCTGCCCTCGAAAATGATTTCGCCCGAAGGATGCGAGGCCTGCGGGTAGGGGAGAAGCTGAAGGATCGAAAGCGCCGAGACTGATTTTCCCGAACCCGACTCGCCAACCAGCGCGACCGTCTCGCCCGGCATGATGTCGAAGGAAATGCGATCGACGGCAAGCACCTCCTTTCCGTCGCTGCGGAAGGCGACGGAAAGGTCTTTCACCTCGATAAGGGGTTTCGTCTCGCTCATTCGAGCACCTTGCGCGGATCGAAGGCGTCGCGCACCGCCTCGCCGATGAAGATCAACAGGCTCAGCATGATCGCGATGGAGAAGAAGCCTGTAAGGCCGAGCCAGGGCGCCTGAAGATTGGCCTTTCCTTGCGCCAGCAATTCGCCGAGCGAAGCCGATCCCGGCGGCAGGCCGAAGCCCAGAAAATCGAGCGAGGTCAGAGTCGTGATCGACGAGTTGAGGATGAAGGGCATGAAGGTGATCGTCGCCACCATCGCGTTGGGCAGCAGGTGTTTGAAGATGATGATGCCGTCGCTCAAGCCCAATGCGCGCGCCGCCTTCACATATTCGAAGTTGCGTCCGCGCAGGAATTCGGCGCGAACGAGACCGACCAGCGATGTCCAGTTGAAGGCAAGCAATATGCCGAGCAGCAGCCAGAAGCTCGGCTCGAACATGGCCGCAAGAATGATGAGCAGATAGAGCGTCGGCACGCTGGTCCAGATTTCGATGAAGCGCTGGAAGAGAAGATCGAGCCAGCCTCCGAAATAGCCCTGCACGGCACCTGCCGCGACGCCGATGATCGAGGAGGCGGTGGCGAGGATAAGACCGAACAGCACCGAGATGCGGAAGCCGTAGATGAGGCGCGCCGCAACGTCGCGGCCCTGATCGTCGGTACCGAGCCAGTTTTCCGCCGAGGGCGGCGCGGGTGCGGGGACGGGCAGGTTGAGGTTGATGGTGCGGTAGTCATAGCGAATGAGCGGCCAGACGATATGCCCGCCCGCATCCGCGATCAGCTTCTGCACATAAGGGTCGCGGTAATCCGCCGCCGTCTCGAACTCGCCGCCGAAGGTCGTTTCCGGATAGGAGACGAAGACTGGTGCGTAGATGCCACCCTTGAAGGTGATGAAGAGTGGCCGGTCATTGGCAATGAATTCGGCAAAGAGCGAGATGAAAAACAGCACGAGGAAAAGCCACAGGCTCCAGTAGCCGCGCCTGTTTGCCTTGAAATTGCGCCAGCGCCGCCTGTTGATCGGGCTGAGGGCGAGGCGCCTTCCGAATAGCATCACCTCAAACCTCCCGCGACTCGAAGTCGATGCGCGGATCGACCCATGTATAGGTGAGGTCTGAAATCAGCGCCACGACGAGGCCCAGCAGGCCGAAGACGTAAAGCGTCGCGAAGACGACAGGATAGTCGCGATTGACGATCGACTCGTAGGAGAGAAGGCCGAGCCCGTCGAGTGAGAAGATCGTTTCGATGAGGATGGAGCCCGAGAAAAACGCGCCGATGAAGGCGCCGGGGAATCCCGCAATGACGATCAGCATGGCGTTGCGGAAGACATGGCCGTAGAGAACCTGCTTTTCGGTCAGTCCCTTGGCGCGCGCCGTCGTCACATATTGCTTGCGGATCTCGTCGAGGAAGGAATTCTTGGTCAGCAGTGTCGAGGTCGCAAAGCCGCCAATGGTCATGGCCGCCACCGGCAGTACGATGTGCCAGAGATAGTCGAGCACCTTGCCTGCGAGCGAGAACTCCGACCAATTGTCGGATGTGAGGCCGCGCAAGGGGAAGATCGACCAGTAGGAACCCCCTGCGAAAAGCACGATCAGGAAGATCGCGAATAGAAAGCCCGGAATGGCATAGCCGACGATGATGACGCCGCTCGTCCAGAGGTCGAAGCGCGATCCATCTTGCACCGCCTTCTTGATGCCGAGCGGAATCGAGATCAGGTAGGTGAGCAGCGTCGTCCAGAGGCCGAGAGAAATCGAAACCGGCATTTTTTCGAGAATGAGGTCGAGAACGCCTGTGTCGCGGAAATAGCTCTTGCCGAAGTGAAAGCGCGAATAGTCCCAGATCATCTTGCCGAAGCGCTGATACCAGGGTTTATCGAAGCCGAACTGCACCTCGAGCTGTTTGATGAATTCCGGGTCGAGGCCGCGCGCGCCGCGATATTTGCTGTTGAGCGCCGCATCCGCCGCGCCGCCCGCGCCTTGCGCGAAATCGCTTCCCGTGCCGCCGATACGCGCCGTCGCCGAGACGTCGGTGCCCGAAAGCTGCGCGATGATGCGCTCAATGGGCCCACCCGGCGCGAATTGCACAATGACGAAGCTGATGAACATGATGCCGAGAATGGTCGGGATCATCAGCAATAAGCGCCGCGCGATGTAAGCCGCCATGTCTATCCCTCGATCCCGAGCTTCTTCGCCCTGGCTGCGTCAAACCACCAGCAGCGTTCGACGCCGCGATCATACTTCGGCAGCGTATCCGGCCGGGCGAAGATATCCCAGAAAGCGAGCGCATAGCTCGCCTTGTACCATTGCGGAATCCAGTATTGCCCGGCGCGGAGCACGCGGTCGAGCGCGCGGGCGGCCACGATCTGGTCGGCGCGGGTCGGTGCGGCGATGACCTTTTCAATCAGCGCGTCGATGGCCGGGTTCTCGATGCCGGAGAGATTGCGGCTGCCATCCGTCCTGGCGAATTCCGAACCCCAATAGCCGCGCATTTCGATGCCCGGCGTGAGGCCCAGCGAATAGCGCTGCACGACCAGGTCGAAATCGTAGGATTTGATCCGCTTCTGGAACTGTGCCGAGTCGACGAGGCGCGATTGCGCCGTGATGCCGAGAAGCTTCAGGTTCTTGATATAGGGCCCTTCGATGCGTTGAAGGATCGGATCGTCGCCGAGGAACTCGACGGTCAGCGCCTCGCCTTTGGCATTTTTCCGAATGCCGTCGATGATCTTCCATCCCGCCTGATCGAGAAGGTCCATTGCGCGGCGGAGCAACTTGCGGTCCTGTCCCGAGCCATCGGTCCTGGGCGGGCTATAGGCGGGCCCGAAAACGGCCTCGGGCAGTTTTGAGCGCCAGGGCTCGAGGAGCTTCATTTCATCCGGCGAGGGCAGGCCTTCGGCGCGCATCGGCGAATTCTCGAAGAAGCTCACCGTACGTTGATAGAGGCCATAGAAAAGATTCCTGTTCGTCCATTCGAAGTCGAAAGCGAGGGTCAGGGCCTCGCGGACGCGCGGATCGGCAAACTTCTCGCGCCGCGTATTGATGAACCAGCCCTGTGCGCCCGACGGCGTATGGTCGGGCAGCGTCTCGAGCCTGACACGGCCGTCCTTCACCGCCGGGAAGTCATATTGCGTCGCCCATGTCTTCGAGGTGAACTCCTCGCGGAACCTGTACTGTCCGGACGCGAAGGCTTCGAAAGCCGCGGTACGGTCGCGATAGAAGTCGAAGCGCAGCTTGCCGAAATTCCACTGGCCGATATTCACATTGAGATCGCGCGCCCAATAGTCCGGCACGCGCTCATAGGTGACGAATTCACCCGCCTTGAATTCACTGATCTTGTAAGGACCGCTGCCGAGCGGCGGCACCAGCGTCGTCTCCTCGAAAGCATGGGCCGTGTACCAGGCCTTGGAAAAGATCGGCAATCCGCCCGCGATGTAGATCGCGAGGTCGCGCGTCTGGTTTCCGGTAAAGACGATCGACAGCGTCGCGGCATCGAGCGCCTTTGCCTCTTTCATCTCGCGCAGATTGAGCGCGATGAGCGGGTGGCCTTGCGCCTTCAACAGATTGAGCGAGAAGGCCGCGTCTTCTGCGGTGAGTTTTGATCCGTCATGGAAGCGCGCGGCTTCGCGCATGTGGAAGATAAGCCGGTTGCCCTTGTCGCGGATTTCGACGCTCTCGGCGGCGAGCCCATAGACCGCGTCTTCCTCATCGAGAGCGCGCGTCATCAGCGTATCGAAAACATAGTCGAGGCCGGGCGGCGCGTTGCCCTTGAGGATGAAGCCGTTGAGCGTGTCGAAGCTGAGCAGCGACGCATTGTAGGCGCCGTTCGACGGCGTCTGCGAAAGCGAGCCGCCCTTGGGGGCATCAGGGGCTACGTAATCGAACTGCGTGAAGCCCGGCTGATATTTGAGATTGCCGAAGATCGACAGTCCGTGGAGCCGCCCCGTATTGACGCCGGCCGTCTGCGCGCGCAAGGGCGCGGGCAGCAGGCTCAAGCCGAGACTCGCGCCCATCAGGCCGAGTACGCCGCGGCGCGGAAGTTCGAACCTCGATGTCATGGCTTCGTAGGCGCGTTTTGGGGGGATGCCTTCTGGTCGCTCGCGTCGTACCACCAGATATCGGGGAAGCCGAGCGCGTAATCCGGCATCTTCTTCGGATGCGCGAGCCGCGACCAGTAGGCGACGCGGGCAAAGGGGGAATACCATTGCGGCACGACGTAGTGACGCCAGAGCAGCACACGGTCGAGCGCATGCGTGGCGGCCACGAGTTCTTCACGGCTCTTGGCGAAGATCACGCGGTCGATGAGCTTCTCGATGACGGGATCGCAAATGCCGATGACGTTCCGGCTGCCAACGCGCCTGGCGGCCTCGCAGCCCCAGAATTCGCGCTGCTCATTGCCCGGTGAGAGCGATTGGCCGAAGCTCTCGACCACAATGTCGAAATCGCGATTGTCGAGGCGGTTCTGATATTGCGCCGTATCGACGGTGCGCAGCGTCACCTTGATGCCAAGCCTGTCGAGCGATTGCTTGTAGGGTGCGACGACGCGCTCGAATTGCGGATCGGCAAGCAGGAATTCGACCGCGAGCGGCTTTCCGTCCTTCATGCGCGTGCCGTTGACGATCTTCCATCCGGCGGCGTCGAGAAGTTCCGCTGCGTGTCGCAGATTGGCGCGATTGTTGCCGCTGCCATCGGTCTTGGGATTGCTGTAGGGCGTCGTGAAAAGTTCCGGCGGAAGCTCCTTCTCGAAGGGCTTCAGCATTTCGAGTTCGAGGCCCTGCGGCACGCCCCGCGAGGCGAGTTCGGAGTTGGCAAAATAGCTGTCCGTGCGCGCATATTGCCCGGAGAAGATATTCTTGTTCTGCCACTCGAAATCGAACGCCCAGTTGAAGGCCTCGCGGACGCGCTCGTCCTGAAACATGTCTCGGCGCAGATTGAAGGCAAAGCTCTGCATGCCGGCAGGATTGCGCATCCGGATTTCTTCGCGCTTCACGCGCCCGTCCTTCGCAGCCGGGAAGTCATAGCCTGTGGCCCAGTTCTTCGCGCTGGTCTCGATGCGCAGATCGACCTGATCGGCCTTGAAGGCCTGAAACGCGACGACAGGATCGCCGTAATAGTCGAAGCGCAGACGATCGAAATTATTGGTGCCGCGTTTGACCGGCAGATCCTTCGCCCAATAATCCTTCACGCGCTCGTAGACGATGGTGCGCCCCGGAATGACTTCGGCAATGCGGTAGGGGCCGCTGCCGAGCGGCGCTTCGAGCGTCGTTTGCGATATGTCGCGCGGGCGGCCCTTTGCGTCCTTGGCCATCCAGTAATGCTTGGGCAGCACCGGCAATTGTCCCGTTATCTGCGGCAGTTCGCGATTGCCTTTGACGGAGAAGACGAAGCGCACACTGTCGGCGCCGACTTTCTCCGCCTTTTCGACGTTGCGGTAATAGGCGGCGTAGAAGGGGTGGAGCTTCTTCAGCGTCTCGAAAGTCCAGATGACATCTTCGGGCGTGATGGGCGTGCCGTCCTGAAAGCGCGCTTCCTTGCGCAGCTTGAAGGTGACGGATGAAAAATCGTCCGGGTAGGAAATTGTCTCCGCGATGAGCCCGTATTCCGCGCCGGGCTCGTCCATGCTCGGTTCAAGCAACGTATCGTAGATCAGGTTGATGCCCGCGCCGACCTCGCCCTTGACGATATAGGGGTTGAGGCTGTCGAAAGTGCCAATGGCCGCATAGCGCAGCTCGCCGCCCTTGGGCGCATCCGCGTTCACATAGTCGAAATGCTTGAAGTCCGGGCCGTATTTGAGATCGCCGAATAGCGAAGCGCCGTGGCGTTCAGTTGTGGCTGGCGCGGCGGAAGCCATTTCCGAAGCACCGGCGACCGACATGGTGAGCGCCAATGCGAGCACGGCCTTGCTGAACCTCATTTCCCCTCCGAACTCGGCATGTGCGGCTGCGATTGTTCCGCCGCCATGCGCCAAGGTTTATCAGGCATTGTGGCCATTTTTTGAGACCAGTGCGAGCCTTGCCGCGTTTGCGGATGAATTCTGCGCAAGAAAAAAGCGCCCGGAATTTCTTCCGGGCGCTTTGTTCGGGGTTCGGTGGGCCGGGCGATTACTTCGCGGGCTTGGTTTCCGCAGGTTTGGCTTCCGCAGGCTTCGCGGCCGCGGCAGGCGCGGCTTCAGGCGCTGGAAGCGGCTGGTTCGAGCCCAGCGTGTTCAGGTAGACGAGCAGGTCGGCGCGCTGCTGCGGGTCTTTGATGCCGGCAAACGTCATCGCCGTGCCCGAGACATAGCCGCGCGGATCCTTCACGAAGTGGAAGAGTTCCTCGAAGGTCCACTTACCACCCTTCTTCTTCATCGCTTCCGAATAGGCGAAGCCGGCTGCGCTGGCGACCGGACGGTCGACCACGGCATAGAGGTCCGGGCCGATCTTGGCGCCGGCGCCTTCCTGCAGGTTGTGGCAGGCCTGGCACTTCTTCGACTGGGCTTCGCCCTTGGCCTTGTCGGCCTTGGCGAGCAGAACGGGGAGCGGCTCCTCGACAGGGGCGGCTTCCGCCGCGGCGCCGGCTTCACCACCGGCGGCAGCGACGCCTTCGACGATGAAGGCCTTCGGATTGGCCGGCTCCACATGATAGAGGTAGTCGGCGAGGTTCTTCACGCCGAGCACGACGAGCACAGAAAACAGCACTGCGCCCGCGATTTTGTTGAGTTCAAAACTATCCATCAGCTCTCGCTCCGCCCGGCTTTATTTACGGAAGATCTATTCACGAAGTCGGGATGGAGAGGTCCGGAGAAGCACCAGAAGAAGCGCTCACGCCTTGCCCCACCCCGCAATTGGCGCGGAGATTAGCCGCTTCCGCGTCTGCGCCGCAAGCCGTATAAGTTCTCGCATTCGCAAGGTCCCCGGCGGGCCTGATCTCTCGGGAACGGGGCGGTGAAACGGGGCCAAAGTGCGGCGTTCCGTCGCAGCCGTACCCATTGAGGGTCGCCAGAGGGGCCGAGCAGACCCGAGATCGCCATCCGAGCAGAGGCCCCTCATGTCCGCCGAGCCGATTATCGTGATTCCCGCCCGCATGGCCTCGACGAGGCTTCCGGGCAAGCCGCTCGCCGATATTGCCGGTGTGCCCATGATCGTCCAGGTCTGGCGCCGGGCCTGTGAGGCTTGCGTGGGCCGGGTCGTGGTCGCAGCCGCGGAGCGCGAGATTGCCGAGGCCGTGGTTGCGGCAGGCGGCGAGGCGGTGTTGACCGACCCTGATCTTCCTTCCGGCTCCGACCGCATCTGGCAGGCCTTGAAGGGCGTCGATCCCGAAGGCCGCCACGAGGTCATTCTCAACGTCCAGGGCGACCTGCCGACGCTCGATCCCCATCTCGTCCGCCGCGCCGCCGAGGCGCTGGTGAGGACCGGTGCCGACATCTCGACGCTCGCCTGCGAGATCAAGGTCGAGGAAGAGCGCACCAATCCCAATGTCGTGAAAGCGGTGATCGCGCTGCCCGATGGCGCACGTTCGGGCCGTGCGCTTTATTTCACGCGGGCGACCGCACCTTATGGCGAGGGCCCGCATTATCACCACATCGGCCTTTACGGTTATGCCCGTTCGGCGCTTGCGCGTTTCGTTTCGCTCGCGCCGTCGCCGCTGGAGCGGCGCGAAAAGCTCGAGCAGCTTCGCGCGCTCGAAGCCGGAATGTCGATAGAAGTGGCGCTCGTTGACACCGTTCCCCTCGGTGTCGATACTCCCGCCGACCTCGAAAAGGCGCGCGCGGCCCTCGGCCCCAGCACCGCCGCATGAAAGACGCCATGAGCTCTTCTCCCGCAAGCCCCGAAAACATCATCGCCTTTCAGGGCGAGCCCGGCGCCAATTCGCATATCGCCTGCCATGAAGCCTTCCCCGACATGGTGGAGCTTCCCTGCGCGACCTTCGAGGACGTCTTCTCGGCCATCAGCGAGGGCAAGGCCAGGCTCGCCATGCTCCCGATTGAGAATTCGGTCGCTGGCCGCGTGGCGGACATTCATCATCTGCTGCCGGATTCATCGCTCTATATCGTCGGCGAGCATTTCCTGCGCGTGCGTCATCAGCTGCTCGGCGTGAAGGGCGCATCGCTCGGCGATCTCAAGACGATCCAGAGCCATGTCATGGCGCTTGGCCAGTGCCGCAAGGTGATCCGCGAGCTGGGGCTCACACCCGTCGTCGCCGCGGACACGGCGGGCTCGGCGCGTGAAATCGCCAATGCAGGGGACAAGAGCCGTGCCGCCATCGCTTCCGAGCTTGCGGCCGGAATCTATGACCTCGACATTCTCAAGCGGGACATCGAGGACGCTGCGCATAACACGACGCGCTTCCTCATCATGGCGAAGGAGCCGAACGATGCCGAGCCGGAGGAAGGCCCGGTGATCACCAGCTTCATCTTCCGTGTTCGGAACGTGCCCGCCGCGCTCTACAAGGCGCTGGGCGGCTTCGCCACCAATGGCGTCAACATGACGAAGCTCGAGAGCTATCAGCTCGAAGGCACATTCAGCGCGAGCCAGTTCTATGCCGACATCGAGGGCCATCCCGCCTCGCGCAATGTCCGCCTGGCGCTGGAGGAGCTTGAGTTCTTCACGACCGAACTCAAGATACTCGGCATCTACAAGTCGCATCCCTACAGGCGCGAACTGGCAGCCAGCGGCCGCTGAAGAATAGATTGTCTCCATACAAATTGTCTCCGTACAAAACTTTGTACGGGCGGCACTATTTCGCGTTGCGCGAGGCGTGTTAGCTTTCGCGCCACGGGCCCGCGTCGCGTGTGCGCGGACCGCTTGGAGGTCTATATGAAAAAAGTGATTTCAATCGCGGTAGCGGCGCTGCTGCTGCCTGTCTCGGCTATTGCCGCCCCGCCGCAAATGGCCCCCGGTCTCTGGGAGCGCACCATGACGCTGGGGACCAATACATTTACCGACAAGGAATGCTTCTCGCCGGATGACGTAAGGCAGTCCGCCGAGGAGATGTTGCGTCCGGAAGGCGAGGATCAGACGAACTGCAAGACGTCGGGCACGTGGGACGGCAACGTCTTTCACTTCAAGAGCGAATGCGCGATGCCGGAGCAGGGCGGCTCGATGACGACGATCGGCACCATGACGTTCGAGAGTTCGAGCCACATGGTGCAGGAGGCAAAGACGACGACCTCAATGGATGGTACGTCGCAGATCATGACCATGAAGGTCGATCACAAGCGGATCGGCGACTGCCCGAAATAGCAGCCGCCGGATTTCCGCTTCAGGCCTTCTCTTCGGCGAAGGCCTTGACCAGCTGATGCGCGATGGCGAAGGGCGGCGGGAGCCAGAAGCTTCCATCGCCCTTGCCCGCCAGCACGGCCTGGATTTCCGCCCGGGTGAACCAGCGGCCCGCCGAAAGCTCGATCCCGTCGATCTTGAACTCGTCCGTATCGGCCACCGCATGGCAGCCGATCATCAGCGACGAGGGGTAGGGCCAGGGTTGCGTCGAGTGATAGGTGACGTGCGAAACCTTGAGCCCCGCCTCTTCATGAAGCTCGCGGGCAACCGCCTCCTCGATCGATTCGCCCGGCTCTATGAAGCCCGCCAGCGCCGAATGCATGCCCTTCGGCCAGATCTTCTGACGGCCGAGGAAGCAGGAATCCTTGTAGGTCGCGAGCATGATGGCGACGGGGTCCGTGCGCGGGAAATGCTCGGCCTTGCAAGAGGGGCACTGGCGCTTGTAGCCCGCTTCCATGATCTCGCTCGCCGTGCCGCAGACCGAGCAGAAGCCGTGGCGCAGGTGCCAGTCGATCATGCTTTTCGCCTGAGCGAGGATCGCAAGCTCGGTCGGCGTGATGTCGCCGGACATGGCAAGCCCGCGCAATTCCTCGAACGCGCCGAGACCCTTGAGCGCGGGATGGTTTTCCGCGTCCTTGAGGCCGGTGACATCGGCGGCAAAGAGCGATTTTCCGCGCCGGTTGATGCCGAGAAAGATCACCAGCGGATCGGGCCCTGCGAGTTCCTTCAGCAGCCCCATGCGGAGCCAGCCCACATCCTTGCCGTCGCCCGGCTGCGCTTCCGGCAGGATGAAGGGCTCGAGCTTGCGGAAGGGCACGAAAAGGCTCTGCGGATCGGCCATCTGCTCGGCGATCCATGCCTTGTCGGTCCGTCGATAGCTCGCGCGGTCCAGCGGATTATTGGCGAAGATGTTCGGATTTTCGGGAAGACCCATAGGCAAGTCCGCTTTTTGACGTTTCTGATGGCAAATTTCTGTGGGCGGCAGGGTGGCACAGGCCGGTGCGCGGCTCAATGCCGCCCCGCGCTTGCAATGCGGATCGATTCCCCTGATATAGTCGGCTCGGGAGGTTGGCGATGGACGAGTCCCTCGCCAATCCGGTCAGGTCCGGAAGGAAGCAGCCGTAACGAGTTCGGCTCGGGTCGTTCGTCCAGCCTCCCACCTTTTCTTTTCCTTGAAAGGCGCTCATGGACGGCAGCGAGGAAAATCCGGCGCTCTTGGCAGACGAGCCGCACCGGCCGGACCCTGCCGAGGAGCCCGGTTTCGCTCTCCTGGGCGGAGAGGCGAAGCCCGCGCGCCAGCAGGCCTCCGGCTATCAGGTCCTCGCCCGCAAATACCGCCCCTCCAGCTTCGAGGATCTCGTCGGCCAGGAAGCCATGGTCCGGACCCTCTCGAATGCCTTCGAGACGGGCCGCATTGCGCACGCCTTCATGCTTACGGGCGTTCGCGGCGTCGGCAAGACGACCACCGCCCGCATCCTCGCCCGCGCGCTCAACTACGAAAAGCCGGGCGTCACCGCGCCGACCATCCACATGGACGGTTTCGGCGTTCATTGCGAAGCGATCATGGAAAGCCGCCATGTCGACGTGATGGAGATGGATGCGGCCTCCCGCACCGGCATCGACGATATTCGCGAGATCATCGAAAGTGTGCGCTACCTGCCGGTTTCCGCGCGCTACAAGGTCTACATCATCGACGAGGTCCACATGCTCTCGAAGGCCGCCTTTAACGGCCTTCTGAAGACGCTTGAGGAACCGCCGGCGCATGTGAAGTTCATTTTCGCGACAACCGAAATCCGCAAGGTGCCGGTAACAGTCCTTTCGCGCTGCCAGCGTTTCGATCTGCGCCGTCTCTCCGTCGATGAGTTGTCGGGGCTTCTGGGCCGCATCTCGAAAAAGGAGAATGTCGAGGTCGAGGAAGCGGCGTTGAAGCTCATCGCCCGCGCCGCCGACGGTTCGGCCCGCGATTCGCTCTCCCTGCTCGACCGCGCCATCGCGCATGGCAGCCAGATGGGCGAGGCGTTCATTCGCGAATCTGAAGTCCGCGACATGCTGGGCCTTGCCGACCGCGCGCGCATTTTCGATCTCTTCGACTTCGTGATGAAGGGCGATGTCGCCGGCGCGCTGAACGAGCTTCGCGCCCAATATGATGTCGGTGCCGACCCCGCTGTCGTGCTTTCCGATCTCGCCGATCTTGTCCATTGGCTGACGCGGTTGAAGCTCGTGCAGGGCGCGGCCGACGATCTTGCCATGTCGGAAACCGAGCGCATGCGCGGACAGGACATGGCGGCGCGGCTGCCCATCCGCGTTCTCTCGCGCACATGGCAGATGCTTTTGAAGGGTCTCACCGAAGTGCAGGGTGCGACGCGTCCGATCGCGGCGGCGGAAATGGTGCTGGTGCGCATTGCCTATGTCGCCGATCTGCCGGGACCGGAAGAACTCATCGAGCAGTTGAAGGGCGGCGGCGCGCTTTCCCGGCCCGCGCCCGGCTCCGCGCCTTCTGGCGGTGGTGGTGGCGAACGCGCGCAGTTGCGTTCGGTCGCTGGCGGCCAAGCGCAGCAGAGTCCGCAGCAGACCTATGAGCCCGCGCCCGCCGTGGCGACGCAAGGCCCGACGCTCAAGCGCTTCGAGGATGTGATCGCGCTGCTGGCCGAGAAGCGCGACATCAGGCTCAAGCATGCGCTTGAAACCGGCGTGCGCCTTGTGCGCTTCGAGCAGGGGCGCATCGAGATTCGCCTTCTCGAAGGTGCGCCGGGCAGCCTCGCCACTGAACTTTCCGAGCGGCTGAAGCGCTGGACCGGCTCGCTCTGGGTCGTCTCGCTCTCGCGCGAGGAAGGCGCTCCGACGCTGAAGGAGCAGGCGACGACGCGCGAGCAGAAGTTGAAAGACGATGCCCGCGCCGATCCGCTGGTCAAGGCGGCGCTCGCCGCCTTCCCCGACGCCGAAATCGTCAATGTGCGCGATCCGCGCGCCGACGAGCTTCCGGTCATGCCACTCGCCGCGAGCGGCGAGGTCGTGTCCGCCAGTGCGGACGAGCTTGGCTCCGATGATTTCACCCCCGACGAATATATGGATTGAGTAGCGTGAAGAACTTCACCGACATCATGAAGCAGGCAAAGGCTCTCCAGTCGAAGATGGAGACCATGCAGGGCGAGCTCGAGGCGCTGGAAGTCGAAGGCAGCGCGGGCGGCGGTCTTGTGCGCGTCACGATGGGCGGCAAGGGTGCGGTGAAAAGCGTGTCGATAGACCCGAGCCTTTTGAAGGAAGGCGAGGGCGAAATCCTCGAAGACCTGATCGTCGCTGCCTGCGCCGATGCGAAGGCGAAGGCCGACCGCGCGGCTGCCGAGAAGATGCAGGCCGTCACCGGCGGTCTGCCGCTGCCGCCCGGCTTCAGTCTTTGATGGCCGGTGTTTCGAGCGGCGGAATACTTACTTCGTCGTTGCCGGGCTTGACCCGGCAATCCAGCATATCGGGCATTGCATCTGCGGCTCTGGATGCCCGGGTCAAGCCCGGGCATGACGATTGGAGTGAATACTTCACATGCCGGTAACCGGACCAGAAATCGAACGGCTGATCCAGCTTCTCTCGAAGCTGCCGGGGCTTGGCCCGCGCTCCGCGCGCCGCGCCGTGCTCCAGCTCATCAAGAAGAAGGAAACGCTGCTTGCGCCGCTCGCCGTCGCCATGGCCGATGCGGCGGAGAAGGCCTGTATCTGCTCCATCTGCGGCAACGTCGATACGCAAGACCCCTGCGCCATCTGTTCCGACCCCACCCGCGAACCGACGACGCTCTGCGTGGTAGAGGAAGTGGGCGACCTCTGGGCGCTTGAACGCGCGGGCGTCCACAAGGGCCGCTATCACGTGCTGGGCGGCGTCCTCTCTGCGCTTGATGGCGTCGGCCCCAACGATCTCAACATCGGGTCGCTTGCCGAGCGTGTCGAGAAGAACGGCATCAAGGAAGTCATCCTCGCCATGAACGCGACGGTGGACGGCCAGACGACCGCGCATTACATCACCGATCGCCTCGAAGGCCTCGGCGTCACCATCTCGCGCCTCGCGCATGGTGTGCCGGTCGGCGGCGAGCTCGATTATCTGGACGATGGAACGCTTGCCGCCGCCATGAAGTCGCGCAGGCCGTTCTAGCCTCGGCCAATCGTGCGGGCGAAATCCGCGATGGCTTTCCCGAGCGCATCGGCAATCTCTGCATCCGCCAGAATACCGCCCTCGGGCAAGGCGCGTCCGAGCAGCGGAACGGCAATCGACGCCTCGGGCACGATCCGCGCCGCCATCATCGTCAGCGTCTCGGTGAGCGAGGCCAGCGCATGCACCGCGCGGGGACTCGCATTGACGATCGCGACGGGCTTCTCCGCGAATTCGCCGCTTCCCACCACCCAATCCAGCGCATTCTTCAATACGCCGGGAACGCCATGGGCATATTCCGGGCTTGAAAAGACGACACCATCAGCTCCCGCGAGCGCCGCGCGAAAGTGGACGACAGCGCCGGGCGGCGCGTCGCCGTCCATATCCGGATTGAAATGCGGCAATTCCCCGATGCCTTCATAAAGCACGACCTCAACGCCTGCAGGCGCGAGCGAAGTCAGCGCGCGTAGCGCTTGCGTGTTCGATGAGGCGCCCCGAAGGCTTCCCGAAATGGCGAGGATGCGCATCGGCAATTACTTGCTCGTCAGGAGGTCGCGTTCGACGCGCCTGCCGGTGGCGGCCAGCGCTTCCTGCGCCTCGGCCTCGCCAAGCTCGACGTCATGGATCTTCTCGCCGCGTTTGGTGATCTGGTCGGCCGAGGTGCGAATCTCGCGAATGTCTTTTTCAGCGGACTGAAAATGCTTTTCGAGATTCTCGACGCGATCATCAAGGCGCTCCACGTCCTTGAGGAGCAGTCCGACATATTTCTGGATGACGCCCGCCTGCTTGCGCATCTCGACATCCTTCAGTACGGCGCGAACCGTGTTGAGCGTCGCCATCAGCGTCGTCGGCGAAACGATCCAGACGCGCGCCTGATAGGACTTCGTGACGACATCCGGGAAATTCGCGTGAAGTTCGGCATAGACGGCTTCGGAGGGCAGGAACATCAGCGCCGATTCCGCCGTTTCGCCCGGCACGATGTATTTGCCGGAAATATCGGACACATGTTTCAGCAGGTCGCCGCGGAATTGGCGCTGGGCAAGGTTCCTCTCGCCATCGTCCTTGGCGTTGCGAAGCCCGTGATAGGCGTCGAGCGGGAATTTGGCGTCGATGGCAATCGAGCCGGGCGGGTTCGGCAGGTGGATGAGGCAGTCCGCGCGCACGCCGCTCTTGAGTGTCGCCTGAAATGCGTAAGCCGAAGGCGGCAGAGCGTTCTTCACGATGTCCTGCAACTGCACCTCGCCAAAGGCGCCGCGGGCCTGCTTGTTGGCGAGAATGTCCTGAAGGCCGACGACCTGGCTCGACAGGTCGGTGATGTTCTTTTGTGCTTCGTCGATAACGGCGAGTCTGGCGGCAAGATTGCCGAGCGTTTCGGCCGTCTTGGCGGAGGTCTCTTCAAGGCTCGTCCCGACGCGATGGCCCACCTGATCCAGCCGCTCGTTCAGTGTGCGGGCAAGCTCGCCCTGCGCCTGCGTCTGCGCATCCGCCATGGCCGACAGGCGTCCGGCGAGTTCGGCCTGCAGGCCTGCGAGCCGCGCGAATTCAGTCTCCAGCCGGTCCGGTTCCGTCCTGGGCCGGGCGCGCATCAGCCAGATTGCCAGCGCGGCCAGAAGGCCGGCGAGAAGGACTCCGAGCAGGAAGGAGGCGGGGTCGGACATGGCGAGCGCCTTTTCGTGAACATTTCGGCAACTATAGCCGATTCTTGACCACTGAGGCCCGGCAGCTTATCTCAAGGCCATGGCTATCCGCGAAATCCTCACAGCGCCCGATCCGCGCCTCAAACAGGTCTCGAAACCCGTCGAACGGGTGGATGACGAGCTGCGCCGTCTCATGGACGACATGCTCGAGACGATGTACGACGCGCCGGGCATCGGCCTCGCGGCGATCCAGATCGGTGTGCCGAAGCAGGTCATCGTCATGGATCTCGCCCGCGAAGGCGAACCGCCCGAGCCGCGCTATTTCATCAATCCGGAGATCATCTGGACCTCGGACGAATACGCGGTCTATGAGGAAGGCTGCCTTTCGGTGCCGGAACTCTATGAGGATGTGGAGCGTCCGGCCGAGTGCCGCGTGCGCTTCCTCGACTATCAGGGCGAAATCCGCGAGCTTGATTGCGAGGGGTTGCTGGCCACCTGCATCCAGCATGAAATGGATCACCTGAAGGGCGTTCTCTTCATCGACCATCTGTCGAAGCTCAAGCGCTCGATGATCCTGAAGAAGCTCACCAAGGCGAAGAAGTTCCAGGAAAAGGAACCGGCCTGAGGGCCGGCAGAAGGCGCGCATGACCCTTCGTCTCGCCTTCATGGGCACCCCCGATTTTTCCGTGTCAGTTCTGGCCGAGCTGATCGCGGCCGGCCATGAGATCGTGGCTGTCTATTCGCAGCCGCCTCGCAAGGCAGGCCGCGGCATGGCCGAGCAACCGTCGCCGGTTCATCGCTTTGCCGCCGAGCACGGCATTGCGGTCCGCACCCCCGTCTCGCTGAAATCGGAAGAAGAGCAGAAGGCCTTTGCCGATCTCGACCTCGATGTCGCGGTCGTCGTCGCCTATGGGCTCCTCCTGCCGAAGCCCGTGCTAGAGGCGCCGCGCCTCGGATGTCTCAATCTCCATGCCTCGCTCCTGCCGCGCTGGCGCGGCGCCGCGCCCATCCAGCGGGCCATCATGGCGGGCGATGCGGAAACCGGCGTCATGGTGATGCAGATGGAGGCGGGCCTCGACACAGGCCCTGTGCTCCTTGCCGAGCATGTCGCCATTGCCTCCGACACCACCGCAGGAAGCCTCCACGACAGGCTTTCGGAAATCGGCGCCTTGCTAATGGTGCGTGCGCTCGCCGCTCTCGAACGCGGGCAGCTCCAGGCGACGCCGCAGCCGGAAGAGGGCGTCACATACGCGAAAAAGATCGAGAAGGAAGAAGCCCGCATCGACTGGACGCGCGATGCGGCGGCGCTCGATTGTCACATCAGGGGCCTCACGCCTTTCCCCGGCGCCTTTTTCGAGGTGATGCGCGACGGCAAGCCCGTCCGCATCAAGGTTCTGCGTGAAAGACCCGTTGCGGGCAGCGGCGCGCCCGGCGAAGTGCTTTCGCTCGAAGGCGGCATCACGATCGCTTGCGGGTCAGCTGCGCTCCACATCGCCGAGTTGCAGCGCGCGGGCAAGGGCCCGATGAAGGCGGGCGATTTCCTGCGCGGCTTTCCGCTCGCCGTTGGCGAAAGGCTCGTCTGATGCCCCGCTACAAGCTCACCATCGAATATGACGGCACGAATTTCGTCGGCTGGCAGAGCCAGGCCGAAGGCGGCTCCGTGCAGGATGCGCTGGAAGCGGGCTTCAAGGGCTTTTGCGGCGAGGACATCCGCGTCAATGGCGCGGGCCGCACCGATGCGGGCGTCCATGCGCTGGGTCAGGTCGCCCATGTCGATCTGCCGACGTCTGTGCGCACCGACACGCTGCGCGATGCGGTCAACGCGCATATGCGTCCGCATCCCGTCTCCATCGTCGAGGTCGAGGAAGTCGGCGACGATTTCGAGGCGCGGTTCTCCGCCACGCGCCGCCACTACCTGTATCGCATCGTCAATCGCCGCGCCCCGCTGACGCTCGATCGCGGTCAGGCATGGCTCGTCCACAAGCCGCTCGATGCAGACGCGATGCATGCGGCCGCGCAGGTGCTTGTCGGCAAGCACGACTTCACGACCTTTCGCTCCATGCAGTGCCAGGCGAAGTCGCCGGTGAAGACGCTCGATGAACTCTCGGTGTCGCGCTATGGCGAGGAGATCGAGATCATCGCCCGCGCGCGGTCATTCCTGCACAATCAGGTGCGTTCGCTGGTCGGCTCGCTCAAACTCGTCGGCGAAGGCAAATGGACCGCCCGCGATCTCGACCGCGCCTTGAAGGCCCGCGACCGCGCCGCCTGCGGCCCCGTTGCGCCACCGGACGGGCTCTATCTGCTTAAAGTGGATTACGACTAGGCGCCTATGGGTGTCAGCAGCAAGCGGCTCAATCCCTGATCGAGCAGGGCGCCGAGCACGAAATCCAGAATCAGAATGGCCATGGCGGCTGAAGGTGTCGCGCCCAGCACTTCGCGCGCGATCTGCCAGCGATACCATGCGGCGAGGAGGAAGACGGGCAGCGTCAGCATGACGGCGAACTGGTCGCCAATGATGCCGATGAGGAAAAGCATGAGCGGCAGTAGCATCAGGCCGGACGTCATCAGTACGCCCCAGTTGAAGGTGATGACATAGGCGCTGTAGCTCGCGCCGAGTTCGAGATGCCGCGCCACCTGCGTCATGACGACGAGATAGACAACCCAGTTCAGCGCCTCCCCACCCATCTGCACCGTCGCAAAGGACGAGAAGTCGAGCTCGCCGATGGCGTCGATCGTCTGCCCCATGCGCCAGAGCGCGACACTGGCGATCAGGATGAGCGGTAGCGAAAGAGCGAGCGCCGCGAAGGAGCGGAAGAAGCCATTGGCGGAAAGGTCGAAATATCGCGCGGCTTCCGGGTCGCGCCGCGCGATATGCCATGCGCCGGTCAGGCTTCGCACGATCTCATTCGCATTCATGACGCGACGGCGCCCGCGAAATAACCCCGGAGGATCATCTCGTAGATATCGGCCAGACGGCCGATATCCCCGGCGGGGACATGCTCGTCCGCCTTGTGCATCGTCTGGTTGGCGAGGCCGAATTCGACGACTGGCGCATAGGCGCGGATGAAACGCGCGTCCGACGTGCCGCCGCTGGTCGAAAGCTCCGGCGTGAGGCCTGTCACCTTCGTAACGGCGGCGGCGATGAGTGCCGAGAAGGTGCCGGGCTGCGTAATGAAGGATTCGCCCGAAATCTGCGTCCTGAATTCGTAAGCGCCGCCCATCTCCTGCACGACCTGATCGAAGACGCCGCGCATCCACGCTTCGAGCGACGCGCCCGTATGCTCGTCGTTGAAACGGATGTTCATCATCGCCCGCGCCGTGCCGGGAATGAGGTTCGTCGTCTCGTTGCCGACGTCGACAGACGTGATCTCGAAATTCGACGGCTGGAAATGCGCATTGCCCTGATCGAGCACGCGCGCATCGAGGCGCTTGAGCATTTCAAGGAGGCGCGGAATGGGATTGTCGGCCAAGTGCGGATAGGCGACATGGCCCTGCGTGCCGCGCACGGTGAGCCAGCCATTGATGCTGCCGCGCCGACCGATCTTCATCATGTCACCGAGCTTCGCAACGCATGTCGGCTCGCCGACGAGGCAATGGTCGATCTTCTCGCCACGCGCGCTGAGCGCCTGCAGCATCTTCTTTGTGCCGTTGATGCCGGGGCCTTCCTCGTCGCCGGTGATGAGGAGGCTGATCGAGCCCTCGCCGTCGATGAGCTTGCCTTCGCGCACGAGGCGAGAGGCGGCGGCGACGAAGCTCGCCATCGAGCCCTTCATGTCGGCGGCTCCGCGCCCGAAAAGCTTTCCCGCCTTGATCTCGCCCGCGAAGGGATCGACCGACCATGCGGCCGCGTCGCCCACGGGCACGACATCGGTGTGGCCCGCGAAGCAGAAATGAGGCGCGCCCGAGCCCAGCCGCGCATAAAGATTGTCGACGTCGGGCGTGCCCTCGTCGCTGAAATGCATGCGCTCGCAGGAAAAGCCGAGCGGCGCGAGATAGCCCGCCAGCGTCGCCAGCGCGCCCTCGTCCCTGGGCGTCACACTGGGGCAGCGGATCAGTTCGACGGCGATCTCAAGCGGGTCATAGGCTGCGGTCATGGTCATCCCGTGTACCGCGCCCCTGAAAAACCGTCAAATGACGGCCTCAGTCGCGCAGCAGCTCGTTGATCGAGGTCTTGGAGCGCGTCTGGGCGTCCACCGTCTTGACGATGACGCAGCAATAGAGGCTCGGGCTGGGTGATCCGTCGGGATTGGCGCGGCCCGGCAGCGAGCCTGGCACGACGACCGAATAGGGCGGCACCTTGCCGATATGGATCTCGCCCGTCGCCCGGGCGATGATCTTGGTCGAGGCGCTGATGAAGACGCCCATGGAGAGCACCGAGCCCTCGCCGACGATCACGCCTTCGACGACTTCCGAGCGTGCGCCGATGAAGCAATTGTCCTCGATGACGACCGGGTTCGCCTGCAACGGCTCCAGCACGCCGCCAATGCCGACGCCACCCGAAAGGTGACAATTCTTGCCGATCTGGGCGCAGGAGCCGACCGTGACCCATGTGTCGACCATGGTGCTTTCATCGACATAGGCGCCGAGGTTCACGAAAGAGGGCATCAGCACCACGCTCGGCGCGATATAGGCCGAACGGCGCACGATGGCGCCCGGCACGGCGCGGAACCCGGCATTGCGGAATTCTGCCTCGCCCCAGCCTTCGAACTTCGAGGGAACCTTGTCCCACCAATGGGTGTTGTCGCCCGGGCCGCCAGCGATAAGGCCCATGTCGTTGAGGCGGAAGGAGAGCAGAACGGCCTTCTTGAGCCACTGGTTCACTTCCCAGCTGTCGCCGATCTTCTCGGCCACGCGGGCCTCGCCCTTGTCGAGCAGGTTGAGCGCGGTCTCGACCGCCTCGCGCACTTCGCCTTTGGTGCCCGTATTCACCTGATCGCGCTCGTCGAAGGCGCGTTCGATGACGGACTTGAGTTGGGCGGTGCTCATGGGGCGGCTCCCTCGGGGGTGGGTGTAGGCGGGCAAGATAGCCGTGGGTCCCGCCCTGTCAACCGAGGGGTGTCCGGAGACTAATCATTCATTGGCATGGCCCCGCTTGTCCGGGCCATGACCCCGTTGGGAAAGGGGTCTCAGGCCGCCGCCGCGATGGCCGCGTCGATCGACTGGCGGGTCACTTCTTCGCGGACCGGCTTGGGCTCACCGAAGAGATAGCCCTGCCCATATTCGACATTGAGGTCGAGGACGTCGACGACTTCGCGCTCCGTCTCGATCTTGTCGACGATGAGCTGAATGCCGTTGCGGCGCAGCACTTCGCGGATGTCGGCGGCGTGAATGTCGGATGAGCTGTGATCGCCGTCGATCAGCGTCGCGGCGGAGATCTTCATGAAGCGGAAGTTGCGGTCGTGAAGCTCGGTCGCGTTGATCTTGAGGTGCGTGACCTGATCCATCGAGAAGCGGAAGCCGAGATCGGCCAGCGCCCTCAGGCTTTCTTCCTCGATCGGGCCCATGCCGTTCACGGTCTGCTGGCTGAACTCGAAGATCAGGTGCTGCGCGAGATCCTGATTGTGCTGCATGTACTCGACGAATTGCGGGAAGAAGTCCGCATCGAGCAGCGAGAAGGCGGAGATGTTGCAGAAGACGCCCGCATTCTTGTTGCGCTGGGCGAGCTTGCGCACGACCTGAATGCAGCGGAAAAGCAGGATGTTGTCGACGGTCGGCATCATGCCGGCGGGTTCTGCCACGCGCATGTAATCGCGGGGCATGATGAGCGCGCCGCGCTCCGAGCGGAGCCGCGACAGGCCTTCGTAATAGCGCACCTTGCGCTGGGGGAGGCCGACGATGGGTTGGAGATAGAGGTCGACGCGGTTGGCTTCGAGCGAGCGGCGGATCGTTTCCAGAAGCTCGGCGTCGCTCAGGGTCGAGATATCGGGTTCCGGCGCCGCGAATTCCTTCGCAAGCCTCGCCTGCAGGGCAGGCGCGCCGATGAGCTGCGAGGGAACCGGCATGGGCGGCGCCTCGCGCGTTTCGGCGAGCCGCTTTACCAGCGATTCGATGACGCGGATTTCCGAGAAGATGCGCTCCATGCGTTCCGTCGTTTCGTGTTCGACGCGCTGTTCGAGTTCGACGATGCGCCGGGCGGCCTGATCGAGTTCGCGTGAAAGCCCGGCGGCGACACCGGTGAGTTCGGCAAGCTCAAGCCTGACCTGGCGGCGCTCGAATCCCCGCGCGACGGCGGCATGAAGCTCCATTCCGATGAAGCAGCAAATGAGGCCTGCAAGTATCGCGAGCTTCGGATCAAACCCGGCAACCTCCGGCAACGCCAGCGCGAGGCCGATCGACGGCAGGATATAGAGCAAGGCGGCGAGCGTGTGCTTGATCTGCTTCATGGCCCAAACCCGCGCCTGAAAAGGCGCGGTCCCCGATGGAACTTTGAAGCTGAAGCATGCCCGGCAGGCATTGAGAAAAAGTTAACCATGGCAAGCCGGAGGGATGGGCCGTCAGCCCGGTATTCCGGCCAGTTTCGCGAGCTCGCGCCAATGCATCCGGTAAAGAAGGGAGCCGCCCTTGCCTTTCCGTTTGGGCATGGCCAGCACAAGGGCGAGCCAGCGTTCCTCCGCCTCGGCGGCCTCGGCCCAGATGTCGCGCGAGAGTTGTGCGGCCTCTTCGGCACGTCCGCCCCGGGCGAGCAGGGCGTCCACACGCTCGAAGAAACCCGCTTCCAATCGGTCGCGCTCACCCGCAAAAGCGGCGAGCCTCGGCGCGTAGTCTTCCAGCACGGCCCGGTGCAGGCGCTCATGGCGCCACCAGAGCGTTGCCGGGTCGAAGCGGTCGGTCGGGGCGGGGCCGAAATCCGGGAGCGCCGCCCCCTCGAAGCCGGGTCCGAAGAAGACCGGCTTGAAGATCGACGTGTCGGGCGAGGATGTTCCCGTCACCCAGTGAACGGCGCGGCCGGGGGTGAGATCGGCGACCCATGAGGCCGTCGTCTGCCCATATTGGCGGATCGGTCCCCATGAGGCATGGGCGCAAACGCCACCGCCCATGATGCCATCCGGCCGCCAGTCGGAATTTCGCGCCGCCTCTTCCCCGTGATCGCGCAGGATCGCCATCAGGCTTTGCGGCGTATGGCCTTTCGATGTGCCGAGAAGGTCGGTCGTCCGGCACCAGCGCTTCACGCCATGGCCAAGCGTCGAGCGCAGGCGATCCGCGTAGGCCACCGCGAAATCGAACGCCGCGCCCTCCTTCGCAAAACCGCGCCTGATCGCCTGCCGGATGAGGTTCTCGCTCGTGGCGTCGAATTTCGCGCTGATCGTGTAGGTGTTGGAGATCGAGCGAAACCCGTCGACGCGCTCCACCGCCCATTCGCGCCCTACCGTTTCGAGCACATAGGCCGCGCCGCCCGTATCCGCGATGAGGAAGGAATTGTGGTACTCGAACTTGCCGAGAGGGGCGCAGTTCCCGCCCTGACCATGCCGGCCAAGCAGCGCGGTGATGACATCGAGCGCTTCTGCCGCCGTTTTCGCGCGCTCGAGGCCGAGCCGCAGCAGGTCCATCCCGAGCAGCGCCTGTTCTTTCTGCGGGGCGATCTTTGCAAAGACGGCCTCATTGCCGATCACGAGGCCATGCTCATTCGCCCCCATCTCCGCGCCCCACATCCAGAAAGGCCGCGACAGCAGCACGGCATGGGTCTCGGCCACTTGCGGAATCTCGATATAGGTGCAGCGCAACGTGGCGCCGGGCGCATGTGTCGCGCGCGGCCGGAAGTCCAGATATTGGGCCTCATTGGCTCCGCGGTCGGAGTTCTTGGCAAAGAGCAGCCCGCCGCTCTTTGTCGCCTTCGGCCCGGCCACCATCGTGTCGCACATCGGCACCCCCTGTTACAGGCATCTTAACTGCGGTGCCGAAGTGGTGAAGAGTGAAAATCTCCGTGCTAGGCTCAGTCATCGAGCATCGGGAGGAAACCATGAGCGCGCATCTCTTCGAGTTCCGCACCATCAAGGGCGAGGCGCTTCCGCTCTCGCAATTCGAGGGCCGCGCCATTCTCATCGTCAACACGGCGAGCCGCTGCGGCTTCACACCTCAGTATCGCGAGCTGCAAGGCTTGTGGGAGCGCTATCGCGGGCGGGGCCTCGTCGTCATCGGTGTGCCGTCCAATGATTTCGGCGCGCAGGAGCCGGGCACGGAGACCGAGATCCTCGAATTCTGCGAGGTGAATTACGACATCGATTTTCCGCTGACCGCGAAAGAGGCCGTGATCGGCGAAGAGGCGCATCCCTTTTACAAATGGGTGGCCGAGGTCGGCGGCGAGGGCGCGGCGCCGCGCTGGAACTTCCACAAATATCTGATCGGCCCCGAGGGCGAGCTTGTGAATGTCTATTCGAGCAAGGTCAGCCCGCTAAGCACCGAGCTGGTGAACGAGATCGAAGCGCTTCTCGGCGCCTGAGCCTTAAGGCGCACCCCGCCTTACGGCGCAAACGACTCCTTGTAGCCTCGGCCCTTGGCATCGGTGAAGGGCGAGAGCTTGATCTCGACGCGGCGGTTCTGCGCCCGGCCTTTCGCCGTGCGATTGCTGGCGATGGGTTCGCGCGCGCCCGCACCGCGCAGGAGGAAGCGCTTTCCATCCGCGCCCTGGTCGATCAGGAATTGTGCGACGCTCCGCGCGCGCCCTTCCGAAAGATTGCGGTTCGCCTCTGCCTTGCCCTCATTGTCGGTGTGGCCGGTCACGTCGATCAGGATGCGCTCGTGGACCTTAATGATATGGGCCAGCCGCTTCAGCGCTGCTGCGGATTTGGGTGCGATCACTGTCGAGTTCGGCGCGAAGGCGGCGCTTCCCTCCATGTTGAGATGGATCGAGTTGCCGACGCGGGTGATGCTGAAACCGTGGTCCGACAGCTCGGAAATGAGGTCATGTTCCGTGCTGTCCATATAGGCGCTGACCTCGCTGGCGGGAATTGGTTTCAAGCCCTTCTTCAGCATGGCCTGGACCCGCCTGGCTGCCGCGTCGGCGCTTGCCATCGAATAGGTGGGCGCGGGGGCCGGGACAGGCGTGGGTGCGCGCGCCGCCGTCTGGCAGGCCGCGAGCAGGCTTGCCGCAGCAGCAATCAATAGAAACGCCCGTCCCCCGCGCATGGCAACTCCCGCTCACAAATTGACGATGCGACGAGGGATGCGGCCCCATGCCTGTGGCATCCGGCGCCGATGGTGTAAAAGATCCCCAGCCGTCGTGTGACGATGCTTAAACTAGCAAAGCTTCGTCGATGCGAGAACCGAATTGACGCATTTAAAAAACCAAAAGGGAGAAGTCGCCATGTCGCTATTCGATCTGACTGGAAAGGTCGCCATCGTCACAGGCTCGACCAAGGGCATCGGCGAGGCCATCGTGCATCGCCTCGCCGAACATGGCGCCAAGGTCGTCGTGTCGAGCCGCAAGGCTGATGCCTGCGACAAGGTCGCGGGCGAGATCAACGCCAGGCATGCGGGCGCGGCCATCGCCGTTCCCTGCAACATTGCCGACAAGGCAGATCTGCAGCGTCTCGTCGACACGACGAACAAGACCTGGGGCAAGGTCGACATTCTTGTCTGCAATGCCGCCGTGAATCCCTTCTTCGGTTCGTCGAAGGATATTCCCGACGATGCTTTCGACAAGATCATGTCGTCCAACGTCAAGTCGAACCACTGGCTCTGCAACATGGTCATTCCCCAGATGGTCGAGCGCAAGGACGGCTCCATCATCATCATCTCGTCGATCGGCGGCCTGCGCGGTTCTTCCGTGCTCGGCGCCTATTGCCTGTCCAAGGCGGCGGACTTTCAGCTCGCGCGCAACCTCGCTGTCGAATATGGCCATCACAATGTGCGCGCGAACTGCATCGCGCCGGGGCTCATCAAGACGCGCTTCGCGCAGGCGCTCTGGGACAATCCCGACATTCTCGAAAAGTCGACATCGACCGCGCCGCTGAAGCGCATTGGCATGCCGGATGAAATCGCGGGCGCGGCCGTTTTCCTCGCCGGTCCCGCCGGCGCCTTCATGACCGGCCAGCAGCTCGTCATCGATGGCGGCGTCACGATAGCGTGATCTCATGGAGAAAAGCCCGCTCACCATCCGCCCTCTCGAAACGCGCGACCGCGCGGCGTGGGATGGATTGTGGGCGGGCTATCTCGCCTTCTACGAAACGGCGCTCGCGCCGGAAGTGACCGGGGATACATGGGCGCGCCTTCTCTCCGGCGCGCTCATCGGCCTCGTCGCGGTGGATGGCGAAGACAGGCCGCTGGGCTTCGCCCATGCGTTGCTTCACGCCGGAACATGGAGCCCGAAGCCGCTCTGCTATCTCGAAGACCTCTTCGTCCTTCCGAAGGCGCGGGGGCAGGGCGCGGCCCGCGCCCTCATCGAGGCGCTTGCCGCGCGCGGCCGCAAGGAAGGCTGGCTCCGGCTTTATTGGCAGACCGCGCGGGACAATGCGACCGCCCAGGCGCTTTACGACAAACT
Source organism: Parvibaculum sedimenti (assembly GCF_009184905.1). GTDB lineage: Bacteria > Pseudomonadota > Alphaproteobacteria > Parvibaculales > Parvibaculaceae > Parvibaculum > Parvibaculum sedimenti. The sequence goes on from NZ_WESC01000001.1 coordinate 352,550, forward strand.
TGCCACCCGGACGAATTGGCTGCGTTACGACCTTGATCTTTAGTTCCGAATGACCACTTGTTTCTTTTCGGTCATCGCGCATTTTCAGGCGAAGTGGACGCCGGTTCGCCGTCCGAAAATGCGCCGTGCAACATTTGAAGCGCTTCTGACGAAGCGTTTCAGGGGAGGGTTCAATGAAGAGCGTGGTGGTAACAGGCGTGTCGACCGGCATCGGCTGGGGCGCGACCAAGGTTCTGACGAAAGCGGGCTTCCATGTCTTCGGCAGCGTCCGCAAGGAAGCGGATGCGCAAAGGCTCAAACAGGAATTCGGCGAGAGGTTCACGCCGCTCCTCTTCGACGTGACCGATGTCGCCGCCGTGAAGCGCGGCGCCGACGAGGTCCGCGCGGCGCTGAAGGGCAAAACGCTCTTCGGCCTCGTCAACAATGCGGGCATTGCGGTCTCCGGGCCCCTGCTCGAACTTCCGCTCGATGAGTTCCGCCAGCAGATGGAAGTGAACGTCACCGGGCCCCTGATCGTCACCCAGGCCTTCGCGCCGCTCCTCGGCGCCGACACCTCGCTCAAGGGCGCGCCGGGCCGCATCGTCAATATCAGCTCGGTCGGCGGCAAGCAGGCCGCCCCCTTCGTCGGCCCCTATTCGGCGTCGAAATACGCGCTCGAAGGCCTCTCCGAAAGTCTCCGCCGCGAACTTCTTCTCTTCGGCATCGACGTCATCATCATCGGCCCCGGCGCGGTGAAAACCCAGATCTGGGCGAAGGCCGAGGAGGTCGACATCACGCCCTATCTGAACAGCCCCTATTACCCGAGCCTGGTGAAGTTTCGCACCTTCTTCCTCAAGAGCGCCAAGACAGGTCTCACGCCCGAACGCCTCGGCCGCGCCATCCTGAAGGCGCTGACGGTGAAGAACCCCAAGGTGCGCTACGCCGTCGTGCGGCAGCGGCTCCAGAACTGGACGATCCCCCAGCTTCTCCCCAAGCGCTTCGTCGACCGCCTGATCGGCAGGAATGTCGGCCTCTTGAAGCCCTGACCGGAATTCCGCAATACGGAACCGAAGCCGAATTTTGTCGACTTTGAGCGGCGACCGGGCGACCCATGGCGTCGCCCGGTCCTTTCGGGTGTCCGTTCGGAGGAAACAATATGGCCGATCTGCTCGCCCTGTCCGCGCGCTATATCGATAATGACATTTATGAGGGGGCGGGGCTCGTCAACCGTCCGACAACGGAGCTGTCGGAGATTGCCGACGGCATCGCGCTCATCGAAGCCTTCTCTCATGTCGTGACCTTCCGCACCGGCGATGGGCTCGTCCTCTTCGACACGAGCCTTGAAGCTTTCGGCAAGGGCGTGCTCGCCTCCCTGCGGCGCTGGACCGACGAGCCGGTCTCGAACATCTGCTACACCCACGGCCATGCCGACCATGTCGGCGGCACGGGCGCCTTCGTCTGCGAGGCCTGCGAGAAGAAGGCGCGCCGACCGCGCATCATCGGGCACGAGAATGTGAGCCCGCGCTTCCGCCGCTACGAACTCACCAACGGCTACAACTTCACCATCAATGCGCGCCAGTTCGCGCCCGCGACGGAACTCCGCATGGGCGTGACCGATGCAGAAGGAAAGGTTCTGCCGCCTGCCGGCCGCTTCGGCCCCGACCCCTGGGTCGAGCCCGACACGACCTTCCGCGACCGCCTCGAATTCAAGTCCGGCGATACGCGCTTCGAACTGCGCCACGCCCTCGGCGAAACGGACGATCATCTCTGGGCCTGGGTGCCTGAGCGCAAGGCGATCTGCTCGGGCGATTTTGTCACCTGGGTGTTCCCCAATGCGGGCAACCCGCAGAAGGTTCAGCGTTATCCGCTCGAATGGGCGAAGGCGCTGCGCGAGATGATTGCGCTGGAGCCGGAACTGCTTCTTTCCGCCCATGGCCTTCCCATCAGCGGAAAGGCACGCATCGCAAGCGTGCTCGACAATATCGCCACCGCGCTCGAAATGCTGGTGAGCCAGACGCTCGACATGATGAATGCGGGCGCCCGCCTCGACGAGATCGTTCATGCGGTGAAGCTGCCCTCGTCGCTGATGGACAAGCCCTATCTCCGTCCCGTCTATGACGAGCCGGAATTCATCATCCACAATGTCTGGCGTCTCTATGGCGGCTGGTACGATGGCAATCCCGCGCATCTGAAGCCCGCGCCCGACGCGGTACTCGCCGCCGAACTCGCGAGCCTCGCGGGCGGCCCGCTGGCGCTCGCGCGCCGCGCCGAGGCGCTGGCAGATCAGGGCGATCTACGTCTTGCCTGTCACCTGGCCGAACTCGCCGCGCAGGCGGCGCCGGACAATCGCGACGTACATGCGGCCCGCGCCGCCATTTACGGCAAACGCCGTAAGTCAGAAGCCTCGCTTATGGCCAAGGGCATTTATGGCTGGGCCGAACGCGAGTCGGCGAAGAAGCTCTGACAAGAAGAAACGCCCTCCGCGTGGAGAGAACGCGGAGGGCGCGGCAGGCGTTGGTCAGGAACGCCCTTATGCGATGTGGTCGAGAACCTTGCGGAAGCGGCCGAAGATTTCGTCGATCTGCGCCTTTTCGATGATCAGCGGCGGCGAGAAGGCGATGCAGTCGCCCGAGACGCGCACCATCATGTTCTCGTGGTGGAAGGCGTGACACATGGTGTCGAAGCCGCGCTTGCCCGGCACACCCTCGACCGGAACCAGATCGACCGCGCCGGCAAGCCCGATGACGCGGATATCGGCAATGAGCTTGTGATCCTTGAGGCTCATCAGTGCATCGGCGAAATAGGGCTCCAGCGCGCGCGCTTTCTCGAACAGCCCTTCCTTGCGGTAGATGTCGAGCGTCGCGAGACCGGCGGCTGCCGCCAGCGGATGGCCGGAATAGGTGTAGCCGTGGAAAAGGTCGATCGCGTGGTCCGGGCCGGTCTGGAACGTGTCGTAGATCTGCTTGCTGACGATCGCGCCGCCCATCGGCACCGTGCCTGAGGTGATGCCCTTGGCGAAGGTGATGATATCGGGCGTCACGCCGAAGCGTTCGGCGGCGAAAGCGTAGCCGAGTCGGCCATAGCCCGTGATGACCTCGTCGAAAATCAGCAGGATGCCGTGTTTCGTACAGATTTCGCGGATCTTCTGCAGGTAGCCCTTGGGCGGCGGCAGAACGCCCGTCGAGCCGGACATCGGCTCGATGATGACGGCGGCGATGGTCGACGCGTCGTGGAGGTCGATAAGGCGCTGCAAATCGTCGGCGAGATGTGCGCCCCATTCCGGCTGGCCGATCGTGAAGGCCTGCTCCGCGCGGTTATAAGTGTGGGGCAGGTGATCGACGCCCGCCACCAGATTGCCGAACCATTTGCGGTTGGCGACCATGCCGCCGACGGCCGTGCCGCCGAAATTGACGCCGTGATAGCCGCGCTCGCGGCCGATGAGGCGCGTACGGCCGCCGTCGCCCTTGATGCGGTGATAGGCGAGCGCGATCTTCAGCGCTGACTCGTCTGCCTCAGAGCCCGAATTGCAGAAAAGCACATGGTCGAGGTCGCCGGGCGCGAGGCTCGCGATGCGGCTCGCGAGTTCGAAGGCCTTGGGGTGACCGAACTGGAAGGTCGGCGCGAAGTCGAGCTCGGCGGCCTGATCCTGGATCGCCTTCACGATGTCTTCGCGGCAATGGCCCGCATTGCAGCACCAGAGGCCGGCCGTGGCGTCGAGCACTTCCGCGCCGTCGGGCTTGTAATAGTGGACGCCCTTGGCGCGCGCGATCATGCGCGGCTCGCGCTTGAACTGGCGGTTGGGGGTGTAGGGCAGCCAGTTCGACTCGAGGTCGTTCGGCGCGGCGGCGTCGGCGCTCATGGAAGGTCACTCCTGTTGACGAAAGCGGTACAATTCAAAGCCGCAAGCGGGCGCAAATCAAGGGGTTTCGGGCGTGACTTTGGCCGCATGTCGAGTATTTTAAACGTTATGGCAAAGGGCGCGACGAAGATCGGCAAGGGCGTGGTGAATCCGGCGGCAGGGAATTTCCGTCGTGCCCATGGCGCTGCCACGATGCCTGCCCTGCCCGAAGGCGAGGGCGACACGCCCGACGTCGGTGCGCGGCTCCGCGCCTTCCGCACCATGCACGGGCTTTCCCAGCGCGAACTCGCCAAGCGCGCCGGCGTCACCAACGGCACCATCTCGCTCATCGAGCAGAACCGCGTCAGCCCCTCCCTCGGCTCGCTGAAGAAGGTGCTCGACGGTTTCCCGATTTCCCTCGCCGACTTTCTGACGCTCGAACTCAAGCCGCGCTCGAAGGTTTTCTATCAGGCCAAGGAACTCCGCGAGATTGCGAGCGGGCCCATCTCCTTCCGCCTCGTCGGCCGCGATACGCAAGGCCGCGCCATCCAGATGATGCATGAGCGCTATGCCCCCGGCGCGGACACGGGCGACGACATGCTCTCCCATATCGGCGAGGAAAGCGGCATCGTCGTTTCCGGCATGATCGAACTGACGGTCGGCGGCGAGACTCGCAAGCTCATGCCGGGCGACGCCTATTATTTCGACTCGCGCCTTCCCCACCGCTTCCGCAATCCCGGCACCATCGACTGCGTCATCGTTTCGGCCTGCTGCCCGCCGAGCTTTTGATTTTTTGCCTCGCCCCGGCCTGGATCGATTTAACGGCTTAAGTCGTTAGGAGTGTGGAACCCGCGGCGGACCCACCTAAAAATTCCGATAACTGTGTAGGCGAGGAGCCAGCCTATTGGAATTGGTGCGAGGGCCGTAAACGCTACGTTACCCCAACTGTCTTTGACGAAGATGGCGTAATTTTTTTCCGCCTCGTCCATGCAAGGTCCGAAGTTGAAGTCGTTGTGCTGCTTTTTTAGATCTATACAGGTCTGGTAGGTCTCGTTCATAAAATCTTGTGCTCTGTCAACGTCTGAGGTTCGTTGAAAGAGCGCGGCACCTATAATCCAAAGAACTGAAACGACAATGCCAAGTCGCTGCCAACCATTGATGTTAGTGAGCATTAGTTCCTCCTGAGACGAACAAATCATTTCATCATACCCTGTGCGGCCTTCGGCCAATAGGCGAGCGGCGCGGTAGTGGGTGGCCCAAGATGTGCCGATAATGGAGAGCTGAAGAGTGAATGAGATAAAATCCCTTGCCACGCTTCTCGCCGAACCCGGCATCATCGTCGCGCCCGGCGCCTATGACGCGCTGTCGGCAAAGATCGCTGCGCAGGCAGGCAGCCCCGCCGTCTACATGACGGGCTTCGGCGTCGCGGGTTCGACGCTCGGCCTGCCCGATATTGGCCTCATGTCCGCCACCGAAATGGCCGACCGCGTTCGCGCCATCGCGGATGCGGCGATGCCTGCGCCCCTCATCGCGGATGGCGACAATGGTCATGGCGGGCCGCTCAACGCCGCGCGTCTGACGCGGCTCTATGAAGCGGCGGGTGCCCAATGCATCCAGCTTGAGGATCAGGTTTTCCCGAAACGCTGCGGCCATATGGAAGGCAAGGAAGTTGTCTCGATGGAGGAGGCCGCGCAGAAGATCCGCGCCGCCGCCGAAGCGCGCAACTCGAAGGACTTCAAGATCATGGCGCGCACCGATGCCCGCGCGACGCATGATCTCGACGAGGCGCTGCGGCGCGGCGAAGCCTTCCTCAAGGCGGGCGCAGACATTCTTTTCATCGAAGCACCGCGCGACATGGCGGAGCTTGAGCGCGTCACCACGACGTTCAAGGGGGTGCCGCTGCTCGCCAACATGGTCGAGGATGGCAAGACGCCCTATCTCTCGACGAAGGTTCTGGAGGAGCTTGGTTTCAAGATCGCCATCTTCCCTGTCGCCGCGCTTCTTGCGGTGACGAAGCGCTTGCAGGATGTTTATGCGACGCTGCTGAAAGGCGAGGGGCTGCCCGCCGACGACACCCGCGTCACCTTCCAGCGTTACAACGAGATCGTTGGCCTGCCGGAAATGCTTGCCAGCGCCGCGCGCATCGCAGCCGAGGAGAAGTGATGCCGAGCTGGTCGAACATCCTGAAACGTATTGCGTCGGGCGAGATGGAAAAAGCGCCGCCGCATGTAGCCGCGCTCAATCTCTATGCGGGCAAGCTCACTGTGATCGAACCGGGCCGCATCCGTTACGACTGGCCCGTCGATCCGCAATATCTGAACCCTGTCGCGATCTTCGGCGGTTATCTCGCTACGCTCGCCGACCAGACCTGTTCCTTCGCGCTGATGACCATGCTGAAGGACGAGCAGAACTTCACTACCAGCGACCTCCAGATGCATTTCTTCCGCCCCGTGACGGAAGGCATTCTTGCCTGCGAAGGCCACGTCGTGAACGTCTCGAAGACGCAGGCCTATGTGGAAGCGACCTTCACGAATGCCGACGGCAAGCTCGCGCTGAAGGCGAGGGCGGTGGAGCGGATCATTCCGGCCTGAATTGTCTGTCACCCCGGACAAGCCCGGGATGACATGTGAGAGGAGGCCGACGCCTCACTCCACCCACTTCTTCCACCCTCGCGCGAATTCGCCCGAGCGCTTCGCCTCTGCAAGCCAGCTGTCCACGGCACGCTTCAACTCCTCATCCTTCGGCAGGAGGTAAGCCTTCTCCGCATGGTCGAAGGGACGGTCGGGATGCACGGCGCAAAGCGTCGGCTGGAGCTTCGCCTGCACCCGCGCTTCCACGGCGTCGGTAATCATCAGGTCCGCGCGGCCCGCCACGATCTCGTCGAAGATCGTGCCGTTGTCCTTGTGGAGGATCACCGTCGCGCGATGGATGTGGGCGCGGGCGAATTTCTCGTTGGTCCCGCCCGGATTGACGATGAGGCGGACGCCGGGCTGGTCGATCTGTTTGAGCGTCTGGAAGCGCTCCACCAGCGAGCAGCGGGTGACGGGCGTTTTCCCGTCGCTGAGGACAGGTGCCGAAAAGAGGCCGATCTTCGCCCGCGCGGGCGTCACCGAGACGCCGCCCATGGCGATGTCGAACTTGCCCGCATCGAGGTCCGCCGAAAGCGTCGGCCAGCTCGTTTTGACGAAGCGGGGCTTTACCTTCAGCGAAGCCGCGAGCGAGCGCCCGAGATCGACGTCGAGCCCCGAGAACTCGCCGCCCTCAAGGGTCGAAAAGGGCCGGTAATCCCCGGTGAGCCCGATCCGAAGCTCGCGGGACGCCCGGATGGCATCGAGCCGGGGTCCCGCGCCGGCCGGCAGGGGCAGGGCGAGCGCCATCAGCCCCACAAAAAGCAAAAGAACCCGAAAACCCATCGCCCGATCCTCCAAAACCAATCCTCCCCGAGCCTAACCCCTCGGCTCCCTGCCGGGGATAAGTGCCCTTTACTGGACTGTTAGGGATACCGCTGCTAGAAAGCGGCCCATGAAAATGCGTCATTTGAGCCATATAGCAGGGTCTGCGCGAATTAGCGGCCCGGCCTGCCGCTGAGGGTCCCACGGGGCCCGATCCAGCGCCTCGGGCCGGGACGAGAACCCATGACGCAAACCCCGAACTGCTCGAGACCCTGATGGCCAGCGACAGCAAGACCGATAACGAGACGCCCGCCCGCGATTACCGCGAGACGATCTTCCTTCCCGAAACGCCCTTCCCGATGAAGGCAGGCCTTCCGCAGCGCGAGCCCGAATGGCTCGCCCGCTGGGAGAAGATGGACCTCTACAGCCGCCTGCGCCTCGAAGCCAGGGGCCGCGAGCCCTTCATCCTGCATGACGGCCCGCCCTATGCGAATGGCAACATCCATATCGGCCATGCGCTCAACAAGACGCTGAAGGACATCATCGTCCGCTCGCAGCAGATGATGGGCCGCGACGCCAATTACGTTCCCGGCTGGGACTGCCACGGCCTGCCCATCGAATGGCAGATCGAGGAGAAGTACCGCGCCAAGGGCAAGAACAAGGATGAGGTTCCCTCTTCCGAGTTCCGCCGCGAATGCCGCGACTTCGCCGCCCACTGGATCGAGGTGCAGAAGGCCCAGTTCAAGCGTCTCGGCGTCATTGGCGATTGGGACAATCCCTACACCACCATGGCCTTCGGCGCGGAAGCGACAATCGTCAACGAATTCCTGAAATTCGCCCGCGAAGGCGGCGGCCTCTATCGCGGCTCGAAGCCCGTCATGTGGTCCATCGTCGAAAAGACGGCGCTCGCGGAGGCGGAAGTCGAATATCACGACCACGTGTCGCGCACGATCTTCGTGAAGTTCCCTGTTCGCAAGGGCCCGGCGGAGCTCGACGGTGCGTCGGTTGTCATCTGGACGACAACGCCCTGGACCATCCCGGGCAATCGCGCCATCGCCTTCTCGAAAACAATCGGATACGGACTTTATCGCGTCGAAGCGGTTGAGGAAAACAGCGGCGCGCAGGTCGGCGATCTCCTCGTGCTCGCCGACGGTCTCGCCGATGAAGTGTTCAAGGCGGCGAAAGTCTCCGCATGGGAGCGCAAGCTCGCCGTTGATCCGTCGACGATTGCGACGACCGCGCATCCTTTCGCCGGACAGGGCTATGAGTTCGACGTGCCGCTGCTCGCTGGCGACTTTGTCACCGATGAAACCGGTACTGGCTTCGTTCATATCGCGCCCGGCCACGGTCAGGACGACTACGAACTCTGGATGTCGAATTTCGGCCAGAAGGGCATTCCCGACACGGTGAATGCCGAAGGGGTCTATTACGATCACGTGCCGCTCTTCGCGGGCAAATTCGTGCTGACCCGTCAGGGCAAGGAAGGAACGGCCAACGCCGCCGTCATCGAGGAGTTGCAGAAGGCGGGCAGGCTGCTCTCGCAGGGCAAGCTCACCCACTCCTATCCGCATTCATGGCGCTCCAAGGCACCGCTCATTTTTCGCAACACGCCGCAATGGTTTATCTCCATGGAGGTGAATGACCTGCGGAAAATCGCGCTCGCCGAAATCGACAAGACGCGCTTCGTGCCCGCCGCGGGCCGCAACCGCATCTATTCGATGGTCGAAGGCCGCCCGGACTGGGTCGTCTCCCGCCAGCGCGCCTGGGGCGTGCCGCTGACGCTGTTCGTCGGCAAGAATGACGGCGCGATCCTGCGCGACGAAGCGGTCAACAATCGCATCGTCGAAGCCGTGAGGGCCGAAGGTGCCGATGCCTGGTTCGACAAGCCCGCGAGCTATTTCCTGGGGCAGGCCTACAATCCGGATGATTTCGAAAAGGTCTCCGACATTCTCGACGTCTGGTTCGATTCAGGCTGCACGCATGCCTTCGTTCTTGAAGAGCGCGCCGATTTGCGTTCGCCCGCCGATCTCTATCTTGAGGGCTCGGACCAGCATCGCGGCTGGTTCCATTCCTCCCTGCTGGAGTCCTGCGCCACGCGCGGCCATGCGCCCTACAAACAGGTGCTGACGCATGGCATGACGCTGACCGACAAGGGCCTCAAGATGTCGAAGTCGCTCGGCAACGCGATCGAGCCAGAGGCGATCATCAAACAGAACGGCGCCGACATTCTGCGTCTCTGGGTTGCGTCCACCGACTACTGGGAAGACCAGCGCATCGGGCCGGAAATCATCAAGTCGAACGTCGAGGCCTATCGCAAGCTGCGCAACACGTTCCGTTACATGCTGGGCAGCCTCACCGGTTTCAGCGATGCGGAGCGTGTACCGCTCGCGGACATGCCGGAACTCGAGCGTTATATTTTGCACGCGTTGGAGGACATCAAAGGCGAAGTTGAGATGGCCTACGATGATTATGATTTCAAGCGCGTCTTACACCGCGTGTTGAACTTCATGACGGTCGATCTCTCGGCTTTCTACTTCGATATCCGCAAGGACGCGCTCTATTGCGACCCACTGTCCTCTATCCGGCGTCGATCCTGTCGCACCGTTTTGGATATTCTCTTCACCCATCTGACAACCTGGTTAGCGCCTATTCTGCCATTCACGACTGAAGAGGTCTGGCTTACCAGGTTCCCAGCTGACGACGACTCCGTCCATCTGAGGCTGTTCCCTGAAGCGTGCCCCGAGTTCCACAATGGTGAACTTTGGGAAAAGTGGAATATGGTGCGCGAACTCCGCCGCGTCGTTACCGGCGCGCTGGAAGTCGAGCGCCGCGAGAAGCGCATCGGCGCCAGCCTCGAAGCGGCACCCGACGTCTATGTCACGAACGCCGAGCTGCTGGCCGCGATGGAAGGCCTCGATCTCGCCGAAATCGCGATCACCTCGCAGGCGCAGCTCATCGACGGAGAAGGCCCCGCCGATGCGTTCAGGCTGGAGGATGTGCCGGGGGTCGCCGTCGTGCCGCAGCTCGCGCAGGGCAAGAAATGCGCGCGTTCCTGGAAGATCCTTCCCGAAGTGGGCTCCGTACCGGGTTTCCCGGACCTGACCCCGCGCGACGCCGCCGCCGTTCAGGAATTCGACGCCCGCCAAAAAGGATAAGCCATGGCGCTCTCCATTGCAGGAAGGCCGGTCTGGGGCCCCCTTTCGGGGCTGGGCGCGCTTGTCGCCGTGCTCGGCTTTGCCTCGGACCGCTTCCACAAATGGTGGATGCTCAATGTCTTCGACATGGCCGATCGGGGTCGCTATCAGGTGACCTCGTTCTTCGACCTCGTCATGGCCTGGAACAAGGGCGTGAGCTACGGCCTCTTCCAGGCCGAAACGACAATCGGTCGCATCGCGCTCATTCTTTTCGCCCTGCTCGTCGTCGGAGGGCTGGGATTATGGTTAGCGAAAGCGCAGTTGAGGATTACCGCGGTGGCGATCGGCCTCGTCATCGGCGGCGCGCTGGGGAATGTCCTCGACCGCTTCGTCTATGGCGCGGTGGCTGACTTTTTTAGTTTTCACGCCTTCGGCTTTTACTGGTATATCTTCAATGTAGCGGATATCTGGATCGTGATGGGCGTCGGCCTGATCCTGCTGGAATCCGCACTTCCGGGTGTGTTCGGACCGGTTAACTCCGAACAGAGTGACCAGGGCTAGGCGCGCAAGGACGAGCGTGCCTGAGACGCCCGGTAGGGCCAGCGGCACAAGGCCCAAAGCTGAAGGACATGACGGTAATGCTGAAGAGCAGGCGGATTTTTAGCCTGGGTATGCTTGGCGCCCTGTCTCTGGCGCTCGCTGGTTGCGGCGGCGGCGGCATCAAGGATGCGCTCGGCTATTCCAAGGATGCCCCGGACGAATTCTCGGTCGTCACCAAGGCGCCGCTCGTCATCCCGCCGGAGTTCTCGCTCCGTCCTCCGCAGCCCGGCGCACCCCGGCCGCAGGAAGCCAATATGCAGCCGTCGGCGAGGGCTCAGGCCGCGCTGACCGGCGAGGAAGCCGCTGCCGCATCGGGCGCCACCAGTTCCGGCGAGCAGGCGCTGCTTGCCGAGACGGGCGCAGCAGAGGCCGATCCCAACATCCGCGCGGTCGTGAACAACGAAACGCGGACGCTGGTTGAAAAGGACGCGAAGCTCACCGACGACATCCTCTTCTGGCAGCAGAAGACGCCGCCGGATGAGCGTCTGGTCGACGCGGCCGCCGAAAAGAAGCGCGTCGAACAGAACGAAGCCCAGGGCAAGCCGGTCACAGAGGGCGATACGCCCTCCAGGGCGCCGGAGAAGCCCGGGTTCTTCAGCGGCCTCTGGTCGTCGATCTTCTGATAGACCCATCGCAAAGAAGTTGAACGAAGGCTCGCTCCCATAGAGCGGGCCTTCTCCGTCCCGCCCCTCCGGCAGTGGAGCGAGTGCTTGCTTCTTTCCCATGAATTCCGCCTTCGTCATCTGACAGCCACGGCTCTTCTGGCTGTTTTCCTCGTTTCCGCAGCCGATGCCGCGCCGCAGGCGACGCTACCGTCGAGCCCGGCCGCTTCGGCGCAAGGGGCGGAGCCCGGGTCCGATCCGCGCCCGGTCGCTCAAGATCCGCGGGCGCCCGAGATGTTCCGCCTTGCCAATGGTATGGGCGTCCTCGTTATCCCGGATCATCGCGCCCCCGTCGTCACCCACATGGTCTGGTACCGCGTTGGCGCGGCCGACGAGACGCCGGGCAAGACGGGGTTGGCGCATTTCCTCGAACATCTGATGTTCAAGGGTACGGAGAAGATCGCGCCCGGCGAATTTTCCAAGACGATCGCCCGCAATGGCGGTCAGGACAACGCCTTCACCAATTACGACTTCACCGCCTATTACCAGGCGATCGCGAAGGACCGCCTTCCCCTCGTCATGTCGATGGAAGCGGACCGCATGACCGGCCTGCGCCTCACTGACAAGGAAGTTCTGCCCGAGCGCGATGTCGTTCTCGAAGAACTCCGTATGCGGCTCGAAAACGAACCGGTGGCGCTGCTGCAATCCGCAATGAATGCGAAGCTCTACGGCAAGCACCCCTATGGCCGCGACGTGATCGGCGTGAAGTCGGAGGTCGAGAAGCTCTCGACAGCCGACGCGCTCGATTTTTATCGCCGGTTCTATACGCCCAACAATGCGATCCTGATCGTTGCTGGCGACATCACCGGCGCGGAACTGAAGCCGCTTGCCGAGAAGTATTACGGCTCCATCCCCGATCGCGCCCCGACCTATGTTCGTAAGCGCCCCGCCGTCGAATGGCCGAAGGCGCCCGAGCGCGTCACGCTGCACGACCCGCGCGTGCAGGAGCCGACCTGGCTTCGCTTCTATCCCGCGCCCTCTCAGGCAGGCGCCGGTCCGCGCGAAGCGGCTGCGCTCGACGTGCTTGCCGAAATTCTCGGTGGCGGCACGACGAGCCGCCTCTATCAGGCCCTCGTCGTGCGCGAGAAGGTCGCGAGCTCCGTTCAGTCCTGGTATGACGGCGACAATCTTGATGCGGGCGATTTCGGCATCTATGCGCTGCCGCGCCTCGGTGGAAATCTCGCCGATGCGGAAAAGGCAATCGCCGTTGAAGTCGCGCGCCTCCTGAAGGACGGCGTTGCTGCCGACGAACTCGACCGCGCAAAGACACAGCTCGTCGCCAGCGACATTTATGCGCGCGATACGCAGCAGACGCTCGCCTATGCCTATGGCAGCGCGCTGATGACGGGCGTATCCGCCCGCGAGGTTTTTGAATGGCCCGATTACATTCGGGCTGTTACCGCCGATGACGTTCTCGCCGCAGCGCACAAGGTCTTCGATAAATCGAACACGGTCACGGGCGAGCTTCTGCCGGAGGAAAAGCCATGATGCGCCGGCGCCTTCTTTCATTCTGCGCCGCGCTTGCGGCCTTCTCCCTCATGGCCGCGCCCGCAGAGGCGATGAAGATCGAGCGCGTGGTGAGCCCCGGCGGCATTGAGGCCTGGCTCGTCGAGGAATCGGCGGTGCCCGTCATCGTCATGCATGTCTCCTGGGAGGGCGGCTCCGCCAGCGATCCCAAGGGCAAGGAGGGCATTGCCAATCTGGCCTCCGGTCTCTTCGACGAAGGTGCGGGCGACCTCGATTCCGAGACCTTCCAGAAGAAGCTCGCGGCCACCGGCGCCGTCATGGGTTTTTCCGAGGATCGGGATTATTTCGAGGCGAGCTTCAAGACGCTGGCCGACAAGCGCGACGAGGCTTTCGCGCTGTTCGGCCTTGCGGTCACCAAGCCCCGCTTCGACCCGGATGCAGTCGAGCGCATTCGGGCCCAGATCGCGACCATCATCGCGCGGAACATGGAGGATCCGGGCTGGATCGCCGCGCAGGACTGGTACAAGGCCGCTTATGGCAGTCACCCCTATGCGCGCCCGAGCGACGGCACGCTGAAATCGCTTGCCGGCCTGACCGTTGCCGATCTCCATGCCTTCAAGCGCAATGTGCTTGCCCGCGACAATATGAAGATCGCGGTCGTCGGCCCGATCACGCCCGCCGAACTTGCCCCCCTGCTCGACAGGACATTCGGCGCGTTGCCCGCACATGCGCGGCTGCCGAAGATTCCCGAAGTGAAGGTGGCGGCCAAAACGAAGACCGTCATCGAGAAGCGTCCCTTCCCGCAAAGCGTCGTCATTTTCGGACGTCAGGGGTTGAAGCGCGCCGACCCGGATTTCGTTCCTGCCTTCGTCATGAATTACGTGCTCGGCGGCGGCAGCTTTTCCTCGCGGCTCATGGAAGAGGTGCGCGAGAAGAGAGGGCTCGCCTATTCGGTGTCGAGCTATCTTGTGCCGCTGCGCCATGGCGCGATGATGATGGGTGAACTCGGCACCAAGAATGCGAGCGTCGGGCTTTCGCTTTCGCTGATCCGCAAGGAGCTTGCGCGCATGGCGGCTGGCGGGGTCACGGACAAGGAACTAGCCGACGCCAAGACCTACCTGACCGGCTCCTATCCGCTGCGCTTCAATTCCAACCGCAAGATCGCGGGCGAACTGATCGGCATCCAGACCGAGAATCTCGGCATCGACTATGTGGACCGCCGCAACGCCATGATCGAGGCGGTGACGAAGGAGGATATTGCTCGCGTCGCCAAGCGGCTTCTGGCGGGCAACGAACTCATCGTTTCGATCGTCGGCGAACCCAACATGTCGGAAAAGCTCCCTGAGGGGACGAAGCTCCGTCCCATGCCCGAACCCACGGGCCGGCCGACCGAAGGGGCGCCCGGCGCGTCGCAGTAGAGCAAACTGCCTCGAAATGGTCACGATCCCTGTTGATGCTGCTGCCCAAGGGTTATTGTTGAATCAGTAAAACCCGAGGGGAGTGCCCGGACCGATTCTCGGATGAACCGGGGCCATCTGCTGTGGAACCAACGAGCAAGCCATGTCTCAGACGAGCCTGCCTTACGAACAGAATGTTGACGCCTGCCTGGAAGAAAAGATCGGTCAGGGCGGTCTTTCCCGCACGGCCTATGAAGCGGCGCTGAAGGAAGCCGAAGGGGCGCTCGCCTGGCTTCGCGAAGCCTACGAAAAGAAGTCGCTCGCCCTGCTGCACCTGCCGGAGCGCAAGGACGATCTGGAGCCCTTGCGCGCTGCGGCGGCGAAGCTCCTCGACAACACGACCGATCTCTTTGTGCTTGGCACGGGCGGCTCGTCGCTCGGCGCGCAGGCTCTTGCGCAGTTGACCAGTTGGGGCACGCAGGGCCATGTGCAGAAGGGCCCGCGCATCTTCTTCCTCGATAATCTCGACGCGCGGACCATGCAGGCCGCGATCTCGTCATGCGATCTCAGGACCACGCGCTTTCTCGTCGTCTCGAAGTCTGGCGGCACGGTCGAAACCTCGATCCAGACGCTCGCCGCAATGACCGCCATCGAGAAGGCCGGTGGCGGTAAATACATGAAGCATCATTTCGTGGTGCTCACTGAGCCAGCGCAGGCGGGCAAGGCCAACCCACTGCGCGCGCTTGCCGAAAAATACGGCTTCGCGACGCTTGAGCACGACACCGGCGTCGGTGGCCGCTATTCCGTGCTGACCAATGTGGGCCTGCTTCCGGCGCATATTCTCGGCCTCGACATCGAAGCCGTTCGCGCGGGCGCGGGCGAGGTGCTCGCGCCTATCCTTGCAGGCAAGCCCGCCGCTGAAGTCGCGCCTGCCATCGGCGCGGCGCTGTCGCTGGCGCTGCAGCGCGAAAAGGGCGCGAACCTCTCGGTTTTCATGGCCTATGCCGACCGGCTGGAACGTTTCCTCGCCTGGCACGCGCAGCTTTGGGCCGAAAGCCTGGGCAAGAGCGGTCACGGCACAACGCCGGTGCGCGCCATCGGGCCGGTCGATCAGCACAGCCAGTTGCAGCTTTATCTCGGCGGGCCGAAGGACAAGATGTATTCGGTTTTCCTGACCGAAACGGCGGGCGAGGGGCTGGAGGTTGCGGAAGGCTTCGCCAATGAACCCGCCTTCGCGTCGCTTGCGGGCCACCACATCGGCGATCTCGTCGATGCCGAGGCGCGCGCCACCGTCGATACGCTGATCCGGAACGGACGCCCGGTCCGCACCTTCAAGATGAAGACGCTTTGCGAGCGCACGCTCGGCGCGCTCCTCATGCATTTCATGCTGGAGACGATCATCGCCGGCAAGATGCTCGGCATCGATCCCTTCGACCAGCCCGCCGTCGAGGAAGGCAAGATCCTTGCGAAGAAATATCTGGCGGAGATGAAATAACTCCATGGGCGTCATTCATCGTCTCAGCGAGGGAACGATCAACCGCATCGCCGCCGGCGAAGTGGTGGAGCGGCCTGCGAGTGCGGTGAAAGAACTCATCGAAAACGCGCTCGACGCGGGCGCGCGCCATATCGACATCATCATCTCGGGCGGCGGCCGCGATCTCATCCGCATCACCGATGATGGCTGCGGCATGTCGCCGGAAGATCTGGCGCTCGCCATTGAGCGCCATGCGACCTCCAAGCTCCGGGTGGACGAGACGGGTCGCGAGGATCTTCTCGACATTGCGACCCTCGGCTTTCGCGGCGAAGCCTTGCCGTCGATCGGTGCGGTGGCGCGTCTCTCGATCCTGAGCCGAGTCGTGGGCAGCGACGCCGCGCATCGCGTTACGGTCGAAGGCGGGCATGTGTCGCCGGTCGAGCCCGCGGCGGGGCCTATGGGTACGCGCATCGAAGTGCGCGACCTCTTCTTTGCCACGCCCGCGCGCCTGAAGTTTCTGAAGGGCGAGCGCGCCGAAACGCTGGCAGTCACCGATATCGTGAAACGCCTCGCCATGGCGCATCCGGAAGTTGCATTTTCGCTGACGAGCGAAGCCCGAAACATTCTCCGCCTCGAAGCCGAAATGCCGGGCGAGGTGGGCCGCCTCGGTCGCCTTGGCGCGATCATGGGCCGCGACTTCGCGGAAAACGCACTCGCCATCGAAGCCATGCGCGAGGGCATCGCGCTCACGGGTTTTGCCGGCTTGCCGACCTATAATCGCGGCACCGCGCAGATGCAGTTCCTCTTCGTCAATGGCCGGCCGGTGCGCGACAAGCTCGTCATCGGCGCGGTGCGCGGTGCCTATGCGGATTATCTCGCCCGCGATCGCCACCCTGCCGTCGCGCTTTTCGTCGACCTCGATCCGCGCGAGGTTGACGTGAACGTTCATCCGGCGAAATCCGAAGTGCGCTTCCGCGACGCCGGGCTGGTGCGCGGCCTCATCGTCGGTGCGTTGCGTCATGCGCTGCACGAGGCCGGCCACCGTGCTTCGACGACTGTTGCCGATGCCGCGCTTGGCGCGCTGCGGCCTGTCGCGCAGCCTGCATTCTCAAGCGGCGGCTTTACGCGCAGCTATGCGCCGATGCAGACGCCGGGCGTCGCCGAGACTGCGCCGAAATGGCAGGGTGCCTTTGCCGATCTCGGCGGGCAGGCCGCGCGTGTCGTCACGGAAGCCGCGACCGATGCGCCGCCGCCGGCGGAAAACCTTCCCCTCGGCGTCGCGCGAGGGCAGTTGCATGAAACCTATATCGTGGCACAGACGGCGGACGGCATCGTCATCGTCGACCAGCATGCCGCGCATGAACGCCTCGTCTATGAGCGCATGAAAAAGGCGATGGCGGAACGCGGCGTTACGCGACAGATTCTGTTGATCCCTGAAGTCGTGGAGCTCGACGAGGCCGAAGCCGAAAGGCTCGCCGCACGCGCGGGAGAATTGGCGGAGCTTGGATTTGTGCTTGAGGGCTTCGGCTCCGGCGCCGTTGTCGTGCGCGAGGTGCCGGCCATTTTCGGCAAGCTCGACGTGGGCGGTCTCGTGCGCGACCTCGCCGACGATCTCTCGGAGATGGATGAAGCGCTATCGCTCAAGGAAAAGCTCGAAGACGTTTGCGGCACCATCGCCTGCCACGGTTCCGTGCGCTCCGGTCGTCGTCTCACCGCCGAGGAAATGAACGCCCTGCTGCGCGAGATGGAGGCGACGCCCCATTCCGGCCAGTGCAATCACGGCCGCCCGACCTATGTCGAACTGAAGCTCACCGATATCGAGCGGTTGTTCGGACGCCGCTAGGCTTGATTCCCTCCCCTTTGCACTTCTAATCTTCCACGGTCGAAAAAGGCGGACCGGTGTGGTTAGCCCGGTCGTCCCCGCGAGGGGGCTCTGTCTGGCGTTCACGCCAAGTCCCGCGACCTTGAAGCTCGTGCGATACCGCACGGACGCAGCAAAGGTACGTGGTCCATGCAACAACAGATTTCTGTCATCACGCTCGGCATCGCCGATCTCGCGCGCTCGCGGCGTTTCTATGTTGAAGGCTTCGGCTGGACGCCGGTCTTTGAAAACGAGGAGATCGTCTTCTATCAGATGAACGGCTTCGTGCTCGGCACTTGGGTGCAGGCCTCGCTCGAGGCCGACATGGGGCGGGTGCTCGTTCGTCCCGGCGCCTTCGCGCTTGCGCATAACGTCGCGATGCGGGAGGACGTGCAACGGCTGATGGATACGCTGACCCGTGCCGGAGGTCGCCTGCTCAAGGCGCCAATCGCGCCGCTGCATGGGGGCTTTTCCGGCTACGTCGCCGATCCAGACGACCACGCCTGGGAAATCGCCTGGAACCCCGCTTGGGCGATCAACCCCGAAGGCTTCGTCAGCTTCGGCGTCTGAGCGTCAGCGAGCGAGGCTTTCCAGAAATGTCCTGAGGTCGTCGGTCGCATGGTGGACATGCGGTGCCTCGCCGCCCTCATGCGAAAGCCGCTGGTAGCGTTCCGTCCCGCCTTCGCCCGCGGGGCGGACCCAGACCGTCTTCATGCCGAGGTCATGCGGAACTTCGAGATTGCGCGGAATATCCTCGAACATGGCTGCGCGTTCGGGCGCGATGCCGCTTTGCTGCACGAAGCGCTCATAGGCTTCGCGCATCGGCTTCGGCTTGTAGCCGGTCGAGACGATGTCATGGATGCCGTCGAAGACATGCGCGATGCCGAGCCGGCCCACGACGTTCTTCGCATGCGTCACCGATCCATTGGTGAAAATGATCTTCCGCCCCGGAAGGCTTGCAATGGCGCGGCCGAGCGCCTCGTCGGGGGCGACGACGCTCACATCGATGTCGTGGACATGGGCGAGGAAGTGGGCGGGTTCGATCTCGTGAACGGCCATGAGGCCCGCGAGCGTCGTCCCGTGTTCGACATAGAAGTCCTTCTGCACCCGCTTCGCTTCGATGGCGTCGACGTCGAGGGCCCGCATGATGAACTCGCACATCTTCACATCGATCTGCGCGAAGAGGTCGCATTCCGGCGGATAGAGCGTGTTGTCGAGATCGAAGACCCAATGTTCCACATGCTCGAAATCGGCTGCGGGAGTCATGGGGAGGGCTGCTTTGGTTGACGAATTCATAAGGCTCGGCCCGAAGGGGAACGGAAGCAGATCATATGTGGCGCTTCGCCGTCTTTCTGACAAGTCGTTTCAAGGCGCCGGCAATTCTTAACGCCCCTTTAAGCGCCCCACGGGGAAGATTGCCCTAGCGGAGTGCCCCATGCGCCTTGATCGTCTGAAGCAGTTCTTTTCCCGCCGCAAACTCCCCCGGGATTTGCGCTACGAGGATGCGCGTCTGGCGCTCGAGAGCCAGTCCTCGGAGATCAAGCGGGAGCTTGCCGCGCGAACCGACGCACCGCCCGAGACGCTCTACTATCTCGCGGGCGATGAAGATGCCTCCATCCGCACACTGGTCGCGGCCAATCATGCGACGCCCATTCAGGCTGACGAACTTCTGCAGATCGACGCCGATGGCGAAGTGCGCTCGGAACTTGCGCGCAAGATCAGCCGCATCGTTCCCGACATGGATGAGAGCGAGCGCCGTCAGGTGCGCGATCGCATGCTGGTGCTTCTGGAAAAGCTCGCGCAGGACGAGCTTGCCCGCGTTCGCCGCATCGTCGCGGAGGAAATAAAATCCTGCCCGCATATTCCCAAGCGCATTGCGCTCCGGCTTGCCCGTGATGCGGAAATCATGGTTTGCGGGCCGGTGCTCGAATATTCGCCGCTCCTTTCCGACGAGGATCTGGTGGAGATCGTTGCGACGACACGGGTTCATGGTGCGTTGGAATCGATCGCGCGCCGTCGCAATGTCAGCAGCTATGTCGCCGATGCCATCGTCGCCACGCTCGACATTCCGGCGGTGGCGCAACTCCTCGCCAATCCCCGAGCGGATATTCGCGAGGAAACGCTCGACAAGGTAATCCGCGAGGCGGCGACCATCGAGGCGTGGCATTTGCCGCTTGTCATGCGGCCCTCGCTGTCGCTTCGCGCGATCCGGCGCATTGCGGTTTTCGTTTCCCGCGCGCTTGTCGACGAAATCGGACGTCATCACCAGCTCGACGCGGAAACGCAAACCTGGCTCAAGGCGCGCGCGCAGTCGCGCATCGAGGAGCGCCAGGTCGAGGATGCGACGCCCGACGCTGCGGCGGCCGCGATCAAGAAGGCCTTCGCGGCCGGAACGCTTGGCGACGATCAGGTAACAAAGGCAGCCTCCTTGAAGCAGAAGGGCGCGGTGACGCTTGCCCTGTCGCTTCTCTGCGGCGCGCCCGAACCGGCTGTCGCAAGGGCGATCGAAGTGAAAAGCGGCAAGGGCATCGCGGCGATTTGCTGGCGGGCAGGGCTTGCCATGCGAACCGCGCTTGCCGTTCAGATCTTCGTCGCCAATGTGCCGGTCGATGCGCGCGTCCTGCCGCGTGGCGGCGTCGACTATCCGATGGATGAGAGCGAGATGCTTTGGCATCTGCGCTATCTCGGCGTGCCGGAACGTCTGTCTACTTAAGCGTTACCGCGAAAACCGGCTTTCCACCCGTTGCGACACGCATGAAGCGCCTTTCGTCAAAGCCGCGCGCGGTGCAGGCGTCGCGGCCCGTAATCTCGAAGCGCGTCGTCTTGGTGCAGAAGGTGTCGCGTCCCGACCAGACGAGTGGACGGCCGTCCAGCCGCGCGGTCTGTCCCTTGTCGTCGGCTGCTTCCGCATAGACGTAGTAGCTCGATTGAGTGAGCCGTCCCTTGATCGCCTTGGCGCATTGGCGGGGTTCTATGCGAATCCAGCCGCTGGACATCTCGTCGTCCGGCCCGCTCAGTCCGATCGCGGCCCAGACAAGGTAATTTGTCTTGTTGCAGAGATCGAGGCCGGCGCGCTTCTGCTCTTCCTCGGCGCCAGCGATGAGCGTGGTGATGAGCGCATCGTCGATCACGCCATTGGGCTCGTTTCCCCCGGCGCGCTGGAATGCCATGACCGAGCGCGTGGTCGCCTTGGTAGCAATGCCGTCAATCTTCGCGATACGGAAACCATTGTCGTGGAGAAGACGCTGCGCGCCTGCGATACGCGCGTCATCCAGCGAATATTTGCGCGGCTCGCCGAATGTCGTCGTCCAGTCGTCGCCGGCTTTTGTGTCGACGCGGATGAAGTCGTTCGACTCATAGCTCCTGAGCGCGCAGCTCTCGCGTCCCGTGATCAGGAAGTCTTTCGGCAGCGTGCAGAAGCGTTCGTTGCCGGAAAAATATTTCGTCGGACCTTGATGGGCATCAATGGACCGCGCGAAGACGAAGTAATTCGCGTCGATGATGGGGCCTGCGAGAACGCTCGCGCAATCGCCGGGAAGAATGCGAACCCAGCCTTGCGAATGCGATTCCGGTGTCGGCCCTTTGCCCTGAATGCCGACCGCGCCCTGCAGTACATAGCTCGTCGTGTTGCAGAGCTTGTAGTCGGCGCGGGCGGGGGAGGGGAGAAGGATCAGCGTGGAAAGAAGGAAGCAAAGGCCGAGAAGAAATCTCACCTCCCCGCTGAGGGGAGGTGAGAGGAAGGAAGGTTGCCGCCTTCGGCTCAAGCCGAGGCTTTCTTCGTGATCAGCGTGCCTGCGCCATGCTCGGTGAAGAGTTCGAGCAGGACCGAGTGGCGCACACGTCCGTCGATGATGACGACCGCCTCGACGCCGCCCTCGACCGCGTCGATGCAGGTTTCGATCTTGGGAATCATGCCGCCCGAGATCGTACCGTCCTTGATGAGGGCCTTCGCCTCGTCGACGGTCAGTTCCTCGATGAGGTTGCCCTGCTTGTCGAGCACGCCGCGCACATCGGTGAGGAGCAAAAGGCGTGTCGCGCCCATGGCGCCTGCAATCGCGCCCGCTGCTGTGTCGGCATTGATGTTGTAGGTGTCACCGTTCGGCGCAACGCCCACCGGCGCGATCACCGGAATGATGTCGGAGGCGATGATCGTCTTGAGGATTTCCGGATTGATCTTTGCCGGCTCGCCGACGAAGCCGAGATCGAGGATCTTCTCGATATTCGATTCCGGGTCGTGGATCTTCTGCTCGACCTTTCTGGCAACGATGAGGTTGCCGTCCTTGCCGCAAAGGCCGACCGCCTGGCCGCCCGCGCGGTTGAGCAGCGAGACGAGATTCTTGTTGATGGAGCCCGCCAGCACCATTTCGACGACTTCGACTGTCGCCTTGTCGGTGATGCGAAGCCCGCCGGAGAACTCGCTCTTGATGCCGAGGCGGTTCAGCATGGCGCCGATCTGCGGACCGCCGCCATGAACGACGATCGGGTCGATGCCGGATTGCTTGAGCAGCACGATGTCGCGCGCGAATTCAAGGCCGAGCGCCTCGTCGCCCATCGCGTGGCCGCCATATTTCACGACGATGGTGCGCTTGTCATATTGCTGCATGTAGGGCAGCGCTTCGGAGAGCACGTTGGCCCGTTCCAGATCCCGTGCCTCATCGGCCGGGTTATGTCCGTGGTGGTGGTCCGACGACATGAAGCGCGCGCTCCCCGCTTTATTGTTCCCGCGCTTTATAGCCGATGGCTTGCGGATCGGCCAATCCGGCAATTTCGGCCCGGAGCTCGGCAATGCCCTCGCCCTTGACCGACGAAGTGGCGATGACGGTCGGATGGGCGGCGACGTGGCGGCGGATGCCCTCGCGCACCTCTTCGAGCCGGGGGGCGACCTCGCTCGGCTTCAATTTGTCGATCTTGGTGAGAACGACCTGATAGGAGACAGCGGCCGTGTCGAGCAGCTTCATCGTCTCGTGGTCGTTCTCCTTCAAGCCGTGGCGGGCGTCGATGAGGACGATCACGCGGCGGAGCGACGTCCGGCCGCGCAGGTAATCCATGACGAGCCGCGTCCAGGCGGCGACCGTCGCCTTCGTCTCCCGCGCATAGCCATAGCCCGGCAGGTCGACGAGGATGAGTGCCGGATTGCCTGGCTGGCCCAGTGCGAAGAAGTTGAGCTGCTGCGTGCGGCCTGGCGTGTTCGAGGTGCGTGCCAGTGTCGAGCGGCCCGTCAGCGCGTTGACGAGGCTCGACTTGCCGACATTGGAGCGGCCGGCAAAGGCGATTTCGGGGCCGCCCATGGGAGGCAGCCCGTCGAGATCGACCACGCCGCGCAGGAATTCGCAGGGCTGGGCAAAGAGCCAGCGTCCGGCTTCGATGTCGCCGGCGATGAGCCCTTTGCCTTCAAGGCTTGCCTTGTCCGGGGCTGATTTTTCCGGTGCTGGTCTTTCCGGTTCCGGGCTTTCCGGTGTGTTCGGCCCTTTGCCGGTCATGGTGTCACGACTTTCCGCTATCAGCGCCACGACGCGCGAAGAGCTTGTCGATGCCGAGATTGCTGAAGATTTCGATCTTCACGCCCTGGCGGCGCATGATGACACCCTGCTGCAAAGCCGACAGCGTGTTGTTCCAGGCCCAGTAGATCACGAGACCGGCCGGAAAGCTCGCCAGCATGAAGGTGAAGATCACCGGCATCCAGGTGAAGATCTGCTGCTGCACCGGGTCGGCGGGCGCCGGGTTCATGCGCTGGGTCACGAACATGGTGAAGCCCATGATGAGCGGCCAGGCGCCGATCAGCAGGAAGGCGGGCGGCGCCCAGGGAATGAGGCCGAAGAGGTTGAAGAGCGTCGTCGGGTCCGGCGCCGAGAGGTCGTGGATCCAGCCGAAGAACGGCGCATGCCGCATTTCGATGGTGACGAAGAGAACCTTGTAGAGCGAGAAGAAGACGGGAATCTGGATCACCATCGGCAGACAGCCGGCGATCGGGTTCACCTTTTCCTTCTTGTAGAGCTCCATGATCTCCTGCTGCTGGCGCATCTTGTCGTCCTTATGGACTTCCTTGATGCGTTCCATCTCGGGCTGGAGCTTCTTCATCTTCGACATCGACTCATAGGAGCGATTGGCGAGCGGGAAGAAGGCGGCCTTGATGAGCACGGTGACGATGAGGATCGCGATGCCGAAATTGCCCGTGGCGCGCGCGATGAGGTCGATCGCCTTGAAGACCGGCTGCGTCAGGAACCAGAACCAGCCCCAGTCGATCAGCAGGTTGAAGCGGTAGATGCCCTGATCTTTGTACTGGTTGATGACCTTGGAGACCTTGGCTCCGGCGAAGAGGCGGTTGTTGACCGTTGCGCTCGAATTCGGCGCGATGGTGAGCGCCTCATAGCGGAAATCGGCCTGGAAGCGTTCATGCTGCGGGTCGGCATTGGGCGCGGCTTCCGCGCTGAAATTCGCGACGAAGGGGCGGCCTGCCTGCGGGACGAGGGCGGCAGCCCAATATTTGTCGGTGATGCCGAGCCAGCCTTCGGTGTCGGAAACGGTCTGCGGGCCATTCTTGATCGCCGCTGCGTATTTGATCGCCGTCTCGCCATTGTCCTTGAACTCGCCGATGAAGCCTTCATGCAGAATGTAGAAGGCTTTGCCTTCGGGCTGGCCGGTGCGCGAGACGAGGCCATAAGGGTAGACCGAGACGGAAGCTGCCGACTTGTTCTCGACGCTGTCGGTGACAGTGAAGAGGAAATTCTCGTCGAGCGAGATCGTGCGGTGGAAGACGAGGCCTTCGCCATTGTCCCAGGCGAGCGTGACCGGCGTCTTCGGTGTGAGGGTGGAACCCGCCTCGACCGTCCAGAGCGTATCGCTGGTGGGAAGCTTCACGGCGGCACCCGGGGCGGCCACATAGCCGAACTCGGCGAAATAGGGCTTGTCGGTGTGGGCGGGCGAGAGCAACGCGATTTCGGGGCTCGTCTTCTCGACCGTCTCTCGATAGTCGCGCAGGGAGAGGTCGTCGATGCGCGCGCCCTTCAGCGAGATCGAGCCGTCGACGCGGTCCGAGGCGATCTCGACGCGGGGGCTCTGCTTCAGCGCTTCCTCGCGGGGTAGGCTTGCGGCTGTGATGGTTGCGCCGGTCGGGGGAACGGAAGCCACACCGCCCTGAACCGCCGGAGCCGTCGCACCGCCTTGTGCTGTGCTTTGGGCGGCGCCTGCGGGCGCTGTCGTTTGCGCCTGCTTGGCCTTCTCCGCCTCCATGCGCGGCGTCACCACGAAATGCTGCCAGCCGACAAAGACCAGCACCGACAGGAGGATGGCGATGATGAAGTTGCGATTATCACCCATGAGACGTGTCTTCCTTGCCCCCGGAGCTCGGTTGGCCCTCGGTAATTCGTTGGGAGGGACGGCCGCGCGCGGGGCGCTGCGACCCGTGAGGTTTTGCCCCATGAACTTTCGTCATGGCGGCGCGCAAATCGTCGAGGAGATCGGGCCATGCCCGCGTCAGCGTGCTCGCTCGGCCGACCAGCACGTAGTCGTAGCCCTGTTTTGCGGCAAGCGGAAGGATTTCGCTGGCAGCGGCCTTGAGGCGCCGCCTTGCGCGATTGCGGACGACGGCGCCGCCCACTTTCTTTGTGACTGTGAAGCCCACCCGCGGCTCGTCCTCATCGGCGCGTTCGCGCGCCTGCAGGACAAGACTCATGGCCGCCCATTTGCGGCCTCCCGCTGCGGCGAGAAAGTCGCGCCGCTTCCGCAATCTGGCGATGTCGGTGCGGCGGGTCATGCGGCTGTCCAGTGGGCCTGTGATATTGGGCCCGTTCGCGCGGTGTATCCGCGGAGGAAGGATAGCCGGATCAGGCCGAAAGCCGCTTGCGTCCACGGGCGCGGCGGGCGGCGATAACCTTGCGGCCACCCTTCGTCGCCATGCGCGCACGGAAGCCGTGGCGGTGCTTGCGGACGAGTTCGCTCGGTTGATAAGTCCGTTTCACGTCTCTTCTCCGGCGGATCTGCTCGAGTTTTGCCCCCTTGTCGGGGCCACCCGGCCGGCACTCATGGGTGCCAAGAATACAAAGGCCGTCGGCGTTGCCGCCTGACGGCTGTCTGGCGGGGTGTATAGTCGATAAATCCGCCTCAAGTCAATGAACTACGGGACATCCTCACCGCGGCTGAACTCCGGTCACAATCGGGTGAGGTGGGGGCCTTGGCCGGTTTGCGTATCGGAAATTCGCGTATGGTCTGGAACGGGGAAAATGAGGGGTTTGTTCCTTATTTGTTTCACCCGGAGGGCTTATTCATGACCATAGAGCAGTCGGCACCCGAAGCGGCGAGGCGTTTTTCGATCCGCAGGCTTTGGCCGCTGGCGATTCTCGCGCTGGGCTTCGGCTTGTTCTTCGCTCTGGGGCTCCATCGCTATGTAACGCTCGACACGCTGCGCGACAACCGCCAGGCGCTGACCCAATGGGTCGAGGCGAACCGGCTCTGGGCCATTGTCGTCTATATGGGCCTTTATGCGCTGATGGTGGCCTTCTCGCTGCCCGGCGCGCTGGTCGCGACGCTCACTGGCGGCTTTCTCTTCGGTGCGGTTCTGGGCGGCGCGGCGACGGTCGTTGCGGCCACGGCGGGGGCGACGGTTCTTTTCATCGCGGCGAAATCGGCGCTGGGCGATCTCCTGCGGGCCAAGGCGGGGTCTGCCGTCGCGCGCATGGAGGAAGGCTTCCGCGCCAATGCCTTCAGCTATCTTCTGTTTCTGCGACTGGTCCCGGCCTTTCCCTTCTGGCTGGTCAATCTGGCCCCCGCCTTTCTCGGCGTCCGGCTTTCGACGTTCGTGGGCGCGACATTCATCGGCATCGTTCCGGGCACATTCGTTTTCGCGAGTCTCGGCGCCGGGCTCGGCGCGGTCTTCGAGCGCGGCGAGGAGCCGAACCTCGGATTGATATTCGAGCCGCGCGTCATCCTGCCTATATTGGCGCTCGCATTGCTCTCCCTCGTCCCGGCGCTCTATCGCCGCTTTCGCAAGCCCTGAGCGGACAACACTGAACGGATAAGTCGGACATGACGAACAAGATCAAGGCCGATATCTGCATCATCGGCGCGGGTTCCGGCGGATTGTCGGTGGCAGCGGGCGCGGCGCAGATGGGCGCGCGCACCGTTCTGATCGAGCGCGGGGAGATGGGCGGCGATTGTCTCAACACCGGCTGCGTGCCGTCCAAGGCGCTGATCGCCGCTGGAGCCCACGCCTATATGATGGGTGAGGGCGAAGCCTTCGGCATTGCGCCGGTGACGCCACAGATCGACTTCGCAAAGGTCAACGCGCATGTGAAAGGCGTTATCGCCGCTATCGCGCCGAACGATTCCGTCGCGCGCTTCGAAGGACTCGGCGTCACCGTCATCAAGGACCATGCGCGGTTCAAGGATGCGCGCACCGTCATTGCCGGCAACAAGGAGATTCATGCGCGCCGTTTCGTCATCGCCACCGGTTCGCATCCCGCCATTCCGTCGATCCCCGGCCTCGATACAGTCCCCTTTCTCACCAATGAAACGATCTTCGATCAGACGGAGCGCCCCGATCATCTGATCGTCATTGGCGGCGGTCCCATCGGCATGGAAATGGCGCAGGCGCATCACCGCCTCGGCTGCAAGGTGACGGTGATCGAGGCCGCGAAGGCGCTGGCAAAGGACGATCCCGAACTCACCGCGCTCGTGATCGACCGGCTCATCCGTGAAGGCGTCGAGATTCTCGAAAGCGTGAAGGTGACGGGCGTGGCAGGCGCGGCGGGCCGCATTTCCGTCACCGTCGAGGAAGCGAGCGGGCGGCGCGTCATCGAAGGCTCGCATCTGCTCGTCGCGACGGGGCGCAAGCCATCCGTCGACGGGCTCGATCTCGACAAGGCGGGCATCGTGGCCGACGCGCATGGCATCAAGGTCGATGACCGGCTGCGCACCGCGAACAAGCGCGTCTTTGCCATCGGCGATGTCATCGGCGGGATGCAGTTCACCCATGTCGCGAATTATCACGCAGGCATCGTCATCAGGAACGCGCTGTTCCGCCTGCCCGCCAAAGTCGATTACGGCGCGATTCCCTATGTTACCTACACCGATCCCGAGCTTGCCCATGTCGGTGAGACGGAGGCAGAAGCCCGCGCCCGCCACATGAAGATCAATGTGCTGCGCTGGCACCTTGCCGAAAACGACCGCGCACAGGCGACACACGAGACCGACGGCCTTATCAAGGTCATCACCGATGTGCATGGCCGTGTGCTCGGCTGCACCATCGTCGCCCCCCATGCGGGCGAGCTGATCCTGCCCTGGGTGCTGGCAAAGTCGCAGGCGCTGAAGCTTTCGGCCATGGCGGGTATCGTCGCCCCCTATCCGACGCTTTCGGAGATATCGAAGCGTGCTGCCTCGTCCTACTACACGCCCACGCTTTTCAGCATGAAGACGAGGGCGCTCGTCCGTTTCCTCGGACTTTTCGGCTGAGGCATCCCAAGCCAGCGCTTATGGGTTAGAATGGCGCTTGCGGCCGATAGGGTCGCGAGGGAGAGCTGTCAATGGCTGAGGGCGAAGGAGGAGCAAGAACCGGCCGCTGGCGACTGGGCCTTGCCCAGAGCCTGTCGCGGCGGCTTCTCGTGCTGACCATTCTTTTCGTGATGCTGAGCGAAGTGCTGATCTTCGTTCCTTCCATCGCCAATTTTCGCAAAACCTGGCTCGAGCAGAATCTGGGCGCGGCGCAGATCGCGGCGCTCGCCCTCGAAGCGACGCCGGACAACATGGTCTCGCCAGCGCTTCAGCAGGAGCTTCTGGAAAACGCGCAAGTCTTTGCCGTCTCGCTCCATCGCGACAACCAGCACCGGTTGATGCTGAGTGAGAAGATGCCACCCAGCATTGATGCGACCTATGATCTTCGCGACGCCATGCCCACGACGCTCATCATGGATGCCTTTCACACGCTTTTCTCCCGCGATGGGCGCGTGATCGAGGTGACGGATTTTCCACGCTTCGGCGCGGGCGATTTCATCGAGATCGTCATCAGCGAGACGCCGCTGCGTCACGCCATGCTGCATTACGGCGCGAATATCTTCTGGCTCTCCATCGTGATTTCGGTGATGACCGCGGGCCTCGTCTATCTGGTTTTGCATCTTGTGTTCGTGCGGCCCATGCGCCGTATCACGGAGAACATGGTCGCCTTTCGCAAGAACCCGGAAGACGCGCGCCGCGTCATCGCGCCGTCGGATCGCGAAGATGAGATCGGCGTCGCCGAGCGCGAACTCGGGGCCATGCAGCGCGAAATTCGCGCGACGCTGAACCAGCAGGCGCGGCTTGCGTCGCTCGGCGCGGCGGTGAGCAAGATCAACCACGATCTGCGTAACATTCTCGCCAATGCGCAGTTGATTTCGGACCGTATCGGCGCGGTGAACGATCCGACGGTGCAACATCTTGCACCGCGTCTCTTTGCCTCCATCGACCGTGCGATCGACCTTTGCACCAGGACGTTGCGCTTCGGCCGCGCGGATGAGGAGCCGCCGCGCCGCGCGCGCTTTGCACTCGCGCCGCTTGTCGACGAAGTGCGCGAGCTTGTCGGCCTGCCGATAGATGGCCGCATCCAATGGGTGAACGAAGTGCCCGCCGATCTGTCGCTCGTCGCCGACCGCGATCACCTCTTCCGCATCCTGCTCAATCTCGGTCGCAATGCCGTGCAGGCGATAGAGGGCGTGAACCGCGCGGGCGAAATCCGCATCGCCGGCCATCTCGCAAGCGATCATGTCCATATAGACGTGTCCGATACGGGCCCCGGCCTTCCCGACAAGGCGCGGGCCCATCTCTTCGTGCCTTTCGCAGGTAGCGCGCGCTCCGGCGGCACGGGGCTCGGGCTTGCCATTGCGGACGAGCTTGCGCGCGGCCATGGTGGGGCCATCGACGTGTTGACGACCGGCGAAAAGGGCACGACATTTCGCGTCTGCATACCAGCGGAGGATAGTATGCTCGACTGTCGCGAGGCGGAAAGACAGAACGCATCGAAACTCGGTGTCGCTGCGCAATGAGCGAATGTCTCTTTCTCGTTTCCGATATTGGCGGCACCAATGCGCGTTTCGCGCTGGCGCGTGCGACCGGCAACGACATTGCGGTCGATGCACCGACGGTTTTTCACACGGTCGACTATGCCGCGCTCGAAGTGGCGCTTGCTGCCTTTCTCGATCTGAAGGGACGGCCGCGCCTCGATGCCGTGGCCGTCTGCGCGGCGGGGCCGGTGGAGGGCGAAGGCGCGACCGCGCGCATTCAGATGACGAATTGCCCATGGGATGTCTCGGTGAAGGCGCTTGCCGATGCGACCGGCGTTGCGAGGCCCGTGCTCATCAATGACTTCGCGGCGCTCGCCCGCGCCGTGCCGGAGCTGAAGGCCCATGAGCTTCACCGGCTAGGGGGCGGCAAGGCCGATCCACATTCGCCCATCGGCATTCTCGGCGCAGGGACCGGCCTCGGCGTTGCGGGCCTTGTGCCGGATGGCGGGCGCTACATTGCGATACCGGGCGAGGGCGGTCATGTCGATCTTGCCCCGACCAATACGCGCGAGATCGAGGTGTTGGCGCATCTCATGAGGGTACACGGCCGCGTCTCCGTCGAGCGCGTGCTTTCGGGGCCGGGCCTCGTGGCGCTCTACACGACGCTTGCCGCGCTCGACAGTGTGGCCGTCGATGGACAGCCGACCGGCGCCGACATCTCGGACCTGGCGGCGGCGAAGGGCTCGCCTCATGCCGTCGAGGCCGTGTCGATGTTCTGCGGCTGGCTCGGTTCGGTGGCCGGCAATCTCGCGCTCACGCTGGGCGCGAAGGGCGGCATCTTCATTGGCGGTGGCATCGTGCCCGGTTGGATTGCGAGAGGTCGCGGGCTTTTCGATGAAGCGCTCTTCCGGCGACATTTCGAGGCGAAGGGACGATTTGAGCCTTATCTCGCCGCGATCCCCGTGCAGGTCATCATGCGCGGCGACACGGCGCTTCTGGGCCTCGCGCATGCGGCGAGGGAAGCGATCTAGCGCGCGCCCTCGACGACAATGCCGTCACGGCGCGGATCGGCGCCGCCATCGAGGCCAAGTGAGGTCAGCCTGATGCCGTGCAGTCCGCTTTTGAGTTCGACCGGCGTTACCTCGTGGCCGAGCTGCTGCAATTGCGGCGTCAGCTTTTCCAGATCGGTTCCCTTCTCGATCTCAAGCGCGCCATTGCGGTCGACGAAACGAGGCAGCGCAATCGCCGTTTGCATGTTCATGTTCCAGTCGAGCAGGCCGATCAGCGTCTCCGTTACATAGCCGATGATGCGGCTGCCGCCCGGCGAGCCGACGGCGGCGAAGAAATCTCCGCCTTTGTCGAAAACGATGACGGGGTCCATGGCCGACATGGGCCGCTTGCCCGGCGCAACGGCATTCGCCACAGGCGCGCCGTTCACTTCGGGCACAAGAGAGAAATCCGTCAGCTGGTTGTTGAGCATCATGCCCGCCGCCATCAGATGACTTCCGAAAGGCGCCTCGATCGAGGTTGTCATCGAGACGACGTTCCCGTCGGGATCGAAAATGCTGAAATGGCTGGTGGAGGGGCGCGCGATGTCGGCATTGATGCCATAGGCGTCCGCGCGCTGGTCGTCGATCTCTCCGGGGTTGGCGCGGCCCATGGAGCGGCTCGGATCTATGGTGCCCGCGCGCTTGTGCAGATAGCTTGCATCGAGCATGGCATCGACAGGCACATGCACATGATCGGGATCGCCGATGAATTTCGCGCGGTCCGCATAGGCGAGCTTTTCAGCCTCCGCGATGAAATGCACGGCCGGGAGCGACATGGGCTCGATCTGGCCCATGTCGAAATTTTCGAGAATGCCGAGAATCTGCAAGGTCGTGATGCCGCCGGATGTGGGCGGCGGCATGGTGCAGACCCGATAGTCTCGATAGGCGCGGCAGAGCGGCTCGCGCTCTTTCGCCTGATAGGCGGAAAGATCGGCGAGCGAGAGAGTGCCGGGGAGCGCCGGCGCATGGGTGACGGCATCGACGATCTTCTGCGCCACGGGGCCTGCGTAGAAGCCGTCTGGCCCCTTCGCCGCGATAAGTTTCAGCGTTTCAGCGAGTTCGGGGTTCTTGAGCATTGCGCCCGCCGCCAGCGGCACGCGGTTGCCGCTCGCATCCTTGCTGTAGAAATAGTCCTGAACCACCGGCATGGAGGGGAGTGCTGTGTCGCGCTTGATCGTTGCGGCGAGCTTTGGCGAAATCTTGAAGCCTTCGGTCGCAAGTTTGATCGCGGGCTTGAAAAGATCGGCCCAGGGGAGCTTTCCGTACTTCTCATGTGCGAGCCAGAGCATGCGCACCACGCCGGGCGTGCCGACCGAACGTCCGCTCAGAACCGCGTCGCGAATGCCGAGGGGCTTTTTCTGCGCATCGAGGAACATGTCGGGCGTCGCGCCCGCCGGCGCCGTTTCGCGCCCGTCATAGGCGTCGAGTTTGCCCGTCCGGGGCGCCCAGTGCAGCATGAAGGCGCCGCCTGCCAGTCCCGACGATTCGGGCTCGACCAGCGTAAGCACCGCCTGAATGGCGATGGCCGCGTCGACGGCGCTGCCACCTCTTTTCAGGATTTGTGCGCCCGCCTCGCTCGCATAGGGGTTGGCGGCAGCCACCATGTAGGAATGCCGCGTACCTTGGCCGAAGGTCCACCAGAGCGAAATCGCCACGACGAGGATCGCCGCGACGATGACGGGCAGAATTCGCTTGAGCGGCATGCGTTGATCCCCTTCACTCGGTGGCGTCCGGCTCGCGCGGGCAACCAATCTGGGACAGCTTATGAACATCGGCACCATCCGCAAGGGAAAGCTCAATCTCATCACCGATGTCGAGGGTATTGCTGTCGGCAATGCCGAGGACGCGCATGTGCGAACGGGCGTGACCGTGGTGCTGCCCGATGAAGCGGCGATCGCGGCCGTCGATGTACGCGGCGGTGGACCAGGCACGCGCGAGACCGACGCGCTCGATCCCGATTGTCTTGTCGATGCGGTGCATGGGCTCGTCTTCTCGGGCGGCTCCGTCTATGGACTCGACGCGGCGTCAGGCGCGGTCGCCTGGCTCGGCGCGCGGGGGCGCGGCTATGCGCTTGGCAATTCGCCGCTGGTCGCGCCAGTCGTCCCCTCCGCGATTCTCTTTGATCTGACCAATGGCGGGAACAAGGACTGGGGCGAGGAGCCGCCTTACCGTGCCCTCGGCCGGGCGGCCTGCGAAAAGGCGGAGCGGCACTTCTCGCTCGGCAATGCGGGCGCGGGCTTCGGCGCGCGGGCGGGCCTGCTCAAGGGTGGTCTCGGCTCGGCTTCCGCCGTGTCCGAGGACGGGCTCAAGGTCGGCGCGCTGATCGCCTCCAATCCCTTTGGCTCGGTCGTCATGCCGGGCAGCCGCGCCTTCTGGGCGGCGCCTTATGAAATGGACGGTGAGTTCGGCGGGCATGGCTGGCCGGGCGAGATGTCGGGACTGGCCGCCAGAGACCCCTTCGACGAGACAAAGGCGGCCCTTGCCGGCATCACTCCCGGCACAAACACGACGATCGGCGTCGTCGCCGTCAATGCGGATATCACGTCCGCGGAAGCCCGCCGGCTCGCCATCATGGCGCAGGACGGGCTCGCCCGTGCGATCAGGCCCGTTCATGCCCCGGTGGATGGCGATGTCATCTTCGTGCTGGCGACGGGCAAGGTGGCGCTCGGCCCCGAAAACCGGGCGGGTCGGCTCGCCTGGTTGGGCTCCATCGCCGCCGATTGCGTGGCAAGATCGGTGGCCCGAGGCGTCTATGAGGCGGAAAGCCTAGGCGGGGCTGCGAGTTACCGGGAACGGTACGGGAAATAAACCTGTCGAAAAGCCTGAATCGGCCCCTTGCCTTCGGCCGCGCTACCCTTTAAGAGTTGCCCGCCCTTGAGACGAGGCCTTCGGGCCCACGTCACGGGTCAAGCGCCGGTAGCTCAGCTGGATAGAGCATCAGACTACGAATCTGAGGGTCGGAGGTTCGAATCCTTCTCGGCGCACCAATAAAATCAATCACTTATGACTGGTTAGCGTTCAGGCGCTGCGCCTTGAGTACCACATAGGTACCCAACCGCTTTGGATTCGAGGGTCATCTTGCTTACGAGAGAAAGCAAAACATCTGCTCCCCAACCGTCGAATCCTTAGTAAAGTTAATTTCGAAATCGCCCGACGATGGGTGAAGAGGGAAGCGTATTTATCATGATGTTTTCAGTTGAACTCTGCGCGGGTGCGGGAGGGCAGGCCTTAGGAATGGAGGTGACGTGCCACTGAGATTTTCGTCCAGAAGGATTTAGAGTCCGGCCCTATGGAAGGGAGACGGACGATGAAGAGGCAGCGTTTTACGGAAGAGCAGATCATCGGGGTCTTGCGGGAACACGAGGCCGGCGCGAAGGCGGCGGACCTGGCTCGCAAGCACGGGATCTCGGAAGCGACGCTTTACAACTGGAAGGCCAGGTATGGCGGCCTCGACGTGTCGGAGGCCCGACGGCTGAAGGCGCTGGAAGACGAGAACGGGAAGCTGAAGCGGTTGCTCGCCGATGCGGTGCTCGATGCGTCTGCTCTTCGCGAGCTTCTGGCAAAAAAATGGTAGGGCCCGCCGCCAAGCGAGAGGCTGTCGCTC
>NZ_WESC01000010.1 GCF_009184905.1 Parvibaculum sedimenti
GTTGCTCAACCCGCCCGAGAGGGCATAATCATGCCAAGGCTCTAATCCCCCGTGGGGGAAACTTCAGTGGCACGTCAATGGCCGTCGCGGAAGCGCAGGCGTCAGGCGTCGGCGTCTGCATCGCCAACATCCGTCCTGATCTCAGGGACTATCTGGGCGATGCAGGCTACCTCTTCGACAGTATCGACGAGGTGCGCAAGATCGTAAGCCAACCCGTGCCGGACGGGATCCGCGAACGCGGTTTCGAGCAGGCCCGCAAATCGGACATCCGCGTTCACAAGAAGCTGCTGACAGACCTTTGGGAAAACGCTTTCCGCAAAGCTGCGGCCGCCTGATCGTCGATTACCTTCCTATGATGTGACGATACTCGTTAACACTGATGCCGATGGAGCCCGCCATGAGCCCCGCGCCCTTCACCGATTTGAGGAAATAGCGCAGCGACGTGTTGGGCGCAGGCAGATTGCGGGCTGCGAGCATCGCATACCAGGGAACCCAGAGGAGGCCCTTGCCGAAATAGTAGGCCCGGCCGCGTCCCTTGAGGCGCATTGCGGCTTCCGTGTTTCCGACGCGGAAGCTCCGGCGCAGGAGCCATGACATCTTCTGCTTCGCCGCGTCGCAGAACTCCGTCGCGAAAGTCTCCGACGTATGAATGATTTTTGCGCCGCGTCCCCAGGCGCGGGAGAAGAAATCAACGTCGGTGCCACCCGTGAGCGGGAACTCTTCGTTGAAGCGGAGACCCCATTCATCCCAAAGACGCCGGCCGATCAGCACGCCGTTGGTCGGCACGAGGAAAGACGAATATTGCCAGCGCAGCGGCTCCGGCTCCGACGGCGGGTGGTAGAAGAATTCCTTGAAGCGCTGCGGCGCCTCGAACTCCCAGCGCACTTCGCATTTCACTGCGTCGCAGGCTTCTTCTTCCTGCACCCGGCAGAGGGTCAGCGCCCAGTTCGGCGCGGCCGTCTGGTCGTCGTCGAGAAAGATGACCGCATCGGCCCCTACCTCATCGGCAAAGTCGAAGGCCCTGTTTCGCGCGAAGGGAATGCCTAGCCTCGACTCATGGACCAGCGACGGCGCAAGGGCGGCGAGTCCATCCGGCGCTTCATCGAGCACCTGCCGTGAACTCGTGGGGCGCGCACTGTTGTCAATGACGAGGAGCCGCAGCGAAATGTCGGGGGCCTGTTCGAGCGCAGCCAGAGCTCTCAGGCACCGGCCAAGGAAAAGAGGCCTGTCACGCGTACAAACGGCGACCACACATATGCGCCCCATGATTGCCAGCCCCTCAACCTCTTCATTAAATAAAATTTAGCACGAAATTATCTGTCCTGCAGCGATGTACTGATCCACTTCACTGTAAAAACCCAAATAAAAACCGCCGTTTCAATCAGTCATTCAAGAACACAGCAGTCCATAAGCACACATTTTCAGTGCGGGTATTGTGTGCGTAGACGTGGTTACTCACAGCATGATTCATCCACAGCAGATCGCCTTCTGGACATTCAACACATGCCACGGACATGTTATGCAGTCGGTGCCGTCTCCTTGAGGCGGCTGAAAGCGGGCGCCGCCCTTGCGGGTTACCTGCTGCGACATCGCGCCCCGCCTTCGCGATTGCAACAAAATCCCCCTTGATTTCTTATTGGAATGCCTCTAACTAGCAACTACTAGTTTGGAGCAATTCCAAAGTTCTCTCTTTTCCAGGTCTCAGGAGCCAGTCATGAGCGTACTCGTCGGTAAACCCGCCCCCGATTTCACGGCAGCAGCCGTTCTCGCCGATGGTGAAATCGTCGAAGATTTCAATCTGAAGGCGCATCTCAAGGGCTCCTATGGCCTCGTCTTCTTCTACCCGCTCGACTTCACCTTCGTCTGCCCCTCCGAAATCCTCGCCTATTCGAACCGCGTTCCGCAGTTCGAAGCGCGCAACGTGAAGGTTGTGGCGGTCAGTGTCGACAGCCAGTTCACGCATAACGCCTGGCGCAACACGGCGCCGAAGGATGGCGGCCTTGGTCCGGTGAAGTTCCCGATGGTTGCCGACATCACGAAGTCGATCGCGCGCGACTATGACGTGCTGATCGAGGACGCCGGCGTCGCGCTGCGCGGCACCTTCCTCATCGACAAGGAAGGCGTCGTCCGCCACCAGCTCGTCAACGACCTGCCGCTCGGCCGCAATGCCGACGAAGCGCTCCGCATGGTCGATGCGCTCCAGTTCCACGAGGAAAACGGCGAAGTCTGCCCCGCTGGCTGGCAGAAGGGCGAGGAAGGCATGGTCGCCGACCCCAAGGGCGTCGCCAAGTATCTCGGCTCCCACGCCGAAGCCCTCTAAGCTCAACTGAGCCGACTTTTGGCCGGGCCGCTTCATCCCTATATGATGGGGCGGCCCGCCCTACCCTTCAGAAACACCCCCCGAAGCCGCGAGCCAACGGTACCCATCATGTCCGAGACGAAGCATTCCAAGGTCCTGATCATCGGCGGCGGCGCTGCCGGCTACACCGCTGCGATCTACGCCGCCCGCGCCATGCTGGAGCCGACCCTCATTCAGGGCATCCAGCCGGGCGGCCAGCTCACCATCACGACGGAAGTTGAAAACTATCCGGGCTTCGCCGAGGCGATTCAGGGCCCCTGGCTGATGGAGCAGATGGAAGCGCAGGCGCGCCACATGGGCGCCAACATGGTCGGCGACACGATCGTGAAGGCCGAACTCTCGCAGCGCCCGTTCCGCTTCACCGGCGACAGCGGCACCATCTACACGGCCGACGCCGTCATCATCGCGACGGGCGCGCAGGCAAAGTGGCTCGGCATTCCCTCCGAGCAGAAGTTCCAGGGCTTCGGTGTCTCGGCCTGCGCCACTTGCGACGGCTTCTTCTATCGCGGCAAGGAAGTGATCGTGGTTGGCGGCGGCAACTCGGCCGTCGAGGAAGCGCTGTTCCTGACCAATTTCGCGACCAAGGTCACGGTCATCCATCGCCGCAACTCCTTCCGCGCCGAAAAGGTGATGCAGGAGCGCCTGTTCAAGCATCCGAAGATCGAAGTGATCTGGGATTCGGCCATTGATGAGATCGTCGGCACCGAGGAACCGCTCGGCGTCACGGGCGCCAGGATCGTCAACGTCAAGACGGGCGAAACGCGCATCATTCCCGCCCATGGCGTTTTCGTTGCCATCGGACATGCGCCGCAGACGGAGCTTTTCGCCGGCCAGCTCGACATGAAGCCGGGCAACTATCTCAAGGTTGTTCCGGGCACGACCTCGACCAATATTGCCGGTGTCTTCGCCGCAGGCGACGTTACCGACGATACCTATCGTCAGGCCATCACGGCGGCGGGCATGGGCTGCATGGCGGCGCTCGAAGCCGAGCGCTTCATCGCCACCGAGGAAGCCCAGGCGCAGGCCGCGGAATAAACTAGAGCCCTATCAGACCCGGCAAGGCGCTCATGTCGTAAAAGACATGGGCGCCTTCTCTTTTGAGCGCCGCCGCGTCCGTGTGCGGGTCGCCCGCATAACCGAGCACCGGCATGCCCGCCGCGACCGCCGCCTGCACGCCGGGCACGCTGTCCTCGATGACGACGCATCTCTCCGGCGCATGGCCCATCTCG
Organism: Parvibaculum sedimenti; assembly: GCF_009184905.1. GTDB lineage: Bacteria > Pseudomonadota > Alphaproteobacteria > Parvibaculales > Parvibaculaceae > Parvibaculum > Parvibaculum sedimenti. Next base: position 3,589 of record NZ_WESC01000010.1, read on the forward strand.
CGGGCAGCATGAAGAAAGAGATCCGGCGCGGGCTTGCCCCGCCCCACCTGCTCGGCGCTGAAAAGAACATTTTCGACCAGCGGCAACAGCCCCGTCGCGCCCAGCGTGTAGCGCATCTTCTCGAACTTGCCGGATGAGGCGACGCAGTAAGGCAGGCCTCGCGCAGCGAGGTCCAGCAGCACAGGCTCGATGCCCTCGACGGGGGAGAGCCCCTCGGCAAACGTCTTCAAAGTTTCATCGCGAATGTAGGCCGGCCAATGATCGCCGAGCGGGCGGCCTATTGCCGCCTCCACATGGCTTCTCACGGCTTCGAGTGTGCGCCCGACAAAGAGCCTGCGGCATTCCTCATAGGAAACATCGAAGCCATCTTCGGCAAGAACCCGCACAAGCAGACGGTTCGCGGCCGGCTCGCTGTCGACCAGAACGCCATCGCAATCGAAGATGACAAGGGAGGGGGAAAAAGGAAACGCCATGACGCCCTTATCGGATGTCATGGCGTTCCGCGCAATTCACGTTTGATGACGGGCCGTTTCAGCCGAGCATGGAGCGGAGCATCCACGCGGTCTTCTCGCTCGCTTCCATGCGCTGCGTGAGAAGGTCCGCCGTCGGCTCGTCATGCGCTTCATCGGCAAGCGGGAAGATGGCGCGCGCCGTGCGCGTCACGGTTTCGTGGCCCTTGATGAGGTTCTTGATCATGTCCTGCGCCTTGGGCACACCATCATCTTCCTCGATCTTGGTGAGCTTCGCATAGGCCTTGTAGCCGCCGGGCGCGGGGAAGCCGAGCGAACGGATGCGTTCGGCCACGAGATCCACCGCAAGCCAGAGTTCATTGTACTGCGTCTCGAACATCAGATGCAGCGTGTTGAACATCGGCCCCGTGACGTTCCAGTGGTAGTAGTGGGTCTTGTGATAAAGCGTGTAGGTGTCGGCGAGCAAACGCGACAGCCCGTCCGCAATTTTCTTGCGGTCCTTTTCGGTAATGCCGATGTCGATCTGCATGACAGGTCCTCCTTGCTGCGGGATTTGGAATCTAGAACCGTCTGGCGTAGGCCGCAAGTCAATTAGAATAATTCCAATGATCAGAGTGTCGCAGCCGGCGAGAGAACCGAAAATGGAAAAAGGGCGACCCGATAATCCGGATCGCCCTCTTCTGTTCTGGTTCGATCGACGCGCGTTTTACTGGAGCGAGGCGCAGAAGCGCTGAATGCGTTCGCAGGCCTTGGTCAGCGCTTCCGTCGATGTCGCATAGGAGATGCGGAAGAAAGGCGACAGACCGAAGGCTTCGCCATGCACCACGGCGACGCCCTCTTCTTCCAGCAGCGCCTCGACAAAGTCCTGATCGTTGCCGATGACCTTGCCCTTGGGCGTCGTCTTGCCGATGCAGCCTTCGCAGGACGGATAGACATAGAAGGCGCCTTCGGGCGTCGGGCATTTGAGGCCCTTCGCCTGATTGAGCATCGAGACGACGAGGTCGCGACGCGCCTTGAAACTCTCGGCACGTTCCGGAATGAAGTCCTGCGGACCATTCAGAGCCTCGACGGCCGCCCACTGGCTGATCGAGGTCGGGTTCGACGTTGACTGGCTCTGGATCGTCGTCATCGCCTTGATGAGTTCGAGCGGACCGGCGCAATAGCCGATACGCCAGCCGGTCATTGCATAGGCCTTGGACACGCCGTTCATCGTCAGCGTACGGTCATAGAGCTTCGGCTCCACCTGCGCCGGCGTCGCGAATTTGAAACCGTCATAGGAGAGATGCTCATACATGTCGTCGGACAGGATCCAGACATGCGGGTGACGGACCAGAACGTCGGTGAGCTTCTTCAGCTCGTCCCATGTATAGGCCGCGCCGGTCGGGTTCGACGGCGAGTTGAAGATGAACCACTTCGTCTTCGGCGTGATCGCCTTTTCGAGCGCTTCCGGCTGGAGCTTGAAATTGGTTTCCATGCCCGTCGACACGAAGACCGGTGTACCGCCAAGCAGCGACACGATGTCGGGATAGGACACCCAGTAAGGTGCCGGAATGATGACCTCATCGCCGGGGTTCAGCGTCGCCGCCATCGCGTTGAAGATGATCGGCTTGCCGCCGGGCGCGACGAAGCACTGAGCGGGCGTGTAGTCGAGCCCGTTCTCGCGCTTGAACTTCGCGGCGATCGCCTTCTTCAACTCCGGGATGCCGCCAACATCTGTGTACTTCGTTTCGCCGCGGCGAATGGCGTCGATGGCGGCTTCCTTGATGTTGTCCGGCGTGTCGAAGTCAGGCTCGCCCGCGCCGAGGCCGATGACGTCGACGCCGGCTGCTTTCAGATCGCGCGCTTTCTGGGTCGCGGCAATGGTTGCCGACGGCTTGATGCGCTTCAGCGAGTCCGAAAGGAAGGCCATGTTCGTCACTCCGGGAAGGGGCGCGGGCAGCGGCTCAGGCCCCCGCGCGCGACAAAAAACGCTTGCCCGGGTTTGCCCGGAAAAGCGGCGCAAACCTAAGCCCGCTTTTCTTGCGGTGCAACAGGCGATCGCTGGGAAAAGCGCCGGTTTTCAGGCCTCGACCTTCCCCGCAGGCCATTCCACCGGCACGCCCGGAACCTGCGACACCGGAACGACGCCCGCCCAGACCGGAAGGTCCATGTCCTCGGCATCGTCATTGGGCCCGCCCTGCCTCACCTTGGCCGCGACCTCGATCAACGGCAGGCGCAGGATTTCGGTCGCCTTCAGTTCAATGGCGTTCGCGGCCCGCGCCACCCTGGAGCGTCCTGCCTCCACACGCTCGGTGAAAAGATCGAGCGCGCGCGGCTTTTCCTCCACCGGAACCGGCGTAGCGCTCCCATGCGCCATAACCGAGCGGAAATTCATCGAGTGGTGAAAGGCCGAGCGTGCGAGCACCAGGCCGTCGATCAACGTCACCGTGAGGCAAAGCGGGGCGCCCGCCGCCAATGTCTTCATGAAGCGGCTGGTGCGCGAGCCATGCACCAGCACACTCTCGCCGTCGCGCACATAGAACATGGGCAGCGAAACGGGCCCGCCGGCGGCCATGAACCCGACATGTGCGACGAGACCCTCATCAAGGATCGCATGGACCGTCTCGCGGTCGTAATGGGCGCGACGCGCGACCTGGCGAACGCGGTGTTGTGGAGATGTCTGGTAGTCGCTCACGGGCAATATCCTTCTGGAGGTCGAGCTTGCGCTCCTTCCTGTCGAGCGGCGAAATTGTCAGAAATTGGCCCTGTTAACAGGTCCATTTCTGTTCATATGATAGGGCCACAACAAAGCCGAGCTTGCCCATGCTGCGCACTCCACTTTCCCTCGACCTGCTGGCCGTCGACCCGCAAGCCGATACGCCGCTCTACCGCCAGCTCTATGACGCGCTTCGCGGTGCGATCCTCGAGGGCCGCCTGACGGCGGGTGGGCGCCTCCCCTCCTCGCGCCGCCTCGCAGCCGATCTCGGCGTCGGCCGCAACACGGTCCTCTCGGCCTATGAGCAGCTCGCCGCCGAGGGCTATCTCGAGGGCCAGATCGGCGCGGGAACGCGGATTGCTTCATCCCTGCCTGACAATCTTCTCGAAGTCGGCGGCAGCGCCGCGCGCGGACCGGACCAGACAGCCCCCGCGAACCCCAATCGCCTCTCCCGGCGCGGCGAAACCGTCGCGGCCATCAGGCGCCCCGGCATCGGATATGAACGCGGTCAGGCCCGCGCCTTTCAGCACGGGCTCCCCGCTGTCGACCAGTTTCCGGCGGCGCTGTGGAGCCGCCTCCTTGGACGGCGGACGCGCGACCCGCGCAATGGTCTTTTCGGCTACGAGACCGGCGCAGGCTACGCGCCTCTGCGCGAGGCGATTGCCGCCCATGCCGGCGCGGCGCGCGGGGTCATCTGCACACCGGATCAGGTGATCGTGACAACGGGCGCGCAAGCCGCGCTGGATCTCGCCTCGCGGATGCTCATCGATCCGGAAGATGCCGTCTGGATCGAGGAGCCCGGCTATCTCGGCGCGCGCGCGGCGTTGCTCGGCGCTGGCGCACGGTTGATGCCCGTGCCCGTCGATGGCGAGGGGCTCGACGTCGCCGCCGGCATCGCGCTGGAGCCCGCACCGAGGCTCATCTATGTCACGCCGTCACATCAATATCCGCTCGGCGTCACGCTTTCGCTGCCGCGCAGGCTGGCTCTGCTCGACTTCGCGCGCCGCGCCGACGCCTGGGTCATCGAGGACGATTACGATTCCGAATATCGCTACGCCGGACGGCCGCTCGCCTCGCTGCAGGGGCTCGATCGCGCCACCCGCGTCCTCTATATGGGCACATTCTCGAAGACGCTCTTCCCCGGCCTCAAGGTCGGCTATCTGATCGTGCCCGACGCACTGGTCGACGCCTTCCGCGCGGCCATCCGCCTTACCGGCCATGTGCCCGCGCCCATCATTCAGGCGGCGCTCGCGGAGTTCATAGGCGAAGGACATTTCGGCGCTCATGTCCGCCGCATGCGTACCATCTACGCGGCAAGGCGCGCGGCGCTCATCGACGCAGCGGAACGCGAGCTTGTCGCGTTTCTGGAACTCACGCCTTGCGATGGCGGAATGCAACTCGTCGGTTGTCTGAGAGACGGTCTGGATGACCGCCACGCCTCGGCCCTTGCCGCCGCGGCCAACATTCATGTTGCTCCGCTTGCCCCCTATTATCTCGGCAAACCCAGCCTCAGCGGCTTGCATATGGGCTTCGCCGGAATCCCCGAAGCGCAGATCGCCAGATCGGCGAAGCGGCTCGCCGTCGCCCTGGCCGAAATGGCACCCTGATCCATCAGGGCGTGTCGCGAAACTCATATGCGGCGGCAACACGATTTCGCCCTTCGCTCTTGGCGCGTTGCAGCGCCTCGTCGGCGGCCTTGAGCACCTTTTCCGGCGTGTCGCCATGTTCCGGATAGGTCGCCGCGCCGAACGACATGGTCACCGCCGCGATAGTCGTTCCGTCGCACGACACAGACAAATCCCGAATGAGCTCACCCAGCCGCTCGGCCCGCTCGACCGCACTCTCCAGAGGAGCATCGGGCAACAGAAGCGTGAATTCCTCGCCACCATAGCGGCAGGCCGTATCCCCCTTGCGAATATGCGTATTGAGTATCCGGGCGATGGCCTGCAGAACCTTGTCGCCGCAGTCATGCCCGTAGGTGTCGTTGACGTTCTTGAAGTGATCGATATCCGTCATCACCACCGATACGGTCTTGCCGGAGCGGGCGGCGCGCGAGAACTCGCGTTCCAGCGCCTGATCCAGATAGCGCCGGTTGTAAAGCGACGTGAGCGGATCATGCAAAGCCTCGGCCTGAAGCACGTCACGCAGGGCTTGCTCGGCGCGATTGCGCACCGTCACATCATTGAAGACCCAGTAGACGAGGTTCTCCTCGACGGTGATCACGACCTCCATGTCCCGCACGATACTGTCACCGCATGAGACCTGCACCTCCCGCACGGGCGAGGCGTCCATTTCGCCGGAGCGCAAAAGTTCAATGTCCCTGACATGCTGAGCCATGACCTCCGCACGGTACTTCGTGTCGGGGTAAACGAGTGCGCTCCAGGTCTCGAGGTTCTCCATCCGCTCCGCCGGATAGTGGAGCAGTTCCTCAAACCGCCGGTTGGTGAAGGTAATAGCATCGTGCTCATCGGTCAGGAGCACCCCGAACGGAGCGTTCTCGACCATGCGCCGAAATCGCTCTTCGCTATGGCGCAAAGCCTGCTCAGCGCGCTTTCGCGCGGTGACGTCCCAGTACACGCCGATGATGCCGCCGACACTTCCATCGCCCTTGTTGAAGGTCGCCTTATGAAAGATCACATTGCGATTCGATCCATCGGCCGCGCGCATGAACGCCTCATAGACCTGAACGCCGCCCTTCTTCAGCAGTGCGTCGTCGGCGGAGCGATAGGTCCGGGCGAGTTCCATGGGCCAGACTTCGAACACCGTCTTGCCAATCACGTCCTGCCGCTTCAGGCCGCAAAATTCTTCAAAAGCGCGGTTGCACGCCAGATAAACTCCGTCCTTGTCCTTGACGAAGATCGGGCTCGGCACCGTCTCGATCAGTTGCTCTGAAAATTGAAGGTGATCCTTTAATTCCTGCTCGGCGCGCACCCTGTCGGTGACGTCCCAACCGACACCTACAATTCCGCCGGGGCTGCCGTCCTCCTGGAAAAAGGCGGCGCGATGAAGGATCACCTGATGGCGGCTGCCGTCGGCAAATATTGCCTCGGCGGCCTGGACATGCGGCCCCGGCTTTTCCAGCACTTCGATATCCCCGGCCTGATAGGTGTCGGCCAGGTCCTTGGGCCATATCTCATGGGCCGTCTTGCCGAGCAGAGCACCTCGACTTAACCCACAAGAGGCTTCGAACGCCGCATTGCATCCGAGGAAACGCCCTTCCGTGTCCACATAGTAGATCGGGCTGGGAATCGCCTCGATAAGCTGCGCGACCAGCGTGGAGTCAGGCAGGCCTGTTTGCGTGTCAGCCACAGCCTCTCCTCAAGCATCGTTACGGCACCCTGTCCCGGGCTTTCATCAGCTTCAGCGTTCCGCCCCTACAAAGGCAACAAGAATTCATCCCTGTGTGAAAGGGATATAGGTTTGTGCACGGACAATGTTTCACTGCGGAAACCTGGGGAGATACCCCTCGTCGAAGGCAAGGGGACAGCTGGCTGACCTGAGCGCGTACCTCATTTACGCAAATAACCATGTCAGCAACATTGCCACATAATAGGTGTATTCCCCCTAACCAAGCTGCCGGATTTGAAGACGAATACCTGTCGACAGCTACATCTACGTCAGAGGCCGCAAGAAAACTGATGCTTTCACTTTGAGATACACCTAGGCGTATTCGTATTATTCCGTATTTTATAACCGTTATTTTATTTTACCATGTGAGCCAATCGAAGTTCCCGTGCGTATATGCCCACGATGAGCAGAACATGCTTTGCCTGAAGGCAGAAAGGGACCGGTAAACAATTGGGGCTCGAAGAATACCGCCGATCAGTAAGTGAAAATAAGCACGCCGCGATACTGAAGGCCGGCCGAAAGCACTTCCTCGAACACGGCTACAGTGGCGCAGCGGCGGCCGACATCGCGCGCGAAGCTGATGTGTCAACAGCCACGCTCTACAAACATTTTTCATCGAAGGAAGAGCTTTTCGTCGCCGTGGTGAAAGACGCCGACCACGAAGAGGAGATTCCTCCGTTTCCGGACAATGCGAGTCTCGAAGACACCATGGTAGCGGTCCTCAACAACTATCTCATCACACACTTCGAGAAGAATGCGACAGCACTTCTGCGTATTGTCATCGCGGAGGTGCCCGGCGCACCGGATCTGGCGCGCGACACCTTCAATGAATTCATCGTCTCCCGATACCAGAAATTGGCGGATATCGTGGACCAATTGATCGCACACGGAACGCTCAAGCCACATGACAGCCACTTCGGCGTGCGGCTCCTCATCGGCGCGATAAAAGAACATTATATCTGGCCCGCGCTCTTCGATAACAAAACCACGATGCCGGAACATGCCGAGGACGTCATTCGACAGGTGGTGAAGGATTACCTCCGTCTCTACGGCACATGAGAGACAGAAGCGAAGCGCGACAGGGGTGAGAGAAAATGGGGCTTGAAAACTACCGACGCAGCGTCAGCGCATCGAAGCACGCCTCCATCCTCAGAGCGGGCCGCGACGTATTTCTGCGCGACGGCTATTCGCGCGCTTCAGTGTCCGACATTGCGCGCGATGCCGAGGTTTCAACGGCGACGCTCTACAAGCACTTCAGATCGAAGGAGGAGCTTTTCGATGCCGTTCTGAAGGAAGCCTATGTCACGATTGAATATGAGGACATGGCGGAAGACGAGAACGTCGAAGACGTCATCGTCGCCTATTGCATGCGTTCCTTGAGGACGCAGTTTGAGCGGCGCACCAGCGCGCTTCTACGTGTCGTCATTGCCGAAGTCGCGACCGCGCCCGAGCGGGCGCGCCATCTCTACGAGAACTTTATCACGCCACGCCACATCGCCAGTACGCAGGCGCTCGACGAACTCATTGCCCGCGGAAAGCTGAAGCCGCATGACACGCATTACGGCGCGTGCTTCCTCGGGGGCGTTATGAAGGAATATTTCATATGGCCTACCCTTTTTGAGGCTAATATGACGCTGCCTGACAATGCCGAAACCGTCGTAAGGCAAGCGGTCAAAGTCTATCTCGAACTCTACGGGACATGCCCCTCCGACAAGAACTAAGAGGAAATCTTGGGACTCGAAGACTACAGACGCAATGTCAGTGAAGCCAAGCACGCTTCCATCCTGCAGGCCGGGCGCGCCGTGTTCCTGCGCGACGGCTTTTCGCGCGCGGCGGTCGCCGAGATCGCGCGCGACGCGGACGTCTCCACCGCCACGCTCTACAAGCACTTCGCGTCGAAGGAAGACCTGTTCGCAGCCATCATCATGGATGCAATAACGCAGGTCGAAGACCTTTCCGATCTGGAAGGAACGGAGACGGCGCTCGCCGACATTCTGCTGACGATCGGCCGAACCTACCTCACGAACCAGTTCGAGCGCGGCGCCAACGACCTGATGCGCATCGTGATCGCGGAAACGACGACCAGCCCGGCCCTCGCCGCCGAAACCCTTCATCTGCTGACCGAGCGCCGGCGGCAACGTCTGGTGGCGCTGTTCGACCGGTGCGTCGAACGCGGGATCATGAAGCCGAACAACACGGACCTCAGCGCCCAGCTTCTTTCCGGCATGATCAAGGAACTCTTCGTCTGGCCTGCGATCTTCGACACGAGTTTCACGCTGCCTTCCGACACGGAAGACAAGATTCGCACAATCATTCAGGTTTTCCTCGCGCGCTACGCCGCATGATCGCGACGCCAGAGGATCAGGCCCTTCACGAGGACAAGATGACGTTCGACCCCCAAAAGCAGACCGCCAGCGACCCCAAGCGCGACGGCATTATCAAAGCGGCGCAGGCCCTGTTTCTGCGCGACGGCTTTTCCAAAGCCATAATGGCGGACGTCGCGCGGGACGCGGATGTCTCGACGGCCACGCTCTACAAGCATTTCGAGTCGAAGGAAGAACTGTTCGCCGCCGTGGTGAGGCACACCGCGGCTTCGGTGCAGGACGATTTCGGGACAATGGCGCCCGCAACCACCGCGCGCGAATTCTTCTTCCAGGCGCTGTCCAGCGCCCATTCCGTCCATCAGCAGGCCCAGGTCACCGCGCTCCTGCGCGTTGCCATCGCGGAGGTATCGGCCGCGCCCGAGCTGGCGCGCTACGTCTTCGACACCGTGGTCGTCGGCCGCTATGCGCGCCTGCAGGCGGCCCTCGACGAAATGGTCCGGCGCGGACTGCTGAAGCCTCACGACACCGCCTTCGGCGCGCGCATCGGCATCGGCATGATCAAGGAGCTTTTCGTCTGGCCCGCCCTCTTCGTCGCGGATTTCGAGCTTCCCGTCGATGCGCTCGACCGGGCCGACGAAGCGATCAATATCTATCTGGCCGCCTACGGGGCCTGAGCGGCTCGTCCTCGCGGCGCATCACCGCAGTTTAGCGGACACAGGCGCGTGAGCCGGCGTGACCGCAAGCGCGTGAGCGAGCGCGTCGGGCCGATCGAGGTCGGCAATCAGCACACGCTCCCCCGACAGCATTTTGATCTCAAGCGCACCGCCGCCGAAGAGCCGCTGCGGCAGCGAACGGCGGATCCTGATCGACGCAATCTCCCGCGCGCCGACGCGCAACGAGCGCGGCCGGGCAAAGCCGTCGCGCAGCACCAGTTCGCGCTCCGCCGCCGCCTGTGTGCCTTCCCGGCCCCTGGGCCATATCTCGACCGACAGAAGCCGCGCGCGCAGCGCAGCCGCGAAAGCGAGCACCGGCGTCCCGAGCGCCACCACGGCGAGCGCCAGAGCGCGCAGCCCCGCAAGCGGCGGCTCGTGAAGTGCCGCCCAGGCGAAGACGGCCAGCCAGACCAGCGCCACGACCAGCGCGGGAAAATAAATGGTCCAGTGGGCGCCCGCGCTGGCGAGCGGCCCGGAAGCGCCGGATGGAGGGAGATCGGGAGCGGACGGCCTGTTCATGTGCATCAGGATCGCAGACCCCGCCCCGCTTGTTAAGCCGGGGCATGAGTCATAAACTCTTCCGGTAACGAGTGTTCGGGGTGTCTGCCCCGTGAGGCGCTCCGACCGTCCCGCTTCACCGCGCGATCCGCGCCGAGGCGGGAGCAGTTTCCCTCCACGGGGAACGGGAGGAGCCTATGTCCGCTCGGTTTCACAACAGCGACAACGTGCGCGGCGGCGTGACGGGACATGGCGTGCGCTATGTGCTCGCCTTCTCTCTGTTTGCGGCCTGGGCGATCCTGAGCCTGCTCGTGATTTCCTCGGCCACGGATCTCGCCTCGACGCTGAACGTCATTACCGGCTAGGGCAAACGGCGAAAGCCCCCAGCCGCTCCGATTTCACCAAAACGCCCGCGCGGGACGCCGCCCGCCGGGCAAGGAGGCAGAGATGACCATTCTTCCGCAGCACGACGAGATCGAGAAGACGCCCCAGAGCCTCAAGGAAGAATATGGACCGCAGATCATCGGCGGCGCCGTCGCACTGGCGATCTTCGCCCTGATCTTCCTCGCCTTCATGCGCTGAGAGCGAGCGGCTTGCGGTTTTCAAATCGCCGCGAGAACCTGCTCGTCGATCCCGCCATCGCCGCTCTCGCCGGTGATTTCCCATTTCGTCATGGCCCGGCTTGACCGGGCCATCCACGCCTGCCCCGGCGAATGCCGGGGTCTTGCTTCAAAGCAACTTGCCCTGCGTGTCCTTCGTTTCCCGCTTCGCCTTCTTGAATACGGTTGGGTCGATCCACGGCATTTCCGGCCGGCGCCCCTCGAACAATTGCTCGATGGTGAGAATCTGAATCTTCGGATATTCGCCATACTCGGTGTGGTACCGCCCTGCCGACGCGGCCTCCTTGATCATCGGCCCGGTCGGCGGCGCAAGCGTGATGAAGACGCCCATCTTCGCCTTCTCGCGGTCCACCGTCGCGATCAAGTCTTTCACCATCGTCACGCCGACATTCTGTCCGCCCTTGACGGAGACGACGGCCTTCTCCGTCACCTTGCCATCGGGCTTGAAATAGATGTAGCCATCGATGCCGCCGTCAGAGCCCTTCTTCTTCCCGCCGAAGGGCACGGCATCGACCAGCGACACGGCCCACCACTGAAACTGATATTTGTCCTGCTCGGCGAGTGCCTGCGCACCGCCGAGATCCTTCGGCACGCCATGCACGTCGATAGAAATGGGGCCGAAGGCATCGCGCAATCGCTTCTGGATCAGCGAAATGGCGAGATGCGTCACGTCGATACCGATCCACTGGCGATTGAGCTTCTGTGCGGCGTGAACGGTTGTGCCGCAACCGCAAAAGGGATCGAGGACAACGTCGCCTTCATTAGATGAGGCGTTAAGAATGCGTTCGAGAAGGCTCAACGGCTTCTGCGTGGGATAGCCAAGACGCTCCTGTGCTTGAGCTTGTACTGGCATTACATCCAGCCAGACGTCATCAACAGGATTACCTTCCTGTTCATCCAAATACCTCTTTAGAACCGGCACTTGTCCGGGTTTACCTTGAACAACCAGCCCGTCTTCGTAGGCCTTTTGCATACGCTCACGTGTCCACCGCCAGACACGAGTGACGCCTAAAAATTCATACGTCAGATTTGGTCTATTCTTATTTGGATTCGTCAAATCCGCGAGTCGATAAACCCGCCCATCCTCGTCTTTATATTTGTAAAATTGGCGCAGATATTCCGGGTCATGCTCTGTATACTGACCGTTCCATATCCACTCGTCCGACTTTGTGTACCTCAATATGATATCGTGATTTCTTGCGAAGCGTGTAAATGCCAATCCCTTTGCATTTTGCCTCTTCCAAACAATTTCGTTGCCGAAGTTTGTTGGCCCAAAAATCGCATCCAACAAAATCTTCAAGTAGTGACTCGCCGTCGGATCGCAGTGGAGATATAGCGAGCCCGTCTGTTTCAGCACACGGTGCAATTCGAGAAGGCGCACGGCCATCATGGTGAGATAAGCCATCATATCGTTCTCCTTGAGAAACGACCGCATGGCGCGCAGCATCTCGGCGGCATCTGAATTGCCAGAGCGCATCACTTCGTCGAAGGCACGCTCGGCGGAATCGGTCCAATGCCAGGTATCGTCGAAAGCTTCCATCTGTGCATGGGAGTCATGCCCATCCGGCGCCTTGAAGAGGACGTTGTAGGACGCGTTCGAATTGAAGGGCGGATCGAGATAGACGAGGTCGACGCTTTCGTCGCGGATGTGCTCGCGCAGAATGTCGAGATTGTCCCCGTAATAAAGCCTGTTGGTCATGTCCCCTCGCCGTCCGAATCGTAACAAGTCTGGGAGCTTAGCCCAGCCTTGCCATTGGCCCCGACTCGGAATATGTTCTTGCTTCGTTCCAAATGCAAGGAGAGAGGCAATGGCCACAAATCCTCCGAAGGGCGACGGGCACCGCAATGGCGCTGTGAAGGGCCGGTCGCAGGTCTTCAATCCGCAGAATGAGCGCTATGTGAAGCGCGACACCTCGACGGGCCGGTTCATGGATCAGAAGGCCGACCACAAGCCTTTCAAGGGCGTCCGCAAGGAAGACTGACGCCGATCCAGCGTAAATCTTTCCGTTAGCGGATCGATTTTCGCGCGCCACCACGCCCGGGAAAGACGTGGATGGCCCGGTCAAGCCGGGCCATGACGGCGCAGGGCATGCGCTGCAAGGTCGCGATCTCAACCGCTGGACTACTCGTGCGCAGCGTCATTTCCTCATCGCTCTGTCATCCATCTGTGGCAGGATCGTCTGCGCCGCCGGGCTGGGCGGCGGCGGCCGCAGGGGGCTTTCGCGATGGATATCGGTTCACTTCTCTTTTCATTCCGGGGCCGCGCCAATCGGCGGGCCTATTGGGGCGTTGGCCTGCTCGCCAGCGTGGTGGGGCTCGGCATGCTCTATCTGATGCTGCAGGGTGTGATGGCGGCGGGCATCACGCCCGGCATGAACGAAGAGGAGTTCATGCGCACTATGACCGGCATCAATCAGGGCTGGTACACTATCGCTCAGCTCGCAATGTTGTGGCCGACGCTCGCCATCTCGGTGAAGCGTTGCCACGATCGCGGGCGCAGCGGCTGGTTCCTGCTGCTTCTCATCGTGCCGTTGGTGCAGCTCTGGCCGCTCATCGAGATTTCATTTCTGCGCGGGACCAGCGGCGACAATCGCTTCGGCCCCGACCCGCTGGCCGGCGCGCCGCAGGACAGCTGGAAGAGCTGGCTTATCTTCGTGGGCTTTCTCATCGTGTCCGGGGCGCAGTTCAGCCTGGGCCGCGAATTCATGACCTACATGATGACGCATATGCCCAACCTTTCGCAGACGCGCACGCCTATCTAGGGCTGGAACAAGCGTAGCGGGCGGGGCATATTCGCCGCCCGTTCCCAGCCCCCGCCATTTCAATGACCCGCCTTCGCGCCGACCTGTTGCTGCTTCTCGCCTCGCTCATCTGGGGCGGCGCTTTTGTGGGCCAGTCGACGGCCATGGCGCATATGGGGCCGTTCAGCTTCATCGGCGCGCGCTTCGTGCTGGCCTCGCTGGCGCTCCTGCCCTTCGCGCTGGCCGAGGCGCGCAATGCCCCCAATCCCCTGCCCTTGTCGCGCGTGCCGGCATTGATCGGCATTGGCGCCATCTTCTTCGGCGGCGTGGCGTTTCAACAGGTTGGCCTGCTGCTGACCAGCGTCACCCATGCCGGTTTCCTCACCGCGCTTTACGTCGTCATGGTGCCCGCCATTGGTGCCGTGTTCCTGCGCCACAAATTGCCTGCCGCGATCTGGCCGGCGGCGGCGCTGTCGCTTTTCGGCACCTTTCTTCTCGGCGGCGGCCGGATCGACGGGCTCGGATGGGGCGACGGGCTCCTCGTTATCGGCGCGCTCTTCTGGGCGGCGCAGATCATTGCCCTTGGGCGTCTCGCCTATGACCTTCGCCGGCCGGTGATGATTACGTTGATGCAGTTCGCGGTGGCGGCCGCGCTCGGACTCGGCATCGGCTTTGCCGTCGAAAGCCCGAGCCTCGATGCGGCGCTCCTCAGCTGGCGCGAACTCGCCTATACGGGCTTCATCTCGGGCGGCATCGCCTTCACGCTGCAAAGCATCGCGCAGACGCATACGCCGCCCGCCGACAGCGCAATCCTGCTTTCACTGGAAAGCCTCTTCGCCGCCGCCTTTGGCGCGCTTCTCCTCGGCGAGCGTCTGACGCCTGCCGGCTGGACGGGCGGCGCGATGGTTCTCGCAGCCGCCATCCTCGTTCAGGTCATGCCGTTGATGAAGCGGGCCTGAGCCCGGTCAGCGCGCCTTGCTCCTGTCCAGCGCGACCGTGCCCATGCGTTCGAGCTTGCCCCAGCCCACGAAAGGCCCGCGCAGCGCCGTCACCAGCGAGCGGATGACCACATAATACATGAGCTGGCGATAACCGAAGCGTTGCAACACCAGCCACCAGAGCAGGCTCCACTGTTCGCGCCGTTCCATCAGGAAGCCGAAGATCGCGGCGGCCAGATCGACCACGACGAAGACGCAGTAATAGATGCCGATGAGCTTCAGGTCGTTGGTCTGGAATTCCGCGCCGTGCTGCGCCCAGGAAATCCATTGCCCGACGAGCTGCCAGACAAGAAGCACGTCCGCGAGCGGCGCGAGGGCGGTGAGCAAAATCTGGAAGAGCCAGACCTGCGGCAACGCAATCATGCCGAGCGCGCCGTAACGCGGGCGGAAGGTGATGGCGCGATATTTCCACAGGCATTGCAGCGTGCCATAGGACCAGCGGAAGCGCTGCTTTGAAAGCCCGCTGAAAGTCGCGGGCGCTTCGGTCCAGGCAAGCGCCGAACTGTCGAAGACGACGCGGTAGCCCGCCTGCTGCAGATGGATGGTGAGGTCCTGATCCTCCGCCAGCGTGTCGGCCGGGAAGCCACCCAGTTCGGCCAGAACCGAACGGCGCCATGCGCCCACCGCGCCCGGCACCACCGTGAGAGTGCCGAGCGCGGCGAGCGCGCGCCGCTCCAGATTCTGGGCGGCGATATATTCAAGCGCCTGCCAGCGCGTGATCATGTTGATGCGGTTGCCGACCTTGGCGTTGCCCGCGACCGCGCCGATCGAGGGGTCGGCGAACCAGCGCACCAGGCGCGAGATCGTGTCGTGCTCGAACTGCGTGTCGGCGTCGAGCGCCACCACCACTTCGCCCGTCGCCCGGGCGATGCCGACATTCAGCGCATTGGCCTTGCCGCCATTCGGGATCGAGACGATCTCGACGCGCGGCATATCGCGGAAGTTTTCGTTAAGCACCGCGAGCGTGCCGTCCTTCGAGCCGTCATCGATGACGATGACCTCGATGTTCTTGTAGTCGCCGCCGAGAATGCCCTTCACCGTATTGACGATGACATTCTCCTCATTATAGGCGGGGATCAGCACCGAGACGCGGCGGCCTTCAGTCTCGATCGGTGGCTCGACGCCGGTGAGTTCCTTATGCCTCCGCCAGAGGCTCAACCCGACGAGGAAGATGAGCCGCCCGATGCCGAGCCAGATGGCGGTGACGAACGACCAGTAGAGCACATGGCCCGCCGTGCTCAGCGTCAGGAACACCGCCCGGTCCGTGAGCAGGCTCACCGTCAGCGGCAGTTTCGGCATGGTCTGTTCGCGCGTCAGCGGGATCAGCGACGAGACCGGCACGAATTCATAGCCCTCGGCGCGCAAGCGGTTGATGATCTCCGGCAGCGCTTCGACCGTCTCCTCGCGGTCGCCGCCTGCATCGTGGAGCAGCACGATGTTGTGCGGCATGTCGGGCGTCGACTCGTGCACCTGCTTGATCGTCTCGTCGATGATCTTCTGCGTGCCGGGCCGGGTCCAGTCGAGCGGATCGACATGCAGACCGACGGTGAGATAGCCCATATCCTGCGCGATCTTCACCGGCACGATCTCTTCATAGTCGGTCGGCTCGGAATCGCCGAGATAGGGCGGACGGAAAAGCCGGAGCGAGCGCCCCGTCAGCGCCTGGAAAAGGCGCTGCGTCGCATTGAGCTCCAGAACCGTCGCCTCATTGGTCGTCACCGAGAGATTGGGATGCGTGAAGGTGTGGCTGCCGACTTCGTGCCCTTCCGCGATCATGCGCTGGATGAGATCCGGATTCGATTCCGCATTGGCGCCGATGACGAAGAAGGTCGCCGGCACATGCTCCTCTTTCAGGATGTTGAGGATCTGCGGCGTCCACTCGGGGTCCGGCCCGTCATCGAAGGTCAGCGCGATTTTCTTCGGCGCGCCGCCATATTGCTTGATGACATAGGTGGTCGGCAGCTTCGTATAGGTCTCGTCGTCGATGTCGCCGGTCTTCGCATCGACCTCGAACTTGCGCGCGCCCGTTGTCGGCTCGGCCGCAACGCTCAGGAATTCGCCGCGTCCTTCAAAGTCGATGTCGTCGATGATCGGAATTGTGCCCATGGTCCCGGGCGCCGCCGCGTCATAGGGCCTGCCCATGACGTTCCAGATGGTCGGATCTTCGCCGCCGAGGCGCCATACCGCATAGCCCGCAGGCTGATAGGGGTCTGCCGCATGGATCTGGTTATAGGCCGTCACGCCATCAAGGAACCAGATGTCGTGCCGCACATTATCGTCTTCGATATAGGAGAAATGCGGGTTGTCGCTTGCGGCGTCGAAGTCGATGTCCGCACCGGAGTCATGCGCGGCGATCACAGCGTCCTCGAACGAGAGGTTGTCGACATCGCCGCCATTCCAGTCATAGGCGTAGGCGCCGAGCGCGACGATGGTCCGCGCCGGATCGAGCGTCTTCATGCGCCTGTCGAGAATATCCTCGAACCAGCTCTGGCCCGCGATGGGGCCGGCCGTGCCTGAACCCCAATGCTCGTCATAAATCATCAGCATGGTGTAATCGACAGCCTTCGCCATGTCCGCGAAAGGCCATGTGTCGTCGCCCACCGGCGTCGCGATGGCGACCACCCAGCCCTGCGGCGCAAAAGCGTCGTGCAGTTCCTTGAGAAATGTCTTGAGGTTCTTGCGGGCCGGAACCGGCAGATCCTCGAAGTCGACCACGACGCCCTGCAAATGGTGCTGGCCGACGAAGCCCGCGACATTGGCCACCAGCGCGCGGCGGCGCGCTTCATCGCCAAGCAGCTTGCCGAGGCCCGGCCCGTCCCATTTGCCCTCCCAGGCATTCTGCAGCGTCGGCAGAATGGCAACGCCAGGCTTCGTCACCCGGATGTAGTCGTTGACGTGCTGGTCGAAGGACTGGTTCAGGGTGAGCTGTGGACCTGCCAGATTGAGCCAGGTCGGAACCACCCAGTCGAGATTTGGCAACGCGCGCTGCAGCGAGGCGAAATTGGTGCTGCCCCAGGTCGGGTAAAAGGCGATCGAAAGCGGACGGCCCTGCTGCGGCTCCAGGATCGCGGACATGGCGCCGTTATGCTGGGCGCGTTCGAGCCGGCGTTGTTTTTCGCGGACACGCTTATCACGCAGAGCCCGCGCCTTGTCGCCGAGATGGGTGGCGGAGCGCAACAGCTCCGGCGACCGCGCCTGCTTTTCGAGCTGAGCTGAAGGCACGGCGCTAAGCTGGCCCGGCAGTTTCAGCGAGGCAAAATGCGGCACCGCGACGATGCTGGCCAGAAAGGCGAGGCCGACCAGCGTACTCAGCACGGCGGCTATCCAGCCGATGATGGAAATATGGGCGGCCCTTCGACCGCTGGCGTCAAAGAAAATGGGTTTGTGAGGCTTATGCTGCATGATCTCTAATCCGGCGCTCTTTCTCGCCGCTGCTGGCGCCCTGGGCCAGGCCGGTAATATGTCCGGCGGGCCGCGCGCAGCCGGAAGTCTGTCGCATGCCGGCGCGTTCCCGTCACCTGAAGCTTATGTAACATCCAGCGCCATTCCCCTTTTGAGCCTAATGGCTCTGGCGTAACCGGGAACGGCACTTATATTGGGTTTCATGGCACGCAAATCCTTCAAATCCTTCGGGCGGGGCGCCGAGAAACAGCTCCCGTCGAGCGCCATGAGCGGCTTCAGCGAGGCGCCGGGCGCCTCCTTCATTCCCGCCGAGCGCGAGGCTCTGGCCCAGGCCGACCGCGACTCATGGGCGGGCGCGCTGAAAGGCGACCCGGAACATTGGCCACTCTTCGAGCCCCACCGGCCGGAGCGCCCCGAAAAGTCGGAAGGCGGGCAGCGCTTCAAGCTCGTCTCGGAATATGAGCCTGCCGGCGACCAGCCTACCGCCATCGCCGAACTGGTCGACGGCGTGGAAAAAGGCGAGCGCGATCAGGTACTCCTCGGCGTCACCGGCTCGGGCAAGACCTACACCATGGCGCAGGTCATCTCGCGCACCCAGCGCCCCGCCCTGATCCTCGCCCCCAACAAGACGCTCGCCGCCCAGCTCTATGGAGAGTTCAAAAGCT
Organism: Parvibaculum sedimenti; assembly: GCF_009184905.1. GTDB lineage: Bacteria > Pseudomonadota > Alphaproteobacteria > Parvibaculales > Parvibaculaceae > Parvibaculum > Parvibaculum sedimenti. Next base: position 22,063 of record NZ_WESC01000010.1, read on the forward strand.
TCTTCCCGGACAATGCGGTCGAGTATTTCGTCTCCTATTACGACTACTACCAGCCGGAAGCCTATGTCCCGCGCACGGACACCTACATAGAAAAGGAAAGCTCGATCAACGAGCAGATCGACCGCATGCGCCATGCCGCGACGCGCTCGCTGCTCGAACGCGACGACGTCATCATCGTTGCCTCGGTTTCCTGCATCTATGGTATCGGCTCGGTCGAGACCTACTCGGCCATGACCTTCTCGATCAAGCTCGGCGAAAGGATCGACCGCCGCCAGCTTCTCGCCGACCTCGTCGCGCTGCAATACAAGCGCAATGACGCGGCCTTCGGGCGCGGGACCTTCCGCGTGCGCGGCGATACGGTGGAGGTATTCCCGGCTCACTATGAGGATCGCGCCTGGCGCATCACCATGTTCGGCGACGAGATCGAGGAGCTGGCCGAGTTCGATCCGCTGACCGGCCAGAAGACCGACAAGTTCCAGTCGCTGAAGCTCTACGCCAATTCGCATTATGTGACGCCGCGCCCGGCCCTCAGTCAGGCGATGGAAGAAATTCAGAGAGACCTTCAGATCCGCCTTCAGGAACTGAAGGGCCAGGGCAAGCTGCTCGAAGCGCAGCGCCTCGAACAGCGCACACAGTTCGATCTCGAAATGATGGACGCGACGGGGAGCTGCGCGGGCATCGAGAACTATTCGCGCTATCTCACGGGCCGCAAGCCCGGCGAGCCGCCGCCCACGCTCTTCGAATATCTGCCTGACAATGCGCTGGTCTTCGCCGATGAAAGCCATGTGACCGTGCCGCAGATCGGCGGCATGTTCCGGGGCGACTACCGGCGCAAATCGACGCTGGCGGAATATGGCTTCCGCCTGCCCTCCTGCGTCGACAACCGGCCGATGCGTTTCGAGGAATGGAACGCCATGCGTCCGCAGTCGGTCTTCGTCTCGGCAACGCCGGGCTCATGGGAAATGGAACAGACGGGCGGCGTCTTCACCGAACAGGTGATCCGCCCCACGGGCCTCATCGACCCACCGACGATCATCCGCCCGGTCGGCACGCAGGTGGACGATCTCATCGCCGAATGCCACGAAGTCGCGGCGAAGGGCCAGCGTGTGCTCGTCACCACGCTAACCAAGCGCATGGCCGAAGACCTCACCGAATATATGCATGAACAGGGCATTCGCGTCCGCTACATGCATTCCGACATCGACACGCTGGAACGCATCGAGATTTTACGCGACCTGCGGCTCGGCGCTTTCGACGTGCTGATCGGCATCAACCTGCTGCGCGAGGGCCTCGACATTCCCGAATGCGCGCTGGTCGCCATTCTCGATGCCGACAAGGAAGGCTTCCTGCGTTCGGAAACCTCGCTCATCCAGACCATCGGCCGCGCGGCGCGAAACGTCGACGGGCGCGTGATCCTTTACGCCGACAAGATCACCGGCTCGATGGAACGCGCGATTGCGGAAACGAACCGCCGCCGCGAGAAGCAGCAGGCCTACAATGTCGAGCACAACATCACGCCGGAGAGCATCCGCCGCAACATCGGCGACATTCTCGAAAGCGTCTATGAGCGCGATCACGTCCGCGTCGATACGGGCGAGGCGGACGAAGCCTTCATCGGCCACAATCTCCGCGCCCATATCGCGGACCTCGAAAAGAAGATGAAGGACGCCGCCGCCGACCTCGAATTCGAAACGGCGGCCCGGCTGCGCGACGAGATCAAACGGCTGGAGGCCACCGAACTCGCGGTGGCGGACGATCCCCTCGCCCGCCAATCCGTGATCGACGAAAAGGTCGCGAAAGCCACGCCCGTCAAGGGCCGCTCGTCATCCGGCAAGCCCGGCACACGAGCGACCAAATATCGGGGCAAGAAGCACTAGGCGTTCAGCGCGACGGCCTTCCGCCTACGATCGACACGCGCTCGCCCTGCCGCGAATAGGGGTAGTAGTCCCACACGGCATGGTGCTGCGTGCAGCGATTGTCCCAGAAGACGAGCGTGTTCGGCTGCCAGCGCACGCGGCACTGGAAAACCGGCGTGCTTTCGAGATGCCGCCAGAGCATTTCGAGAAGCCCCGCGCTTTCCGACGGCGACAGCCCGTCGATATGCGTGGTGAAGCCGCGATTGACGTAAAGCAGCTTGCGGCCCGTCTCCGGGTGACGCGCGATCACCGGATGCTTGTTCTTCGGCCAGCCGCCTTCCGGCGCCGCCTTGCCATAGCCGCCCGTATAGGGCTTGGCGCCGTCATGCACCGCGTCGAGCCCTTCGAGGAAATTCTTCATCATGGGCGACAGCGTTTCATAGGCCTCATAGGCGCTGAGGAAACAGGTGTCGCCGCCGCAGCCGATCTCGGGGATCTGCGTGATGTAGAGCATCGAGCCGAAAGGCGGCTCCTCGTCGCAGGTCACGTCGGCGTGCCAGCCCTCGCCCGCCACATAGCGCGAATTCTGGTCGGCCTTGATCGGCAGGATTTCGGGATCGGACTTGGGCTCCCCCTCCTTCGTCGCCGAATGATAGGGGTGCGTGTGCAGCGTGCCGAAGTAGCGCCCGAAGCGCTTGTGGTCCTCGCGCGTCAACGCCTGATCGCGGAAGACGAGCACGAGATGGTCGGCGAAAGCCTGTTTCACTTCCGCAAGCTGCGCCTCGTCGAGCGGCTTCGACAGGTCGACGCCCTCGATCTCCGCGCCGATCACCGGCGTCAGCGGCGCGACGCCGATGGTCTTGTACTCCCGCTTCTCGTCGGTGCGCGCGACGCGCACATTGGGTCGGCTGGTCATGCTGTCCTCCTCCCGGGTGTTCGGCGGCCCTCCCGCCGCCATTTGTCAGAAGCCTAGTCCCATGGGGCTGGCATCCGTCACCGGAAAGTCTCACTATTCCGTTGAACGGAACGGACGGAAACATGGCCGACACATCGAGAATGCCCATAGCCCGTGCACTGGCGCTGCTGGAAGCCTTTAGCGGCGCCCCGGCCATGCAGGTGCGCGAGCTGGCGGCCGCGACCGGCCTGCCCAAATCCTCCGTGGTCCGGCTTCTCGCCCAGCTTGCAGAGGCGGGCTATGTCGAACAGCTTTCGCGGGCCGCGGGCTGGCGCGCGACCTCCCGTGTGCTGAAACTCGCCTCGGGTTTCCGCGAAAGCGACCTCATCGTCGAAGCGGCGATGGAGCCGATGCGCGCCTTCACGCGCAAGCATCGCTGGGCCGTCTTCCTCGGCATTCCGCAAGGCGGCGAGATGATCGTGCGCTTCGGCACGGCGGCGGAAAGCCCCGTCGCGCTCGATCCCGTCATCTACAATGTGCCGACGCCGTTTCTCCTGAGCGCACTCGGACAGGCCTATATCGCCTTCTGCCCGGCGGCGGAACGCGAGGAGCTGATCGCCCGCCTCGCCCAGTCCCGCCGCTCCAGCGACCGCCTCGCCCGCGACCGCGCCGATCTCGACCCAATGCTCGCTGGCGTGAGAAAGCGCGGCTATTCGATCACGGATGAAGCCACGCGCCGCATCACCTGGAAAGTCTCACGCCGCGCCCTGGAAGGCCGCAAACGCGTCACCGGTCTGGGCGTTCCGATCCTCGCGGGCGAGCGGGTGCTTGGGGCGTTGTCGCTGCGCTATTTCCGGTCGAGCCTGAGTGACGCGGAAGCGGCACGACTTTATCTGGCGCCGTTGAGGGAGCTGGCCCACCATATCTCAATTGGCACAACGCCGAAAACAGACACCCTCTGACAGAAAAGCTTGGACGCACCGTGCTTAATTCACTGTCGAGAAAACCCATGCCATTCAAACCGTCGCCATGCGGCAGATTAGAGATTCAATAGGTTACGTGAGGATTCCAATATCTCCCGAGTCACGACTACCAAAGCCTTCTATCGAGCTGCTTAACAACATCAAACGATCTGAAGGCCAAACGCGCTCTGAATATGTCGATCTCTGGCACCAAATCCCCCAGAGCCAGAGAGATTTCATCCCGAGAGATTTCCGACAGCGCCCCAACAATAACTTCTTTCAGAACAATCCCCTCAGAAAACCGGAAAAAGAAATGGCCAGCCTCACGATCACGATCCGAGAGCCCCACAAACATCCGCGCCTCCTGTTCGTAACGCCAATGACTAAACTTTGTCGAAAGAACCTCTTTCAACGGTTCGTCCAGACAACTCTCATCCGAACCGCTGAATATTTCAGAATTTATCGTCAATCGCCTTTGCTGATATCTAACGCGAAGCAATGATGCCTCGTTTTGAACATCAAATCCCAAGCATATGCCGCGGTGACCATCAGCATAGTGGCTCCACTGAACCGGATTCCGTCGCCCAAGACTGAAACATAAGATTCCGCAGTGCTGTGACATTCTGGACTTCCAGTCCAAAAACGATCGTCGAAAAACAGAATCCTTTGTACTTGGGCCTAGAAGCTCGAAGGGATCATTCAGTTCATTGATAATTGAAATCTTGAGCCTACGTCGTTGGAGATCCTCTAGCCCGTACTTCTGGTTTAGAAAATGGTACACGCGAGTCATCGCAGTTCACCTCCTAAATGCGCTTTTTTCGATCCTCTCGATACGAGAGGCCCACGTCAATGACTACCCTCCTCATCGGCGCCACTGGCATGTTGAAGACCGCTGCGGCGCATGCGGTCGCGCGGGCGAAGAAGGCCGTGGTTCTTTCCCGGCATGCGAAGGACTTCTCGCTCGGGAGCGACACGCTCGACGTGAAGCTCACGCGCATATCCCAAAGCTATGAGAACGGCGCGGCGTTTATCGACGCGGTGGCGCGATATGCGCCTTACGATCTCGCGCTGACATGGATCAGGCCGCAGGCGGAGATACTTCGTGCGGCGATTGACGGGATGATTGTACCGGGCGGGCGACTCGTCGAAGTGATGGGGAGCCGGTCGATCCTGCTGGGGGAGAATGGCGAGGCGTCGATTGCGGAGCGGCGGGCGCAGGCGCTGGCCTTGCAGCCGGACATAACCTATTCGCAGGTCATCCTCGGCTTCGTGCTGGAAGGCGACGGCTCGCGCTGGCTTACCCATGAAGAGATTTCAGCGGCCGCCATCGCGCAGATGGAAAAGCCGCAAGCCCGCCTCATCGCGGGTGTACTGGAGCCCTGGGAGCGGCGGCCGCAGTAACATCGGCGGAATGCGTGGCGCTGGATGCCCGGGTCAAGCCCGGGCATGACGATGAGTAGTTGGCATCATTTTCTTTTCGTCATTGCCGGGCTTGACCCGGCAATCCAGAGCGGCACACTCCGCGCATGCGCCAATTCTATGTCTACATCCTTGCCAGCGGTCGAAACGGAACGATCTATACCGGCGTTACAAACGACATTCTGCGCCGCATCTACGAACACAAGACGGAAGCGATGCGCGGCTTTAACGAGCCGCTATGGTGTGAAGCGCCTTGTCTGGTTCGAGGTGCATCCGAGCATCAGCCACACAATTCAGCGCGAAAAGAACCTGAAGCGTTGGTCCCGGGCATGGAAGCTCGCCTTGATCGAAGAGGCCAATCCGGGCTGGCGCGATCTTTATGAAGACCTCATGCGATGACGCTGGGTTGCCGCGTCAAGCCCGGCGATGACGAAAGAATTACCTCTTCCCCCTCAGCCTTTTCCGCTTTTCCAGAAAATACATGACCTCGAGCTTCAACCCGTCGGGGTCGAGGAAATAGACGGCGCGGTAGCCTTCGCCATAGTCGGGATAGTCGGCGGGCGCGTCGATGATGGTTGCGCCCATCTCGACGAGGAGCGCATGCACCTTGTCGACATCGCCAGGCCGCGAGACTTCGAAGGCGTAATGATGGAAGCCGACATCGCCGGTGCGGTGCTTGTGCTGCTTGCCTTTCCGGTCGGCCTCGGTGATCCAGTACATGGTGCGGCCATTGTCCCAGCCGAGCGTCTGGCCGAACTCCCATTCGAGTTCGAAGCCCATGAAGCCGAGCAACCTGTCGTAGAACTCTTTCGAGCGCTTGAGATTGCTGACGCGGATCGCGAGGTGGTCGATGCCGAGGACGCGGACCATGATGTGCTCCTTCGCCGGTCTGGACCGCCCGATGCTCGCGCAGGGCGGGCCACGGCGCAAGCGCGGCGCTTACTTCCCGACGAGGCGCGTGCGCGCGGAGCGGAGCCAGCCCATCAGCCGCTCATTGGTCTTGATGGCGCGGCGAACACCACGGCGCGCATTCAGCACCGTGGACGCGCCGAGGCCCCAGGGTGTCGCCGCCTCGATCAGCGTGTAGAGCGGCATGGGCGTGTCGCAGAAGCTTTCCTTGTAGGGCGCATGGCCGACGGAGAGATCGTAGACCTTGTGCTTCGCCCCGATGCTGGCGCGCATGAGCCGCAGCAGATGAAGGCGGCCCGGCGAGATCTTCGCATGTTGCGGATCGTAGACATGCACCATCAGCGTGGCGCGGTCGTGCCAGACATGGGCGATGGAGCCGGAAATCATTTTGCCGTCGAGCGTCAGCGCTGCGACCTGCAGATGCATCAGCCCGTCCTCGCGCGGCAGCGAGGCGAGTTCGAGATAGGCGGCGCGATGGGCCTCATCCGCGAAGATCGAAACGATGCCCTGATGGCGAAGCTGCGCGGCCTTGGCGTCGAGGATTTCGCGGGCAAGCGCGCGGGCCTCTGTCGGCGTCTGGGCGATGCGGAAGGCAACCTCGCCTTTCGAGGCGAGCTTGCGCTCCTTCACCCGGTCGTTGCGCCGCGTTTCGGGCCGGAAGATCAGCGACAGGTCTTCCGCGTCGGTCGGCAGCGTGAAGGCATAGGCGGCGTCCGGCGCAAGCTCTCCGCCCAGCGCGACGAAGGGATTGGCGAGAGCGCCGAGACGCGCGGGCTGGTTTTCCAGCAGCACCACATCATGTTTCGGAAGCGCCCTGTGGATCGCGGGCCAGAGCGCGGCAAAGCGGCCGACCGGCAGGCGCTCCGCGAAGTCGCGGGCGAGAAGCGGGCCCTTGTAATCGGCGAGCTTGCCGCCAAGCCAGACCAGACAACGCGCGCCCATGCGGCGCTCGATGCCGAATGGCGCAAGCATCAGCGGCTTGCCGCCGAGCGAGATCATGAGGATGGCGGGCGTGACACCTTCCGCGGTGCCGACGGCGGCATGCCAGGCGGCGAGCCAGTCATAACTCTGGAAGCCGGTGCCCACGGCTTCGGCCTCGAAGCGGCGCCAATGGGATTCAGCCTCGATGAAGCTCGTGAAAAGCGTGAAGCCAAGCGCGCGGCGGGCGGCAACGCGGCGTTCCACCCTGCCGGGCCAATTGCGGGGCGTCACTGCGCGGGGGGCGTGGGGGCGCGGCGCTTCCACCGTCTCTCTCATGCTCGCACCTTCGCCCACACTCTCGATCATACCCGTCTCCCGCGCCGTTCCGGCACATTCGCCGTTCCGTTTCCGGACGACGCCTTGTCTTCTTCCCCTGAGGAGCAAGAGTCCGGCCAGACAGGCCCGGCGTTAACCAGACGAGGACACGCCGACGCCGGGGCCCGTGTTAAGGTCATTCACCCGCCACCGGAGGACTCGATGCCGAAACTGATCCCTGTCACCGCAACAACGGCGCCGGAGACCGGCGCGCCCGCCCCCGACCGCGTGATCGCGGGGCACCCGCAGAACCGGACATGGAATGCCTATGAGACCCCGGATGGCCGCTTCTTCTCAGGCATTTGGGAATCCGACGCCGGCGCCTGGCGCATCGAATACACGGAAGCCGAGTTCTGCCACATCCTCGAAGGCGAGAGCCGCATCACAAGCGAGGATGGAACCTCCATGACCGTGCGCGCAGGCGACGCCTTCGTGATCCCCACGGGCTTCAAGGGCACATGGGAAGTGGTGACGCGGACGCGCAAGCATTACGCGATCTACCTGCCATGAGCGCATGCTTCGCGGCGCAGGCGGGAGCGGCCCCATGATGTATCTGTCGGTGCTGGGCGGCTTCGTGTTGCTGATGCTCTGCGGCGACCTGCTGGTGCGGGGCGCGGTGGCGCTCGCCGCCCGGTTCGGCGTCCCCTCGCTCGTCATCGCGCTCACCATCGTCGCGGTCGGCACCTCCATGCCGGAACTCGTGATCTCGGCGGATGCAGCACTTCAGGGCTCGTCCGACATCGCGCTCGGCAATGTGGTCGGCAGCAATATCGCCAATATCCTGCTGGTGCTCGGCCTGCCCGCGCTCATCTACCCCATGTCTTGCGCCGATGGCTCGCTCAAGCGAAACACGATGATCATGCTCGGCGCGAGCGTACTGCTGATCGCGCTCTGCTTGCTCGGGCCGCTCAATCGCGGCGAAGGGCTGCTGCTTCTCGTTCTGCTCGGCATCTACATCGCATGGTCGCTGCTCGAGGTTCAGACGCACAGGCTCGAAGCGCGCGCTCGCGCAGCGGAGGCGCGCGCCCTTGCCCTCGAAGTGAAGGAAACCGGCAAGGCCATGGAGGCAGCCGTCGAGCAGGTGATCGTCAGGGATGTGCCAACGGTGACCATGTCGTGGCTTGTCATCGCGGCCCTCATCCTCGTTGGCTGCGCCGGGCTCCCGGTCGGGGCGCACCTCGTCGTCGCCGGTGGCACGGCGATCGCGCGCGCCTTCTCGGTTCCCGAAGCCACAATCGCGCTTTCGCTCGTCGCCATCGGCACATCGCTGCCCGAACTCTCGACCTCGCTGATGGCCGCCTGGCGGAAGGAGCACGATATCGCCATCGGCAATGTCATCGGCAGCAACATCGTCAATATTCTCGGCATTCTGGGCGTCAGCTCGCTCATTGCGCCGCTGCCTGTTGCGGCTACCTTTCTTCACGTCGATCTTTGGGTCATGCTCCTCGCCGCCTTCGCGATCGTGCCGACGGTCATGGCGCGTGGCAGCATCACATGGTGGAAGGGAGCGGCTTTCGTGCTGGCCTATGCGATCTACATTGTCTCGATCCTTCATCGCGGGAGCGCACTGATATGAAGGCGGCCCTCATCACCGGCGCCGCGCGGCGCATCGGGCGCTCCATCGCGCTCGCGCTTGCCGAAGACGGATATGCCGTCGCCATCCATCATCACCAGTCCGATGAGGACGCGGCCGGCCTTGTGCGCGAGATCGACATGCGCGGCGGCAAGGCCGTGGCGCTCAAGGGCGACCTCGGCTACCGGCCCGACCTCGCGGCGCTCATTCCCGATGCGGTGAAGGCGCTCGGCCCGCTCACCCTTCTCGTCAACAATGCCTCGCTCTTCGAGCCAGATGAGGCGGCGACCATGACGGAAGCGAGCTGGGACGCGCATATGAGCACGAACCTCAAGGCGCCCGCCTTTCTCTCGCAGGCCTTCGCCGCCCAACTTCCTGAAGGTGCCGCGGGCAACATCGTCAACATCATCGACCAGCGCGTCTGGCGGCCCAATCCGCGCTTTCTGAGCTATACGCTGTCGAAAATGGCGTTATGGGATCTTACGCGCCTTCTCGCTCAAGGCCTTGCTCCCCATATCCGCGTCAACGGCATCGGGCCGGGGCCAACGCTCGCCAATACGCGGCAGGCACCGGAAGATTTCGAACGGCAGTCCGCCGCGACTATTTTGCGCCGCGGCACTACGCCAGAGGAGATTTGCGCGGGACTTAGGTTTATTCTCGCCGCGCCCGCCATGACCGGACAGATGATCGCGCTCGACGGCGGCCAGCACCTTGCCTGGGAAACGCCCGACGTCGTCGGCATCCCGGAATGACTGGGCCGGGGCGATTGGGCAAGAATGAATGAGTAACACCATGAGCCAGTCCGACAACGTCCGACCCTTCAAGATCGCCGACGCGGCACGCGCCATTCGCCACGTCTTCGTGCGGGACCTGCTGCTTGATGCCCATATCGGCGTTTACACCCATGAGCATGGCCGCACCCAGCCGATCAGGGTCAATGTGGACCTCACGGTGAGCGAGGCGGCGCATGGCGACAAGCATGCCAATGTCGTCTGCTACGAAGAAGTGGTGAACAACATCAAGGCAATGGTGGCGAGCGGGCATCTCAACCTCGTCGAAACCCTGGCCGAACGGGTCGCCGCCTCCTGCCTGGAGGATGAGCGCGTCATGGCCGCCCGCATCCGGATCGAGAAGCTCGCAGCCATCCCGGAAGCCGGCAGCGTGGGCGTCGAAATCGAGCGAACCAGGGCTTCGTCTTAACCCAAGTGAACCGCTCGGAATTGATTCCGGATACCCTCTCAAAAGCGGCAATGGAATCAAGCATTTGGGCCGGTCCGACGCCGGGTACGGAACAACTGTACACAGCAAAGAAATCGGCAGAACGCCTCGAATCTGCTTGACTCTATTTTCGGTCAGCGGCAGCCGCCCCTTTCGAAGGGTAAAAAATATTGTTAAAAATCAAAGGGTTAGCTTTGTCACATTTTGCAGCCCGACGTCACAAAAGCTAATTGTGGCAATAACTTGACTAGAGTACCCGGCAAAGAATCAACAAACTTATCCACAGCCGCCGCACATATGTTGAGAGGCCATCTGGCATCGCCTTCAAAGACGCTACTATGGAAATCAATGGAATCCGGGACTTAAAGGCGGACTCTTCAAACAGGCCATGAGCGAACAGGACCAAACCCCAAGCGAAGCGGCAGAGGGCGGCGTGGAGGCCGCTCCGCTGGGGGCTGCCTATATCGCGGAAAAGGTGAAACAGCTGCCCGACAGCCCGGGCGTCTATCGCATGTATGACGGCCAGGGCGAGCTTCTCTATGTCGGCAAGGCCCGGAGCCTCAAGAGGCGCGTCTACAACTACACGAAGCTCGCCGGCCATTCGAACCGCATCGCCAGGATGATCGCCTCCACGGTTTCGATGGAGTTCATCACGACGGCGACGGAGACCGACGCCCTTCTCCTCGAAGCAAACCTCATCAAGCGGCTGAAGCCCCGCTACAACGTGCTGATGCGGGACGACAAGTCGTTCCCCTACATCCTGCTGACCGGCGATCACGAGTTCCCGCAGGTGGTCAAGCATCGCGGCAGCCGCTCGCGCAAGGGCGACTATTTCGGCCCCTTCGCCAATGCAGGTGCGGTCAATGCAACGCTCAACGCATTGCAGAAGGCGTTCCTGCTGCGCTCCTGCTCCGACAGCGTTTTTGAAAGCCGAACGCGGCCCTGCCTTCTCCACCAGATCAAGCGTTGCAGCGCGCCCTGCACCGGCGTGATCGACAAGGCGGCCTATGCGGAACTCGTCGCCGAGGCACGGGACTTTCTGCGCGGGCGTTCGCGCAAGACGCAGAAGGAACTCGCCGCGCATATGGAAGAGGCGGCCACTGCGCTCGACTTCGAACGCGCCGCGATTTATCGCGACCGCATCCGCGCGCTGACGCAAGTACAGCAACATCAGGGCATCAATCCGCAAACGGTGACCGAGGCCGATGTCTTCGCCGCCTGGCAGGAGGGCGGACAAACCTGTGTGCAGGTGTTCTTCTTCCGCGCGGGGCAGAACTGGGGCAACCGCGCCTATTTCCCGCGCCACGACCGCGAACTCGACACGACGGAAGTGCTCGACGCCTTCCTCGCCCAGTTCTACGAAGACCGGCATCCGCCGCGCATGGTGCTGCTGAGCCATGACGTGCCGGGCAAGGCGCTTCTCGCGGAGGCGCTTTCGATCATTGCCGGCCGCAAGGTCGCTGTCGGCATGCCGCAGCGCGGCGAGAAGCGCGAACTCGTCGATCATGCACTCACCAATGCACGGGAAGCGCTGGGGCGCAGGCTCGCGGAAAGCTCGACACAGCGAAAACTCCTCGAAGGCGTGGCGGAAGCCTTCGGCCTCGATCAGGCGCCCGAACGCATCGAGGTTTACGACAACAGCCATATCTCCGGCTCGAAGCCAGTGGGCGGAATGGTCGTTGCCGGGCCCGAAGGCTTCATGAAGACGCAATACCGCAAGTTCAACATCAAGAGCGACATCGAGCCGGGCGACGATTACGCGATGATGCGCGAAGTGCTGACGCGCCGCTTCACGCGGCTGCTGAAGGAATCCGGCGAGGCGACGGGCGAAGAGGAGCCGCGCCCCGAGGACGGAGCGAGCGAAGAGGAAGCAAATGCGCGGGGAAAGGAATTTCCCGACTGGCCGGACCTCATCCTGATCGACGGCGGCGCGGGGCAGATGAAGATCGCCTGCGAGGTTCTGGCCGAACTCGGCATAGACAGTGTCGCCATTGTCGGCGTCGCCAAGGGACCAGAGCGCGATGCGGGGCGCGAGCGCTTCTTCATGCCCGGCCGCAATCCTTTCATGATGGAGCCGCGAAATCCCGTCCTCTACTACCTGCAACGCCTTCGCGACGAGGCGCATCGTTACGCCATCGGCAGCCATCGGGCGCGGCGCTCCAAGGCCATCGGCGTCAATCCGCTGGACGATGTGCCGGGCGTCGGTCCGGGCCGCAAACGCGCCCTGCTCCGCCATTTCGGCTCGGCACGGGCGGTGGCGCGGGCGGGGCTTTCAGATCTGGAAGCGGTCGACGGGATCAGCGCGAAGGTCGCGCAGACCATCTACGATTTCTTCCATGGAAATCCGGACCAGCCGTCAAATAACTGACGCCAAATAGTTGGCGCCAAACAGCGTCGCTACGCTGACAGGCGGCGCAACTTTGCTATGCTGGCACGTCACGGGGCGCGGCCTGCCCCCTAATATGAGGCGAGGATGCCGACCAATCTGCCCAATCTGCTCACCTATGCCCGCATCGTCATGGTGCCGGCCGTTGTCGCCTGTTTCTATTTCGAAGGCGACGAGCCGCGCTGGTGGGCGCTCGGCATATTCGTCCTCGCCGCCGTCACCGACTTCTTCGACGGCTATCTCGCCCGCGCCTGGGCGCAGCAATCCAATCTCGGCCGCATGCTCGACCCGATCGCCGACAAGCTGCTGGTTGCTGCCGTTCTGCTGGTGCTGACGCGGGACGGCACGATCGCGGGCTATTCGCTCTGGGCGGCGCTGGTCATTCTCTGCCGCGAGATCCTCGTCTCGGGTCTGCGTGAATTCCTCGCCGAGGTTCGCGTCAGCGTTCCCGTCTCGCAGCTCGCAAAGTGGAAGACGACGATCCAGATGGTTGCCCTTTCCTTCCTGCTTGCGGGCCCCGCCGGCGACAAGCTGGTGTCAGGGATCACCACCACCGGGCTGGGGCTCCTCTGGGCGGCAGCGATCCTGACGCTCTACACGGGCTATGATTATTTCAAGGCGGGTATCGTGCATCTGACGGCCCCGGCTCCCTCGGGCCAGGACGGACATCCGTGAGAATCCTCTATTTTTCCTGGGTGCGCCAAAAGGTCGGCACCGCCGAGGAAGCGGTGACGCTCCCGACCGGCATCGCGACCGTCTCCGCGCTGATCGACTGGCTGAAATCGCGCGGGCCCGGCTATGAGGCCGCCTTCGAAAATCTCAAGCTCATCCGCGCCGCCATCGACCAGACCCATGCCGATCTCGACGCGAGCATTGCAGGCGCGGATGAGATCGCGTTCTTCCCGCCGGTCACCGGCGGCTAGACCATGATCCGCGTCCAGACGCAGGATTTCGACATCGGCGCGGAGATCGCGGCGCTGACGCATGGGCGCGCGGATATCGGTGCCGTGGTGACTTTCACCGGCCTCGTGCGTGACGTGACGGGCGGCGCTTCTGTCTCCTCGATGGAGCTCGAACATTATCCCGGCATGACGGAGCGCGAACTTGCGCGCATCGAGGAAGAGGCCAATACGCGCTGGCGCTTGCAGGCGAGCCTCATCATCCATCGCGTCGGCAAGCTCGCGCCGAGCGACAATATCGTCCTCGTCGTAACCGCATCAGCGCACCGCGAGGATGCGTTCAAGGCCGCCGAGTTCCTTATGGACTATCTCAAGACCCGCGCCCCCTTCTGGAAGCGCGAAGCAGGATCCGAGGGCGACCGCTGGGTCGAAGCGCGAGAAAGCGACGACGAAGCCGCGAAGCGGTGGGACGAAAAAGGCGGCTGAGTTTCCTCAGCCGCCTTTTCTCTTATCGTCATTGCCGGATCAAGTCCGGGCATAACAGCTTTTTATTCAAGCGCTCGCGTGGACGCGGATTTCGCGGCGAACTTCCGCCATGTAGTCATCATAGAGCGCCGCAGAGATCGCGCCGGGCGTGTACTTGTGCGGGCCGATCTCACCGACCGGTGTCACTTCCGCCGCCGTGCCGACGATGAAGCACTCTTCGAAGGTCGACAGCTCCTCGGGAAGAATATGCCGCTCGATGAGCTGGAAGCCGCGCTGTTCCGCCAGCGTGATCACCGTCTTGCGGGTGATGCCGTTGAGGAAGCAATCGGCGACCGGCGTATGGATCACGCCGTCCTTCACGAAGAAGATATTCGCGCCTGTGGCTTCGGCGACATAGCCGCGATAGTCGAGCATCATCGCGTCGGCATAGCCCTTGTCCTCGGCGGCATGCTTCGAGATCGTGCAGATCATGTAGAGGCCGGAAGCCTTGGCATGGGACGGCGCGGTCTCGGGCGACGGGCGGCGATATTTCGCCATGTCGAGGCGAATGCCCCTCTTGCGCTGCTCGGGATCGAAATAGGACGGCCACTCCCACGCAGCGACCGCGAGATTGATCTTGTTCTTCTGCGCGGAGACGCCGAGGCCCTCGCTGCCACGCCACGCAACCGGACGCAGATAACCGTCGGTGAGGCCCTGCGCCTTCAGCTCCGCGCGGCAAGCGTCATCAATCTCTTCGACCGAATAGGGAATCTTGAAGCCGAGAATGTCGGCCGAGTTGACCAGACGCTCCGTGTGCTCGCGCAGCTTGAAGATCTCGCCGTTATACGCCCTGCATCCCTCGAATACGCAGCTCGCATAGTGGAGCCCGTGAGTCAGCAAATGGATCTTGGCGTCGGCCCACGGAATGAGCTCGCCATTGAACCAGATGAAACCGTCGCGTTGATCGAAAGGAATGTCAGCCATGTTATTGTTCCTGTTTCGCCGTTCCCGCCGTCGCCTTGAGCTTTTTGGGAAGGCCACTTTGCCCCCGTTAAAGCCTCGCGAAAACATATAGAATTAAGAGAATCGACCGGGCCCGATTAGTCCGGCCTTCCGGGCGGCTGAAGGGACGCTAGCATGACCGGAAAAAATATGTCAACATGGCTGACATAAATTTATGAGCGACATTAAGACACTGGGAAAGACGCGGCCTGCCGACGGGAACTCCCTGGGAAAAGACATGCAACCACCGGGAAAACGGCTTGAATCGGCGGAAAAAGGGGCGTCCCCCCTCGCCTCCGTGGCGCGTCCCCGCGTGCCCACGTCCGAGGAAGAGCGCCTGATCGAGGCGATCGAGCTCCTGTTTTTCAGCTATCGCGACTTCACCAGCGACCCTGACACCATCCTCGAAGAAATCGGATTTGGCCGCGCCCACCACCGCGTCGTCCACTTCGTCGGCCGCAATCCCGGCATCACCGTCGCGTCCCTTCTCGATATTCTGCGTATCACCAAGCAGAGCCTCGCCCGCGTCCTGCGCGAAGTCATCGAGCGCGGCTATCTCGTCCAGCAAACCGGCGAGAAGGACCGCCGCCAGCGCCGCCTCTATCTGACGGAAGCTGGCGCGGAACTCTGGGAGCGTCTGGTTGCGCCGCAGCGCGAACGTGTGCGCGAGGCGTTGGCTGCTTCCGGCCCCGGCGGCGAAACGGCCTGGCGCGAAGTCATGTTCTCGCTGCTTGACGAGGCGCAGAGACCGGACGTCGAAAAGATCATCATCAAGGAGCCGTGAGACAATGACGGGCACGGCAACCGGCAGCGATCCGCAAGAGCCCCGCGAAGCGGGACGGCCCGTGCCTGACGAGGACGCACAGCATATTCTCGTCATTGACGACGACCGGCGCATCCGTGAATTGCTGAAGCGATATCTCGCCGATCATGGCTATCGCGTCACCACCGCCGAAAACGCCGCCGATGCCCGCGCTAAGCTCGCAGGCCTCTCCTTCGATCTTCTCGTCGTCGATGTGATGATGCCGGGCGAAAGCGGGATCGAGTTCACCTCGTCGCTCCGCCGCTCCTCCTCAGTGCCGATCCTGATGCTGACGGCGCGCGGCGAAACCGAAGACCGGATTGAAGGTCTCGAAAGCGGCGCCGACGACTATCTGCCCAAGCCCTTCGAGCCGCGCGAGCTGCTGCTTCGCATCGGCACCATTCTCCGGCGTTCCAAGGGCCCCGGCGGACGCAACGAGGATGTCCCGCTCGGCGATTGCCGCTTCAACATCACCCGCGGCGAACTCCGGCGCGGCGACGAACTGATCCGCCTCACCACGCGCGAGGTGCAGCTCATGCGCATCTTTGCCGCCCACCCGGGTCAGCCTCTTTCGCGCCTCGACCTCTGCGACGACGAGGCCGCCGAACGCTCCATCGATGTGCAGATCAACCGCCTGCGCCGCAAGATCGAAATCGATCCACGCAATCCGACCTATCTTCAGACTGTGCGCGGCGAAGGCTATGTCCTGATGCCGGACTGACCGAATGCGGAACTGACAGGCGGACAAGGAAACCCCATATTAGCGGCGGGCAATCCCGCCCGGAGGCGGATATTGATGCGGTTTCGGCCATTCACGATGATGAAGCGACTGATGCCGACCGGGCTCTATACCCGTTCGCTCATCATCATCGTCGCGCCGATGGTAATCCTTCAGGCCTTTGTCACCTATGTCTTCATGGAACGACACTGGCAGATGGTGACGGAGCGTCTGTCCCAGAAGACGGTCGCGGACATCGCTCTGCTGCTTTCCGAATATGAAACGAACCCGACGCCTCAGACGGCAACGCAGCTTTCGGGGCGGGCGAACAGGTTCCTGTCCCTATCGATCGCCTTTCTGCCGGATGACCAGTTGCCATCGACGCCTTCGACCTCGTATGGGCTGCTCGACCGCTCGCTCTCGGATGAAATCCGGACGCGGATCAACAAGCCCTTCTGGATCAATACCGAGCAATATAGCGACTACGTCGATATCCGCATTCTCTATCCCGGCGGAGTCATGCGAGTGCTGGCGCTGCGCAGCCACGTCTACGCAGCGAACTCACATATCTTCATCGCCTGGATGGTCGGCGCTTCGCTGGTTCTGCTGACGGTCGCGATCCTCTTCCTGCGCAACCAGATCCGACCTATCGAGCGCCTGGCTCAGGCGGCGGAAGATTTCGGCATGGGCCGCGACGTGCCGAGCTTCAAGCCGCAAGGCGCCTCGGAAGTGCGCCGCGCGGCGGCCGCCTTCCTCGAAATGCGCGAGCGCATCCGTCGCCAGATCGAGCAGCGCACCGCCATGCTCACCGGCGTGAGCCACGATCTGCGAACGCCCCTCACACGCTTCAAGCTGCAACTCGCCATGCTGCCCGACACGCCGGAGACGGAAGATCTGCGCGCCGATGTGCGCGAGATGGAGCGCATGCTCGAGGACTATCTCGAATTCGCCCGCGGCCATCAGCGCGAAGCGACGGCGTTGACCGATCTCGGTGAACTGCTCGCGGAAATCCAGAACGACGCCCAGCGCAACGGGCACAGCGTGGCCTTGCAGGTTCACGGCGACCTCGACCTGCCGCTCCGGCGCAACGCCTTCAAGCGCTGCCTCACCAACGTCATCGACAATGCAGGGAAATATGCCGCGCATGTCTGGGTGACGGCGGTGCGCGACGAAGACGACATCGCGGTTGTGGTCGACGATGACGGCGCGGGTATTCCCGAGGACCAGCTTGAAGAAGTCTTCCGACCCTTCTATCGGCTCGACGCCGCGCGCAATCTCGATGCCGGCGGAACCGGGCTCGGCCTTGCCATCGCCCGCGATATCGCGCGGGGACATGGCGGCGACGTGCAGCTTTCGCGCAGCCCCATGGGCGGCCTGCGCGCCGTCATTCATGTGCCGGTATAACAAAAGCCCGGTTCACGCGGCGGCATCGTCCGTCTTGCGTGTGCGCAGCCGCGAGAGTGCGTCCTTCCACTCTTCCGCCTGCCGCAAACGCTTGTCGAGTTCGGCCATGGTCCTGGCCTGATCCTCGCCATCATTGAGCCAGACGCGGAAGGCCGCCGCCCAGACAAGCGCGAGGCCGCGCACACGGATCGCGCCGCGCAGGCCCGACGAATCGATGCCCGCCGCTTCCAGCATCCAGCCAAGCGATTGCAGCGCCGGCCGGATGAGCGACAGCGCACCCATCGGGTCACCCGCAAGGTCGAGCGCGATACGCTTCAATGCGGGCTTCCGGGGCCCGAGCGCGTCGAAGCGCAGCATCAGCACATCGAAGAGACGATCGCGCGGGCTTTCACTCTCGATCCCCTCCGTCTCGGCAGCGGCAAGCACTTCGGCATCGATGCGGCGCTCGAATGCGGCAAGGATATCCGCCTTCGAATGGAAGATATGCGCGAGTTCCGGCAGGCCGATCTTCGCCTCGGCGGCGATGTCGGCCAACGCCAGATCGCGCCAGCCCTGCGCCAGCGCAAGCTTCAGCGCGGCGTCGATGATCTTGTCTTCAGGCGATGCTTTCTTGCGGGCCATGTCTCTGTCTCCTCTGGCCAATGAGGATAGGCATTCAGGCGGGAAGACGCCACCAGCGCCTGAGCGCGACGACCGACCAGATCGCCTCGACCGCACCGAAGGGCCAGGCCCCTTGCAGAAAGCCGTAGATCGAGCCGAGCGCACAGGCGCCCGCGAAGCCCAGCACGAACCACAAGCTCCGCTCCTCCAGCGCATAGCAGACAAGCATCATGGAAACGGCGAAGAGGCCGAACAGCGAAAGCGGATCGAGAAACGCTTCCAAGCCGCCTATTGCCCGAGTTCGCGGGAACGGTCGCGCGCCGCATGCGCGGCATGGCGCATCAGTGTCGACATTCCATTCTCGCCCATCAGCACATCGAGCGCCGCCGCCGTGGTGCCCCCCGGCGAAGTCACGTTCTTGCGCAGCGTCGAGGGCGTGTCGTCAAGCTGGTGAAGCATCTCGCCCGCGCCGGAAACCGTCGCCCGTGCAAGCCTGAGCGCAAGCCCCGCTTCGAGGCCCAGCGACTCGCCCGCCGCCGCGAGGCATTCGGTGAGGTAGAAGACATAGGCCGGGCCCGAACCCGAGATCGCCGTCACCGCGTCGATGAGGCCCTCGTTCTCGACCCAGTCCGCCTCGCCCACCGCGCCGAGAAGCGCCGTCGCAAGCTCGCGCTGCCCAAGGGTCACCAGCGCATTGGCGCAGGCAACCGTGATGCCGCGCCCCACGGAGGCCGGCGTGTTCGGCATGGCGCGAACGACATGCGCGCCTGCACCCAGCAATTCGCCGAGCCTGTGCAGCCCCATGCCCGCGGCGATGGAGATGAAGAGCGTTTCCGGCGCAACCAGCGGCGCGAGATCCGGCAGCACCTGATCCATCATCTGCGGCTTCACGGCGAGTAGCACGACGGAGGGCCTGCGCGCGGCGAGATCGGGGATCGAGAAATTCAGCGGAATGCCGCGCTCGGCGACGAGTTGCGCGATCTCCGCCGGCGGATTGGGGTCGCGGAGATAGACGTCGCGCGGGTTCAGGCCCTGGCCAAGCCACCCGGACAGAAGAGCGCCCCCCATCTTGCCTGCGCCGACAAGAACGAGCGGACCTTGCAAAGTCAGTGTCATTTCAGAAACCGTCTCATGTACCGACGCGGGGAGAACTCAGGCATTGCCCCGCGTCTCGAACATCGCAGCAGCGATCGCTTCTTCGGCGGACTTGCCCGCCCAGAGCACGAACTGGATCGCCGGGTAATAGCGCTCGCAAGCCTCGACCGCCAGTCTCAGCAGCGCCTCGCATTGCTCGGGTGTCGCCGTGGCGCCGCCGCAAAGCAGCAGGCTGTTGCGATAAAGGAGCACGCCGTCTTCCGACCAGAGGTCGAAATGGCCCGACCAGAGCTGTTCGTTGATGAGCGTCAGCAGATGCCGGATGGGCGGCCGCTTGTCCGACGGCACCCGGATATCGAGCGTGGTCGCGACGTGAAGGCCGGAGAGATCGTTCCGCCAGTTGAGCGAGATGTGATGATCGCGCCACTCCCCGGCGACACAGATCGTCAGTTCGTCTTCGTGGCTGCGCTCGAAAATCCAGTCACGGATAGAGGCAACCTGCTCAAGCAGGTCGAGGGGATTTGGATCGAACTCGTCAGCTTCAACAAGAGAAGCAGTCATTCTTCACCCCGACTCGGCAGCTTCCCGGCAGGGCCCGACGCTACATCTTGTAGGTCCAGGGCCCGCGCCCCACCAAACCAACGTGACGCATGCGTTGAGTCGACGCAACCCTTGGGGGTGTGCGGGTTTATGAAAAGCTGGGGATAGTCGAGGAAAGTCTGGGGATATTCCGAGACTTATTCGCCGTCGTTGGCGCCGTCCGGCACTTCTTCGGAGGGCTTGGCCTTCCCCTTCGCCGCCTTGCGGGCAAGCTGGGCCTCCAGCGCCTCTATACGGAGCTTCAGGGCCTCGTTCTCCTCGCGGGCGAGCGCCGCCATGGCGCGCACGACCTCGAATTCCTCGCGGGGAACCAGATCGAGATCGGCAACCAGCCGCTCCGCCTGGGACCGCATGAGGGTCTCCACCTCCTGACGAACGCCCTGCGCGGCGCCGGCAGCATTGGTGAACAGCCGGGCGATCTCGTCGAGAACACGGTTTTGCGTCTGGGTCATTTCGCTCTCCTACTCCGAAGCTGGCCGACCATACCCCCTCAGGCGCAAAAAATCGAACGGGTCAATTTGCCTCGCGGGGGCGCAGGCAATCGCTTTCCCCGGTTGATGCAGATCAAGACGATGTGCGGCCGGAGGGCATAACAATGAAACCCGTAGCGGACAGTACGTGGGGTCATCATGCGGAACATCAAACTCGTCTTCTGGGGCCTGCTCGCCCTGTTGAGCCTTTTGTGGTTCGCCGCCGATCCGAGCGCCCTCGCACAGAGCGGCTTTTTCGCCATTCGCGGAATCATGGTGCAATACACCGGCATCCTCGGCATGGGCTGCATGAGCGTGGCCATGATCCTCGCATTGCGTCCGCGATGGCCGGAGCATTGGCTCGGTGGGCTCGACAAGATGTATCGCCTGCACAAGTGTGGCTCGGCATCGGCGGGCTCGTGCTTTCCATCACGCATTGGCTCTGGGCGAAGGGCCCGAAATGGGCCGTAGGCTTCGGCTGGCTGGAGCGTCCAGTGCGAGGTCCGCGTCCTGCTATCGGGAATCCCGTCGAACAACTCTTCTCCGGTTTCCGCGACCCAGCCGAAGGCTTGGGCGAATGGGCTTTCTATGCGGCGGTGCTGCTGATCGCGGTGGCGCTGATCCAGCGCATTCCCTACCACCTCTTCTACAAGACGCACCGGCTCATCGCCCTAGCCTATCTGGTGCTGGCCTTTCACACGATCGTGCTGATGCAGTTCGGCTACTGGGCCTCGCCGCTCGGCATTCTGATGGCGGTGCTGGTGCTCAACGGCACGACGGCCGCCATCGTCGTTCTGTTCAGACGCGTTGGCACCGGTCGGCAGGCCGAAGGCTCGATCGTCGAACTCAACTATTATCCAACCCTGCGCGTCCTTGAAGGTCAGGTCGCCCTTCCGCGCGGATGGCCGGGACACAAGGCCGGACAATTCGCCTTCGTGACCTCCGACGCCTCGGAAGGCGCACATCCCTACACCATCGCCTCAGCCTGGGATCAGGCTCAGCGCCGCATGACCTTCATCACCAAGGAACTGGGCGACCACACCAGAACGCTTCGCGAGCGCCTGCGCGTCGGCCAGAAGGTGAAGGTCGAGGGGCCCTATGGCTGCTTCACCTTCGATGACGGCTTTCCCCGCCAGATCTGGGTCGGCGCGGGCATCGGCATAACGCCTTTCGTCGCCCGGCTGAAGCAGATCGCCATGGAGCGGCAAGCCGCACCCAACCGGCGCCCCCAGATCGTCGACCTCTTCCACTCGACCGCGGACTGGAGCGACGAGGCCATCGCCAAGTTGACAGGCGATGCCGAGGCCGCTGGCGTTCGCCTCCATGTGCTTCATGACGCGCGCGATGGACGGCTGAATGGCGACCGCATCCGGGAAGCGGTGCCGGAATGGCGCGAGGCGAGCCTCTGGTTCTGCGGGCCCATCGGCTTCGGTGCGGCGCTGCGGCAGGACTTCGCCGGCCATGGAATGGACGTGACGCATCGCTTCCATCAGGAACTCTTTGCGATGCGTTGACGAGCAGGCCCAAGCGCGGCTTGACACTCGACCGGCGGCGGTGACACTGGCGCAGCATCCCTTCGCCACATCGAGGCCCTATGACCGGCATCCCATTCCCCAATATCGATCCGGTGCTCATTCACATCGGGCCGCTCGCGATCCGCTGGTATGCGCTCGCCTATATCGCCGGGCTCGTCCTCGGCTGGCGTTACATTCTCGTCATGATCGACACGCCGAAGCTCTGGCGGGGCTCTGCCCCCATCAGCAAGCTCGAAGTGGACGACGCTCTGCTCTGGGCGGCGCTCGGCGTCATTCTCGGCGGACGCATCGGCTATGTGTTCGTCTATAATTTCAGCTACTACATGGAGCATCCGAACGAGATCTTCACCGTCTGGCATGGCGGCATGAGCTTCCACGGCGGGGCACTGGGCGTTCTCGTCGCGCTTCTCATCTTCTCGCGCCGTCGCAACATTCCGGCGCTGACGCTCATGGACCTCGTCTGTGCCGCGCAACCCATCGGCCAGTTCTTCGGACGCATCGCAAACTTCATCAATGGCGAACTCTGGGGCCGCCCCACCGATGTGCCATGGGCGATGGTCTTTCCGACCGGCGGCCCGATCCCGCGTCATCCGAGCCAGCTTTACGAAGCCGCGCTCGAAGGCATTGTTCTCTTCATCATCCTGCGCCTGCTGACGCATCGCTATGGCGCGCTGAAACGGCCCGGCACCGTGATGGGCATCTTCATCATGGGCTATGGCGTGTCGCGCGTGATCGTCGAGTTCTTCCGCGAGCCTGATGCGCAGGTTGGCTATCTCTATGGCGATTGGCTCACCATGGGCATGCTTCTGTCGGTGCCGATGATCCTCGCCGGCGCACTTCTCGCCTGGAAGGCGCCGGTGGTTGCCGAATGGCTCGCGCCGCAGCGCTCCGCCACCAAGCGGACGTAAAACCATGACCGCGCTTGCGCGCCATATCGCGCGCATGATCGAAGCAGCGGGACCGATCCCGATTTCGCATTACATGGCGCTGGCGCTCGGCCATCCCGAGCACGGCTATTACATGACGCGCGATCCGCTCGGCGCGCGGGGCGACTTCACCACCGCGCCGGAAGTGAGCCAGATGTTCGGCGAACTCGTCGGGCTCTGGATCGCGGACGCCTGGATTGCGCAAGGACGGCCTTCGCCCTTCATCCTTGCCGAACTCGGACCCGGACGCGGCACGCTGATGGCCGACGCGCTGCGCGCGCTCCGCGCCGTGCCGGGTGTGCTCGATGCGGCGCGTGTGCATTTCGTCGAAACGAGCCCTGTTCTCCGCGCGGCGCAAGCGCGCCTCGTCCCCCGCGCAACATGGCATGAGCGTTTCGATCAGCTGCCGCCGGACCCGCTCTTTCTCGTCGCCAATGAGTTCTTCGATGCGCTTCCCATTGCGCAATATGTGAAGACGGAACGCGGCTGGTGCGAGCGGCATGTCGCGCTCGCGGATGGCACCACCGAAGAGAACCCGCGCTTCGTGCCCGTTCTCGCCCCCGTCGCGACGCCCGCCACCGTGCTTCCGCCCGCGATGCGCAACGCAGACCTTGGCAGCATCGGCGAAATCTCGCCCGCCTCCACTGGCATTGCCGAAGCCATTGCCCGGCGCATCGCAGGGCTTGGCGGCGCGGCGCTCATTATCGATTACGGCCATCCGAAAAGTGCCGCAGGCGATACGCTGCAGGCGCTGAAGGCGCATCAATATGTCGATGTCTTCGACACGCCCGGCGAAGCGGACATAACCGCCCATGTCGATTTCGAAGCGCTGGCGGACGCCGCCATGCGCGGCGGTGCAAAGCCTTACGGCCCCGTGGAGCAAGGCGCATTCCTCAGGGCACTCGGCATCGAGGCGCGCTCACATGCGCTGAAGGCCCGCGCGACGCCTGCGCAAGCCGAAGCCATCGATAGTGCATTGGCGCGATTGACGGCAGCCGACCAGATGGGCAGCCTCTTCAAGGTATTGGGCCTGACCGCGCCATCCGCGCCGGTGCCCGCCGGATTCTGACAGGAACTCCCATATGCTTACCGCCAAGCCGCTCGACCAGCTGACGCATATACGCCATGGCTTCTTCACGCGCGAAGGCGGCGTGTCCGAGGGCATCCATGCGTCGCTGAACTGCGGCTATGGCTCCGATGACGACAAGGCGGCGGTGCGCGAGAACCGTGCCCGCGTCGCCCGTGCGCTGAGCGCCGAGCCCGAACATCTCGTCACCGTTCATCAGATCCACAGTCCCAATGTCGTGCGCGTCACCGAAACATGGGAACCGGCCCATGCGCCGCAAGCCGACGCCATGGTGACGGACCGCCCGTCGATCACGCTCGGCATTCTCACCGCCGATTGCGCGCCGGTGCTTTTCGCCGACGGCAAGGCCCGCATCATCGGTGCAGCGCATGCAGGCTGGAAAGGCGCCTTCAGCGGCGTGCTCGATGCGACCGTCGAAGCTATGATCAAACTCGGCGCGAGGCGCGAGGACATCGTCGCCATCATCGGCCCCTGCATTTCGCGCGACGCCTATGAAGTGGGGCCGGAATTTCGCACCCGCTTTGTCGAGGCGAAGGCGGATGACGAGCACTTCTTCGCGCCCTCACCGCGTGGGCAACACTTCATGTTCGATCTGCCCGGCTACGCCACCGCGCGTCTCGAGGCGGCGGGCATCGGCGCGGTCGGCTCGCTCGGTCTCTGCACCTATGCCGACGAGCGCCGCTTCTTCTCCTACCGCCGCACCACGCATCGCAGCGAGCCTGATTACGGGCGGCAGATTTCCGCGATCATGCTCGCGCCGCAAGACTGAAACGGTAGCCAAAGACTTCGGCTCCAGCGTCCGAAGCGGTACCCTTGTCACGGACGAATCGCTCTCTCGCGCATTCGATCCGGCAGCGAGGCGTGAGTGCAGGGCGTAACGAAGGCAGATCATTGGCGGCGGGCACGCAGGCACTTCGGAAGAAGGCTGCGAGTCGCGACCGCCATTGTGATTCTCGGTCTCGCCGGCTGCACGGACGAGACGGCCCCAGCGAGGACCGCAGCTTCCGCAACAGCCATCAAGGTGAAGCTCGATTCCGCGGGCAATATGCGCCCATCGGAGGCAGCGATCCTCGCCTCGCTCATTGAGGAGCAGGCGATGCAACCCGGCATGCCCTTCGCCACAGCCGACGCGCAGCACAAATATTCGATCGCAGGCGCGGTCGACGCCGGGCCCACACCCAAAGGCACCTACCTCGTCGCCGTGCTCGACATTCGCTCGCCCAATGGCGTGGCGCTTCACCGCATCGTCGAGGAAGACCTGATTGCGAAAGGAAACGGCGCCGGCCTTACCCGGTCCGATCTGACTCAGGTAGCGAGCGGCGCTGTGGCGAAGCTTGCGGCCTGGCACATCGCCTCGCTCGCCGCTGGCCGGGCAATGGCGGGGCGCGAGCCGGGCGACATGGGCCCCGACGCCACGGGCCCCGACGCAATGGGCCCCGACGCCATGATCGCGGCCGGGCCGGACGACGACATCACCACGGGCAGCATCTCCCACGGCACCCAGGCGGTGAGCCCCGGCTCGCGGCTTCGCTTCGATATCGACATGGGCCCGGCCCCCGGCGATGGCCGCGAGGCGCTGGCCGCCGCCCTTGGCGATGCGCTCAGGCGCCGCGCGCCGACGCCCCAATGGAATGCGGGACACTATATTGTGCGAGGCGAGGTGGCGCTTTCTTCCACGGCAGACGCGGAGCCCTCTCTTGCGATTCAATGGCAAGTCATGACCGATGACGGGCGCCTCGTCGGCACCGTCATTCAGGCCAATGCCGTGAATCCGGCGCGTGTCGCCACGCGCTGGGGCACTCTCGCAGGCCAGGCCGGGGAAGCAGCGGCCAGCGGCGTGCTTTCCCTGCTCACACAACCCGCCAAAGGTGCCTGAAAGTAACATCTGGCCCATAGTTTTCGCAGGAGCGAAGGAGCCGGTGTTTACAAGCGCCCCGCCGCCTTGTTAAAACCCGCTCGCGCCGTCGCGCCGGCGTCATAATGAGCGCGGCATTCCCCGGGGGTCCAAGGCCATGAAACTCGTCGCAGGCAACTCAAACCGTGCGCTTGCCGAAGCCATAGCCGCCTATCTCAACCTTCCCCTCACAAAATCCGTCGTCCGCCGCTTCGCGGACATGGAAGTCTTCGTCGAGATCCAGGAAAACGTCCGCGGCGAGGACGTCTTCGTGATCCAGTCGACCTCCTACCCGGCCAACGACCATTTGATGGAACTACTCATCATCGTCGATGCGCTGAAGCGCGCCTCCGCGCGCCGCATCACGGCGGTGCTGCCCTATTTCGGCTATGCCCGTCAGGACCGCAAGCCCGGCCCGCGCGCGCCCATCTCGGCGAAGCTCGTCGCGAACCTCATCACCACCGCTGGCGTCGACCGCGTTCTGACGCTCGACCTTCATGCCGGGCAGATCCAGGGCTTCTTCGACATCCCAACCGACAATCTCTTCGCCGCGCCAGTTCTGACGCGCGACATCGAGCAGCATTACGATAACGGCAAGACCATGATCGTCTCGCCGGACGTGGGCGGCGTAGTCCGCGCCCGCGCCATTGCCAAGCGCATCAATGCCGACCTCGCCATCGTCGACAAGCGCCGTGAGCGCGCCGGCGAGTCCGAAGTCATGAACATCATCGGCGACGTGAAGGGCCGTTCCTGCATCCTGGTCGACGATATCGTCGACTCGGCCGGCACCCTCTGCAACGCAGCCGAGGCGCTGCTGAAGCAGGGCGCGACGGACGTTTCGGCCTATGTGACCCACGGCGTCCTGTCGGGCGGCGCGGTCGCCCGCGTCTCGGCCTCGCACCTCAAGGAACTGGTCATCACGGACTCGATCCAGGCGACGGAAGCCGTGCGCGTCGCGCACAATATCCGCACCGTCACCATCGCCCCGCTGATCGGCGAAGCGATGCGCCGGACGGCGGAAGAACGCTCGGTGTCGAGCCTCTTCGACTGAGGCTGGGATCGACAAATGGCCATTTATCACACTCACCGCCCTTGATTCTGGTTACATCCAAGAGCAACTATTGTGCTCTCAAAAGGTGGATCATGAGCACGAAGAAGAAAACGAACATCACTAAGACATCCGGTGCCCATATCGGTCGCAACGCCGCGACTGGTCGGCTTTCTACGTGCAAGGCTGCCGTCAAGAATCAAAAAACCTCTGCCTTTGGGGTAATGCGCGGCACCATGGTCATTAAGGGCGATGTCGTTAGTCCGCTGTACGGACGAAATAGTTCAAAATCCTGATCTATCCCGCAATTGCCGCCTATGGCCACTCCGTCTCCACTGCTTCTCGATACGCATGCTTGGCTTTGGTATTCATTGGGAGAGAGGTCCCTAGGGAGCAACGCCAGAAAGGCAATCGACGCGGCGCAAGCGAACGCGAAGCTCTACGTGTCTGTCGCTTCATGTTGGGAAATTGGGCAACTCGTCGCGAAAAAAAGGCTTTCGCTGTCCCTTCCAATTCGCTCTTGGATGCATCGCTCCATCCAGTCTATGGAACTCAAGGTGATCGACCTGCGGCGACGCCAAGTGATGGATGCTGTCGACATGATCGGTCAGATCGAATCTAAAGATCCATTCGACTCGTTCATTCTTGCTGCAGCGGCACATGCACGCGCAGATTTGGTTTCTGCAGACGGGCACATGAAAAACTATGCGAAATCGTCGGGCTATCTTGGCATAGTTGACGCTAGAAAGTGACGTCCGCAGGCTCTGACAGCCTCCCCTAAACCCTTTCCACGGGTTGAGTTTTCCCCTTTCGGGCGCTATAACGCGCCCCAACCGGCGTCCACACCCCTGGAGGAAACGCCGCGAGCCACCGGCGGGCAGCCCGTCCCCGGGGCTATTTTTGTTGGAGAATCAATGCCATGGCTGAGACCCTGACGCTCAAGGCCGAGGCGCGTACGAAGAGCAGCAAGGGGGCTGTTCGCTCGCTTCGCCTCGCAGGCCGCGTCCCCGCCGTCATTTACGGCGACAAGCAGACCCCTGAACTGATTTCGGTGAACTACAAGGACGTGAACTCCCTCTACCAGACGGGCACGTTCACGAGCCACATCCTCGACATCGAAATCGACGGCCGCAAGGAGCGCGTCATTCCGCGCGACGTGCAGCGCGAGCCCGTTCGCGACTTCCTCATCCATGTGGATTTCCTGCGCGTCGGCAAGAACGCCAGCATCACGGTCGAAGTTCCGGTTCACTTCGTGAACCATGAAGCCTCGCCGGGCATGAAGGCCGGCGGCGTGCTGAACATCGTCAGCCACGAAATCGAACTCTCCTGCCCGGCGGACTCGATCCCCGAGGCGATCGAGATCGACCTCACCGGCTACGAGATGGGTTCGTCGATCCACATCTCTTCCGTCAAGCTTCCCGCCGGCGTGAAGCCAACCACGACCGATCGCGACTTCACCGTTGCGACCATCGCCGCGCCCGCGGCTGTCGTCTCGGCCGAAGCTTCGGCGCCTGCCGCCGCCGCTGCGGCCCCGGCTGCCGCGAAGGGCGCTGCGGCTCCCGCCGCTGCCGCCAAGGCGCCCGCGGCGAAGAAGTAATCTGGTTAGCCGGAGGCCGGCGCGATGCTGCTTCTCGTCGGCCTCGGCAATCCGGGTCCCAAATACGCCTTCAACAGGCACAATATCGGCTTCATGGCGGTGGATGCGATCATCCGCCGCCATTCCTTTTCGCCGGAGCGCCAGCGCTTTCAGGGCCTCGTCTGCGAAGGCACGCTTGGCGGCGACAAGGTCATTGCACTGAAGCCGATGACCTATATGAATGAATCCGGCCGCTCGGTCGGCGAGGCCATGCGCTTCTACAAGCTCACGCCCGATCAGGTCGTCGTTCTTCACGACGAGCTCGACCTGCCGGAAGGCAAGCTCCGCATCAAGACGGGCGGCGGGCATGGCGGCCATAACGGGCTGCGTTCGATCGATGCCCATAT
The DNA here is from genome assembly GCF_009184905.1 of Parvibaculum sedimenti. GTDB lineage: Bacteria > Pseudomonadota > Alphaproteobacteria > Parvibaculales > Parvibaculaceae > Parvibaculum > Parvibaculum sedimenti. The sequence goes on from NZ_WESC01000010.1 coordinate 51,105, forward strand.
CGGGCAGAACTACCGCCGTGTGCGCCTCGGCATCGGCCATCCCGGCGACAAGGACCGCGTGCTCGGCCATGTGCTGGGCGATTTCTCGAAGGCCGACATGAAGTGGCTGGAGCCCTTCCTCGACGCCATCGTGGATGCGTCACCTCTTCTTGGCGAAGGCCATTTCAACAGCTTCGCCAACCGGGTGCATCTCGCGCTCAATCCGGAGCCGGAAAAGAAAAAGCCGGCGCCGAAGGATCAGAAGACCAAAGAAAACGGAGATAAGTAGTCATGGGTTTCAAGTGCGGCATCGTCGGATTGCCCAATGTCGGCAAGTCGACCCTTTTCAATGCGCTGACCCAGACGGCGGCGGCACAGGCCGCGAACTATCCGTTCTGCACCATCGAGCCGAATGTCGGCGAAGTGGCCGTGCCCGACCCGCGCCTTGAAACGCTTTCGGTGGCTGCGAAGAGCAAGGAAATCATTCCGACGCGCCTCACCTTCGTCGACATTGCGGGCCTCGTGAAAGGCGCCTCGCAGGGTGAAGGCCTCGGCAACCAGTTTCTCGCCAATATCCGCGAAGTCGATGCGGTGGCCTATGTGCTGCGCTGCTTCGAGGATGGCGACATCGTGCATGTCGCCGGCAAGATCGACCCGCTGGCCGATGCCGAAATCGTCGAGACGGAACTGATGCTCGCCGATCTCGACAGCCTCGAAAAGCGCGTCGCCGCCGCCGAGAAGAAGGCCAAGGGCGGCGACAAGGAAGCCAAGCAACTCGTCGAGCTGATGAATATCGCGCTCGAACTGCTGCGCGACGGCAAGCCCGCGCGCATCGCGGTCAGGCAGGGCAAGATTTCCGACGAGGACATGAAGGCGTGGAAGGGGCTCAACCTCCTCACCTCGAAGCCCGTTCTTTACGTCTGCAACGTCGATGAAGGCTCCGCTGCGACCGGCAACGACTTCTCGAAACAGGTCGAGACCCGCGCCGCCGCCGAAGGCGCCGAAGCGGTCGTCATCTCCGCGCGCATCGAGGAAGAGATCGCGCAGCTTCCGACTGAAGAGCGCACCGAGTTCCTCGAAACGCTCGGCCTCGAAGAGCCCGGCCTCAACCGCCTCATCCATGCGGGCTACAAGCTCCTTCACCTCATCACCTATTTCACGGTGGGCCCGAAGGAAACGCGCGCCTGGACGATCACGGTCGGCACGCGCGCTCCGGCCGCGGCAGGTGTCATCCATACGGATTTCGAGAAGGGTTTCATTCGCGCCGAAACCATCGCCTATGAGGACTACGTCAAGCTCGGCGGCGAACAGGGCGCAAAAGACGCCGGCAAGATGCGGCTCGAAGGCAAGGAATACGTGGTGCAGGACGGCGACGTCATGCACTTCCGCTTCGCGAACTGACGTCAGGGGGAGCATTGCTCCCCCTACTGCTATCTGGTTAGGCTGCAACAGTTCCGGGCGGAGAAAGACCAGGGTGGCCAGACAGATCTGGCCAGGTATCAGAGTGTCTGAGTGAGTGGTGAGCGAAATGCCCAAATATTACTGGGAAGATTTCAAGGTCGGCGACACGCTCGAATTCGGCACGAAGCACGTAACCCGCGAAGAGATTCTCGAGTTCGCGAGCGAATTCGATCCCCAGCCATTCCACCTCGACGAAGAAGCTGCAAAGAAGTCCATCCTCGGCGGGCTCTGCGCCAGCGGCTGGCACACCAGCGCGATGCTGAAGCGCATGATATGCGACGCATTCGTTCTGGAGTCCGCCTCCGTCGGCATACCCAGCATCGAGGAGATACGCTGGAAAAAACCCGTCTATGTCGACGACGTGCTTTCCGTCAAACGCACTTGCATCGAGCGGCGCACGTCCAAACGCCAGCCGGGAATGGGGCTGACCCGCTTCGCCTACGAGGTCTTCAACCAGAAGCGGGAAGTCGTGATGACAATGGTGGGCTGGGTCAAGTATGGCCGCCGCCACGCCGACGAAGCGGTGGAGGCCTGATGCCCTGGTTCGAGGATATTGAGCTCAACGTCAAAACGGAGCTCGGCAGCCATACGTTCACCGAAGAGGAGATCATCCGCTTCGCGCGCAAATACGATCCGACGCCCTTCCATGCCGATCCGGAAGCGGGGAAAGACAGTCCCTTCGGAGGCCTCATAGCAAGCCGGTGGCACACGGCGGCGACATGGATGAAACTCATGGTACCGCATGTTCGGGGGCGCGTTGAGCAGCCGGACGAAACGGGCCGCACACCTTCGGCAGGGCCCTCGCCGGGCGTTCTCGACCTTCAATGGCCAAACCCCGTTCGACCCGGCGACACGATCAGCTACTCGACGATGCCCGTCGAAAAGGTGGAGATGCGCTCGCGTCCGGAATGGGGCATCCTCAGGAGCCGCAACGAGGGCGTGAACCAGAGAGGAGAGCTTGTCCTGCACTTCATCGGGCAGGCTCTCATCGAACGAAAACCAAAGACCGGGGAGACGAAGTGATGTCGCACAAGGGCAAGATGATCACGCTGAAGAGCGGCGACGGCGCCGATATTCTCGCCTATCACGTGAATGCCGAAGGCACGCGCAAGGGCGGCCTCGTCCTCATCATGGAAATTTTCGGCGTCACCGATCACATCAAGGACCTTTGCGACGGCTATGCCGCGCGCGGCTATGACGTTGTCTCGCCTCAGCTTTACGACCGGCAGGTAAAGGACTTCAAGGCGACCTATGCCCAGGAAGACATCCAGAAGTCGCTTGAGTATCGCGCGAAGAACCCGATCGAGAATACCGTCATGGACGTGCAGGCGAGCGTGGACAAGCTCCGTGCCGACGGCAACAAGAAGGTCTTCATCACGGGCTATTGCTATGGCGGCACGGTCGCCTGGGTTGCGGCCTGCCGCGTGAAGGGCCTCGATGCCGCCGCCTGTTATTACGGCGGCGCGATCAAGGACTTCCTCGACGAAACGCCGAAGTGCCCGACCATCAATCATTTCGGCGAGAAGGATCATTCGATCCCGATGGACGTCGTCGAGAAAATCAAGGCCGCGCACCCGGAAGTGCCGTCCTATGTCTATGACGCCGACCACGGCTTCAACTCCGACCGCCGCAACAATTACGACAAGGCGGCGGCCGAACTCGCGCTGAAGCGCACACTGGAGCTGTTCGAGAAGGCCTGAGACTGCTCCAATTCCGGTTATTCACAATTTCATTGCGTCATCGCCAATTCGCGCCATATTGATTGGCGCCTGACGCGAGCGACGCCCATGAAAAAACATGCCGATCCCCTGCTTCTCGAAAATCAGCTCTGCTTCGCGCTTTACTCCGCGTCGCTGCAGATGACGAAGCTCTACAAGCCGCTCCTGGCGGAGATCGGTCTCACCTATCCTCAATATCTCGCCATGCTGGCGCTGTGGGAGGAAGACGGCGTGACGGTCGGCGCGCTCGGCGAGCGGCTTTTCCTCGATTCCGGCACACTGACGCCGCTGCTGAAGCGGCTCGAGGCGGCGAAGCTCGTGAAGCGGACCCGCAACGAGGCCGATGAGCGGCAGGTTCTCATCCAGCTCACGGACAAGGGCCGGGCCCTGAAAAAGGTCGCGTCCGGTATCCCGGCGCAAGCCGCCTGCGCGGCCGGACTTCCCATTGATGAACTCTCCAACATCAAGAAGAAGCTCGAGAAGCTTCGTGGAAATCTTGCGGGCTAACCCCCCGAGGCCAAAGGCGGGAAAAGGCTTGCTATTTATATTGTGTACAATATATTTGCTAACAATATGTTATCACGGGAACCGACCATGACCGACAAGACCGCCTTCGATTTCGAATTCAGGAGCCTCAGAGGCCAGCCCCTTCGCCTCAATGCCTTCAAGGGGCATCCGCTGCTCATCGTCAACACAGCCTCGAAATGCGGCTTCACACCGCAATACAAGGGGCTTGAAGCCGTATGGCAGAAGTACAAGGACGAAGGGCTGGTCGTGCTTGGTGTGCCGTCGAACGACTTCGCCAATCAGGAGCCGGGCGGCGCGGACGAGATCGCCACGTTCTGCGAAATGAATTTCGGCGTCGACTTCCCGCTCACGGCGAAGGTCAGCGTCAAGGGGCCCGACGCGCATCCTCTTTTCAAATGGATCGGCGCGCAGGGCGGTTTTCTCTCGAAGCCACGCTGGAACTTCTACAAGTATCTGATCGGGCGCGACGGCAAGCTCAAGACATGGTTTGCCAGCACCACGACGCCGGACTCGGCGAAGTTCGAGAAGGCGATTTCGGAGCTGGTGAAGGGCTAAGGCGCCGGTGCTTCAAGAATGGTGCGGAAACCGAGATGGCTTGTCGCCAGATCGGCTTCCTGCCCCTGCCGCGCGCCTGCGCGATAGCGCATGCAGTAGTTCGGCGCGCAGAGATATGAACCGCCCTTGATGACGTGGCGCGGCGCCATGTCCTTGTTATCGTCGGAATAGATGTCCGACGTCCATTCCCAGACATTGCCGATCATATCGTACAGGCCGAAACCATTCGGCTTGTAACAACCAACTGGCGCAAGTCCGACGAAGCCATCTTCCGCCGTGTTGAGCACCGGAAAGATGCCCTGCCAGCTATTGGCCTCTTTCGGCTGCTCGTGCTCGTCGAGCGGATGGCCGGAGCCGCCTCGCGCCGCCCATTCCCATTGCGCCTCATTGGGGATCGCCCGCCCCTTCCAGCGTGCATAGGCTTCGATGTCTTCCATCGTGACGGCAACGACGGGATATTGCTCGCGGCCATCAATGCCCGTATCCGGCCCGCCGGGATGGCGCCAGTTCGCACCCGGAATATATTGCCACCACTGGCTGATATCGCCCGTGCCGTCCACCTTGTTCGGCATGACGAAGACGACCGCGCCCGGCTTCATCATGTACGAAGGCAGGTCATCATGCTTCGTCCTGTCGACGGGACGCTCCGCGAGCGTGACATAACCCGTCGCGGCAACGAATGTGGCGAAGTCGGCATTCGTCACCTCGTGACGGTCGATCCAGAAGCCTTTGACCTCGACATCGTGGATCGGCCCCTCTTCCGGATAGACGGTATCGCCCATATGGAGGCGTCCGCCCGGAACCCAGACCATGCCTGGATGCGCGCCTGTCTCATCGACCGAGGCCGCAAGACAGCGAGCAGGTTCGGCGCTCGCATGCCTCTCCGCCTGCCGCCCGCCGACGATCCAGAGAGTCGCGATCGCGGCGGCCGCAAGGCCAGAGGCCAGCGCTGCCACCGCGATCAAGCGTCTCCCCCTCGGAGTCATCAGTTCGCCCAATAGATATATTCGTCGTCCGGACTATCCGGCGAATGGGCAGGATGATCGATCGCAACGGGTGCTTCCGCAAGGGCCGGCCAGATCGGCTTGTGCTGCTGGCCGTCAATGCCTTGCAGGACGCCGAGTAGTTCCGTCACTTTCGCGGCGTCGGCATCCGCGAGGTTCTTCCGCTCCGTCGGATCGTCCTTCAGATTGAAGAGCCAGTTCTTCTTCGGCCGCTCCGAGACCTGCAGCTTCCAGTCACCCGCCAGCAGAACCTTGTAGTCGCCCGAGCGCCAGAAAAGTGTCTCATGCGGGCGGCCTGGCTGTTTGCCTTCGAGGAAGGGCAACAGGTTCACGCCGTCCATCACGCGATCCGTCGGCATGGCCGCGCCGGCTGCACCCGCCGCCGTTGCAAAGATGTCGACATGCGCCACGGGCAGGCCATATTTCGCAGCCTTGGGCAACGCAGCAGGCCACTTCATGAAATAGGGCACGTGAATGCCGCCCTCAAAGAAGGTCGCCTTCCAGCCGCGATAGGGCTTGTTGATGTCGGGAAGCCCAATGTAGTGCGCGCCGCCATTGTCGCTGGTGAAGATCACCAGCGTATTGTCGTCGAGACCCTGATCCTTAAGCGCCTGAAGCACACGACCGACATTGCGGTCGAGCGCGCGGATCATGGCGGCATAGACCCGCATCTCATGGTCCTTGATCATCGGCAGTGCGTCATAGTCTTCCTGCGTCGCCTGAAGCGGCGTATGCGGAGCATTGAAAGCGAGATACATGAAGAACGGGCGGTTCCTGTTCGCCTTGATCGCGTCCACGGCCTGTTCACCGAGATAGTCGGTCATGTATTTGTCGGGCGTAAAGCGTGGGCCGCCATCCTTGCTCACGGCAAAGGGCAGCGCCGCCCACAGGAACTTGTCGATCGGATCCCAGTCCTGCTTGTTCTGCTGGATGCCCGGCGCGCCGTCCGGCGCGTAGAGCGAGGCACCGAACAGGAAGCCGAGCGACTCGTCGAAGCCCTGCGCCTGCGGACGCATCTCGGGCTTTTCGCCAAGATGCCACTTGCCGAACATCAGCGTGTGATAGCCCTGCGCCTGAAGCAGCTTGCCGATGGTCACCTCGCCGCGCGGGATTCCCATGTCGGCGACGGGAATGTTGTCCTTTTCACGCTCAGGGAAATAGATCCCCTTGCGCGAACCGTACTGGAATTCGCCGATCATCTTTTCGAAAACGGGATGCGTCGGCGTGAATTCGAAACCGAAGCGCGTCGCATAGCGCCCGGTCATGATCGCAGCGCGGGACGGCGCACAGGTCGCGTTACCCGCATAGCCCTGCGTGAGATCGACGCCATCAGCCGCAATCGAATTGATGTTGGGCGTCGGCACGACACCACCCGCTACGCCGCCGCCATTGAGCGTGATGTCGTTGTAGCCGAGGTCGTCGGCGAGGATCAGCACGATATTGGGCGGACGCTTGCCGGCAGGCGGCGTTTCCGGGCCCTGCTGCCAGACGACAGGATGGTTCGGGCCGACCGGGTCGCGCCAATTGTTAATGAGTTTCACCACCGCGAGAGGGTGCTGCTTCACATAGACCACACCGCCAACGGAGACGATTGCCAGCAGGCCGAGCACCGCCCCGCCCCATTTAAGGATTTTCATGCAACTCCCTCCCCCATGCCTGGACGCCCAGCCACGCAGGACGTCATTTAATGCTTTGCATTAAACTAAAGCAGCGGGCAAGCATTGGCAATGGGCCTCGCGCAAAGGGCTATGGCTGCCGCCCGACCGGCCAAGTTTTCGCCAGGGGCCTGATGTGCAATTCCAGCGGCGGAATCTCCCGCCACGCCACCTTCGCCGCCTTGCGGGCGGGGACCCCCAGCATCCGCAATTGCAGCTCCGCGACGCGCGACCCCAACTCCGGCCCGAATCTGCCGTTCAGTCGCCCGAACAGCGCACCCATCGCCATCGAGACGAAGGTGTCGATCACGACGTCGTCTATTTCTGTCGTGAAGACGCCTTGGCTCACGCCCCGCTGCAGATCGGCGCGAAGATAGCCGATCACGCTCTCACGAAGATCCTGAAAGGTCAGGACAGCCCGGAAAAGGGCACCGCCCCAATCCGGTTCGCTGCCGGCAAGGTCGATGAAGCGGCGCGTCGCCATGCTCGTGCGCTCCATGGCGTCGTCGATGTCTGTCATCGCCTCATCGAGCTGACGCACGACCTCCTGCGCAATGCCGAAGGCTACGGCGCCTGCAATCTCGTCCTTGTCGCGGAAATGCACATAGAAGGTGCCATTGGCTACCTCCGCGACCCTGGCGATTTCATTGACCGAGACCGCTTCGAAACCCTGCCTGGCAAAGAGTTGGGCGGCCGCGTCCATGAGCCGGGCGCGGGTGCGCGCGCTTTTGCCCAATAGCACAGCCTCGCTGACAAAAAGCCCCTTCGAACTCACCCTCTACTCCCGCTGTTGAGCACCCAGATTAGCCTGCACGACAATATTTGACAAATATCCCATTTTTGGGAATTCTCTCATTTATTGGATTTGCGGTCGAACACGCCTTCGGCCGAGCAGGAGGAGGATGAGACGCCATGCCGTCGATTGCCGAAAAGGAGCTTTATCTCGGCTACACGCCTGACGAGCTGGAAAGGAGCGCCTATGCCAGATTCTTCCGTCCGCAGATGGCGCCGCTGGCCGGTCATGTCCGCGAGGCATTGCTGACGGGCGCGATTGCCCACGAGCTCATGCCGCCGGTTTCACGCGCCGGCGACCTCCATCACCCCGGCTATTGGGCCGCCGAAACTGGCTATTCGACCTGCTTGGACGGCTCCGCACGGGTTTTTGTGCTGACCCCTATGCCCGGCGTGACCCCTGCCATGTGGGACTGGTGGTTTGCATGGCATGGCAGCGAGGCACAGCGATACAAGCTCTGGCACCCGAGGGCCCATGTTCATGTGGGCTGGGCGGATGGCGAGGGCGATCTGGGCCGCTATGTCGGACGGATCTCGAATGTCGTCGAGTTCGTCGGCCCCGCCCGCATGAACCTGACCATACGCTTCGTCCGACCGTCGGAAGCCGGGCTCGATGAGAAGCGGCTGGTAGCCTCCGGGGAGGTGGCGATCTGCGCGCGAGGCGGCATCGCCGGAACGCCAATGGAGACCGGCTGGCTGATCCATCATGTGCGCCCCGTCGAGGGCGGATCGGAGATGCGATCCCGGTTCTGGGTGGGAGGCGAAAACGTCCGTCCGCGGTCTATGCCGGGCGCTGTCGGCGGGGTGATCGGCAGCATCGCCAGCCGCCTCGTGCCGCTCAAAGCCATCCAGGCCTCCGAGCTCCTCGTCCATTGCGCTCAGGAAATGGCCCATCTCGCCGCCTTTCTGCCGGAGCTCTACGCCACCTTCGGCCCCGCACATCAGCAAGAAAATCGGGAATAGAGAAGATGAAACCCTCGACCGGAAAAGGCATCACCCTCGAACGCAGGACGCCCGGCTTCGACGGTGCCGTACTCGGCACAAGCTTCAACGCTCGCGACCCCGGACGCCGGCCTGACGTGGTCGTTCAGGCAAATGACGTATTCGATGTGATCGCCGCGGTGCAGCGCGCGCGACGGGAAAATCTGAAGATCGGAATCTGCTCGGGCGGACACAGCTGGGCACAGAACCATATCCGCGACGGCGGAATGATGCTCGACCTGTCGCGCCTGAACCGCATCGAGATTGACGTCGCGTCAAAGACCGCGATTGTGGGGCCCGGTTGCCTGTGCGGCGACGTAGACGCGGCTGTCGCGAAAGAGAATCTGTTCTTTCCCGTCGCCCACGCCTACACGGTCGGCATAGGCGGATTTCTGCTGCAAGGCGGCTTCGGCTGGAACAGCCGCATGCTCGGACTGGCCTGCCAAAGCGTGATCGGGCTCGACATCGTGCTGGCGGATGGAAGCCTCGTTCATGCCAGCGAGACGGAAAACGCCGATCTCTACTGGGCCGCACGCGGTTCCGGGCCCGGCTTCTTTGGCGTCGTGGTTCGCTTTCATCTCAAACTGCATCCACGCCCCAAATTCATCGGGCTGAAGATTCAGGTCTTCCGCATGAAGCATCTGGAAGAGGTCTTCGCCTGGGCGGACCGCGTTGGCCCGCATGTATCGCAGAAGGTCGAGTTCCAGATGGTGCTCAACCGCAAGGCGATGGGCATCTTTGCCCCCGGCATCGAGGTCATTACCCCGGTCCTTGCCGACAGCTTCAAGGACGCTCGCGAAGCGGTCTCCTTCATGTCGAAAAGTGCAATCAGCTCGAAGGCCAGCTTCACGCTGCCGCTGCTACCCATGTCCTTGTCCATGATGATGAAGACGGGGGAGCGGACGCTCTTTTTGCCTAACACGCATTGGAACGCGGACAATATGTGGATGAACGGACCGATAGATCCGCTGTTGCCGCATCTCCGCCATATGGCCGACACCCAGCCACCGGCGCCGACCCATGTGCTGTGGCTCAACTGGAACCCGCCACAGCAAAGACCCGACATGGCCTTTTCCATGGAGGCGAGAACCTATCTCGCGCTCTATTGCGGCTTGCGCGACGGCGCCGACGCCGCGCGGCATGAAAGCTGGGCGACAGATAACATGCGTGCGATGGAACCTTATGGCGTCGGCATCCAGTTGGCGGACGAGAATCTCGCGCGCCGCCCCGCCCGCTTCGTATCGGACGCAAATCTCGTCAGGCTGGACGAAATCCGCGCCGTGCGCGATCCGGAAGGACGCTTCCATCCCTGGATGGGCAGGCCGTGACGCCGCTCAGCGCCGTTCGGGATAAAGCGACAGCAGCCCCTCGCGGGTTGCCGCGGCGACGCCGCGCTCGGTGATAAGGCCAGTGACCAGGCGGGCGGGCGTGACGTCGAATCCGTAATTCGCGGCGGCGCTTCCAGGGGCGGATATTTCGACGGTGACGATCTCGCCCGCGTCGGTGCGGCCCGTAATATGCGTGACTTCGCGAGCCGAGCGCTGCTCAATGGGGATTTCCGCCACGCCGTCATCTAGCGTCCAGTCGATCGTCGTGTGCGGCAACGCGACATAGAAAGGAACGTCATTGTCAAAAGCGGCGAGCGCCTTGAGGTAGGTGCCGATCTTGTTCGCGACATCGCCCGTGGCCGTTGTGCGGTCGGTGCCCACGATGCAGAGATCGACCTGCCCATGCTGCATCAGGTGACCGCCCGCATTGTCGGGAATGATCGTATGCGGAACACCGTGGCGGCCAAGCTCGAAGGCGGTGAGCGATGCGCCCTGATTGCGCGGCCGTGTCTCGTCGACCCAGACATGCACGGGGATGCCCGCGTCATGCGCCATGTAGATCGGCGCGAGCGCGGTGCCCCAGTCGACACAGGCGAGCCAGCCCGCATTGCAATGCGTGAGGATGTTGACGGTCTTGCCCGGTTTCACCTCGGCATGGCCGCGAATGATCTTCAACCCGTTCTCGCCGATGCGACGACAGATCTCGACGTCATCGTCGCAAATCTTCGAAGCGGCAGCGTAAGCCGCGTCGACGCGGACGCTGTGACCGTGAGGCTTCACCGCCTTCACCATCTCGTCCAGCGCCCATTTGAGATTGACGGCGGTGGGTCGCGTCGCCGCGAGCATTTGATAGGCTTCGTTCAGCGTGGCGTCTGACGCGTCGTCGCGCAGCGCAAGACAGAGGCCATAAGCGGCAGTGGCGCCGATCAGCGGCGCACCGCGCACCACCATGTCCTTGATCGCCCGGGCCGCATCATCCGCCGAGCGCAGGCGGACCGTTTGAAAGGCATGGGGCAGCTTCGTCTGATCGATAACCTCGATGGACCAGCCGTCATCCGCGACCCAGATGGTGCGATAGTGAACGCCGTCGATCTTCATGCGCGCTTTCCCTCAATGACCGCCATTCGACTGCAGCGCCTCGATCTCGAGTTCGGCAATGCGGCGGCTATCCATCTTCGTCACAGTGAAAACGAGATCGTCATGCTCAATGCGGTCTCCCGTCTCCGGCACACGCCCGAGATACCAGAGAACATATCCGGCCACTGTCGAATAATTATCGCCTTCCATCGAAAGATCGCGGCCAATGGCAAAAGCGAGGCGGCGAATATCGGCCATGCCGTCAACCCGCCAATGGCCCTCGCCCAGCCTCTGCAGCCAGGGCGTTTCATCATGCGCATCGGGGAACTCGCCCGCAATCGCCTCAAGCACATCGAAGGGCGTAACAAGGCCTTCGATACTGCCATATTCATCCGTCACCAGTGCGAGCTGAACATGCGAGCGACGGAACTGTTCCAGCAGTTGCAGAACGCCGAGCCCCTCATGGACGACGAGCGGCTTGCGGACACTCTTCGCCTCATTGATGGCGCCATGCGTGAGCAGGTCTTCCATCAGGTCTTGCGCCCTCGCATAGCCGACGAGTTCCTCATCCGATGAGCGGCAGACCGGATAGAGCCCATGCGGAGAACCGCGCAACAGGTTCAGCAGATCTTCGGCGCTGTCGGCAAGCTTCACCCAGACGATGTCCCGGCGCGGCGTCATGATGGAGCTTACCTGCCGCTCACCGAGCGTCAGCACGCCGCTCACCATGGTGCGCTCCTCCGCGCCGAAACCTTCCGGAACACCCTCTGTACCGGTCGCCTCCGCCCCCTCCTCCGCGGCAGCCGGGCCACCAAGCAGACGGAAGACCGTCTCGGCGGTGCGCTGGCGGAAGGGCCGAGCGGCGGCGTGGCGCACCCGGTTCCGCTGCGCCCATTGGTTGAAGCTCTCGATCAGAATCGAGAAGCCGATTGCCGCGTAGAGATAACCCTTGGGGATATGGAAGCCGAAGCCTTCCGCGACGAGGCTGAAGCCGATCATCATCAGGAAGCCGAGGCAGAGAACCACGACGGTCGGATGCGCGTTGACGAATTTCGTCAATGGACCCGAGGCCAGCATCATCACGCCCATGGCGACGATCACGGCGGCCATCATCACCGGCAGATTGTCCACCATGCCGACGGCGGTGACGACGGAGTCGATCGAGAAGACCGCGTCGAGAATGATGATCTGCGCGACGACGATCCAGAATCTGGCATGCGCCTTCGCTGCCCCGCTCTCTTCGGACGCCGGCTCCAGCCGCTCGTGCAGCTCCATCGTCGCCTTGGTGAGGAGGAAGATGCCGCCACCCAGCATGATGAGATCGCGGCCCGCGAAGTCGATGCCGTAGATGATAAAAAGCGGCGTCGTCAGCGTCACCAGCCAGGAAATGCTAGCGAGCAGACCGAGGCGCATGAAGAGCGCGAAACCAAGGCCAGTGAGCCGCGCACGGTTGCGCTCGGAGACCGGAAGCTTGTCAGCCAGGATCGCGACGAAGACCAGATTGTCGATGCCGAGCACGATCTCGAGCACGACAAGCGTTGCGAGACCCACCCAGATCGTCGGATCAGCGATCCATTCCATTGTTGCTGCTAATGCCCTTCATAGGCGCAAAGCGAAAGGACCTCGATGTCGAGGGCTTCGAGGCGCTGCCGTCCGCCGAGTTCCGACAGCTCGATCACGAAGCTCGCGGCCAGCACATTGCCGCCCGCGCGGGCGAAGAGCTTGACCGCCGCTTCCGCTGTGCCGCCCGTGGCGATCAGATCGTCGATGAGAAGGATGCGGTCGCCTGCGGAGATGGCGTCGGAGTGAATTTCGACGGTATCGGTGCCATATTCGAGATCATATTCTTGGCCGATTGTGGTCCAGGGCAGCTTGCCCTTCTTGCGCACGGGAACGAATCCGAGGCCGAGCTGATGCGCGACAGCGCCGCCGAGAATGAAACCGTGTGCCTCGATGCCCGCAACCTTGTCGAATTTCGCGCCCTTATGCAGCTGCACCAGCGCATCGACGGCGGAACGGAACCCCTCTGCATCGCCGAGAAGCGTGGTGATGTCGCGGAAGAAGATGCCTTCCTTCGGGTAGTCCGGAATGGTGCGGATGAATTGCTTCACGTCCATTGTTCTTCAAAACCTCAGCTGGAATGCAATACGCGGCCCGCGACCGCATCGAGCTTGCGAACAAGCTCAGGGTCGCGCTTGGCTGGCGCGGTGATCAGCGCCGTATCGAGAACGCGGTCGAGGCCATGCGGCGACGGCGTGCGCTCCGGTCCGAAGCTCGCCGCGACCGAGCGGATGACGGTTCGCGCATGGCCGGCATTTTCTTCCAGCACACGCACGACGTCCGACACTTCGACATGGGCGTGGTGCGGATGCCAGCAGTCATAGTCGGTGACCATGGCGACCGTCGCGTAGCAAATCTCGGCTTCGCGGGCGAGCTTCGCCTCCGGCATGTTGGTCATGCCGATGACCGAACAGCCCCAGGAACGGTAAAGGTTCGACTCCGCCAGCGTGGAGAATTGCGGACCTTCCATGACAAGATAGGTGCCACCCCGCGCATAGGCGATGCTGTTATTCTTGCACGCCTTTTCGAGATGGTCGCCGAGGCGCGGGCAGACCGGCTGCGCCATGGAGACATGGGCGACGAAGCCTTCGCCGAAAAAGCTCTTCTCGCGCGCAAAGCTGCGGTCGATGAACTGATCGACGATGACGAAGGTTCCCGGCGGAAGCTCTTCCTTGAGCGATCCGACCGCCGAGACCGAGATGATGTCGGTCACGCCGACGCGCTTCAGAGCGTCGATATTGGCGCGGTAGTTGATGCTTGAGGGCGAATGCGGATGGCCGCGGCCGTGGCGCGGCAGAAACACCATTTCGACGGTGCCGCTCTCGGTCGGCAGTTCGCCGAAATGCAGCTCGTCGGAAGGCTCGCCCCAGGGGCTTGAAACCTTCTCCCAGCGCTCGTTCTTCAAGCCCGGAAATTCGTAGACGCCGCTGCCGCCAATGACGCCCAGAACCGTTTTCGCCATATTCGCCTCGCCAAATCCGCCGCCCCGCTCCGAACCGATGCTCACGTCGCGGGCGGCGAAACATAACAAACAAATATGCGATAGACATGAAAAAGGGCCTCGCGAGAGGCCCTTTTCCGTTCAAAAACCGCTCCGCCAGCTCAATGCTGGTCGGCCCAGATCTTCCGGGTCGCGAAGTAGAGGATGCCAGTAAGCGCGATCAGGTAGAGCACGACCTGGAGGCCCAGGCGGTGACGCTGCTCGAGCTTGGGCTCTGCCGCCCACATCAGGAACTGGGCCACGTCCTTCGACATCTGTTCGGCGGTATTGGGCGTACCGTCCGTGTAGTCGACCTGCCCGTCGCTGAGCGGCTTGGGCATCGCGATGATGCCGCTGCCAGCCACGAAGACGGGATTGTAGTTGCCGCCAGCCGGGACATGAACATTTGCCGGGGCTTCTTCATAGCCGTTCAGCAGCGAGTAGATATAGTCCGCCCCGCCTTCACGCGCCTTGGCGATGAGCGAGAGATCCGGCGGCGCGGCGCCGAGCGAAGCGGCAGCCGCTTCGTCGTTCGGATAGGGCGACGGGAACGGGTCCTTGCCCTCGGCGGGACGCTCGAACATTTCACCCGAGGAGTCCGGGCCGTCCTGCACCTTGTATCCGGCAGCAATCGCCTTCACTTCGGCGGCCGTGAATTCCGGCCCGCCTTTCTCGGCGAGGTTGCGGAAGTGGACCATGCTCATCGCATGGCAGGTCGAGCAGACTTCCTTGTAGACCTTGTAGCCACGACGCAGCGCGTCGCGGTCATAGGTGCCGAACGGGCCGTTGAAGGACCATGCGACATGCTTGAGCGGAGCTTCCGCGCCCTCGGCCTGGGCCGGAGCCGAGGCACCGAGGGACAGGCCCAGCGCGAGGGCGCCGAAGGCTGCCACGCCAGCGAGTTTCGAAGCGAACCCGATGCGGAAAGTTTTGGTCATTTTCTGCGTCA
This sequence comes from Parvibaculum sedimenti, assembly GCF_009184905.1. Lineage (GTDB taxonomy): Bacteria > Pseudomonadota > Alphaproteobacteria > Parvibaculales > Parvibaculaceae > Parvibaculum > Parvibaculum sedimenti. The sequence goes on from NZ_WESC01000010.1 coordinate 66,172, forward strand.
TTTGCGTCTCGCCCCGTCTCAGTTCTTCGTTCCGAGAACCGACGCCGAGATACTCTCGGGCAGCGGCTTCGTCTTCTCGATCAGGCCGAGGAGAGGGAAGAGAACGATGAAGTGGAGGAAATAGTAGCTTGCGAGGATGCGCGCGAAATGCGTCACCGTGAAGCCACCATCGCCAACATGGATCAGGATCGTGTCCGGCGACTGGGCACCGCACCAGCCGAGCGCAAGGCAGACGGCAAGGTGAATCCAGAAGAACTGCTTGTACAGCGGGCGGAACCGCGCCGAACGCACCTTCGAGGTGTCGAGCCAGGGCAGCACGAAGAGCACTGCGATGGCGCCGAACATCAGGACGACGCCGGCAAGCTTGTCCGGGACGGCGCGCAGGATCGCGTAGAACGGCAGCAGATACCATTCCGGCACGATGTGCGGGGGCGTCTTGAGCGCGTTCGCCACGACGTAGTTCTCGACGTCGCCGAGACCGTTCGGGTTGAAGAACACGAAGTAGGCAAAGAGGATCACAAAGAGCGAGAGACCGAAGGCATCCTTCACCGTCGCATAGGGCGTGAAGGGAACCGTGTCCTGATCCTTGTTCTTGACTTCGACGCCCGCCGGATTGTTCTGGCCCGTCACATGGAGCGCCCAGATGTGGAGGATGACCACACCGGCGATCAGGAACGGGAACAGGTAGTGCAGCGAGAAGAAGCGGTTCAGCGTCGGATCGCCGACCGCGAAGCCACCCCAGAGCCAGGTGCGGAGCGACTCGCCCACCAGCGGGATCGCGCCGAAGAGGTTGGTGATGACCGTCGCGCCCCAGAAGCTCATCTGGCCCCAGGGAAGCACGTAGCCGAAGAAGGCGGTCGCCATCATCAGGAGATAGATGAGGCAGCCGAGGATCCACAGCACTTCGCGGGGCGCCTTGTAGGAGCCGTAATAGAGACCGCGGAACATGTGGATATAGACGGCGATGAAGAACATCGACGCGCCGTTGGCGTGGATGTAGCGCAGCAGCCAGCCATAATTCACGTCGCGCATGATGCTTTCGACGGACCTGAAGGCCAGTTCGGTCTGCGGAATGTAGTGCATCGCAAGCACGATGCCGGTAATGATCTGCACGCCAAGGCAGAAGGTCAGCACGCCGCCAAAGGTCCACCAGTAATTGAGGTTCTTCGGGACGGGATAGCTGACCGCAGTGTCGTGGCCGAGCCGAAGGATCGGCAGGCGCGCATCGAGCCAGCGGGTAAAGCCGTTGCTCGGGTTGTAGGTGCTATGACCACTCATTTTTTCAGGTCCCCTCAGCCGATCAGGATCTTGGAGTCGGATACGAACTTGTAGGGCGGCACCTCGAGGTTGAGCGGCGCCGGGCCCTTCCGGATGCGGCCGGACGTGTCGTAGACCGAACCATGGCAGGGGCAGAAATAGCCGTTGAACTCGCCCTTGTAAGCGAGCGGCACGCAACCCAGATGGGTGCAGATGCCGATGAGCACCAGCCACTGCTTTTCGAGCTGACCGTTCGGGCCCTTCACGAGGCGGACATCATCGGTCTGCGGATCACGCAGCTCGGCAACGTCGACGCTCTCGGCGGCCTTGATCTCGTCTTCGGAGCGGTGGCGGATAAAGACCGGCTTGCCGCGCCATTTGATGGTGATTTCCTGACCGACGGGGATTTTCGAAATATCCACTTCGATCGAGGCGAGCGCCAGAACCGAGGCGTCCGGGTTCATCTGGTCGATGAGCGGCCAGACGGCAGCCGCTGCGCCAACTGCGGCGAAGGCTCCGGTGGCCACGTAGAGGAAATCGCGCCGTGTCGGCTCGGCCGCGTGGATTTCTGCCACGGTTCAGGTCTCCTTGAATAAAAGCCGAACGCCGCCAGCCCGCCATGGGCGGTTACCCCACGCTTTCGACGTGTGGCTGAAGGCGGCGCGGCGCAAACCCGCGAGATCGAACGAAAGCGTACGAATCCCCCGCTTTCATCCCATACGCGGCGTTTTGTGGCATTCAATCCCAGGCTTGTCCAGCCCCGCCTGCGCTGCGGCAGGATGACGCATCGCCGCATCTGCCGGAGCGGGGCAAGGCTCAAGACGCGCCTCGTTCTCAAACCCGGAAAAACCCATGCGATTGGCCCTCTTCGAGCCCGATATTGCGCAAAACACAGGGACGCTTCTCCGCCTCGGCGCATGCCTCGGTGTTGGGCTCGATATCATCGAACCTTGCGGCTTCCCCTGGGGCGCCAGCGCCTTCAAGCGGGCGGGCATGGACTATGTGCCCCTTGCCGATGTGGTCCGGCATGACAGCTGGGAGGATTTCCTGAGCGCGCGCCCCTCCACGGGCCGCCTGATCCTGCTGACCACAAGGAGTGCCGAGCCCTATACCGGCTTCGAATACCGGCGCGACGACACCCTGCTCCTTGGCCGGGAGACGGCGGGCGTCCCGGCCCATGTCCATGAGCGCGCCGACGCCCGGGTCACGATTCCGATGCTGCCCCCTGCCCGGTCGCTCAATGTGGCCATCGCTGCGGCCATGGTTCTCGGCGAGGGCTTGAGGCAGACAGCGGGCTTTCCGCCGGTTACAAGTGCCCCGGAAACGGATGGAGGCGGCATATGAGCGACACGGCATTGATCGAAGAGCGCAAGGTCCGGGCGGCGGCCTGGTTCCGCGGGCTTCGCGACCTGATCTGCGCCGGGTTCGAACGGCTTGAGGACGAGCTGACCGGCACCTATGCCGAGCGAGCGCCCGGCCGCTTCGAACGTACGCCCTGGAAGCGCGGCGACGGCTCCACCGATCAGGGCGGCGGCGAGATGTCCATCATGCATGGCCGCGTCTTCGAAAAGGTCGGCGTCCATATCTCGACCGTCCATGGCGAATTCTCGGAAGACTTCCGCAAGCAGATGCAGGGCGCCGAGCAAGACCCGCGCTTCTGGGCGGGCGGCATCTCGCTCATCGCCCATATGCAGAACCCGCGCGTGCCGGCCGTGCACATGAATACGCGCTTCGTGGTGACCACGAAGACATGGTTCGGCGGCGGCGGCGATCTCACCCCCGTGCTCGACGTGCAGCGGCAGCAGGACCATCCCGACACGATCGACTTTCACGCCGCGATGAAGGGCGCCTGCGACGCGCATGACGCGAGCTACTATCCGCGCTTCAAGAAATGGTGCGACGAATATTTCTTCCTGCCGCACCGCAATGAGCCGCGCGGCACAGGCGGCATTTTCTACGACCACCACAATTCCGGCGACTGGGAGAAGGACTTCGCCTTCACGCAGGATGTGGGCCGCGCCTTCCTCGACATCTATCCGAAGCTGGTGCGACGCCACATGAACGAGGCGTGGACGCCGGAGGAACGCGAGGAGCAGTTGATCCGCCGCGGGCGCTATGTCGAGTTCAACCTGCTCTATGACCGCGGCACGACATTCGGATTGAAGACCGGCGGCAACGTCGCCTCGATCCTGTCGTCCATGCCGCCGGAAGTGAAGTGGCCGTGAGAGTCTGAGACGCCATGGCGAAAGGCGAAACGGCGGCGCAGCGCTTTCTGCGTCTCAACGGGCTCAAGGGCACGTTCCGCGAGGTGCCGGTGCCGAAGGACCGCAAGACCTCGGCGCTGGAAATGGCGGAAGCGAGCGGCATAGACCCTGCCCGGCTATTCAAGACGCTGGTCGTGGAGACGGATGACGGCAAGCTCGCAGTCGCCATCGTCCCCGCCTCACGCGATCTCGACCGCAAGGCGCTCGCCCGCGAGATCGGCGCGAAACGCATCGACCTCGCGGCGAAGGACAAGGCGGTGAAGATCACCGGCTATCAGATGGGCGCTTGCAGTCCGCTCGGCCAGAAGAAGAAGCTGCCGACATGGCTCGACGCAAGCGCGGAAGGCTTCGCAACGATCTATGTCAGCGGCGGCGCCTTCGGCCTTGAACTGGAAATCGAGGCAAGCGAATTGCTGAAGGCGACAGAGGGTAAGCTCGCCTCCATCGCCTGAAGCAATTGATCGCGCGGTGCTCAGCCTGCGAGCAGGCCCTGGTTTTCTTCCAGAACGCCAGCAAGACGCCCGATCTGCTCGCGCGTGTGGCCCGCATTGAGCATCACCCGGAGCCGCGCCTTGCGAATGCCGACCGCCGGAAACTTCACGGCGTCGACATGGATGCCCGCATCCTTGAGCAGGCCGGCGAAGCGATCGCAGAGCCTTTCGTCGCCGATGAACACCGGGACGATGGGCGTGGTGCGCGACAGGACGCGGTAGGGAAGCTTGTCCATCAACGAGAGGAAATATTGCTGATTCGCCCACATGCGCGCCCGACGTTCCGGCTCGTCGCGGACCATGTCGATGGCTTCGATGCAAGCGAGCGCCTGATCGGGCGGGAGCGTCGAGGTGAAGGAATAGGCCGAGCAGCTCAGGCGGAGGATGTCTCCGATATAGCTTTCCGTTGCGATGAAGCCGCCGATCGCACCATAGGCCTTGCTCAGCGTGCCCATCTGGATGAGCCGCGGGCTCGTCACGCCGAAATGTTCCGACGTGCCGCTGCCATGGGCCCCGAGCACGCCTGTGCCATGCGCATCGTCGATATAGACCATCGCATCGTAGCGATCGGCGAGGTCCAGCAATTCCGGCAACGGTGCTATGTCGCCATCCTGGCTGAAGACACCATCGCTGACGATGATCTTGCCCTCGGCGTCGGATTTGCCGAGCAACGATTCCAGATGGTTCATGTCGCGGTGGCGATAGTTGAACTTCTGGACTTCGGAAAGCCGGATGCCCTCGCGAATGCTCAGGTGATTGTATTCGTCGGAGAAATAGGCGTAGTTGAATTTGCACTGCGGCCGGAAGCCATAGATGCGCGCGGATTGCGCGGGCTTCACGAGCGAGGAGAGCACGCCGAGATTCGTGAGGTAGCCCGTCGCGAAGATCAGCGACGTTTCCTTCTTCTTCAGCGCCGCGAGCTTCGCTTCCAGTTCGACATAGACATCGAGATTTCCACCGAGCAACCGTGACTCGCAATTGCCGACGCCGTAGAGATCGAGGCCTTTGCGCGCTGCCGCGACGAGGCGCGGACTGTCGGCCAGACCCAGATAGTTGTTGGTGCTGAAGGACACATAGGTCTTGCCCTTTTCGCGGAAGGTGGGTGAAGGGAGGCTTGCGACAGTCTGCACCTCATGGAGTGCATCGCCGCCACCCATCCAGTCTCCGATGTCGCGATATTCACGCATCGTCGAGACAGCACGAGTCGTTACGTCGCTTTGCGCGAACGTCATTGCAGCTTCCGGCAAAATGGATGCTCCTCAGATAAACAACTATCGCGCCCCGGCGCCCTTACATCGCCGATGCGAATAAACCTGTTCACATAGAACAAGACATCATCGGCGGGGCTAAACTCTTCCGCTTTCTGATAGCTGTCGAATTAAATTTCAGACAGAGGTGCTTTATGTATTTGTGTGTACTTATATGTACTTACGCCGAAAGTAACGCCGTATGTAAACGGCATTGATCCGTATGGAAACATATCGAAATTTGGAAGGCAATCAGACCGCTTTTGAATGACGCGCTTCGCCCGCCATGAGATAGCGGTCGAAGACGGCGCAGGCGGCGCGGACGAGCGGCTTACCCTCTTCCGTGACGACAAGGCGATGTCCTTCGCGTCTGACGATGCCATCGGCTTCGAGGCCGGCCATCGCTTCGAGCTCCGGCTCGAAGCTCGCACCGGTCTTGCCATAAAGGGCAGCGATGTGGTCGAGATCGACGCCCATGTCGCACATCAGCCGCTCGATAATCGCGCGGCGAAGTTCATCGTCCGCGTCGATGGCGATGCCGCGCGTGATCGGCAGCTTTCCCGCATGCACCATCTCCCTGTAGCGGTCGATGGCGATTTCATTCGCAACATAGCCCTGCGGCAAAGAGCCAATGGCCGACGCGCCGAAGCCGATCAGCGCGGGCGCGCTGTCGGTCGTGTAGCCCTGAAAATTGCGATGCAGTTCGCCCTTCTTCTGCGCGAGCGTGAGCTCATCGTCAGGCAGGGCGAAATGATCGAGGCCGATGGCGACGTAGCCTAGCTCCTGAAGCCGCGCGGACGCCGCCTCATATTGCCGCCAGCGTTCCGCCATGCCGGGCAAAGCCTCTTCGGGGATGAGCTTCTGATGCGTCTTCATCCATGGCACATGCGCGTAGCCGAAAAGCGCGATGCGCGCGGGGCGCAGCGACGCGCCGCGTTCCACCGTCTCGACCACGCTTTCAACCGTCTGATGCGGGAGCCCGTAGCAGAGGTCCATGTTGATCGCATCGACGCCATGCTTGCGCAGCCAGAGGATGACGCGCTCCGTTACCTCGAAGGGCTGAATGCGGTTGATCGCCTTCTGCACGACGGGGTTGAAGTCCTGCACGCCGATGGAGGCGCGCGTGACACCCGCCCTCGCCATGGCGATCACATAGTTCTCGTCAGCCGTACGCGGGTCGAGCTCGACGGCAATCTCGGCACCCGGCAGCATGTCGAAATTCGCGCGCAGCTTCTCGACCATGCGGGTGAAGTCTTCCGGTTTCAGAACCGTCGGGCTGCCGCCGCCGAAATGGATGTGTCGGAACGCCATTCGGGCGGGGAGTTTCGAGGCGACGAGTTCGATTTCGGCAAGCAGCGCGTCGAGATAGCTCGCCACCGGCGCATAGCGCTTCGTCGCCTTGGTGTGGCAACCGCAGAACCAGCACATCTCCGCGCAATAGGCGACATGGAGATAGAGCGAGAGAGGCGTCGCGGGATCGAGTTCGCCGAGCCAGCGCTCATAGCGCGCGCCATCGACGCCGGGGCCGAAATGGGGCGCCGTCGGGTAGGAGGTGTAACGCGGCACCCGGAGGTCGTATCTTTCAATGAGATCGGCACGCATGGCGGGACGCTATCCTGATTTACACGGCGGGCAATCGGTCGCTTTGTCGCGGCTGATCTTCCCGGAAGTCGATGCAGCAAACTCGCCTTCAGGCGGATTCGCGGCATTGATCGGGGTCAAAATCGCGACTTCCGGCCCAATTCTGCCCTCTGCTCGGGGAAGCCTGCGACATTGCGTCAGATCAAGGCGTGTAAGAACGACTCGCGCTCTATTGTCCCCGACTCCAGCAAGGGAGAGCACCATGCTCGTTCAAATCGATTCCAATCCGCGCCTCGCCGCGATCTGGCATTTCGGTGAGGTGATGTGCGTTCCCGTGGCCGTGCTGCTGACGGTGACGGCGTTTATGTTCTAAGGTGCTTGTTGCCGAAGTCCCAGGTCGCGCCGGTTTGATATCGCCCCACAAACTGCAATGAGCGGCAAAGCCGGCTTTCCCATTCGGAAAAGCCGGCTCTGTTATTCTCATTTGCTGACAAGGTTTGAAAATTCCGGGTTCGTGACCGCGTTCTTGATGAGACCCTGTACCGCCGGTGTAAGAGCCTGTGCGGTTTGGGTGCAGGCAGTTGCAGCGTCGAATCCGCTGGGAAACTCATACCTGCTCTGCGCCGAGAGAGATGCGCCCGTCTTCGGATTCTTGAGCGTTGCCGCTAAGTCCCACCAACCGTTGGTCAGGCCGGAAGTCGACGAAAATTCAGCGTGATCCAAGCGGGCGTCAAGGGCCACGTTTGTGCCATAGACATCCGCAAACTTGAGCTCATCGTTGAATGAATCCTGCACGAATTGCGCAATGCTGCGCTTGTTGGATGCCTCAATAGGCCCCATCAACCGGCAGTTCGCACTGAAATTACTTGCATCGACCATGTTTGAGACATTGACTCTGGCGCCAGCCAGCTTGCGCAACGCAACATTGTTGTCGGCGTTTACAGCATAGGTTGACGGTGTCATCGTCGAACAGCCAGCAAGAACAAAACACGTAGCAACGATACTCACTACAGAGAGAAGTTTTTTCATATTGCCCCCCAAAGGTTGAAAATCAGCCCACGGGACAATTATCACAACTCTCATCACTGAAGAAACCGTCAGCTCAGGAACTGCTGGCACAAACTCAGTAAATCGTCGCCTGCACCACGGCCTTCAGCCGTTCTATGATCGAGAACTCGTCGTCGGTGAAATCGGCGTCGATCCACCACTCCTCGACCTCGCGCCAGACGCGGCCGATTTCCGGCCCTTCGGGTACACCTGCCGCCTTGATCATCGCGCCCGTCAGCGGGAATTCCGGCTTCGTCCAGCTATCGGCCATGGCGAGCAGCGCGCGCCACTGGAAGGCGTTGTGTCCTTTGCGATCATTTGCCCAGCCGAGCATGACACGGTCTTTGAAGAGTTCCGACCCCATCAGATAGAGCGCGCGATGGAGTTCGCGCATGGAGAGATAGGAAACGATCTTCGTCTTGTCGTTGAGCGCTTTTGAAACGCGATCGCGATCCTTGTTCGACAGACGCAAACGCTCGGCCAGCACCGCAACGCCCGTCTCGTCGAGATCGAGCATGGAGGCAAGGCGCAGGATCGGCGTCACCGTGAAGAGCTGGTTCGCCTCGATGTCGACGAGCTTTTCGAAGCGGTCGAGGCGCGAGGCTTCCGGCAGCACGACGGAGAGAATGCCCGCCGCCGCCATCTGGCGGAAAGCTGCGCCCGCATTGTCGGCCGCCGCCGTCTTCAGAAGTTCGTCGCGCACGCGCTCGCCGGAAAGCTGGCGCAACCCCTCGCGCAGATCGGCGCACGCCTTGAGTCCTGTGCTGTCGGGTTCGCCTACGCCATACCAGGCATGAATGCGGAAGAAGCGCAGGATACGCAGATAATCCTCACGGATACGCGCATCCGCGTCACCGATGAAGCGCACGCGACGCGCCTTGAGGTCCGCGCGGCCCTGCCCCAGCGGATCGTGAACCGTGCCGTCGGCATCGGCATAGAGCGCGTTCATCGTGAAGTCACGACGCTCGGCATCGGCCTGCCAATCCTCGGTGAAGGCGACGTCCGCATGGCGGCCATGCGACTTCACATCGACGCGCAGCGTGGTGATCTCGAAATGCCGCGTCGGCGTCACCGCGGTCACCGTGCCATGGGCGATGCCGGTCGGCACAACCTTGATGCCTTTCGCGGTGAGCAGCACGCTGGCGCGCTCCGGCGTTTCATTGGTGGCAATGTCGATGTCGAGAACCGGCTCGCCCAACAGCGCGTTGCGAACGCAGCCGCCGACGAAGCGTGCCGTACCGCCATCCGACGCCAATGTCTCCATGACGGCGCGCGTGTCCGCTTCATTCAGCCAGCTGGCGCGGGCAAGCTCCTTCTCGGCACTCATGGCGTATCCCCTCAACTCTTATTCGCCGGCGAAAATCCGGTCGTACATGTTCTTCAGCATTCCAGCGGTCGCGCCCCATATGTAATGGCCATTATAAGGCATGGCGTAATATTCGCGCTTCTTTCCCCGCCATGTGGCGCTGTGCCGTTCGTGATTCTCCGGGTTCATCAGAAACGAGAGCGGCACCTCGAAGACTTCCGCCACCTCGGCGTCCTGCACGGTCAGCGTGAAGCCGGGCCGGACGAATCCGACCACCGGCAGGATGCGGAAGCCGGTGCCCGTCTCATAGCTGTCGAGAAAACCGGCCACCTCGACGAATGAGGATTTGAGCCCCACTTCCTCATCCGCCTCGCGCAACGCCGCCTCCCTGGGCGTTTCCCCCGGCTCGATCTTGCCGCCGGGAAAGGCCACCTGACCGGCGTGATTGCCCAGATTGTCGGATCGCCGCGTCAGCAGCACAGTCGGCCCGTTTGCATGCTCCACGATGGGCACGAGCACGGCGGCGGCACGAAGCGTGATGACAGGCGTGTCGTCGTCATCGTCCGGGTTCATGTCATGGTCGCCACGCAGACGCCCATTCGCCGCCAGCGTCATGCGCGGCGCAAGCAGGGTTTCGAGCGTCGGCGACATCCGGTCCACCCGGGCAATAATGCGGTCGCGGTAATGGTCCATGACGGGCAGCTTCAAAAAGCCATCTCCTCTACCGGCATGAAGGGAAAGAAGACGCCGCCCGACCAGATGCCGAACCAGCGCTTGCCCTCATGCTCCTCTTCCGTCCCAAGCTCCACGAGATCGTAGAAGACCGCGCGGTTGATCAGCGCTTCGAGCCTTGCCCTTACGTGCACGTAAGGGGCGGGTTCGCCCGTTTCCGTGTCGACCACGAATCGAATCGGATGTTCCGCCCCCGCCACCGTCACATCGCCCACATTGGTGGTGAAGGTCAGTGTCTGGTCGCGGGCCGTCCCCTCCCCCGACATGGCAACGGCGAGGAAAGGCGCGTCATCGACCTTGATGCCGACCTTCTCGACGGGAGTGACAAGATAATATTTTCCGTCCTCGTCATGGCGCAGGATGGTCGAGAAGAGGCGGACCAGTCTTTCGCGGCCGATGGGTGTCCCCATGTAGAACCAGGTGCCGTCGCGGGCGATTCGCATGTCGATATCGCCACAAAACTCCGGATTCCAGAGGTGAACGGGCGGTAGGCCGCGCGCCTTCTTCCCCTCCGACTCGGCGGCGGCTAGCAGCCCTGACGGAGCGGCGGTGCGCTCCCTGGCCCCTTTATCTTCCGGCGAACCCATCAAACAACTATCCCTGATGCCAAACTGATCAATCCGGCCATAATATCGTCACGAAACCCACCGCGAATGGTCGGGCTAATGCGGCTTCCGCCCCTTTCACTTCTGAATGGGACCGGCTCACTCTATACTTAGGTCAATGCAGACACTCAGTGAAGCGGACGGCAGCGCCGTCCAGGAAATCGAAGCCGCCGGCGTCAAGATCGCGGCGGCCCGCGCGGCCATTGCCGAAGTCATCTACGGCCAGGAACAGGTCATAGACCAAACGCTGGTGACGGTGCTGGCAGGCGGCCACGCGCTGCTTGTCGGTGTGCCGGGCCTCGCCAAAACCCTGCTGGTCCATACCATGGGCGTGGTTCTGGGGCTCGACGACAAGCGCGTCCAGTTCACGCCGGACCTCATGCCCGCCGATATTCTGGGTTCCGAGGTGCTGGAAGAGACGGAACGCGGCCATCGCAGCTTCCGCTTCATCAAGGGCCCGGTCTTCTGCCAGCTCCTGATGGCGGACGAAATCAACCGCGCCTCCCCACGCACCCAGTCCGCGCTCCTGCAGGCCATGCAGGAAAAGCAGGTGACGGTGGCGGGTGTCCGTTACGAACTCCCCTCGCCCTTCCATGTGCTGGCGACGCAGAACCCGCTGGAGCAGGAAGGCACCTATCCGCTCCCCGAAGCGCAGCTCGACCGCTTCCTCATGCAGATCGATGTGCTTTATCCCGACCTTGAAGCCGAACGGCGTATGCTGCTGGCGACGACGGGTCTTGAAGACGTGACCGTGCGCCCGGCCATGACGGTGGAAGATCTCCGCGCCGCGCAGCGCCTCGTGCGTCGAGTGCCCGTGGGGGAGAAGGTCGTCAACGCTATCCTCGAACTCGTTCGCGCGGCGCGGCCCGAGGAAGGCGCGTCGGAGGAAGTCGAGCGCCATGTCGCCTGGGGCCCCGGCCCCCGCGCGAGCCAGGCTCTGATGCTGGCCGTACGCGCCCGCGCCCTCATCGACGGGCGCTTCTCGCCCTCGATCGAGGATGTGAAGGCGCTCGCTGCGCCGGTTCTCCGCCACCGCATGGCCCTCAACTTCTCGGCCCGCGCGGAAGGCGTCACCGTCAGCGGCGTGATCGACCGCCTCTGCCGCAACATCTGAGGGAACCACGCCCATGCGGCTTCCCTTCCCGCTCGCGGCAAACCCGGCGGCGACCGCCCTGCGCGAACAGGCCGAGGCGCTGGCCGAAGCCTTTCCGCCGCTTGTCGCGGAAGCGGAGCATGTGGCAAGCACCGTGGCACAGGGCGTTCATGGACGCCGCCGCACCGGCATGGGCGAAAGCTTCTGGCAGTTCCGCCGTTTCCGCGAGGGTGACACCGCCGCCTCGGTGGACTGGCGCCATTCCGCGCGCTCGCGCCACCTCTTCGTGCGCGAGGCCGAATGGTCGGCGGCCGAAAGCGTCTGGATATGGCGCGATGCCTCGCCCTCCATGGATTATGCCTCCGACAATCAGGTGCCGACGAAGAAAGACCGCGCAACAGTCCTCGCGCTGGCGCTGACATCGCTCCTCATTCAGGGCGGCGAGAACGTCGCGCCGCTCGGCGGCGGCTTTGCCCCGACGACGGGCCGCACGGCGCAGCGGCGCATGGCCCATGCGCTGATCGATAAGCCCGCCGATGGCGCGGCAGCATCGAGCCTTCCGCCCCTCGAGCACCTGCCGCGCTACGCGCAGGTGGTCCTCATCAGCGATTTTCTCTCGCCGGTCGAAGATATCGTCGCCAGCATCAAGGGCTATGCCGCGGAAGGCATTCGCGGGCACATGATCCAGATACTCGATCCGGCGGAAGAAGACCTGCCTTTCAATGGGCGAACCGAGTTCGAAGGAATCGAGGAAAATCTGCGGCTGATGACCGGCCGCGCCGAGCGGCTGCGCAAGGCCTATCACGCGCGGCTCAACCTTCACCGCGACCGCATCATCGAAGCTGCCCGGCGCGTCGACTTCACCTTCGCCACGCATCGCACCGACCGCGCGCCGCATACGGCGCTCCTCGCGCTCTACGTCGCTTTGTCCGGCGCAAAAGATGCCCGCAAGCCGCCGCGTCCGGGAGCCTGAGCCCTCATGCTTCAACTCGGCGCTCTCGCTTTTGCCAGCCCCTGGGTGCTTCTGGGCCTCGCCGCGCTTCCAGCGATCTGGTGGCTGCTCAGGATCAGCCCGCCGCTGCCGAAGCGTGTGCGCTTTCCGGCGATCCGCCTGCTCGTCGGTCTCGCGCATGAGGAAGAAACACCGGCCCACACGCCGCTCTGGCTGCTGCTCCTGCGGCTCGTGCTCGCGGCGGTCGTTGTCTTCGCCATAGCCGATCCAATGTGGAACCCCGCGCCCCGTGTCGCGGGCTCCGGGCCGCTTCTCATCGTCGTCGACAATGGCTGGACCTCCGCGACACGCTGGCGCGACCGCGTGAATGCGATGGACGCTCTCATCGCCGATGCGCGGCGCAACGACCGGACTGTGCTCGTCGTCGGCACGGCTCCTTCGCCCTCGTCGTCGGGCATGGTGTTCAAATCGCCCGACGACGCTGCAGCACAGGCCCGAGCGCTGCGGCCGGAACCTTATGCGACCGATCGCATGGCGCTGCTCCAGCGCCTCGAAGCCGCCGCCCCGATTCCCACAGACGGCGTACAGACGATCTGGCTGTCCGATGGCATCGACAATGGCAAGGCTTCGGACTTCTCCGCCGGGCTTTCGAAACTCGCAGGCAATCGTGGCCTTGAAGTCGTGGAGCCGCGCGCCAGTGACCTCGCTCTCGCGCTACTGCCGCCTTCGGTCGAGGGAGACGAATTTGTAGCGAGCGTCATCCGCGCCGACGCGACGGCGCCCGCAACCGGCGCGGTGCGTGCGCTCGAAGCGGATGGCGGATTGCTGGGCGAAGCGCCTTTCAAATTCGAGATTGGCGAGCGCAAGGCCACGGCAAAATTCGATCTGCCCATCGAGCTGCGCAACCGCGTCAGCCGTTTGGAAATTGCAGGCGAAACCTCGGCGGGCGCGGTGAGCCTCATCGACGAGCGTTGGCGCCGGCGCACTGTCGGCCTCGTCTCGGGGGCACCCATCGAGGAGGCGCAGCCGCTTCTCTCCGACCTCTATTATCTCCAGCGCGCACTCGACCCCTTCGCCGAAATCCGCCACGCCGCCGCCGATCGTGGCGCGAAAAGCGAAATCGCCGATCTCCTCTCGAAGCCGCTTTCCGTGCTGGTGCTGTCCGATCTCGGCAATCTCATTGGCTCCGATCACAATGCCATTGCAAGCTGGATCGATCAGGGCGGCGTACTGCTGCGCTTCGCAGGGCCGCATCTCGCGGGCGCGAGCGACGATCTCGTTCCCGTTCCACTGAGAACCGGCGGGCGCGCGCTTGGCGGCGCGCTCTCATGGACGAACCCGCAGCACCTCGCGCCCTTCGAGGCAGGCAGCCCCTTTTACGGTCTTGCGACGCCGGACGATGTCACCGTCTCTCAACAGGTGCTTGCCGAGCCGACGCTCGACCTCGCCGCTCACACATGGGCGCGGCTCGCGGATGGCACGCCGCTTGTCACCGCGACGCGGCGCGGCAAGGGCATGATCGTTCTCTTCCATGTGACGGCGAACAGCGAATGGTCAAACCTGCCGCTTTCAGGCCTGTTCGTCGACATGCTTCGCCGCGTGATCGGCCTGTCGCAGGGTGTCGCGGCGGAAGACAATGACGCCACGGATGTGACGCTTGCCCCTGTCCACACGCTGGACGGCTTCGGTCGCCTTGGCATACCGCCCGCAACGGCGACATCTCTTCCCGCCGCCAATGTCGACGATACGCCGGCAGGTCCGCACCATCCGCCGGGCCTCTACGGACCCGCCGACGCCCCGCGCGCCTTCAATCTCGGGCGCGACGGGCTGAAACTCGAACCCATCGGCTCGCTTGCAGGCGGCGCCTCGCGCCATCCCTTCGCCGAGACGCGCGAAACGCGGCTTCGTCCTTTGGCTCTCGCCCTCGCCGTTGCGCTTATCATCGCCGACGGCATTGCCGCGCTCTATGTGACCGGGCTTTTCGACACGACGCCGATCCGACGGCGCGGGCGGCGCATGATGGCGCCCGCGCTCTTGCTCGCCATCGGCGGGTTGGCGCTTCTGCATCCCCTGCCCGCCCGCGCGGCCGACGATGCCGACGCCTTCGCGCTCAAGGCGACGACGGACACGCATCTCGCCTATGTCATCACAGGTGACAGGACGGTGGACGATGTAAGCGAGGCCGGGTTGCGGGGCCTGACCGAGGTCCTGCGTCAGCGCACCTCCTTCGAGCCGGGCGATGCCATGGGCGTCGACATCGCGCATGACGAGCTTTCCTTCTTCCCCGTGCTCTACTGGCCGATGACGTCAGGCCAGGAAAACCTCTCCGCCGAAACATTGACGCGCATCGACCTCTACATGAAGAATGGCGGCACCATTCTCTTCGACACGCGCGATCAGGATCGCTCGGTCGGCGGCCTGCCTGGCCCCGGCACCGAGACGTTGCGCCGCCTCCTCGGCCGTCTCGACCTGCCGCCCCTGCAACCGGTGCCGGAAAGCCATGTGCTGCGGAAGTCCTTCTACATTCTGCAGAGCTTTCCGGGACGCATGGATGGCGGCCAGATATGGATCGAGACGAGTAACGGCGGCAGCGCCAATGACGGCGTCTCTCCCATCCTCGTCGGCTCGAACGACTACGCCGCCGCCTGGGCGCGTGACGCGAACGGCCGTCCGATGTTTCCCTGCCAGCCGGGCGGCGAAATGCAGCGCGAAATGGCCGAGCGTTTCGGCGTCAACCTCGTGATGTATGCGCTGACCGGCAACTACAAGTCCGATCAGGTCCATGTGCCTGCCCTTCTCGAACGGATGGGGCGTTAGCACATGGCTGGCTGGGACATCATTTTCGAACCCTCCGTGCCGCCAGCGCTCATTCTGGCGCTCGCCATGACAGGTATTGCCGTCCTTCTCTACTCCGCCTATCGCCGCGCGCGGGGCGCGCCCTGGCGTGCTGCCGCGCTCGCCATCACACTCATCGCCCTCGTCAACCCGACGATGCGACAGGAAGACCGGCAACCCGTTCCTGATGTGGCGGCCATCGTCGTCGACCGCAGCGACAGCATGAATATCGGCGCGCGGCCCCAGGAAGCTCAGGCCGCGCTCGCCCGTGTCGAGGCCGATCTCAAATCGATCAAGGGCATCGACACGCGCGTCGTCTATGTCGAAGGCGGCTCCGAGGGCACGGATGAAAGCGGCGAAGGTACGCGCGCCTTCGCAGCGCTGGAGCAGGCGCTTTCCGATGTGCCGCGCGAGCGCGTCGCGGGCGCAATCATCATTACCGACGGCGAGGTTCATGACGCGCCGAAGAACGCAAAAGCACTTGGCTTCGACGCGCCGGTCCACAGCCTCATCGTCGGACGCAAGAACGAGAAAGACCGCCGCCTCACTATTCTCGAAGCGCCGCGCTTCGGAATCGTCGACGAGCCGATGAAGCTCGCCTTCCGCGTCGACGACACGGGCGCCGAGGGACAGGGCAAGGCCGAAGCGCCCGTCACCATCTCGGTCGATGGCAAGGAAATGATGAGGACAGATGTCGTCATCGGCCAAAAGACAGAAGTCACCCTGTCGTTGAAACATGGCGGACCGAACGTCATCGAAATTGACGCGGCGCCGGGCACCGACGAGCTGACGCTGCTCAACAACCGCGCAGTCGTCGTCGCCAACGGCATTCGCGACCGGCTGCGCGTGTTGCTGATCTCGGGCGAGCCGCATCCCGGCGAGCGCACATGGCGCAACCTCCTCAAGGCCGACCCCTCTGTCGATCTCGTTCACTTCACGATTCTCAGGCCGCCAGAAAAGCAGGACAACACGCCGATCAACGAGCTCTCGCTTATCGCCTTTCCGACGCGCGAGTTGTTCGTCGACAAGCTCGATGAGTTCGATCTGATTATCTTCGACCGCTTCAAGCGTCAGGGCATTCTGCCGCTCGAATATCTGTCGAACATCGCGCGTTATGTCGAAGACGGCGGCGCCGTGCTCGACGCGGCAGGCCCTGCCTTCGCGTCGCCCTACTCGCTTTATCGCACACCGCTTGCCGCCGTCCTGCCAGCGCAGCCGACGGGCGAGGTGACGCTTGGCGGCTTCAGGCCGGAAGTGACGGAGACGGGGCGCAAGCATCCCGTCACCGCCGATCTTCCCGGCGCGGACGGCCCTTCGCCGAAATGGGGCCGCTGGTTCCGCGTCATCGACAGCAAGGTCGATCGCGGTGAAGTGCTGATGAGCGCGCCGGGCGGCCGCCCGCTGATGGTGCTCGACCATGCGGGCAAGGGCCGCGTCGCGCAGCTTCTCTCCGATCAGATATGGCTATGGTCGCGCGGCTACGAAGGCGGCGGACCGCAGGCGGAACTGTTGCGCCGCCTCGCCCACTGGCTGATGAAGGAGCCGGACCTCGAGGAGGAAAACCTTGCCGCCTCGATGGAAGGCGCCACGCTCGCCGTCAAGCGCCGCACCATGGCCGACGCGACATCGCCTGCGGAAGTGACGCTGCCATCGGGCAAGGTCGTGGAGCTTCCGCTAGAAAAGACAGCGCCGGGCCGCTTCGAAGGCCGGATGCCGGCGAAGGAACTCGGCCTTTATCGCGTGGCGCAAGAGGGGCTCAATGCGGTGACGGCGGCAGGCCCGCTCAATCCGAAGGAATTCGCAGATGTGCGGGCGACCGACGCTATCCTGAAGCCCATCGCAAACGCGACGGGCGGCGGCACCTACTGGGTCGGTGAGAATGCCGCCGACACGCCGCAGGTGCGTGGTGTGCGTCCTGATCATGACGCGGCGGGCGACAACTGGATCGGCCTCAAGCGCAACGATCAATATCTCGTCAACGCCGTGCGTCAGGTGCCGCTGCTCTCCGGACCCATCGCGCTCATTCTGATCCTCGGCGCATTGGCCCTCGCCTGGCGCCGTGAAGGCCGGTAGAACCGTCAGGCCGCAGCCGTTGCGCTCTCGACTTCCTCGATGATGATCCTTGCGACTTCCGCGGGCGCAGAGAGCAAGGGCGCATGGCCCGTTTCGAGCTTTGCGACGCGCGCACCGGGCAAAAGTTCCTGCATCCGGCGCTGCGCCACCAGCAAAACGGAACGGTCGCCCAGCGCCTCGACGTAAAGACGCGGCACCCGGCCAAAGCGCTCATCCGTCAGGTGCGGCGTCAGAACAAGACCGCCCAGAGGCTGCGGCACGAGTTGCGTGAAGGCCCAGTCCGCGAGATCGACGGGCGCATCGTGATAGAAGATTTCGCGCGCACCCTGCTTCGACACCGCGCAGACCGTGCGCCCCTCGTTCCAGACGAGAAACGGCCAGATGCCGTCGATGCCGCGTTCCTCGCCTAGCTCCGCCGTAATGTCGCTGAAGCTCTTTCCATCCGGCGGAGTAATGCCCGCGATCAGGATGAGGCCACGCACCCGGTCGGGATCGTTCTCGGCCACCTGACAGGCGACCGTCGCGCCGCCGCTATGGCCGACGACGAAGGCAGGCGCATCGAGCGAGCGGAGAACGTCGCTGACCTGTGCCGCATAGAGATCGAGCGAAATCCCCTCGGTGGGTGAAGGCGGCACCATGGGCAAGTCGACCGCATGAACCTCGAAACCCGCGGCTTCAAGATAGGGCCGCACCAGATTCCAGGCCCAGCTACCCTGCCAGGCGCCATGGATCAGGACGAGATGATGCTCCATTTCAGTAGGTCGCCGCGAAGCAATCGCGCAGATGCTGCTCGACCGTGATGGGAAGATATTTCGAGGGATTCGCCTCGTCGGCGCAGCCTGGCAGGCAATCGACCACATAATCGGGATGGCCGTCGAAGAAATAGGGCAGCGAATAACGCGCCTTGCCCGACTTGTTGATGACGCGATGCAGGTTCGAGCGATAGCGGTCATTGGTCCAGCGCGCGATCATGTCGCCGAGGTTCACCACGAAACTTCCGGGGATCGGCGGTGCATCCACCCAGCCGCGCACAGGATCCTTTACCTGCAAGCCGCCGGAATCATCCTGCATGAGCAGCGTCACGCCGCCGAAATCCGTATGTGCGCCGCAGCCGATTTCCCCCTCGCGCGCCGCAACGGGCTGCGGCGGGTAATAGAGAAGGCGCTGCACGCTCACGGGATCGCGATTGAAGTCGTCGAAGAAATCTTCGGGCAATCCGAGCGTCTGGGCGATGCCACTCATCAACAGACGCGCCAGCCGCTCCATCTCGTCGGCATAGGCGCTTATCGTCTCCTTGAAGCCCGGAAGACCCTCGGGCCACTGGTTCGGCCCGCGATTATACTGTCCGGCCACGACGCAGGGATGATCCAGCGGATAGTCGACGCCCATCAGGAAGCTTTCCTTGAGGTCGGGAAGCGTGCCGGGATCGAGCGTCTGAAGGCCGGGCACTTCATAGCCGCGGTTCTGCGTCAGCGAGTGCGCCACGTCGAGCGCCATCTTCTCTTCCATCGGCTTGGCGAAGAACTGCTTCGCATAGTCGAAGGTCCGGTCGATCAGCTCCTGCGGCACACCGTGGCCGACAAGGTAGAGAAAGCCCTTGTCCACGCATGCCGATTTCAGCTTCGCAATGGCGGCGGCGCGAACCGCGTCATCCGCCGAAGCGAGTTCGGAAGCGTCAACAATGGGAAGCGCGGGAGCGTCGATTTCGACCGTCAACATGGTGGCACTCACGAAAAGACTGGAACCGGCTATGAGCCTACGTCCGGTCAAGCGATGCCAAAAGCAGAGAAAAAAGGACAGCTTGATGCCAAAACGGCATCAGCGCTTATAGGCGGGGTCCGCCTCGGCGCGAGCAGCCAGTTCCTCGGCCAGGAGCCGAAGCAAGACATCCGCCGCAACCGGCAACGAGCGCCCGGCGCGCGCATAAATGCCGAGATCGCTCAGCACGAACCGCTTGGCATGAACGAGCGGAATGTGCAGGAAGCGTTTGTCGCGCAATTCGCCCTCGATGCCGAAGCGAGTCTGAAAGGCGATGCCGACACCCAATTCCGCAAGCCGCTTCGTCAGCGCGATCGAATTCGACACGACCGTCTTTCGCACTGGCGCCGAACGCGCCATCAAGGGTTCGAGGGCGCGGTAGATCGAGAGGTCGGGCTTTGCCAGAAGCGCCGGATAGGCGCTGCATTCGGAAAAGCTCACCGTCTTGTGTTTTTTAAGCGGGTGGTTGCGCGGCATGACCGCGCCGAGAACGAAGCGTCCTACCGCTACCTGTCTGAGCGCCCTGTCATGCGGCAGATCGAAGGCGATGCCGATATCCGCCTCGCCCTCGGCCACCGCCTCCGCAATGGCGCCCGACCCCATGCTGGTAATGCCGATCGTAATGTTGGGATATTGCTTGTTCAGTTTTTCGATCACGGTGGGCAGAAAGTCCGTGGCGAGCCCTTCGACGGCGGCGATTTCCACATGGCCGATGCGAACGCCCTTCAACGCCTCGAGTTCGGAGCGTGTGCGCTCGGCATCCTGAAGCACCTCAATGACGTGGCGGCTCAACACCTCGCCCGCCGCAGTCAGCTTCAACCCACCGGGCAAGCGCTCGAAGAGCGGCATGCCGATCTCCTCCTCAAGCCGAAGGATCTGCCGGTTCACGGCGGAGGAGGCGACATTGAGCTGCCGCGCCGCCTCGCGGATCGAGCGGCAGCGCCGGACAACGTCGAAATAATGGAGAGCGGAAGAATGAAGACGCAAGGAACACCCGAATGCCGAGAGAGTTTCCGATCATACATCGTCGGCGTGCATGACGGGACGTTCACTTGCACGCCGGATCGTTTCGGCCTAGTTTCGCGATGTTATAATATTACATCGACATGAAGCTCCATCATGCAGAGTCACGACGCGGATATCCCCTCCCCCAGCTTCTCGGCGCTTGGCGCGAGCCTTTGGCTGAGGCTCATCGTGGCGCTTTGCGCCTCGGGTTTTCTTTGGCTCGCCGTCTGGTGGGCAAACTGATGGGCGGCATCATCGACGTTATAGACCTGACGGTCGCCTATGACCGCCAGCCTGCCGTCCATCACGTAAGTGGCAGTTTCGCGCGCGGAAGCCTCACCGCCGTTGTCGGGCCGAACGGCGCCGGCAAATCAACGCTCATCAAGACCATCGTCGGGCTGATGAATCCGAGCACCGGCCGCGTCGAACGCCACGGGCTCGGGCGCCGCGCCATCGCCTATTTGCCGCAACAGGCGGAAATCGACCGCAGTTTCCCCATCAACGTGGCGGACACAGTGGCGCTCGGCCTCTGGAACGAGATCGGCCTCTGGGGCTCAATCAAGCCGAAGGGCTGGAAGCGCATCGCCGACGCACTGGCGCATGTGGGCCTCGAAGGCTTCGGCCACCACCCTATTGCGGCACTTTCCGCCGGGCAGTTCCAGCGCGTGCTCTTCGCGCGGCTCCTGCTCCAGGACTCAGCCGTCATCCTGCTCGACGAGCCCTTCGCCGCAATTGACGAGCGCACCACCGCCGACCTTCTCGCCATCATCCACCATTGGCATGAGGAAGGCCGCACTGTCATCGCGGTGCTGCACGACATGGAGCAGGTGCGCCAGCACTTCCCGCAAACGCTGCTCATGGCGCGTGAACTCATCGGCTGGGGCGCCACATCGCAAGTGCTGACCGACGAAGCGTTGCGCCGCGCCCGTGCCATCGCCCAGGGATGGACAAACAATCACAATCACGCGACGGGGCACGCGGCATGAGTATCTACGCCACACTCATCGCGCCCTTCGCCGATTACGGCTTCATGCGCCGCGCCCTTGTTGCCTGCCTCGCGCTGGCGCTCGGATCGGGACCCATTGGTACTTTCCTCGTTCTGCGACGCATGAGCCTGATGGGCGACGCGATGAGCCATGCGATCCTCCCCGGCGCGGCGATCGGCTTTCTGGTCGCAGGCCTTTCGCTCTGGGCCATGTCGGCCGGCGGGCTCATCGTCGGCCTCGCCGTCGCGCTGCTTGCGGGGCTGGTCAGCCGCGCAACGTCGCTGCGCGAGGATGCGAGCCTCGCAGGCTTCTATCTCATCAGCCTCGCGCTCGGCGTTCTCATCGTCTCGACGCGCGGCTCGAACGTCGACCTGCTGCATGTCCTCTTCGGCAGCATTCTTTCGGTAGACGATCAGGCGCTGATGCTCGTCGCCGCCATCTCGACGCTGAGCCTCGTCGTCCTCGCCATCATCTATCGCCCGCTTGTCGTCGAATGTTTCGATCCGGGTTTCCTGCGCGCGGCAGCGGGCGGCGGCTCGCTCTACCACATCATCTTCCTGGTCCTCGTAGTGCTGAACCTCGTCGCCGGCTTCCAGGCGCTTGGCACGCTGATGGCCGTCGGCTTGATGATGCTGCCAGCCGCCGCAGCGCGTTTCTGGGCGAGCGCCGTCTGGTCACTCGCGGCGCTCTCGTCGCTCATCGCCTTCGTATCGGGCTGGGTGGGACTTCTCGTCTCCTACAATTTCAACCTGCCCTCCGGCCCCGCCATCATCCTGACGGCGGGCGCGTTCTACAGCTTCTCGATCATCCTCGGCCGCCACGGAAGCCTGCGCAATCGCTACTTCCCCGGCGCTCATTTCCACAATTGAAGCGGAGGCCCACAGTGAAGAAGATTTTCGCTCTTGCCGCGATCCTGCTCTCGCTCGCTGCCACGCCCGCTACGGCGCACGAGCTGAATGTCGTGGCGAGTTTCAGCGTTCTCGGCGACATCGTCGCCCGCGTGGGCGGCGACAAGATTTCGCTCACCGTGCTGGTCGGCCCCGATGGCGACGCGCACACATTCGAGCCGAGCCCGAAGGACGCAAAGGCGCTCGCCCATGCCGACCTCGTCGTCGTCAACGGGCTGCATTTCGAAACGTGGATGGACAAGCTCGTCGCCGCCTCGGGCTACAAGGGCCCCATCGCAGTCGCGAGCAAAGGCATCGTTCCCCGCGAAATGGTAGAAGATGGCCACACCATCCCAGATCCCCATGCCTGGCAGGATCTCGCCAACGGCGCGATCTATGTCCACAACGTCGCCGCCATGCTGAAGGCCGCCTCGCCGGAGAACGCCGCCACATTCGAGGCGAATGCCGCTACGCTCTCCAAGGAAATTGCCGATCTCGACCGCTGGACGCATGACGAAATCAGCTCCGTGCCGCAGCAGAAGCGCATGGTCATCACGACGCATGATGCCTTCGGCTATTTCGGCGCGGCCTATGGCGTCACCTTCAGGGCGCCCGAAGGCCTCAGCACCGAAGCAGAGCCAAGCGCGGGCGCGCTCGCAGGCCTCATCGACCAGATCAAGCGCGAGAAGATCAAGGCGCTCTTCATCGAGAACATGACCGATCCGCGCCTTATCCAGATGATCGCCCGGGAAACGGGCGCGGTCATGGGCGGAGAACTCTATTCCGATGCGCTGTCGAAGCCAGGCGGCCCGGCGCCCACTTACCCTGCCATGTTCCGCAACAATGTGCCGAAACTTGTCTCGGCCATGATGAAGAACTGACGGTGCGCCACTCCTGCGACGGTGCGCCACTGGCGATTTTTCATAAACGATGTATAGGTCTGCGCCGTCAGGGGCTTTAGCCCCGGCGCATTCACAATCTTGCATTCACAATCTTCAGGTCTACCCGTGCTTACGCTGGTTTCAGAGTGGCGCCAGATGACGCCGGACGATGTCCGCGAGGTCCACAGGATCGGCGAAATCGTCCATCCCGCCTATCCCGAGGATATTGAAACGGTGAAGGAGCGGCTTTCGCTCTTCCCGGCCGGCAGCTTCGTCGCATACGCAAAAGACCGACTCCTCGGCTATGCGATCTCGCATCCTTCGGTGGTCGGCAAGCCGCCGGCGCTCGACAGCATGCTCGGCAGCCTGCCCGAAGACGCGAATTGTCTGTTCCTGCATGACATCGCGCTCACCGAGGCGTCGCGCGGGCTCGGCCTCGGCCGTTCGCTGCTCGACCGGCTGAAGACTGCGGCGCAACAGGCCAATCTCGGCCGCATAGCGCTCGTCTCGGTGAACAATTCCCGCGGCTACTGGCAGGCGCAGGGCTTCCGCGTCTTCGAGGCCGACGCGGCGCTGGCGGTGAAGCTCGCCACCTATGGAGACGACGCCGCCTATATGGTTCTGGAGATCGCCTGATCGTCAGGCTGCGCCAACCGCCGCAATCTCTTCAGACGGCTTGCCGGGCATAGGCTTCGTGATCGCCCCATGCGCGTGGCCAAAGGCGCCGATATCGAGCTCGCGGTAGAGAAGCCGTGCCGGATCGACCGGGCCCGGCATGGTGAGCCGCCCTGCCGGAACCGGACCGAAACCGACTTTCACATAATAGGGTTCGTCGCCCACCAGAATGACGAGCTGATAGCCCATCGCCTTGGCATCGGCGAGGCCCCGCCGCATCAGATTGATGCCGACGCCCTGCCCCCGGAGCATGGGCACAACCGCGAGCGGCCCCAGCATCAGGCCCGGCACGCCGCCGATCACCACCGGCCAGAAACGCAGGCTGCCGATGAGCTTGCGCTCCTCGCCCTCGCCCATAAAGGCGACGTAGCAAAGCTCGGGGATTGCTTCGTTGCCCTCACGCAGCCGCTGGGCTGTCTTGGCGTAGCGGCCGGGGCCGAAGCTCAGGTCGAGAAGGGCTTCGATGGCGGGGCCGTGCTCGGGCCGTTCGATCTCGATGTCAAACATGGGATTGGGTCTTTCGGACGGGACATTGCAAAGGCTGAAAAGCGCCCGCCGCACGGTCAACTCGGGCAATCAGCCCCGGTAGACGCCGTAAACGCGGCAGCACGCCTGGGCGAGAGCCGAGCGGCCCTCGCTACCCATTCGTCGTCGCTGCGTCGTAAAGCGCGTCATGTCCGATCCCTCTGGGCTCCGCCCTTTTCGGCGAAAAGACCCTATTAGCCGCAGGCGGATAGCATGGGGCCGCCCCGACGTAAAGCGAAAGCTCGGGGCGTATCCGGTCAAAAAGGCTGGAATGTCGGGCCTTCCATCGGCTAGCTTGCCCTCCAATTCCAAACGAAAAGCAGGGAGAATTCCATGGGACTTCTTGAGGGCAAGGTCGTTCTGGTCACCGGCGCCGCCGGCGGCATCGGCAAGGAATGCGCGCTGATCGCAGCCCGTGAGGGCGCGAAGGTCATCGTCAACGACCTCGGCGGCAGCGTGAAGGGCGGCGACGAGGGTAATGCCTCGGCCGCGCAGAAGACGGTCGACGAGATCAAGGCGGCGGGCGGCGAAGCGGTCGCGAACTCCGACAGCGTGGCACTGAAGTCTGGCGCCGAGAACATGATCGCCCAGGCGCTCGACACCTTCGGCGGCCTCCACTCGATCATCAGCCCGGCCGGCATCCTGCGCGACGGCATGTTCCACAAGATGCCCGACGAGGACTGGAAGGCCGTCATCGACGTCCATCTCCATGGCAGCTACAACATCACGCGCGCGGCCATCAATCACTTCCGCGAGCAGCAGGAAGGCAGCTTCGTTCTCTTCACCTCGACCTCGGGCCTCATCGGCAATATCGGCCAGGCGAACTACGCCGCCGCCAAGATGGGCATCGCCGGTCTCTCGCGCATCATCGCCATGGAAGGCGCGGCGAAGAACGTCCGCTCCAACATCATCGCGCCCTTCGCCTGGACGCGCATGATCGCGACCATCCCGGTCAAGGACGAAGTGTCCGCGAAGCGCGTCGAGCGCATGAAGAACGCGATGCGCGCCGAGCAGGTCGGCAATTTCGCCGTGGCGCTTGCCGCGCCGAGCTGCACGTCGAACGGCCAGATCTATTCGGTCCGCGGCAACGAGCTGGTGCTCTTCTCCCAGCCTCGCCCCGTGAAGTCGGTCGCCCGCATCGACGGCTGGACGCCCGAGACGATCCTGACCCACGCCTTCCCTGCCATGGAAGGCGGCTATACCGACCTTGGCAATACGGGCTCGGTGTTCACCTGGGAACCGGTGTAAGCGCTTACCCACATTTCGTCACGGCCCGCATAAAGCGGGCCGTGACGAAGAAGTGCATATGGACTTTTCAGGCGGCGACACCCATATAGGTGTCGCCGTTTGGCTTTCAGGAGGTTGCGATGGCCCATCGAAAGAAGGCGCCTCCCAAGAGGCGCAATATCGCGGCGAAGGCACTCGCCTCACCGCTCCACCGACAGCGAGTCGTGAAAAACCGCTGCAAATACGACCGCAAAAGGCGCGATGCCACCGAAGGCCTCGCGTCTTTTCATTTTGCTGGAAGGCAGATGAACGACCGATCTTTCTGTTCAATCCCAGCCGGAGCGTAATCTCGAATATGCTCTTTGCCACCAATGCGGCAAACCAGCGTTCATACCATGCGCCTCAGAGATATTGCATAAGACGCTAATTAATACGTCGTCGGGATAGCGCCCTTCCGGGTTGCCCATTTTCAGAAGATGACCCGAAATCTGGTGGTGCATGTCGGTCAAGCCGCGGGCAATCTCTATCTTCTCAGCATCCGAATAGCTTCTCTCCCGTATCGCAACGACATTGGATTCGAGCATCGCCGAATTTTCATATGTCGATCGACCGAACATATCACGTCCCACAAGAGTCAACTCCCAGCTCAGCAGAAGAAGCATTCTTGTCTGTTGCTCTGGTGACATTGCCGTAAATTGCGCGACGTAATCTGCCTTTTGCATGATTGGCTACTTCCGGCCCTTCTTCGCCGCCTGATCGAGCGGCCCGATCCAGGGTGCCTTGCCGGGGCCGAACTCCTCGACAGCGAAATCCACGAAGGCGCGGACCTTGGCCGAGAGATGCCGCGTATGCGGATAGATGACGTGCAGCGTCAGCGGCGAAAACTGCCAGTCATCACAGACGGAGATGAGTTCTCCAGATCGCAACCTTTCGTAGCAGATGAAATCCGGCGAGAGAGAAAGCGCTTGCCCCGCCATCAGCACTGCACTCGCAGCATCGGCATTGTTGCAAAGAAGCGACCCCTTCAACTCCACCTGCAGGCGCTTGCCGGCTGCATCTTGCATTTCCAGAAGCTCGGGCCGCTGCACCTGCGTGTAGAGGATGAAAGAGTGATCGGCGAGATCGCGCGGATGCTTCGGAACACCGTGCGTCTTGAAATATTCCGGCGTGCCGACGATGAAGCGGCGAACGGGCGCGAGCTGCCGCGCAATGAGGCTTGAATCAAGCAGCGCCGAAATGCGCAAAGAGACGTCGAAGCCCTCCTCCATCAGATCGATGCGGCGGTCGTTCAACTCCAGATCGACGACGAGTTCGGGATAGCGGGCGAGAAATTTCGGCAGCACCGGCCCAAGTTCGCGGATGCCGAAAGTCATTGGCGCGTTGATACGCAAACGCCCACGCACCGCGCCCTCGATGCAGACCGCATCCCTTTCCGCCTCCTCCGCCTCCGCAACGATGCGGCTCGCGCGCTCGAAAACGACCGCGCCTGCCTCGGTGACGCTGATCTTGCGCGTCGTCCGGTTCAGAAGTCGGACGCCGAGTTCGTCCTCCAGCATTGAGACCTGGCGGCTGACCATGGATTTGGAGAGTTTCAGCGCTTCGGCGGCGGCGGTGAAGCTGCCGAGTTCGACCACCTTGGCATAGGCGGCAAAGGCATTGAGATCCAGGGCCATTTGTTTCTTCCGGGGAACAATATGTTCTCAAAAGACTGGATTGTTTCAGTGTTCAAGGCAACCAAATATAGCCCCGAAGACATTGCACAGCCCCTGACCGGGGCGACCAAGGGGTAAAAAATGGCCGACAAGACGCGCGTTCTGGTTCTCTATCACAGCTCCTACGGGCATATCGAAAAGATGGCGGAAGCTGTCGCCGCCGGCGCGCGTTCGGAAGCGGACGTCGAAGTCGATGTGAAGCGCGTTCCGGAGACCATGACCGAAGAGCAGCTCAAAGCCGCGCATATGAAGACCGACCAGATGGCCCCGGTCGTCACGGTGGACGAGCTTGCCGGCTATGACGCCATCATCCTCGGCACGCCGACCCGCTTCGGCAACATGTCCGGCCAGATGCGCAGCTTCCTCGATCAGACGGGCGGCCTCTGGGCTAAAGGCGCGCTCATCGGCAAGGTCGGCAGCGTGTTCACGTCGACCGGCATCGGCGTCGGCAATGAGTCCACGATCCTGACGACGCATGTGACGCTGCTCCACCACGGCATGGTGGTTGTCGGCGTTCCCTTCGGCGCACCTGGCCTCGGCAACATTTCGGAAGTCCATGGCGGTTCTTTCTATGGCGCTGGTTCCATCGCGGGGCCCGACGGTTCGCGCAACCCGAGCGCGGTGGAACTCGACATGGCGAAGCATCAAGGCGCGCATGTCGCGCGCATCGCGAAGAAATTGAAGAACTGAAGAACTGAACAACCTACGCGGAGCATGTAAGCGTTCGCTCCGCGCACCCGGTCGGCGTCCCTCCCCCCGCGGCGCTGGCCGGGCGTTATTTTTAGTGAGAGAGGAGACATATCGTGATCGACATCAGACCATTCGAAAGTCTCGGCGGCGCCAACCATGGTTGGCTGAACGCGAAGCATCACTTCTCCTTCAGCAATTACTACGACCCTGCCCGCATGGGCTGGGGCGTGCTGCGCGTCTGGAACGATGACCTGATCAAGCCGCGTACAGGCTTCCCGCCCCATCCCCATCGCGACATGGAGATCATCACCTTCGTGCGCGAAGGCGCGATCACCCATCGCGACCACCTGAACAATCAGGGCCGCACGGCAGCGGGAGACGTTCAGGTCATGTCGGCCGGACGTGGAATCCAGCATGAGGAATGGAACCTCGAAGACGCGGACACCACGCTCTTCCAGATATGGATCGAAACGCGCAAGCAGGGCATTCGTCCGCGCTGGGAGCAGGCGGAATTCCCCAAGGATGATCGCAAGGGCCAGCTTGTGCAGCTCGCGAGCGGCAAGCCCGATGCGCCTGCCGAAGCGCTCTATATCGAGCAGGATGCTGCCATCCTCGGCGCCAACCTCGAAAAGGGCCAGGAAGTGACATACGCCCTTCCGGGCGGACGTCTCGGCTATCTGGTCCCGTCAAAGGGCAGTGTCACTGTCAATGGCGTGCTGGTACCAGAACGCTCGGGCGCGGCGATCCGCGACGTCGAAAACCTCGTCATTCGTGCCGAAGAAGACGCCGAGATCGTTCTCGCCGATCTTCCGCCCGAAGCTTAAGGAGCCGCCACATGGGATTGCTCGTCGACGGACAATGGCAGGGCCAATGGTACGACACGGGCAAGACCGGCGGCCGCTTCGTGCGCAGCGATGCAGGCTTTCGCAACTGGGTGACGGCGGACGGGTCCGCCGGCCCCAGCGGCGAAGGCGGCTTCAGGGCGGAAGCCGGCCGCTACCATCTCTATGTCTCGCTCGCCTGCCCCTGGGCGCATCGCGCGCTGATCTTCCGCAAGCTGAAGCGGCTCGCCGGCAAGATCTCGCTCACCATTGTCGATCCGCTGATGCTGGATGAAGGCTGGACGATGAAGGGTGGCCATGCCGGCACGTCCCCGGACAATGTGAACGGCAAGACGCGGCTCTATGAGGTCTACCAACTTGCAACGCCCGATTACACAGGCCGCGTCACCGTGCCCCTGCTTTGGGATAAGGAACGGGGCACCATCGTTTCAAACGAGTCGTCGGAAATCATCCGGATGTTCAATTCGGCATTTGACGCACTGCCCGGCGTCGACGCCTCGCTCGATTTCTACCCGCAAGGCTCACGCAGTGAGATCGACGCGATCAACGCCGTCGTCTACGACCTCGTGAACAACGGCGTCTACAAGGCCGGCTTCGCGACGAAGCAGGACGCCTATGAAGAAGCCGTGAAAGCCCTTTTTGCCGAACTCGACCGGATCGAAGAACGGCTTTCACGTCAACGCTACCTTGCAGGCGCGCAAATCACCGAAGCCGATTGGCGGCTCCTTACGACGCTGATCCGTTTCGACGCGGTCTATCACGGCCACTTCAAATGCAACCTGCGCCGCATCGCGGATTATCCGAACATCGCGAATTATACGCGTGAGCTTTATCAGATGCCGGGCGTCGCCGAGACGGTAAATCTTGATCATATCAAGCTGCACTATTACGGCAGCCACAAGACGATAAATCCCACCGGCATCGTGCCGCTAGGGCCCCTGCTCAATTTCGACGCGCCGCATGATCGCGGCTGAGAGCGTCTATTTCTCGGTATGGGAGAAGACGCGCTTCACATCGATCATGGTGCGATATTCATTGTAGCGCATACTGCTCGGCATTCTCGCGTTGAACGCCTTGAGTTGCTCATTGTTACTCAATGAGACGGCCTGCTCCACCGACGCAATCACACAAGCGCGCCCCATATTGGGTCCGCGCGGCATCGACATGCATTCCCGCGCCGCGGTGTGCACAAGCGTGAGCTGCTGATCGTTGAGGGCGCTCAGCGTCGCATCGTCCGTCGGAAAATCGCTCGCCGAACCGGCGAACGCCGGAACGGCCAAAAGAAAAGCGGCGAGTCCGAGCGCCACGGCGACACCGGAAATATTCTTCATCATCTCTCTTCCTCCTTGCCTGCTTCCAGTCGCGCGCGCCATAAAATGCTGGCCGCCGCGCTGTGTCTCCTTAAAATGAATGAAGGACAGAATATTGGGGGAATGATGGCGGGATTTTCCGATTACGACAAATACGACGCGCTGGGGCTGGCGGAACTGGTGCGGAACGGCGCCATCAAGCCGGAAGAGCTGCTCGACGAGGCCATCGGTCGGGTCGAAAAGACCAACCCGAAGATCAATGCGGTCATTTTCAAGCATTATGACGAGGCAAGGCGCCAGATCGAGAGCGGCCTGCCCGAGGGTAGGTTCAAGGGTGTGCCCTTTCTGCTGAAGGACCTCCACCTGCTCTATAAAGGCACGGTTACGAGCTTCGGCTCCGCCGCCTACAAGGACAACAAGGCCGATCACAACAGCACACTCACGACACGCTATCTCGAGGCGGGGCTGGTCATTTTCGGCAAGACCAATTCGCCCGAGTTCGGCCTCTCGGTCACGACCGAGCCGCATCACTATGGCCCGACGCGCAACCCCTGGAACACCGAACATTCAGCGGGCGGCTCATCCGGCGGGGCGGCGGCGGCCGTCGCTGCGGGGTTCCTGCCCGTTGCCAATGCGAGCGACGGCGGCGGCTCGATCCGCATTCCGGCATCGGCCTGTGGCCTCTTCGGAATGAAGCCGACGCGGGCACGCACACCCATGGGCCCCGATCGCGGCGAAGGCTGGGCCGGCATGTCGTCCGCCCACGCCGTGTCGCGCAGCGTGCGCGACAGCGCCGCCATGCTCGACGTGACGCATGGGCCCGCGGCGGGAGATCCCTATGCCGCACCCGCCTTCGCCGGCTCCTATCTCGACGAAGTGTCGAAAGCGCCGGGCAAGCTGTGCATCTCATTCACGACGAAGCGTCCGAACGGTACGCAAAGCCATGGCGATGTCGTGAAGGCGATAGAAGCGACGGCGAAGCTTCTCGCCGATCTCGGCCATCACGTCGAGGAAGACGCGCCCGCGATCGATGTCGAGGAAATGGCAAAGCATCAAGGAACGCTCATCGGCGCCAATACGCTCTTCGCGCTCAACATGCGCGCTGCTGAACTCGGACGCGGGATCGCGAAGGAGGAGATCGAATTCTTCACGAGCCTCGTCTCCGAACTCGCCAAGACGCGCAGCGCTGCCGATTATGTGGCGGCGACGCTTTACATTCACCAGATGGGCCGCAAATTCGCCGCTTATCACGAGCGTTACGACATCCACCTCTCGCCCACGCTCTCGCTGCCGCCGATCAAGCTCGGCGCGCTCAACACCATGTCGCCCGACGTCGGCGCCTATCTCGCATTGAGCGCCGAATATGTGCCCAGTATCGGCGTCTACAACATGACCGGTCAGCCCTCCATGTCCGTGCCGCTGCACTGGAACGGGGAAGGCCTCCCCATCGGCTCCATGTTCACGGGCCGCTTCGGCGATGAGGCGACGCTGTTCCGCCTTGCCGGGCAGCTTGAGGCGGCGCAGCCCTGGGCGCATCGGCGGCCGACGATCTGAAAAGGCGGGCGCGCCTCACCAGAGGTCGGGCGCGTCCTCCCCCGCCAGTACTTCGCGGATGCGGGCTCTCGTGCCGGGTGTCGTTCCCTCGGGCAGCGCATCCGGCGGAAAGAAATCATATTCGGCAATTTCGAAACTGGTCCGCGCCACCCGGTCGTAGCTTCCATGCTCGACCAGAAAGAGCGCGACGTGATCGGATTTGAATTCGCGAAAATTCGCATAGAGCCCGACAAATCTGGGCCTGCCTCTCAGCAGGATGCCCGCCTCCTCGTCCAGCTCGCGCGTCAGCGCCGTCATCACGGTTTCCGAGCGCTCTACCCCGCCGCCCGGCATGTACCAACCACCGACATAGGAATGGCGAACAAGCAGCACATGGCCGCGCTCATCGCGCACCAACCCGCGGACGCCGAAGGTCAATGGCCGGCTGAGCCGGTAATAGATCCGGGTGAGCGGCCGAATGATTTTCCAGAGGGGAGCAGGGAGATTCGCCATAAGGGGACTCTAGCAGATCGGCGGAGGCCGGCCCCGCGTTTAGGTTGCGTCAACGTATTAGAGCATAGGCTTGCCCTGCGCGGATGATGGGCCGCATCCGCCGAGGGCCAGAAGATGGGCATTGTTTCTCTGCTCTTGGGCAGCAGTAAAAAGAAGAAGCGTAAAAATCCCGCCAGACCGCGCGCCCCGCGGAGCGCGGTCGCGCGCGCGCTGCGCCACACCGCCGCCGGTGCCGGATCGCGCTCAGCTGCCGAGCTCGGCCAGCGCATCGCCACCGGTCTTTCCACCATAGAAACCGCGGTCCTTGCCATCGACACGGTGGGCGAGCGCCTGCGTGAAGCCCTCGACCTCGTTCGCGCAGCGAACACGACCGACGATCCGGGCCACCGGGCGCTTTTCGCCGGCCGCTATGACGATGTGCGCGCCGAAATCGATGCCGCCGTCGGCTCCGCCTCGCATAACCGCATCAACCTCATAAACGGTCGGTTGATCGGCGGGAAACATCCCGCCCTCGACATCGAACTCAATGAGGATGGACGCGCAGGCGTCGCCGTTCACGTCGTCAACCTGACGACCGGCGCGGGCGGGCTCGAACTTTCGCCGCCGCGTTCGGGCTTCGCCGAAAATGAAGAACTCTCCATGATCGCCGGCGAGATCGCGGCTGCTCAGACGCTCGTTTCCCGCGTCAGCGAACGCTTTCTCGACCATGCCGCACTGATAGCGGATCGGCTCGCACGGCTCCAGTCGGCGGCAGGCCCCCGCCTTATCGAGCCGGAACTTCCAACCGGCGCCGATGCCGCCCTGCCAGAGGAGATGGAACTCGGCCCCATCGAACTCGGCATCACCGAGATCGAGCAGCGCCTGCGCCTTCTCGCCGAGCGCGAAGAGGCGATTCCCGCCGATTGATCTTGCCCTCTCCCGCTTCGCCTTCCATGCTGGAGCAAAAAGGGAGACCCGACATGACATCCGGCGAAACCGCGGCGCAGAACAATTCCGAACAGATCGAAGCCTGGAACGGCATAGTCGGGACCAAATGGGTCGCGGCGCAGGACCGGCTCGACCGCATGCTCGCGCCTTTCAGCGTGGCATTATTGAAGGCGGCGAATGTCGCACCCGCCGAACGCGTGCTCGACATCGGCTGCGGATGCGGCGCGACGACGCTCGAATTCGCCCGCGCGACCGGCCCCAAGGGCCGCGTCCTCGGCGTCGACATCTCGGTACCCATGGTCGGACGCGCCCGGGAACGCGCAGCGGCGGAAGGACTCAGCGCGACATTCGAGATCGCCGATGCATCGGCTCATGCCTTCGCCCCCGAAAGCTTCGACATCATGGCGTCGCGCTTCGGCGTGATGTTCTTCGCCGATCCGGCATCTGCCTTCGCCAATATCCGGTCTGCGCTGACGCGGGAAGGCCGCCTTGCCTTCGTCTGCTGGCGCCCTGTGGCAGAGAATGGCTGGATCACGGTGCCATTTCGGGCAGTGCTCGCCCACATCGCGCCACCCGAGCCCGGCGTCCCCGGTGCGCCCGGCCCCTTCGCCTTCGCCGATAGCGCCCATGTCACCTCGATCCTGACGCGCGCCGGTTTCCGCGACATCGTCATGACGCCACACGATGCCATGATGACACTCGGCGCGGGCCCCAATGCGCTCGAGGAAGCAGTGGCCCAGTCGATCGAGGTTGGGCCGGTCGGACGGATGCTCAACGACCAACCGCGTGAAATCATCGCCCGCGTCCGGGAGAGCATGAGGAACGAACTCGCAAAGCACGTGACAGCGGAAGGGCTGGCGCTGGGCGGCGCGGTCTGGATCGTCACCGCCAGGGCCTGATTGCGACGGGCTTGGGACTGCCAACTGGCGAATCCCCCCAAATTGCTACCTTTTCTTTAGAACCTCTCCGCTAGGGTGCCCATGAACGCGTGGGGCGTTCGCTGAGGTTTCGTGGGGGTAAGCATGGCTCGATCTCTTTTCGAGATGCTGACGATACTGGTTGTCGACGATAGCCTGCACATGCGCAGACTGATCGCGCGGCTGCTCGATGTGCTCGGCGTCGGCCAGGTTATCGTCGCCAGCGATGGCGAGGAAGCCTGGGCGAAGTTTCTCGAGCACCGCCCCGATGTCGTCATCACCGATGCCGCCATGAAGCCGACAGACGGATTTGTGCTCGCCCAGCGGCTGCGCGCCATCGGCGAGGATGAACTACGCGCCGTGCCCATCATCATGGTGTCCGCGCATAGCGAACTCTCCGCCGTCGAACGCGCGCGCGATTCCGGCGTCACAGATTTCATCTGCAAGCCGGTCTCGCCGCGCCTCCTCTATGAACGCCTCGTCGGCGCACTGAACAGGCCCCGCAAGCTCATCGAAACCCCGAACTTCACCGGACCGGACCGCCGGATCGACGCCGAGGCCATCGACGGCCCCGAGCGCCGTCAAGTGACCTATATCTGAGGGGCATCGCATGAACGACGCTCAATCACCCGAAGTTCCAGCGCGCTTCCTTCGTCTTCCCTCGATCGCGGAGCGCAAGCTCGGCGCCGACTTCACCGCGCCTGTGCGCCTCGACCCCCGCGTCCTCGATCAGATGCAGGAGACGATCCGCGAGCTCACAGCCAAATACTCCGAGAACCTGAAGGCGCAGGTAGGCTCGCTCTTTTCCTTCGTGGAGCCAACCGGCGCGGGCGAGCCGGACGCGCGCAACCAGCTCTATTCCATGGCGCATGAGATTCGCGGGCTCGCGGGCACCTTCGGCTACCCGACCGTCGGACGCTTCGCGCATTCGCTTTGCGCCTATCTCGAAAACTACAAGCCCGTCGTCTCCACCGTCTTGCGCTTTCATGTCGAAGCCATGTATGACGCGCTGCAGCAGGGCGGCGGCGACGAAATTCTCGCAAGCGAGACGCTGGCCTCACTCGACAGACTCATCGCCCTCACGCATGACGGCGAAAGATCGGCCGGATGACGGACAGGGAGCTCTTCGCAAAGCTCAAGATCCTCATCGTCGACGACAGCGCCGAGATGAGGAGCGTCCTCGCCGCGCTTTGCGAAAGCATGGGCGTGGGCGCGATCCTCAGTGCTTCGAGTGGTGAGCAGGGACTTAAACTCTTCTGCGCCGAAGCGCCCGACCTCATCATCACCGACGGCAGCATGCGCCCGATGGACGGCTACGAGTTGACGCGCAGCGTTCGCAGCGGCGAATGCCGTGAAGACGGCACCGAAAGCTGCGACCGCGACGTGCCGGTGCTGATGATCTCCGGCCATGTCGGCCCGGAAATGGTGCGGCTCGCTCGCGACAATGGCGTCACCGACTACATCGGCAAGCCCATCACCGCGGCGGTGCTCTACGAACGCATTCTTGCCGCCGTGTCAAAACCGATCCACATCGTCGAGACGAAAGCCTATCGCGGGCCCTCGCCGACGCGGCGGCTTGTTCCGCGCATATCGGATACCTTCAGCGAATAACCTCGTCGAGGAAGCGCGAGAAGAGCGCATTGAAGCGCGGCGCGTCCTGCCAGAAAGGCGCGTGGCCGAGCCCGTCGAGCACATGCACCTTTCCGTCCCACAGGTTGCGGTAGGCGACAGTGTTCAGGAACGCATTGTTGACGAAGGGCTCCGCTCCGCCAGTGACGACGGCTAGCGGCTGCAGCGCCGTCTCCGCAATCTCGCGTCCGTCCATATCCTTGCCTTCGATGATCGACTGCAGCATCAGCGGGCGGAAGCGGCCATCGGCGCGCAGGGCAACCGCCACCATCCAGTCTTCGAGCGGCACGTCCGCGCCCGCGCCTGCCTGCGCCTGGGAACGCGCCTCCTCTTCGGTGAACTGATCCTTGAAGGTAAGGCCCATATTTTCCGACGGCAGGAAACCATCCTGCATGTCGGCTCCGCCCGCCGGCGGTGTGCCGGTGATCCAGGCGGCAACGGTGCCGGGCCAACGCGCCATCAATTCCAGCGCCACATGACCGCCCAGCGACCACCCCATCACGACCGCCTGAGAAATACCGCGAGCCTTGAGGAAGGCAATGGCGGCATTGGCAAAACCGTGGATGGAATAGGTCGCCCCCGGATCTGGCGCGTCGGAGCTTTCGCCGTGACCGGGCAGATCGAAGGCGATCAGCCGGTAGCGTCGGCCGATCTCGCTCTCAAATTGCCGGCCGAACATCTCCTTGGCCGAGGAATTGCCATGGATGAAAAGAACCGCCGGGCCGTCGCTCTCGGTCTCGACCCATGCGATCCGCCCATGTTCGGTCTCGGTGAAACCTGATTTTTTCATTTTCGCCCCCTTTGTTTTCATCAGGTTAGCACCAGTTCCGCCCACGCCGCATAGGCCTCGGGACCGGATCGGAAAGCGTGACCAAAAGTGACATGGGCGTCATTATTTTTTGCAAGCCTTAACTCTCCGTCCTATATTGATAAGGGGAATGAGGGCGGACGCGAGGGATGACGCGGACTTGCCAGCAAGGGAACGGGCCGGAAAAGGCCGCGCACAGGAGGAGCTATGACGAAGATCGAAACGAATCTGACCGTGGATCCGGCTTACGAAGCCGTCGCCCCGGATGACTTTCCCGCGATGATGGATGTCGAGCGCTACGGCAAGCGCTCCAACGCTTTCGACAAGATCATCTCGGCGACCCACGATCATTTCTGGGATCCGATGGACAAGAAGTATGTCGACTTCTCGCAGCCCTTCGACATGGAAAACGAATACCTGATCGATCCGACGCAGAACACGGATCTCAAGACCGCCGTCGCCGACAAGCTCGACGAGAAGCAGAAGATCAAGCTCGTCAATCTCGACGTGCAGTGGTCGCTTTCGTCGATCCTTCACGGCGAAGCTGGCGCGCTGGCGCTTTCGGCTTCGCTCTGCCACATCCTGAAAGATCCGGGCGCGCAGGAATATGCCGCGAACCAGACGCGCGAAGAGGCCCGCCACGTCGCCGGCTTCTCGAACTATATCAAGGCCCGCTGGGGCAAGCCTGTTGCGGTCGGTCCGGCGCTCGGCGACGTTCTCACCGAACTCGTTCTCTCGCCGCTGGTCTGGAAAAAGATCGTCGGTATGCAAATGCTCGTCGAAGGCCTCGCCATGGGCGCCTTCGCGACCTTCTACAAGGTGAGCCGCGATCCGCTGCTCGTGAAGCTGATGCAGCTCACCATGACGGACGAGGCGTTCCACCACAAGTTCGGAAAGATCTGGGCGGACCGCACCATCCCCAACATCAATGTAGACGAGCGCAACCAGATCGAAGACTGGGCGTGGCACGTGTTCGAAATCCTGCTCTACAACCTCGGCAGCCCCGAGCAGAAGAAGCACATCTATGCCGCCGTCGGTCTTGACTGGCAGTGGGTGCAGGGCGCTTTCATGGAGGCCCTCACGGATGTCAATATCCGCGAGGAGATGCAGGAGACGACCAACATCTTCCGCGTCCTCATCAAGACGCTGCTCAAGGCCGGCATCATCACCAACCGCACCGCCGGCAACTATGCAGCCTTCATCGACATGAAGGAGCTTTATGCCGAAGGCGACCGCATGATCGGCGACGACATCGCGGAAGAAGGCATCAAGTACCTCCTTCAGCTGAACGGTCAGGGCACTCGCGCCTATTCGCTCGACAGCATGTCGGCGGCCGAATAAGCGGCGAAAGCCACCGGAAGTCGAGGGGCGGCCCCGAAAAGGCCGCCCCTTTTTCGTTGGTCCTGCCCCGGCCTGCGCCCCGTTTCCAGAACGGGTGACGGGCGCGATTTTCCCTGTATCATGCCCCCAAACAGAAATTGGCCCGAAGAGGCCGACACCATATGACTTCTGGGAGGAGTTCGTTCATGCCTTGGAATTTCGGGGACATTCTCGACGCTATTTCGCCAGTCCTGCCCCAGGACGCCCCGGCCTTCATCCATCAGGACCGCGTCATCACCTGGGGAGAAAGCACGAAGCGCACCAACAACCTCGCCCGCGCCCTCATCGAACGCGGCGCGAAGCCGGGCGACAAGGTCGCCTTCTATATGCGCAACCGGCCCGAATACATGGAACTGCTCAATGCCTGCTTCAAGGCGCGGCTGACCCATGTGAACGTCAACTATCGCTACAAGGCCGACGAGGTTTTCTACATCTTCGACAACTCGGACGCGCAGACGGTCGTCTACGGTTCGGAATTCCGCGACATCATCGAGGAAATCAGACCGCGCCTTACCAAGGTCCATACCTTCGTCGAAGTGAATGACGGCGGCGAGATCGCCTCCTTCGCGGAGCGTTACGAGACGCTGGCAAACACCGGCAGCGGCGAGAAGCTCGATATCAAGCGTTCGCCCGACGATCTTCTCTTCATCTATACCGGCGGCACCACCGGCATGCCCAAGGGCGTGATGTGGCGTCACGACGATCTGCGCGAAGTCCAGCTTGCGGCGGGCCGCAAGCTAGGCCCCGTGCCGGAAACGATGGAACAGCTCGTCGAAGCGCTGAAGCTGATGGGCCCGCAGGGCTGCCATCTGCCCGCCTGCCCGCTCATGCATGGCACGGGTCTTCTGAGCTCGCTCGGCGTCATCATGGCGGGCGGCGCGCTGGTCACGCTGGAAAGCCCGTCGCTCGACGCCGATGAACTCTGGGAAGCCGTCGACCGCAACAAGGTGCAGAGCATTGCCATTGTCGGCGATGCATTCGCAAAGCCGATGCTGCGCACGCTCGACGAGACGCCGGGGAAATACGACCTCTCCAGCATTGTCACGATCATTTCCTCGGGCGTCATGTGGTCGACGGAAGTGAAGCGCAGCCTTCTCAAGCACATTCCGCAGGCCATCATGACCGACAGCTTCGGCGCCTCGGAAGGCATCGGCTTCGGCGCCTCGATGATGACGAAGGACGGCGAGATCGGGACCGCGAAATTCCAGATCGGCGACCGCTGCAAGGTCTTCGACGAAAAGGAAGAGCAGGTCGAGCCGGGCAGCGGCAAGCCGGGCATCATCGCCATGGCGGCCCCCATCCCCGTCGGCTACTACAAGGACGAGAAAAAGACCGCCGAGACCTTCCGCACCATCAAGGGTGAGCGCTACTCGATCCCCGGCGACTGGTGCACGGTCGAAGCAGACGGTACGCTGACGCTGCTCGGACGCGGCTCCGTCTGCATCAACACCGCAGGCGAAAAGGTCTATCCGGAAGAAGTCGAGGAAGTGCTGAAAACGCACCCCGCCGTCGAAGACGCGCTGGTCGTCGGCCTTCCCGATGAGAAATGGGGACAGGCCGTCACCGGCATCATCAAGCTCGCGCATGGTCACTCGTTCGACGAGGCCGCAATCCGCGCCCATGTGCGCGAGAAGCTCGCAGGCTACAAGACGCCGAAGCGTATCCTGCTCGGCGCCACCATCGCCTTCCGCGCGCCGAACGGCAAGGCGGACTACAAGGGCGTGACGGCCTTCGCCAAGCACGAACTCGGCGTAGCTTGATGCATCGGGGAGAGCGGTGATGACGCAGGACGAATTCGCCGCTCTCCTAGCACGATTCTCCGCCGCCGCTACGGCGGGCGACGGCAAGGCATTCGCCGAATGCTTCACCGAGGATGGCGTCTATCACGACTACATCTATGGCGATCACAAGGGCCGCGCCGAAATCGCGCATATGCTCGAAGAATATTTCCATCGCGATGCGCGCGATTACGACTGGCGTATGCTCGACCCTGTTTGCAACGGCAATCTCGGCTATGCATGGTCGCTGTCGAAATTCGTCTCGACGGTTCCGGCCTATGAAGGCAAGCAAGTCGTCATCGACGGCATGAGCCGTTTCGAACTGAAGGACGGGCTCATTTCCGACTACCGTGAAAGCGTGAATGGCGGTGTCGCGATGGCGCAGCTAGGTGTCGATGAGCCGAGGCTCGTCGGTGTGCTGCGCCGCTGGGCCCGGCAATTGCGCGAGCGGCCCGAAGTCGAGCGCTATCTCCGCCGATAGACGCAATTTACCTATGGATTATTGCGGCACAGCTTCCGCACGCACCGTCATTGTCAATTGCCTAAGACTTTCCGGCTGATATTCTGCCACCCCGCAATTGAAATCCTGTTCGTATCGAGGAGACATCAATGGAACCCATCGAGAAGTTCCGCCAGGAAACGCGCGAATGGCTGGAGGCGAATTGCCCCGCTTCGATGCGCACATCCATGCCCGAGGAAGAAACGCCATGGGGCGGACGCAACGCGACATGGGCCAATCCAGATTCGAAAGTCTGGCTCGATCGCATGGCGTCGCGCGGCTGGACCGCACCGACATGGCCCAGGGAATATGGCGGTGGCGGCCTGACGAAGGAGGAAAGCCTCGTCCTAGGCCAGGAGATGCGCCGCATCAAGGCGCGCCAGCCGCTATCGAGCTTCGGCCTCTGGATGCTTGGGCCGGCCCTTCTCGAATTCGCCAATGAAGAGCAGAAGCGCGAGCACCTGCCGCCGATCGTGCGCGGCGAGATCCGCTGGTGCCAGGGCTATTCGGAACCGGGCGCGGGCTCCGACCTCGCCGGTCTTCAGACCAAGGCCGAGGACAAGGGCGACTATTACCTCGTCAATGGCCAGAAGATCTGGACCTCCTATGCGGACAAGGCCGACTGGATTTTCTGCCTCGTGCGCACGGACACGGCGAAGAAGCATGACGGCATCAGCTTCCTGCTTTTCGACATGACGACGCCGGGCGTCGAAGCGCGGCCGATCACCATGATCTCCGGCGCCTCGCCCTTCTGCGAAACCTTCTTTACCGATGTGAAGGTGCCGAAAAAGAATCTCGTCGGCGAACTCAACAAAGGCTGGACGATAGCGAAGCGCCTGCTCCAGCACGAGCGCGACATGATCTCCGGCATGGGCCTCGGCTCGGGCGTCGGCAGCTCCGCGAGCCTCGAAGCGCTGGCGAAGGATTATTTCGGCGAAGCCAATGGCCGCGTCGCTTCGGCCGCGCTGCGCGAGCACATCGCCAAGCAGAAGATGGACGGAAAGGCCTTCGCGCTGACATTGCAGCGCACGGCGGAAGAAGCGAAGGCGGGCATCGGCACCGGCGCCGCCTCGTCGATCTTCAAATATTACGGCACCGAGCTCAACAAGCGCCGCTACGAGCTCCTGCTCGAAATTCTCGGCACGCAGGGTCTCGGCTGGGAAGGCGAAGGCTTCACCGAAGAGGAACTTGGCGTCACACGCTCCTGGCTCCGCTCCAAGGGCAATTCCATCGAAGGCGGCACGTCGGAAGTGCAGCTCAACGTGGTGGCCAAGCGCGTGCTCGGACTGCCGGACTGAGGCGCGGCACCGCTTCGACGCCCCCTCTCCGCATCAACGATAACTAAAAGAGTATTTTCGATGGCATTGGTACTGACCGAGGAACAACAGCTTCTTCGCGACACGGCAACCCAGTTCTTTCAGGAGCGCGTTCCCGTTGCCAACCTGCGCAGGCTTCGCGATACGAAAGAGCCCGCCGGCTTCGACCGCGGCGCCTGGAAGGAAATGGCCGATCTCGGCTTCGCGGGCATCCTGATCTCGGAGAAATACGGCGGCACGGATTTCGGCCCCGTCGGTCTCGGCCTCGTACTCGAACAGGCGGGACGCACGCTCGCCGCGAGCCCGCTCGTCTCGACGGTTCTTCTCTGCGGTTCGGCCGTGCAGCTTGCGGGCAGCGCGACGCAGCGTCAGGACATTCTTCCCGCCATCGCGGCCGGCGAGCTCATCATGGCGCTCGCGCTGGAAGAAGGCCCGCACCACAATCCGACGCATATAGCGACGCGCGCCGTGGCTGAGGGATCCTCCTATCGCATCTCCGGCAAGAAGACTTTCGTGCTCGATGGCCACGTCGCCGACCGCCTGATCGTTGCCGCGCGTACATCGGGCAAGGACGATGACAAGTCGGGCATCACGCTCTTCCTCGTCGATGCGAAGACCAAGGGTGTTTCGATCGAACGAACCTTGATGGTCGACAGCCGCAACGCCGCGAACATCTCCTTCGACAACGTCGTCGTCTCCGCCGACAACGTGCTCGGCTCTGTCGATGGTGGCACGGACGTGCTCGATCAGGTTCTCGACATTGCCCGCATCGGGCTTTCGGCAGAACTTCTCGGCCTTGTGCAGGCGGTGTTCGACCAGACGGTCGACTACCTGAAGGAGCGCAAGCAGTTCGGCGTCGTGATCGGCTCGTTCCAGGCGCTGAAGCACCGCGCTGCCGACATGTTCGCCGAGATCGAGCTGTGCCGCTCGGTTGTGCTCGACGCGCTTTCCGCGCTCGAAGCGCGGCGAAACGACGTACCGCAGGCGGCGAGCCTCGCCAAGGCGCGGCTTTCCGATACGGCCCGCGTCGTCACCAATGAGGGCCTCCAGATGCATGGCGGCATGGGCATGACCGACCAGTTCGATGTCGGCCTTTATATGAAGCGCGCCCGCGTCGCCGCCGCCACCTTCGGCGATGGCAATTTCCACCGGGATCGATACGCCACGCTGGAAGGCTTCTGAACGGCCTGCCGCCCGCCGGAAACACCGGCGGGCGGTCTTGTTTCCGGTCATTATGGCCGCGAAACGCAACCGAACACTTGTTTGAGCGGTCTGCCTTCCCAAATTTAATGATGGCTTTCTTGACAGGCCCCGCGCCCCGGTATGTGCTTGGGCGCAGAGTTCCCGCAAGGGAACACCCCAGATTCGGAGTATGAGCCATGCGCAAGATCACTCTTGCAGCTCTCGCC
This sequence comes from Parvibaculum sedimenti, assembly GCF_009184905.1. GTDB lineage: Bacteria > Pseudomonadota > Alphaproteobacteria > Parvibaculales > Parvibaculaceae > Parvibaculum > Parvibaculum sedimenti. The sequence goes on from NZ_WESC01000010.1 coordinate 108,862, forward strand.
GGCGCCGCGGGCCTCCTGGCCGCCACGCCGTCATTCGCCTTCACGACCTATCAGGTGCAGACCGACGGCGCCAACGCCGCGCAATACACCGACCAGAGCGTGGGCAATGCGAGCAACAATGGCGGCTTCAACTTCTCCATGAAGAGCAGCCAAGACGCGACCGATAACTTCGGTACGCCCGGCTATTACAACAACGTCGACAATACCAATTCCCAGCAGGCCCCCTCGCGTGACATGGGCTGGCAGGGTACGGGCTATTACCTTCGCCCCAATAACTGATGCTCTCGAAATTCCCGGCCAAAGCGCGATGTCTCAGCATCGCGCTTTTTCTTTGGATGAGCGGACTGACGCCCGCCCTCGCGCATCCGCATGTCTGGATCGACATGAAGACGGACCTCGCCTTCAACGACCAGAGGCAGCTGACCGCACTCACGGTCACATGGACCTTCGACGAATTCTATTCCGCCTTCGCGGTCGAGGATTTCAAAAAGACGTCTGATGGCGGCTATGCAACCTCCGACCTCAACAAGCTTGTCGACGTCAATCTGACGAACCTGAAGGACTGGAACTATTTCACCGAGGTGACCGCCAACGGCAAGCAGGTGAAATTCGGCACTGCAAAGAATGCCGGGGCGAGCTACGACAAGAAGCTCGGCCGCTTCACGATGATCTTCACCGTACCGCTGGCGACTCCGGTTGCGGCTACGGCTGCGGCGCCCGTCCAGTTCCGCATCTACGATCCAAGTTTCTATATCGCGATCGATTATGTGAAGACCGATCCGATCCATATGATTTCGGGCGCGCATGACGGCTGCGCCGTCACGACCAAGATTCCCAATGCGGAAAAGATCTGGACCAGCCTGCCTGAAAGCGCCTTCACCGGAACGAAGAATGCCGGACTCGGCAGGAATTTCGCATCCACGGCAACTTTGATCTGCAAGTAAGAGGACTAGACGCATGCGCGTTGGGAGTATCGGACGATCATTCGCCCTTCTCTGCATGCTGTTTCTTTTCGCGCCAGGCGGAACGGCACTCGCCGCGCAGCCCTTCGCGATGCCCGGCGCGCCCGGTGAGGCAGCACCCGCCGCTTCTTCTGGACAGCCGGAAAACGGGGCAGCGGAAGCGCAACCGAACGGTGTGTGGCACTTCATCGCCAAGCCGCTCGTCTATGCCATGACCGTGCAGCAACGCTATTACCGCAGCCTTGCCAGCGCGCTACGTGAAGTTTCCAACGAACATTCGCTCGCCGCCGCGTGGACGCTCGTCTCACTCTCCTTTGTCTACGGCATTTTTCATGCCGTCGGTCCCGGCCACGGCAAGGTCATCGTCACCTCCTATCTGCTGGCCGACGAGCGCGAGGTGAAGCGCGGTGTGCTGATCGCCTTCATGTCGTCTTTCACGCAGGCCGTGACCGCCATTGTCGCGGTGGGCGCTCTCTCCGTCCTTCTTGGCTTCACGCGCCGCAGCGTTGCGGACGCCGTGCCCATGATCGAGCAGGTGAGCTTCGTGCTGGTGACGGGGCTCGGCGCATGGCTTTTCTGGCGCGCGCTGAAACGCGGCCGCGGACACGGCCATCACCTTCATGCGCATGTGGGACACGCCCACCACGCCCATGACCATGACCATGACCATGAATGCGATCACGGATGCGGACACTCCCATCTGCCGGCGCCGCAAGAGCTCGACGCGAATCCCGGCTGGCGAGGCATTGCGGCGATGATCCTCGCCGTCGGCCTTCGCCCCTGTACGGGTGCGGTCCTTGTTCTCCTCTTTGCGCTTGCGCAAGGGACCTTCGCCATTGGCGCCCTATCGGCCTTTGCCATGTCGGTCGGGACGGCGATCACCGTTTCGACGCTGGCCGTCATGACTGTCTTTTCGAAAAACACGGCGCTCCGTATCTCCAGCCGAACCGACAATCCCTGGACTCGACGTATCGAGCGTGGGCTCGAACTCGGCGGGGGGCTCTTTATCCTGGCCATGGGTCTATTCCTGCTGGCGGGCTCACTTCTCGCCCCAGCGCAACCCCTGCTCTGAGCGAACCGGATACTCGACAAGCACGCCCCCCCGCCGCATACTGCGCCCGCGCCGGGCGAGGCCTCGCGCCATCGATCCAGTATTCAGCGAACGACGAGACACCGGTATGGCCGACGAGACAAAAACCAGCAATCTGCCCGAACGCATCACCGTGCTGGCCCGGGAGTTCACGCCCGCCGCCATGGAGTTCCATCGCCGGAACATGAGCGAGAAGGGCTATCGCATGGAGGGCCAGATCGTTCAGCGCCGGTTCCAGATGATCGAGGGCCTGGGCGCTCCCAAGGACCTTTTCGACGGCGAGCTTTTCTACGCCGCCACCTTCGTTCGCAAGGGCGACGAGCAGTAATCCCTTCGCGTCTGCAAATGGGACAGGGTCAAATTTCCCCACATAACCAAGGATTTGCGGGCGTCGCAAAAGACGTCCGTGAGTGCCCCGTCGTGGCCAAACGCTGTTGACTTGGACAAACTAATCTTGTCTGCTTTGTCGGCAATCGACATTTTGGCCTGCCTTGGCTGATTTGCCCTACGGGCCTTTCAAGACACTTCCAAAAATCAGGTTGTCATCATCAGCCGCGCGATGGGAGCGTGGTTATTACCGCACGCAAGTGCGCAAGGAGACCCAAATGGCTACTGGTACTGTGAAGTGGTTCAACGCTCAGAAGGGCTACGGCTTCATTCAGCCGTCCGACGGAGGTCGCGATGTGTTCGTGCACATCAGCGCCGTGGAGCGCGCTGGCCTCAGCACGCTCAACGAAGGTCAGAAGATCAACTATGAGCTCGTGACCGAAAAGGGCAAGACATCGGCCGCGAACCTCACGGTCGCGTAACTCGCCTTCGGCTTTGCAAAAATCGGTGGCCGGGCCTTGTGCCCGGCCATTTTGTTTTGAGGCCCCTGCCTCATCTGGCGCTCCTTGACAGGCCGCGCCCAGACCGATTGCATCGGCCCACAAGCATTGCACACCAATAACCGGCGCCAAGCCCCGGGGGGATCCAAATGAGCCTGCAGCTTCTTCTCATCAATCCGATGATGCGTTTTCAGGTGAAACGCCGCTTCAAGAAAAACCCGGATGTGATGACGCTTCGCCCCGTCATGCAGGCGATGGAGCCGCAGAACGCGAAGCTTCCCGCCGACGTCACCGCGCAGCAGATAACGCTTGGCGGCGTACCCGTCGAAAAGCTCACTGCGACGGCGGCCGAAAGCAGCGGCGCCTTCTTCTACATCCATGGTGGCGGCTGGGTTGCCGGATCGCCGCGCACTCATCGTCCGCTCACACACCGGCTCGCAACGCAGACAGGCATGGCCGTCTACGCCGTTGATTACAGGCTCGCGCCGGAGCATGTCTTCCCGGCGGGTCTCGACGATTGCGTCGCGGCCTATCGTGCCCTTCTCGAAGAAGTGCCTGCGCATGAGATCGTGGTCGGCGGCGACAGCGCGGGCGGCAATCTCGCCCTCGCCCTTGCGCTTCGCCTCAAGGCCGAAGGCATTCCACTACCCGCTGCACTTGTCTGCCTTTCTCCCGCGACGGATCTCGCGGCGACAGGCGGGTCACGCATCAGCAATGCCAAGCGCGATGCTCTTTTTGTCGAGGAAATGATGGAAACGGTGGAAGGCCGTTACTGCCCCGGCGCCGATCCGCTCAATCCCTATATCTCGCCGCTTCATGGTGACGTTGCCAATCTTCCGCCCACGCTCTTCCATGTCGGGGACACGGAAATGTTACTCGACGACTCCACGCGCATGGCCGACAAGATGCGCGCGGCGGCGGTGTCCGTGACGATCAAGGTCTGGCCCAAGGTGCCACATGTCTGGCACCTCATGGCGGATCTTCTGCCGGAAGCCCGGCAGGCGATCGACGAGATCGTCGTCTTTGTCCAGATACATCGGCGCGCCGCGTCCGGATTGGAGAAGGCTTCATGATCAAGGTTCATCACCTCAACAATTCGCGCTCCCAGCGCATCCTCTGGTTGCTGGAGGAACTGGACCTTCCTTATGAGATCGTCCACTACCAACGCGATGCCGTGACCAATCTCGCACCGCCGGAGTTGAAGGCGATCCATCCGCTCGGCAAATCGCCCGTCATCACGGATGGCGACCTCACCGTCGCGGAGTCGGGCGCCATCGTCGAATATCTGGTGCGCAAATATGGCAAGGGCCGGCTCACGCCTGCCGAGACTTCGCCGGACTATGTGCCCTATCTCCAGTGGATGCATTTCGCGGAAGGCTCTGCCATGCTTCCGCTTCTGCTTGCGCTTTATGTCGGCCGCCTCGGCGATGCGGGCGCGCCGCTCCATCCGCGTATCTTTGGCGAAATCGCGAACCACCTCTCCTACATGAACAATGCCATTGAAAAAGGTGGCTATCTGCTGGGCGACGAATTCAGCGCCGCCGACATTCTCAACTCCTTCGTGCTAGAGGCGGCAAAGGTGCGCGGCCTTCTCGGCGACTATCCGAACCTCATCAATCTTCTTGCACGCCTTCAGGAGCGGCCCGCCTATCAGCGTGCGCTGACGCGTGGCGGTCCTTATGCCTTCGCCTGAGAAAGGGCTCTGAACGGTGGGTGACCATGTCCATGTGCTTGTCGAATTCATCAGGCTGCATGCCGAGTGGACTGGCCCCATCATCTTTCTCGTCGCATTCGGCGAGTCCTTCGCCTTTGTGAGCCTTTTCGTTCCCGGCACGGCAATCATGGTCGCCGCCGGAACGCTAGTCCATGACGGCACAGTGCCCATTGTTCCGCTGCTCGTTGGCGGCATTATGGGCGCGACGCTGGGTGACGGCATTTCCTATTGGCTGGGCCTTCGCTTCGGCCATCTCGTCCCCGACATGTGGCCCTTCAGGACGCGGCCCGAGCTTCTCGCCAACGGGCATCGCTTTTTCGAGAAGCACGGCGGCAAGAGCGTCTTCATCGGACGTTTCTTCGGTCCCGTGCGCGCGGTCATTCCACTCATCGCGGGCATGATGGAAATGCCGGCGGGACGCTTCTGGTTGGCGAACATCCTCTCCGGTCTGATCTGGGCGCCGATCCTTCTCATACCCGGCATCGCGGCGACCTCCATCTGGCAATTGCTGGAGCGAGAGGAAGGCTGGACACCCTATGCGCTCACGGGCGCCTTCCTCGTCGTTGCCACCGCGGCCTGGATCGTCTGGACCTGCGGAGGGAAAAACGGCCGGCGGGGCTAGGGACGCCCGTACAGAAACACGATCGATCCTGTTGCAAGCGCATGTTGCCGAAAGAGCACCGCCGCCTTCGCACCCGTCGCCGTGGCGTCGAGGGCGACATTCGCCTCATCGAGCGCGTAAACCGTCAGCACATAATGATGTGGCGTGTCGCCTTGCGGCGGACACGGCCCCTGATAACCGTTCTCGCCGAAATCGCCTGTGCCTTGCACCACACCGGCGGGCATCCCTCCGCTTCGGCTCGCTCCCTCCGGCAAGTTGCCGACGGAGGCCGGAATGCCGAAGACGATCCAGTGCCACCAGCCGCGTCCGCCGCCCGCATCCGGATCGAACATCGTCAGGGCGAAGCTCTTCGTCCCCTTCGGAGTGTTTCGCCAGAAAATGTCCGGCGAAACGTTCTCGCCGCCGCATCGACCATCGACGAATCTGGTCGAGGGCAGTCCTGCGCCCTCCCTCAGCGAGTGGCTTTCGACCCGGAGCGATGTCGATCCGGCCATGACCGTGTGACCGTCGCTCGCAACAAGTGCCGCGATGGCGGACAGAAGCAAACTCACAAGAACGCGGCGCTTTTTCATGGACATTTCTCCCGGTCATCCTCGCACGAACCATGCAAGACCCTACAATGTTCCCGGTTATGACTGCCGCACTGTTACAAAACCATGATTTGCCCTCACCGTGTCGAAACGGCATTTGTTTAGGTGATGACCGCACCTTCGGACACATGCCCGACCGAAAACCTTGCCCCCGACCGCGAGGTTTTTGTCGTTGAGCATCGTTCGGGGCGCATAGCGTCGCAAGGGTCAGGTCATTGCGGCATCGGCATTTCCGCCGTTTCCGGCTCGATGGAGAAGGCTCCGGTGAGACAGGTGCGAATCTGTTCCCCGGTTCAACCGGAACCCGGTTTTCGTCCAGAAACAGCTCTCCTCAGGGGGGCCCAAACCACTATGGCGAGCAACATGACACGGCGCTTTCAGTGTGAAGCTTTCGCGTCATGGGTCGGATCGCCTCGATACGTCATCAAATCGTCACTGAACCGTCGTAGTCAGGGGGGCACTCGCCGCCGGCTCGACAGAGGAAACAACACCATGCTGAAATCTCTTGCAAAATTGGGCCGGGCGAGTCTCTTCGCCGTTTCCGCCCTTGTTGTTGCGACTGCGGCGAACGCAGGCGACATTTCCGGCGCTGGCGCCACCTTCCCCTATCCGATCTACGCGAAATGGGCCGATGCCTACAAAAAGGAAACCGGCATCGGCTTGAACTACCAGTCGATCGGCTCCGGCGGCGGCATCAAGCAGATCAAGGCGAAGACCGTCGACTTCGGCGCCTCCGATGCGCCGCTCAAGGGCGAAGACCTGAGCTCGATCGGTCTCGCGCAATTCCCGATGGTGATGGGTGCAATCGTCCCCGTCGTCAATCTTCCGGGCGTGAAGCCGGGCGAGATGAAGCTCACGGGCCACGTCCTCGCTGAAATCTATCTCGGCAACATCACGAAGTGGAACGATCCCCAGATCGTGAAGATCAACAAGGGCGTCAATCTCCCGGACAGCTCCATTGCGGTCGTTCACCGTTCGGACGGGTCGGGCACGACCTTCAATTTCGCCTACTACCTCAACGCCGTGGATGCCAAGTGGTCTTCGGTCGGCGTCAACACCTCGCTTGAATGGCCGGTCGGTCTCGGCGGCAAGGGCAATGAAGGCGTGTCGGCTCTCGTCGGGCAGACGCAGGGTTCGATCGGCTATGTCGAATATGCCTATGCGCTCCAGAACCACCTGACCTACACGGACATGATCAACAAGGCCGGCAAGACCGTTTCGCCGAGCCTCAAGACCATCCAGGCCGCTGCCGCCAACGCCAATTGGTCGAGCGTCCCCGGCTTCGGCGTCATCCTCGCCGACCAGCCCGGCGCCGACAGCTGGCCGATGACGGCCGCGACTTTCATCCTCGTCTACAAGGCGCAGGACAAGCCGGAAAATGCCAAGGCGGTGCTGAACTTCTTCAGCTGGTGCTACGACAAGGGCGACAAGATGGCCGAAGACCTCATCTACGTCCCGATGCCGGACAATGTCGTCGAGATGGTCAAGAAGAGCTGGTCCGAGGTCAAGGACGCCAGCGGCAAGCCGGTTCTCTAAGGCTCGCTCACTTCTCCGAGGCTTCAATGCAATGAAAGTGGGGAGGAAGCGTAAAGCTCCCTCCCCATCTCATGGCCGGGAACGTATTATGCTCGAAATTGCCACTCTCGACCGGGAAAAGTCCATGCAAAGCAGAAGAAGCCGCTTCGGCATGCGCCTCGGCGACCCAGTCTTCCGCGGTGTCACTTTCGCCTTCACCGTGTTTGTGCTGCTTATCCTGGGTGGCGTCATTGCGGTTCTCTTCGACGGTGCATGGCCTGCCCTTCACAAGTTCGGTCCGGCCTTCGTCTGGGCGTCCGGCTGGAACCCTGTCACCGAGAAATTCGGTGCGCTGGTGCCGCTTGTCGGCACGATCATCACATCGATCATCGCGATGGTGATAGGCGTCCCCTTCAGCTTCGGCCTCGCCTTCTTCCTCACCGAGATCTGCCCGCACAAGATTCGTCAGCCCATCGCCATCGCGATCGAGTTGCTGGCCGCCGTGCCGAGCATCATCTACGGTATCTGGGGTCTCTTCGTTCTCGCCCCGCTCTTCCAGCACTACGTCGAGCCTTTCCTGATTTCCACGCTTGGCTCCGTCCCCGTCCTCGGCATGTTCTTTCAGGGACCGCCCATCGGCATCGGCATGCTGCTTGCCGGTCTGATTCTCGGTCTGATGGTTCTGCCCTTCATCACGGCGGTCATGCGCGAAGTCTTTCTCAGCGTTCCGCCCGTCCTGCGCGAATCGGCCTATGGCCTCGGCGCGACGCGGTGGGAGGTCGTCTGGCGCGTGGTTCTGCCCTATTGCCGCACCGGCGTGGTCGGCGGCGTGATGCTCGGCCTCGGCCGCGCGCTCGGCGAGACCATGGCTGTCACCTTCGTCATCGGCAACGCCCACCGCCTCAGTGCCTCCCTGCTCGCACCGGGCACAACGATCTCGGCAGCGCTCGCCAATGAATTCACCGAAGCCGACGGCGAAATTTACACTGCCTCTCTGATCGGGCTTGGCCTCGTCCTCTTCGTGCTGACCTTCTTCGTGCTCGCCATCGGCAAGCGCCTTCTTCTGCGTTCGACGAAAGGAACGCTCGCATGAACCGCGCCGTCGTCAACCGCCGTCACCGCAACGACAAGATCATCACCGTTCTCTCTCTCGTGATGACCGGCTTCGTTCTCTTCACGCTCAGCACCATCCTCATCACGCTGTTCTGGAACGGCATCCAGGCCATCAAGCCCTCGCTCTTTCTCGAAAGCACGCCACCTCCCGGCAGTGAGGGCGGACTCGCCAACGCGATTGTCGGCAGCCTCATGATGACGGGCCTCGGCATCGCCATCGCAACGCCGGTTGGCGTTCTTGCCGGCACCTTCCTCGCCGAATATGCCCGACATAGCCGACTTGCGGAGATGGTGCGCTTCATCAACGACATTCTGCTGAGCGCGCCCTCAATCATTATCGGCCTTTTCGTCTACGGCATCGTCGTTATCGGCATGGGACATTTCTCGGGCTGGGCGGGCGTCGCGGCGCTGGCGATCATCGCCATCCCGATCATCGTGCGCACGACCGAGGACATGCTGTCGCTCATCCCCGACGCACTCCGGGAGGCGGGCGCCGCGCTCGGCACGCCGCGCTGGATGGTCATCACGAGCATTAGCTACCGTGCGGCCTTTCAGGGCATCCTGACAGGCATTCTGCTCGCCGTTGCCCGCGTCAGCGGCGAAACCGCGCCGCTGCTCTTCACCGCGCTCAACAACCAGTTCTGGAGCACCAATCTCAACGCTCCACTGGCCAATCTTCCCGTCGTTATCTTCCAGTTCGCCATGAGCCCATATGAGGATTGGCGCAACCTGGCCTGGGGCGGCGCGCTTCTCATCACCACGGCGGTTCTTGCGCTCAATATCGCCGCCCGATTCTCTGCAAAACAAAAGGCACGCTCATGACCAGCGATATAGCCATCGAACGGCCGACCATGCACACGATCACGGCGCCGAATGCGAAGGATGGCCCGCTCCCACCCGAGAAGATCGTCGTTAAAGACCTGAACTTCTATTACGGCCATTTTCATGCGCTGAAAAACGTCAACATCTCGATCCATGATCGCCGCGTGACCGCCTTCATCGGCCCGTCGGGTTGCGGCAAGTCGACCCTGCTGCGCACCATGAACCGCATCTACGAGATGTATCCGGGCCAGCGCGCGGAAGGCGAAATCAATGTCGACGGCGACAATATCCTCGCCCAGAAGGACCTCACCGAGCTTCGTTCCAAGATCGGCATGGTTTTCCAGAAGCCGACGCCCTTCCCGATGTCGATCTACGAGAATGTCGCCTTTGGCATCCGCCTCTATGAGAAGCTCAACAAGGCCGATCTCGACGAACGCGTGTTCTGGGCGCTATCGCGCGTCGCGCTCTGGGATGAGGTGAAGGACAAGCTCAACCAGCTCGGCACCGGCCTTTCCGGCGGCCAGCAACAACGTCTTTGCGTCGCCCGCGCGGTTGCCGTGAAGCCTGAAATCCTGCTGATGGACGAACCGGCCTCGGCCCTCGATCCGATCTCGACAGCGAAGCTCGAAGAACTGATCGAGGAACTCCGTCAGGATTACTGCATCGTGATCGTCACTCACAACATGCAGCAAGCCGCCCGTGCCGCGGACTACACCGCCTTCATGTATCTGGGCGAGCTTGTCGAGTTCGACACGTCGGAAAAAATCTTCACCAATCCGTCCAACATCCGCACACGCGACTACGTGACGGGCCGCTTCGGCTAGGAGAAGCGGTCAGTAAGACTTGGGCTGGCCGAGCACTTTTTCCGCGATGAAGCTGAGGATGAGCTGCATGCTTACCGGCGCGATGCGCGGGATCCAGCTTTCGCGCATATAACGCTCGACGTGATATTCCTTCGCATAGCCCATTCCGCCATGCGTCAGGATCGCCGTCTCACAAGCATGGAACGCAGCTTCCGCGGCGAGGTATTTGGCGGCATTGGCTTCGGCGCCACACTCCTTGCCGTTGTCATAGAGCGACGCGGCCTTGAAGGTCATCAGGTTCGCAGCTTCGAGTTCCGCCCAGCATTTCGCCAATGGATGCTGGATGCCCTGGTTCTGGCCGATGGGACGTCCAAAGACGACGCGCTCGCGCGCATAGGCAGACGCCTTCCTGAGCGCCGCGCGGCCCAGACCGATCGCTTCCGCCGCGATCAATATGCGCTCGGGATTGAGCCCATGCAGGATCTGCTGGAACCCCTTCCCTTCCGCGCCGATGCGGTTCTCGACCGGGATCTCAAGCCCGTCGAAAAAAAGCATGTTCGAGTCGACCGCCGAGCGGCCCATTTTCGGGATTTCCCGCACCTCGACCTTGGAGCGATCGAAATCCGTATAGAAAAGGCTGAGCCCATCCGTCTTCTTCGTAAGCTCGTCGTAAGGCGTGGTGCGGGCGAGCAGCAGCATCTTCGATGCAACCTGCGCGGTCGTGATCCAGATCTTCTGTCCGCGCACGATATAGCGGTCACTCTTCCGCTCGGCAAAGGTCTTGAGACCCGTCGTGTTGAGGCCAGCATCCGGTTCCGTCACCGCGAAACATGCCTTGTCCTCGCCGCGGATCAGCGGCGGCAGCATGCGCGTCTTCTGATCCTCAGTGCCGAAGACGACGACGGGATTAAGGCCGAAGATATTGAGATGGACGGCAGAGGCACCGCTCATGCCGCCGCCTGATTCCGAGATCGCCTGCATCATCAGCGCGGCCTCGGTAATGCCGAGGCCCGCGCCGCCGACAGATTCCGGCATTGCGATGCCGAGCCAACCCTGATCGGCCACGGCTTTGTAGAAGTCTTCGGGGAAGCCGCCCGCCTTGTCCTTCTTCAACCAGTAGTCGTCGTCAAAAGGCTCGCAGAGCTTGAAAATCGCGTCGCGGATCTGTTGCTGGTCGGGCGTAAGCGAGAAATCCATGGACCCGGCCTCCCTCGCCGGCTGATTTATTCTGCGGGGCCTATGGAGAGCGTGATGCCGCCCACGCCTTCGACCATGCCCTCAAGCCTGTCGCCGGGCTTTACCGGCCCGACGCCTTCGGGCGTCCCCGTGTAGATGATATCGCCCGGTTGCAGATGATAGTAGCGTGAAAGATGAGCGATCAAGGCGGGTACCGGATGGATGAGATCGGAGAGGTCGCCCGCCTGCTTCACCTCGCCATTGAGCTTCAACTGCACCAGGCCTTTTTCGGGATGGCCTGTGATGCTTGCGGGCACAACCTCGGAAAGCACGGCAGCATTCTCGAAATCCTTGGCGAGGTCCCAAGGGCGCTGCTTTTCACGCAGCGCGAACTGAATGTCGCGCCGCGTCATGTCGAGGCCGCAGGCATAGCCGAACACATGATCGAGCGCATCGGCGGCAGCAACGCGGAAGCCACCCCTGCCGATAGCGACGACCATTTCCATTTCATACTGAAGGTTGGCTGTCTCCGGCGCATAGGCGATCATGCTGCCGCTCGCGACATAGTGATGCGCGGATTTATTGAAATAAAATGGCGCCTCGCGATCCGGCTCAACCCCCATCTCGCGCGCATGCGCCGCATAGTTTCGCCCGACGCAAAAGATGCGATGAATGGGGAACAACTCGTCCCGCCCCCGAATGGGAACAGCGACGGTCGCAGGCGGCGTGAAGAGGTAGCGGGACAACTCAGCCCTCCTGTCAGGACTTCAACTCAACTATGTCGATGAAAAGGTCGAGTGCTTCGGGGTTGGCGAGCGCTTCCTTGTTCTTGATGGGACGTCCATGCACGACATCGCGCACGGCGAGTTCAGTGATTTTGCCGGATTTGGTGCGTGGAATGTCGGCGACGGCGACGATCTTCGCAGGTACGTGTCGTGGCGAAGCACCGTCTCGGATTTTCTTGCGTATCTTCACCTGAAGGGCATCGTCGAGCATGGTGCCGTGTTTCATCACGACGAAGAGGATGACGCGGGCATCACCTTCCCAATCCTGACCGATGGCGATCGCTTCCTGAATTTCTGGAAGCTGCTCCACCTGCGCGTAGATTTCCGCCGTGCCGATGCGCACGCCGCCCGGATTGAGCGTCGCGTCGGAGCGGCCATGAATGATGAAACCGCCATGCTCGGTGATCTCAGCGAAGTCGCCGTGACACCAGACGCCGGGGAAACGTTCGAAATAGGCGGCGCGATATTTGGCGCCGTCCGCATCATTCCAGAAACAGACCGGCATGGACGGGAAGGGCTTCGTGCAAACGAGTTCGCCCTTCACGCCAATGACAGGCTCGCCGTCATCGTTCCAGACGTTGGTTGCCATGCCGAGACCCTTGGCCTGAATCTCGCCGCGCCAGACCGGGTCCCACGGAGAGCCGCCGACGAAGCAGGAGAGAATGTCGGTGCCGCCCGAAATCGAGGAGAGCTGCACATCCGCCTTCACGTCGCGATAGATGAAATCGAAACTCTCAGGCACCAGCGGCGAGCCGGTGGAGAGGATCGTTTCCATGCTGGCAAGTGAATGCGTCTCGCGCGGCTTGAAGCCCGATTTCTTCACCGCATCGATGAACTTCGCGGATGTGCCGAAAATCCTGATCTTCGCGGCATCAATATAGTCGAAGAGCACGCGCTCGGAGGGATGGAAGGGCGATCCGTCGTAAAGGGCCAGCGTCGCGCCAGCAGCGAGCCCCGAGACGAGCCAGTTCCACATCATCCAGCCGCAGGTCGTGAAGTAGAAGAGCACGTCGCCCGGCTTCTCGTCGCAGGAAAGCTTGTGCTCTTTCAGATGCTGAAGAAGCGTGCCACCAGCCGAATGCACGATGCATTTGGGAACGCCAGTCGTGCCACTCGAATACATGATGTAGAGCGGATGCGCGAAAGGGAGTCTTGCGAAGCTGAGCGGCGCAACGGGAACATTCGCGACAAGCGTCTCGAAATCCTCCGCCTTGGCTAAATCCTTCGGCCCCTCGCCAATGAAGGGCACGATGGCCACATGTTCGAGGCTCGGCAGGCCTTCGATGATTTCGGCAAGCTTCTCATGGCTCGGCAACACCTTGCCCGCATAGCGATAGCCATCGCGGGCAACGAGCACCTTGGGTGCGATCTGGCCGAAGCGATCGAGCACGCCGCGTACGCCGAAATCGGGCGAGCATGACGAGAAGACCGCACCGAGACTCGTGACCGCCAGCATGGCGATGATCGTCTCCGGGCAATTCGGCATGAAAGCTGCGACGCGGTCGCCCGGCTCGACGCCCCAGCGCCGCAACACGGAAGCAAACCGCGCGACACGCGACTTAAGCTCCGTCCAGGTTGTCGGCGCAGATGCTACGCCTTCATTATTGAAGAGCAGCGCGGGCCCGTCGCCTTCATGCGCGAGCAGATTCTCCGCGAAGTTGAGTTTCGCGTCGGGGAAGAACTTCGCGCCGGGCATCTGGTCGCCATCGACGATGAAGCGCGTACCCTTCTCCCCGACCACGCCGCAGAAATCCCAGACCGCATCCCAGAAAGCTTCCGGATGGTCGATCGACCACTGGTGAAGCGCTGCGTAATCCGCGAACTGCGTCCCGTGCCGCGCGGCGAGATGCGCGGCGAAGGCGGTCAGATTGGTCGCCGCGACGCGGGCCGACGACGGTGTCCAGAGCGGTGCTTCTGTGTTCGTCACGTGTCGCCCTTTCCAGGCCGATCAGGAGTGCTTGAAGTTCGGCGCGCGCTTCTCGATGAAGGCCGCCATACCTTCCTTCTGGTCTGCATTGGCAAAACCCGAATGGAAGACGCGGCGCTCGAAGCGGACGCCCTCTGCGAGCGTCACCTCGAAGCTGCGGTTGACGCTCTCCTTGATCGCCATGGTGGCGGGCAGAGACATACCCGCAATCGTTTCGGCGAGTTTTGCAGCCTCTTCGAGAAGCTTGTCCGCCGGCACGATACGCGCGACGAGGCCGGACCGCTCGGCTTCTTCCGCATCCATGAAGCGCCCCGTCAGGCACATTTCCATCGCCTTCGCCTTGCCGACGGCGCGGGTGAGGCGCTGCGAACCGCCCATGCCCGGAATGACGCCGAGCTTCACTTCCGGTTGGCCGAATTTTGCGCTGTCGGCGGCGAGAATGAAGTCGCACATCATGGCGAGTTCGCAGCCGCCGCCCAGCGCGAAGCCCGCCACCGCCGCGATGATCGGCTTGCGTACGCGGGTCAGTTCTTCCCAGGGCGCAAACCAGTCGGCGAGATACATTTCCGTCGCTTCGCGCCCGGCCATCTCCTTGATGTCCGCGCCGGCGGCGAAGGCCTTGGCCGAACCGGTGATGACGATGCAGCCGATGCCCGCATCCGCATCGAAGCCCTTGGCCGCCGCAATCACCTCATTCATCAGCGTCGCGTTGAGCGCGTTGAGCGCCTGCGGCCGGTTGAGCGTGATGGTGGCGACGCGGCCCTGCGTCTCGGTGAGGATGGTTTCGTAAGCCATGTTCGTCGTCTCCCGGAGATCGCGGTTAAATCTGGCCCTTGATGAGCTTTATGACGCCGGAGAAGTCTATCGCATCATGCCCCAGAGCTTCCATCAGAGCGTAAACCTGAGCCGCATGTGCGCCGAGCGGCGTCGGTACCCGCGCCGTTCTGGAAGCGTCCTGGGCGAGGCGAAGGTCCTTCAGCATCATGCCCGCCGTGAAGCCCGGCTTGTAATCGCGATTGGCCGGCGAGGTCGGCACGGGGCCCGGCACCGGGCAGTAAGACGTCAGCGACCAGCACTGACCGGAGGCGGTCGAGGAAATATCGAAGAGCTTCTGCGCATCGAGTCCGAGCTTCTCGCCGAGTGCAAAGGCTTCCGACACCGCAATCATCGAGATACCGAGGATCATGTTGTTGCAGACCTTGGCGACCTGCCCCGTGCCCGCGGCACCTGCGTGGAAGATGTTCTTGCCCATCCTCTCGATGATCGGCAACGCCTTGGCGAAAGCTTCTTCCTCGCCGCCAACCATGAATGTAAGCGTGCCGGCTTCCGCGCCACCGACACCGCCCGAGACGGGGGCATCGAGCATCGACATGCCTGCTGCGACCGCTGCCGCGATGACCTCTCTCGCGGTCGGCACGTCGATCGTTGAGCTGTCGATGAATACCGTTCCTTCGTCGGCCGCGGCGAGGAGGCCACCCTCGCCGAGATAGACCGAGCGCACGTGTTCGCCCGCAGGCAACATCGTCACGACGAATTCGACGCCCTTGGCAGCGTCGGCGGCGGTTGGAACTGCGGTGGCACCTGCTTCAACCAGACCAGCAACCGCCTCCTTCGAGAGGTCGAATACCTTCAGCGCATGCCCCGCCTTCACGAGGTTGCGCGCCATTGGCCCGCCCATATTGCCGAGGCCGATGAATCCGATCTTCGCCATTGTTGTTCTTCCCTTATTCGAATGTCAGTTCGCCGCTTTCGAGCGGCGCGAAATAAGCGTCGATCTCCGCTGTCGTCACATCGTCGAGCTTCGCAGGCTTCCATTTCGGTGCCTGATCCTTGTCGATGATGATGGCGCGTACGCCCTCGTAGAAATCATGACCCTTGATGAAGCGATTGGTGAGCCGGTATTCGAGCTGCATCGCTTCCTCGAAGGAGAGCCTATCGCCCTCCCGGATCTGGCGATAGGCGACGCTACAACTCGTCGGCGATTTGGTTTCAATGTTGGCCGCGACCTTCGCCTCCCACTCGCCGCCATCCGCTTTCAGCGAGGCGACGATTTCGGAAACGGAACCCTTGGCAAAATGCCTGTCGATCGACGCGCGGTGCCGCGCAAGCGGCGCCTCGTCCGCAGGCGCGGAGAGCTCGCGCAGCGCCACATCGATCGACACCCCTTCTGCAAGACGCATCTTCAGTAAGTCGAGCCTATCGCTCGGTACATAAACGTCTGCAATGCCGGCATAGACCGCATCCGCAACCTTCAACCGCTCGCCGGTGATCCCGAGGAACATGCCGATCTCGCCAGGGCAGCGCGGCAGAAAATACGTGCCGCCGACATCCGGGAAAAGGCCGACGCCCGTTTCCGGCATGGCGAAGGTCAGCCGCTCCGTCGCGACGCGACGCGAGCCGTTGACCGAAACGCCGACGCCGCCGCCCATGTCGATGCCGTCCATCAGCGCGACATAGGGCTTTGGATAGCGCTTGATATAGGTGTTGAGCCGATATTCCTCGCGCCAGAAAGCAAGCGCGGATGGATCGCCAGTCTTGCCCCAGTCATGCAGCGCGCGAATGTCGCCGCCTGCGCAGAATGCCTTCTCGCCCGCACCCTCGATGATGACGATCTTCACGCGGTCATCCGCCGCCCAGGCCCTGAGCTGCGGGTGGATCAGGCGAACCATGTTGAGCGTCAGCGCGTTCAGCGCCTTCGGACGATTGAGCGTGATGATACCCGCGACGCCGTTGCGCGCGAACAGAACCTCGGCTTCTTCAGACATGTCGATCAGTTCTTCAGCAGTTCGCGCGCAATGATGACGCGCATGATCTCATTCGTGCCTTCGAGGATCTGATGCACGCGCAGATCGCGCACATGACGCTCCAGCGGGAAATCGTTGAGATAGCCATAGCCGCCGTGAAGCTGCAGCGCCTCATTGGCGACACGGAAGCTGACATCGGTGACGAAGCGCTTCGCCATCGCCGCCTGCATGGTCGCGTCCGGCGTCTTGGCCTGCACCTTGGTCGCGGCCTGATAGAGCAGCAGACGCGCGGCTTCGAGTTCGGTCGCCATGTCGGCGAGCTTGAACTGAAGCGCCTGAAACGTTGCGAGCGGCTTGCCAAATTGCTGGCGCTCGTTGAGATAGGCCTTAGCGCGCTCGAAGGCCACGCGCGCGGTACCGATCGCACAGGCCGCGATGTTGAGACGTCCGCCATCGAGGCCCATCATGGCGAACTTGAAGCCTTCACCTTCTTCGCCGACGCGGTTCGAAACAGGCACACGGCAATCCTCGAAGATCACCTGCGCCGTCGGCTGCGAATTCCAGCCCATCTTCTTTTCCGGCGCGCCGAAGGAAAGGCCCGGCGCACCCTTCTCGACGACAATGCAGGAAACGCCTTTCGGGCCAGCCTCGCCCGTGCGCACCATCGCGACATATATGTCCGACGTGCCGCCACCCGAGATGAAGGCTTTCGAGCCGTTGATGACATAGTGGTCGCCGTCGCGAACCGCGCGTGTGCGCAGCGACGCGGCGTCCGAGCCCGAACCCGGCTCGGTAAGGCAATAGCTCGCGATCAGTTCCATGGTGGTGAGGCGCGGGAGATATTTCTGCCGCAGCTCTTCCGACCCGAATGTGTCGATCATCCAGGACGCCATGTTGTGGATCGTGAGGTAAGCCGCCGTCGAAGTGCAGCCACCCGAGAGAGCTTCGAAGATGAGCGCGGCGTCGAGGCGCGTCAGCGCAGAGCCGCCGACATCTTCCTTCACATAGATGCCTGCAAAGCCGAGCGCCGCCGCTTTACGCAGCGTTTCCACCGGAAAGAAATGCGTCCGGTCCCATTCCGCTGCGTAAGGCTCAAGTTCCTCCGCCGCAAAAGACCGCGCCACATCCTGGAAAGCGCGCTGCTCTTCCGTCAGCTCAAACATCTTGTGACTCCCTCAGATATTCAATTCCCGCCGGGCTGGACGGAGGCACAAATGCCACCGTCCTGATATCGCGGTCCGGCCCCCTCCGCCAGACCGCGATTTGTCCCGACTATGCTTCAATCATCCCATGGTCGGAATGACGAAGGACGAACCTTCCTTCAGTCCGGACGGCCAGCGCGACGTCACCGTCTTGACCTTCGTCCAGAACTTCACGCCTTCCGTACCGTGCTGGTTCGTATCGCCAAAGGCCGAACGCTTCCAGCCGCCGAAGCTGTGATAGGCAAGCGGTACGGGGATCGGCACGTTGATGCCGACCATGCCGACCTGGACGCGTGACGCGAAAGTGCGGGCCGCATCGCCGTCGCGGGTGAAGATCGCGACACCATTGCCATATTGATGCTTGGTCGGCAGTTCGGCGGCCTCGTCGAAATTCTTCGCGCGCACGATCTGAAGCACCGGGCCGAAGATTTCTTCCCGATAGGTCGTCATGTCCGGCGTGACATTGTCGAAGAGCGTACCGCCGAGGAAAAAGCCCTTCTCATAGCCCTGCAGCTTGAAACCGCGGCCGTCGACGAGGAGCTTCGCACCTTCCTTTTCGGCAAGGTCGATGTAGCCCTTCACCTTGTCGAGATGGGCCTGGGTGACGAGCGGGCCGTAGTCGCTGTCGGCTGCCGTCGAAATGCCGATCTTGAGCGCCTGAACGCGTGGCACGAGCTTTTCGATGAGGCGTTCGGCCGTCTCGTCGCCAACTGGCACCGCAACGGGCAACGCCATGCAGCGTTCGCCCGCCGAGCCATAGGCCGAGCCGATAAGATCGTTCACGACCTGATCCATGTCGGCATCCGGCATGATGATCGCATGGTTCTTCGCACCGCCCATGGCCTGAACGCGCTTTCCATGCGCCGCGCCCGTCGCATAGATGTACTGGGCGATGGCAGACGAGCCGACGAAGCTCACCGCCGGAATTGTCGGATCAGTCAGGATCGCGTCGACAGCTTCCTTGTCGCCATTGACGACGTTGAGCACGCCTTCCGGCGCGCCCGCTTCGAGGAAAAGTTCGGCAAGGCGCAGCGGCACCGACGGATCCTTCTCCGACGGCTTCAGAATGAAGGTGTTGCCGCAGGCGATGGCGACACCGAACATCCACATCGGGATCATGGCCGGAAAGTTGAACGGCGTAATGCCGGCAACGACGCCGAGGGGCTGGCGCATCGAATACATGTCGATGCCGGGGCCCGCACCTTCCGTGAATTCACCCTTCTGGAGATGCGGAATGCCGCAGGCGAATTCGATCACTTCAAGGCCGCGCTGAATGTCGCCCTTGGAGTCGGCGACGACCTTGCCATGCTCGGAGGAAAGAAGCTCGGCAAGCTCCTGCATGTTCGTTTCGAGCAGGCGCTTGAACTCGAACATGACGCGGGCGCGGCGCTGCGGGTTCGTCGCCGCCCAGCCGGGGAAGGCCTTGGCGGCCACTTCGACGGCGGCGCGAAGCTCTGCGGTGGTCGCAAGCGGCGTGCGAGCCGTGATCTCGCCTGTGTTCGGGTTGGTGACATCGAGGAAGCGGCCACTGGTGCCCTTCACATGCTTGCCGCCAATGAAATGCGTGAGTTCCTTGACCATCGCTCGCTCCAAACCTTCCGACTTTTGATGCTGTGCGCCTTGTTTACCGGCTGCGTCAGCGCATGGAAACTGGTATAAATGCAGCATGAAGCTGCAAAATCGCATGCCGCTGGATTGGGAAAATCTGCGGCTTTTCCTCGAAACGACGCGCCACTCGACGCTGGCCGATGCGGCGCTGCGCCTGAAGATCGACCCGACGACACTAGGCCGCCGGTTGCGCAGATTCGAGCGCGAAATCGGGACAGCCCTTTTCGAGCGAGTGCCGCAGGGACTGCGCCTCACGCCCATGGGCCAGGTGCTCGCCGCACATGCGGAGCAGATGGAAGATGCGAGCCTCCAGGCCCTGGAGGCGATCAAGGGCACCGGCGGCGCGGCCCGCGGCACCGTCCGGATAAGCGCCACCGAGGGCTTCGGCACTTTCATCATCGCGCCCGCCCTGGTGGAACTCAGCCGTCAGCACCCCGACCTCGAAATCGACCTCGTGGCATCGACGGGCTTTCTCAGCGTATCGAAGCGCGAGGCGGACATGGCGATCCTTTTGGCGCGGCCCACAGCAGGCCGCCTGGTGGCGCAAAAGCTCAGTAATTATGCGCTGATGCTCTATGCCTCGAAAAGCTACCTGCGCGGCGTTCCGCCCATCCGCACACCGTCCGACCTCGCGGGTCATCGGCTCGTTTCCTATGTCGACGATCTCATCTATTCGCCCAAGCTGCGCTATCTGAACGAATTGCCCGGCACACTCTCTCCGACGCTCCGGAGTTCGAGCATCGTCGGCCAATATCAGGCGACCAGGGCCGGCGCCGGCCTCTGCGTTCTGCCCTGCTTCATCGCCGATCAGGAGAAGAGCCTCGTGCGCGTGTTGCCCGAACACATTCGCCTCGAACGGACGTTCTGGCTCGCCGTGCATGAGGAAATGCGAAACTTCGCGCGCGTGAAGGCCGTCTCCGAATTCCTGCTTGCAACCACTGCCGCCCAGCATGCGCTTCTCACGGGCGAGCAGCCGGGATGATCGCCTCCCTGATCCTCGGTTGTGCGGGATAGCGGCACATAAACGCCTCTACCTCGAAACATGCTGTTCCACTATGCTTCAAGGACCTGCAGGGGTTGGAAACGATATGACTGATCTGAACGATAGGGTGAAGAGGGGGCTCAACTGGCTTGCCCACCTTCCCTCGTTCTACATCGCGACCATCGCCCTTTTTCTCGTTGGCGCGATCTTCCTGCGTATCAGCGACCCCTTTCCCGTCAAGGCGCTGCGCTTCATTGCCTTCGACGCCTATCAGAAGATCGCTCCCGCGAAATACGACCCGAGCCTCCCTGTACGGATCGTCGACATCGACGAGGCATCACTGAAGCGTTACGGCCAGTGGCCATGGCCGCGCACCGTCATGGCGGAGTTGCGCGACAAGCTCGCCGCGGACGGCGCGGCTGCCGTCGCGTTCGACGTGATGTTCGCGGAGCCCGACCGCACCTCTCTCGACCGGATCGCCGCCGCCTTGCCAAAACGCGCCGCTGAGGCGCTGACGGCTGCCGCGGGCCCGCTGCAAAGCAATGACGCCATATTCGCGCAAAGCATCGCGCGTGCGCCCACCGTGCTCGCGGTAACGCTGAACCATGCTCAAAGCGCGCCCGGCCTCAAATCGAAGGCGGGCTTCGCCATTGCAGGCGACGACCCCCGCCCCTTCCTCCAGACCTTTTCCGGCGCGGTCGACAATCTCCCTGAGCTGGATGCCGGCGCGCAGGGGCTCGGCTCCGTCAACTGGATACCTGACCGCGATGAAGTCGTTCGCCGCGTCCCGCTGATGTTCGCGAAGGACGGCCAGATCATTCCCTCGCTCGCGGCGGAGGCCCTGCGCGTCGCGCAAGGGGCCAGCACCTTCGTTCTGAAAGCGTCGAATGCGAGCGGCGAGACCGCTTTTGGCCAGGCGACGGGCATGAACCATGTCCGCATTGGCCAGTTCGAAGTGCCCACCGATCCCGACGGCGCCGTCTGGCTCAAATACCGCCCCTCGCACCCGGAAGCCTATATTCCCGCCTGGCGTGTGATTTCCGGCGAGGCGAACCCCGATGATATCGCCGGACGCATCATCTTCGTCGGCACCAGCGCCGCGGGCCTAATCGACCTTCGCGCCACGCCGCTGGCTCAAGGCGTGCCGGGCGTCGAAGTCCATGCCCAGATCCTCGAGCATATCCTGACCGGCAAATTCCTCACCCGACCGGACTATGCGCTTCCAATCGAGCTTGCCATCTTCGCGATATTGGGAATTGGCATAGCCACTCTGCTGCTCAAAACCTCTGCGATCGTCGCCGCGCCGATTTCGCTCGCGATCATCGCCGCACTACCCGTCGGCGGGTGGTTCGCCTTCGTGAAGGCGGGCCTTCTTTTCGATCCGCTCTATCCTGCCTTCTGCCTCTTTCTCATCGTCGCGGGCGGCACCGTCTATCTCTATCGCCGCACCGAGCAGCAGCGCGCGGAAGTGCGCCGCGCCTTCGGTCAATATGTGTCCCCGACCGTCGTGCAGGAACTCATCGCGCACCCCGAAAAGCTGGTGCTTGGCGGCGAGGAGCGCGAACTCACCATTCTTTTCTGCGACGTTCGCAATTTCACCACCATCTCCGAAGGCCTGACCGCCATCGAGCTTACTCGCTTTATCAACGAGCTTTTGACGCCGCTTACCGACCTCGTTCTCGCCAGCGGGGGCACGGTCGACAAATATATGGGCGATGCGATCATGGCGTTCTGGAACGCGCCGCTCGACGACGCCGATCACGCGCATCACGCCTGCGAAACGGCGCGCTCCATCGCCGCCGCCATGGCGCCCCTGAACGAGCGCTGGCGCGCGGAAGCGACAAGACTCAACCGTCCGTTCAAGGATGTTCGCATCGGCATCGGCGTCAATACCGGCATTTGTTGCGTCGGCAATCTCGGCTCGACGCAGCGCTTCGACTATTCCGCCATCGGCGACGAGGTGAACGTCTCCTCACGTCTCGAAGGCCTGTCCAAATTCTATGGCGTCACGACGGTTGTCAGCGAAGCGGCTGCTTCCAAATGTCCGGACATCGCCTATCTCGAACTCGACCTCGTGCAGGTCAAGGGCCGCACCAAGCCGTCGCGTCTCTACACAATGGTTGAAACGCTGGGTTGCAGCGCCGATCTCTATGAAGAACTCATCGCGGACCATACGGCGATGCTGACAAAATACAGAAGCCGCCAGTGGGACAACGCCGAGGCTGCAATCGGCGTCTGCCGCGCCAAGGGCGTCGCAGCGCTCGAAACGCTTTACAATCTTTTAGAAGGCCGCATAGCAGAGTTCCGTCTTACCCCTCCACCTGACGATTGGGACGGGGCCTTCGTCGCGACAGAAAAATGATCAGCCGCATCCCGCGGCCCTGTATGGAACTCAACAAGTAAAGGTGCCTGATGGGTTTTCCGCTATTGACGATTCTGGGCGGACTCGTCCTGTTTCAGTCGAAACATTTTCTCTTCGACTTTGTTTTTCAGACGAGCTACCAGCTGAAGAACAAGGGCACCTATGCTCACCCGGGCGGCATCCTGCATGCCGGGCTCCATGCGGCGGGATCGCTTCCGGCGATCTATCTCTTCAGCCCCTCAGCCACGATGGTGGCGGGCCTCGTCGTCGCCGAATTCGTCATCCATTATCACATGGACTGGCTCAAGGAGCGCGTGGTGCGTGTCAACGGCCTGACGAACAAAGACGCGACCTTCTGGCACATCTTCGGTATCGACCAGCTCGTCCACAACCTCACTTACACGGCCATGCTTACGGTCCTGCTGGCGCAGGTCTGACTGCTGCCGCGCCTCAGTCGCCCGCGCTGAAGCTTCGGACGAAGAAGTCGCGCATCTTTGACAGAAGATCTTGTTCAACCGCCTTCTTGTGCACGGTTCTGTTGGACGCCTCGGCAAGCTGCACCTGCCGCTCGGCGAGGATCTGGCTGAACTGGACCAGCAGCTCCGGCGCATCGGGCAAGAGCGCTTCGATCGCTTCCTTCGTGATTTCCAGAACCCGCAGGGGCGTCGCCGCCTTCACGGTCGCCGTGCGCGGCGCACCGGTGAGGAGCGACATTTCGCCTACGATGTCGTCGAGCGCGAGCACATTGACCTGCTGCTCGCCCCCATCGATCCCCTTGACGGTTACATCTGCGGCACCGTCGAGGATCACGAACATCGAGCCCCCCGTGTCGTTCTGGCGGATGAGCGTATTGCCCGCAGGCAAGATCACGAGCCTGCATCGTGCCGCTATGTCTCCCTGCTGCTCGGCGCTGAGCGCGCGCACGAAGAGAGGCACCCGCCTGATTGCCTGCCGGGCTTCCTGGGCGAAGGGAACTTCCGTCACGGGCGGCTGGGTCAATTCAACCTGCTGGACCGGCGTCGGCAGCGCCGTCTTGCGGATCGCATCCTGTGCAGCGCGAAGCATGATCGACTGCGCCTCGTCCGGGCTGATGCGGTCCGGATAAAAATAGAACCGCACCGAGTAATAAACGGAATCCTGATCAATCCTGTCGACAAGGACCGAAGGCGCGGGATGCTGGCTCAGGCCCCGCGCCCGCGCTGCCTTGACGGCTTCGCCCATGAGAATGTTGACGGCCCGCTCGGAGGGCACACGCATATCCAGGCAGATCTCCACAGTGAGACGCTTGGCACCGTCTGGCCGGCTATGATTGGTGATCGGGTTGGACGTCACCAGGCGGTTCGGAATGATCAGCCTGCGTCCATCGTTCAATCGGATAAATGTGGTGCGCCAGGCGATACCTTCGACGCGGCCATAATCCGCCGCCCCGAGATCGGCAGCATGAATCGTGACCCAGTCGCCGATGGCATAGGAGCGATCCAGATTGATCGAGAGGCCGCCGAAGAGATCCTGGATCATTGTCTGGAGGGCGAAACCCAGAATGACCGCCGTCGCGCCGGAAGCCGCGGCAATGCCGGACGCAGCCACACCGACTTCCAGATAAAGCCCCGTCGAAAGACCGATCGCCAGAAAAATAGCAGTCGTCAGATCCCTGACGAGGGCGGGTGCCTTGCGCCCTTTCTTGCGGCGAAAAATCCGGTTCCAGTAGAAATAGCGGAACAGGCGGTCGGCAAGAAGCGACAGGACGAGTGAGAGCAAAATGCCGAGCGAGTCGACGGCAAACGCCGCCATGGAGTCAGGAAGGACCGCCAGGAACCAGCCGAGCGTCCAAAAACGCAGTAGCGCCAAGCTGGCCGCAATAATGGCAAAAGTCACAATCATATGAATAGCACCCCTCTCCGCCCCCCGACGGGCATCGACGCAATGCCGGGGTGGCGGCCTCCATATAACCTAGAGTGCGGACCAGCCCATTGACAATCGTCCGGGAAGGAATGCAGCTAGCTCTGGAGGATCGATCTCTCGTTGAACGATGGCAAAGGCTCTGCAACAACACCCATCATGCCCCACGATCTAGACACAACGCCCCTTCAGCACACAATCCGCCAGCACAATGCCTTTGCGGAATTCAGCGCGGAGGCACTCGACCGATTGATCGAGGGCAGTTCGATTGTCGCCTTTGCGCCCGACGAAATTCTCGTGCGTCAGGGGGCCGATAGCGACGCGGCCTTTTTCATCCTGGAAGGCGAGGTCGAGGTCATCGCCGAAAGCAGCTTCGGCGCTGTCCCCCTTGCTCGGCTCCCGGCCAGAAGCCTGATCGGCGACATCGGGGTCCTGGCCAACCTCCCCCGTACGGCCACGCTGCGCGCCATCGGACCGGTCAACGTCCTGCGCATCGGCCGTGACGGCCTGCTTCAGGCGGGCCGCGACCATCCGGGATTGCTGATCTCCGTGATCGGACAGCTCGGCCAGCGCCTCGGCGCGGTCAACAAGGCCGTCGGCTTCTACACCAATGCGCTGGCGGCTCTGGAGCGGCAGGATTTCGACCCGGCCATCCTCGACACATTACTCAACCCCGTTCCCGAGCTCGTCGACTTCGCACAGACGTTCCGGCGCATGGCAGAGCAGATCATCCTGCGCCGCCGCCAGCACGACGAGATGGCCAGCGCCTCCATCATCCAGCGCGCCATGCTGCCGCGCGAGACGGCGATGGAAGAATTTGCCGGAAAGGCCGACATCCACGCCGAGATGCGCCCCGCCCGCGAAGTCGGCGGCGATTTCTACGACGTTCTTCGGCTCGACGAGCGCCGGGTCGGCATTTCGGTCGGCGATGTTTGCGGCAAGGGCGTACCCGCCTCGCTCTTCATGGCCATCACGCAGACGGTGGCGCGTCTCGTCGTCCGGCAGGAACTCGATCTCGCCTCCGCCATGGCACGGGCCAATCTGCTGCTCTGTGCCGACAATGTCTCTTCCATGTTCGCCACCCTCTTCTATGCCATTCTCGATCTGGAGACGGGCGAGCTCACCTATTGCAATTGCGGTCACAATCCGCCGCTGCTCGTGCGCGGCGACGGATCGATCGAGATGCTGACGAATACCGGCATCGCGCTCGCGATGTTCGACGAGGCTCCCTATTCGAGCCGCACAACCAGGCTCGAGCCGGGCGACAGGCTCTTCCTCTATTCGGACGGCATCACCGAGGCGCACAACGAAGACAAGGCCCTTTTCGGCGACGACCGCCTCAAGGCGACGATCAGAATGGCGGCAAGCCTTCCCGGCCGACAGGCGATCGACAGCATCATCGCCGCAGTCGATGAATTCGCAGGCGACGCACCGCAGTTCGACGACATCACCTGCCTCAGCCTGCATTTCCTTCCCGCGAACTGACCACCGGGCAGCACCATGGCGGCTCGCAGCAGAAATCCTGCGGCAACCCTGTTCCGTATAGAGACAAATATACCCTGCTCAAGGTTCACCGGAACAACGCGGACGAATTCGCGTTTTACCATAGGAAAATCAATGGAAATATTTTCCCCTTGGCATAGGCTGAAGCTGACGCAGCGCGACGACAGTCTCCGCTGAATGGTGCGGTGAAGTTTAACGGCGCGAGCGGATTCAACTTTCCTTCCGGAGGTGAAGCGCATGGCGATCTCGTTTACAAAGGCCGTTCTTCGCAGCGCGGTCGTTGCCGTGTCGCTGATCGCAGGCGCTTTGCTCGCTCAACCAGCCCTCGCCGATGCGCCCGCGCAGGCCGGCATAGCCGCAACCATTCGAAACGACGTACAACAATCCTCGACCAATGGCGCCGTTCGCGCGCTTCTGTCGGGCGGTGCGGTGTTCCAGAACGATATGGTGCGGACCGGAAAGAAAGGCTCCGCCGAACTGCGCTTCCTTGACCAGACGGACCTCAAGGTCGCCCCCGGGTCGGAGGTCAAGATCGACAAGTTCGTCTACGATCCTAACCGCACTGCGGGCACGGTCGCCATCACTGTCGCAAGGGGCGCGCTGCGCTTCGTGACCGGTACGCAGGACAAGCCCGCCTACAAGATCAACACAGCCGTCGCAAGCATCGGCGTACGCGGCACGGTGCTCAACATCGTCGCGACCGAGCAGGGACTGGCGGTCGTGCTCGCCGAGGGGCAGGCCATCGTGACCGGTAACGACGGCAAGACCTCGACCATGGAGGTCGCGGGCAATATCGTCCTTGTCGGCCCGGATGGCAGCGCGACCACGCAGAGCGGCTCGCTGACCGATGCCGTAGCGAAGCTTATTCAGGAATCCGATGACCCGGCACGCACCGCTGCTCAGCTTCTCGCCGCGATCGGCGCCGTCGGAGACGAGGCCACCGAACAGAATTTGCGGGACATTGCAGCAGGCATTGCGCAGGCAGGCGTCGGCGCCGAAGACCTCGCCCAGGCCGTGAGCGACTATGTGCAGGGCGCCGTCGATCAGGCATCGAGCGCGGGCGATATCATCAAGGGCGCAAAATATCTGAACGATGATCTCAAGGGCGGAACAGGCAAGGGCCTTGCAGAGGCGGCCGCCGCCATCGGCGAGACAGACGCCAATACCGCCGCCGCGATCCAGGCCGCAGTGGACGGAGCCAACGATCCTGTTCTCAAGGACGCTTACGACGCTGCATCGGGACCGACCCAGGGCACTCAGCCCGGCGGTGACAATCTCCTCCAGAACCAGCAAAACCAGCAGGATACGCGGAGCCCGAATTAGGCGGCGGAGCAGTACCGCGAATAAAAGGCCCCGGCGGAAGCCGGGGCTTTTTCCTTGTGATGACGCCTTCGCCGGAGCTGGCTTCGGCGTTATGCTCCCGCCCCATGTCGAAGACTTGGTACCTTTACATACTGGAATGCGCGGGCGGGCGGCTCTATACAGGCATCGCCCTCGACGTGGAGGCGCGCTACAAGGCGCATGCCGAAGGGCGCGGGGCAAAATTCACGCGCAGCTTTCCACCAAGCCGGGTGGTGCTGGTGCAGAGCTTCCCTAACCGCTCAGAAGCCTCGAAAGCGGAGCACGCGCTGAAGCAGCTCTCGCCTGCGGAAAAGCGCAAGCTCGCCGAGACGTGAAAGGATATGCGTCCAATGTCAGACACCGAACTTTTGAGCGCGCGCATCGACAAGCTTGAAATGCATGCGGCTCATCAGGAACAGATGATCGAGGATCTGCAAAAGGTCGTCGCGGATCAATGGAGCGAAATCGAGCGGCTGACACGCAAGCTCGCCGCGCAAGGCGTCCGCCTCGAAGCGGTTGAGGAACGCACCGACGGCCCCGCCCCGGTCGAGCCTCCACCGCCGCATTACTAAGCTGAGGCCCATGTCGTTCGGTCCACCCAAACCCTTTCACTACGCGCCGCCGATGGAACCTTTTCTCGAGGTCCTCTATCGCGACGACGACATTCTCGTGCTGTCCAAGCCGAGCGGTTTGCTTCATGTGCCGGGCAAGCCCGCCGAACATGCCGACTGTCTCGAAGCGCGCGCGCAATCGGCTTTCCCAAGCGCGATGACCGTGCATCGTCTCGACAAGGATACCTCGGGCGTGGTGGTGATGGGGTTGAACCGCAAGGCGCATGCGCATCTCAGCCAGCAGTTCGAGACGCGGCAGACGCGCAAGGTCTATATGGCGCGCGTCTGGGGCATCGTCGCGGGAGAAAGCGGCCATATCGATCTGCCGATCGCCTGCGACTGGCCGAACCGCCCGAAGCAGATGGTCGACCGCGAGAATGGAAGACCCGCCCAAACCGACTGGAAAGTCATCGCCCGCGAAGTTGCCGCGACGCGCGTCGAGCTACATCCGGCAACCGGACGCCCGCACCAGCTCCGCGTTCACATGCTGAGCCTTGGTCATCCGATATTGGGCGACAATTTCTACGCCCATGAAGCGGCCCTTGCCGCTGCCGATCGGCTGCAACTCCATGCCGAAAAGCTGAGCTTCCGCCATCCGTCGGAAGGAAGCGACTGCGCCTTTACGGTCGCCTGCCCCTTCTGACGTCAGCAGCGCAAGACAACGTCTCAGGCGCCGAAACGCAACTCGACCGAATTGGAATTCGAGTTCGAATTGCTGTTGGAGTTGGAGTTCGAATTCGAGTTGGAGTTCCAGTTCGAATTGCCGTTCGAGTTGAAATTCCAGTTCCAGTTCGAACTGGAGCCGCCGACCGAGCCGCCACCCGAGGAACAGGCCAAAGCCGGCGTCGCCGTCGCGAAGGCATAGACGAGAACACCCGCGGCGAGAGACAGGGCGCCGCCCAGAAAGTACCAGCGCCTGGAAAGAACTATCTTCATTCGGTTCACCTCGTGACACGCATCGTCTC
Organism: Parvibaculum sedimenti; assembly: GCF_009184905.1. Taxonomy (GTDB): domain Bacteria; phylum Pseudomonadota; class Alphaproteobacteria; order Parvibaculales; family Parvibaculaceae; genus Parvibaculum; species Parvibaculum sedimenti. The sequence continues at coordinate 138,025 of NZ_WESC01000010.1, forward strand.
GCCTGACCCAAAAAGAGACATATTCGGGCCACGCGAGTCAAATTCGCTATGTACGAGGCAAGGTATGTGCCGGTCCTGATGGTTAATTCTCATCGGGGGCACGGCGCGATTGCGCATCGGCGAGGTTGAGCCCGCCGATGCGCAACAAGCTCATTTGCGGTGCGACTGCTCGACGAGCTTTCGCGCCATGCTCCAGCGATGAACTTCACTCGGGCCGTCATAGATGCGGAAGGCGCGCATATCCATGAAGATGCGCATCACGATGGTCTCGGTCGTGACGCCCTGCCCGCCCAGCACCTGCACCGCGCGATCGACGACGCGCCACGACGCTTCCGAGCAAACCACCTTGGCGCGGCTCGACTCGTAATTGCCCTTCTCTCCACGATCGAGAAGCCAGGCCGTGTGCCAGATGTGCAGCCGCGCCGTCTGCAGATCCATGTCATTGTCGGCCAGCATGAAGCCGACGCCCTCATGTTCGGCAAGCGGCTTGCCGAAAGCCTGGCGCTGCGCCGCATAGGCAAGGGCGATGTCATGTGCGCGGCGCGCCTGGCCGAGCCAGCGCATGCAATGGGTGAGACGCGCGGGCGCAAGGCGGATCTGCGCGTAGCGGAAGCCTTTGCCGATTTCGCCGAGCACATCTTCCTGCGGGATGCGCAGGTTCTCGAAGCGCAGCACGCCGTGACCGCCGGTGAAACAGGCGTCCATCGCATCCATGTTGCGTTCTAGATGGATGCCCGGCTTGTCCATGTCGGTGAGAAACATGGTCGCGGAGCCGTCTTCCATCCGCGCCATGATGATCGCGTAGGAAGCGCCGTCAGCGCCGGTGATGAACCACTTCGTGCCATTGAGCACATAGTCTGAGCCATGTTTCACGGCGGTGGTCGAAAGCATGGAGGGGTCGGAGCCTGCTCCCGGCGAAGGCTCGGTCATCGCGAAGCAGGAGCGGATCTGCCCCTCGACCTGCGGACGCAACCAGCGCTCCTTCTGCGCAGGCGTCGCGACTTCTTCCATCAGATGGATGTTGCCTTCATCCGGCGCATGGATATTCAGCGCCGTGGGCCCAAGCGTCGAATAACCCGCCTCCTCGAAGACGACGGCCTTCGCGATGTGATTGAGACCAAGGCCGCCCAACTCCTTCGAGGCATGAGGCGTCAGCAGCCCCGCCTTTTTCGCCAACGACACAAGTTCGCGGCGAAGATCTTCGTTGGGTCCATGCGAGGTCACACGCGGATCGCGCTCGAAGGGAATGATCTCGTCGGCGATGAAGCTGCGCGTGCGTTCGCGCAATTCGACGAGTTCGGGTGAAAGAGAGAAATCCAAGACGCCTCCGCCATGTGAAGTTTATCGGGCGGGGCAATGGCCAAGCGCCTCCCCCGCGGCGCGCCGGCATCATAACGACTTCCACGCGGCACTCCACCACATCGCGGGTGAGCAGAGACAAAAACGGATATCGCCTTGAGTTGCCCTAGCGTCTGTCTGGTTCGCCGGCAGGGCCATCGGTCGATCAAGCATATTCAGTCGCCGCCCTCGCCTTAATTTGGCGCAGGATTTTCATCGCACTTCACTGTCGGTTCGATGAACCCCCCGCGCAACAACTCGGTTACGCGTCCAGCTTGCACGGGCCTGCTGAAATAGAAGCCCTGACCCACCGTGCATCCGGCGGACATAAGGAAATCGAGCTGGGCCTTCGTCTGGACGCCCTCTGCAACGACCTCGACATTGAGCTCACGCGCCAGGCCGAGTGTCACCCTGGTGATCACCATGTCGCTGGCATTGTCCGGGATGCCGAGGACAAATTGTTGCGCAATTTTGAGACGGCTCACAGGGTACGCACTCAGATATGCAAGGGAGGAGTAGCCAGTTCCGAAATCATCGATCGCAATACTTGCGCCGAGATCCCTGATACGGGTCAAGGTGTCGCCATGCGCCTGCGTGGTCTCCATCAGAACGGACTCGGTAAGTTCGAGTTCGATATCGCCCGGCGCGACGTCCCACCGTTTAAAGGACTCGGACAAAAACTGTTCGTAGCCCGAATTGGTATAAAGCTCAGCGGCAGAGACATTAATCGCGACGAGCGGCGGCGCGATCCCCTGATCCCGCCAGTCCTTGATCTGCTGGCATGCACGATCGAGCACCCAGTGACCGAGCGCATTAATGCTCCCGGTCTTTTCCGCAATGGGAATGAAGCCATCCGGCATGAGCAGCCCGCGTTGCGGGTGATTCCAGCGAAGCAGCGCTTCCAGCCCCACGATCTGGCCGGAGGCGAGCTTGACCTGTGGCTGGTAGTACAGCTCCATCTCACCGTTATCGAGCGCGGCGCGCAGATCGTTGGTCAGCTCAACGCGCTCATGTACTTTCCGATCGAGTTCGGCCGAATGGAGGCAATACCGGGCGCGGCCTTCGTCCTTTGCGCGATAAAGTGCGAGATCGGCCTGCGCGAGGATCGCTTCAGGGCCGGCAATCTCCGGGTCGTAGAATGCGATTCCGGCGCTCACCGTGAGGTGAATTTCGTTGCCATCGATTTGATAGGGAGCGGCCATCGATTTCATCAGTTTGGCGGCCAGAACGCCCGCGTCCGAAGGATCGCGCAAGTCGGTTTGGAGAACCGCGAACTCGTCGCCGCCAAACCGCGCGGCAATGTCACTCTCGCGCACAGTGTTTTTGATGCGGACAGCGACGGCCTGCAACAGGCGGTCGCCTTCCACATGGCCGAGCGTGTCGTTGACGTCCTTGAACTTGTCCAGATCGAGATAAAGGACGGCAAAAGCTCTGGCGCCGCGCCTGCTGGATGCAAAAGCTTCATGGAGCCGCTCCACGAACGCAGGGCGATTGGGCAGTCCGGTGAGATCGTCATGGAGCGCCTGCTCGCGCAGCAGCGCTTCCGCTGCCTTGTACTCGGTGACGTCACGGGCTATAGCGATAGTCCGGGCGGGATTTCCGCCGGCACCCAAAGCCAAGACTGCACGGCCGCGAGCATAAAAATGGCTCCCGTCCTTTCGTTGCATCCTGAATTCGGATTCGGATATTTTGCCCGATTTTTCAGCCCCTCGGACATTTTCAGCGGGAATTTCGCGGTCCTCCGGCACGAGAAAGTCGAGCCATCGTCTGCCGATCAAATCCTCGGCCTTCTCATATCCGAGGAGCGTCGCGGTGGATGTGTTGGCCGCCTGGACAATGCCGTTCCTGTCCCAGACGACAATAGCGTCGGGCGACAGGTCGAACAGGTTACGATAATCTCGTTCGCCCTCCCGCATTGTTTTTTCGAGCAGCGCCTCCCTGGCCCAATCGCGCCTGAAGGATCTCCAGATCTCGGCATCCGGGGTTTTCTTTGTTCCATTCAAAGGATGCCCGAGATAGTGCTCCACACGAGCTTCGATCCGGTCTGGCGGCGCCATGATGAAGCGGCAAGCGTCATCGCCCTTGGCGCGACAGGAAATCTCGGTGGCGACCAGAGACACGCCGAAACTTTCCTCGCACCATCCGGAGGAATATCCGGCGCTCATAAGGCAGACCGGGAAATCGGTCCGCTTGCCGGCGCGGATCCAGGCATCCGCTTCGAAGGAGTAAGGGTGATCGTAGATAAGGTAATAATTCTCGTTGGGCTGGGGCTTCGAGTCTTCCAATATGTCTACGGAGGCCCAGCCCGCATGAGCGAAATATACAGGCCCGGCAGAAAGCTTGCTGAGCGGATCGCTCAACCCCATCGCCTGGTGAAAATGGCATGCGTCCGCTTTTCCAAGCGCATGAGCGATGTCGAATAGAACCTGACTTGCGATGCTGACGGCCTCGTGCTCCGAATGAGCGAAGAGGCGTTTGACGACATTGAAGAATTCGATAGACAACGCCGCCCCTCTAACGAGGACGAACCGCTCACCCGAAATTTCAATCATGCCCTTGGCAGGGTCATTTTGCCAGTATTCGAAAAGCCGGCTGAAATGCTCTTCGGCCTTGCCGAAAACAGCATCGAACTGTGGCGGCACCTTGACTATTCGCGGCATTGCCCGACCTCATCTTCGCGGAATTGCGGAACTCTCACGCGATGCGCGTCCCGACGGACGTTTTGCAGCGTCGATTTATCCCGCTCGGAGCCGACCGCTACAGTCGTCGTCTCCGTGTGAACTATCTACAAGGAGGTTTCAGCCACGCCATCCACCCCGCAGAAAATGACAACGCTGGGTACGGAATATTTATTAAATCACCCCAAGCAGAGCTTGTCCTGCCCCATCAGCGAGAATTTTCACTGAACTATGGATTTCGGGATAGACGAGAGACATCCGAATGCTCCCGGGTCTAATAGCGCATTTATGCCTTCTTTATTCTCCCGCTTCCTATTCCATCTCGACTTTTTACTGCGATCCAAGGTCTCATTGAGGCACCGAATAAGCTCTTGAGGATTGACCATGCTCGACATCGGCATGCTGGCCATTGCGCTCGCCTCCTTCGCGGCGCTCTACGCCTATCTCCATCTCTGCAACCGACTGTGAGGACGACATGAGCTTCGATCTCATTCTGGGCGGCGGAGTCGCCCTCTTCATCCTCGGCTATCTTCTAGTCGTCCTTGCCATGCCAGAAAGGTTCTAGGAGCCTGCCATGACAGCGAACGGTCTTATCCAGATCGCGCTCTTCAGCGCGATCGTCCTCCTCGTTACACGCCCGCTCGGCGGCTACATGACACGCGTCTTCAACGGAGACTATGTCTTCCTCACGCCGATCCTCCGGCCCATCGAGATGCTCTTCTACAAGCTCGCTGGCGTCGACGAAAAGGACGACCAGCATTGGCTTCGCTATGGTGGGGCGATGCTCATGTTCAGCGTCGCCGGCTTCGCGCTCCTCTACGCGATCCTGAGATTGCAAGGCTACCTACCCTTCAACCCGCAGGGATTCGGTGCCGTCGAGCCGATGCTCGCCTTCAACACCGCGATCTCCTTCGTCACCAACACCAACTGGCAGAACTATGGCGGCGAGACGACGCTGAGCTATTTCACCCAGATGGCCGGGCTGACTGTTCACAACTTCGTATCGGCAGCAACGGGCATCGCGCTGGCGATGGCCTTCATCCGCGGCTTCTCCCGCGCCTCGGCCAAAGGTCTCGGCAATTTCTGGGTCGACCTCACCCGCTGCTCGCTCTATGTGCTGCTCCCGGTCTCGATCGTCGTCGGCCTCTTCTTCATCTGGCAGGGCATGCCGCAAACGCTCGGCGCCTATGTCAATGCAACGACCATCGAAGGTGCGCACCAGACCATCGCGGTCGGCCCGGTTGCTTCGCAGGAAGTGATCAAGATGTTCGGCACGAATGGCGGTGGCTTCTTCAACGCAAACTCCACCCATCCCTTCGAGAACCCGAACGCGATCACCAATCTCGTTCAGATGGTTCTCATCTTCGCCATTGGCGCCGCGCTGACCAACGTCTTCGGCCGAATGGTCAAAAACGAATGGCAGGGCTGGGCTCTTTTCGGCACCATGTCCGTGCTTTTCCTTGTCGGCGCTCTCATCGCTTATCACTTCGAGGCCGCCGGCAATCCGAACATCACCGCGCTCGGCGTCGACCAGGCTGCAAGTGCGCTCCAGGCCGGCGGCAACATGGAGGGCAAGGATGTCCGCTTCGGCATCGCCAACTCCGCCCTCTTCGCCACCGTCACTACGGATGCGTCCTGCGGCGCCGTCAACGCCTGGCATGACAGCTTCACGCCGCTCGCCGGCCTCGTTCCCCTCGTCAACATGGAACTCGGCGAAATCATCTTCGGCGGCGTCGGCTCCGGCCTCTACGGCATGCTTCTCTTTGCCATCGTCGCGGTGTTCATCGCCGGTCTGATGGTCGGACGCACACCGGAATATGTCGGCAAGAAGATCGAGGGCTACGACGTCAAGATGACGGCGCTCGCCATTATCATCCTTCCCTTCTCGATCCTCGGCTTTACGGCGCTTGCGAGCTCACTCCCGTTCGGCGTGTCGAGCATCGCCAATGCGGGACCGCACGGCTTCAGCGAGATTCTTTATGGCTTCAGTTCTACGACAGCGAACAACGGCAGCGCCTTCGGCGGCCTGACCGGCAACACGCCCTTCTACAACATCACCCTCGGGCTTGCGATGGCGATCGGCCGCTTCGGCATGATCGTTCCGATGCTCGCCGTTGCTGGCTCTCTTGGCCGCAAGAAGCTCGTTGCCTCGTCCGTGGGCACCTTCCCGACCGATAGCGGGCTCTTCGTCGCGATCCTTACCGCGGTCATCCTGATCGTCGGCGGGCTCACTTTCTTCCCGGCTCTATCGCTCGGTCCGATCGTCGAGCACTTCTCGATGATCCACGGCACGCTTTACTGAGGAACAATCATGTCACTCGCTCACAATCCGATGGCCAGCGAACCCTCGTCTCATCGCATCAAAACATCGTCACTCTTCCGTGGCGACCTCGTCAGGCAGGCGATCGTCGATTCCCTCGTGAAGCTCAGCCCGCGAACGCTGGTCAAGAACCCGGTCATGTTTGTGGTCGAGATCGTAGCCGCGCTTACGACCATCCTGCTGGTGCGCGATCTCGCCGCCGGTGCCCATGTCGGCTTCACCGTCCAGATCGTCTTCTGGCTCTGGTTCACGGTCATCTTCGCGAATTTTGCCGAAGCCCTCGCCGAGGGTCGCGGCAAAGCCCAGGCCGATGCACTTCGCCGCACACGGTCGGAGGCCGTCGCCAAGCTCCTGCAGAAGAACGGCAGCTACGAGATAGTGCCGGCTGCGGAACTCAAGGTCGGAGACGTCGTGCTCGTCGAGGTCAACGACCTCATCCCGAGTGACGGCGAGGTCATCGACGGCGTAGCCTCCGTCGATGAATCCGCCATTACCGGCGAATCCGCACCCGTCATCCGCGAAAGCGGCGGCGATCGTTCAGCCGTCACCGGCGGTACGCGCGTGCTGTCGGACCAGATCAAGGTCCGCATCACCGCGGCGCAGGGATCGACCTTCCTTGACCGCATGATCCACCTTGTCGAAGGTGCCGAACGGCAAAAGACGCCAAACGAGATCGCACTCAATATCCTTCTCGTCGGCCTCACCATCATCTTCCTCTTCGCGACGGTAACGATCCCGAGCTTCGTCTCCTATGCGGGTGGCGCCGTCTCCGTCACGGTGCTGGTCGCCCTCTTCGTTACGCTCATCCCGACGACGATCGGCGCTCTTCTTTCCGCCATCGGCATCGCCGGCATGGATCGCCTGGTCAAGTTCAACGTGCTGGCCATGTCTGGCCGCGCCGTTGAGGCGGCTGGCGACGTCGATACGCTTCTTCTCGACAAGACCGGCACCATCACCCTCGGTAACCGCGTCGCGAGCGAATTCGTGACCATGCCTGGCGTCAGCGACCACGAGCTTGCAGACGCCGCCCAACTCTCTTCGCTGAGCGATGAGACACCTGAGGGCCGCTCCATCGTCGTCCTTGCCAAGGAGAAATACGGTCTGCGCGGCCGCGAACTCGCCAATCTCCATGCGAAGTTCATCCCCTTCTCGGCCCAAACCCGCATGAGCGGCATCGATATCGACGATCATCAGATCCGCAAGGGCGCCGCCGACTCGATCCTCAAATTCGTCACGTCGAATGTGCCGAATGCGATCGTGCCGAGGGAATTCCAGCAGATCGTCGACAAGATCGCGCGCGCCGGCGGCACACCGCTCGCGGTCTCGAAGGACGGCGCCATCCTCGGCGTCATTCATCTGAAGGACATCGTCAAGGGCGGCATCCGCGAACGCTTCGCAGCGCTACGCCGGATGGGCATCCGCACCATCATGATCACGGGCGACAACCCGCTGACGGCGGCCGCTATTGCGGCGGAATCGGGCGTGGACGACTTCCTCGCCCAGGCGACGCCAGAGGACAAGCTGCGCCTCATCCGCGAGGAGCAGGCCAAGGGCAAGCTCGTTGCCATGTGCGGTGACGGCACCAACGACGCCCCCGCGCTCGCCCAGGCCGATGTCGGCGTCGCCATGCAGACCGGCACGCAGGCTGCCCGCGAAGCTGGCAACATGATCGACCTCGACAGCGACCCGACCAAGCTCATCGAGATCGTCGCCATCGGAAAGCAGCTTCTGATGACGCGCGGAACGCTGACCACCTTCTCGATCGCCAACGACGTCGCCAAATATTTCGCGATCATCCCCGCCATGTTCGCCGTCTTCTACCCGCAACTCGGCGTACTCAACATCATGCATCTGGCGACGCCGCAAAGCGCGATCCTGTCCGCCATCATCTTCAACGCCCTCATCATCATCGCGCTCATCCCGCTGGCGCTCAGGGGCGTCCAGTACACGCCGCGCAGCGCCGCCTCCTTCCTGATCCGCAATCTGGTGATCTACGGCGCGGGCGGCGTGATCGTTCCCTTTGTCGGCATCAAGCTCATCGACGTCATCATCACGACGATCGGTCTCGTCTGAGGAACAAGCCATGTTGAAAGATATTCGTCCTGCCATCGTCCTCCTCGCGCTTTTTACACTGCTCCTCGGCCTGGCCTATCCGCTCGGGATGACGCGCGTCGCGGGGGCTCTCTTTCCCCATCAAGCAGAAGGCAGCCTTATTGAGAAAAACGGCATCGTGATCGGCTCCGAGATCATTGGCCAAACCTTCACGGGCGAGAAATATTTCCACGGCCGCCCGTCTGCCACGACCGGCACGGACGACAAGGGCAACTCCATCGCCCTTCCCAACAATGCTGCGAATTCGATGGGCTCCAATCTCGGGCCGACCAACAAGGCGCTCATCGAGCGCATCAAGAACGAGGTCGAGAAGCTCAAGGCCGAGAATCCCAATGCGGCCATTCCGGTCGACATGGTCACCACCTCGGCGAGCGGCTTCGACCCCGACATCACACCGGCAGCCGCCCTCTTCCAGATGCCCCGTGTCGCCAAGGCCCGCAACCTCGATCCCGCGAAAGTCGAAGCGCTCATCAATCAGTTCACGAAGCCTCGAACCCTCGGTATCATCGGCGAACCGGCCGTCAATGTCCTGAAGCTCAACATGGCTCTGGACAGCGAGGCAGTGAAATAGGCGCGTTGATCCGATAGGGATAAATGACAAGCACCGACCAGAAGGCGAGGCGGCCCACTCCCGAAGCCCTGCTGGAGCAGGCGGCGACGGAAGGGCACGGCAAGCTCAAGATCTTTCTCGGTGCCGCGCCCGGTGTCGGAAAGACCTACGAAATGCTGAGTTCCGGCGCCCAGCGCCAGAAGGAAGGCATCGATGTCGTGATCGGCATCGTCGAGACGCATGGCCGGGCGGAGACCGAAAGGTTGACGCACGGCCTCGACTCCCTTCCCCGTGCACGGGTCTCCTACAAGGGCCGCATTCTCGAGGAGATGGATATCGACGCTGTGCTCGCGCGACGCCCGTCGCTCGTCCTCGTCGATGAGCTCGCGCACACCAATGCGCCTGGCTCGCGCCATCCCAAACGCTATCAGGATGTCGAGGAGCTTCTCGACGCCGGCATCGACGTCTATACGACGCTCAACATCCAGCATGTCGAAAGTCTCAACGACGTCATCGCACAGATCACGCGCATCCGCGTACGCGAGACGGTACCGGACTCGATCATCGACCGTGCCGACGAGATCGAAGTCATCGACATCACGCCGGAGGAGCTGATCCAGCGCCTTCACGAGGGCAAGGTCTATGTTCGCGACGCGGCGCAGCGCGCACTGAAGCATTATTTCTCGCCGGGCAATCTGACTGCGCTCCGCGAGCTGGCGCTCCGGCGTACCGCCCAGCGCGTCGACGAGCAGATGCTGAGCTATATGCGCGCGCACGCCATCGCCGGTCCCTGGGCCACGGATGAGCGCCTGCTCGTCTGCATCGATGGCGGCCCCGCCTCCGCCGGCATCGTCCGCTATGCGAGGCGCGCCGCCGACAGGCTGCGCTGCACATGGGCGGCGATCCATGTCGAGACGCTCGGACATGTTCCGTTGACGGAAGGAGAGCGCGATCGGCTGGACGAGGCGCTTCGCCTTGCCGAGACACTCGGGGGAGAGGCCGTCATGGCATCGGGCGACCATGTCGCCGGCGCGATCCTCGACTATGCGCGCGAAAACAATGTCACCCAGATCGTGCTCGGGCGTCCGCGCGGCGACCGCTGGTTCGACAGGTTCCGCCGCACCAGCGTCGATAGCCTGATCCGCGACGCGGGTCCCATCGGTGTCCATGTTGTGCCCGGCGACGAAGACCCATCACCAGACAAGGCCGTGCGCATACGCGCTACCACCGAGGGCGTCGATGCAATGCCCTATGCCGTGAGCACGCTCACCGTCGCCGTGGCGCTCGCGATCGGCGAGCTTATCCAGTTCGTCGCGGCGCTACCGAACATCTCGCTGGTCTTCCTTGCCGCCATTCTCTTTACCGCCGTCAATTACGGGCTGTGGCCGTCGCTCTATGCCTCGCTCATCAGCACACTTGCCTATAACTTCTTCTTCCTGGCGCCGCTCTACACCTTCACCATCACCGACCCGGCGAACATTCTCGCCCTCATCTTCTTCACCATCGTCGCGGTCCTCACGAGCAACCTGACGGCGCGGACAAGGCGGCAGATCGTCGTCGCCCAGTCGCAGGTTAAGACGACCACCGAACTCAATTCCTTCAGCCGCAAGCTCGCGGGCATCAACGATCTCGATGACCTTCTCTGGGCAGCCGCCTTCCAGATCGCCTCCATGCTGCAGCTGCGCGTCGTCTTTCTTTTTCCTGCTGATGGGCACATGAGCGTCACGGCAGGCTATCCGCCCGAAGATGTCGCGGACGATGCGGACCTCGCCGCCGCCCGCTGGGCTTACGACCATCAACGGGCTGCCGGCCGGAGCTCCGATACGCTGCCGGGCGCCAAGCGCCTTTTCCTGCCGATCAAGACGGCGACAGGCATGCTCGCTGTCGTGGGCCTCGACCGCGAGACGCCGGGACCACTCTTCACGGCGGATGAACGCCGCCTTCTGGACGCGTTGCTCGATCAGATCGCGGTCTCGATCGAGCGCATCCGGCTCGCCGAGGACATCGATAATGCGCGAGTTCTGAGCGAGACCGAACGCTTACGGAGTACGCTCCTGACCTCCATCTCGCACGATTTGAGAACCCCGCTTGCGTCCATCATCGGCTCTGTAACGAGCCTCAAGACCTATTTTGATCGCTTCGATGCCGCGCAGCGGAACGACCTTTTATCGACAATCGAGGACGAGGCCGAGCGGCTGAACCGCTTTGTCGGCAATCTCCTCGACATCACCCGGCTCGAGTCCGGCGCACTCAATATTCGCATGACCAGAGTCGACCTCACTGAACTCACCGAGACGGCACTCCGGCGCGCGTCCAGACTGCTTTCGACGCACCACGTCGCGGTTAGCGTTCCGTCCAATCTGCCCTCGGTTATGGCCGACCCCATCCTCCTCGAACAGGTGCTGTTCAACCTTCTCGACAACGCCGCAAAATATTCGCCGGCGGGGAGCACCATTCGTATCGAAGCGGCCTCGGCAGGAAAAAAGGTCCTGATCAGCGTGCTTGACGAAGGAGAAGGCATTCCGCCCGAAGAATTGGAAACCATCTTTGACAAGTTCCGCCGGGCAGGATCAGGTGACAACCGTCCGGCAGGCACGGGACTGGGGCTCGCCATTTGCCGGGGTTTCGTCGAAGTGTTCGGCGGCACGATTTCCGCGACCAGCCGCGCCAGAGGACACGGCTCGGTCTTCACGATCCAGCTACCCTCTACTGAAGTCGTTCAACACCAGTCTGCAGAAGTGAACCATTGACCGTTCCAATACACATCCTTGTCGTGGACGACGAGCCGCAGATTCGCCGCTTTCTGCGCACAAGCCTCGGCGCGCAGGGCTATCGGCTTTCGGAAGCATCGAACGCAGCCGATGCCGCTTCCATCGCTGAGAAAGACAAGCCTGACCTCGTCATCCTCGATCTCGGCCTGCCGGATGGAGAAGGCTTCGGTGTAATCGAGCAGCTGCGGCTCTCTTCTCAGGTGCCGATCGTGATCCTCTCGGTCCGCAATGACGAGCAAGGCAAGGTTCGCGCTCTCGACCTTGGCGCCGACGACTATGTGACGAAACCTTTCGGCATGGAGGAACTCATGGCGCGGATCCGGACCGCGCTTCGCCATCGCCTGCAGGTCCAGGGTGAAGCACCCCTGTTCCGCAGCGGTGCCTTGTCCGTCGACCTCGTGCGCCGTGTCGTGACCGTTGCCGACAACGAAGTGAAGCTCTCCGCGAAGGAATACGACCTGCTGCGGATACTCATCGCACATGCAGGAAAAGTCCTGACGCACGGCTTTCTTCTCAAGGAAGTCTGGGGACCGGCGCATGCCGAGGATGTGCAATATCTCCGTGTCTACATCCGTCAATTGCGCGAGAAACTCGAAGCCGACCCTACCCGTCCACAATTGATTCTGACGGAAACCGGCGTCGGCTACCGGCTCCGCCTCGACTAGCGGATGACCTCCGGTCTCACGCTCAGAAGCGTGGCATTCGTCGTCTGATTTCACTCGGCGCAGTCTGGGCCGGCGAGCGATACAGGCGGCACATTTTCCCCCGAACCCGTACCGAAGGAACTCTCCAAGCCTTTGATTTATAGGGGTGTTGAGAAAGGTGGTAGCGGAGGAGGGACGCTCTACCGCGCCACCCGAATCCCCTTAAATCTCAATATCTTAGATATATCAACAACTTACAAGAGACCAGACTGGTACATTTTACTGGTACATTCTGGGTCTCCTGATGCGCGTTCCCACCAACATTTTCAGACGCGGTGCAATTTTTTATCACCGCCAAGTCGTTCCTAAGGACCTCCTCGCTATAACGGGTTGTAGAGAGCTGAAGCTCTCTCTGCGCACACGCTGTCCTCATACGGCAAGAAGGCGTGGCGCGGTCGTGCAACTGCGAGCGGAAACTCTGTTCGCCTACTTGAGACGGAAAACCTCCTTGCTACCGCTACAGGCGCAAACCGCTATTAAAGCCTTCTATGTCCAAAGTCTGGAGGCTGACGCCGCCGAAAGGAGAAGCGGAAATCCGAGACCCGCCGCTCACGATGAAGCGCAGCGCTTGGCGCTTGATAGCGTTGAACAGGACATCATTGTTGCGCTCCGCCGGGGTAACATTAGCCTTGCGGAAGACTTCATGGATTCCGAGTTCCGTGGATTGGACGAATCTGAACGCAGCTCAGCGTATTACGGCGAACTTTGTCAGAGCGTATTGCGTTCAAGCCTCGAAGTTATTCGTCGGCTGAAGGAGCGAGAGGAAGGAAATTGGGGCGGGATTCCGTCCGATCCCCTTCTCCTCGCCATGACGCTTGCGCCAACAGCGGTTTACGCTATGGCGACTTCCACCATGCCTATTTCAGCACCGGCAACCATTGGAACGCCTGTACCCCCTGCCACCACCAACGTGCCGACAATGGAGGAGCTGATCGAAGCATTCTTCAGGGAGAAGCGTAAGGCTAGCGGGAGCAGTGGCGATGCCGGCTTCGGCAAATATGAAAGAGAGTTCCGCGCCTCGCTGGAGTGGTTCCGTCAGTATTTTGACGGCTACTGGGCACCGGGCGCCTACCAGAGGCACGATCTCGTCAAATATAAGGACGCGTTGCTGGACGTCCCGAAGAACTTTCAGAAGTTCTTCCCCGGCCGGACCATCAAAGAGGCGATCATTGGGAACCGTGTGGCGCACAGACCTACACTTAATACCAACACAATCAACAACAAGCGGCTAGGCGACCTCAAGACATTCTTTCGATGGCTGCATAGCAATGCCTACATCACAACCAATCCGATCGATGGCGTATCGGCCACCCCCCCGAGCAAGAATGCATCGACCCGCCAGAAGCGATACCCCTTCTCTATCGGCGATCTAAAAAAGATATTCCAGTCTCAGGCTTTTCTAGACTTGTCAGCGCATCGCGGCCTCAGAACCGATGACGATCTCAGCGAAGCGCACAAGTACTGGTTGCCGCTTCTGGCTCTTTTCACCGGATGCCGGATGGCGGAGCTCGCTCAATTGCAATGCGCCGACCTGGTCACTTTGGAGGGAAGCCTATTTCTGCGAATCACCGAAGAGGTCAAAGCAGAAACTAAGGACCGCAGCTTGCGAAAATCCGTAAAAAACGCCGGTTCTGATCGGCTTATGCCGGTGCATCCCGAACTCATCAAGCTGGGTTTCGACAAATTTGTCGCCGCCGCTAAGGCGTCGACGAATGATCGTCTGTTTCCCGGATGCGAGCGCAGCAAGGCGGATGGGAGCTTCACACCCTACTCGAAGTTTTTCGCGCGCTTCCTCAAAAGGATCGGCGTCAAGAAGGACCAGATGCTTGCGTTTCATTCCTTCCGGCACAACTTCGAGGATGCCATGAGGGAGGCTGGTCTCGATCAGCACATTCGGTATCGCCTCGCCGGCCGTGCCGACAATCATTCGTCGGCGGGATATGGCAATGGCCATCGACCGGCTCGGCTGTTGGAGGAAATCTCAAAGATTCAATATCCGAGTCTTGACCTTATCCATTTGGAGGTCACCGAGGGATAGTCTTCTGTTTACTCTGCTCGGTGACCCTATCCGTCGAGCGCTGGAGGTGCTTTTAGGAATCCAAAAGGAGAACGGCGACTTCCAAAAGCTTCACCTCTCCCTTTGACAGTTTTTCCGGGAAATCGTTCGGCTAGATACCTGAGCGTCAAAACTGACTTATCCAGATATTCCAACGCCTAATGCGCTAGCCAATGCCTTGCATTTAGGCCGCATCTAATGTAAGCGGTGTTTTGCCCCCACATTACCTCTGGCGTCGTGATCTGCGATCACCTTTTGATGGAAGATTGCAGGGAGT
>NZ_WESC01000011.1 GCF_009184905.1 Parvibaculum sedimenti
CAAACCTTCCCATCAGGAGGCCATCCAAGCCAACACACACGCCAGTCCCGCGTCAGCGGGTTCGTTCAATCCGCTTTTCTATTCTCTCTTTGATGAGGTGAAATTGTGGTTTCTTTTTATATTGAAGTTGAATTGCGGGCCGAAAATTTGAGTGCCTGTCTATTAATTCTATTGGTCCAAGGGCGATAAAACTATCTTGTCCCTGTAGATCGGTCCTGTTGACAACCAGAAGCTTTTTTCGGAGTTCTTCGTTTTTTGCGAAATATCCGAGTTCGGCATATGAGCCGGGGCTTTCAGGAAATAGAACTACGCAGTCAGAAACCTCGCCGATGATATCTTCGAATTCTGCAATATTGTGGAACGCGGGTTCAGGGTGGGTGATGTAATCTTTTTGAGCTACTTCTGCCAGAAATGTACGTAGATGAGGCAGCTCTTCGGTGGCGTAGCTGAGAAATCGTGGGCGCATGTCTTTGGCAGCGGAACCGCCGCATACAAACACGATATGGCTGTTCCGCTGAACAAACGTATTTCCGTTTGTGAATTGCTGAGCCACCCGCTTTAGCAATTCCTTACTACTGGTTTGCGTAAAGGGGTGGCTCATCTAGCCTCTTACTTCGAGCAAGCCGAACTTCCAAGGGAGTCCGGATCGAGCGACTAAGCCGATCCGGACTCCCTTGGAAGTTCGGCGGCGAATGTCGCGCAATTAAATTCAGCCTGGCTATACACCCGGCATTGAGTGAGCTTGATGGCGGATTAGTCAAGCAAACCCAGCTAAGAGACAATGCAAAGTTAGCGGTGATTCACGCGTTTAGCAACGTGGTGCATTCTGCATTGGCGACTCGCGCATGGCGGCTATAGTGGCCGCATGTTCGATACTCGTTTTGCACTTCTCTCCGTCGAGGAAATGGCGCGCTCCGATCGGTTGACGATCGAGGGTGGCAAGCCCGGCATTGAACTTATGGAAAATGCCGGGCGGCTGGTTGCCGAGGCGGTGGCAGCGCGGTTTCCGCGCGGGCCCGTCTCGGTTCTCTGCGGGCCGGGCAATAATGGTGGCGACGGCTTCATTGCGGCCCGGTTGCTGCGCGACTGGGGATGGGGCGTCACGCTCTTTCTGCTCGGCGAGCGCGAGCGGCTGACGGGCGACGCGGCCGAGGCTGCGCATCGCTGGGCGGGGCCGGTTCATCCGCTGACCGCCGACGCGGCGCAGGGCGCGAGTTTTGTCGTGGACGGGATTTTCGGCGCAGGGCTCTCGCGCGAGGTCGCCGGCGCCGTGGCCGAACTGATCGGCCGCGTCAACGAGGCGAAGCTGCCCGTGGCGGCGATCGACGTGCCGACCGGCCTCGACGGCGATACGGGCGAGGTGCGCGGAGCCGCTTTCGAGGCGAAGCTCACCGTGACCTTTTTCCGCAAGAAGCCGGGCCACATGGTTTTTCCGGGCCGCCGGCTTTGTGGTGAGCTGGTCGTGGGCGAGATCGGTACGGCGGAAGGTGTTCTCGATGAGATCAAGCCGACGACCTTCGAGAATGCGCCGGAGGTCTGGGCAGAGGCCTTTCCCCGGCCGAGCGTCGAAGGACACAAATATTCGCGCGGTCACGCCGTCGTGGTGTCGGGTGGGCCGTCCAGCACGGGCGCGGCGCGGCTCGGTGCGCGCGGGGCGCTGAGAGCGGGGGCGGGGCTCGTCACCGTCGCTTCGCCGCCCAATGCAGTGGCCATCAATGCGGCGCAGCTCACTTCCATCATGCTGAAGCCTTTCGCGGGGGCGGATTCGCTCACACGGCTGCTCGAAGACAAGCGCATGAATGCCTGCCTCATCGGGCCGGGCTGCGGCATCGGCCCCTCGACTCGCGAGAATGTGCTGGCGGCGCTTCTGTCGGGCGCATCCATGGTGCTTGACGCCGACGCTCTGACCTCCTTCATGGAAATTCCCCGCGACCTCTTCGTCGCCATCCAGGGCTATTTCGCGGGGCCTACCGTGCTGACCCCCCATGAGGGTGAGTTCCGGCGCCTCTTCCCGAACAATGTGGCAGGCGGCAGGCTCGCGCGTGCCCGGGCCGCGGCGGTGGAATCGGGCGCGGTGGTGGTGCTCAAGGGGCCGGATACGATCGTGGCTGCGCCGGACGGGCGGGCGGTGGTCAATGCCAATGCCGGGCCGGAACTGGCCACGGCGGGCAGTGGGGACGTGCTTGGGGGGATCATTCTTGGCCTCCTCGCGCAGGGCGTGCCCGCCTTCGAGGCGGCCTCCATGGGCGTCTGGCTCCACGGCGAGGCAGGGCGATGCTACGGCATGGGCCTTATTTCCGAGGACTTGCCCGAAATGCTGCCATCGGTCTATCGCGACCTCGTCCAGAAGCTTGGTTGAGGGACATCGCCGGGCCTTGACTTCTCCCTGAAGAAGCCGCTCTTTCGCTGGCGTTCCGGGGGTACCCTTGCTATAGAAGGCCCCGATTTGGACGTGGGCCTGCCTTCCGCGGCGTGCCTGCGCGGCCTTGCGGGCGTGGCGGAATTGGTAGACGCACCAGATTTAGGTTCTGGCGGGCAACCGTGGGGGTTCGAGTCCCTCCGCCCGCACCAGGCCGAAAAGCCAGCAATTACAATGGCCGGGACGATAAATAGGCCAAGCTGAAAGAACGGATTGCAAGATGCAGGTTACGGTAACGAGCGCGGACGGTCTGAAGCGCGAACTCTCGGTTCAGGTTCCGGCGAGCGATCTCGAGGCGCGTGTGAACGCGAAGCTCGATGAGATGAAGAATTCGGTCCGCCTCAAGGGCTTCCGCCCCGGCAAGGTTCCGGTTGCCCATCTTCGCAAGACCTTCGGCAAGCAGGTCATGAGCGAAGTCATTCAGGAGGCCGTCGGCACGACCAGCCAGCAGGCGCTTGATGAGCAGGCGCTGCGCCCGGCCCAGCAGCCCGAGATCAACCTTGAGGGCGAGATCGCCCCGGTGGTCGAAGGCAAGGCTGACCTCACCTACAAGATGACGTTCGAGATCATCCCGCCCTTCGAGATGACCGACTTCGCCAAGCTCGAGGTCGAGCGTCCGGTTGCCGAGGTGGCTGAGGGCGATGTCGAGGAAGCGCTGCAGCGCCTCGCCGAGAACCAGAAGAACTATGAGCCGAAGGCTGAAGGCGCAGCGGCGGAAGAGGGCGACCTCCTCACCATCGACTTCATCGGCCGTATCGACGGCGTCGCCTTCGAGGGCGGCACGGCGGCGGACGCCAAGCTTGAAATCGGCTCGGGCCGCTTCATCCCCGGCTTCGAAGACCAGCTCAAGGGTGCCAAGGCCGGCGACAAGCTCGAGGTGAAGGTGACCTTCCCGGCCGATTACGGCGCGGAGAACCTCGCCGGCAAGGATGCCGTGTTCGAAGTCACCGTGAAGGAAGTCCAGTGCCCGGCGGAAGCCAAGGTCGATGACGAGTTCGCCAAGCGCTTCGGTTTCGATGCGCTGGACAAGCTCCGCGATGCGATGCGCGAGCAGATCAAGTCGGACTTCACGCGCATGTCGCGCATGCACCTGAAGCGCGCCCTTCTCGATGCGCTGGACGCGGCCCACAGCTTCGAGCTGCCGCCGTCCATGGTCGAGCAGGAGTTCACCCAGATCTGGTCGCAGTTCGAGCATGAGCTGCAGCACCAGGGCAAGACGGCCGCCGATCTGGAAGAGCCGGAAGAGAAGATCCGCGACGAGTACCGCAAGATCGCCGAGCGCCGCGTGCGCCTCGGCCTCGTGCTCGCGGAAGTCGGCGAGAAGAACAAGATCTCCGTCACCGAGCAGGAACTGAGCCAGTCGCTCGCCGAGCGCGCCCGCCAGTTCCCCGGCCAGGAACGTCAGGTCTATGAGTTCTACCAGCGCAACCCGCAGGCGATTGCCGAGCTGCGCGCGCCGATCTTCGAAGAGAAGGTCATAGACTTCATCACCGAGCTGGCCAAGATCACCGACAAGACCGTGTCGCGCGACGAGCTCTTCGCCGATCCCGATGCGGATGAGCATGATCACGACCACGATCATGGTCACCACCACCACGATCATGACCATGATCATGACCACGGCCACGACCACAATCACGATCACGGCGAGGCGACGCCGGCCAAGAAGAAGGCCGCAGCCAAGCCCAAGGCAGAGGGCGAGGAGAAGAAGCCCGCCGCCAAGAAGGCAGCGCCCAAGAAGAAAAAGGAAGACTGAGCCGAGGCTCGGTTATCGGATGAAAGGCCCGGATCATCTCCGGGCCTTTTTCTTGGCCAGATCGTCCTTGTTCAGCGTTTTGGCGAGCCGCTGGAGGGGGCGGGAGAGGGCACTCCCGGATTGTGACGAAACGGTGGCGGAGACCCTGGCGCCACAGAGCGAAAAAACTTTAGGCACGCTGCAAAAAACTATTGCACGGACTCGGTGATGTCCCTATGTGTGCGCCCACATGACGCACACGCACGTGCCGCTGGCCCTTAGTTGGTTTATGCAACGACGGAAGCGTCCTTTTTGATCACACCGGCATTGCCGGGTCTTAAAGGGTGTTGACGATGTTCGCTTCCGAGCCGGGCCGCCGTGCCCGTTCGCGCCTCTCCACGAAATCCGAAATTGTGACCAAGCCGATCGGCGAGGCTTCGCATGCCGCGACGAAGCCGGCGCCCCGCCGCAAGGCGAAGCTCGCGCTCGTTCCCCGCGATGCCGAAATGCCGGCAGAGCGCGGCGGCATGCCGCCCAAGATCGCGCGCTTCCTCGAGACGGCCGAGCTTCCCTCGCCGTGCCTCGTGGTCGATGTCGACATTGTCGCGCATAACTGGACGGAGCTTGCCCGCTCGCTTCCGCAGGCGCGCATCTTCTATGCCGTGAAGGCGAACCCGGCGAACGAGATCGTCTCGCGGCTGGCGCGCCTCGGCTCCTGCTTCGACACGGCCAGCATGGGTGAGATCGATCTCTGCTTGCGCCACCGCGTCTCGCCGGACCGCATCTCTTTCGGCAACACCATCAAGAAGGAACGCGACATCGCGTCCGCCTTCGCGAAGGGCGTGCGCCTATACGCCTTCGACTCGGAAGCGGAACTCGAGAAGATCGCCCGTTCGGCGCCCGGCTCGAAGGTTTATTGCCGTGTACTGATGGAATGCGAAGGCGCCGAATGGCCGCTGTCGCGCAAGTTCGGTTGCGAGCCCGAGATGGCCGCCGACCTGCTGGTGCGTGCCCGCGAACTGGGCCTCGACGCCTATGGTGTATCCTTCCATGTTGGCTCGCAGCAGACGGACCTGACCCAGTACGACAAGGCGCTGGTGCAGGCCTCCGCGCTCTTCGATGCGCTGGCCGAACGCGGCATCGAACTCAAACTCGTCAACATGGGTGGCGGTTTCCCGTCGCGCTACCGCACCGACGTGCCGTCGATCGAGGCCTATGGCGCTGCGATCCGTGAGGCTCTGGCCCGCCGCTTCGGCGACCGGCAGCCCGACGTGATCGTCGAGCCGGGCCGCGGCATCGTGGGCGATGCTGGCGTCATCCAGTCGGAAGTCGTGCTCGTCTCGGAGAAGGGCGGCAATGACCAGCGACGATGGGTGTATCTCGACGTGGGCAAGTTCCACGGTCTCGCCGAGACGATGGACGAGGCGATCAAGTACCGGCTCCTCACGCCGCATGACGGTGGCGAGACGGCGCCGGTGGTTCTCGCCGGCCCCACCTGCGACAGCGCCGATATCCTTTACGAGAAGGCGGATTACCGTCTTCCGACGGCGCTGAAGGCCGGCGACAAGGTCTGCATCCTCGCCACGGGCGCCTATACGACGACCTATTCGGCCGTCGCGTTCAACGGTTTCCCGCCGCTCGCCAGCATCTGCATCTGAGCGACGGGCCTCATCACAGCAATCGGACTTGAGGGGCAGGGCGCGCGGAAAGCCGCGCCGCCCGCCCGGATGGAGTCGTCCATGAATATCGTCGTCGAAACTTCCGCCCATGAGGCGGCAGTGGAAAAGATGGTCGCCGAGGCTTTCGGCCCCGATCGCTTCGCGAAGACGGTTTACCGGCTGCGCGACGGCGTGGCGCCGATCCCGTCGCTTTCGCTCGTCATGCTCGACGGTGAGGAAGTGGTCGGCACGCTGCGCTTCTGGCCAATCTCGATCGGCGGCACGACGCCCGCGCTTCTGCTCGGGCCGCTCGTCGCGGCCATCGACCGGCAGGGGCAGGGCATCGGCAGCCGTTTGATGGAAGAAGGGCTCGCCCGCGCCGAGGCCGACGGACACCAGATTGTCGTGCTGGTGGGCGATGAGCCTTATTACGCCCGCTTCGGCTTCACCGGGGCGCTCGCCCGGCGGCTGAAACTGCCTGGCTGGGTGGACCGCAAGCGCTTCCTCGCGCGGGAACTGGTCGCGGGCGCCATGAGGGGCGTCGGCGGCATGATCGGCCGCCCCGACGAGACGGCCGCAGGGCTTATAGCTGCCTGATATCGCAGCCTCCGCCCCGGTGGCCCAACGGCCCCGGTGTGGCGGAGCTGCCGAGTGTGCGCGGGGAATGGGCCGAAATCCTTCCCCGCGCACCTCTTGTCCCACCTTTGCGGGGGGTGAAATGCGGAGAGGCTCGCCTTATATGGGCTCTACGCTATTATGAATGCACCAGCCATTTACCGAATCCCGTTATGCCCTTATGAGCAATATGGCGGTGACATACCCCCGCCGGCGAAGGCGATGACGTGGCTTCGACCGGTCCGCTGACCTTCAGGAGAGAGAATGAGAGATCCCCTCGATACCTACATGAATCTCGTGCCGATGGTGGTCGAGCAGACCAACAGGGGTGAGCGCGCTTACGATATCTTTTCGCGCCTGCTGAAAGAGCGCATCGTCTTCATCGCCGGTCCATTCGAAGACGGCATGGCGACACTGGTGACGGCGCAGCTTCTCTTCCTCGAAGCCGAGAACCCGAAAAAAGAAATCTGGATGTACATCAACTCGCCCGGCGGCATCGTGACGTCCGGCCTCGCGATTTACGACACCATCCAGCATATCCGTCCGCCGGTTGCGACGGTCTGCCTCGGTCAGGCAGCGTCGATGGGCTCGCTCATCCTTGCCGCCGGCGCGAAGGACATGCGCTATGCGCTGCCTCATTCGCGCATCATGGTTCACCAGCCTTCTGGCGGTTTCCAGGGTCAGGCGACGGATATCGAAATCCACGCCCGCGAAACTCTTGCGATCCGCGAGAAGCTGAACAACATCTATGTGAAGCACACGGGCCGGAGCCTGAAGGAAGTTCAGGACGCGCTGGAACGCGACAATTTCATGAGCCCCGAACGGGCCCAGGAGTTCGGCATCGTCGACCATGTCGGCGTACCGCGCAGCGACGAAGCTCCAAAATAACACCGAAGCGGAGCGGGCCGGGCGTTACGGGTCTTTTTGCCGCAACGCCTGGCTCATTCGGCGTCTTATATAGATAGCTGAAAATAGCCACTAACTGCCTGTTTCGTGGGCAGTTTGGGGCTTTTGCGTCCTGCAAATTGTAATGAAATCTTGATCCCTCGGCGAATAACATGTTCGTATGTCGACGAGGTGACGGGTCCAGTATCCGTTTGAGTCTCTCAAACGTAATGAGAGACAAGGGTTTAATGATCCGGCACCGCCGGCAGGCATGAACGATGCAGGGATCGCGGCGATCCGGTTCGACTGCCGGCAGAAGCCTAAGGAGTTCCTATGAGCAAGGTGAGCGGCGGCGACTCCAAGAATACGCTTTACTGTTCCTTCTGCGGCAAGAGCCAGCATGAGGTCCGGAAGCTTATTGCGGGGCCGACCGTTTTTATCTGCGATGAGTGTGTCGAGCTGTGCATGGACATCATTCGCGAGGAAAACAAATCCTCGCTCGTGAAGTCGCGTGACGGCGTTCCCACGCCGCAGGAGATCTGCAAGGTTCTCGACGACTATGTGATCGGGCAGTCCCACGCCAAGCGTGTGCTGGCTGTGGCGGTGCATAACCACTACAAGCGCCTGAACCACGCGGCGAAGAACAACGACGTCGAACTGGCCAAGTCCAACATCCTGCTCATCGGCCCGACCGGTTGCGGCAAGACGCTGCTCGCGCAGACGCTTGCCCGCATTCTCGACGTGCCCTTCACGATGGCCGACGCGACCACGCTCACCGAAGCCGGCTATGTCGGCGAGGACGTCGAAAACATCATTCTGAAGCTGCTCCAGTCCGCCGACTACAACGTCGAACGGGCGCAGCGCGGCATTGTCTATATCGACGAGGTCGACAAGATCAGCCGCAAGTCCGACAATCCGTCGATCACCCGCGACGTGTCGGGCGAAGGTGTGCAGCAGGCGCTTCTGAAGATTATGGAAGGCACGGTTGCCTCCGTTCCGCCGCAGGGCGGGCGCAAGCATCCGCAGCAGGAATTCCTCCAGGTCGACACGACGAACATCCTCTTCATCTGTGGCGGCGCTTTCGCCGGGCTGGAGAAGATCATCGCCGGGCGCGGCAAGGGGCAGGGAATCGGTTTCGGTGCGACGGTGCGTTCGGTCGAAGACCGCCGGACGGGCGACGTGCTGAAGGAACTCGAACCCGAGGATCTGCTGAAGTTCGGCCTGATCCCGGAATTCGTGGGCCGCATGCCCGTGCTCGCAACGCTTGAGGATCTCGACGAAGCGGCGCTCATGCAGATCCTGATCGAGCCGAAGAACGCGCTCGTGAAGCAGTATGAGCGGCTCTTCGAGATGGAGAATGTGAAGCTCACCTTCTCCGACGAAGCGCTGCGCTCGATCTCCCGCAAGGCTATCGAGCGCAAGACGGGCGCCCGCGGTCTTCGCTCCATCATGGAATCGATCCTGCTTGACACGATGTTCGAACTGCCGACGCTGGAAGGCGTGGGCGAGGTCGTCATCAGTGCCGAAGTGGTCGAGGGCAAGGCGCGTCCGCTCTACATCTATGCCGAGCGCAAGGGGGACGTTGGGACAAGCGCCTGACCGCTTCGTTCCGTTGCGTGACCCATGTGAACAGCCGATTTGGAGCCGTTCAAAAAGCGAATTGGGGTGGCCTTGAAAGCTGATGCTTTCAGGGCCATTTTCCTTTCAACAAGGCCAATTCCGGCCGCGCCAGGTGGCGCCGGGACCAGGCCTTCCAGTGAAACCGGTCAAGGCTCCGCTGCAGCGATTGCAGGCGCTTCAAACCCGAATCTGGTTATCTTGGACATGGTCCCGTCGCTCAGCATTCGTTCAGTTTCGAATGCTAGGGTCGAGCGTCGCCACGGGCGTTTTCTGAAAGCAGGTACCGCGAATGACCGATAAGAACGAGCAGACAACCGAGACCGGAGAGCAGGGCGGAAAGCTTGTGCTGCCGGTGTTGCCGCTGCGCGATATCGTTGTCTTCCCGCATATGATCGTGCCGCTCTTCGTCGGACGCGAGAAGTCCGTGCGCGCGCTCGAGAATGTCATGCAGGATGACAAGCAGATTCTGCTCGTCGCGCAGAAGAACGCCGCCGACGACAATCCGGAGATCGCCGACATCTACGACGTGGGCACCATCGGCTCCGTGTTGCAGCTTCTGAAGCTGCCGGACGGGACGGTGAAGGTTCTCGTCGAAGGCGTCCGGCGCGCCCGCGTTTCGGACTACACCGACAACGACCAGTTCTTCGAAGCCAATGTCGAACCCATCGAAGAGGCCGAGACCGATGGCGAGCAGCTTGAAGCGCTGTCGCGCTCCGTCGTGTCGCAGTTCGAAGGCTATGTGAAGCTCAACAAGAAGGTGCCGCCCGAGGTGCTCGGTTCGGTCACCCAGATCGACGAGCCTGCAAAGCTTGCCGACACTATTGCGAGCCACATCAACATCAAGATCGCCGAGAAGCAGGAGCTTCTCGAGCTGCCGTCGGTCGCCGATCGGCTGGAGCGCGTCTACTCGCTGATGGAAGGCGAGATCAGCGTGCTGCAGGCGGAGAAGCGCATCCGCTCGCGCGTGAAGCGCCAGATGGAGAAGACGCAGCGCGAGTACTATCTGAACGAGCAGCTCAAGGCCATTCAGAAGGAACTCGGCGACGGCGAGGACGGCAAGGACGACCTGCGCGAACTCGACGAACGCATCCAGAAGACGAAGCTGTCCAAGGATGCGCGCGAGAAGGCGCTGGCCGAGCTGAAGAAGCTGAAGCAGATGAGCCCGATGTCGGCGGAAGCCACCGTCGTGCGCAACTATCTCGACTGGCTGCTCTCGGTTCCGTGGAACAAGAAGAGCCGCGTCAAGAAGGACCTCGTCAACGCGCAGGAGATCCTCGATGCCGATCACTTCGGTCTCGACAAGGTCAAGGAGCGCATCGTCGAGTACCTTGCCGTGCAAAGCCGTGCGAACAAGCTGAAGGGGCCGATCCTCTGCCTCGTCGGCCCGCCCGGCGTCGGCAAGACCTCGCTCGGCAAGTCGATCGCCAAGGCGACGGGCCGCGACTTCGTGCGTATGTCGCTGGGCGGCGTTCGCGACGAGGCCGAGATCCGCGGTCACCGCCGCACCTATATCGGTTCGATGCCCGGCAAGGTCATCCAGTCGATGAAAAAGGTGAAGCACACGAACCCGCTCTTCCTGCTCGACGAGATCGACAAGATGGGCGCGGACTTCCGTGGCGATCCTTCGGCGGCGCTACTCGAGGTGCTCGATCCCGAGCAGAACAACGCCTTTGCGGACCACTATCTTGAAGTCGATTACGACCTTTCGGATGTGATGTTCGTGACGACGGCGAATACGCTGAACATCCCCGGGCCGCTGATGGATCGTATGGAGATCATCCGCATCGCCGGCTACACCGAGGATGAGAAGGTGGAAATCGCGCGGCGTCACCTGATCTCCAAGGCTCTCGAAGGCCATGGACTCAGGAGCGGCGAATGGTCGATCGACGATGCGGCGCTGCGTCAGCTCATCCGCGTCTACACGCGGGAGGCAGGCGTGCGCAGCCTTGAGCGGGAGATCAACAATCTTGCCCGCAAGGCGGTGAAGGAGATCCTGACTTCGGACAAGAAGTCGATCGCCGTCACGCTCGACAACATTGAGCAGTATGCCGGTGTGCCGAAGTATCGCTATGGCGAGGCGGAAGGCGAAGATCAGGTCGGCGTGGTTACGGGGCTTGCCTGGACTGAAGTCGGCGGCGAATTGCTGACGATCGAAGGCGTCATGATGCCCGGAAAGGGCCGCATGACGGTCACGGGCAACCTGCGCGACGTGATGAAGGAATCGATCTCCGCCGCGAACTCCTATGTTCGCTCGCGGGCGACGCATTTCGGCATCGAGCCGCCCATGTTCGAACGCAAGGACATCCATGTGCATGTGCCGGAAGGCGCGACGCCCAAGGACGGTCCGTCGGCCGGCGTCGCCATGACGACGGCGATCGTCTCGGTCATGACCGGCATTCCTGTTCGTAAGGACGTGGCGATGACGGGTGAGATCACGCTGCGCGGTCGGGTTCTTCCGATCGGCGGGCTGAAGGAGAAACTCCTGGCGGCGCTCCGCGGCGGCATCAAGAAGGTGCTGATCCCGCAGGACAATGCCAAGGATCTGGCCGACATCCCGGATAACGTGAAGAACGCGCTTGAAATCGTGCCGGTTTCAACCGCCGACGAGGTGCTGAAGAACGCGCTCACGCGTATACCGGAGCCCATCGAGTGGGACGAGGCGGCCTATGCCGCCCAGCAGGCGGCAGAGCGGCGTGGCGAGGCCAGCGAGCCGGTCGTGGCGCACTGACCTGCTCCGTAAAGGAGCAATGCAAATCGAGCGGGGGCCTTCGGGCCCCCGTTTTCGTATGGCGCAGGTCGAAAATATCGCAGATTTCCGCAGTTTTTACTTTGACCCCGTCTTTGGACGGCGGGTAAAGTCGCGAATATCGCGCCGGAGCATTTCCGCGCGATCGCATCCAAAGGGGCCTGACGTGAATAAGAACGATCTCATTGCAGAAGTGGCGGACCGGACCGGTCTCTCCAGGGCCGATGCGACCAAGGCCGTCGATTACGTTTTCGACACGATTACGGACGCGCTGAAAAAGGGCGACGAAGTGCGCCTGGTCGGATTCGGTACCTTCACCGTGTCGGCTCGCGCCGCCACCGAGGGCCGCAACCCGCGCACCGGCGAAACGATCAAGATCCCGGCCTCCAAGCAGCCGAAGTTCAAGGCGGGCAAGGGTCTCAAGGACGCCGTGAACAGCTGATCGGCATCCGCCGACGAAGCTCTAGCGAGTTTCGAGGCCGGTCATCCCCAAAAGGGGTGGCCGGCCTCTTTCATTTCGTGCTGCTCAATCGGCCTTGCGCGAGTCGAGCTCCGGTGGCACGGGCTTCGTCGACGGGAAGGTCATTGCGGTGAACCCGCCGCGCCGGGATGCGCCGCGCGAGGCGGTGGCCATGCGAATCATCGTGAACGCCGCGAAGATGATGTGGATCGCAGCGGCGAACATGAAGATGAAGGACATGCCCCAGCGCTCCGTGCCCATGGAAGCTGCGTAGGGCCCCACGACCGCGCCGATCGCGTAGGCGAGCAACAGCGCACTCGAAATGCCGACAAAACTTTCCTTGCCTGCGTGGTCGTTGGTATGCGCGACGCAGACCGAATAGAGCGTCAGCGCAAAGCAGCCGAACATGAATCCGGCAAGCAGCAGCATCCATTCGACGCCGATTCCCCGCGCCGCGATGAGCCCTGCCTCCGCAACGGCGGAGCCCAGGCTGAGCGTCAGGATGATTCGCCGCCGGTCCATCTTGTCGGAGTATCGGCCGATGGGGAGCTGCGCCACCGCTCCGCCGAGAATCGCTGCCGTCATGAAGAACGACACACCCTCGACATCGAGGCCGCTGTCATGCGCGAAGACTGGCCCGAGGGTCCAGAAGGGCGCATTGGTGAGCCCGACGACCAGGCAGCCGAGGAGGCCTACTGGCGACAGCCGGAAAACGGCGCCAATGTCGATGCGCGTCGAGGCAATGGGCGCGGGCTGGTCCGACGTCGTCATGGAGATCGGCACGAGCGCCAGCGAAGTGAGAATCGAGCAGAGGGCGAAAAGCGTGAATTCCGCGGGACTGGCCATGTTGAGCATCAACTGGCCGAGGGTCAGCGAGGCGAAATTGACGACGAGATAGACCGCGAACAAGCGGCCTCTCGTTGCGTTGGTGGCGCGCTCGTTGATCCAGCTTTCGATGACCATGTAGAGGCCCGCGAAACAGAAGCCCGTCAGGCCGCGCATAAGGGCCCAGGCGACGGGATTGACCGTCAGCGCGTGAACCAGTGGCGCAACGGCTGCAAGTGCGCCCAGGGCCGCGAAACTGCGAATATGGCCCGCCCGGCGCACGAGGAAGGGCCCGAGCACACAGCCCGCCATGAAGCCCGCGAAATAGACGCTGCCGATGAAGCCGACCGTCGTGGTGGCGAAGTGCTCGATATTGGCCCGGATGGGAATCAGGGTACCCAGCAGCCCGTTTCCGATCAGCAGAATCGAGGTTGCAAGAAGCAATGAGAAGACGGGGGCGATGGTCCGGTTCAATTTTGCACCAGGGGGCGTTATGGCGCCCTGATTTGCGGGCGGGAGTGTCCCTCAACAATCGTGCCTCGCTGGCCGGAAAGCAATGTGCCGGAATGGCTATCGCGCGGCAGGGATTGAAATGCTTCTAGCCATCCGATAGGACTGCGCACGAGCCGGACAGGGCGGTTAGCTCAGTTGGTAGAGCGCCTCGTTTACACCGAGGATGTCGGGAGTTCGAGTCTCTCACCGCCCACCGGCTTCTCTCCCCGTTTTCAATGACTTGGCGCCAAGCCCCGCCTATGCGGAGATGGCTTGCGGGCGAGTCGCGGGCGCAACGGGCCGCTTGGCTCGTGCTCAGCTATCTAGCCTCGGTCGGGACAGGCTTACACATGCGCGACCCGTCGCCCACTCGGCGCTGCTCGGGGCTACCTGCTTCCGGTCCTTTCAGAATGGACCAACCGGCAATTCCCGGCATCTTGTTTCGATATTCAGATGGCGGAATATGGGGCGATTATTTTAACGCTCTGGGAAATGCGGCAGTGTAAAGCGGACAAGCATCCTACCAGCTCTGCCCGATCGGCTCGATTCATTGATGTGATATTGCGGCGATTGTTAAGTGGCCGGGGTTTTCCGTGAACGATAATCAAATAACTTACATCACGACGTGCAAGGGACGGCTGCATCATCTCAAACAATCATTGCCCGTTGTCGCCAGTCAGCCGAACCTGAAAGTAATCGTGGTCGATTACGATTGTCCGGATCGCGCGGGGGATTGGGTAACGGCCAACTTTCCGTCTGTCGAAGTCGTTAAGGTATCGAACGCGCCGTTTTTTCAATTGTCGCATGCGCGCAATGTTGGCGCGCGCGCGGCGACAACACGGTGGCTGGCTTTTTTCGATGCCGACGTGGTTCTGGGGGATGGCTTCTTCTCCCGAATTTCCAGAACTCTGTCACCCGGCGCATTCTTCCTTGCCAGGTCGGAGATGCCGAATTTGTGGGGATCGGTCATCGTCGAACGCGAGGTATTCCTGAAAGCCGGCGGATATGACGAGGCGATCACTCATTGGGGCGGGGAGGACATCGCTCTCTATAGCGACCTGTCTTTTCTTGGTTATGCCCTCAGGACCTATGACGCCCCTGACATGAGGGCCATTGAACATGGCGATGACGAGCGGGTGAAATTTGGATCGGAGAAGGATCTCTCACGCGCCAAGCAATTGTCGCATGTCTATGAAGTGGTGAGGGTGGATCTGACGAAGTTCCTGGGTCGCCTGCTCAACAAGCAAGAGCGTAATGTGCTTCGTGCCCGCATTACGCAGGCATTGAATCTTCTGGAGAAGAACAAGAGCGCCAGCGAAAATGTCATACTCGAACTGCCGAGCGTCACCTGGAAACGGCCGACTCTGGGCAGCAAAACGCCGATCATTCAGAGGGCCATATCCTACAAAATTGAGATACCAAGATAAGCCGTATACAAATGAAACGCATTTCATTGAGCGAGCGTCCTGGGGCGTTCCGGCTTCAAATATAGTTCAGAATTTTTGTCACGCTCATTTCCAGGGCATCTCGTGAGAGTTCAATCAGCTTCTGTCGCTGTGCGACGGAGGGACGAATGCTCTCTCCACGAGAGGAAATTGCGTCGCGTAAGACATTCAATAAACGCGGGCCGACATCGTTCGAGACCTGAATTGTATCGATCCCGACTTTCGTGTTTAGCCGCGTGACCTTGGCGCCGCCTTCGATCTGGTCGACGGAAATGACGGGAAGGCGATGAAATACCGAGAGTAGGGTCGCGTGCATTCTGGTTGTCACCAGAATTTGGCGGCTCTGCAGCTCCATCTCGGCGCAATAGATGTTCGGGCGCGCTGGGTAGATCAGCGTATTGAGCCCGATCGACGGCAGCCGAAGCTCTGACTTTAGCTTTTCAATCGTTGCCGCGACAGCGTCGCTCTTGTCGGAGGCGAAATACTCAGCCTGCGGGCCGACCAGGCACACGCCGAGGCCGGGCGCCTGGTGGCGTTGGTCGACATACAAATGGGGCCAGCCGACATCGGCAACCGCCAGGTCGAAAGTCGAATAAGCCGCGCTGTCGCGGGGAACCACCGCGTCGAAGAGCCTCTCCGTCCCCAGTCGCTCGATCACGCTGACGCCGACGGCTATCTTCTTGGCCTTTTCGAACCTGTTGCAGAGCGTGCCGATAAATTTGGCCAGCGGGCCGCAGACGAAGACCAGGCAATCGACCGCGTCGGGCGGAACCGCCCTTATGTCCACGCGCAGAGGGTCCAGTTCGAAGAGGTTCCCTCCCCAGGCAATGCGCGGCCTGAGCCCTTGCTGAACAAGGCGCGTCGCGACGTTGTAGAGCGCCATCACGTCGCCGACCGTGGTGTGCCTGTATTGAAAATCCATGGAACCGGCGAAGGTCAGAAGTATTCTCGGCTCAGCCATGAAGAGCGTTCATCTGCAAATCTGAATTGAAAATGGGCGGTCCGAAGAGGCGGTTGGTAATGTGGGCCGCGTAATTACATGGTTCGGCGATATAGAGGCAGGGTATCCCCGACCCTGCTTCCTCCCAACTCGTTTTGGGTTCAGAAATCTGTTCGTTTTGAACCTAGGCGAGGGGGCCGCCGGCAGGCCCGATATGGGATGGAGGGCCTTTCCGGATGGCGAGGCGGGGGCGCCCCCAGCCGCTCGGCTTCGGGGCGGTGGATAAAGCGGAAAACTTCCCAAACCTTTCTTGACAGGGGCGGGACCTTGACGTACCAACCGCGCACTCTCCGAACGGTTCAGCCGTTCGCGTCGGGGGTGTAGCTCAGTTGGTTAGAGCGCCGGCCTGTCACGCCGGAGGTCGCGGGTTCGAGCCCCGTCACTCCCGCCATTTTCTCCGAGAAATCGGATCGCCAACCGTATGGCGTTTCCGCATTGCACAATTGTCGCTGCAATGCGATCGGCTACCGCAACATCTGATAGCATAACGGTTTTTCACGTTGAACATGTTCAACGTGGGGTTTGATTCTGCGGTTGCGAGGGATATACTGCGCGCGGATTTCGACCGCTGTTCGGCATCAAACGAGTCGGCTGGGTTTCAGCTCGTTTGCGGCCCTTTGTGCTGGGCAGGGCGATTTGTGAGGACGACCCATGGAAGACCTGCTTCGCGAGTACCTGCCCATCCTGATCTTCATGGGCTTGTCTCTCGTGCTCGGTCTCGCTCTGCTCATCGCGCCTTTCCTGATCGCGCCGAGCAAGCCCGACTCGGAAAAGCTTTCCGCTTATGAATGCGGCTTCGACGCCTTCGACGATGCGCGCATGAAGTTTGACGTGAAGTATTATCTCGTCGCCATCCTTTTCATCATCTTCGATCTCGAAGTTGCCTTCCTCTTCCCGTGGGCGGTGGCTCTCGGAGATGTCGGCATGTTCGGCTTCTGGTCGATGATCGTCTTTCTCGGCGTTCTCACCATCGGCTTCACCTATGAGTGGAAGAGGGGAGCTCTCGAATGGGAGTAGGAACCGAGGCGGAGGCCGCGCCCGCGAGCGCCGGCGCCGTACCCACGATCAACGATCCGGTTTTCACCCAGATGTCGGACCAGCTGGCCGACAAGGGTTTTGTGCTGACCACCGTCGACGATCTCATCAACTGGTCGCGTACCGGCTCACTGATGTGGATGACCTTCGGGTTGGCATGCTGCGCCGTCGAGATGATGCATACCTCGATGCCGCGCTATGACAGCGAGCGATTTGGCTTCGCGCCCCGCGCCAGTCCGCGCCAGTCCGACGTGATGATCGTCGCGGGCA
Source organism: Parvibaculum sedimenti (assembly GCF_009184905.1). GTDB lineage: Bacteria > Pseudomonadota > Alphaproteobacteria > Parvibaculales > Parvibaculaceae > Parvibaculum > Parvibaculum sedimenti. The sequence continues at coordinate 17,206 of NZ_WESC01000011.1, forward strand.
CGCTGACCAACAAGATGGCGCCCGCGCTCCGGAAGGTTTACGACCAGATGCCGGAGCCGCGTTACGTGATCTCGATGGGATCATGCGCGAATGGCGGCGGCTATTATCACTATTCCTACTCCGTGGTGCGCGGCTGCGACCGGATCGTTCCGATCGACATCTACGTTCCCGGATGCCCCCCCACCGCCGAGGCGCTGCTTTACGGCATCCTCGCGCTCCAGAAGAAAATCCGCCGGACTGGAACTATAGACCGGTGATTTTCGTGAACCGGGCGGCCTTCCTGCTTCATGTGTGAAGCAGGAGCCGTTCACGAGTTTCGAGACTGCTTCGATGGATGGAAGTCTGACAGACCTCGGCGATCACATCCGCGCGAAACTCGCGGGTGCGGTCCTTGATGCCAGCACCGCATATGGTGAGCTGACGCTGACTGCGCAAGCCGCGCAGATCGTCGACGTGCTCACTTTTCTGCGCGACGATCCGGCATGCGCCTTCTCGACGTTGATCGACATCACGGCGGTCGACTACCCGCAGCGCGAGCGGCGCTTCGATGTGGTCTACCATTTGCTGTCGATGCAGAAGAATGCGCGCATCCGCATCAAGATCGAAACCGATGAGGAGACGCCGGTGCCGAGCACGGTGGGCGTCTATCCGGCGTCGAACTGGTTCGAGCGCGAAGCCTTCGACATGTATGGCGTGCTCTTCTCGGATCACCCGGACCTGCGCCGCATCCTGACCGACTATGGCTTTTCCGGTTATCCGCTGCGCAAGGATTTCCCGCTGACGGGCTATGTCGAGGTGCGCTATGACGACGACCAGAAACGAGTCGTCTACGAGCCGGTGAAACTCGTTCAGGAATTCCGTAGCTTCGACTTCCTGAGCCCGTGGGAAGGCACCGATTACGTGCTGCCGGGCGACGAGAAGGCGGAGACGAAGTCATGACCGAACAGCAGCTTCGCAATTTCAACCTGAATTTTGGCCCGCAGCATCCTGCGGCCCATGGCGTGCTTCGTCTCGTCCTCGAACTCGAGGGCGAGATCGTCGAGCGCGTCGATCCGCATATCGGCCTTCTGCATCGCGGCACCGAGAAGCTGATCGAAGCGAAGACCTATCTGCAGGCGCTGCCCTATTTCGACCGGCTCGATTACGTCGCGCCGATGAACCAGGAACATGCGTACTCGCTCGCCGTGGAGAAGCTCCTCGGCATCGAGGTTCCGCGTCGCGGCCAGTTCATTCGCGTCATCTACTCCGAGATCGGCCGTCTTCTTTCCCATCTCCTCAACGTCACCACGCAGGCCATGGACGTCGGCGCGCTGACGCCGCCGCTCTGGGGCTTTGAAGAGCGCGAGAAGATGATGATCTTCTATGAGCGCGCATCGGGCGCCCGCATGCATGCGGCCTATTTCCGTCCGGGCGGCGTGCATCAGGACCTGCCGCCGAAGCTCGTTCAGGACATCTACGACTTCTGCGACCCTTGCGAGAAAGTGCTCGACGATCTCGAGACGCTGCTCACCGGCAACCGCATCTTCATGCAGCGCAATGCCGATATCGGCATCGTGTCGAAGGAAGACGCGCTGGCCTGGGGCTTCTCCGGCGTGATGGTGCGCGGCTCGGGCATGGCCTGGGATCTTCGCCGCTCGCAGCCCTATGAAGTCTATTCCGAACTCGACTTCGACATTCCGGTCGGCAAGAACGGCGACTGCTACGACCGCTACCTTGTCCGCATGGACGAAATGCGCCAGTCGCTCCGCATCATCAAGCAGGCGATCGAGAAGATGCCTGAGGGGCCGGTGCATACGACCGACGGCAAGATGTTCCCGCCTTCGCGCGCAGAGATGAAGCGTACGATGGAAGCACTCATCCATCACTTCAAGCTCTATACCGAGGGCTATCACGTTCCCGCCGGAGAGGTTTATGCCGCCGTCGAAGCGCCCAAGGGCGAATTCGGCGTCTACCTCGTCTCCGACGGCACCAACCGGCCTTACAAGTGCAAGATCCGCGCGCCGGGTTTCGCGCATCTGCAGGCCATGGATTATCTCTGTCGCGGCCATATGCTCGCGGACGTTTCCGCTGTGCTGGGCTCGCTCGACATCGTGTTCGGCGAGGTGGATCGATGAGTGTGCGCCGTTTGGCTGCAAACCAGCCCGAGAGCTTTGCTTTCACGCCTGAAAATCTCGAATGGGCGAATGGGCAGATCGCGAAATATCCGTCGGGCCGACAGGCTTCCGCGATCATTCCGCTGTTCTGGCGCGCACAGAAGCAGGCGGGCGGCTGGCTGCCCGAGCCGGCGATCCGGCACGTCGCGGATCTGCTGGGCATGGACTATATCCGCGCCCTCGAAGTCGCGACCTTCTACACCATGTTCAACCTCTCTCCGGTCGGCGAGCATTTCGTGCAGCTTTGCGGCACGACGCCCTGCTGGTTGCGCGGCGCGGACGAACTGAAGGACGCCTGCCGCAAGCATATCGGCCCCGAAGGGCAGGTGAGCGCGGATGGCAAGCTTTCCTGGCTCGAGGTGGAATGCCTCGGCGCCTGCGCCAATGCGCCGATGGTTCAGATCAACGATGACTTCTTCGAGGATCTCGACGCGGCGAAGCTCGGCGAAATTCTGGAATCCCTGCGCGCTGGACGCGCGGTGAAGCCGGGCCCGCAGAACGGCCGGCACTCGTCGGAGCCGCTTGGCGGCCCGACGACCCTGACGTCATTCACGGAGACCAAGTGATGCTTCAGGACAAGGATCGCATTTTCACCAATCTCTACGGCCTCGGCGAAAAAGGGCTCGCGGGCGCACGCAAGCGTGGCGACTGGGATGGCACCGCCGGGATCATCGCCAAGGGCCGCGACTGGATCATCGATGAGATGAAGAAGTCGGGTCTGCGCGGCCGCGGCGGCGCGGGCTTCCCGACCGGTCTCAAATGGTCCTTCATGCCGAAGGATTCGGGCGGGCGTCCGCATTACCTCGTCGTCAATGCCGACGAGTCCGAGCCCGGCACCTGCAAAGACCGCGAGATCATGCGCCACGATCCGCAGAAGCTGATCGAGGGCTGCCTGATCGCGAGCTTCGCGATGGGTGCGCATGTTTGCTACATCTATGTGCGCGGCGAATTCATCCGCGAGCGCGAGGCGCTTCAGGCCGCAGTTGACGAAGCCTATGCGGCTGGTCTGCTCGGCAAGAACGCGGCTGGCTCGGGCTGGGATTTCGATCTCTATGTCCATCACGGCGCCGGCGCCTATATCTGCGGCGAAGAAACGGCCTTGCTCGAAAGCCTCGAAGGCAAAAAGGGCATGCCGCGTCTGAAGCCGCCGTTCCCGGCCAATATGGGCCTCTACGGCGCGCCGACGACGGTGAACAATGTCGAATCGATCGCCGTTGCGCCGACCATTCTGCGTCGCGGCTCCGACTGGTTCGCAGGACTCGGCCGTCCCAACAATACGGGTACGAAGATTTTCTCGATCTCGGGGCATGTGAATAATCCGTGCAACGTCGAGGAAGAGATGGGCATTCCGCTTCGCGAGCTCATCGAGAAGCATGCCGGTGGCGTGCGCGGCGGATGGGACAATCTGCTCGCAATTATCCCCGGCGGCTCCTCCGTCCCTATGATCCCGAAAGCGGTCTGCGACGAGATTCTGATGGATTTCGACTCGCTGAAGGCCGCGCAAACGGGTCTTGGCACGGCGGCGGTCATCGTCATGGACAAATCGACCGATCTCATCAAGGCGATCGCGCGCATCTCGGCTTTCTACAAGCATGAGAGTTGCGGTCAGTGCACGCCCTGCCGCGAAGGCACGGGCTGGATGTGGCGCATGATGGAGCGCATGGCGTCGGGCGAGGCACAGGTTTCGGAAATCGACATGCTTCTCGATGTGACGAAGCGCGTCGAAGGACACACGATCTGCGCGCTTGGCGACGCGGCGGCCTGGCCGATCCAGGGGCTGATGCGCCATTTCCGGCATGTGGTTGAAGAGCGGCTGACGACCCACAAGGGTGCCAGCACTCAAGTGGCGGCGGAGTAGGGGCATGCCCAAGGTTACAGTCGACGGCATCGAGGTCGAGGTCGAAGCGGGCGCAACGCTGTTGCAGGCCTGCGAGGCGGCGGGCGTCGAAATTCCGCGCTTCTGCTATCATGAGCGCCTTTCCATCGCCGGCAACTGCCGCATGTGCCTGGTCGAGGTCGAGAAATCGCCGAAGCCCGTGGCGAGCTGCGCCATGCCGGCCGCCGATGGCGCGGTTGTCCGCACCACGACGGAAGTCGTGAAGCGTGCCCGCGAAGGCGTGATGGAATTCCTGCTCATCAATCATCCGCTCGACTGCCCGATCTGCGATCAGGGCGGAGAATGCGATCTGCAGGATCAGGCCGTTGCCTATGGCACCGACGGTTCGCGCTATCACGAAAACAAGCGCGCCGTCGAAGAGAAGTATATGGGCCCGCTGGTCAAGACCGTGATGACGCGCTGCATCCAGTGCACGCGCTGCGTCCGCTTTGCCACTGAGGTCGCTGGCACACCGGAAATCGGCGCCATCGGCCGCGGCGAGGACATGGAGATCACGACCTATCTCGAGCACACGCTGACGTCGGAGCTTTCGGCCAATGTGGTCGATCTCTGCCCGGTCGGCGCGTTGACCTTCCGGCCCTTCGCCTTCACGGCGCGGCCTTGGGAGCTGCGCAAAACTGAATCCGTCGACGTGATGGATGCGGTCGGTTCGAACATCCGCGTCGATACGCGCGGCCGCGAAGTGATGCGCATTCTTCCGCGCCTCAACGAGGACGTGAACGAGGAGTGGATCTCGGACAAGACCCGCTTCATCTGGGACGGCCTCAAGACACAGCGTCTCGACCGGCCCTACATCCGCGAGGATGGCAAGCTCCGTGAAGCGAGCTGGGACGAGGCCTTCGCCGCCGTGGCCGCGAAGCTCAAGGACGCCAGGGCTGAGCGCATCGGCGCCATCGTCGGCGATCTTGCTGCCGCCGAAGAAATGAAGGCGCTGAAGGATCTCTGGGCGAAGCTTGGCTCCGCCAATATCGATTGCCGTCAGGATGGCGCGAAGCTCGGTGGCGCCCGTTCGAGCTACATCTTCAATTCGACGATCGCCGGCATCGAGCAGGCGGACGTCATCCTCATCATCGGCTCCGATCCGCGCCGCGAAGCGCCGGTTCTCAATGCGCGTATCCGCAAGCGCTTCCGTGCGGGCGGGCTGAAGGTTGGTGTCATAGGTCCGCGCCACGACCTGACCTATCCTTACGAGCATCTGGGCGCCGGCACGCAGACGCTCGGCGAGCTTGTCGCGGGCAAGGGTTTTGCCGAGGCGCTGAAGAGCGCCAAGAATGCCATGATCATCGTCGGGCAGGGCGCGCTGACGCGGAAGGACGGCGCCGCCGTTCTCGCCGCTTCCATCGCGCTGGCGAAGTCGACGGGCGCTGCCTTCAACGTGCTCCACACCGCGGCGGCGCGTGTCGGTGGCCTCGATCTCGGCCTCGTGCCGGGCGCAGGCGGCCGCGACGTCGCCGGCATTCTCGATGGCGCCTCGAAGGGCGAGATTGACGTGGTCTATCTTCTTGGCGCCGACGAGATTGACATGGAGAAGCTCGGTTCCGCCTTCGTCATCTATCAGGGTACGCATGGCGATGCGGGCGCGCATCGCGCCGACGTGATCCTGCCGGGCGCTGCCTACACCGAAAAGGCCGGCCTTTATGCCAATACCGAAGGCCGTGTGCAGCGCGGTCAGCGCGCGGCGTTCCCGCCCGGCGATGCCCGGGAGGACTGGACGATCCTGCGCGCGCTGTCGGGTGCTCTCGGCGCGACGCTCGCTTACGACAATCTCGAGCAGATTCGCGCGGCGATCGTTGCGGATGCGCCGCAGTTTGCGGAGATCGACATGGTGGTTGCGGCGGGCGACTTGCCGGATCTGCCTGCAGGCGAACTCGACGCGGCGCCTTTCGAGACGCCGGTGAAGGATTTCTATCTGACGAACCCGATCGCAAGGGCGAGCAAGGTCATGGCCGAATGCTCGGCACGGGTCGCCGCGACGAAACGCGTTCAGGCGGCGGAGTAAGGGCACATGGGCGATATTCTGACCACTTACGGCATCCCCCTCGCAATCATCGTTGCGCAGAGCCTCGGCCTGCTGATCGCGCTTCTGCTTTTCACCGCCTATATCCTGCTTGCCGACCGCAAGATCTGGGCGGCGGTGCAGCTTCGCCGTGGCCCCAACGTCGTTGGCGCCTTCGGCCTCTTCCAGTCTTTTGCCGACCTTCTGAAGTTCGTCTTCAAGGAAGTCGTGATCCCGTCGGGCGCGAACAAGGGCGTGTTCCTGCTCGCGCCGCTCGTCACCGTGGTGCTCGCGCTTTCGGCCTGGGCAGTCGTGCCGCTTGCCGACGGCTGGGTCGTGTCGAACATCAATATCGGCATTCTCTACATCCTCGCCATCTCGTCGCTTGGCGTTTACGGCGTCATCATGGCTGGCTGGGCGTCGAACTCGAAGTATCCGTTCCTCTCCGCGCTCCGTTCGGCCGCGCAGATGGTGTCCTACGAAGTCTCCATCGGCTTCGTGCTCATCACCGTGCTGATGACGGCGGGCTCGCTCAATCTTTCGGACATCGTGCGCGCGCAGGAAGGGCACTACGGCCTGCTCAACTGGTTCTGGCTGCCGCATCTGCCGATGTTCGTGATCTTCTTCATCTCGGCGCTGGCGGAAACCAACCGCCCGCCTTTCGACCTCGTCGAAGCGGAATCGGAACTCGTCGCCGGCTTCATGGTCGAGTATTCCTCGACCCCCTACATGATGTTCATGCTCGGCGAATATGTGTCGATCATCCTCATGTGCGCGATGACGACGATCCTCTTCCTTGGCGGCTGGCTGCCGCCGGTGAACGTTCTTCCCTTCACGCTGGTGCCGGGCGTCATCTGGTTTCTCATCAAGCTTTGCCTTGTCTTCTTCATGTTCGCCATGGTGAAGGCATTCGTGCCGCGCTACCGCTACGACCAGCTGATGCGCCTGGGATGGAAGGTCTTCCTTCCGATCTCGCTCTTCTGGGTCGTGCTCACGGCGGGCGTGCTCGTCGGCTTCGGCCTCGTGCCGCATCACGGTTGATCGGAAAGGACTGACAAATGGCTTCGGTCAATCAAGTAGCCCGGTCGCTCTTTCTGACGGAGTTCGTGACGAGCTTCTTCCTCGCCATGCGCTACTTCTTCAAGCCCAAGGCGACGGTGAACTATCCCTTCGAAAAGGGGCCGCTTTCTCCGCGCTTTCGCGGCGAACATGCGCTGCGCCGCTATCCGAACGGCGAAGAGCGCTGCATCGCCTGCAAGCTCTGCGAAGCGATTTGTCCGGCTCAGGCGATCACCATCGAGGCGGGCCCGCGCCGCAATGATGGTACGCGCCGCACGACGCGCTACGACATCGATATGACGAAGTGCATCTATTGCGGCTTCTGTCAGGAAGCCTGCCCGGTGGATGCCATTGTCGAAGGCCCGAATTTCGAGTTCTCCGTGGAGACGCGCGAAGAGCTCATGTACGACAAGGAACGGTTGCTCGCGAATGGCGATCGCTGGGAACGCGAGATCGCAAAGAACATCGCGCTCGATGCGCCCTACCGCTGAACCGAGAAACAGACAGAAGGCCGGACTTGAGGTTCGGCAAGGAATGAAGGACGAGGGGTCCAGATGATTGTTTCCGCCATCGCATTTTACGTCTTCGCGGCCATGGCCGTGGCGGCGGGGTTCATGGTGATCGCGGCGCGGAACCCCGTGCATTCGGTGCTGTTCCTGATCCTGACCTTCTTCAACGCGGCTGCGCTCTTCGTGCTGATGGGAGCGGAGTTCATCGCGCTGATCCTCGTCATCGTCTATGTCGGCGCGGTGGCGGTGCTCTTCCTTTTCGTCGTCATGATGCTCGACATCGACTTCGCGCAGCTGCGCCAGGGTTTCCTGCAATATCTGCCGATCGGCGGCCTTGTCGGCCTGATCCTGCTGATCGAGCTTCTGCTCGTCGCGGGTGCCTGGGTCATCACGCCGGAAGCGATGCAGGTTGCGGCGTCGCCGGCGCCTGCGCTCGAGCAGGCGGCGAACACCCGCGCGCTCGGCCAGATCCTCTATACGCAATATGCCTATCTCTTCCAGGCGGCGGGGCTCATCCTGCTCGTCGCCATGATCGGCGCCATCGTTCTCACGCTGCGTCACCGCGTCGATATCAAGCGGCAGGTGATCTCGCGTCAGGTCGGCCGCAAGCGGCATGAAGGCGTCGAGCTCAAGGACGTGAAGCCGGGCCAGGGAATTTAAGGGAAGCGGAACCTAACCATGGAAATCGGGCTCGGACATTATCTCACCGTCGCGGCGATCCTCTTCACGATCGGCGTCTTCGGTATCTTCCTCAACCGGAAGAACGTGATCGTCATTCTCATGTCGATCGAACTGATGCTGCTTGCGGTGAACGTCAATCTCGTTGCCTTCTCCGTCTTCCTGCACGACCTGACCGGTCAGGTCTTCGCGATCTTCGTGCTGACGGTTGCCGCGGCCGAGGCAGCCATCGGCCTTGCCATTCTTGTGACCTACTTCCGCAACCGCGGCTCCATCGCGGTTGAGGATGTCAATCTGATGAAGGGGTAGGGGACATGTACTCCGCCATTGTCTTCCTGCCGCTCGTCGGCTTCCTGACCGCAGGTCTGTTCGGCCGCTGGATCGGCGTTCGCGGGTCCCAGCTCGTGACCTCCGGTCTGCTTGTCGCCTCGGCAGCACTCTCGGTCGCGGCCTTTGTGAATGTCGCGCTTGGCGGCGTGACGGAACACGTGCAGATCCTGACCTGGATCGACAGCGGCTCCTTCGAGACCGACTGGCGCCTCAGGATCGACACGCTGACCTCCGTCATGCTCGTCGTGGTGACCTCGGTTTCGGCGCTCGTGCACATCTATTCGATCGGCTATATGAGCCACGATCCGCAGCAGCCGCGGTTTTTCGCCTATCTCTCGCTCTTCACCTTCGCCATGCTCGCGCTGGTGACGGCGGACAATTTCGTCCAGCTCTTCTTTGGCTGGGAAGGCGTGGGCCTCGCGTCCTACCTGCTGATCGGCTTCTGGTACCAGAAGCCGAGCGCGAACGCGGCAGCGATCAAGGCCTTTGTCGTCAACCGCGTCGGCGACTTCGGCCTCATCCTCGGCATCGCGACGATCTTCCTGATGGTCGGCTCGGTCGAGTTCGACACGGTGTTCAAGGCGATTCCCGGCCTGGCCAACAAGAGCTTCCTCTTCCTCGGCCATGAAGTGCCAGTGGTGACGACGATCTGCCTGTTGCTCTTCATGGGCGCCATGGGCAAGTCGGCGCAGTTCATGCTGCACACCTGGCTGCCGGACGCGATGGAAGGCCCGACGCCGGTCTCCGCGCTGATCCATGCCGCCACCATGGTGACGGCAGGCGTCTTCCTCGTCGCGCGCTGTTCGCCGATCTTCGAGTATTCGGAAACGGCACTCACCGTTGTGACCTTCATCGGCGCGACCACCGCCTTCTTCGCGGCGACGATCGGCCTCGTCCAGAACGACATCAAGCGTGTAATCGCCTATTCGACCTGTTCGCAGCTCGGCTACATGTTCGCAGCGCTCGGCGTCGGCGCTTATGAAGTGGCGATGTTCCACCTCTTCACGCATGCCTTCTTCAAGGCGCTGCTGTTCCTTGGTTCGGGCTCCGTCATCCATGCGATGGATGGCGAGCAGGACATGCGCAAGATGGGCGGGCTCTACAAGCTCGTGCCGGCGACCTATGCAATGATGCTCATCGGCACACTGGCGCTGACGGGCTTCCCGCTCACGGCGGGCTATTTCTCGAAGGATGCGATCATCGAGGCGACCTTTGCGGGCCACAACCCGGTGCATATGTACGCCTTCGGCATGACCGTTTTCGCCGCCTTCCTGACGTCTTTCTATTCCTGGCGTCTGGTGTTCATGACGTTCCACGGCACGTCGCGCGCGGACCATCACACGCTCGAGCATGCGCATGAATCGCCGCTCGTCATGCTCGTGCCGCTCATCGTGCTCGCCATCGGCGCGCTCGGTGCCGGCATTGTCTTCAAGCATTACTTCATCGGCGAGGGGCACGAGGCTTTCTGGCTGGAAGCCATCTATCGCGGCACGTCGAACCACATCATGCATGCGATGCACGAAGTGCCGGAATGGGCGGCCAATCTGCCCACGGTGATGATGGCGCTCGGCTTCGGTCTCTCCTGGTACTTCTATATCGCGCGTCCGGACCTGCCGGTCGAACTCGCCCGCACACAGGCGCCGCTCTACAAGTTCCTGCTGAACAAGTGGTATTTCGACGAGCTCTACGACTGGATTTTGGTGAAGCCGGCCTTCTGGATCGGCCGCACCTTCTGGAAGTTCGGCGACGGGCGGATCATCGACGGGATCGGACCTGACGGCGTGGCGGCCCGCGTTATCGACGTGACGCGCGGTGTCGTCCGGCTCCAGACCGGTTACGTCTATCATTACGCCTTCGCAATGCTGCTCGGCGTCGCGGCGTTGGCGACCTACTTCATGCTCGGGGGCGTCCACTGATGTCGATGATCAACGACGGAAACATCCTGTCGCTCGTTACGTTCCTGCCGGTGGTGGGCGCGCTGCTCATCCTCCTGTTCAGGGGCGACGAGGCGACTGTCGCGCGCAACGCGCGTTATGCGGCCCTCTGGACCACGCTCGCGACGTTCGTGCTGTCGCTCTACATCTGGTGGAACTTCGACGCCTCGACCGCGTCGTTCCAATTCGTGCAGAAGGTCGACTGGCTCGGCGGCGCGATCAGCTATCACATGGGCGTCGACGGCATTTCGGTGCTCTTCGTCATCCTGACGACCTTCCTGATGCCGGCCTGCATTCTTGCGAGCTGGAATTCGATCACCACGCGCGTGCGCGAATACATGATCGCGTTCCTTATTCTCGAAACGCTGATGATCGGCGTCTTCTGCGCGCTCGATCTGGTCCTCTTCTATCTCTTCTTCGAGGGCGGCCTGATCCCGATGTTCCTCATCATCGGCGTCTGGGGCGGCAAGCGCCGCATCTATGCGAGCTTCAAGTTCTTCCTCTATACGCTGCTTGGCTCGGTGCTGATGCTGCTCGCCATCATGGCGATGTATTGGGACGCGGGCACGACCGACATCCCGGCACTGCTCGCGCATGACTTTTCCTCGAGCATGCAGACATGGCTGTGGCTGGCCTTCTTCGCGTCCTTCGCAGTGAAGATGCCGATGTGGCCCGTGCACACCTGGCTGCCGGATGCGCACGTCGAAGCGCCGACCGCCGGCTCGGTCATCCTCGCGGGCATCATGCTGAAGATGGGCGGCTACGGCTTCCTGCGCTTCTCGCTGCCGATGTTCCCGGTGGCCTCGGCCGATTTCGCGCCGCTGATCTTCGCCCTGAGCGTCATCGCCGTCGTCTACACCTCGCTTGTCGCGCTGGTGCAGGAGGATATCAAGAAGCTCATCGCCTATTCGTCGATTGCGCATATGGGCTTCGTGACCATGGGCATCTTCGCGGCGACGCAGCAGGGCGTGCAAGGCGGCATCTTCCAGATGCTGTCGCATGGCTGGGTTTCGGGCGCGCTCTTTCTCTGCGTCGGTGTGATCTATGACCGCCTGCATACGCGCGAGATCGCGGCCTATGGCGGCCTCGTCAATCGCATGCCGCTCTATGCCGTCGCCTTCATGATCTTCACCATGGCCAATGTCGGCCTGCCGGGCACCAGCGGTTTTGTCGGTGAGTTCCTGACGCTTGTGGGGACATTCAAGGTCAACACCTGGGTGGCGTTCATCGCGTCCACGGGCGTGATCCTGTCGGCAGCTTATGCGCTCTTCCTCTATCGCCGCGTCATCTTCGGCGCGCTGGAGAAAGACACGCTCAAGAATATTCTCGACCTCAACATGCGCGAGGTCGTGACGCTGGCGCCGCTCATCGCAGCGACCATCTTCTTCGGCGTCTATCCGTCGCCCGTCTTCAACGTGACGTCGGTTTCCGTCGAGCACCTCATTGCCAACTACACCGCCGCTGTCGAGGCGCATCGGGTGGCTGAAGCGGGCCGAACGGCGCTCGACGCCCTGCACCTTATCGCTACGCGCTAGAACGGGATCACTTCGATGGAAACCGCCGCTTCGACACTTCCGGCCTTCGGACCCGCTCTGCCAGAGATCGTGCTGGCGGTCGGCACGCTGTTCCTGCTTCTCGTCGGCGCCTTCCGCAAGGTAAGCCCGACGCGCGGCATCTCCTGGGCGGTGGTTGCGCTCTTTGCGCTCGTCGCGGTGCTGGTGACCGGGCAGGGCGACATTCATGCGGCTACCTTTGGCGGCATGTTCCTCATCGATCCGTTCACGCGCTTTATCAAGTTGCTGGTGCTGCTGGCCGCCGCGCTCTCGGTCATCATGTCGGTGACCTATATCCGCCGCGAGAACATGGACCGGTTCGAGTTCCCGATCCTGATCGCGCTGGCCGCGCTCGGCATGATCATGATGGTCTCGTCGAACAGCCTGATCGCGCTTTATCTCGGCCTCGAGCTTCAGAGCCTCAGCATCTATGTGATCGCCGCCTTTAACCGCGACAGCGCGCGGTCGAGCGAAGCGGGCCTCAAATATTTCGTTCTGGGCGCGCTCTCGTCGGGCATGCTGCTCTATGGCAGCTCGCTGGTTTATGGTTTCACCGGCAGCGTGGACTATCCGACGATCGCCGCAGCGATCAGCACGGGCCATGCCTCGGTTGGCCTCATCTTCGGCCTCGTCTTTATCCTGGCCGCGCTTGCCTTCAAGATTTCGGCGGTGCCGTTTCACATGTGGACGCCGGACGTTTATGAAGGCGCGCCGACGCCTGTGACCGCTCTCATGGCGAGCGCGCCGAAGGTGGCCGCCATGGCGTTGCTCATCCGTGTGCTGTTCACGGCCTTTCCCGGAATCACGCCGGAGTGGAAGCAGATTATCGTCTTCGTTTCGATCGCCTCGATGGTACTCGGCGCCTTCGCTGCCATCGGCCAGCGCAACATCAAACGCCTGATGGCCTACAGCTCCATCGGCCATATGGGCTATGTGCTGGTCGGTGTCGCCGCCGGAACGGTGGAAGGCCTGCGCGGCGTTCTGATCTATCTCGCCATCTATGTCGTGATGAATGCGGGCGTCTTCTGCGTTATCCTCGCCATGCGCCGCAGCGGCGAGCAGGTCGAGAGTATCGAGGACCTCGCCGGGCTTTCGCGTAGCCGTCCGATGGTGTCGTTCCTGCTCGCCATGCTGATGTTCTCGCTCGCGGGCATTCCGCCGCTGGCCGGCTTCTTCGCGAAGTTCTACGTCTTCATGGCGGCGATCAAGGCGGACCTCTATCTGCTCTCCGTCATCGGCGTTCTGTCGAGTGTGGTCGGCGCGTATTACTATCTGCGCATCGTCAAGGTGATGTATTTCGACGAACCGGTGCAGGCTCTCGATGCGCCCATGTCGCGCGAGCTGAGCATCGTGCTCGGCCTGTCCGGCCTCTTCACGCTTTTCTTCTTCGTCTACCCCGCGCCGCTGATCGCAAGCGCGGAAGCCGCCGCCGCCGCGCTGCTGCCCTGATCCATGGCCCCCTTGCTTCCAACGGGCATTTCGCTCCGCGCCTTCGCGGAAATCGACAGCACCAATGAGGAAGCGAAGCGCCTCGGCGAGGCGGGTGAGCCCGGTCCTATCTGGATCACGGCAGAGCGTCAGACGGCGGGCCGCGGACGGCGCGGCCGCGAATGGGTGTCACCCAGCGGCAATTTCATGGGAACGCTCCTGCTGCGTCCGCAGGCAAATCCGCGCAAGGCGGCGGAGCTTTCCTTTGTCGCGGCGCTCGCGGTGCATGACGCTGTCGACGGGTTGCTGTCGCCTGCGCTGAGGCCGGACCTCAAGCTCAAATGGCCGAACGACCTTCTGCATGGTGGGAAGAAGCTCGCGGGCATCCTGCTCGAATCCTCCGGCATCGCAGGCGGGGAACTCGCCTGGCTGGCCATCGGCATCGGCATCAATCTCGCTCAATATCCTGAAGGCGTGGAATATCCCGCGACCTCGCTTGCAGCCCTCGGCGTCACCGATGTTACGCCCGACGACGCGCTCGAGCGTCTTGCCGCCGCTTTCGACCGGCGCATCCGGCAGTGGCGCGATGTGCAGGGCTTTGCCGCGATCCGCGAGGCCTGGCTCGCCCGGGCGGCGGGGCTCGGCGGTTCCATTACAGTAAGGCTGGCGGATGAGACGTTCGACGGGGTGTTTGCCGGGCTCGCGCCGGACGGGGCGCTGGAAGTGCGGACGGCTTCGGGCGAGACGCGCCAGATTTCTGCGGGAGATGTGTTCTTTCGGACCGGCCCGCGCTAGCTTGTGGTCATGACTTCAAAAGTGAGCGCGAAAGCAACAGACGAACTCGTCTTCCTGCCGCTTGGCGGATCGGGCGAGATCGGCATGAATCTCAACGTCTATGGCTATGGGCCGGCGGATGACCGCCAGTGGATCGTCGTCGATCTCGGCGTGACGTTCGGCGATGAGCGCACACCGGGCGTCGACCTCATCATGCCGGACCCCACCTTTCTCGAAGATCGCCGCGACGAGATCATCGCCATCGTGCTCACACATGCGCATGAGGACCATATCGGCGCTGTGGCGCATCTCTGGCCGCGGCTCCGTTGCCCGGTCTATGCGACGCCCTTCACTGCCAATCTGGTCAAGGCAAAGCTGATCGAGGCGGGTATCGAGCATCAGGTGCCGCTTAATATCGTGCCGCTCGGCAGCCGTTTCTCGCTCGGACCTTTCGACATCGAGCTGGTCACGCTCACGCATTCGATCCCGGAGCCGAACGCGCTGGCCATCCGCACACCGCTCGGTCTTGTGCTGCACACGGGCGACTGGAAGATCGACCCCGAGCCGCTGGTCGGCGACGACATGGATGTGAAACGGCTGAAGGAGATCGGCGACGAAGGTGTGCGTGCCATCGTTTGCGACTCCACCAATGTCTTCTCGCCTGGAACGTCCGGCTCGGAAGCCGATGTCGCGAAGAGCCTTATCGAGGTCATCCGCCAATGCGAGCAGCGCGTGGCCGTGACGACCTTTGCGTCGAATGTTGCGCGGCTTGAAAGCATCGCCAAGGCGGCAGAGGCTTGCGACCGGCATGTGGTGCTGGTCGGCCGCGCCATGTTCCGCATCGTCAGCGCGGCGCGGGATGCTGGCTATCTGACCGGCCTGCCGCCGTTCCTGACAGAGCACGACATCGGCTATCTGCCGCGCGACAAGGTGCTGCTGCTCTGCACCGGCAGCCAGGGCGAGCCGCGCGCGGCGCTGGCCCGCATCGTCGAAGACACGCATCCAAACATCGCGCTGTCGGAAGGCGATACGGTAATTTTCTCTTCCCGCATCATTCCGGGTAACGAGTCCTCGATCTTCGATCTGCAGAACAGACTGGCGGAGCGCGGCATTCGCGTCATCACCGAGAAGGACCATTTTGTCCATGTCTCCGGTCATCCGTGTAGGGACGAACTTGCTCGCATGTATCAGTGGATCAGGCCGGAGGTTGCCGTGCCGGTGCATGGCGAGGCGCGGCATCTGGCCG
Source organism: Parvibaculum sedimenti (assembly GCF_009184905.1). Lineage (GTDB taxonomy): Bacteria > Pseudomonadota > Alphaproteobacteria > Parvibaculales > Parvibaculaceae > Parvibaculum > Parvibaculum sedimenti. The sequence goes on from NZ_WESC01000011.1 coordinate 32,763, forward strand.
AGCATGCGGTGCTCGCCCGGGAGCTTCAGGTGCCGGAGACGATTGTCATCCGCAACGGGCTCATGGTGCGGCTCGCGCCGGGACCGGCGCAGATCATCGACGAGGCGCCTGCCGGCCGCATCTATCTCGATGGCGATGTCCTGATCGATGCGGATGAGGGGGCGGTGCAGGAACGCCGCAAGCTCTCCTATTCAGGTTCTGTCTTTGTCAGCCTCGTGCTCGACAAGGACGGCAAGGTGCGCGGCGATCCCCAGGTGGTGCTCATGGGCCTGCCGGAGGAGGATTCGCGGGGCGTCAGCTTCGATGACCGCGCGCTCGACGCCATCGACGAGGCGCTGGAGCGCCTGCCGCCGAAACGCCGCGGCGACGACGATGCCGTAGCGGAGCTCTTGCGCCGCGCGGTACGCGGCGCGCTTCGGCGGGAGTGGGGCAAGAAGGCCCAGGTCGCGGTGGTTGTGACGCGGATTTGAGGCGGCTTGCCCGCCCACGGGAAGCCCATTAAACATGGGCAATTGATATTCAAAGGCAGCGAGGCTCAGATGCTTGGACAGCTCAATCACGTAGCGATCGCCGTTCCCAATGTGCGGGAAGCGGGCGAGATGTATCGCACAAAATTCGGCGCCAAGGTTTCCGATGCCGTGCCGCAGCCGGACCACGGCGTGACCACGGTTTTCGTCGATCTCGGTAACACCAAGCTCGAACTGCTTGAGCCTTTGGGCGAGAACTCGCCGATTGCCGGTTTTCTTGCGAAGAACCCCAGGGGCGGCATCCACCATGTTTGTATCGAGGTGGATGACATCGACGCCGCTTGCGAGCAGGTGACCTCCGAGGGCATCACGATCACCGGCACAGGCAAGCCCCGCGTCGGCGCGCATGGGAAGCCGGTCGTTTTCCTGCATCCGAAAGATCTTTACGGAACGCTGGTCGAACTCGAGCAGGCCTGAGCCTCTTTCCGAAAGGGATAGACTGATGACCTGGACCGCAGGCATTGCCATCTACCTTGTGGTCTGGTGGACCATCCTTTTCCTGGTGCTGCCTTTTGGCGTGCGCTCGCAGCATGAGGAAACTACGCCGTCGGTGGAAGGCACCGATCCGGGGGCGCCGGTGGCGCCCATGCTGGTGCGCAAGGCGCTGGTGACCACGGTGATCGCCGCTCTGGTCTGGCTCCTCGTCGCTTATATCTACATCTATCAGCCGATCAGCTTCGACAGCATTCCCTTCATGCCGAAGTTGCATGATTGGTATGGGGACGGGCAGCCCCAGACCGCCAGTTGATCTGATCAGAAAAGCGGCGCGCCTAAAAAATAAGCAATTCTCTCGTTGTCATCCCGGCGAAAGCCGGGATACATCAGCCGCGAACTCAACGCTTGCGACTGCGACGCCGGCTTTTATCGGCGGCTTGATTTGGGGTGAGGCAAGGGGCCGTGAGGGCAAAAAAAAGCAAGGTCCACTTTCGTGGCCTTGCTCAATAGTGTTCCCTCTTTTTATCGCGCCATCGAGGGACTTGCAGTCCCCGACGTCGGCGTTCCCTCCCTAAACTTGGGCCGCGCTTTCCGCGCTGTCCCTCTTTATGTCTAAAAATATAGCGAGCCTGCGTAGGGCTGTCACGCAATTTTATCCTGTCCTGAAGCCAAAACGCGCAATTTCCCGAACAGAAAATGTCCGTATGGGCAAGGAATGCGTAGTGCCGATTCAGCGGGGCGCAAGTTCGATACCGAGGAGTCCGGCAGTGCGCCCTTGGTCTCGCGTCAGCGCTCCGGGATGGGCCAATCGCCGCGCGGGAGATGAGGCCGACTCCGCCTGCGATGCAGAGGGTGAGTGCCATTGGCGGTGACGGCGGCGGGAGCGGATTTATCGGATCGCTCCGCTCAATTTCGGCAAATCTCTGGATCATCAGGCGAGCGACAAAAAGAAGGGCAGGCGCTGGCGCATAAAGCGGCATTGCTGATGGGCAGGCGGGCGCGCCGCCAACGATGGTGTCCGAACCCGGCGCAAGCATCATGGAGCGGCCGGGCCTGAGGAAGTAATCTGTAGGCTGATTTATTGGTGGAGCGGATGATGTGAAGACCGTTTCGGATTCCGTCTCTGGGGGCGCCCGCACATTCCTGTCGAGAAGGGGCCTTGGCGAAACACATCTTTAAGGTGAATTGTCGAGGATGGGCGCATGAGCGCAGGGAGACATATCGCCTGGTGGTTGACCGTCGCATGGTTGGCGGCGCCTGCTACGGCGTATGCCGGGGACGGGGCGGTCGGCTTTGAGCCGGTCGAGGTCAGCGCCGAGCTTTGCGCACATATCGCGACCTATGTCCCGGGCGGCGAGGCGGACTACAAGCCGGGCATTGCCGCCGACGGAAGTGCGGTCGTCCCCGCCGACATCGACCCGCCGCTTGAGACGCGCGAACTTTACAGCTTCCCGGTCAAGATCGCGCCCTTGAACGGCAGCGGGAAATACGCCGCCGACTCCACGCTCGAGGTTGCAACCGTCACATTCGATCCGAAGACGGGCATCGTGCTTGTGGACGGACAGCAGGTGACGGGCGCAGAGCGCGCGCTTGCTGATGCATGCGCGCATCGCTCGGAAAAATCCGGCGACTGAATACTTCGTTAACCATGTTTTCGCGCGCCGCTTTCTTGACAGGCAGGCCACTCGCCATAACCTTTGTGCTGGGCATCGCGGGGGTCTCATGCGTTCGAAAGTGGTCAGGGCGGCCTTCGCTGCCGTCTGCCTGTTGGCATTCTGTGTCGGGAGTTTGCCTGCGACGGCAGGCGTCTCGACCATGTGGCGGATCACCAAGGATCATTGGGACCCGTCCGACGAGAAGGGCTATGAGGACTTCGTCGCCGCGCTCGGTGCGGAAGATTGCTGGACCCTCGACGCCTGCCTGAAGAGCCCGGCAAACCCCTATCGGCATACGGACCCCAGGGTCACATTCTTCGTCGACTGCGCCGACGTGCCTTATCTCCTGCGCGGCTATTACGCCTGGAAGAACGGGCTGCCCTTCGCGTGGCAGAGCGCGATGCAGTCTTCCGATGGGCCGCGCGGCGATATCCGCTATTCATCAGGGGGCAACAGGGTGGTGGGGCGAGAGTCTGTGCCCGCAACGACTTCGGGCGTGCCCGCGATTCCGCTTCTTTTCGAGGTCGCCAATACGGTTTCGACGGCGATGTTTCGCCACGATGCGACGTCGGACAGTCCGACGCTCTTCACCGATATGTATTCGCCGCGTCTCGACCGCGAGGCGATCCGCCCCGGCACCGTCGCCTATGACGTCAACGGCCATGTCGCGCTGGTGTGGAAGGTGGAGCCGAGCGGGCGGATCATGATCTTCTCGTCTCACCCCGACAACACGCTCGACCGCACATTCGTGGGGCGCGAATTCCTGCGCACCGGGCCGGAGCTCGGCTCGATCTTCCAGAACTGGCGGCCGATCCGTCTTGTTGGCGCAAGGCAGCTGGCCAGCGGAACCTATGTCGGCGGGCGCATCGTCGGTACACCGAACGAAGAGATCCCGGAATTTTCACTTGAGCAATATGTCGGCAATCCGCCGGTCGATCCGAGCCTCTGGGCCGTCGCGAAATTCGTGAAGGACAATGAAGGCATGGATTTCTACACCTATCTCCGCGCCCGCCTTTCCATCGGCGACCTCGAATACAAGCCAGTCGAGGAAATGCATGTGATGATGCAGACGCTTTGCCAGGACCTGCGGGCGCGGGATCGCGCCATCGATATCTCCCGCATTGAGGGGCACACGCAGGACATGCCGCAACCCGACAGGCTGCCGCGCAACATCTATGGCACCGATGGCGTCTGGGAACTCTATTCGACGCCTTCGCGCGACGCGCGGCTCAAGACCGCCTTCAAGGAGATGTACGACCAGACCCGCGAATTCATCCAGATGAAGGAGATCGACGCGCCGCGCCTTCGATATACGGGGGCCGATCTGCCGCGGGATCTGCTGCGTGCTTTCGACGAGGAAAACGCAGCCTGTCCCATCGCCTACCGCAAGACGGACGGGACGAAGGTGCGGCTCACGATCGACGATGTGATTCATCGCCTCTTCAAACTCTCCTTCGATCCCTATCACTGTGTGGAGCGGCGATGGGGGGCGACAGAACCCGGCGAACTCGCCTCCTGTCCGGACGGAGCGAAAAAGACCCGCTGGTACGAGGCCGAACAGGGGCTTCGCAACCAGATCGACCGGACCTATGACATCGAGATGGACTCGACAGTCGAGGAACTGGAGCAGGGACCATATGGGCTCGAATCGGGTCGGGGCGTCGCGCAGGCGCCCGAGGTTGATGTCCGGGCCTTCCTCATCTCGCATATGGAAAGCCGTTCGGCCCAGAGATAGCCAAAATCGGCGTCAAATGGCCTGCTTTTAAGGCGCTGGCGCGTTGCCAATCCCGCGCCTAGCCCCTAATACTTGAGCCCGTATCAGCCCCCCAGACGGCCCCTCGCGGCCACGGTCCCCCATGCGCCTTTCCCGATATTTTCTGCCCACGCTCAAGGAAAACCCCGCCGAGGCGCAAATCGTCTCGCATCGCCTCATGCTGCGCTCCGGCATGATCCGGCAGGAGGCCGCCGGCATCTATGCCTGGCTGCCGCTCGGCTTCCGGGTGTTGCAGAACATCGAGCAGATCGTGCGCGAGGAAATGGACCGGGCAGGCGCCATCGAGCTTCTGATGCCGACGCTTCAGCTCGCCGATCTGTGGCGCGAAAGCGGTCGCTACGACGCCTATGGCCCCGAGATGCTGCGCATCAAGGACCGCCACGAGCGCGAGTTGCTTTACGGACCGACCAACGAGGAAATGATCACGGAAATCTTCCGTTCCTACGTGAAGTCCTACCGCAACCTGCCGGTGAACCTCTATCACACGCAGTGGAAGTTCCGCGACGAGCAGCGCCCCCGCTTCGGTGTCATGCGCGGTCGCGAATTCCTGATGAAGGATGCCTATTCCTTCGACCTCGACGAGGCAGGCGCGCGACTTTCCTATAACCGCATGTTCGTCGCCTATCTGCGCATCTTCGCGCGGCTTGGTCTGAAGGCGATCCCGATGCGCGCCGAGACGGGCCCCATCGGCGGCGACCTTAGCCATGAATTCATCATCCTCGCCGAGACGGGCGAGTCCGGCGTCTTCATCGACAAGAACGTGCTTGATCTCCCGGTGCCCGGCGAAGATGTCGATTATGATGGCGACCTTACGCCGATCATCAAGCAGTGGACCGATCTCTACGCGGCGACCGAAGACGTTCATGATGCCGAGCGCTTCGCGCGCGAAGTGCCGGAAGAGCGCCGCGTCGCCACGCGCGGCATCGAGGTCGGCCAGATCTTCTATTTCGGCACCAAATATTCGCAGGCGATGAAGGCCGTGGTTTCGGGCCCCGATGGCGTCGAGCGGCCGGTGCATGGCGGTTCCTATGGCGTCGGCGTGTCGCGCCTCGTCGGCGGCATCATCGAGGCGAGCCATGACGACAATGGCATCATCTGGCCGGAGGGCGTCGCGCCCTTCAAGGTCGGTCTCGTCAATCTGAAGGTCGGCGACGCGGAAGCGGACGCGGCTTGCAACGAGCTTTATGAGAAGCTCACCAAGGCCGGCGTCAGCGTTCTCTATGACGATACGGATGAACGCGCGGGCGCGAAGTTCTCGAACATGGACCTCATCGGCCTGCCTTGGCAGCTCGTAGTCGGTCCGCGCGGGCTGAAGTCCGGTGTCGTCGAATTGAAGAACCGCGCGACGGGCGAGCGCATCGAGCTTTCGCCGGAAGCCGCGCTCAACAAGCTGACAAACTGAAATCGGGACCGGGGCGCGACAGGAACCAAACATGACAGATGCCGCAAGCGCCGAAGATGTGAAAGTGCAGGGGAAAGGTAAGAGCCTGCCTTTCGGCGCCTTCGAGTGGTTGCTTGCCATGCGCTATCTCCGCGCGCGGCGGCGAGAGGGCTTCATCTCGGTCATAGCCGGGTTCTCCTTTGTCGGCATCCTGCTCGGCGTGGCCACGCTCATCATCGTCATGTCGGTGATGAACGGGTTTCGCACTGAGCTTCTCGGGCGGATTCTGGGGCTCAACGGGCATATGTTCGTGCGCGGCGTGACCTCCTTCGTTCCCGATTACGATTACCTTTCCGAGACCATCGAGAAAATTCCCGGCGTCGTCAGCGCCACGCCCATTGTCGAGGGGCAGGCGATGGCATCGAGCCGCTCCAATGCGCTGGGCGCGCTCGTTCGCGGCATACACGAAAAGGATCTGCGGCGGCTGAAAGTCGTTTCCGATCATTTGCTGATGGGGACGCTCGACGGTTTCGATGGCGGCGAAGGTGTTGCCATCGGCTCCCGGCTTGCCCGCAGCCTCGGATTGACGCTGGGCGACAACATTACGCTTCTCTCGCCACGGGGTGCGATCACGCCTTTCGGAACTGCGCCGCGCGTGAAGTCCTATCGCGTCGCCGCGATCTTCGAGATCGGCATGTCGGAATATGACTCGAGCTTCGTCTTCATGCCTCTCGACGAAGCGAAGCAGTATTTCCGGACAGGCGATGGCGTCACCGCGCTCGAGGTGAAGATCAAGGATCCGGACCGCGTCAACGAGTTCGTTGGGCCGGTGGGACAAAAGGCCGGCTCCTGCTGCGACGTGCTGACATGGCAGCAGACGAACCAGAGCTTTTTCAGCGCGCTTCAGGTGGAGCGCAACGTCATGTTCCTGATCCTGACGCTGATCCTCATCGTCGCCGCGCTCAACATCGTGTCGGGCCTCATCATGCTGGTGAAGGACAAGGGGCGCGACATCGCCGTGCTCAGGACCATGGGCGCGACGCGCGGCTCCGTAATGCGGATTTTCTTCATTTCCGGCGCTTCGATTGGTGTCGTCGGCACGCTCGCCGGCTTCGCGCTCGGCACGATTTTCTGCCTCAACATCGAGACGCTGCGCGTCTGGCTTTCGGAGCTTTCGGGCACGGAACTCTTTTCGCCCGAAATCTATTTCCTGAGCCACATGCCCGCCGAGATCGACACGGGCGAGGTCGTCTCCGTCGTTGGTATGGCGTTGTTCCTGTCCTTCGCCGCGACGCTTTACCCTGCGTGGCGGGCGGCGTCGCTCGATCCGGTCGAAGCGCTGAGGTACGAATGATGGAGAATCCCGTTCTCAGCCTGCGGGGCATTCGCCGCGTCTACACCCAAGGCGAAGAAGAGCTGCGCATCTTCGAGGATGCCTCGCTCGACATCAGGGCAGGAGAGATGGTGGCGCTGGTCGGTCCTTCCGGTTCCGGCAAGTCGTCGCTTCTCCATATCGCAGGCTTGCTCGAAGCGCCGCAGGCAGGCCAGGTTGTCATTTCGGGCCGCGATTGCGTCAGTCTTGATGACGGTCAGCGCACGGAGGTCCGGCGCAACGAGGTTGGCTTCGTCTATCAGTTTCACAATCTTCTGCCTGAATTCTCGGCGGTGGAAAACGTCGTTCTGCCGCAGATGATCGCGGGCGTACCACGCCGCAAGGCGGAGGAATTCGCGCTTTATCTGCTGGGCCGAATGGGGCTTGCAGCGCGGGCGAAGCATCGTCCCGCCGAGCTTTCCGGCGGTGAGCAGCAGCGCGTGGCGATTGCCCGCGCGCTTGCCAACAATCCCCATGTCCTTCTCGCGGACGAGCCGACGGGAAACCTCGATCCCAAGACTTCCCACATGGTCTTCAGCGAGTTGCTGGAGGTTTGCCGGACACAGGGCGTCGCCGCTCTCGTCGCGACGCATAATCTCGATCTCGCCAGCCATATGGATCGGGTCGTGCTGCTGCATGATGGCAAGCTTCTGGAAGGTTCGGAAGTCGTTTCGACCTATCAGAGCCTCTGATCTCCGCAATCAATCGATTTTATCGAACGAAACGTCCGGAGCTATGCGTTGGACCCCGGCGGGCCCACCGGCGATCCTTGCCGCAGTCAGTGATCCAGGGAGATCCAAATGTCTGCGAGCGAGACTCCGGCGGCCGCCATCCTTCCCCATGAGCATGAGGCATCGCGCAACTGGCTGGCGCGAACGCTGCCGGGCATACTGCTGACGGCGATCATTGCGGTTGTTGCGACGGCGCTCCACCATGTTCCCGGACTCGGCAGCTTCAGTTCGCTCATCCTGTCAATTCTCATCGGCATGGCGTTTCACAATTTTGTCGGCACGCCGAGGCGGGCGAAGGCGGGCGTCACGTTTTCCCTGCGCCGTGTCCTCCGGGCGGCAATCATCCTGCTGGGACTTCAATTGACCGTGACCCAGATCGCAACGGTTGGCGTCGCCGGTGTGGCGGGTACTGTTCTCACGCTCGGTGCCACCTTCCTCTTTACGCTCTGGGCAGGTAGGCGGCTTGGTGTAGATCGTGCGCTTTCGACGCTGATCGCGACGGGCACCTCGATCTGCGGCGCGTCGGCGGTGGTTGCCGCTAACGCCGTGGTCGATGGCGGCGACGAGGATGTGGCCTATGCCATTGCCACGGTGACGGTCTTCGGATCGCTGTCCATGGTGCTTTTTCCCGCGCTCGACTCGGTGCTGCATCTTGCGCCGCATGTCTATGGATTGTGGAGCGGCGCCTCCATACACGAGATCGCGCAGGTGGTGGCTGCCGCCTTTCAGGAAGGCCAGGATGCCGGGCATTTCGGCACCATCGTCAAGCTGACCCGCGTGCTGATGCTAGCGCCCGTCGTGCTGCTGCTCGCCTGGTTCTGGGACCGCGGCCGCGGGAAGAGCGGCGGTCGGCGCAAGGGCACGACGCCGTGGTTTGCCTTCGGCTTTCTGCTGATGGTCGGCGTGAACAGCTTTGTGCCGATTTCGGCCAGCCTGCATGACGGTGCGGCGGAGGTCACCACCTTCATGCTGGCGATGGCGCTGGCCGCCATGGGTCTGGAGACGGATATCGCCAAGCTGAGGGCGAAGGGCCTGCGCCCGCTGGCCCTCGGCGCCTCGGCCTGGGTGTTCATTACGTCCTTCGGTCTGGCGATGGCGGTGCTTGCCATGTAATGCTGCGAACGATCGTTTCGTTCAATGGAAAGCGCGGGCCCGCCTCTTGACCCTCGAACAGTTGCGCATATTCGTCGCCGTGGCGGAGCGGGAGCATGTGACCCGCGCCGCCGCGGCGTTGGGGCTTACGCAATCAGCCGTCAGCTCCGCCATCGCGGTGCTTGAGACGCAGCACGACACGCGGCTTTTCGATCGCGTCGGCCGGCATATTGAGTTGACGAATGCCGGTCGCGACTTTCTCGTCGAAGCGCGCGCCGTGCTCGCGCGCGCGCATGCGGCCGAGCTTGTCCTGAGCGAGCTTGGCACGCTTGGCCGTGGTACTCTCAACGTGCAGGCCAGCCAGACCATTGCCAGCTACTGGCTTCCCTCGCGACTTGTCCGCTTTCGTCAGGCCTATCCGAAAATTGAGGTGCGCCTCTCCGCCGGTAACACGGAGACTGTCGCGCGCGCGGTTCTCGAAGGCGATGCCGATCTTGGTTTTGTCGAAGGCGCTGTGCGCGTCCCGGCGTTGGCGTCGAGCGAAGTCGGCGGCGATCAGCTCGTGCTGGCGGTCGGTAGCGATCATCCGCTGGCAAAGCGGCGCAATGTCGGCCTTGCGGACCTTGCCGATGTTCCCTGGGTCGTGCGCGAAGCAGGTTCCGGCACACGTTCCGAAATGGAGGCGGCGCTCATTGCGATGAAGATGCCGATCCATGCTCGGGACATCGCACTTGAATTACCGTCGAACGAGGCTGTGCGGGCGGCGCTGGAGGCGGGCGCCGGTGTCGGTGGCATGTCGGAGCTTGTCGCGGCGCCGGGAATACAGGCGGGCAGGCTGAAGCGTCTCGATATCGACCTGCCACGCAGGCCCTTCCTTGCGCTTCGTCACCGCGAGCGCCGTCTCAGCAAGGCCGGGGAGGCTTTGTTGGCATTGTGCATAGAGAAGCCCGGTCGGCGGAAATAGGCTCAAGCCTTCTTCTGCGGTAAGACCGTTTCGAAGCATCTGCCATCGGGGAGGGCGATATGAGATCGGGGCTGTTTTTCGTCGCCATGGCGGCGGCGCTCTTTCTTGCGGCTCTGGCGCTTCGCGCACCGGGACCGCAGCCTGCGGACATCCCAGCGCATCAGTTTTCGGCGAGCCGCGCGATGGAAGATATCCGCGTCATCGCCGCTCGGCCTCATCCCATAGGCGCGGTGGACGCTGCCCGCGTCCGTGCCTATCTCTTTTCGCGCATGACGGCGCTTGGCCTCTCGCCGCGTCTAGGTTTGGGGCAGGGCACATTCTCGCTACCTGCGCGGCGGATTTTCGTCGCGGGCCGCGTCGTCAATTTCGTCGGCCTGTTGTCCGGCACGCAGGGAGATCTGCCCGCGATCCTCATCATGGCGCATTACGACACGGTGCCGAACTCGCCGGGCGCTGCCGACGACACGGCGGGCGTCGCTTCGGCGCTCGAGATTGTCGCCAATCTCAACGCCGCAGGGCCGCGCCTGCGCGATGTGATCGTTCTCTTCACCGATGGCGAGGAGGCGGGGCTTCTCGGGTCCGACGCATTCTTTGCAAGGGATCCGCTGGCGCGCCGCGTCGGTCTCGTCATCAATCTCGAAGCGCGCGGCGGAGGCGGCCGCGCGATGATGTTCGAGACGAATGGTAAGGTCGGCGGCATCGTTTCGGCCTATGGCCGCGCCGCGCCGCTGCCGAGCGCGAATTCGCTGGCGGCTTTTGTCTATCGTCACATGCCGAACGGCACCGACTTCACCAATGCCGCGCGGCGAGGATTGGCGGGGCTCAATTTTGCCTATATCGGCGACGAGCTCGATTATCACACAGCCCATGCGACGCCGGAGAACATCGATCCCGGTAGCGTGCAGCACATGGGCGACAGCGTTCTGGGCCTCGTGGCGCAGCTCTCCCATGCGCGGGAATATCCGAACGGCGCGAGCGAGCGCGTCTATGCCGATATTCTGGGGCATGGCTTCGTCGCCTATCCGGTGTGGGGCGGCTGGCTCATCATTGGCGCGTCGATCGTTCTTATTGCCCTTGCCGCCATCCGCTGGCGGCGGGAGGGCGCACTTCGCGCGGGCGATGTGCTGCGTGGTGTCGGTCTCTTTCTCTGCGTGACGGTGGGCGTCGGCGCGGGGCTCGGGCTCATCGGCTGGTTGATGCTCGGCTTCAGCGACGTGCAGATGAAATACACGCTGCTGGCGCGATATGGATTTGTGCTCGGCGGCTATGTCGCGCTGGCGACGGGCCTCGCGCTCAGCGTCGTCGCCGCATTTCTCGGCGTGTCGTTTCTGGGCCGCACAGCGACGCCCGAGGCGCTCTGGTGCGGCGGGCTTTTATTGCTCGTCGTGGCGGCGGCGGGGCTTCAGGTGGTGGCGCCGACGACCGCGTTCATGGTGGCCTGGCCGTTGCTCGTCGGATCGTTGGCCGCTGCGGCGCCGCTCGCGCCTTTCGTGGGGCAGGGGGCGAGAGCATTCATCGTCGCGACGGTCATCGGAGCGCTCGGTGCGGGCCAGGCGGCGGAGTGGGGCGGACAGATATTCGGCGCGCTTGGCGTCAATGTGCCGGCGCTGCTGACAGTGCAGGCCGCCATAATCTCGATTCTTCTCTGGCCCTCGGTCTTTGCGCTCGCGCGGGCGTCGCGGGCATGGGCTGCGCCTGCGGCGCTGATCACGCTTGGCGGCATTGCCGTTCTCTATGCCCGCTTCGCGCCTGCCGATGCCGCGCATCCGCGCCTGACGGAGGCCTTCTACACCGCCGGGCCCGGCCCACAGGATTTCAACCGCATTGCCGATTTTCCCCGCCTCGATGAGTGGTCCATGGCGGCCCTTGAGGCCGATGGCGGCGAGGTTCAGCGAGATGAATTCCAGCCTTTCCTGCCCATGAAGGTCTGGGCGGTGGCGGCGAAGCCCGCATCCGTCGCGCAGCCGGAAATTGCCGTGGTGAGGGCGGAGACGAGAGGCGGCCGCCGGTTCATCACGCTGCGGCTTACGCCGACGCGTGGTGGGCGGGAGTTGCGGCTCTTCCTCAAGCCGAACGTCGATCTCGGCGATGCGGTTCTGAATGGCCAGCCGCTGTCCGCTTCCGTGGCGGCTGGCGTCTGGACGGGCTTCGGCTATGCCGCTCCGCCGGGCGAGGGCGTTACGCTATCCTTCTCCGCCGCCGCACCCGGGCGGATCGAGGCGAAGCTTGCCGAGGTTGCCGATGGTTGGCCCGAGGGTGCCAAGGTGCCGCCGAAGCCCGCGGGGTTCATGCCCTGGCGCTATTCCGACGTGACGGTCGGCCTCACGGATTTTTCCACAGCCTGGTAATCGATCGCTTGACAGGAAAGAACGAAAAGGGAACACTTCGAAACAGAACAATCCATGAACGGAGTTTCGATATGAGCAAGTTCATCGCTACGGCTTCCAAATCGACCGCTCGCTACTGGCTCAAGGATGTGGCGGCGCTTGCCTCCATTGGAGGTTTCGTCTGGGTGGCAGGTACCTGGGCGCAGATCGCACACGGATTTATGGCCGGTTGATTCTGTCCACAGTTTTGGGGGCCCGCAGGACCCCCGGCAGGTGACATGAGGGAGGCGGAGACGGACAATGTCTCGCATGGCCGACTCGCTCCCCCGCTTCATTCATCTGCGCCTCCATTCCGCTTTCTCGCTTCTTGAAGGCGCGATCCGGGTCAAGGACCTCGTCAAGCTCTGCAAGGCGAATGACATGCCCGCCGTCGCGCTGACGGACACGACCAATCTCTTCGGGGCGCTGGAGTTCTCGGAGACCATGGCCGGGGCGGGCATTCAGCCCATCGTCGGCTGTACGCTCCCCATCATGCTGGACGAGAGCGATGAACCGGGGCGCGGGCCCCGGCGCGAAGTGGCTGGCACACTGGTGCTGCTCGTCAAGAACGAGACGGGCTATCTCAATCTGATGAAGCTTTCGAGTCGGGCCTATCTGGGCCCGGAAGCGGGCGAAGCGCCTCATGTCACGCTCGATCTCGTGGCGGCGCATGGCGAAGGGCTCATCTGCCTCACCGGCGGGCCGGGCGGCATCGTCAACCGGCTGCTGGCGGCCGGTCAGCGTCCTGCCGCCGAGGAACTCCTGCTGCGGCTGAAGTCGATCTTCGGCGATCGGCTCTATGTTGAGCTTCAGCGCCACGACCTTCCCGTTGAGCGCCAGACGGAGCTGGCGCTGATCGACCTCGCTTATGAGCATGCGTTGCCGCTGGTCGCGACCAACGAGCCCTATTTCGCCAAGGAAGAGGAATATGAAGCGCATGACGCGATGATCTGCATCGCGGAAGGCGCCTATGTCGTGCAGGGCGACAGGCGGCGGCTCACGCCCGAGCATCGTTTCAAGTCGCAAGACGAGATGGTCGCACTGTTCGACGATCTGCCCGAGGCAACGGAGAACACGATCGAGATCGCGCGGCGCTGCTCCTATCGCCCGCGTACACGCAAGCCGATCCTTCCGAAATTCAGCCTCGACATCGCGGAAGCAGACGAGCTTCGCCGTCAGGCGGAAGAAGGCCTCACCGCGCGTCTCGCGCAGGTCGAGGCTGTGACCTCGGAGGAGGATTATCGCGCGCGGTTGCGTTTCGAGCTCGATGTCATCATCAAGATGGACTTCCCGGGCTACTTCCTCATCGTGTCCGACTTCATCAAATGGGCGAAGGCGCATGGCATTCCGGTGGGACCGGGCCGTGGTTCGGGCGCGGGCTCGGTCGTCGCATGGGCGCTCACCATCACCGACCTCGATCCGCTTCGCTTCGGGTTGCTCTTCGAGCGCTTTCTCAATCCCGAACGCGTCTCGATGCCTGACTTCGATATCGACTTCTGTCAGGACCGGCGCGACGAGGTGATCCGCTATGTGCAGGATCGCTACGGCTACGATCAGGTCGCGCAGATCATCACCTTCGGAAAGCTGCAGGCGCGCGCCGTATTGCGCGACGTGGGCCGCGTGCTGCAATTGCCCTATGGGCAGGTGGACCGGCTCTGCAAGCTGGTGCCGAACAATCCCGCCAATCCGGTGACGCTCGCCGAAGCCATTCAGGGCGAGCCGCGTCTGCAGGAGGCGCGCGATTCCGAAGAGGCGGTGGCGAAGCTGCTCGAAATCGGCCAGCGCCTCGAAGGGCTCTATCGCCACGCCTCGACCCATGCGGCCGGCGTCGTGATCGGCGACCGCCCGCTTGATGAGCTGGTGCCGCTCTATCGCGATCCGCGTTCCGACATGCCGGTGACGCAGTTCAACATGAAATGGGTCGAGCCCGCCGGTCTCGTGAAGTTCGACTTTCTCGGCCTCAAGACGCTCACCGTGCTCGATCAGGCCGTGAAACTCATCGCGCGGCGTGGCATCGAGGTCGATCTTCTCAATCTGCCGCTTGCCGACGAAATGACTTACGCCATGCTCGGGCGCGGCGAAACGGTCGGCGTGTTCCAGCTTGAAAGTTCGGGCATGCGCGACGTGCTCCGCAAGCTCAATGCGGACCGTTTCGAGGACATCATCGCTCTCGTGGCGCTCTATCGCCCCGGCCCGATGGACAACATCCCGAAATACATCAGCTGCAAGCATGGCCGCGAGGAGCCGGACTATCTGCATCCGCTGCTCGAACCGGTGCTGAAGGAGACGAACGGCGTCATCATCTACCAGGAGCAGGTGATGCAGATCGCGCAGATCCTCTCCGGCTATTCGCTCGGCGAAGCCGATCTTCTGCGCCGCGCCATGGGCAAGAAGATCAAGGCGGAAATGGAGGCGCAGAAGGAGCGCTTCGTCACCGGCGCCGTCGCGAAGAATATCGACAAGGGGCAAGCCTCGACGATCTTCGAACTCGTCGACAAGTTCGCGGGCTACGGCTTCAACAAGTCGCATGCCGCCGCCTATGCGCTCGTCGCCTATCAGACGGCATGGCTGAAGGCGAACCATCCGGTCGAGTTCCTCGCGGCGTCCATGAGCCTCGATCTCGGCAATACCGACAAGCTCAACATCTTCAAGCAGGACGCGCAGCGCCTTGGCATCAGGATCAGGCCGCCAAGCGTCAACGAGTCCGAAGCCGTCTTCGCGGTGAAGGACGGCGAGGTGCTTTACGCGCTGTCGGCGATCAAGAATGTCGGCCGGCAGGCGATGGAGCATCTGGTCGAAGTGCGCGAGGAGGGCGGGCCCTTCCGCGATCTTTTCGATTTCGCGCGCCGCATAAATCCGCGCTTCGTCAACAAGCGTGCCTTTGAAAACCTCGCCCGGGCGGGCGCCTTCGACTGCCTGAACCCGCACCGCGCGCAGGTGCTCGCCGCCGTCGACCTCGTGCTCGGCACGGCGAATGCGTCGGCGCAGGAGCGCGAGTCGAACCAGGTGAGCCTCTTCGGCGAGGCGACGGGCGCCAAGGTCGCCAACCCAGCGCTGCCGAATGTCGAACCCTGGACGGCGATCGAACGCCTTAACGAGGAGTTCAATGCCATCGGCTTCTATCTCTCCGGCCACCCGCTCGATGACTATCAGACGGCGCTGCGCCGCGCGAATGTCGTCACCTGGGCGGAAGTGGGGCCGCGCGGCAATCAGGCGGAGCTCGTCGCAGGCACCGTGACGGCCAAGCAGGAGCGGAAATCGAAGAAGGGCAATCCCTTCGCCTTTCTCAGCCTTTCGGACCCGAGTGGCCAGTTCGAGATCGTCGTCTTCTCCGAAGTCCTCAACCGCTCGCGCGAGTTGATGGAGCCGGGCAAGTCGATCGTCATCTCGGTCGAGATCGACCGCACGAGCGACGAGGTGAAGCTCCGCGCCCAGTCGGTGCGCTCGGTGGACGAGGTGGTGGCGAATGCGGCAGCGGGCATGAAGATATTCCTCGAAACGCCCGAGCCGCTCGCCGTCCTCAAGTCGCGGCTCGGCGAAAAGGGTCGGGGCCTCGTCTCGCTGGTGCTGATGGGCGAAGGCGGCCGAGAGGTCGAATTGAAGCTCCCCGGCGGCTACCGCGTGACCCCGCAGATTCGCGGCGCGATCAAATCCATGCCGGGCGTCATCGAGGTGCAGGAGATTTAGGCCGGAGATAGCTCTTTTTTGGCCTCCTTTCCGCCTAAAGCCCCATGAGACTTGCCTTTTTGACTTTTTCCTCCTATACCCGCGCCATTCCACACGCGGGGTTCGGCACTCCCACGCCTGTTGGCGCGTCCTTCAAAGGGGCGTCATAAAGGCAACATAGGGTTTGTCGGTCCGGTGCGGCCTTTAAAAGCCGTTCTTTCCCCCGCGGAGGTCCAACCGGAAAAGGAGTATGGGTGTCATGGCACTCCCCGATTTCTCTATGCGTTCTCTGCTGGAAGCCGGCGTTCATTTCGGCCACCAGACCCACCGCTGGAACCCGAAGATGGCCCCGTTCCTCTTCGGCGACCGCAACAATATCCACATCATCGATCTGGCGCAGACCGTTCCGCTGCTCCACCAGGCGCTCGTCGCGGTTCGTGACGTCATCGCCGGCGGTGGCCGCGTTCTCTTCGTCGGCACGAAGCGTCAGGCTTCCGAGCCGGTCGCCGCTGCCGCGAAGCAGTGCGCCCAGTACTACATCAACCATCGTTGGCTCGGCGGCACGCTGACCAACTGGAAGACCATTTCGAACTCGATCCGCCGTCTCCGTCAGCTCGACGAGATGCTCGCGGGTGAGGCGCGCGGTCTGACGAAGAAGGAAGTCCTGAACCTGAGCCGTGAGCGCGACAAGCTTGAGCGCGCCATCGGCGGCATCAAGGACATGGGCGGCCTGCCGGACATCATCTTCGTGATCGACACCAACAAGGAAACGATCGCGATCGAGGAAGCCCGCAAGCTCGGCATTCCGGTCGTCGCCATCCTCGACTCGAACTCGAACCCGGACGGCATCGCCTATCCGGTTCCGGGCAATGACGACGCGGCCCGCGCGATCCAGATGTATTGCGATCTCGTCTCGCGCGCCGTCATCGACGGCATCTCGCAGAGCCACATCGCGTCCGGCGTCGATGTGGGTGCGGAAGTCGAGCCCACGGCCGATATCCCGGCCGGCGAGGCCGTTGCGGGCTAATTCCCCGCTACTGCCTGAACGAAAAACTGCCCCGGCAGCCCAAAGGCTTGCCGGGGCCTGCTCATTTTTAAGCTTGAGAGGATATGGCAATGGCTGAAGTCACCGCCGGCATGGTGAAAGAACTCCGCGAGAAGACCGGCGCGGGCATGATGGATTGCAAGTCGGCCCTGAACGAGACCCAGGGCGACATGGAAGCGGCCATCGACTGGCTGCGCACGAAGGGCCTTGCCAAGGCCGCGAAGAAGTCCGGCCGCGTGGCGGCTGAAGGCCTTGTCGGCGTCGTCGCCGAGGGCACGCGTGGTGCGCTGGTCGAGGTCAACTCCGAGACCGACTTCGTTGCCCGCAACGAACAGTTCCAGAAGATGGTGACGGACATCGCCAAGGCGGCGCTCGCCGCCGAAGGCGACCTCGACAAGCTGCTGGCCTCGACCTATCCGGGCTCCGACAAGTCGGTGCAGGACTTCGTCACCGAGCAGGTCGGCACGATCGGCGAGAACATGAATGTCCGCCGCACCGCCTCGATCGTCGTTTCGGATGGCGTCGTTGCGGCCTACACGCATAACCAGGTCGTTCCCGGCCTCGGCAAGATCGGCGTTCTCGTCGGCCTCGAGTCGACGGGCGACAAGGCGAAGCTTGCCGAACTTGGCAAGCAGATCGCCATGCACATCGCGGCGACCGGCCCGCTTGCCACGCGCCGCGAAGATCTGGACCCCGCCGTCGTCGAGCGTGAGCGCGCCGTGCTCATCGCTGAAGCGAAGGAATCGGGCCGTCCGGAGAACATCATCGAGAAGATGGTCGAAGGCCGTATCCGCAAGTTCTACGAGGAGGTCGTCCTCCTGTCGCAGGCCTTCGTGATCGATCCGGACAACACGGTCGAAAAAGCGGTCAAGAATGCGGAAGCCGGTATCGGCGCCCCGATCAACGTCGTCGGCTTCGTCCGCTTCGGCCTTGGCGAAGGCATCGAGAAGACCGAGACGGACTTCGCTGCCGAAGTGGCTGCCGCCGCCCGCGGCTAAGCCTTTCTGGCCTGCAATCAAACGCCCCCTTCGCCAACCGGCGTTGGGGGCGTTATTGTGACCGCCACGGGACGGGGATTCGTCCGTCCTGCCGCCAGCGATCCCGCCTGCGCCCGCCGCCGCCTGAACCGACCCAGAAAAGAGCCAGCATGACAAAAAAGCCCCTCTACAAACGCGTCCTGCTCAAGGTTTCTGGCGAAGCCCTGATGGGCGACCAGCAATATGGCATCAATGTCGAGACGGTCGACCGCATCGCGCGGGAGATCAAGCAGGCGACTGATATCGGCGTCGAGGTCTGCCTCGTCATCGGCGGCGGCAACATCTTCCGCGGCCTCTCGGGCGCGGCCAAGGGCATGGAACGGGCGAGCGCCGACTATATGGGCATGCTTGCCACTGTAATGAACGCGCTTGCCATGCAGAACGCACTGGAACGCTTCGGCGTGCCGACGCGGGTGCTTTCCGCCATCCCCATGATGACCGTCTGCGAGCCCTATGTGCGGCGCCGCGCGGTCAGGCACATGGAAAAGGGCCGGGTGGTGATCTTCGCCGCCGGCACCGGCAACCCTTTCTTCACCACCGACACGGCGGCGGCGCTGCGCGCGACGGAAATGGGTTGCGACGCGCTCCTGAAGGGGACGCAGGTCGATGGCGTATATTCCGCCGATCCCCACAAGGTGAAGGATGCGGAGCGCTACGACCACCTCACTTACATGGATGTGCTCGCCAAGGATCTGCAGGTGATGGATACCTCCGCCATTGCGCTGGCGCGGGAGAACGGCATCCCGATCATCGTCTTCTCAATCCATAATGATGGCGGCTTCGTCAATGTTCTGACAGGCGACGGTCGCTGCACTATCATCAGCGACGCCGCCTGAATCTGATGCATCGCAGAAGGTTGAAAATCCTTCATGCGAATATTGCAGCGAATTCAATTACTAAGCGCGACTGGCTCATCTGAAAGCTGATTGTTTGCCATCGCGCTCTTAAGACGGAAGGAAGAAAATGGCTGACCAAAAGACTCTGGATATCGAGGATGTCGAGCGCCGCATGCGCGGTGCGCTCCAGGCCCTGAAGCAGGAATTCTCCGGACTCCGCACGGGGCGTGCCTCGGCCGGTCTTCTGGATCCGATCATGGTGGAAGCCTACGGCCAGACCATGCCGCTCAATCAGGTCGGCACGGTCGGCGTTCCCGAGCCGCGCATGATTACGGTGCAGGTGTGGGACAAGGGCATGGTGTCCGCCGTCGACAAGGCAATCCGCAGCTCGGGCCTCGGCCTTAATCCGAATGTAGACGGCACGCTGATCCGTCTGCCGATCCCGGAGCTTAACCAGGAGCGCCGCACCGAGCTGACCAAGATCGCCGCCAAATATACTGAGCAGGCCCGCGTCGCCATCCGCAATGTCCGTCGCGACGCCATGGATGAGCTGAAGCGCCTCGAAAAAGATGGCCATATGAGCCAGGACGACCACAAGGTTGCCGCAGACAAGGTGCAGAAGGTTACGGATAAGGTGATCGGCGAAGTCGACGCCGCGCTGGCGCACAAGGAAGGCGAGATCATGCAGGTGTGAGGTTATACCTCGCATCCTGCATCAGGATATATGTCTAACATTTTGTTTTTAACGGAATATTCAACCCATGTTGACGCCCGGAACATCGGCGAGCAGCGAGCAGGCACTTGATGTTCCGAGGCACATTGCCATCATCATGGATGGCAATGGGCGATGGGCGGCCAAGCGATATCTGCCGCGCAAGATCGGCCACCAACAAGGCGTTGAGGCCGTGCGGACGATCGTGCGGGCCGCCGGCGACATGGGCATCCGCTATCTGACGCTTTATGGCTTCAGTTCCGAGAACTGGAAGCGCCCGGCGGAAGAGGTCAGCGACCTTATGGGGCTGCTCCGGCTCTTCATCCGCCGCGACCTTGCCGAGCTTCATCGCAACCGGGTTCAGGTCCGGATTATCGGCGACCGCGAGCATCTGGCGGCCGATATCGTGGCGCTGATCGAGGAAGCGGAGACGCTGACCCACGCCAACGACCGGCTGAAGCTCATGATTGCCTTTAACTATGGTGGACAAAACGAGATAACGGCAGCGGTTCAGCGCATAGCGCGCGAGGTGAAGGCGGGCAGCCTGGATCCCGAGGCGATCACACCTGAGATTGTGGCCGCGCATCTCGACACGGCGGGCGTTCCCGATCCCGACCTCATCATTCGCACCAGCGGCGAGAAGCGGCTTTCGAACTTCCTGATTTGGCAGAGCGCTTATGCGGAGCTTGTCTTTACAGACGTTTATTGGCCGGACTTCACACCGGACCGCCTGAAGGAAGCCATCGTCGAATATAATCTTCGCGATCGCCGCTTCGGCGCCGTCGAACCGGTGAAGTCCTGACATGAGCCTGTCCCCGGAACCGCCTGCACCGAACAGCAATCTCAGGACACGGATTCTCTCCGCCCTTGTCCTGGCGCCTGCCGCGCTGGCTCTGGCCTGGCTGGGTGGCTGGCCTTTCGCCGGGCTCATCGCTGCCGCCTCCATTGCCATGGCAGTCGAACTCGCGGCGCTCCTGCCGGGCAACAGCCTCGCCGAGCGGGTTCTGCTGGCGGGCGTTGCGCTGGCCGCGGTTGCCATGACGGCGGTTGGCCTGCCGGTTGTCGCGCTGATCGCTGGCGTGGCCGGGCTCTGCTTCTCGCTGGCTTTTCGCATGTGGCGCGGCGAGCCGCTCTGGGTGCCGTTCCTTGCCTTTCCCTATCTGGTCCTGCCATTGGTCGCGATACTTTGGCTTCGGCTCGATCCCTTGCTCGGACGGGCGGCAGTCTTCTGGCTGCTGGGTGTCGTCTGGGCGACGGATAGCTGCGCCTATTTTGCGGGCCGGGGGATCGGCGGGCCGAAGATTGCCCCGAGCCTCTCGCCCAAGAAGACATGGGCCGGGCTTATCGGGGGCATGCTGGGGGCGGGTGCCGTCGGCTTCGTTACGTCGCTTTGGCTCGGCATGGGATCACCCGCCATTCTCGGCGGCCTCAGCGCATTGCTGGCCGTTGTGGCCCAAGCTGGCGATTTCCTCGAATCCGGGCTCAAGCGGCATGCCGGCGTCAAGGATTCGGGTAAGCTTATTCCCGGTCACGGGGGCATACTGGACCGCGTCGATGGTCTGGTCGCAGCAGCGGTTGGCGCTGGCCTGCTGGCGCTGTTTCACGGGGCGGCAAGCACCGGCGCGGGAGTTCTGATTTGGCCCTGACGGCAGAAATAAGCGATCTCGAACGCGACCGCGCGGAAGCGACCCGGACGGGTCGTCCGCGCAGCGTCACTGTGCTCGGCTCGACGGGCTCCATCGGCTGCTCGACGCTCGACCTGATCGAGCGGGAGCGGGACCGCTTTGAACTCGTGGCGCTGACGGCGCACAAGAATGTCGATGCGCTGATCGAGCAGGCCCGCCGCCTGAAGCCGCAATTCGCCGTTATCGCCGACGCTCTGCTTTATGAGGATCTCAAGGCCGGGCTCGAAGCCACCGGCATCGAGGTGGGCGCCGGGCGCGACGCTGTGGTCGAGGCGGCACTCAGGCCTGCGGACTGGGTGATGGCGGGCATCGTCGGTGCGGCCGGGCTTGCCCCGACGCTTGCGGCCGTGAGGCGCGGGGCCTGCGTCGCGCTGGCCAACAAGGAATGCCTCGTCTCCGCGGGGCCGCTCTTCCTGGCCGAGGTCGCGCGCTCGGGCACCGTGCTGCTGCCGGTCGATTCGGAACATAACGCGATCTTTCAGGTTCTCGACCAGACGCGCCTCGGCTCGGTCGACAAGATCATCCTGACGGCCTCCGGAGGGCCCTTCCGCACATGGTCGCTTGCCGAGATGGCGCAGGCGACGCCGGAGCAGGCTGTTGCTCATCCGCGCTGGAGCATGGGCGCCAAGATCTCGGTCGACTCGGCCACATTGATGAACAAGGGGCTTGAGCTCATCGAGGCGCATTACCTGTTTCCCGTCGGCGAGGAACGGCTCGATATCGTCATCCACCCGGAATCGATCATTCACAGCATGGTCGGTTATGTGGATGGCTCGGTCCTCGCGCAGCTCGGCTCGCCGGATATGCGGACACCGATCTCCTACGCACTGGCCTGGCCGGACAGGATGGCAACGCCCTGCGCGAGGCTGAATCTTGCCGAAATCGGCAAACTGACCTTCGAGGCGCCCGATCCGGTTCGCTTTCCCGCCATAAGGCTGGCGCGGGCGGCAGTGAAGGCGGGCGGCCTGGTTCCGACCATCCTCAACGCTGCCAATGAGGTGGCGGTCGCCTCCTTTCTCGAGCGCCGGATCGGCTTCCTCGACATCGCGGGCACGGTGGAATCGGTATTGTCGGCCATGGGCCACGAGAGCGGCGAGCCGGACAATCTCGAACATATTTACGAAATTGACGGATTGGCCCGGATTCGTGCCGAGGAGTTGGTGCAATTGGCCAGCCGCTGACGTAGTCTCTCTGCGGCTCGTCGCCGGCAGGCGACGCCGGGCGGGGGCTTATTTTGCGAACCGGGACCTTCAGGGCGTGTCGAACGTCCCGGCGGGCGCATGACACGAGAACGGAATTTGAGCGTGGTGGACCTACTCGCAGGCATTGGTGGCTTCGGAGAATCGCTCTGGGGCTATTTGTTGCCTTTCCTGTTCGTTCTGACCGTCGTCGTCTTCTTCCATGAGCTCGGGCACTTTCTGGTCGCGCGGCTTTGCGGCGTGAAGGTCGAGACCTTTTCGATCGGTTTCGGTAAGGAGATTTTTGGGTGGAACGACCGGCGCGGTACGCGCTGGAAGGTCAGCTGGATACCGCTTGGCGGCTATGTGAAGTTTCTGGGCGACGAGTCCGCGGCGAGCACGCCGGATCGCCACCGTCTCGCTCAAATTCCACCCGAGCAGCGCGGCGGGCTTTTCTATTTCAAGCCTGTGTATCAGCGGGCGGCGGTGGTGGTTGCGGGGCCTCTTGCCAACTTTGTGCTGGCCATCGTCATTTTCGCCGGGCTTTACACCGTAGTTGGGCAAGTCATCGTCAAGCCGGTGATCAAGACCGTGGTGGAAAACAGCGCTGCGGCAGAGGCCGGTTTTCAGCCGGGCGATCGCGTGCTCTCCATTGACGGCAAGACGATCGACAGCTTCGAGGACATGAAGCGCATCGTCAGCATCAGCAGCGACGTCAAGCTGACCTTCGTGGTCGAACGTGGCGAGGCGGATGTGACCCTCATTGCGACGCCGCGCCGGCAGGAGGTCAAGGACCCTTTCGGCAATGTGCAGCGCATGGGCATTCTGGGCCTGGTGCCCGATGCGAGCGAAGCGAACTGGCATGTCACCCGCACGGATCCGGTGACCAGCCTCGGGCTCGGAGTCAAGGAGACGTGGTTCCTTGTTTCCCAGACCTTCACCTATATCGGGCGCGTGGTTTCGGGTGCTGAAGACGCCAGCCAGATCGGCGGTCCGTTGACCATTGCACGGGTTTCGGGGCAGGTTGCGTCGGTCGGATTCTCGGCGCTGCTGAATCTGACGGCGATCCTTTCCGTAAGTATCGGCCTGCTTAATCTTTTCCCGGTGCCGATGCTTGATGGCGGGCATCTTCTGTATTATGCGGTCGAGGTTCTCCGGGGCCGCCCGCTGGGCGAGCAGGCCCAGGAATTCGGCTTCAGAATCGGGCTCGCGCTCGTCATGATGCTCATGGTTTTTGCGACGTGGAACGATTTGGTCCATCTGTTCAGCTGATCGTCTCGATGCCTGCGGGCAGAGGCAACCTGGCGATAAACAACAGGGTCCCGTGGGACTCGAGCGATTGAGGTAGGTAGGGGATGGGGCGACTGGTGAGTTCGATGGCCCGAGTGGCGCGGTTCGGCAGCGTCTGCGCGCTGCTTCTCGCTGTGTGGTGCCTTGCCGCATCCCTGCCGGGCAGTGTGTCGGTCGGTGGATCGGTTTGGGGTATCGCGCGGGCGGAAGCCGCAGAGGCGGAAGGTCCGGTGATCCGGAAGATTGACGTCGAGGGCAATCAGCGCATCGAGCGCGATACCGTCGTCTCCTACATGGCCATTCAGGAAGGTGACACCTACAGCGCGTCGAAGGTCGACACCTCGCTGAAGCATCTCTTCGACACAGGCCTCTTTGCCGACGTCAATATTCGCCGCGATGGCGATACGCTCGTCGTTTCCGTCGTCGAGAATCCGATCGTCAACCGCGTCGCATATGAAGGCATCAGCGCGGTCAAGGAAGATGACCTCAACAACGAAGTCCAGCTGAAGCCGCGCACGATCTATACGCGCGCCAAGGTTCAGGCCGACGTCACGCGCATTATCGAGCTCTATCGCCGTGGCGGCCGCTTCGCCGCGACCGTCGAGCCGAAGGTCATCCGTCTGCCGCAGAATCGCGTCGACCTCGTCTTTGAAATCAACGAGGGCCAGAAGACGAAGATCGCCGCCATCAATTTCCTTGGTAACAAGAATTTCAGCGACGGCGATCTGCGCGAAGTCATCTCGACCAGCGAGTCCGCCTGGTGGAAGTTCTTTTCCTCGTCCGACAGCTACGATCCTGACCGACTGACCTATGATCGCGAGCTTCTCCGCCGCTTCTATCTGTCGAAGGGTTATGCGGACTTCCGCGTCGTTTCCGCCGTGGCTGACCTCAGCCGCGACGATGCCTCCTTCCACATCACCTTCACAGTCGAGGAAGGTGAGGTCTACAATTTCGGCAAGGTCGACATCAAAACGAACCTCGAAAAGCTCAACAAGGGCGAGCTTATGGAGCTCGTTCAGACAAAGACCGGCGAGACGTACAACGCCAATCTCATCGACAAGACGGTCGATGCGCTGACCTTCGCGGCTGGTTCCAAGGGCTATGCCTTCGCCGAAGTGCGCCCCCGTGTGCACCGCGACCGCAAGAACCACGTCGTCGATATCACCTACAACATCGCCGAGGGCCCACGCGTCTATGTCGAGCGGATCGACATCGTCGGCAACCAGCGCACGCTGGACCGCGTTATTCGCCGGCAGATGAAGCTTGCCGAAGGCGACGCTTTCAACAAGGTGCTGCTCGACAAGTCCGAAAAGAACATTCGCGGCTTGCAATATTTCGCCAAGGTCGATGTGAAGCAGCAACCGGGTTCGGCTCCTGACAAGACGATCATCAATGTGGCCGTGCAGGAGCAGTCAACGGGTTCGCTGTCGCTGAGCTTCGGTTTCTCGTCGCTCGACAATCTGGTTGCAGGCGCTGGCCTCAGCGAGCGCAACTTCCTCGGCCGCGGATTGCAGGTTGGCACGAACGTGTCGCTGGCCAAGCGGCAGCAGCTCATCGAGTTCCACTATACGGATCCGTACTTCCTGGACCGGGATCTGGTCGGCGGTATCGACATCTTCGGCAGCGAAACCAACTATCAGAGCGAAGCCTCGTTCGACTCGCGTACTCAGGGCGGTGGTTTCCGCTTCGGCTTTCCGCTTTCCGACAACAGCCGGTTGCTGACGCGTTATCAGCTGCGCTTCGAGAGCATCTTCAACGTCACCAGCACATCGCCCGTCATTCTTGACGCTGCCGGTTCACAGGTTCGGTCGACCGTCGGTTACGACTACTATCTTGACGAGCGTAACGATCCCGTCATTCCGACCGGCGGCTGGGACTTCCTGTTCAGTCAGGACTTTGCCGGTGTTGGCGGTTCGGTGCGCTACCTGTCGAGCCAGATACTCGTCCATAACTACTATCAGCTGGCGGAAGGCTATACTCTGACCTTGCGCGCCGACCTTGGCTACATTCAGGGTATCGGGCAGAACATCAAGCTGAATGACCGCTTCTTCAAGGGCGGTCAGGATTTCCGCGGCTTCAAGTCTGCGGGCCTCGGTCCGCGCGACATCACCACGGACGATGCCATCGGCGCCAATGGCTATGCGTTCGGTACGGCGGAAATCAGCTTTCCGAACGGTCTGCCCGAAGCGCTCGGTATTACGACGAGCCTGTTCAGCGACTTTGGTATCGTCGGCGGTGCCGATATCAACAGCGCTACGGCGGGTACGGACGTTTATAAGACCGGTTATGCGCCGCGCGTTTCGGCTGGCCTCAGCCTCAACTGGAAGTCGCCTTTCGGCCCAGTCCGTCTCGATTTCGGTCAGCCTTTCGTGAAGGAAGACTACGACAAGACCGAAATCTTCCGCTTCAGCGCGGGTACACAGTTCTAGTGCGAGTCAGGAGCGCGATCCCGACACCCCGTCGAGATCGCGCTTTTTCTAACAAAGGCCGGGCAAAACCGGCGTCCTCAACAGTTTCGTCCCAGGATTTCAAAAGGGTATTCCGGACCATGAAGTTCCATCGTTTTGCCAAGCGTATGCTTGCCGCCTTGGCGTTTGTTTCCATCGCTGCCGCAGCGACGGCGCCGGCGGCGTCGGCCGCCAATCCGGCGATCATCCTGATCGTCAACACGCAGCAGATTTTCAACGAGTCCAAGGTCGGCCAGAGCATTCGCGCTCAGCTCCAGGAGCAGGCGAAGAAACTTCAGGCCGAAGACAAGAAGGGTTCGGAAGCGCTTCAGGACGAAGCCAAGAAGCTTTCCGAGCAGCGTTCGCTTCTCGGCGCCGATGATTTCAAGAAGAAGGTCGCAGCGCTCGAAAAGAAAGAAGCCGATCGCCAGGAAAAGATGCGGGTGAAGGGCGATGCGCTTCAGCTTGGCGTCAACAAGGCTCGCGCTGACGTCGAAGCGGTCATTCGTCCGATCTTCGCCGACGTGATGAAGAAGAACGGCGCCACGCTGCTTCTCGACCAGTCGGTCGTGCTCGCCGGCGGCGTCGATCTCGACGTCACCGCCGAAGTGCTCAAGGCGCTCGATGCGAAAGTGACAAAGATCGACGTCAAGCCGATCTCGGCGGCGGATGCGAAGAAGGCTGCTCAGTAATTCAGTGGAGAAAGGCCTCGCCTCCTAAGGGCGGGGCATGTGGTGACAATGGCGGATTCTCGTTTCTTTGCGAATAATGGACCGTTCGCACTTGGCGAGATCGCCACGCGGGTGGGGGCGGAGCTTGGATCGAATGCCGACGCGGCGCGCCGGATCGAGGACATAGCTTCGCTCGACGCCGCGGGTCCTGCCGATCTGAGCTTCCTCGACAATCCTAAATATGCAGACGCCTTTGCTGCCACGGCGGCAGGCGCCTGCCTCGTTCATCCGCGTTTCGTGGCTCGCGCGCCGGCGGGGCTTGCATTGCTGGTAAGCAAGGAGCCCTACCGCGCCTATGCGCTGGCGTGCCAGCTCTTCTACCCCGAAGAGGCACATGGTGCAGATACTTATGGTGAGCCCACCATTGTTCATCCACGCGCCGTCGTTCATCCAAGCGCAAGCATTGGCGCAGGTGCGACGATCGAGCCAGGGGCGGTGATCGGCGCAGGTGTCGAAATCGGCAGCGGTACGGTCGTCGGCGCCAACGCCGTCGTATCGAAGGGCTGCACCATCGGGCGCAATTGCTTCGTCGGCCCTAACGTCACGATCAGCCATGCCCATATCGGTGACCGCGTGATGCTGCATCCAGGTGTCGCCATCGGGCAGGACGGTTTCGGCTTTGCGATGGGTTTCCCGCGCCACGAAAAGGTGCCGCAGCTTGGCCGTGTCATCATCCAGGATGATGTCGAGATCGGTGCCAATACTACAGTGGACCGCGGCGCTGGTCCGGACACGGTGATCGGCGAGGGCACCAAGATTGATAATCTCGTGCAGATCGGACACAACGTTCAGACAGGGCGCGGCTGCGTGATTGTTTCGCAGACGGGTGTGTCGGGCAGCGCAAAGCTCGGCGATTTCGTGGTGCTCGCGGCGCAAGTCGGCGTGACCGGCCATCTGACGATCAATTCGGGCGTGCAGGTGGCAGCGCGCAGCGCGGTCATTCACGATGTGCCCGCGGGCCAGAAATATGGCGGCGTACCGGCAAGGCCTATTCGCGAGTGGCAGCGCGAGCTGGTGGCCATCAAGAATCTCAGCAAGCGCCGAAAGCCGGATGAACCGGCCGACGACGCAAGTTAGTGGCGAAGGATAAGCGGCGTCTGCCGTGCGAGAGGGAATGAGATAATGAGCGATGCGGAAACGGTAACGGAAGTTCTCGGCAGCGCGGATATAAAGCGGGTGATGGAGCTTCTTCCTCACCGCTACCCCATGCTGATGATCGACAAGATCGTCGAGATGAAGGGCAGCGAGTCTGCGACCGGGATCAAAAACGTTTCGGCCAATGAGCCTTTCTTTCAGGGGCACTTTCCCGGCCATCCGGTGATGCCCGGTGTTCTGATCGTTGAGGCCATGGCGCAGACGGCGGGCGCGCTGGTGCTGAGCGGGCTTGGCGCCGATGCCGAAGGCAAGATCGTCTATTTCATGACGATTGAACGCGCCCGCTTCCGCAAGCCTGTACAGCCGGGCGATGTGCTGAAGATTCACGTCACCAAGATTCACAGCCGCGGTCCCGTCTGGAAGTTCAGCGGCGAAGCGAAGGTGGACGGCGTGCTCGTCGCGGAAGCCGACTACAGCGCCATGATCGTCGATCAGGCGTCGAACGTATGACGAATATTCATCCGACTGCCATCGTCGATCCCAAGGCGGAACTCGACCCGAGCGTGAAGGTCGGGCCCTACAGCATCATCGGGCCGGATGTGAAACTCGGCGCGGACGTCGTACTGCATTCGCATGTTGTCATCGCCGGGCGCACGAGCATCGGTGCGCGGACGCAGATATTCCCCTTCGCGTCGATCGGCCAGCCGCCGCAGGATCTCAAATATCGCGGCGAGCCGAGCACGCTTGATGTGGGTACGGACAATCTCATCCGCGAATATGTGACGATGAATACCGGTACAGAAGGTGGCGGCATGGTCACGCGCGTCGGTAGCCACAACACGTTCCTCGCGAGCGCACATGTCGGCCATGACTGCATCATCGGCGATCACGTCATCCTGTCGAACACGACGCTGCTCGCGGGCCATTGCCGCGTCGCGGATTACGTGATCTTCGGCGGTGGTTCCGCCGTGCATCAGTTTGTCCGTATCGGCAAGCATGCCTTTATCGGCGGTGCGAGCGCGGTCGAGAGCGACATCATTCCCTTCGGTCTGGTGGTCGGCAATCGGGCTCACCTCATGGGGCTCAATCTCGTTGGTCTCAAGCGCCGCGGATTTTCGCGCGAGCAGATCAATGGAATGCGCGATGCCTTCGGCCAGATTTTCGGCCAGGAGGGCGCGCTGCGCGATAGGGTCGCGGCCGTTGCAGAGCGATTTGCCGAAAACGCGGAAGTGATGGAGATCGTCAACTTCATCCAGGCCGATGCAGATCGTCCGCTCTGCCTGCCGCGCCATTAACGAGGCTTCGCTGAGGCAAGCGGCATGAACTCGTCCGCCAACAGACCGCGCAAACTCGGCATCGCCGCTGGCGGCGGGCCATTGCCGCTTGCGGTCGCCGATGCGGCGCGCGCGGCCGGACGCGAAGTCTTCATCATTGGCGTCAAAGGCGCGGCGGGCCCCGACATCGAGCGCTATCCGCATGGTTGGGTGCGCGTCGGCGCAATGGGGCGCTTCCTCAAGCTCTTCAAGCGGAATGGCTGCAAGGATGTCGTCATTATTGGCCCGATGACGCGGCCAGCACTTCGCGACATCGTGCCGGATTTTCGCGGGCTTATGCTGCTGCCGCGCTTCATCAGGCGCATGAAGACGGGCGATGACGCACTTTTGCGTGGCGTTGTGGAATATCTGGAAGAAAGCGGTATCCGCGTGGTCGGCGCGGAAACCATTTTGCCGAGCCTGCTTGCCTCGGAGGGCCTGTTGAGCAAGGCTGCGCCCACGGAGGCACAAGAGGCGGATATTGACATTGCCATTGCCGCCGCCCGCGAAATCGGTGCGCTGGATATCGGGCAGGGCGCTGTGGTCTGCCGTGGTGCGGTGCTCGCGCTTGAAGACATAAAAGGAACGGATGCGATGCTAGGCCGGGTTGCCGCCATGCCACCGGAAGGCCGGGGCTCGGAGACCGCGCGCGACGGCGTGCTGGTAAAGCTGCCGAAGCCGGCGCAGGAGCGCCGCGTCGATCTGCCGACAATTGGTGTGCGGACGGTAGAGCGGGCCGCCGCCGCGGGCCTTGCTGGCATTGCAGTCGAAGCGGGCGGGGCGATCGTCGCCGATGCGGAGGGGGTGGCGCGCAAGGCTGATGAACTCGGCCTCTTCGTGCTGTGCTTTCCGCACGCCCGCACTCCGGGCCAAAGGCCATGAAGGACGACGTCAGCATTCCCCACATCATGCTCGTCGCCGGCGAGCCTTCCGGCGATGCGCTTGGCGGCGAATTGATGGAAGCGTTGAAGGAACTGACGCATGGCGCGGTGAGGATCACCGGCGCAGGTGGCCCAAAGATGATTGCGCAAGGCCTGACGTCGATCTTTCCCATGTCGGATACTTCCGTCATGGGCCCGCGCGAGGTCATTCCGCGTCTGCCGCTGATCCTGCGGCGCATGCGAGAGACTGCGGATTTCGCCGTGCGCGAGCGGCCCGATGTGCTTGTTATCATCGACAGTCCGGACTTCACACATATGGTGGCGAAGCGTGTCGCCAAGCGCGCGCCGGATATTCCGATTGCGAATTATGTCTCGCCGAGCGTCTGGGCCTGGCGGCGTGGCCGCGCGCGGGCCATGGCCAAATATGTGAAGCGCGTGCTGGCGCTGCTTCCATTCGAACCGGACTTCTTCCGCGCTGAAGCCAATCTCGATTGCGTCTATGTCGGTCATCCAGCCATCGAACGTCTTCCCGCCTCGGGCAGCGGCGAGGCGTTCCGCAAGGCGCGCGGAATAGCGTCGGACCAGCCGATTCTGCTCGTCCTTCCCGGTAGCCGCACCAATGAAGTGAAGCGCCTCATTGGCGACTTTGGCGCGACGGCGGCGTTGCTGGCGCGGGATATTCCGGGCATCAAATTCGTGTTGCCGACCGTGCCGCATGTCCGCCATCTGGTCGAAGAGGGCGTGAAGAGCTGGAGCGTTCCCGTCGAGCTGATCGAGGGCGAGGACGAGAAGCGCGCGGCGTTCGATGCGGCGACGGCGGCGCTCGCGGCCTCCGGAACCGTCTCCCTTGAGCTTGGTCTTGCGCGTGTGCCGATGGTGATCGCCTACAAGATCGATCCGGTCGCCGCCTGGGTGGTCTCCGGCCTGCTCAAGGTGCCGTCTGTTGTCGTCGTCAATCTCATTCTCGACCGGCCTTCGGTGCGCGAGTTCCTGCAATATGCGGCAAAGCCGGCGGCACTTGCCGAGGCGCTGAAACCGCTGCTGCGCGATACGCCCGATCGCAAACGTGCGCTAACCGATCTCGACGAACTTCGCGAGATCATGGGTGTTGGTGGCGACCGCCCAAGCCTTCGCGCCGCGCGGGCGGTACTGGAGATGCTGCCATCGAGGTTACGCTAGAGACGTTCGAGCCCTTATCCTTTTCAGATGCGGGGCGCAGCGGAATCAAAAAGAGGCGCCCCTTGGGGCGCCTCTTTCTTTTGTCGATCGGTTCGATCGCTTACTTGCGCTTGTCGAACGACACGTAATCGCGGCGCGGGGCGCCCGTGTAGAGCTGGCGCGGGCGGCCGATGCGCTGGTCCGGATCCTCGATCATCTCGTTCCACTGCGCGACCCAGCCGACGGTGCGGGCGAGCGCGAAGAGCACGGTGAACATGGTGGTCGGGAAGCCCATCGCCTTCAGCGTGATGCCCGAATAGAAATCGATATTCGGATAGAGCTTCTTCTCGATGAAGTAGCTGTCGCTGAGCGCAATCCTCTCGAGTTCGATGGCAACGTCGAGCAGCGGGTCGTCCTTGATGCCCAGGACCTGCAGCACTTCGTGGCAGGTCTTCTGCATCACGCGGGCGCGCGGGTCGTAGTTCTTGTAGACGCGGTGCCCGAAGCCCATCAGGCGGAACGGATCGTTCTTGTCCTTCGCCTTGGCGATGTATTCCGGGATGCGGTCAACGGTGCCGATCTCGCGCAGCATTTCGAGCGCGGCCTCGTTCGCGCCGCCATGCGCCGGGCCCCAGAGGCAGGCGATGCCTGCCGCGATGCAGGCGAAGGGATTGGCGCCCGACGAACCGGCGAGGCGCACGGTCGAGGTTGAGGCATTCTGCTCATGGTCGGCGTGGAGGATGAAGATGCGATCCATCGCGCGGGCGAGGATCGGATCGACCTTGTATTCCTCCGCCGGCACCGAGAAGCACATGTGCAGGAAGTTCTCGGCGTAGCCGAGGCTGTTCTTCGGATAGACGACCGGCTGGCCGACCGAATACTTGTAGGCCATGGCGGCGAGCGTCGGGATCTTCGCGATCAGGCGGCGGCTTGCGATCATGCGCTGGACCGGATCGTTGATGTCCGTGGAGTCGTGGTAGAAGGCCGAGAGCGCACCGACCATGCCGCACATGATCGCCATCGGATGGGCGTCACGGCGGAAGCCGCGCAGGAAAAACTGCATCTGCTCATGAACCATGGTGTGGTTCGTGATCGCCTTGTCGAATTCCTTGAATTCAGCCGCGGTCGGCAGTTCGCCGTTCAGCAGCAGGTAGCAGCTCTCGAGGAAGTTGCCCTTCTCTGCCAGCTGCTCGATCGGATAGCCGCGATAGAGCAAAACGCCTTCTTCACCGTCGATATAGGTGATCTTGGACTCGCAGCTCGCCGTGGAGGTGAAGCCGGGGTCGTAGGTGAAGTGGCCGGTCTGACCGTAGAGCTTCGAGATATCGATGACGCTCGGTCCGATCGAACCCGGGACGACAGGATATTCGTAATTTTTGTTGTCGACGGCGAGAGTCGCGATCTGCTTCGCGCCACCTTCTTTTCCGTTTTTCGTCATGCTGTCCTGCCTGTCCTTTGCTGGTTTGCCGAACCGGGCGAAGAGCCACGATGCAGCCATTGTTGAACATTCTAGTCGGCAGCCTGCGCTTGCGCGAGCGTCAGGCAGCCTGATCCCTGATCCTTCCGAGCGATTCCTCGCGGCCGAGTGTGGCCAATACATCGAAAATGGGCGGTGAAACCGAGCTGCCGGTCGCGGCCGCGCGAAGCGGTTGCGCGACCTTGCCGAGCTTGAGGTTTTCAGCTTCCGCGAAGTTTCTCACCGCCGCCTCTATGTCGCCGGCAGCCCAGCCCGCGACGGCTTCGAGCGTTGGCGTGAGCCGCGCGAGCAGCGCGCGCGCATCGGCATCGAGAAGCTTTGCCGCATTGGCGTCCAGCGCCAGCGGACGCTTGGCGCGCAGGAACTCGGCACCCTTGCCGATGTCGAGAAGCGTTTTCGCGCGCTCCTTGATGCCGGACATGGCGGCGATGAGCTTGGCACGGAACTCGGTGCCGAAATTGCCACCGTCGGCCCAGTGGCCGAGACGTTGCATCAGCTCGATCGTCTCGTCGGCTAAAGCTGTGTCGTCCTTTTCGCGGATATAGTGGCCGTTCAGGTT
This sequence comes from Parvibaculum sedimenti, assembly GCF_009184905.1. Lineage (GTDB taxonomy): Bacteria > Pseudomonadota > Alphaproteobacteria > Parvibaculales > Parvibaculaceae > Parvibaculum > Parvibaculum sedimenti. Next base: position 66,170 of record NZ_WESC01000011.1, read on the forward strand.
CTCGAGCTTGGCGAAGTCGAAGCGCGAGGGCGAGCGGCCGATGTGATCGAGGTCGAACCACCCGATGGCCTGCTCGGTCGAGAAAATCTCGTCGTCGCCATGGCTCCAGCCGAGGCGGGCGAGATAGTTCCGCATCGCTTCGGGCAGATAGCCCATGTCGCGATAGGCGTCGACGCCGAGCGCGCCATGGCGCTTGGAGAGCTTCGCGCCATCAGGGCCGTGGATCAGCGGCACATGGGCGAATTCGGGAACGTCCCAGCCCATGGCGGCGTAGATCTGGCTCTGGCGACCGGCATTGGTCAGGTGGTCGTCGCCACGGATGATGTGGGTGACGCCCATGTCGTGGTCGTCGACGACCACCGAAAGATTGTAGGTCGGCGTGCCGTCGCTGCGGACGATGATGAGGTCGTCGAGCTGCTCATTCGCGAAGCGCACATCGCCCATGACGTGGTCGCGCACGATCGTCTCGCCTTCGTTCGGCGACTTGAAGCGGATGACGGGCTTCACGCCCTCGGGCGCTTCGGAGGGATCGCGATCGCGCCAGCGGCCGTCATAGCGGATGGGGCGGCCTTCGGCCTTCGCCTTCTCCCGCATCTCTTCGAGCTCCTGCGGGCTCGTATAACAGTAATAGGCCTTGCCCTGACGGAGCAGTTCCTCGGCGACCTCGCGGTGCCGGGCCTGACGCGCGAACTGATAGGTGACTTCCCCATCCCATTCGAGGCCGAGCCAGCGCAGGCCCTCGAAGATTGCCTCGATCGCGGCATCGGTCGAGCGCTCGCGGTCCGTGTCTTCGATACGCAGAAGGAACTTGCCATTGTTCCGGCGCGCATAGAGCCAACTGAAAAGAGCCGTACGCCCGCCGCCGATATGCAGATAGCCGGTCGGCGAAGGGGCAAAGCGCGTTACGACCTGCTTCTTGTCCGTCATGGTTTCCCGTAGTCCCACCGTTTGGGCCGCACCCGTGAGGGGTGAACCCAGGCAGGTAGGCAAGGCGATTTATTGTTGGCATGCTGCGATCCGGAAGCGCGAATTTCGGGCTGGCGGATCTGCTGCGGGGCAGGGGTTTTCTAGCACATTGCGGCGACGCAGCGTAAGCCCGGCGGGGCCGTTGGCCCGAGGGTTTTTGGGTTTTGTTCACGGGCTGTTCGCGGCGTTTTTCGAGTAGGGGGCTGGAGTGACGGCCGCGACGGATGTGGAATCGGACGAGGCCGTGAATGGCGGAGAAGAAGGCGCGGCTTTTTCGCGCCTCCGGCAGCTGGCCAGCTATGCCGCCACGTCCTTTTTCGGTGAGACGGATCGCTGGTTCCTGTGGTCCCCGGTGTTGCTCGGCCTCGGAATTGCGTTCTATTTCAGCCTTTCCTTCGAGCCGCCGCTCTGGGTGGCATTGGTAGCGCTTTCGGTATCGGGTGGCGGGCTTGTCTTCGCGCTGAGGCGAGGGGCGGCCAGGGTTTTCGCGGCGGCGCTTTTCTGCATGGTGCTCGGCTTCGCATTGGCCTGCATCCGCACTGCGGCCGTTGCCGCGCCTGTCATCCAGAAACCGTGGAATGGCGAGATAGAGGGGCGCGTCGTTGAGGTCGAGCGGACAGAAAGGGGTGCTCTGGCCGTGACACTTGAGCCGCTTTCGATGGACCGCGTCGCGACAATGGATCTGCCGGCGCGGGTGCGGTTGCAGGTCCGATTTCCCGAGGCGGTGATTGAGCCGGGCGAGACGATCCGGGTGCGAGGACGGCTCATGCCGCCGCCGGAACCCGTAGAACCCGGCGGGTTCGACTATGCGCGGCAGGTCTGGTTCGAGGGCCTGGGTGGCGTCGGCTTCGCATTCGCCGCGCCGGAGCGCGTCGCGCCACCGCCGGAGGATTGGACGACAGCGCTCGCCCGGCTTCGGCACTCCATCACGGCTCGCGTGCAAAATGGCATTGGCGGCGCTTCGGGCGCGATCGCGGCGGCGCTCATCACCGGCGAGCAGCGCGCCATCCCGGAATGGGCGGCGGAGGATTTGCGCAAGGCCGGCCTTGCTCACGTGCTGTCGATCTCAGGCCTCCACATGGTGCTTTTCGGCGGTTCTCTGTTCTGGCTTTTGCGCGCAGGTCTGGCCCTCGTACCTGCCATCGCGCTTCGTTATCCGATCAAGAAATGGGGGGCCGCCGCGGCGCTGGTCGGCTCCACGGGCTACCTTCTCATCTCGGGGGCGGAGGTTGCCACGCAGCGCTCATGGATCATGATTGCGCTGATGTTTGTCGCGATCATCTTCGATCGGCCAGCGCTCAGTATGCGGAATGTAGCACTGGCGGCCCTGCTCGTTCTTGTCTGGCAGCCGGAGAGTCTTCTTGGCGCCAGTTTTCAGATGTCGTTTGCAGCGGTCGTTGGGCTTATCGCCTGTTATGAAAGTCCGCTGGCGCAGCGCTTCACGGCTGCGATGAATGGAGGAACCGACGGGCCAATCTTCGGAAGCCTGCGCTTTGCCTTCAATTATGTCGCGGGTGTTTTGCTTACGACGACAATTGCGGGTTTCGCGACGGGCGCCTATGCCGCGTTTCATTTCGATCGTGTCGCGCTTTACGGCATGGCGGGAAATCTCGGTGCGTTACCGATTGTCAGCGTTCTGGTCATGCCTGCTGCGCTGGCGACGATGGTTCTGATGCCGTTCGGCGCAGAAGCGCCAGCGCTTTGGGTCATGGGTAAGGGCGTTGACGGCATGCTCTGGGTCGCGCATGAGGTGGCCGGCTGGCAGGGCGCCGATCGGCTCGTCGCATCCGCGCCGATGGCCTCGCTGGCGTTACTCACTCTGGGTGGATTGTGGTTGTCGCTCTGGCGCGGCGGCTGGCGTTTTGCCGGCATCGCGCCGATGGCGCTTGCCATAGCCCTGTGGGGCTCGCCCGCGCGTCCCGATCTGCTGGTCGCTCCCGATGGAGGGCTTGCGGCTGTGCGCGGTGGAGATGGCGTTCTACACCTGACGGCGAAACGTTCATCCTATGCGGCATCGCAATGGTTGCGGCATGACGGCGATGTGCGATCGTCAAACGATGTGGTGGGATCGCCTTTTCTCGGCTGCGATTCAGCGGGATGCGTCTGGCGCGAACCGGGGCGTCCGCTGGTCGCCTTTCCGGAAGGACCAGAGGCGCTCGCCGACGATTGCGCCAAGGCGGACATCGTGATCGCGAAGGTGCCCGTGCTGCGGCAGATGCGCGCGACTTGTCATGCGCGACTTGTCGTCGATCGCTTCGATCTTTGGCGGAGCGGCGCGATAGCGATCTATTACAGTTCAGATGGAAAGGTGAGAATGGAGACCTCGCGCGAGGCGCGCGGCCGTCGTCCCTGGGTGCAGCGCCAGCTCACCGCAAAGTCACGGCGCGAAAGCTCCGCCGATCAATAGCGGCGCAGCAGCCCGACGAGCTTGCCCTGAACCTTCACGCGATCCGGCCCGAAAATGCGCGTCTCATAGGCAGGGTTTGCCGCCTCAAGCGCGATGGAATCGCCCTTGCGGCGCAGGCGCTTCAGCGTCGCCTCCAGCCCGTCGACAAGCGCCACGACGATATCGCCGCTATTGGCCGTGTCACAGCGCTGAATGAGCACCGTGTCGCCATCGAGAATGCCGGCATCGATCATGGAGTCGCCCTTGACCTCGAGCGCATAATGTTCGCCGGAGCCAAGCAGCGTCAGAGGTACAGCGACCTGATGGCTCTCTTCCTGCAGCGCTTCGATGGGCGTACCAGCGGCGATGCGGCCCATGACGGAAAGTGTAATGGTATTTTCGGATTGCTGCGCGGGCTGCAGATCGCGGCTGAGCGGCTTGCCGCGGCTGCCCTCGATGACGCTCGGCGAGAAGCCCTTGTTGCGAGAAACGGAAAGGCTCGGCGAGGCGGATTCGGGAAGCTTCACGATCTCCAGCGCGCGGGCGCGATGGGCGAGGCGGCGGATGAAGCCTCGTTCCTCAAGCGCCGTGATGAGGCGGTGAATGCCTGACTTGGAGCGCAGGTCGAGCGCGTCCTTCATCTCATCGAAGCTCGGAGACACGCCCCCCTCCTTGATGCGCTCATGAATGAACATCAGGAGTTCGTGCTGTTTGCGTGTGAGCATTCTTTCGGGCCCCAAATATGGAACAAACCATAAACCTTTCTACACGTTCTAGTTTGGTTCTTATCTGGCGTCAAGAGTCTGTGGATAAATAAAAGGCCCCTCCCGGCGGAGGAGCCTTCCATTTTCAGAACCTCTCGTCCCGGCAGCCCCGGGCATCGAGAATGGGCTTCATTTCCCGATAGGCCGCCGCGTTCAGGTCGAGAGGAATGGCGGGGTGGAGGTGATGAATGATGTGATCCTCCATGCCCAGCGCGAGGATGTTGCCGAGCGGGTGTGTGAAGTGGCGCGTGTTGCGATAGCGGCCCTGCTCCGGTGCCGGAAAATGTGGCGCCCAGCTCAGATAGAGCGAAATGTAGAAGGTGCCGATATAGCGCGGCAGCCACCAGATGGCTGCGGCCTCCAGCGCATGGCCGCTCCACGCGAGCGCGCTGATAATGGCCCAGAAGGTGAGTACCTGCACCGCGCCTTCGAGACCGGCGCGCTTGACCACAGGACCGTCGCCAAGACGATTCAGCGTTTCGCCATAGGCGTTGGGCTGACCCGGCTGACGGCGCTTGTAGGCCGTCAGGAGGGCCTGCTGCCAGCTATCCGCCTTCACGCCATAGTCGGGATCAAGCTCCGGATCGTTCGTGTGGCTGTGGTGTTCCATATGCGTGAGGCGCGCGATCTTGAACGGGAGCACCATCGGAATGGTCGACACATAGCCGATGAATTCGTTGAACCAGCGAAGAGCGGGGCCGCCCGTAGAAAAGTTCGTATGCTGAGCTTCGTGTGAAGGCAGGTAGCAGAGGATCACATTGATGGTGGCGATCGGAAAGGCCATCCAGAGTGGAAGGATGCCACTCAGCGTCAGCGGCCAAAGCGCGAGCCAGCAGACGAGGTTGCCAAGGCCCCAGACGGCCATGAACCAGGAGAAGCGGCCGATATATTTCCGCGCGATGGTGAGTTCCGCGCGAGCCAGCTCGCGGTCGCTCATCTCCGAATAGGGAGCGGTGGTTGCTTCTGCGATGCTCATATCCAACGCCCCCGCAGTTTGGCGGAAAGGCCAAGGGCCGGGCCAAGGATGAGGCCGAACTGAATGGGCGTGAGACCGAGCGGTGGCGTGATGCCACCATCCTTTAGCAGAGTCGCAATCAGCGGCGCGAGAAAGCCGAAACCGAAGAGCACGGGTCCCCATGGCCCCAGTGCTTGAAGTATGTGCCGGATCACATGCGGTCTCCCTCGTTGTTTTTTCCCCCGGGTTGCTTCTCGTCGTTGCGGGTGGCGGGGTTCAGGCTCTTCTGCGGAGCTGCCGGATCTATGATGAGGCGCACCATGCGGTCGATCAGTGCCTCATAATCGCGGATTTCCGATTGTCGCGAGTGGAGGGGATCGCCCAGCATGGCGGATACACCTCGCACGGTGGCGATGCTGAACATCACAATGTCGTCGATAGATTCGTCTGGAAGCCAGCCGGCGGCCTGCGCTGCACGCGCTGCATCGTTGATTATGAGGGAACGGCGCTTCTCGCTGGCCTTGAGTTCGTCGTCTGCATGCGCAACGACTTCGGGATGGGCGATCGTCCGATAATAGGCGGGGTATTCCAGGCTGAAGCGGATATAGGCCTTGCCCATGGCCGCATAGCGTTCCAGCGGATTGTCGCCCGCTGCCTCCGCCGCAGCGAAGACATAAGCGATGAACTTGTCGCTGCCCTCGGTGGCGAGCGCCCGCAGCAGATCTGCCTTGTCGGTGAAATGGCGTGACGGCGCGGCGTGGGAGACGCCAAGATCACGGGCCAGGGCACGCAGGCTCAGGCATTCGATGCCTTGCTCGGCGATCACCGCGGCGGCGCGATCAAGCAGCGCCTTGCGCAGGTTTCCATGGTGATAGGTCAAGCTGGGGCCATATGTTGTCATTGACAACATGCAGGCTATTTTTTGACCCCAATGTTGTCAATGACAACTTAAGGTCTAGCGGAGCGGAATAACGCTCACCATCTCGCCAGCTTCGGCAGCTGGCGCGTGGGGCGGACGCACGATCAGGCAGTCGGCCGCCGAGAGCAGCGAGAGCATGGAGCTGTCCTGCTTTGGGAAGGGCGTCGCGACGGGCAGTTCGCCCGGCACATGGTCGATACCGGCCCGGAGATAGTCCTCTCGCTGGTCGTTCTCCGCGAGCGGCGTACCGAGGCGGGCCGGGACCGTTCGGGGCGCGTTCGCCTCGCCGCCTGCAAGCTTCGTCAGCGCAGGGACGAGAAAGAGCAGGGCGCAAACCTGCGCGGAGACGGGATTGCCCGGCAGGCCCAGCATCGGAATATCGCGGTAACGGCCGAACATCAGCGGCTTTCCCGGGCGCATGGCGATGCGCCAGAAGTCTATGTCGAGGCCATCTTCGGCGAGTGCCGCCTGCACAAGGTCATGATCGCCAACCGATGCACCGCCGAGCGTCACCAGCATGTCTGCGCCGATGGCCTTGCGGGCGGTGGCGCGGATCGCTTCGCGCCGGTCGGGTGCGATGCCGAGATCGAGGGGCACACCACCTGCCTCCGCGATGAGCGCGGCGAGGCCGTCATTGTTGGATGAAACAATCTGGTTCGGGCCGAGGGGGGCGCCGGGCCGCACCAGCTCGTCGCCCGTCGAGAAAAAAGCGATGCGCGGGCGGCGGTGAAGAGAAAGAGAGGAGACGTTCATCGCGGCGGCGAAGGCGATATCAGCCGCGGAGAGTTTCCGTCCGGCGGCAAGGCCGGTCGTGCCCTTCGTGAAGTCGAGCCCGGCGGGGCGGATATTCCGTCCGTGTACGGTTTTTTCCCGCGCGATGACGATGTCGCCATAGCGCTCGGTATCTTCCTGTATGACGATGGCGTCGGCGCCATGCGGCACGGGCGCGCCAGTGAAGATGCGCACCGCTTCGCCTTCGCCGAGGATGCCGTCATAGGCGCCGCCTGCTGGGGACTCGCCGACGACGCGGAGCCGGGCAGGCACGCTCGACACATCGGCGGCGCGGACCGCATAGCCGTCCATGGCGGAAAGATCGGAAGGCGGCTGCGTGCGCCGCGCGACGACATCTTCGGCCAGTATGCGCCCGACCGCATTCGCAAGCAGAACGGGTTCCTGCTCCGTCGGCGTCAGCATGGATAGAATGCGCGCGCGGGCTTCCGCGACGGGGATGAGGGCTTGCGCCATTTACTTCGCCTTATAGGTGCCGGACTTGCCGCCTGCCTTATGCGTGAGGCGGATATTGTCGATCTGCATCGAGCGATCCACGGCCTTCGCCATGTCGTAGATCGTGAGGCAGGCAACGCTCACCGCCGTCAGCGCTTCCATTTCGACGCCTGTCTGGCCGGAAAGTTTCACCGTCGCCTCGACTTCGATGCAGTTCTTCTTCGCATCGGGTTTGAAGTCGACCGAGACTTTCGAGATCGCGAGCGGATGGCAGAGTGGAATGAGGTCCGATGTCTTCTTCGCCGCCATGATGCCGGCGAGCCGCGCGACTTCGAGCGCATTGCCCTTGGCGAGGCCGCCGCCCGTGATGAGGGCCAGCGTCTCCGGCTCCATCACGATGCGGCCTCGGGCTGTCGCTGTGCGCGCCGTCACCTTCTTGGCCGACACGTCGACCATGCTAGCGCGGCCCTTGGCGTCGAGATGGGTGAGTTTTTTGCCCGTCATTCCAAGCTCCGGTCTTTGCGCCAGTTTGCGCGTCCAGCTATCAGGCTGCTGCTGCCTTGATTGCCTTGAGTGTCGCGAGAAGTTTCGCCGCGCCGTCGAGCGGCAGGCAGCTCAGCGGGTCGCAGAGTGCTTTGTCGGGATCGGGATGGAATTCGAGGAAGACACCGTCGGCGCCGGCGGCCACTGCGGCCTTCGCGATGACTGAAACGCCGTCGCGACGGCCGCCCGTCGAGGCGCCGCCCGTGCGCGGATCGGCTCCCGGAAGCTGCACGGCATGTGTCGCGTCGATGGTGACCGGAACGCCGAGTTTCTTCATTTCGCCCAGGGCCAGCATGTCGACGATGAGATTGTTGTAGCCGAACGACGAGCCGCGCTCGCAAAGAATGGTGAAGTCCGCGCCGTCCGTCGCCTCCTTGATTTTGGAGACGATGTTCTTGCAGTCCCAGGGGGCAAGGAACTGCGCCTTCTTCACATGGAGAAGGCCACCTGCCTTATGCGTCGCGCGGGCCGCCGCGACGACGAGGTCCGTCTGACGGCAGAGGAACGCCGGGATCTGCACGATGTCCGCCACGGCGGCGACGGGTTCGGCCTGATAGACTTCATGAAGATCGGTTGCGATCGGCACGTTGAACTCGGCCTTCACAGCAGCGAGCATTTCGAGGCCCTTTTCGAGGCCGGGCCCACGATAGCTCTTGATCGAGGAGCGGTTCGCCTTGTCGAAGCTTGCCTTGAATATGTAGGGCAGGCCGAGTTCGGAGGTCACTGCTTTCAGATGCCGTGCCACGTCGAATGCGAGCTTCTGATCCTCAAGCACGTTCAGTCCGGCGATGACGACCAGCGGCTGTCCGTCGCCAATCGCGATATTCCATTTGTTGAGCTTGAGAACGGTCATGGCGGATACCTTTTGGGGCCGTTGCAGCGAAGAGAGAGGGCGTAATGCGAACGCTACCGGGCGAACATTATTTCTGCAGCAAGGCGCGCGTCGCGGCTTCGACATCTGCCTGCCGCATCAGGCTCTCGCCGACGAGATAGGCAAAGACGTCCGACCGGGCGAGGCGGACGAGATCGTCAGGTGTGAAGATGCCGCTTTCGCCGATGACGAGGCGATCATTCGGGACGCGGGGCGCGAGCTTTTCGGTCGTGGCGAGCGTGACTTCGAAGGTGCGGAGATTGCGGTTGTTGATGCCGATGAGCGGACTCTTCAGCATGAGCGCCCGATCCAGCTCCGCTTCGTCATGCACTTCGACGATCGCGTCCATGCCCCAGGCGAAGGCAGCATCTTCGAGGTCGCGCGCCTGCGCGTCGGAGACTGACGCCATGATGATGAGAATGCAGTCGGCACTCATCGCGCGGGCTTCCGCCACCTGATAGGTGTCGTAGAGGAAGTCCTTGCGGATGACCGGCAGGGATACGGCGGCGCGGGCGGCAGTCAGAAATTCGGGGCTTCCCTGAAAGGAAGGGCCGTCCGTCAGTACGGAAAGGCAGGTCGCGCCGCCGCGCTCGTAGGCACGGGCGAGCGACGGCGGATCGAAATGCGCACGGATGAGGCCCTTGGAGGGGCTTGCCTTCTTGATCTCGGCGATCAGCGCATATTCTCTGGCCGCAACCTTGCGGGTCAGCGCCGCCGCGAAGCCGCGCACGGGGCTCGCCGCATGTGCGGCGGCTTCGACATCGGTGAGCGGGCGCACTTTTTTCGCTGCTGCGATCTCTTCGAGCTTGTAGGCGCCGATCTTTGCGAGGATGTCAGACATTCGCCGGCTTCCCATTGGAGACGGCGACGAGACGCGCCAACACTTTCTTTGCCGCGCCGCTGTCAATGGCACCGGCGGCGAGCTTCACTCCTTCGGCAAGCGTTGCCGCCTTGTCAGCTACAATGAGAGCGGCGGCGGCGTTGAGCAGCACGATGTCGCGATAGGCGCCGGGTGCGCCGTCGAGCAGTGCGACGATGGCCGCCGCGTTATAGGCCGGGTCGCCACCGCGCAAGTCTTCGAGCGTCGCGCGGGGAAGGCCCGCTTCCTCCGGCGTTACTTCGAATGTGCGGATCTTGCCGTCGTTGAGTTCGGCGACGTAGGACACGCCGGTCGTCGACAATTCGTCGAGACCATCCGCGCCATGGACGACCCAGGCGCGCGTCGAGCCGAGGTTGCGAAGCGTCTCGGCGAAGGGCACCACCCAGCGTTGCGCGAAGACGCCGATGCTGTGATGGGTCACGCTTGCCGGATTGGCGAGCGGCCCGAGCAGGTTGAAGATCGTGCGCGTGCCAAGTTCCGCGCGCACGGGCGCGACATGCCGCATGGCGGAATGATGCACCGGCGCGAACATGAAGCCGATGCCCGCTTCCGAGATGCAACGGGCGATGGCGTCCGGTTCGATGTCGAGATTGACGCCGAGGGCGGTCAGAGCATCAGCCGTGCCGGACTTCGATGAGGCGGCGCGGTTGCCATGCTTTGCCACCGGCACGCCCACTGCGGCGACGACGAGAGAGGTGGCTGTGGAAATATTGTAAGTCTGCGCGCCGTCGCCGCCCGTGCCGACAATATCGATGGCGTCGGCGGGGGCTTTGACGGCAAGCGCCCGTTGACGCATGACGCGGGCGCCAGCGGTCAGCTCGTCCACCGTTTCGCCGCGCACGCGCAGCGCCATCAGGAAGCCTGCCATCTGGGCCGGCGTCGCTTCGCCCGACATGATGATCGAGAAGGCCTCTTCCGCTTCATCGGGGGCGAGCGCCAATCCGCCGGCGACCTTGCCTATGAGTGCCTTGAAATCGCTCATGCGCGTCCCCTCAGGCGAGCGCGCGCGTTTTCACGCCCGTGATCTCGAGGAAGTTGCGCAGAATGTCGTGGCCATGCTCGGTGGCGATGCTTTCCGGGTGGAACTGCACGCCGTGGATGGGCAGCTCCTTGTGGCGAAGCCCCATGATGACGTCGTCGGAGGACGTGGCCGTCACTTCGAGCACCGATGGGAAAGTCGTCGGGTCGATGGTCAGCGAGTGATAGCGCGTCGCCTGCAGCGGGCTCGGCAGGTTGCGGAAGACGCCCTTGCCTGTATGCGAGATCGCGTCGACCTTGCCGTGCATGAGCTTGGGCGCGCGAATGATCCTGCCGCCGAAGGCCTGGCCGATTGCCTGATGACCGAGGCAGACGCCAAAAAGGGGAATGCGCTCGTCCGCCGCCGCCTTGATGAGATCGAGGCAGATGCCGGCCCGGTCCGGGTCGCAAGGGCCCGGCGAGATGACGATGGCTTCCGGCCGCATGGAGACGGCCTGTTCAACCGACAGCTTGTCGTTGCGGTGAACCTCGGTCTCGGCGCCGAGGTCGCCGAGGAACTGCACGAGGTTGTAGGTGAAGCTGTCGTAGTTATCGATGAGGAGCAGCATGATTAACCCACTGAGCGGCAAGAATACCGCGCTTTGGACATCTTATAGGCCGTGGGAGCGGAGCCGGGCAAGGCATGCCGCTTTACGGCCCGCGCCGAGCCATGCTCGTATCCCACATATATAGGGTCTGAGTCGCAGGGTTGCATGCCATACCGGAAAGTTTTCAAGCGTATCAAGAAGCTATGGGCGGATGCTGAAATCCGGCGTGATGCGGCTGTGGGGGCGTTTTCCCTCGTTCTGGCGATAGCTCTCGCCATTCATTGGCGTTCAGGTGAGAGGATTGCTCCTTCGCCACCCGGTCCGAAGGTTCCTGTGGTGCAGCACGAGGCTCTGCCCCCACGATCGGTGGTGGCTCCGCCTCGAGCCGCACTTGCGCCGCGGGTCCCGATTTCCCAACCTCCGATTTCCCAGCCTGCGCCGCCGAAGCATGTCGTCACCGAGCCTCCAGCCTGGAAGCGCAATGCGGTTGTGCCCGCCGCAACGCCGGAAGCGCCCATGATCGCCATCGTGATCGACGATATGGGCGCGAACCGAAACGGCACGGAGCGCGCGATGAGCCTGCCTGCGCCGATCACCTTCGCCTTCCTGCCTTACACGCGGAATGTGACCTCCTCGGTGAAACTCGCCCGGGAGCGGGGCCATGAAATCCTCGTTCATGTGCCGATGGAGCCGGTGGGCAAGGACGACCCGGGGCCGCATGCGCTACGCGTGGGCGAGACCGACGAGCAGCTCAGGACCGATCTCGCATGGTGCCTCGATCAGTTCGGCGGCTATGTCGGCATCAACAACCATATGGGCAGCCGCTTCACCGCCGATGCGAAGGGCATGGCGCTCGTCATGGCGACGTTGAAGGATCGCGGCCTCTTGTTCCTCGACTCGCGCACCTCTGCCCAGACGCAGGCCGCCAATGCGGCGCGTGCCGCCGGCCTGCCGACGCTGTCGCGCGACGTATTCCTCGACAATGACGAGGAGGGCGGCGAGGTGAAGGCGGAGCTTGGCCGCCTCGAACAGATCGCGCTGAAACATGGCGTTGCTATCGCCATCGGTCATCCGCATCCGGTGACGCTCGACATGCTGGAGAAATGGATACCGGACGCGCGGGCACGTGGCTTTACGCTGGTGCCGCTCACGGCGGCGCTCAAACATCGCGAAGCGAGTTGAGGTCGAGGCTCAGGGGGCTGCGTTGAGCCCGTCGTTCTTGAGCAGCGCTTGGAGCCGCGGTGGTACGGGCCTGCCGCTGGTGAAGAGCGCGACGCTCTTGCCGTCGGGGCCGGGAATCTTTCCGTCGAGCACGGAGACGAGACGCCGCGCGATAGCGGGTGCCGGGTCGAGCCATATCACGGGCCAGGGCGCGACAATATTCATCTCGTCGATAAGGAACGGGTAATGTGTGCAGCCAAGCACAACGATATCCGTGCGCTTGCCGTCGATTTCGACAAAACAGGGCGCGATTTCATCGCGGATAACTTCCCGGTCGATCGGCTGCCCACGCAGCAGGTCTTCTGCAACGGTGGCAAGCCGCGGCGCGGCGACGAGCTGCACCTTTGCCGACTGTGCAAAGCTCTCGATGAGCTTGCGCGTATAGTCGCGGGCGATGGTGGCCGACGTTGCGAGAACGGCGATGACGCCTGTTTTAGTCTGTTCTGCGGCGGGCTTCACGGCGGGTACCGTGCCGACGAAGGGAATGCTGAACTTCGCGCGAAGTGGCGGCAGGACCAGCGTCGAAGCGGTGTTGCAGGCAATGACGACGGCGGCTGGATCATGCGCCGCGATCAGTTCGCCCATCAGGCGCACGATATGCGCACTGAGTTCGTCTTCCTTCCAGTTGCCATAGGGGAAGGCGGCGTCGTCGGCGACATAGACGAGGCGCTGCGTCGGCATGAGCTTTCGGATGGCACTGAGCACCGAAAGCCCGCCAATACCGGAATCAAAAACGAGGACGGGCTTGCCCTCGCCACCGCCGCTCACTGGCGTCTCCCGCCTCTCGAGGCGTATCGCACCGCTTCTTCAGCCGCGCGGAAAAGCGCCTTGGCCTTGTTGACGCTCTCCTGACACTCGCCTTCGGGCGTCGAATCCGCGACCACACCGCCGCCCGCCTGAACGTACATCTTGCCGTCCTTGACGATGGCGGTGCGCAGCACGATGCAGGTGTCCATCTCGCCCGCGGCCGAGAAATAGCCGACGCAACCGGCATAGGCGCCGCGCTTGTCCAGTTCGAGCTCGTCGATGATTTCCATCGCGCGAACCTTGGGCGCACCGGAAACGGTGCCCGCCGGGAAGCCCGCGATCAGCGCCTCGATGGCGTCGTAATGCGGGTCGAGTTCGCCTTCGACATTGGAGACGATGTGGATGAGGTGCGAGGTATATTGCAGCGCGAACTGTTCGGTCGCCTGCACCGTGCCGATCTTGGAGACGCGGCCCGCATCGTTGCGACCGAGATCGAGAAGCATCAGATGCTCGGCGCGTTCCTTGGGATCGGCCAGCAATTCCTCGCCGATGGCCGCATCTTCGCTGGCGCTCTTGCCGCGATGGCGCGTTCCGGCGATCGGACGGATCGTGACCTTGTTGTCGCGCACACGCACCAGAATTTCAGGGCTCGAACCGACGATCGAAAAGTTCTCGAAATTGAGGAAATAGAGATAGGGCGACGGATTGATGCGCCGGAGCGCCCGGTAGAGCGAGAAGGCGGGCAGGGTGAAGGGCGCTTCGAAGCGCTGCGAGAGCACGACCTGGAATATGTCACCCGCGGCGATATATTCCTTCGCCTTCCGTACCATCTCGAAATAGGTCTCTTGCGGCGTGTTCGATTTCGGCTCGGGCACCTCGCCGACGCTATCGACCTGATCGACATGCGGCAGGGACCGGTCGAAGTCGGCGACGACATCGGTGAGCCGTTCGCCAGCGCGGGCATAGGCGGCGCGCGCACTGACGCCTGGCTCTGGGCGGACCGGCGTTACGATGGTCACTTCGTCCTTCACGGAGTCGAAGACGGCGATGATCGTCGGACGCAGGAAAAGGCCGTCGGGCAGGCCGAGCCGGTCGGGCCGCTGGTTGGGCAGGTTTTCGATCAGGCGGATCGTGTCGTAGCCCATATAGCCGAAGACGCCCGCCGCCATCGGAGGCAGATCTTCCGGAAGCTCGATGCGCGATTCCGCGATCAGCGCACGCAGCGAGGCGAGCGCACCCGTGCCGCAGGGCTCGAAGCTCTGCGTGTCCACCAAGGCGCGACGGTTGATCTCAGGCTTGTCGCCCTGCGTCCGCCAGATCACATCGGGCTTCAATCCGATGATCGAATAGCGGCCGCGCGTGTCGCCGCCCTCGACGGATTCGAGCAGGAAGCTGTTCGGACGGCTGTCCGCGATCTTCAGCATCGCGGAGACCGGCGTTTCGAGATCGGCGACGAGCCGCGTCCAGACGACCTGCGCCGCGCCGGAATTGTAGATGCGCTCGAAGTCCGCGAAGGCAGGTAGAATCATGACGACACCGGCAGGTTCAGTAAAAGACGCGCGTTATTGTGCGCTGTCCGACGCGAGAGTTCGTTCCAGGAGCTTTGAGTTGACTTCGACGCCAAGATCCTTCTCCAGGGCCGCTACATAGGTCGTGATCATATCGGTCTGGAGGGCGTCGCGAACGTCGTCGTGGAGTTTCTTGTAATCCGCCGACTGACGGTCCGGCTTCGGATCGCTGATCGACTTCACCTGCATGACGATAAGGCTGTCGCCAAGGCCGACAGGGCCATAGGCGAAACCACCCTGCGGTGCGGCGAAAATGCGCGTCACAGCGATGCGGGAGAAGGTATCGCTCTCCGAGAAGCGCTTGATGTCGGGCGAGTTGAGGGGCGTGCGGCCGACTGTGGCGGCGAGCTTGTCGAAGCTCTCGCCCTTGTTGCCGCGCTCGACCAGTGTCTGCGCCAGCACGTCGAGATCGGCTTTGCGCTTTTCGGTCTTCCAGAGCTTGATGACGTCGGCGCGCACCTTGTCGAGCGGCTTCACTTCCGACGCTTTCACGCCGTCGACGCGCACCCAGTAATAGCCGCCATTGCCGGTGTCTCCGGGCGGAACCTGATCGCCTTGCTCGCTCTTGAAGACGGTGGTGAGCAGGTCCTTGAACTCGGGCAGGCCGGCGACCTTCGCGCCGTCCGCCGTCAGGCCCCTTTCGGTCACACCGGTGAATTTGACGGTCTTGAGGCCGTTCTTCGCGGCGATGTCCTCGAAGCTCGCGCCGCCGGCGCGCGCATCCTCGATGCCGTTCTGGACGTCATAGACCTGGCTGCTCGCCTTTTCGTTGGCGATTTCCTTGCGAAGCTTGTCCTTCACTTCGTCAAACTTGCTCGCCTTGCCGGGCTCGATGGCGGTCACATGCAGAATGACGGTGCCGAGCGGCCCCTGAACGGGCTCGCTGTACTCGCCGACCTTGAGGGCAAAAGCAGCGTCGGCCACGGCGGGCGAAACCATCTGGTCGCGGGTGACGATGCCCAATGCCACGTCGGCCGGCGTCAGACCGATTTCGGAGACGATCTTGTCGAGCGTTTCGCCCTTTCTGAGGCGCGCATCGGCAGCGGTAGCTGCTTCCTTCGTCGCGAAGGGAATCTGGTCGATGGTGCGCTTCTCGGGAATGTCGAATTCGCTGCGGCGCTGCTCATAGGCCTTGGCGAGGTCTTCGTCGCTGATCGTGATCGAAGGCGCCAGGTCGGAAGGTTCCAGCGTCATGATCGTGAAGTCGCGCGTCTCGGGCTGCGTGAAATGGATCGCGGCCTTCTTGTGATAGGCCTCCAGCGTCTTCTCGTCCGGATCCTTGATGTCGCCCACGGTGCTTGGCGGCAGGATGATGTAGGAGACGACGCGCGTTTCCTGCTGGAAGGTGGAAATCGCATCGAGAAGGGTCGAAGGCGCATCGACGCCATTCATCAGCACGTCGCTGAGCTGGGCGCGCTCGATATAGGCGCGGCGGTCGGCGATGAATGCCTTTTCGGTCAGGCCGACACGCTGCAGGGCCATCTCAAAGGCGGCGCGGTCGAACTTGCCGAAGCTGCCCTGCAGATTCGGATCGGCGGCGATGTCCTTGGCTACCGTTTCGTCGCTAGCGGCGAGGCCCAGATTCTTGGCTCCGCTGTCCAGCGCCGCGAGCGCGATGAGGCGCGTCAGCGAAGCCTGCGGCACGCCATAGGCCCGCGCCTGTTCGCGCGTCAGCGGCTGGCCGGCTCGCTGCGACATGGCCTTGGTCTGGTTCTCGAATTCGCGTTCAAACTGCTTGAGATTGATATCGGTGCTGCCGACCTGTGCGACCACATCCGACGAATAGCCGCGGAAAATGTCCGCGATGCCCCAGATGCCGAAGCTGAAGACCAGCAGGCCCATCAATAGCTTTGCGACCCAGCCGCTGGCGCCTCTCCTCAGGGTATCAAGCATTGGTCGTTTTTCCGTTTTTTGAAGGATGGGCCGGGTTGGGCCTTGCCTGGAAGCGCGGCATGATAGGTGCGGGTCCTTTATCCCGCAAGCGGGCAGGGGCGGCTTTCCGTTTGATTTTCCTTGCGAAAACGCGTTGGCGGCGCCCCGCCACTCTGCTAAATCCGCGGGCGGCCCATTTGCGGGATTAACCGGGCACCCAAAGGCGGGGATTAAGTCATGGCGGCAACGAAGAAAGCACCGCGCGTCAAGGCGCTGGTCGCGGGCAACTGGAAGATGAACGGCCTGAAAGCCTCGAAGAAAGAGGTTTCGGGCCTTGCGCGATTGCTCGCCAAGTCGAAGCGCGTGCGCTGCGACGTCCTCGTCTGCCCGCCGGCGACATTGATTCCGTTGCTGAAAGAAGAAGCCAGGGGCTCGAAGGTTGCCGTCGGCGCGCAGGATTGCCATGCCAAGGTCTCCGGCGCCCATACGGGCGACATCAGCGCCGAGATGCTCAAGGACGCGGGCGCCTCATATGTCATCGTGGGGCATTCCGAGCGCCGCGCCGATCATGGCGAGACCGATGCCGTGGTCCGGGCCAAGGCCGAAGCCGCGCACCGGGCGGGCCTCGTCGCCATTGTCTGTGTTGGCGAAACGGAAGCCCAGCGTGATGCCAGAGAGACCTTGAAGGTCATTCGCGGCCAGCTCAAGGGCTCGCTCCCGGCCGATGCGACAGCGAAAACCACGATTGTGGCCTATGAGCCCGTCTGGGCCATCGGCACGGGCCGGACGCCCACGGCGCAGGACGTGGCCAAGGTTCATGCGGCCATCCGCGGGGCCCTGGTCAAGCGCTTCGGCGACGAGGGCGCGGCCATGCGAATCCTTTATGGCGGCTCGGTGAAGCCCTCCAACGCGGTGGAGCTGATGGGCGTCGAAAACGTCAATGGCGCCCTCGTGGGAGGCGCGAGCCTCAAGGCCGAGGACTTTTTCGGCATTATTTCGGCGTATATCTGATCCGGCGCCACGGGACTGGAAACCCGGGCCCGCATGCGCTACAAACCGCCCCGTCGGCCGGCCTCTCAGGGTCCGGCACGTTATGAACAGATTGGATTCCGACCCGCCATGACCACCGTGCTCCTCATTATCCATCTGATGGTTGCGGTGGCGCTCGTCGCCCTTGTGCTGCTTCAGCGCTCGGAAGGCGGAGCGCTGGGCATTGGTGGCGGTGGCGGCGGCCTGATGACGGGCCGTGGCGCCGGCAATGTGCTCACCCGGGCGACCGGGATCGCGGCGGCCGTGTTCTTCGCGACGAGCTTGTCCCTGGTGGTCCTCGCCTCGCGTGGCGGCTCGGGCAATGCTGTTCTCGACAAGATTTCGGGCGTGCCGGTGACCAATCAGGGACCGATCGTTCCGGCCCCGCTGGGGTCTGACGTCGACAAGGCCGCGAAACCGGCCCAAACCGGGACAGTTCCGGCGGCACCCGCTCAGCCGAGCGTTCCTCGCGCACAGTAAGAGAACCGTCCGGAACCTCGCCGGACATCGACCCACAGTTATTTTCGCCAGACAGGCCTTGCGGTTGACGTTTGGCGATCCGAATCGTTTTTTGTTGGTGTACGTTTAGGGCCCATGACGCGGTATATATTCATCACCGGCGGCGTGGTCTCCTCTCTTGGCAAGGGTCTCGCATCCGCAGCTCTCGGCGCGCTTCTTCAGGCGCGTGGTTTTTCCGTGCGGCTTCGCAAGCTCGATCCTTACCTCAACGTCGATCCCGGCACGATGTCGCCTTACCAGCATGGTGAGGTCTATGTGACGGATGACGGGGCGGAGACTGACCTCGACCTCGGTCACTACGAGCGTTTCACGGGCGTGCCCGCGACGCGCGGCGACAACATCACCACAGGCCGGATCTATCAGGACATCATCGCGCGCGAGCGGCGCGGCGATTATCTTGGCGGCACTGTGCAGGTCATTCCGCACGTCACCGACGCGATCAAGGATTTCGTCCTCTCCGGCAATGATGGCGTCGACTTCGTTCTTTGCGAGATCGGCGGCACGGTCGGCGACATCGAGGGACTTCCATTCTTCGAGGCGATCCGCCAGCTCGGCAACGAGTTGGAACGCGGCCAGACCTGCTTCATCCATCTGACGCTGCTTCCCTATATCCCGAGCGCCGGCGAGATGAAGACCAAGCCGACGCAGCATTCGGTGAAGGAGCTGCGCTCCATCGGCATTCAGCCGGACATTCTGATGTGCCGCGCCGATCGCCCGATTCCAAAGGACGAGCGCCGCAAGATCGCGTTGTTCTGCAACGTGCGCGAAAGCGCCGTCATTCAGGCGATGGACGTCGACACGATCTATGACGTGCCGCATGCCTATCATACCGAAGGCCTCGACCGCGAAGTGCTTTCCGTCTTCGGCATCAAGGGCTCGGTCGAGCCGAACCTCGCGAAGTGGAACACGATCACCCACAATATTCGCGAGCCCGAAGGCGACGTGACCATCGCCATTGTCGGCAAGTATACCGGTCTCAAGGATGCCTATAAGTCGCTGAACGAGTCGCTTGTTCATGGCGGCATCGCCAACAAGGTGCGGGTCAATATCAAGTGGCTCGAGTCCGAGATCTTCGAGACCGAGGACACGGCCTATTACCTTGAAGACGTGAACGGCATTCTGGTGCCGGGCGGCTTCGGCGAGCGCGGCAGCGAAGGCAAGATTGCGGCGGCCGAGTTCGCGCGTACGCGCGCCGTGCCCTATTTCGGCATCTGCTTCGGCATGCAGATGGCGGTCATCGAGTCGCTGCGCAATGTCGGCGGGCTCGCTGGCGCGAGCTCGACCGAGTTCGGTCCGACCAACGAGCCGGTTGTAGGCATCATGACCGAGTGGATGCAGCAGAACGAGCTGGTGACGCGGGCCGCCAATGGTGACCTCGGCGGCACCATGCGCCTCGGCGCCTATGACGCCACCTTGAAGGAAGGCAGCCGCATCGCCGATATCTACGGTTCGACGCGGATCAGCGAGCGCCATCGTCATCGCTATGAGGTGAACACCGCTTATCGCCAGCAGATCGAAGCGACGGGCATGATCATTTCGGGCATGTCGCCGGACGGGTTATTGCCGGAAACGGTCGAGATTCCTACCCACCCCTGGTTTATCGGCGTCCAGTATCACCCCGAGCTGAAGTCGAAACCCTTCGCTCCGCATCCGCTGTTCCGCTCTTTCATCGAGGCGGCGGTCGCACAGAGCCGGCTCGTTTAACAAGAGCCGGCTCCCGCAACATCCTCAGTTGCTGCTCTGCACGGCGGCGCGGACTTCTTCCAGCAATTCCGCCGAGCCGAACTGACTGCCATCGGCTTGCATGCGCCCGAGCGCATATTCCGGCGGCACGACTTCCGGGCCTTCGCCCGCGGGGAGCGGCGGCGTGTAATAGCCGAGTGCGTAGCTTCCCATCGAATAGCCGATCATGGCCTGCAGGTCTTCGGGCAGTGCGCGCGCGATCTCGGGTGGGCAGGAGAGATACTGGTTTTCCTCCTGCCGCAGCCAGCCGAGCGTATAGGTGATGTTGAGCCCGTAGCGGTCGCCGTTCGAGACGTTCTCGCCGCCGCCGTGAAAGACGCCACCCGTGTAGATCAGGACAGAGCCTGCGGACATTTCGGCATAGCCGATCTCTTCATCCTTGGGCTGATAATTGTCCGGCCAGCCGAGGCTTCCGGGGCAGACCTGCGTCGCGCCGTTTTCCTTCGTGAAATCCGTGATCGCCCAGATCGTGTTGAACTGCGGCTCCACGTCTTTGAGATAGGTACCCCAGGCCCAGCGGTCGCGGTGAATCGGCTGCTTCGGTTGTCCGGGACGAATGCGGATGAGCTGTGTGAGGTGAAGCTGAATGCGCTCGCAAAAGGGCTTCAGGAATGTTTCGGCGGCGGCCACCACCGTCTTGTTCATGATGAGATTGCGGCAGGCGGGCGAGCGGGCGACGAGGGCGCCCGTGCGTGTCGTCTTCTTGCCGGTAAAGTCGTCGCGCCCATATTCCGTCGCTTCGACATAGGGTTTGATTTCGTTCATCACCTGCGCGACTTCGGCGGGTGTCAGCGCGTCCTTCAGGATGAGCGCGCCGTCGCGCCTCAGCACAGTGAGTATATCTTCGGTCGAACTGTTGGCGGGCAGTGTCTCAAGTTTCGGCATTGTTTCCTCCCCAGAAACCTGATGCTTTTGGCTTTCTGGGTAGGAGATTACGACGCTCAGCCGCGTCCGCGATAGGGGGCGACGCCCTGATCCGGTACCCAGACGCCGGTGGGGAGCTTGCCCGTCTGCCAGAAGACATCGATGGGGATGCCGCCGCGCGGATACCAGTATCCGCCGATGCGGAGCCAGCGGGGCGCGAGAAGCTTCGCCAGCCGCTTGCCGATGGCGACGGTGCAATCCTCATGGAAGGCGCCGTGATTGCGGAAGGACTGCATATAGAGCTTCAGCGACTTCGACTCGACGAGCCATTTGCCCGGCACATAGTCGATGACGAGATGCGCAAAATCCGGCTGGCCTGTGACCGGGCAGAGCGAGGTGAATTCGGGCACGGTGAAGCGGGCGACATAATTCGTATCGGCCTGTGGGTTGGGGACGCGCTCAAGCACGGCCTCTTCCGGCGAGACAGGTGTTGCGACCTGCTGTCCGAGTTGCGAGAGCGTGGCAGTCTTGGGAGCTTTGGCCATCAGACTTTCTCCGGTCCGTCGTAAACGCAGCCTTCGCGGCAGGAGGCGCGGTGAATTTCAACGCAGGCGATTTCGGGCAACGCCGGTTCGAGGTCGCGCCAGATCCAGGCGGCGATGCGTTCAAGCGTCGGCTGTTCGAGTCCTTCGATCTCGTTCAGCAAGCGATGGTCGAGCTTTTCGCGCACCCGCAGAAGTTCGCGCTCTACATCCTCGAAATGCCGCAGCAGGCCGGTTTCAGGCGCAGGCTTGCCTTCCAGCCAGACGACGACGCGGAAGGAATGTCCGTGCATGCGGCGGTTCGGGTGCCCATCCTCTGCATACGGAAGGAAATGCGCCGCGTCGAAAAAGAACTCTTTATAGATACGCATCAGGGAATACCGATCATCTTGTGTGTTTGAAGCGACAGGCGCCATTTGGGATGCGTCAAGCAATAGGCTGTCGCGGTTTCAGTGTTCTTCGCAGCGTCGGGCCCGTCCATGGGCTGAAGCAGGAAGTGGCGGAAGGCGAGGTTTTCGAAGCGTTCGGGATTCGCCTTTTCTTGAGGGTAGACGAGTTTCAACTCGTCTCCGACAAGCTGTTTCAGTTCGGCGTCGGCCTTGGGGCTGACACATATCCAGTCGATGCCCTCAGGCGCCGCGATGGTGCCGTTGGTTTCGACGGCGATCTCGAAGCCGCGCGCGTGAAGCGCGCCGATGAGGGCGGCATCGAGTTGCAGCAAGGGCTCGCCGCCGGTGCAGACGACGAAGCGGTTCTCGCGCGTAGCTGCCTTCCATGTGCGCTCCACCGCATCGGCCAGCGCCTCGGCGGTAGCGAACTTGCCGCCGCTTTCGCCATTTGTGCCGACAAAATCAGTGTCGCAGAAGGTGCAGACGGCCTGCTCACGATCCTGCTCGCGGCCCGACCAGAGGTTGCAGCCCGCAAAGCGGCAGAACACGGCGGGCCGTCCGGCGTTCGCGCCTTCGCCCTGCAACGTGTAGAAAACTTCCTTCACCGCATACATGGGATCAGGCCTTGCCCGCGGCCCAGGCCGCGTAGCCTTTGGCGCGAAGCCCGCAAGCCGGACATTTGCCGCAACCATAGCCCCAGTCGTGGCGATGCGTGCGGTCGCCGCGATAGCAGCTATGCGTGTGTTCGAGGACGAGCTCGACCAGCGCCTTGCCGCCAAGCTGTTCGGCAAGCGTCCATGTGGCGGCCTTGTCGATCCACATCAAGGGCGTCTCGATGGTGAATTCACGGTCCATGCCGAGGCTGATGGCGCGCCCAAGTGTCTGCAGCGTGTCATTGCGACAGTCGGGGTAGCCGGAATAATCGGTCTCGCACATGCCGCCGACGATGTGGGTTGCACCGCGCCTGTAGCCAAGCGCAGCGGCATAGGTGAGGAAGAGAAGGTTGCGGCCCGGAACGAATGTGCTCGGCAGGCCGTTTTCCATCATTTCGATTTCGACGTCGCGGGTAAGCGCCGTTTCGCTGATGCGGCCGAGTTCGGGCAATGAGATCGTGTGATCGGGGCCGAGCGAAGCGCCCCAGCCGGGAAAGCGCGCCAGCTCCTCGCGCAGTTTCGCGCGGCATTCGAGTTCGATTACATGTGTCTGTCCATAATCGAATCCAACGGTTTCCACGTTCTCGAAGCGGTCGAGCGCCCAGGCGAGACAGACAGTCGAGTCCTGCCCGCCAGAGAAAAGCACCAGCGCCTTGCCGCTTTTTGTTGTGGTCATGTGAGAAATCGCTCCGTTCGGGGGTGTTGAACAGGAGCGGGGCGTCCGCGTCAAGCGAGACAAAAAGAAGCCCCGGGAAGCGGACTTCCCGGGGCTGGTTTTCTCATCCGCACCCCGAAGGGCGCGGTGTTTCGCTTAGAAGGCGTAGGAGAGACTCAGCGTCGCGAAATCACGATCCGTGAAGTCGTTGTACCAGCCGCCACCGAAGGTAGAGGTCCAGCTCAGGCTCGCCTTGTAGCTCTGGTAGGTGCCGTCCACGCCGAGCGACACTTCCTTGAGGCCGCTGAGATAGTTGGCGGTATTCGGGCCGGGCGAATAGCCGACCACATCATGACGCCAAGCGACGTTGGGAGTCAGAGTGACGGAAGTTCCAAAGGCGTTTGGATAGTCTACTGAAAGAATCGCGCGATAACCCGACGAGAAGTCCGTGGCATATTGCGGATGGGTTGCACCGTTCGCGAGGATCAATGCCGCAAAGTAGTTCCTGATACCACCTTCGCGACCTGCCTGATTGAGCGGGTAGTGGCTGGCATCCGGAACATAGACGAAGCCGGCATTGAACACGAAGATGCCGCTGTCGGCGCCAAGATTGCGGGGAATGAAATCTGAAGCGGAAAAAGACGTGATCGTGCCGATCTGTCCCTGCCACGCATCAAGGTCGATATGAGTGAGCGTCGACTGGTTCACGCCAGGCAGGTATGGCAGAGAGCTGAAGCTATCTACCGTATGGCCTGTGAGTGCGCTGGAGAGTACCGAGGAGGCGCCAAGGCCGTCGATTTGGGAGGCGTTGAGTTCGTAATCGGAGATGCCGAACGGCATTTTCGGCGAAAAGGTCGCTTCGCCTGACACTGCGGTGCCTTCAATGGTTGTCGAGAAACTGGCGCCAATCATCTGTATCTGCGGGAAATCATGGAAATACGAACCTTGGTTCGCACCATATGCAAAAGCGGCCAACGCCCCGTCCGCATCCGCGCAATCGTAACCCAAACCCGAAACGATTGAGCAGGCAGTCGTTGTATCAACGCCGCCATTCTGGAAGCCCAGATAGGGCAGGCGGCTCGAATAGTGGGTGTAGTAGAGGCCGAAGTCTGTGCCCGTTCCTACGTCTTCAGCGTAGTAGTGAGCTGCGACGCCAAACTGATCGGCGTTGCTCCAGCCACGGTCTTCAGATCTCGGGATGTGGATGCCCGCAAGGCCGAGGCTGTCGTCCACGACGCCGGAATAGGCGGGGAACGATCCCTTGCCTACGATGTCGTCGGTCGAGAAGAAGGAGCCCGCAGGATCGAGTTCCGTGCGCTTGTAGGAGAACTGCCAGAACGCTTCAACCGTCAGGTTATCCGTCATCGAGAACGAGCCGTAGACCATCGGCATCGGAGTCATTGCGTCTTTCAATTCGGCGCCGGGCGTACGAAGCGCCGTCACGTCGAAAGCCTGAAAGTTGTTGATGCCGCCGGTGATGAAGAGGCTTTCGCCCCAGTTCAAAGCCTGCTTGCCGACGCGGAGCGTCGCCGCGTGGCCATCAATGTCCCATTTGCCGTAAACGAACGCGTCGAGGACGTTCACGTTGTAATCGAGCTGGCCCTTGCCGTCATGCGACAGATCGCGGAAGCGAAGGTCGTTCTTGGCGTAGACGCCATTGTAGTAGGCCGTCGGACGAACGAAGACGCCGTAGTTCTCCCACTTCATCTCAACGTCGGCCGTTACGCGGCCGATGGCGTCCGTAAGATCCCAACGGTTGAAATTGAGATCGCCATTGTCGGAATTGACGCCCGTCACGCGGCCGTCGCTGCCGGGGCAACCCCCGTTTTCCTTCGAAACGTGTTCACAGCTTCGGTTGCTGGTGCGCATCGTCGCGCCGAGCGACACCGTGGTGTCGATCGAAAGATCGATGTCGCCGAACTTGTAGGATTCGGCATGTGCTGCGCCTGCGAATAGAAGCGTGCTCGCGATGGCCGCAAAAAATGTTGATTTCAACTTAAGCCCTTGTGCCTGTTCATTCGTGACAGGCGACGTTCCCGCCGATACTCTCATTGTAATGGTTTCTCCCGCTTACTCGGATTCGGGGCCCCCCGTGGGCCCGAAAGACTGGTAGCCGGAAGAACCGGCTACTCTGGTTAGGGTGCCGACGCGTTCACGAGGAGGTGTGTGCGTCAGTCGTTGTGATTCTTAATTAGGTGCAAAAAACCTAACGGTGAAACGCTTATAAATAATTCACTTAAGGTTCCGCAAGGGCCTGATCTGCTGACGGGGAGGGAAGCGGGTTGAATACAAAGGAACTGTTGCTCAGTGTCCTCATGTCGGGGCCGGCAACCGGGTACGACATCAAGAAAGTCCTCGAAAACGAGGTTTCCGAGGTCGTCGACGTGACGATCAGCAATATCTATCCGGCGTTGAACGAGCTGGCCGCGGAGGGGCTGGTGAGTTGCGAGCGGGTGGAGCAGGAAAATCGCCCGAACAAGAAGGTTTACGCGATCACGGATGCGGGCCGGGAGGTCTGCCTGCATGCGCTGATGACGTCGCCAGCGCGCCACAGGCTGCGGTCGGAGTTTATGTTCATCCTGAGCTTTGCGCCCTATCTGCCGAAATCGCGGGCCGCGGAGCTGCTTGAGCAGCGGCTGGCGGAGATAGACGAAACAGAAGAAACGCTGCGGACGCTGGGTAAAGGCGAAGGGCCGTTGGCCAAGGGAGCTTTGCTGCCTGGGCAAAAGTTCTGCGTTGGGCTCGGCCGCGCTCTGCTCGAAGCAGAGCGAAGCTATATCCGCGAGAACAGCCATTGGTTGCTTGCGCCGGACCGGGATGTCGAACCGGTTATGGAGCTTGCGGCGCACTGATTGCAGCCGCGCAGGCATAACGATCCCCATGCAGATGATTTGTCGTCTGCATGGGGCTTGTTGGCATTGAGCTATCGGGATGGGGGCGCGGCGTTTGCCACCCGGGGACCGCCGAGCCGGCGGGCTTGCCGTGTGAGCCTTTGCGCCGCCCGCGGCGGTTTGACGCCGCCCGGACGAGCGCCCGCGCCGGATCTGGCGCAGATTTGCGAGGAGACGGGGCAAGGAGCCTCTTCCGTTAAGCACTTCGCTCCGTTAGAAACGCCGTGCCTCGGGGGCTGGATCGGCCGCCGAGGGGACCCTTGCAAAACCCGAGTGGAGCTTGAGACGCCATGGCAGCCATCATCGACATCATCGGCCGTGAAATTCTGGACAGCCGCGGCAACCCGACTGTCGAAGTCGACGTGCTTCTCGAGGACGGCGCGCTGGGCCGCGCCGCGGTTCCCTCCGGCGCCTCTACGGGCGCCCATGAGGCGGTGGAGCTCCGCGATGGCGGCGGGCGCTACAACGGCAAGGGCGTTCGCAACGCGGTTGCGGCGGTCAACGGCGAGATCTTCGACGCCGTCGGCGGCATGGATGCGGCCGAGCAGATCGCCATCGACCGGGCGATGATCGCGCTCGACGGTACGCCGAACAAGTCGCGCCTCGGCGCCAACGCCATCCTCGGCGTTTCGCTCGCCGTCGCGAAGGCGCAGGCGATTTCGCAGGGACAGCCGCTTTTCCGCTATGTCGGCGGCCCCTCGGCGCACATCCTGCCCGTGCCGATGATGAATATCGTCAATGGCGGGCAGCACGCGGACAATCCGATCGACATCCAGGAATTCATGATCATGCCGGTGGCGGCGGATAGCTTCTCCGACGGTCTGCGCATGGGGGCCGAGGTCTTCCACACGCTGAAGAGCGAGTTGAAGGCGGCTGGCCACAACACCAATGTCGGCGATGAAGGCGGTTTCGCGCCGAACCTCGCCTCGACCGAGGATGCGATCGGCTTCGTCATGAAGGCAATCGAGAAGGCGGGCTATCGCCCCGGCGAGGACATCTATCTCGCGCTTGATGCGGCCTCGACGGAATTTTACAAGGGCGGCGTCTACGACCTCGAAGGCGAGGGCAAGAAGCTCGACGCAGGCGCGATGGTGCAATACTGGGCCAATCTCGTGAACCGCTACCCCATCATCTCAATCGAGGACGGCATGGCCGAAGACGATTGGGACGGCTGGAAGATGCTGACCGACGCGTTGGGCGGCAAGGTGCAGCTCGTCGGCGACGACGTCTTCGTGACCAACAAGACGCGCCTGGCCGACGGCATTTCGAAGGGCGTCGCGAATTCGATTCTGGTGAAGGTCAATCAGATCGGTTCGCTCAGCGAGACGCTTGAATCGGTCGAACTCGCACACAAGGCGAGCTATACCGCCGTCATGTCGCATCGTTCCGGCGAGACGGAAGATTCGACCATCGCCGACCTTGCCGTCGCGACTAACTGCGGCCAGATCAAGACCGGCTCGCTGGCGCGTTCGGACCGGTTGGCCAAGTACAACCAGCTTCTCCGCATCGAGGAACTGCTGGGTGAGACAGCCGAATATGCGGGCCGCAGCATCCTGAAGCGCTAAGCGACCGCTGTTGAGCGTTGAGCGCCAAAGGCGCTCAACGCTTTTTGATTGCCTTCAGCATGAAATCGGCGAGGGCGTTTGCCTGCTCAATCAGGCTTTCGCCGTGATATTGCGCGACCATGATCGGGTTGTGAAACTTGACCATGGCCGCGATCATCACCGCGGCCGTCCCTTCGATATCGTCGATCTCGAATTCGCCTTTCCTCACGCCATCTTCAAGGATCGAGGCGAAAATGCTGATGAGCACCTTCTCGTGGCGGGCCACGATGGGCCAGCGCTCGGTAGTGGCAGCGACGACCGTTTCGTGGACCTCGCCGTTTCGCGTGTATCGATCGCGATTGAACTCATGCACCCCGACGATGAATTCCCGCACCCGGGCTGACGCACAGGATGGCTGGCGGGCAATGGCACGGGCATTGTCTTCGGCAAGCGCGAGCCAGATTTCCGACACAGCCTCAATCAAGGCGGCCTTTGTCGGAAAGAACCGATAGATATTCGCGGGCGACATGCGGCAATGCTTGGCTACGTCGGCCACCGTCGTCTTGATATGGCCGTGACGCTGAATCTGCGCCGACGCCGAGGCGACGATGCGATCCCGCGTGTCCTCCATGACACTCATTGAGCCATTCCTCCCCAGTAACGGCTGATAAAATCGATCAGAACGCCATAACGCCACAAAGGCAAGGGCTTAAGGAGCTTTTGTGTTCCATTGTGACCGCCTGAGGCGTCACGTTGAGTATTGACAAAAAACGAATATTATCAGTCAATAGCCGTAGAAAATTAGAACACACATTTCAGTGTAGAGTATCAGAGGGAGGTTTCATTCGATGAAGGTGTCGAAACTCGCCATCGCGCTCGCAGTTTGCGCGCCGGTGGTAGCGAATGCCGCTGTGCCCGAGGGGCAGGCGAATCGTCTTGGTAATGATCTGACGCCCATCGGCGCAGAAAAGGCCGGCGAAGGCGATATCCCGGCCTGGACGGGCGGGTTGTCCTCGGTTCCGAGCAATGTGAGCTACAAGCCGGGTCAGCATGTTGCCGATCCCTTCGCCAGCGACCCGATCAAATACACGGTCACGCCGGCCAATGCGGACAAGTATTCCGCCATCCTCACCGATGGTCAGAAGGCCCTGCTGAAGACCTATCCGGACTACAAGCTGAACGTCTATGAGACGCGTCGCAGCTGCGCCTATCCGGAAAAGGTCTACGCGGCCACGAAGAACAACGCCAAGGTCGGTGAACTCATCGGCGGCGGTTCGGGCGTTGGCGGCGCGATCATGGGCTTCCCGTTCCCGGTTCCGAACAATGCGTTCGAAATCATGTGGAACCACACGCTGCGTTATCGCTCGTTCAAGCTGACGCGGCAGTTTGCGGCGGCGGCAGTGACGCGCGGCGGCGACTACACGCTGACGATCGTTCAGGACGAAGCACTCTTCCCCTGGTCCGACCCGACGAAGACGAAGGCTGAAGAGCTCAACAACATTTCGCTCTACTACCTGTCGAACACGATCGCTCCGGCACGTGAAGCTGGCAACGTCATCCTCGTGTACGATGCCCTCAACGCGACGCTCAATGGCGGCCGTCAGGCCTGGCAGTACAGCCCCGGCACGCGCCGCGTTCGGCGCGCTCCGAAC
This sequence comes from Parvibaculum sedimenti, assembly GCF_009184905.1. Lineage (GTDB taxonomy): Bacteria > Pseudomonadota > Alphaproteobacteria > Parvibaculales > Parvibaculaceae > Parvibaculum > Parvibaculum sedimenti. Next base: position 95,132 of record NZ_WESC01000011.1, read on the forward strand.
ATCGCCTACGACAATCCCGGCACGAACTCGGACGGTCTGTCGACCTCTGATGCCTTCGACGGCTACAACGGCGCGCTCGATCGTTACGACTGGTCGGTCATCGACAAGAAGCCGATGCTGGTTGCGGCGAACTCCTTCAAGACCGATGCGATCAAGTACAAGGACTTCCTGAAGCCCGGCCACGTCAACCAGGACGCGGTCCGGTACGAAGTCCACCGCACGTGGAACTTCGAAGCGAAGCTGCGCCCCAACACGCGCCACGTCTATGCCCGTCGCGTTTATCACAACGACGAAGACTCGTGGCAGGTCTCGGCCGCCGAGCTCTATGACGGTCGCGGTCAGCTCTGGCGCGTCCAGGAAGTCCAGCAGATCCCGCACTACGAAGTTCCGCTCTGCGGCACGGGTGCCGAGATCGTCTACGATCTGCAGGCGGGCCGCTATCTCGCGCTGGCCATGCAGAACGAAGAGCCGGCGGTGAACTACTTCGCCGACGAGCTCGATGCGAGCCGCTATACGCCGAACGCCATCCGGCAGTTGGGCGTACGGTAAGTTCCCTCCACGATCTTGCCGTTAAACTGGACTGCGTCGCCGAGGCGACGCAGTCCTTTTTTATGCGTTGCTATCACGGCGTTGGGGTGCTCTCGCGAGCGCTATTGACGAGGGGAATCCCTCTGTGATTCCTTGTTGTTCATGAAGGAAATGGGCTTGATTCGAACGAGAGAACCGCTCCGCCTGCGCCATGCGCTGGTGCCGCTCGTCTGCGCCATCGTCATTAGCTATTTCGCCTACCACGCGGTTTATGGGCGCCACGGCTTCATCGCCTGGCTGAGCCTTCAAAATCATGTCGACACGCTCGATCAGCAGCTTGCCGAGGTGCGCAGCGCCCGCGAGCAGCTTGACCGGCAGGTGGCGCTTCTGAGGACCGGCAGCCTCGATCCCGACCTTCTCGATGAACGCGCCCGGGCGACCCTCGGCTTTGCCAATCCGAACGACATCGTGATTTTCCGCGATCGTTCCGCCACCGGCACCGCGCAGCAGAAGCGCTAACCCATTGGCGCCAAAGGTCGATTAACCGAAACTAGGTTAATCTTCGTTTTCTGGTTTGAAATCAAACATTTACGTTGCGAGTCTAGTATTCTGCTTCGGCGGTGAGCTCGAGCGCGGATCCATTTCTCCGCTCGCGGGTTGCCTCTCCTGAACCTGAAGCGGAAGACAAGATGGCCACCAAACCGAAACGACCTGCGAAGCAGGCGAGCGCCAAACCAGCCGTCCGACCAGCAGCAAGCAAGAAGTCCGCGAAGACCGAAGGTCCGCCACCGCTTTCGCGCGAGGAGGATCTCAAGGCCTATCGCGAGATGCTGCTGATCCGTCGCTTCGAGGAGAAGGCGGGGCAGATGTACGGCATGGGGCTGATCGGTGGCTTCTGCCATCTCTATATCGGCCAGGAAGCTGTTGTTGTCGGCATTCTCGGCGCCGCGAAGGAAGGGGACCAGATCGTCACCGGCTATCGCGACCACGGCCACATGCTCGCCTGTGGCATGGATGCCAAAGGCGTCATGGCGGAGCTGACGGGGCGCTCCGGCGGCTATTCGCACGGCAAGGGCGGCTCGATGCACATGTTCAGCGTCGAGAAGCGCTTCTATGGCGGCCACGGCATCGTCGGCGCGCAGGTGCCGATTGGGACTGGCCTTGCCTTTGCCAACAAATATCGCGGCAACGATCATGTAAGTCTGACCTTCTTCGGCGACGGCGCGGCGAACCAGGGGCAGGTCTATGAGAGCTTCAACATGGCAGAGCTCTGGCGGCTGCCAGTCATCTATGTGATCGAGAACAATCAATATGCGATGGGCACTTCCATCGCGCGCGCCTCTGCGCAGACCAATCTTTCCAAGCGTGGCGTCAGCTTCAACATTCCCGGCGAGCAGGTGGACGGCATGGATGTGCGCGCGGTGCGCGCCGCCGCCATCAAAGCAGCGGAATGGTGCCGGGCGGGCAACGGGCCCTACATTCTTGAGATGATGACCTATCGCTATCGCGGCCACTCGATGTCCGATCCGGCGAAATATCGCGCCAAGGAAGAAGTGAACAAGATGCGGCAGGAGCATGACCCGATCGAGCAGGTCCGGCACCGGCTGCTTGAGGGCGGTATGACAGAGGATGATCTGAAGGAGATCGACAAGGACATCAGGGCGACCGTCAACGAAGCGGCCGAGTTCGCGCAGTCGAGCCCGGAACCCGATCCGTCGGAACTCTGGACGGATGTGTTGGCCGACAAGGATCATACGGCGGTGAGGGCCTGACCATGGCGACGAATATTCTGATGCCCGCCCTCTCCCCGACGATGGAAGAGGGCACGCTGGCAAAATGGCTTGTGAAGGAGGGTGACGAGGTTCGCTCCGGCGACGTCATTGCCGAGATCGAAACCGACAAGGCGACTATGGAGGTCGAGGCGGTCGATGAAGGCCGCATCGCGAAGCTCGTCGTTCCCGCTGGCACCGAGAACGTGAAGGTGAACAGCGTCATCGCTGTGCTGGCGGAAGAAGGCGAGAGCCTTGCCGCGACGCCAGCGCTGCAAGCGCCCGCCGCTGCGGACGAGGCGCCGAAGCCGGTTGCGGCTGCTGCTATGGCCGAGTCGGCTGCGCCGAAAGTTGTGTTTGATGTAAAGGCCGATCCCGAAATCCCGGCAGGCACCGAATTCACGACCATGACGGTGCGCGAGGCGTTGCGCGACGCCATGGCCGAGGAGATGCGCCGCGATCCGGGCGTCTTCGTCATGGGCGAGGAAGTGGCGCAGTATCATGGCGCTTACAAGGTGACACAGGGGCTGCTCGAAGAGTTCGGACCGGTTCGCGTGTTCGATACTCCGATTACGGAGCATGGCTTTACGGGTCTCGGTGTCGGCGCGTCCTTCGCGGGGCTTCGTCCCATCGTCGAATTCATGACCTTCAATTTCGCCATGCAGGCGATGGACCAGATCATCAACTCCGCCGCCAAGACGCGCTACATGTCGGGTGGCCAGATGGGCGCGCCCATTGTGTTCCGCGGGCCCAATGGCCCGGCGGCTCGCGTCGCCGCACAGCACAGCCAGGATTATACGTCCTGGTATGCTCATATTCCCGGACTCATCGTCATCGCGCCTTACTCGGCGGCGGACGCCAAGGGACTTCTCAAGGCAGCGATCCGCGATCCAAATCCGGTGATTTTCCTCGAGAATGAAATTCTCTACGGCAAGAGCTTCGAGGTGCCGAAGCTCGACGATTATGTGCTGCCCATCGGCAAGGCGCGCGTGCTGAAGGAAGGCACGGACGTCACCATCGTTTCGCATAGCCACGGTCTCGTTTATTGCATCGAGGCGGCGGAAAAGCTCGCGGCGCAAGGCATCAATGCCGAGATCGTCGATCTGCGCACGATCCGGCCTCTCGACATCGACACGGTCGTCGCTTCGGTGAAAAAGACGAACCGTCTGGTGACCGTCGAAGAGACCTGGCCCGTCTGCGGCATTGGTGCGGAGATTGCCGCGCAGGTGCAGGCCAAAGCCTTCGATTGGCTCGATGCTCCGATCCTGCGCGTGACGCAGAAGGATGTGCCGATGCCCTATGCGGCCAATCTCGAAAAGCTTGCGCTGCCGAGCGCGGATGAGGTGGTAGAGGCGGTGAAAGCCGTCTGCTACCGCTAAAGGGAGCGCGAATATGCCGATACCCATTCTGATGCCCGCGCTGTCTCCGACGATGGAAGAGGGTAAGCTCGCCAAGTGGCATGTGAAGGAGGGTGACAAGGTCTCCTCCGGCGATGTCATTGCGGAGATCGAGACCGACAAGGCGACCATGGAGGTCGAGGCGGTGGACGAAGGCCGCATCGGCAAATTGCTGGTGGCGGAGGGTACGGAGAATGTGCCGGTGAACAAGCCCATCGCCATTCTGCTTGGCGAGGGTGAGGATGTATCCGCTTTGAAAGATGCGCCCGCCGCGCCCACCGCGCCGCATTCAAAGGTCGAGGCGCCGAAGCAGGACGCGGCTCCAGTCGCGCCACAGCCCGTCGTGCCCCAGCCCGCCGCTCCGGCGGCAAAGGCGCCTGCACCGCACGAAGCCGGTGCGCGTATCTTTGCCTCGCCGCTCGCAAAGCGGATCGCGAAGGAGAAGGGCGTCGATCTCGCCGTTTTGACGGGCACCGGCCCGCGCGGGCGCATCGTGAAGGCCGACGTCGAAGGCGCCAAGCCCGGTGCGGCCGCTCCGCGTGCGGCGGTGCAGGGGGCGGCACCGGCAGTGGCCGGTCCAGCAATCGACCCACGCGCCTTTTACGAGGCGGGCTCCTATGAAGAAGTTCCGCTCGATAGCATGCGCCGCACGATCGCGCGCCGTCTGACGCAGGCGATGCAGGAGATCCCGCATTTCTACCTGACCATCGACTGCGAGCTCGACGAATTGCTGCGTGTCCGCAAGCATCTGAACGAGACCGGCGGCGTCAAGCTCTCGGTCAACGACTTCCTGATCCGGGCCTCGGCGCTCGCCTTGATGAAGGTGCCCAATGCCAATGTGAGCTTTGCAGGCACGGCGCTCCTGAAGCACAAGCATGCCGATATCGGAATTGCCGTCGCGCTCGACGGCGGCCTCATCACGCCGATCATCCGCCATGCGGAGACAAAGGGTCTGGCCGAAATCGCGGCGGAGGCGAAGGAGCTTGCAGAACGGGCGCGGACGAAGAAGCTGAAGCCGCAGGAATTCGAAGGCGGCAGCTTCTCGATTTCCAATCTCGGCATGTTCGGCATCAAGAACTTCACGGCGGTCATCAATCCTCCGCAGGCAGCGATCCTTGCTGTCGGCAAGGGAGAGGAGCGTGCCGTGGTGCGCAATGGCAAGATCGAGGCGGCAACAGTGATGACGGTGACCATGTCCTGCGATCACCGCGCCATCGACGGCGCGCTCGGCGCGCAGTTCCTCGAAGCCTTCAAGGCTTTCGTCGAATATCCGCCCTCCATGTTGCTTTAAGGAATCCGAGCGATGGCCGATACCAATTACGATCTCGTCATCATCGGCTCCGGCCCCGGCGGCTATGTCGCTGCGGTGCGCGCCGGCCAGCTTGGACTCAAGACGGCAATCGTCGAACGCGACGCGCTTGGCGGCATATGCCTCAACTGGGGCTGCATTCCGACCAAGGCGCTGCTGCGCTCGGCGGAGATCTATCACATGCTGCACCGGCTCGAGGAGTTCGGCATCAAAGCCGACAATATCTCGTTCGATGCCGCAGCCGTGGTGAAGCGTAGCCGCAAGGTGGCTGAGACGCTGTCCAACGGCGTCAAATTCCTGATGAAGAAGAACAAGGTCGATGTGATCGAGGGCGTAGGCAGGCTGGCCGGCGCGGGCAAGGTTGCCGTCGAGGGCAAGGCTGGCAAGAGCGAACTCACGGCAAAGAACATCATTCTTGCAACCGGTGCCCGGGCACGCACGCTTCCGGGACTGGAGCCCGACGGCAAGCTTGTCTGGACCTATCGCGAGGCGATGGTGCCGCCTGCCATGCCTAAGTCGCTTCTGGTCATTGGCTCCGGCGCCATCGGCATAGAGTTCGCCAGCTTCTACCGCGCATTCGGTGCCGAGGTGACGGTGGTTGAGGTGATGGACCGCATCCTGCCGGTCGAGGACGCTGAAATCTCCGAGCTGGCCGCTAAGGCTTTCAAGAAATCGGGCATGACGATCCTGACCTCCGCCAAGGTCGAAAAGCTCGACAAGGGCGCGGGCAGCGTTACCGCGACGATTGTGACAAAGGACGGGAAGTCGCAACAGATAACGGCCGAGCGGGTGATTTCTGCGGTCGGCATTACCGGCAATGTCGAGAATCTGGGGCTGGAAGCGGCAGGCGTGAAGGTCGAGCGCGGCCATGTCGTGGTCAATGAATGGCTGGAGACGGGCGTAAAGGGCATCTACGCCATTGGCGATCTGGTCGGCGCACCCTGGCTCGCGCACAAGGCGATGCATGAGGGCGTGATGGCGGTGGAGCGGCTGGCGGGGCTCAAGGAGCTTCACCCGCTTGATGTCACCAAAGTGCCGGGTTGCACCTATTCATATCCGCAGATCGCCAGCGTCGGCCTGACAGAGGCCAAGGCGGGCGAAGGCGGGCGCGAAATCAGGGTTGGGCGCTTTCCCTTCCGCGGCAATGGCAAGGCCATCGCACTCGGCGAGCCGGATGGGCTCGTCAAGACGATCTTCGATGCGAAGACCGGGGAGCTTCTGGGCGCCCATATGATCGGCGCGGAGGTGACAGAACTCATTCAGGGCTATACGGTTGCGAAAACCCTGGAAGCAACCGAAGCTGAACTCATGCAGACGATTTTCCCGCATCCCACCCTCAGTGAGACGATGCATGAGTCTGTGCTTGACGCTTTCGGTCGCGCGCTGCACATCTAGCCGCCATTATGTGGGAAATTTTTTCAAGCCCGGAAAACTGGGCGAGTCTGCTGACGCTGACGGTTCTCGAGATCGTGCTCGGCGTCGACAATCTCATTTTTCTTTCGATTCTTGCCTCCCGTCTCCCGATTGAGAAGCGGCGGGTTGGACGCCGTCTTGGCTTGGGCGCCGCACTCATTACCCGCCTTGGACTGCTTGCCTCGGTCGCCTGGATCGTCACGCTGAGCCAGCCGGTCTTCACCGTGCTCGATCTGGCGATCTCATGGCGCGACATCATCCTGGGGGTCGGTGGCTTGTTCCTGATCGCCAAGTCGACGCTCGAGGTGCATCACTCGGTCGAAGGGGGAGATGAGTTCGGCCCGAAGGAAAGCGCCAAGGTTCCCGGCCTCTGGTCGGTCGTCGCCCAGATCGCCGTCATCGACATCATCTTCTCGCTGGACACCGTGATGACGGCGGTCGGCATGTCCGATCATTTCCCGATCATGGCTTTCGCGGTTATCGCGGCTGTTTGCGTCATGTTGTTTGCCGCCGAACCGCTGAGCCGGTTCGTCGATGCACATCCGACCGTCAAGATGCTGGCCCTGAGCTTCCTTATCCTGATCGGCGTTTCGCTGATCGCGGATGCGCTGCACTTCCACATCCCGAAGGCCTATCTCTACTTCGCGGTTGCCTTCTCCATCGGCGTCGAGTCGCTCAACCTCTGGGCAACCAAGCGGCTCAATGCGAAGCGGGCGGCAGCGAAGCGAACGGTGGAATAGAATGAGCCTTGCAGCAGGCATGGCGAGCGGCGGTCCAAAGAACGCTATCGTCATTCTGCTCGATAGCCTCAACCGGCACATGCTCGGCGCCTATGGTGGAACGGAGTTCGCCACGCCGAACGTCGATCGCTTCGCTGCTCGCGCGACGCGCTTCACGAAGCACTATACTGGCTCGCTACCCTGCATGCCCGCGCGGCATGACATTCTCTGCGGCGCGCTCGATTTCCTCTGGAAGCCCTGGGGCTCCATCGAGCTTTGGGAAGATGCGATCACCTATGAGCTTCGCAAGGCGGGCGTCGTCACACAGCTCATTTCCGATCACCCCCATCTCTTCGAGACGGGCGGCGAGAATTTCCATGTCGATTTCACTGCCTGGGACTATCAGCGCGGCCATGAAGGCGATCCCTGGAAGACGCGGCCCGACCCGAGCTGGACGGGCGCGCCGAGCCTTTTCCGGCCGCCCATGCCCTATGACAATTCGCGTGGCTATTTCCGCGGCGAGGCCGATTTTCCGGGCCCGCGCACCATGGCGGCGGCGGCCCGTTGGCTCGATGAGAATGCGGGTTGTCACAAGCGCTTCATGCTCTTTGTCGACGAGTTCGATCCGCACGAGCCATTCGATACGCCAGAGCCCTATGCCTCGATGTACGACGCTGATTGGGACGGACCGAACATCATCTGGCCGCCTTACATGCAGGGCGCGATTGCCAAGGGCGTGTTGAGCGAAGCGCAGGCGCGCCAGCTTCGCGCGTCCTATGGCGGCAAGCTCACCATGATCGACCACTGGTTCGGGAAGATACTCGACACCATGGATCGCCACGGGCTATGGGACGACACGGTGTTCATTCTTTGCACCGATCACGGCCACTATCTCGGCGAGAAGGACATATGGGGAAAGCCCGGAGTACCGGTCTACAACCCGCTTGGTCATATTCCGCTGCTTATCGCGCATCCCGGTGTCGCGCCCGGCACTTGCGATGCGCTGACCACGAGCGTCGATCTGTTCGCCACGCTGGCCGATCTCTTCGGCGTCAAAGTGCGGCAGAAGACGCATGGACAGTCGCTGTTGCCTCTGCTGCGCGGAGAGACAGCGGAAATCCGTGACTGGCTGCTTACCGGCGTCTGGGGCCGCGAAGTGCATCTCGTAGACAAGCGCTACAAATATGCGCGCGCGCCCAGGGAGGCCAATGCGCCGCTCACCATGCTGTCTAACCGCTGGTCGACAATGCCGACGCATTTTCTGAACCGCGAGCAGGAACTTCCGTTACCGGACGATCGGGCATTCCTTGCGAAGATGCCCGGCAGTCAGGTGCCAGTCATCCGGCAGGACTGGCAGCAGGGCGACATGCTTCCCTTCTGGGCGGCGGCAAAATTCACCGGAAATCACCTCTACGATCTCGATGAAGATCCGGGCGAGGAGCGCAACCTCGCGGGCGCTGCCGCAGAGCGCGACATGGCCGAGCGGCTTCGTGCCATTTTGGAGGAGCTTGAGGTCCCGGATAGTCAATTTTTGAGACTTGGTCTCACTTGAGTGGCCGCGCGCTAGGAATTGATTAACTCTCCCCTTTCACAATTGCTGGCAAAGGGGGCGACATGCTCAGGGAATCGGCACAAAAGGCGAAGGCCGTTGACTACGACGTTGTCGAAGTCGATGCGCCGGTGCATCCGATGAACCGGGTGCTGCTCGCATATTGGCAATCGAAGATGAGCCCGGACGGTATCGTGCGCCGCGGCGCCATAGATCCCTTCGACGTCAGGCAGACGCTAGGCGGCATCTTCATCGTCGAGCCGGTAGATGAGGGCCGCGATCTTCTCTACCGCCTGGTCGGTAGCGCGAATGAGCTTCGGCTTGGTCTCAAATGCACTGGACGCCGCTTTACCGAGTGCTATGGCACCCGCATGGCTGCCGACCAGATTGTCTTCCATAATCGGGTCTTTGCTGCGGGCAAGCCGGCCTTTCTGCGCGGGCGGCTGATGGGTCTCGATGTCGAGCATGCCGATTTCGAGGCGTGCTACCTTCCGATGAAGACGGATGACGGACGGAACCAGATCATGGGCGGCCTGTTCGACATGGCTGAATAGGGCGGCATGATCTGAATCCGGATTCATGCCGGATTTGCTTGAATCGGCTTTCCTGTCTATCCATGTTGAAGACGAAATGCGGGGCAGGCCCCGCGACAGGATTTCGGCAGCATGGCCATCATCATCGATACGCTCAAGGAAGAGGGTTCCGGCTCCAGCGGGAAGCCGCGCCCACGCCATCCGGAAAAGGCCAACAGGCCCGATACGCCAATGTTGCGGAAGCCCGAATGGATCAGGGTCAAGGCGCCGGGTTCGCCCGTCTATACGGAGACGAAGCGCATCGTCCGCGATAACAGCCTCGTCACCGTCTGCGAGGAAGCGGGCTGCCCCAATATCGGTGAGTGCTGGTCGAAAAAGCACGCGACCATGATGATCATGGGCGACACATGCACGCGCGCCTGTTCCTTTTGCAATGTGAAGACCGGCTTGCCGGGCGCGCTCGATGCGGATGAGCCGGAGCATGTGGCCAATGCCGTCGAGAAGCTCGGTCTTCTGCATGTCGTCATTACATCGGTCGATCGCGACGATCTCGCCGATGGCGGCGCGCAGCATTTCGTTGAAGTGATCCAGGCAATCCGCCGCCGCTCGCCCGCGACGACGATTGAAATTCTGACGCCGGATTTCCTGCGCAAGGAAGGCGCGCTCGAAAAGGTCGCCGCGGCGCGGCCCGATGTCTTCAACCACAATCTCGAAACCGTGCCGCGCCTCTACCCGACCATTCGTCCGGGTGCGCGCTATTTCCATTCCCTGCGTCTCCTTCAGCGCGTGAAGGAAATCGATCCCTCGATTTTCACCAAGTCCGGCATCATGGTGGGGCTTGGCGAAGCGCGCGAGGAAGTGCAGCAGGTCATGGACGACATGCGCTCTGCCAATATCGACTTTCTCACCATCGGCCAGTATCTTCAGCCGACGCGCAAGCATGCGGCGGTCGATCGTTTCGTCACGCCGGAAGAGTTCAAATCCTATGAGACGATTGCGCGGACGAAGGGCTTCCTGCTTGTGTCCGCCAGCCCGCTGACGCGCTCGTCCTATCATGCGGATTCGGATTTTGCGCGGCTGCGCGAGGCTCGCAACGCGCAGCTCGCGCGGGCTTAAGGGTTCCGATGCCGACGACAAATCAGACGCAGGATGTGCCCTATGGGGCGGATGAGATGTTCGCGCTTGTCGCGGAGATCGAACGCTATCCCGAATTCCTGCCCTGGTGCGCGGGCGCGCGCATTCGCAAGCGCGAGCGAGCGGGCGACAAGGAAATCGTCACCGCCGATCTCATCGTCGCCTACAAGGTTTTCCGCGAGCAGTTCACAAGCCGCGTGACGCTCGATCCCAAGGCGCGGAAGGTCGATGTGGAATATGTGCAGGGGCCGTTCAAGAATCTGGTGAACAAGTGGGAATTTGAGCCGCTTCCCGACGGCGGCTCGTGCATTCACTTCTTCATCGACTTCGAGTTCCGCAGCGCGACGCTGCAAGCGCTGATCAGCGGCTTTTTCACCAAGGCCTTCACGCGCATGATGCAGGCCTTCATCGACCGGGCGGACGTGCTGCACGGGAAGCCCGCGCTGCCGCAGCAGGCATCCGACTGATCAGATCATCCGCTGGAGAAGTTCGAGCGCGATCTCGACGCTCTTGAGGCGAATTTCCTCGCGGCCGATATCGCCGAAGCGCTGAACTTCATGGATGATGCTGCGCCCGCGCCGTGCCGCACCGAAATGGACGAGGCCGACAGGTTTCAGCGCCGTGCCGCCGCCGGGCCCTGCGACGCCTGTGACCGATACCGATATATGGGCGCGCGAATTGTTCAGCGCGCCTTCGGCCATCGCTCGGGCGACGGGTTCGCTCACCGCGCCGAAATCGGAAATGAGATCGCCGGGTACACCGAGCGCATCGCGTTTCGCCTCATTTGAGTAGACCACGAAGCCGCGCTCCACAACATCCGACGAGCCCGGAATTTCCGTCAGCAGTGCGGCGATGAGCCCGCCTGTGCAGGACTCGGCCGTCACGATCTTGAGCTTTGCCTCACGGCAGTCACCAAGCAGAAGTTCCGCACGCTGAACGAGTGGACGTGGAAATATCGACATCAGAGCGCCCCGGTGAAATAACGAATGAGGAGGATGGCGAGGATCGCATAGACAGCGGCCACGATATCATCAAGCATAATGCCGGGTCCGCCTTTGAGCCGGGCGTCGGCAAGGCTGACGGGCCAGGGCTTCACGACATCGAAGAAGCGGAAGAGCAGGAAACCCGCACCCCACGCGACGGGTGCCAGCGGGAGAGCCGCCAACACCAGCCATTGCGCGGCAACCTCGTCGATCACGACTTCCGAAGGATCTTCCGTGCCCTTCGCGGCCGCATAGCGCGAGGCCGCGGGAATGCCGATGACGAAGGCGAGCGCGGCGCCAATGATGAGTGCCAGAGGCCCGCCGAGCCACGCGAGAAACAAAGCGGGCGGGAGTGCTGCGAGCGAGCCCCAGGTGCCCGGCGCCTTGGGCATGAGACCTGACCCGAACCATGTCGCGATGAGCGCCACCGGATCGGCGAAGCGGAGGCCGGCGGGAAGCGGCGTAAGCTTCATCATGCGCCGAAACGTAGATTGGCGAGCGCCTGCGCGGCAAGGCCCTCGCTGCGGCCTGTGAAGCCCAATCCTTCCGTTGTCGTCGCCTTGACGCTGATGCGCGAGACGTCGATGTGAAGGATGTGGGCAAGCCGCTCGCGCATCGCGTTGCGCCACGGCCCGATTTTCGGGCGCTCGCAGATGAAGGTCACGTCGATGTTGACGATGCGCGCACCTGCGCGGGCTGCGAGTTCGGCGGCATGCGCGAGGAAGCGGTCCGACGATGCGTCCTTCCATTGCGGATCGCTCGGCGGGAAGTGCTGGCCGATATCGCCCTCTCCGATCGCGCCGAGGATCGCGTCGGTGAGCGCATGGAGCCCGGCATCGGCGTCGGAATGGCCGACCAGCCCATGAGTATGCGGAACGCGAACGCCGCAGAGCATCACATGGTCACCCTCGCCGAAGCGGTGCACGTCATAGCCGGTGCCGGTGCGGTATTCCGCCGTGGCTTCGAGCAGGCGCTCGGCGCGGGAGAGATCGTCGGCGCTGGTGATCTTCATGTTGGTTTCGTCCCCCTCGATCATCACGACCTCGATGCCTGCGGCGGCGGCCACCGCGACATCATCCGTCATCTCGCCGCCTGCCGCTTGCCTGTGTGCGACGAGGATGGCCGGGTAGCGGAAAGCCTGTGGCGTCTGTGCCCGCCAGAGACCGTCGCGCGGGACCGTTTCGCCTGCAAGGTCCGCAATTGTCCGCCTGATCGTATCGGTGACGGGAAGGGCCACCAACGCGCCTGCATGGGCATCCAACGCCTCGATGCTGCGGGAGATGATGGCTGGGCTCACGAGAGGCCTCGCGCCATCATGGATGAGGACGCGGGCGGGGCTCAAAGCGGCCAGAGCCTCGAGCCCGAGCAGGACGGAAGCCTGCCGCGTGGAGCCACCCGAACAGGGCTCCAGAAGCTTCGGTAGGCCCGCCGCTGCCTTGTCGTAAGCGTCCCGGTCGTCGGGGTGTATGACCGCCAGAACCACGTCTATGCCGGGATGCCGGGCGAAGGCGCCGAGCGTCCGGCGAAGCACCGGTTCGCCCGCCAAAAGGCGGTATTGCTTGGGCGCGCCGGGGCCGGCGCGCGTTCCCCGGCCCGCCGCCACGATGAGCGCGGCAACAGTCATATGGCTCGTTTACGCGGGCGGCGGCACCACGTGCAAGATCGAAATGAAATCCTCTTGCAGCGCACAAAAACCGGAGTTAATCTGACTAAAGTTTGTGCAAGTCTATTTGGTGCCTAAATTTTGTCCATCGCGGTCGGTTCTCATTATCTCCGCACTCCTGTTCTGCTAGCACCCATGGCTGGTGTGACGGATCTGCCCTTCAGGCGGGTCGCGCATCGGCTTGGCGCCGGCCTTGTCGTGTCTGAAATGGTGGCAAGCGACGAACTGGTCCGGGCGCGGCCCGATGTGGTGCGCAGGGCGGCGGGGGCGGGTGAAGTGGAACCGCTGGCGATCCAGCTGGCAGGCCGCGAGGCGCATTGGATGGGCAAGGGCGCGGCCATCGCCGAGGAGGCGGGCGCCGACATCATCGACATCAACATGGGTTGCCCGGCCAAGGCGGTCACCAACGGGCTTTCGGGCTCAGCGCTGATGCGCGACCTCGACCATGCGCTGACGCTGATCGAAGCCACGGTAGGCGCGGTCTCGGTTCCGGTGACGCTCAAGATGCGGACGGGCTGGGACGACGAGACCCGCAATGCACCAGAACTCGCGAAGCGGGCCGAGGCGGCAGGCGTGAAGATGATTACGGTTCACGGACGGACGCGCTGCCAGTTCTACAAGGGCCGCGCCGACTGGGGCTTCATCGCCCGGGTTCGGGAGGCAATCTCCATTCCGCTCATCGCAAATGGCGACGTGACGAGCGTGGAGGATGCACGAGCCATTCTCGATGCTTCGTGCGCGGATGGAGTGATGATCGGCCGTGGAGCGCAGGGGAGGCCCTGGTTTCTCGCGCAGGTCGCGCATTATCTCAAGACCGGCGAAAAGCTTCCCGCGCCCTCATGGGCCGAACAGGGCCGTATCGTGGACGCGCATTACCGCGACATGCTTGCGCATTACGGCGAGGGGCTGGGTCTGCGCGTCGCCCGCAAGCACCTCGTCTGGTACCTCGAGGAAGCGTCGCGGATATTTCCCGAAGAGGCTATGACGACGAAGAAAGACGTCGTGCGCCTTCATGACACGCAAGCAGTGCTTGCCCGCGTGGCCGAGTTCTACGCGCGCGCCGCAGATCAATTCGACAGTGAAAGAGAGGCCGCATAATGGCGCAGAGCGCGATACAGACGGCGACGGGCCTGAAGCCCGACTCGGCAGCGATCCTCAATGCCATGCCGCATCCGGTGCTGATGGTCGATCGGGATATGCGCATCGAATATGTCAACGACAGCGCGGAGCAATTCTTTGCAGCCAGCGCCTCGGTGTTGATGCGCCACTCGCTGAACGATTTCGTGGCCTTCGGCAGCCCCGTGCTTGCGCTGATCCAACAGGTGCATGAGCACGGCGTTTCGGTCAACGAATATGGCGTCGAGATTGGAACGCCGCGGGCGGGGGATCGCGCCGTCGATATTCAGGTAACGCCGGTCGGCGAATATCCCGGCCATGTTTTGCTGATTCTTCAGGTGCGCACCATGGCACACAAGATGGACCGGCAGCTCACGCATCGCGGCGCTGCGCGTTCCGTCACCGGCATGGCGGCGATCCTTGCGCATGAGATCAAGAACCCGCTGTCGGGTATTCGCGGTGCGGCGCAGCTTCTCGAACTCAACGCGCCGCCGGAAGACCGGACGCTGACGCGGCTCATCTGCGACGAGACGGATCGCATCTGCAAGCTTGTCGATCGAATGGAAGTCTTTTCCGACGAGCGGCCCGTGCCGCGCGAGCCGGTCAACATCCATGTCGTGCTCGGCCATGTGAAGCAGCTCGCCCAGACGGGCTTTGCCAAGGGCATCAAGATCGCCGAGGAATACGACCCCTCGCTGCCGCCAGTGCTGGGCGACAAGGATCAATTGATCCAGGTCTTTCTCAACCTAGTGAAGAATGCGGCCGAAGCGATCGGCAAGCCGGATGGCGAGATCGTGCTGACGACGGCCTACAGGCCGGGCGTGCGCCTCTCCATGCCGGGCCGGCGCGACCGTGTGAGCCTGCCGCTTGAGATCTGCGTCATCGATGACGGCCCCGGCGTGCCGGAGGATTTGATGCCGCATCTCTTCGACCCATTCGTCACTACCAAATCATCGGGAACGGGCCTCGGTCTCGCACTTGTCGCGAAGATTATCGGCGATCATGGCGGCATCGTGGAATGCGAGAGCCAGCCGCGCCGCACCGTCTTCCGCGTTCTTTTGCCAATGCACACTGGCGAGGCCCTGACGCCCGCCAATTCGAAGTAGGAGTAGCCTTCCATGCCGAGCGGCACAATTCTTCTCGCGGACGACGATGCGGCGATCCGCACCGTGCTCAACCAGGCCTTGGGACGTGTGGGCTATGATGTGCGGGCGACGAGCAACGCGGCGACGCTGTGGCGCTGGGTGGCGCAGGGCGATGGCGACCTCATCATCACCGACGTGGTGATGCCCGACGAAAATGCCTTCGACCTCATTCCGCGCATCAAGCGCGCGCGGCCGGAAATTCCGATCATCGTGATGAGCGCGCAGAACACGCTCAAGACCGCGATCACGGCGGCGGAGCGCGGCGCCTATGAATATCTGCCCAAGCCCTTCGACCTCAATGAGCTGATCCGCGTCGTCGACCGCGCCATGACCGCGCCACGTGAAAGCGCCGTACCTCGCCATTCCGTGCAGGACGAGGAAAAGATGCCACTCATCGGCCGCTCGCCGGCGATGCAGGACATCTACCGCGTACTGGCGCGCCTGATGCAGACGGACCTCACCGTCATGATCTCGGGCGAGAGCGGCACCGGCAAGGAGCTCGTCGCCCGCGCGTTGCATGAATATGGCAAGCGCCGCAACGGGCCTTTCGTCGCGATCAACATGGCCGCCATTCCCCGCGAGTTGATCGAAAGCGAACTCTTCGGCCATGAGAAGGGCGCTTTCACTGGCGCGAGCCAGAGGGCCACGGGCCGTTTTGAGCAGGCCGAAGGCGGCACGCTGTTTCTCGATGAAATTGGCGACATGCCGATGGAGGCGCAAACGCGCCTTCTGCGCGTGCTTCAGCAGGGGGAGTATACGACCGTCGGCGGGCGCACGCCGATCAAGACCGATGTGCGCATCGTCGCGGCGACAAACCGTGATCTCAGGCAGCTCATCAATCTTGGCCTTTTCCGCGAGGATCTGTTCTTTCGTCTGAACGTCGTGCCGATCCGCCTGCCTCCATTGCGCGAACGCGCGGAGGATATCCCGGATCTCGTCCGCCATTTTCTCGATCAGGGCGAGGCCGAAGGGCTTCCGCCCAAGACCATCGACAGCGAGGGCATGGAACTGCTCAAGCGTTATCGCTGGCCCGGCAATGTGCGTGAGCTTGAAAATCTCGTCCGACGCCTCGCCGCGCTTTACACGGAGGAGATGATCGGCGCCTCGGTTCTGGAAACGGAACTCGCGGAGCCAGATTTCAGCCGCCCGACCGAGCAGGCGCCGAGCGACGAGCCGCTTTCCGCTTCGGTGGAGCGCGCGCTCAACAGGCTCTTCGCCCAGCATGGCGACGCGCTGCCGCCTCCCGGCCTTTATGATCGCATCCTGCGTGAGGTCGAGAAGCCGCTCTTCGGCATGACGCTGGCAGCGACGCGCGGCAACCAGATCAAGGCCGCGCATCTTCTTGGCATCAACCGCAACACGCTGCGCAAGAAGCTGAAGGACCTCGACGTGCAGGTGATCCGGGGACTGAAGTAATTCAGTCCGCCGGGCGCGGGGCGGTCGCCATATCTTCCTGAGCTGCGGGCTTTGCCGCCGTCGCCATGTCGGTGAAGCGGATTCCCGCGGCCAGCGCGGCGATGAAGACGAGCGCTCGCGGTTCGAAACTCGTCAGTAGCGTGAGGCCGGGGCCGGGGCAGATGCCGCTGAGGCCCCAGCCGATGCCAAACAAGGCCGCGCCGATAACGAGCCGGGAGTTGATGCGGAAGCGATCAGGAAGGTCGATCGCGCCGCTCAGGGCAGAGCTGCGATGGCGCCTCGCATAGGCAAAGGCGGGTGCCGCGACGAGGATGGCGCCTCCCATGACGAAGGCGAGGGCCGGATTCCACGTTCCTGCGATATCGAGAAAATCCGTCACGCGCTGCGGGTCGACCATATGTGACACAATAAGGCCGAGCCCGAAGATGAGGCCGAACAAGGCGGAGGTGACCATAACAGCCAGCGAGCGGCCAAAGCTTGAAACGCTCATGTCAGAACCCCACCGGCAGGTGGAGATGGCGGACTGCATAGACAGTCAGCGCGGCAACAAGCATGAAGGTTCCCGTCGCGACGAGCGATCGCCGCGAGAGGTTTGAGAGTCCACAAACGCCATGGCCGCTCGTGCAGCCGCCCGAAAGGCGGGTGCCGATACCGACCAGAAGGCCTGCGATGGCGAGTGTGACGAGGCCTGCCTGATGATGTGGCGCCGGTACCTCGATCTTGGCGAGCGGCGCGACCAGAGGCGCGGCGATCAGACCGGCAAGGAATGTCCAACGCCAGAGTCCGGGCTGGCCGGCCAGGGCATTGCCGAATATTCCGCTGATACCTGCGATGGAGCCGTTGACCAGCAGCATCCCGGCGGCAGCCAGTCCGATGAGTGCGCCGCCGGCGGCAGCCGTTGCGAAGATTTCCATAAGAGAACGCGTCCTGCTTTCCGAGCTTCAAGCCCGACGCTGTGCCGGCCGAGACTTCGCTGGGATGGATTTTTACTTGCCACCGCCAAAGCTTGCGGGAGCGCCCGCAGTTGCGGGTGACGTTGACCATGCAAACATACACCGCCGCCGATCTGTGCGCACGCAGGTCAAGGTTACCCCGCTGACTGAGCCGTTGGCCCTGAATCTGGCGGTCGGGCGCCTTTGTGCGAATAGTTGTAAACACGCCACATTGTGGTTGCTGGGCCGCGATTCGCAGGCCAGAATGCCGTCTGAACCGATTTTTCGTGGCAGATTGGGCACAGGCGACGCATGGCGCCGCATTTCGCCGGACGGCGGAAGGCTCGGTCAGTGCCGCGGGCGAGGACCCCACCGGGCATGACGGCAACGGATCAATCGACCAGGAGAAGCTGGGACAGCCGGCTCTGGGGCCTTATGTCCCGGCGCGGCTTTTCGGGCGCGCTCGCGGTCGGCCTCGTCGTGGCGGCGCTCGTTCTCGGCTCCTTCACCTATCTGACGCTCACCGGCCTGACACCGCTTCGCCCGGGTCGGGTGCTGGTCATCGTGCTGCTTCTCAGCAACATGAGCATCGTTCTGATCCTCTTCGCGCTGATCTGCTGGCGGGTGGTCCGGCTCATCATCGCGCGGGTCAGCGGGGCAGCAGGTGCGAAGCTCCATGCGCGGCTGGTGGCCATGTTCGCCGTGGTGGCGATCATGCCTGCGATCATCGTCGCGGTCTTCGCGGCGGTGACCCTCAACCGGGGTCTCGACGCCTGGTTCAGCGAGCGTACGCAGACCATCATTTCGAACGCCCAGACGGTTGCCGAAGCCTATCTGGATGAGCATCACCATGTGCTGCGCGGCGACGCGCTGGCGATGGTGACCGACCTTGACCGCGCCGCGCCTTATCTGGCCTCAAACCCCGAACGCTTTCAGCAGCTCGTTGCGACGCAAGCCGCACTTCGCTCGCTGCCTGCGGCCTACGTCATCAATTCCAAGGGCCGGCTGCTCGCCAAGGTGACGGCGAGCGTCGCGCCAGACATGGGGCTGCCGCTGCCCGAGCAGTTCGAGAAGGCGGATAAGGGCGAGGCCGTGCTCTGGACGGTGCAGCAGCATAACCAGATCCGGGCGCTGGTGAAGCTGAGTTCGCTGGAGGACACCTATCTCTATGTCGGACGCTTCGTCGACGCCCGTGTACTCGAACATCTGGCGCAGACCCGCGAGGCGGTGGACGAGTATCAAAGCCTCGAGAAGCGTCGTATCACCTTTCAGGTCACATTCGCGTTGATCTATGTGGCGATGGCGCTGGTGACGCTGCTGGCCGCCATCTGGCTCGGCCTCTGGGCCTCGAACCGCATCATCGATCCGATCGGCAAGCTGGTGCAGGCGTCGGAGCGTGTGAGTGCCGGCGATTGGGGCGCTCGGGTGGAGCCCGGCGAAACGGGCGACGAACTCGACGTGCTCTCCAACGCCTTCAACCGCATGACGAGCCAGCTCGAAAACCAGCGCAAGGAACTGGTGGACGCGAACCATGAGCTCGATCAGCGGCGCCAGTTCACGGAAGCGGTGCTTTCCGGCGTCAGCGCCGGCGTCTTCGGCCTCGATTACGAAGGTCATATCAACCACGCAAACAGGGCCGCGCTGCGCTTCTTCGGCAAGGTTGCCGACGCGTTGGTCGGCCGCGACATTGCAGCTGCAATCCCCGAAATGGCCGCGGTGGTGCGCGAGGCACAAGCTCATCCGGATCGGCGCGCGCAAGCCCAGGTCGTGCTCATGCGTGAAGGGCTGGAGCGGACACTCAATATCCGCGT
Source organism: Parvibaculum sedimenti (assembly GCF_009184905.1). Classification (GTDB taxonomy): domain Bacteria; phylum Pseudomonadota; class Alphaproteobacteria; order Parvibaculales; family Parvibaculaceae; genus Parvibaculum; species Parvibaculum sedimenti. The sequence continues at coordinate 114,549 of NZ_WESC01000011.1, forward strand.
GACCAGCGAGTTGACGGAATCGGCGCTGGGCGGTTTTGTGCTCACCTTCGACGACATCACAGAGCTGGTACGCGCGCAGCGCACCTCCGCCTGGGCGGACGTGGCACGGCGCATCGCGCATGAGATCAAGAATCCACTGACGCCGATCCAGCTCTCGGCGGAACGGCTTCGCCGCAAATACACGAAGGAGATCCATACCGACCCGGAAGTCTTCCAGCAATGCACCGACACGATCATTCGGCAGGTGACGGATATCGGGCGTATGGTGGATGAGTTCTCCTCCTTCGCGCGGATGCCGACTGCGCATATCAAGCCGATCGAGATCAACGAGATCGTGCGGCAGGCGGTATTCCTTCAGCGCGTGGCACAGCCGGATATCGACTACCAACTCGACATGTCGTCGGATCCGGTGGTGCTCGATTGCGATGGGCGCCTCGTCAGCCAGGCGTTGACCAACATCCTGAAGAATGCCGCCGAGGCGATCAGGGGACAGGAGCCTGAGGCGGAGGAGGAAGGCGCCGCGCATCGGGAGGGCCATCTCGGTCGCATTCACGTCGCGCTGGTGCCGGCGCTGGAGACGGTGTCGATCGTGGTGACGGATTCGGGCTGCGGGCTGCCGCAGACCGACCGGGCGCGCCTTACCGAGCCCTATATGACCACGCGCGCAAAAGGCACCGGCCTTGGCCTCGCGATCGTGAACAAGGTGATGGAAGACCATGGTGGTTCGTTGCTGCTCAGTGACGCGCCGGCGGCGGAGGGCTGGGAGAGCGGAGCGCGCGTGACGCTCGTCTTCCCGCGGCTTCACGGCGACGCAGAGCAGCCGGAAGCAATCGAGACTACGACAGAGAACGAGGCGGTAAATGGCATCTGACATTCTCATTGTCGATGACGAGGCGGATATCCGCGAACTCGTTGCGGGTATCCTGAACGACGAGGGTTATGACACGCGGGTCGCAGGAGACAGCGACAGCGCGCTTGCGGCCATCGAAGCGCGGCGGCCCGGCCTCGTGGTTCTCGATATCTGGCTGCAGGGAAGCCGCCTCGACGGGCTCGAAGTTCTCGACGCCGTGCATGAACGCCACCCGGACCTGCCCATCGTCATCATCAGCGGCCATGGCAATGTCGAGACGGCTGTTTCGGCGATCAAGAAGGGGGCCTACGACTTTATCGAAAAGCCGTTCAAGGCCGACCGCCTGATCCTCATCATTCGTCGCGCCATTGAGGCCTACAAGCTGAAGCGCGAGAACGACGAACTGCGAACCCGAGTCGGTGACGACACCACGCTGATCGGCATGTCGGCCACCATGGCGCAGGTGCGCCAGACCATCGACAAGGTGGCGCCGACGGGCAGCCGCGTGCTCATCACCGGCCCCTCCGGGTCCGGCAAAGAGATTGTGGCGCGGCTTCTTCACGCGCGCTCGCGCCGCGCGGAAGGTGCCTTTATCGCCATCAACACGGCGACCATGGCGCCTGAGCGCATGGAGATCGAGCTTTTCGGCACCGAAGCGTCATCTGCCGGCCCGCGCAAGGTCGGCGTTTTCGAGCAGGCACATGGCGGCACGCTCTTTCTCGACGAAGTGGCGGAAATGCCCATCGAGACGCAGAGCAAGATCCTGCGCGTTCTCGTCGACCAGACGTTCGAGCGCGTGGGCGGCGGGCCGAAGGTGAAGGTCGATGTGCGCGTCGTCTCGTCGTCGAGCCGCGACCTTCAGGATGAAATCTCGAAAGGGCGCTTCCGCGAGGATCTTTATCACCGGCTCAACGTCGTGCCGATCCATGTGCCGCCGCTCTCGGCGCGGCGCGAGGACATTCCGATGCTCGTTGATTATTTCATGGCGCAGCTCTCGCGCTCGACGGGCCTGCCACCTCGCCGCATTTCGGAAGACGCGATGGCCGCGCTTCAGGCGCATGATTGGCCGGGCAATGTCCGTCAGCTTCGCAACAATGTCGAAAGGCTGCTCATCCTGACCTCGGGCGATCCGAGTGCGGTTGTTACTGCCGATATGCTGCCGGCGGAGGTCGGCTCCTCGGCCCAGATCACGGTCAATGGTTCGGGCGGAGAGCACATCATGGCCCTGCCGCTTCGAGAGGCGCGCGAGACTTTCGAACGCGAATATCTGATGGCCCAGATCAGCCGCTTCGGGGGCAACATCTCGCGCACGGCGGCCTTCATCGGCATGGAGCGCTCGGCGCTGCATCGCAAGCTGAAGTCACTCGGCGTTGCGACGACGTCGCGTGCCGATCTGCCGATCTGACGCCAGAGCAGGAAGCGCATCTTGTCACGTATTGCCTATGTCAACGGCCGCTATGTCCGCCACGCGGATGCGGGCGTCCATATCGACGACCGCGGCTACCAGTTCGCCGACGGCGTTTATGAGGTCTGCGGCATTCGCGGCGGAAAGCTTATGGACGAGGAACTGCATCTCGCCCGCCTGCAGAGGTCGCTTGCGGAATTGCGGATCGCGAGCCCGATGCCGCTTTCCGCGCTGCGTCAGGTGCTGCGCGAAGTGGTGCGGCGGAACCGGGTCGAGAACGGCCTTGTCTATTTCCAGGTGACGCGCGGCGTTGCGCCCCGCGACCATCCGTTTCCCGCAGGCCCGGTGAAGCCATCGCTGGTGATCACAGCCAAGCGGCTCAATATGGCGCGCATCCAGCAATCGGCGGAAAAGGGCGTTGCCGTCGTCACCATGCCCGATCTGCGCTGGGCGCGGCGCGATATCAAGTCGATCGCGCTCCTGCCCAACATCCTCGCCAAGCAGGCGGCGCGGGAGGCGGGTGCCTATGAGGCCTGGCTGGTTGATGCCGAAGGCTACGTCACCGAAGGCTCCTCGACCAATGCCTGGATCGTGGACAAGTTCGGCCGGCTCGTCACGCGCTCGACCGGGCCGGAGATCCTCTCCGGCATTACCCGGACCGTGCTTCTCGAAACGGCGAAGCGGGAAGGGATCGAGATTGTCGAACGCCCCTTCACACCGGATGAGGCGAAGTCGGCGCGCGAGGCATTTATCAGCGCATCCTCAGCGGTCATCATTCCGGTCGTGCGCATAGACGATACCGCGATCGGTAACGGCGCGCCCGGATCGATCACGCTGCGGCTGCGCGAAGCCTATGCGAAGGTCGGAGTGCTGAGCTAATTCGGCCATTTGGGGCATTAGCGAGAAAAAAGTGAGGAGAAGTCGCCGTTTGAGTGTTTTCGCACTTGCAGCATTTTGGAAATAGAACAGATTAGAGGGGTCCGCACCTCGCGACCCTCCGGGGCAGAGGCAAAGCCATTGAGGTCGGCCGCTGCGGCCGTGTCGACCCGGCCAAATTTTACAAATGGGGTTTACCCATGAGCGAGAAGACCCATAACTTGCAGGATACGTTCCTGAACTATGTTCGTAAGAACAAGACGAACCTCACGATCTTTCTTGTGAACGGGGTGAAGCTTCAGGGCGTGGTAACCTGGTTCGACAACTTTTGTGTGTTGCTGCGTCGCGATGGCCACTCGCAATTGGTCTACAAGCACGCCATATCGACGATCATGCCTTCGTCGCCCGTGCAGCTTTTCGAGCCGGGAGCGAATGGCGAGGAGGCTTAAGGCCCTTTCTTGACCGATCAGGATAATGCAGGCGGCGATACGAAGCGCCGCGAACAGAGCCGTTCCGCGAACGCCGCCGGCCATGAGGCGCGGCGCATGCCGACGCGCGCCTTCGTGCTGGTGCCATGGCTCAAATCCGCAGAACTCGATGCGAAGCGGAAGGGGCAACCCTTCCGCTCGCAGACGGCGCGACTGGAAGAGGCGCTGGGCCTTGCCGCCGCCATCGACCTCAATCTGGTGGGTAACGCCATAGCCGTGGTCTCCGATCCGCGCCCGGCAACGCTGATCGGCGAGGGCAAGGTCGAGGAGCTGAAAGGCCTGCTCGAGGAGCTGGAGGTCGAGCTCGTCATTGTGGATGGACATCTTTCGCCCGTTCAGCAGCGCAATCTCGAACGTGCCTGGAAGGTCAAGATTCTCGACCGCACGGGCCTCATCCTCGAAATCTTCGGCGAGCGAGCGCACACGCGTGAAGGCGCGCTGCAGGTCGAGCTCGCCCATCTGAACTACCAAAAGAGCCGTCTCGTCCGCAGCTGGACCCATCTTGAGCGTCAGCGTGGTGGCTTCGGCTTCCTTGGCGGTCCAGGCGAAACCCAGATCGAAGCGGATCGGCGCATCATCATGGAACGCATCACCAAGATCGAGCGTCAGCTCGAAACGGTGAAGCGGACGCGCGAACTCCATCGCAAGACGCGGCGCGAGGTGCCTTATCCGGTCGTGGCACTGGTCGGCTACACAAATGCCGGCAAGTCGACGCTTTTCAACCGCGTGACGGAAGCCGGCGTCTTTGCCGAGAACCTGCTCTTCGCGACGCTCGATCCCACCATGCGGGCCGTGTCGCTGCCGAGCGGGCGGAAGATCATTCTATCCGATACCGTGGGTTTCATCTCCGACCTGCCGACGCATCTCGTCGCAGCCTTCCGCGCGACGCTCGAAGAGGTGCTTGAGGCGGAGGTTATCCTGCATGTGCGGGACGCCTCGCATGAAGAAAGCGACATTCAGAAGCATGATGTCGAGGTCGTGCTGGCATCGCTTGGACTTGCGGGCGAAAAGGCCGAGGAGCCGCAACGGCCCATTATCGAGGTTCTGAACAAGATCGATTGCCTGCCACCGGAGGCGCACGACGCCGTGGTGAATGCCGCCGCGCGCGATCCGCTGACGGTTGCCGTCTCAGCCTTGACGGGCGAGGGCACGGCAACGCTGTTGACGCTCATCGACAAGCTCGTCGTCGACAAGGGGCTTTCAGTCCGTATCATCGTGCAGCCGGACGAGGGTGCACTGATGGCATGGCTTCATGAGCATGGGCAGGTGCGCAAGCGCGTGAGCGAGGAGGACGGCACGACAGTGCTCGATGTAAACCTCTCCGAAGCGGAGTTCGGGCGGCTTGAAAAGCGCTATCCTGAGCTCAAGGGGCGCGTCGAACCCGTTATGGCGCACGCGGCCGAATAAGCATGAGCAAGCTTGCCGAAGAAGTCGCTGCCCTGATGCGAGAAGTCGCGGCGCTCGAAATCATGCCGCGCTTCCGGGCGTTGAAGGATGGCGAGGTCGAGGAAAAGTCCAAGGGCGACTATGTGACGATACCGTTGAAAAACTCCGCCATTGCTGTCGCATGGGCGCGCGTGATTCAATCCTCTGACCGATTTGCGGAGGATT
>NZ_WESC01000012.1 GCF_009184905.1 Parvibaculum sedimenti
CGGACACAAGCAAAGCCAGATCAAAGATCTGCTCCCTTGGAATTATCCAGTCAAGGTGTGAACGAAACATCGCTTACCGTGACAGTATCTCTGACGGTACATTTCGCCTCTCTGTGGAGGCACCTCCACGCCACTGACCGATGCAGCCAAATCCAAACGGGTGGCACTACTGGCGAATCCAGTACCGCTGTCGTGGGATTCGAAAACTCTTGCATTGGGGGCTATCCCGATGTGTCGCGCGCCAAGGCGCGCGATGCTGCCCGCTGCATCGTCGTCAAAGGGGAAGAGACCCTGCCTATCTCAGAAAGTTGGAAAAGCTCACAGAGGCAACGTCCTCGGAGAACACATTTCGGATCATAGCCAAGGAGTGGGCGGCGAAGCAGGAGCGCGAAGGACAAGCTGCCATCTTGCCCGTCTTGAAGATTGTGCCGTCTCGTCCTTCGCGCTCCGGCGGCGCAGTTCGGAACCGCCCTGAAGCCCCATTTGCATTTCACAAGTCATCGACCAACATGAATGCCGCTCAGCGAATCCAGAACCCCGAAGACTTGCAATAGCCAGATCACGACGACAATGACGACGACCGCGTTCAAGATACTTTTTATTTTTCCGTCCATCGGTATGTAAGTATTGACGAGCCAAAGCAGCACGCCAACCACGATCAGTACAACGACGAGGTTGATCAGAGGCATTGAGATTCTCCTGTTGGATATCAGTGAGAGGAAGGGCGTTGTTGTAGTTCACGCCATACTCCTCATTGCCGGTCGGGACATGAACCCGGACAGCCATCCAAGGCGGTCCGGGTTCAAACGTCGAGGTCATTCAGGGATTCAATAAAATATTCCGTAGACTACCTGCAGAATCTCGCCGGAGTCCGTATCGATCAGCAGCGCGTCGTTGCCGTACCGGACCCATTCGCAACCATATGGCGGGATCGCAAGACCGAACATCCAGTAATCCGCGATCCAGTAATTCCGTGCCCAGAAGAATGCAGGCAGAAATTCACCGAATAGCCAGCGGCGCTCATACCAGCCCCGCGGGCGCTGATATTGACCCCAGTGATAACGACGCTCCGCCTGGTAGTTGTGATGGTAATCGCGCGGGTCGAACTGGCGCGGGCGCTTGTTCCAGTTGGTCGGACGACGACCGGGCGTGTAATCGCGCGGCCCGCTATAACGCTCCGTCCGGACGTTGTCCTGCCCCTGAGGTTTGCGCTGACGCTCGCCGGCGTCTTGACCTTGAGGACGATGGTCCTGTTGGCCGCCTTGCCACTGGCCACCGATCGGCTTCTGTTGAACCCGCGGCTGTGGCGGCTGGTTACCGGGCGTCGTTGGTTTAGCGCGCTCCTCCTGCTGCTGCATACCCTGCGGTTGGACACCCGTTGGCTTCTGTTTTACGCCCTGCGGTGCGCCGCCTTGCTGCTGGCCACCGGGCTGCCCCTGCTGCGGGTGATCCTGGCGTTTTACGCCGGCAGGCTTCTGTTGCCCACGCTCCTGTTGTCCGCCCGGCTTCCGTTCGCCAGGCTTTCCTTGCTCGTTGCCTTGCGGTTGTTCACCTTGTTGTTTGTGCTTTTTGGCGCTGTCGTCCTCGTTGCCCGGCTGGTTGTCAGGCGGTGCCGCATGTGCGGGCATCCCGGCAAGAAGCACGAGAGAAAGCGTTGGAATAAAGAGCCGTTTCATCGCAGATCTCCTGTTAGATCATTGTGTCATTAGAGAGATTCCGCAGCGTCTCAATGCGGCTTGATCGCTTGATATCAATGTTGTCGCGGTCTTCAGTTCGGACGCACTTAACGATCGTGGCGGCAGATTGGATCCGGCTTGGCAGTCAGTTCAGAGCGAGCGTCGCCACGCCAGCATAAGATTGAGCCCCGCTCCCGGCTCGATATATCGACAGGCTGTGTATTGCCTCATCCAATGGAAGCCGGACCCGGCCTTCGACACAGTCAATTTCAAAACCATCCAGAACAGCATGTGAAATGCCGACATCGTCCGATGGTAAGATCTCCACGTGCACGTCGTAACTTGTCGACCCCATCTTCACGGTCGCCTCGAAGCCCGGCCAGTCCGCCGGAATGCAGGGATCGATAACAAGAAGTCGGCCCTCGCGGCGAATGCCCAAAATCCCCTCGACGCCGGCGCGATACATCCAGCCGGCGGCGCCCGTGTACCAGGTCCATCCTCCGCGTCCAGTATAAGGCGCGACGGAGTAGACGTCGGCAGCGACGACATAGGGCTCGACTTTATAGCGTTCGACCTCCCCGGCTGTTCGCGTGTGGTTGATAGGGTTGACCAGCCTGAAAAGATCGACTGCCTTCTCGCTCTCTCGGAGCCTTGCAAAGGCAAGGATTGCCCACATGGCGGCGTGGCTATATTGCCCGCCATTTTCACGCAGGCCCGGCGGATAACCCTTGATATAGCCGGGATCGCGCGGCGTCTTATCGAATGGCGGCGAGAACAACAGAGCAATGCCCTCATCACGTCGAACAAGAAGCCTATCCAGCGACGCCATAGCAATCTCGGCTCTTGCCGGATCGGCAGCGCCCGACAACACTGACCAGGACTGAGCAATGGAATCGATCCGGCACTCGTCGCTCGTTTTTGCGCCGAGCCAGGTTCCATCATCGTAAGTTGCACGACGATACCATTCGCCATCCCACGCCTCACGTTCGAGCGCGGCGCGAACCACGATCGCATGAGCGCGCCATCGTTGAGCACGAGATGCATCACGACCGTCGGCCAGCGGCGCGAAGAGCTCGATGGTCCGCAGCAGCAACCAGCCAAGCCACACACTTTCGCCTTTGCCACCTTCGCCGACACGGTTCATGCCGTCGTTCCAGTCGCCGGTGCCGATCAGGGGCAGGCCGTGCTCGCCGGTAAGTTCGAGACACTGATCAAGGCCACGCGCGCAGTGTTCGAACAATGTGCCCCGCTCATCCGCCATCATCGGCTGAAAGAAGGAATCGTGTTCACCAGCAGGCAGAGGCGGGCCCTCGATAAACGGTACAATCTCGTCCAGAACCGTAACGTCATCCGAGCCTGCGATATATGTCGCGGTCGCAAATGCGAGCCACACCCGATCATCCGAGATACGCGTTCGCACGCCCTGCCCCGAGTGCGAAAGCCACCAATGCTGGACATCTCCTTCCACAAACTGCCGGGCAGCAGCGCGCAGGAGATGACGTCGTGTTTCCTCGGGCTGTGCAACCATCAATGCCATGCCATCTTGAAGCTGATCGCGAAAGCCGTAAGCGCCGCTTGCCTGATAGAAGGCCGAACGTGCCCAGATGCGGCAAGCAAGCGTCTGATAGAGCAGCCAACCATTCAGCATGATGTCCATAGCGCGATCGGGCGTCTTGACCTGAACCGCTTCGAGCACCGCCTTCCACTGGCCTGTGACCTCGTCGAAAACGGAGTCGAGATCGCTATCGCGATAACGCGCGATCAGTGCACGGACCTCATCGACGGACCCGCATTGTCCAACGAAGGAGACGACTTCGATCATCTCGCCAGCGTCAAGTTCCACAACGCATTGCAAGGCCGCGCAGGGATCGAGCCCGGCACCGGTTGCTCCAGACAAAGGCAACTTCCCAACCAGTGCCGCCGGAGCCGCAAGTGTCCCTTTGCGACCAAGAAATTCGGTGCGGTCGCCTGTCCACGCCGTCTGGCGTCCGCCCAGATCGACGAAGGCAACGCGACCGGGAAAAGCGAGACTCCACGGATTGCGCACCAGCATCGCCCCCGTTTCATCGTCGATCTCCGTCCCGATGAATGGACCTGATGCCCCACGGGACGTTCCAAGCACCAGATCCGCGTAGGCGGTGACCGATAGCCGACGCCTCCGCCCCGATAGGTTCCGAAGCGTCAGGCGTGAAATCTTGATCGGATCGGCAATCGGAACATATTGAAGCAACTCCAGCGCGACGCCTTTTGCCTGATGTTCAAAACGGCTATAGCCATAACCATGCCGGGCAACATAGGTTCCACCATCCCTGATCGGTTGCGCGGTTACGCTCCAGAGATCGAAGGTCTCCTCGTCGCGAACGTAAATCACCTCGCCTGTCGGGTCTCCGACCGGATCGTTAGACCACGGCGTAATCTGGTTCTCACGACTGTTCTCGGCCCACGTATAGCCGCTTCCTTCCGCCGAAGCCTGAAAGCCGAAGCCGGGATTTGCGATCACGTTGATCCACGGCGCAGGCGTCGTTTCGTCCGCATTGAGGATGGTCACATATTCCCGACCGTCATTGTCAAAGCCCCCAAATCCATTGAAGAACTCAAGACCATCCATCGGCGCTGATGGCTTCGGCGCCGATATTGTACGCCTTGTTCTGTGATGGGCCGGCAACACGATCGAAGGGCGCAGCAACCGCGAAAGCTGATCAGCGACTGGGCCGCGGCGGGCGATCAGCGACACGCGGGCGGCCGACAGAAGCAAGGCGCGGGTCTCGACACTCATCATGTCTGCGCGAAGCGCGTAGACGGAACCACGCGTTTGTTCCCCGCCAAGCCGCGGCCGCATCTGGCTACTGCGCACGGCGGCCTCGATCACCAACTGCAGATCCTGGGTATAGGATGAGGCGTGCTCGTTGACGATGACCAGATCGACATCAAGACGCTTCATGCGCCAATACTCATGCGCACGTAGAAGCTGGCGCACCTGCGCGATATCCTCGATATCGTCAATGCGCAGGAGCACGATTGGCAAGTCCCCGGAAATCGAGTGCCGCCAAAGACCAGACTGTGAGCCGGCACCGCGGGCAATCGCATCCGATGATGCCCTGAAGCGTGGGTCCGCATAGAGGATCGGCGCAGCCAGGCGCTGAAAATCCGCAGCCTCCCCTGGCTCGATATCAAGATGGCGAAGCTGAACCTGGGCCTGAGTCCAGGCGAGAGTTTTTGCTCGGTCGAATGCGCTTCGATCGTTATGCTTGTCGATCAAGACAAGGAGCTCCTCCCGCGTCGACGCAATGACGGTCCAGAAAGCGACGCGGGCGACCTTGCCCGGCGGGATCTTGATAGACTGTCGCAGTGAGAATATCGGATCGAGAACAGTCCCAACCGTATTTGAGAGCGGTTGGCTGTCCGCGATCGCAGAAGCCGTCGCGACTGTATGGCTCCGTCCAAGGAAGCGGGCACGATCGGTCTCGTATTGCGGATCGGCGAAGATCTCACCTTCGACCACAGCGAAATGCGCAGCCCACACTCGCGGCTCATCGTGAGAGCGCGGGCGGCGCGTCGCAATGAGCGCGGCGTAATCGGCAAGATATTCGGTTTGAACGAACATCTTGGAGAAGGCCGGATGCGCATTGTCGGCTGCGGGTGACGTCAAAACCACCTCGGCATAGGATGTCAACTCGATCTCGCGCGTCCGGCGGCCGCTGTTCGCCAGCGATAGGCGACGAACCTCGCCGTCATCTTCGCCCGAGACGATAACGTCCATAGTGGTCGTCAATGTCCCGTCGCGGCGGATGAACTCGGCGTAGTCCTCCCCGAAGACGACCTCTTCGTGGTCAGCCTCAATTCCGAGCGGTTGCGCTCCGGCAGACCAGACATTTCCGCTCTGCATATCCCGCAAAAAGATAAATGATCCCCAGTCGTCGCGCGTGGCGTCCTCTCGCCACCGCGTCACCGCAATATCGCGCCACCGGCTATAGCCGGCCCCTGCCGCAGTCAGCAGCACTGCGTAGCAACCGTTCGACAGCAAATGCGTAACCGGGGCGTCGAGTGTCGACGCCGAAAGGCGACGCGCGGTCGGAGCACCAGTCCTGACTTCGGTGGGAGAGACCTTGACCTCTTCGGCGCGGGGATGTGCAACCGCAATGTGCCGCGGCATTCGCTCCTGAAGCAACAGCTCGCTTGCCTGAATCATCGGTTCCCGATGGAACCGGGCCCGCATAAGACCGTTCTGGAGGGTATTCGCGATGGCAACTATAGTCATACCCTGATGATGGGCCATGAAGTTGTAGACGATTGCGACATCCTCATTGTCCGGAAGTCGCGAGTGAGTGAAATCGAGAGCTTCATAGAAGCCATAGCGACCGCGCGCGCCCAACCTCGCGAGGTGAATATAGTTTTTTCTTGCGCCGTGAGGATCTGCCATGGCGGCGAGACCTGTTGCATAGGGCGCAACCACGACATTCTCGGAGAGACCACGCTTGAGGCCGAGACCGGGAACGCCGAAGTTCGAATACTGGTACGTGAATTCAATGTCGCGGGCATTGAAGGCGGATTCCGAGATGCCCCATGGAATACCTAGCGACGCGCCATAAGCCTGCTGCCGCGCCACCACCAGACGATTGGTTTGTTCAAGTATGCTGCCAGCCGGCGCACGCATTACAAGCGACGGCATCAGATATTCGAACATCGATCCGGACCAGGAGATCAGAGCTGATGCGCTCCCGACCGGGGTCGCCGCTCGCCCGAGGTGAAACCAATGCCGAGTGGGAACATCACCCTTCGCTATGGCAAACAGGCTTGCGAGCCGCGATTCCGAGGCGAGAAGATCATAGCAGCTTGAGTCGAGGCTGTTCTCGGCAAGGGAATAGCCGATAGACAATAGCTGCCGCTCGGGATCGAGGAGAAACCCGAAGTCCATCGCGAGCGCCATCTCGCGCGCCGTTCTGGCGAGCGCATCCAGCCGGCCCCTCAGGATGTGCGGCGATTCCGTGATTTGAAGCCGGTCCCGGCCACTTTCATACACGGCTTTTCCCAACACCCCGATCCAGAAGCTCAGCTCCGATGAGCTCGCCTTTGCAGATGCAGGCTGAAGATCGGGGGCTACCTTGGCGGCTTTCTCAACGAGTTGCTTCAGCTCTGGCAGTATCGTCTCGAGTGTCTGCGTCCCGCTCAACTTCGTGCTGATCTCTTTAAGAATAGCAGGGAACAGGCTCTGCCCCTTCCCGCTCTCTACGCCCTCGGCATCAAGCGCCTCAAGTAAAAGCCGGAGATTGTCCTTCATCCCAGACCGCGCATCCGGAACGACAGAGGAATGAGTCCATTCTTCGCAGAAATTGGCGAGCACGATCAGGTGCCCAGCCAGATTCCCACTGTCTACGGATGAAACATAAGCTGGATCGAGCGCACGCAGATCCATCGTCCCGTACCAGTTGAAGAAGTGGCCCTTGAATCGCGGCAGCTTCTGCATGGTGCCGAGGGTCGCCTCCAGACGCTCGACTGTCTCCACTATGCCCGCCCAACCGAAATCATGCGCGGCGACAGTCGAGAGCAAATAGAGGCCCATATTGGTTGGCGAGGTCCGATGCGCGATGATCGGCTTCGGCACTTCCTGAAAATTGTCCGGTGGCAACATGTTGTCGTCTGGCGTCACGAAGGTCTCGAAGTAGCGCCAGGTACGACGCGCAATGAGGCGCAAATCGCGTGCCTCCGGTCCCGAAGCCACAAGCCGGCTTTTAGCGGCCGCCGGCTGGCTAATTCTCAAGGCCAACGCAGGCGCCGCCAGCCACAGCAATGCAAATGGCAACGCTATTGGCCAGGATGACGGCTCGAAGACGATAGCGGCGCCAGCGAGAAGAAGTCCCAGCACAGTCCCGCCGGCCATTCCTCGATAATAGCCGCCAAGATCCAAGGGAGCCTTCCCTGTCGCTTCAGCCGCAGTCGTCCATTCGAGAAGATGGCGATGCGTCACAAAGAGCCGCGCCAATGTCCTTGCAGAGGCATCGATCATTCGTGTCGACTGATCGACAACGAACGCAACCAACAAACCGGACTGCTTTGCAGCGAGGCTCAAATCACTCGCCAGAATCCTCAAGTGATTGCGGGGACGGCTACCCGCGCGTTGTGGTAGCGCGGAGACAAAACTCGGGAGGAATGTCGGGATAGCGATAGCAGCAAGGATCAGCAACACGCCTACCGGCGCCGAGGGCATAGGGAGAATCCAACAGACCAGGAAGGCCAGCAACGTGGCAGGTGCCATTAGCGATCGGACAAGATTGTCCAGCATCTTCCAGTGGCCGACTCTCGGAACCGCCTGACCTCCGGCCGGCCTCCCGAATATCCAGGGAATGAGCTGCCAGTCGCCGCGCGTCCAGCGATGCTGGCGTTTGGCGGCGACATCATAGCGAGATGGAAATTCCTCAACGACCTCGACGTCGGAGGCAAGACCCGCTCGCGCAAAAATGCCTTCGAAAAGATCATGGCTGAGCAGAGCGTTCTCGGGCACCCGGCCGGCCATGGCGGCCTCGAACGCATCGACGTCGTAAATGCCTTTGCCCGTATAAGACCCCTCTCCAAACATATCCTGATAGACGTCGGATACAGCCGCCGCATAAGGGTCCATGCCGCCAGGCCCGGAAAATATCCTCTGATAGGCCGAAGCTTCCCGTCCTATCGGCAGCGACGGCGTCACGCGCGGCTGAAGAATGCCATAGCCTTCGACGACACGTTGCTCGGCGGCGCTGAATTTCGGTCGGTTGAGCGGATGCGCCATCTTGCCGATCAGCCGGAGTGCGGCATCTCTCGGCAGCCGCGTATCCGCATCAAGCGTAATGACATATCGCACGCCGGCGGGCGCGTGCGGCGGGTGCCCGCCAACGGACATGAAGGTCGTATCGGTGGCGCCGCGCAATAGCCTGTTGAGCTCATGCAACTTGCCTCTTTTGCGCTCCCACCCCATCCACTTATTCTCGCCGGGATTGAAGACGCGGTGTCGATGCAGCAGAAGGAAGCGGTCGCCGCTGGGGCCCGGTCCATGACGGCGATTCAATTGGTCGATTGCGTCGGCGGCGACGGCAAGCAGATGTGCGTCGCTTTCCACGACCTCCATATCGGCGTCCAAGCCATCCGACAAAAGGGCGAACGAGAGATCGCCGCCAGCACCGGAAAGATGGTGCACCTCAAGCCGTTCGATCTGCTCCAGAAGATCGGCTTCGCTGGTCAGAAGCGTCGGAACGACGACGAGGGTTCGCAGCGACGACGGCACGCCACCTTTGAGTTCGAGACCTGGTAGAACTACCGCGCCGAAATTCCAGGTAATCATACGGTTGACGATCGCCGTCGCCGCCGCCATTGCGGGAAGAATGGCAACCAGTCCGAACAACGCGAGCCGCGTGCCGATGAGGCCGGTGGATGAGAGCGCCCACAGACCGGAAAGCAGCAAGACGGTTGTGGTAAGTAGAATCGCGCCTACGTAGCCGCCTATACCCAGATGGATGTTGAAGCGGTTGATCCGCAATCGAGTCGAAGGTTTGAAGTTCATCGCCCGCTCGAGCGCTCGCCGGCCTCCGCCAATCAAGTGGTAGCCGGGATCACCAAGACGCGCTGCCTCTGTATGATCTTCAACATTGGCAGCAGCAATACGCGAAGAACGTAGCGCATGGTCAGCTATTTCGAGCTCCGGCGAGGATGCGCCACGTGCCAGCTCTTCGATCGCACTGCGATAAAGATTGCGCGTTGGAAAATCCATCGCAGAAAAGTTGCTCGCCGCACGCAGCCGCTCATCAACAAGACTCACGCTTTCAAAGAGGTCGGCCCAGTCGATATCCGAGATCAACCGCATGCTGGTGATGATATTGCGGACGGAGAGATTGGACGCGCCTTGCCTCAATTGCTCCTGCTGCACCACACCGTCAATTTCGCTTCCCTGCAATTGAAGCCGCTCCTCCAGCCAGCCGAGCGCCGGCGTCGTTATCGGATCCTGATCTCTCAATCGCTTTGCAAGTTGTGCAGCGAAGGCTTCCGACAAGGGGCCGCTGGGACGCGTAGCCAAATCAGCCTCGAGCGCGGATCGTCCGTGGCCGGCCGCGAGCAGCCGGCCTGCCAAGGCATCAGCATCGGCACGCGCTGCCCTTCCGGCCGACATCTGGTCGGACAATCGCCGCAGATTCTCGATGAGGACAATCCGAAGCGTAATCGCAACCGCCCATAATTCGCCGATCGTGAGGGGTTGCACTCGCTGATAGGCGCCAATGAAACGACGCAGTGTTTCGGGATCAAAGTGGCTATCGGTATGGGCAACATAGGCCCAAGCGATGCCCAAAACCCGCGGATATCCGGCGAATGGACCTTCGGTCAGCTTCGGCAGCTGGCGATAATATCCATCCGGAAGGTCATCGCGAATTTCGCAAATCTGTTCTTCGACGACGTGATAATTGTCGAGCAGCCACTCTGCTGCAGGAACCACTCCCCGGCCACTCTCCAGCTCGGCGGCACTCGCGCGATAGACGGCGAGCAACACGGCGGCATTATCATCAAGGCGGGTACTCAATGGCAAAACGGCGGGCGCTCGAGCACCTATCGGCTGGGCAGCTGCCAGACTTTCGGCATGCTGCTCTAGCCGTTCAACACCGAAAAGCTCTTCCCGCACCGGCGCCGGGTCGCTCCAGAGCGGTGTCGAACGATGAAATCTACGCACATAACTCAGGATAGAACTCATATATGCCTTTCCGGCCAAGGTAGGATCGAGACGGGCGTTAGCTGATTTCTTTCCCGCGAAAATTTCCATTCGCACGATTTGAGCGCTGAAGCAGACGCAGACGCCGGTTTTAAAGCGCTGTTCCGAAAGCCGCGCTAATAGTCACGACTTGATACGACGAATACGAAATTCATGGATGCATCGTCTCACGTGACGAGTCGTTCATCTAAGAGGTTTACGGATCAACAGATAGGCCGTTCAACTCGTCCGCCCTGAAATAAGTCCGCTGACGCCGTATGTGGATTCAGTGCGCATACGTACCCCGCTCGTTACGATCGTCACCACGATGATCACGATCTCCGCCGCGATCATCGTGGTAACCACCGTCATCGCCAGGACGCCCGTCATGGCCGTGACGGAAGCAGCCCGATAGCGCCAAAAGCGCCAATGTTCCGCAAACCACAGTTGAAATTTTTCTCATTTTTCCTCCGATGCTTTGACGCGGCGGAATTGCAGCCATCTCGTCCACTGGCTTGTCGGCCTTTTGGGCGACAAGTCAGTGACACGGGTGGACATACGTCCATTGCAGGCGAGGAGCGCCAATAATTCGCGTACCTTGACACAACGCGCCCTGCGCGTATGAGGCTCGGAAAATACCTAGGACCATGTTCATGTTGGCTCAGTCGCGAACGAGAATATGTGAAATGAAAAATATTCCCGTCGCTCGCCACCGGGCGACAACTCTCATTGATCACAACTTCAAGCTTATTCACGACGACGATGACATACGAGCGCCGGGTAAAACGTCGATTCGGGATAGGCGGCGGCCGCGTACGCACCGGAAGAACGCTGGTTTGCGAACCACTATCGAAGCGCAGAGCCTGGTGTGCCGAGGCAGCTTGTGCCGAGGCACCTTAAGTGAGGGGCCTATCGTTTAATAGGGTTGAGTAGTTTCCGAGGCTGCTGGAGAGGGACGACTAAAGTTAGATTTCATATGGGAGATTCGCAGACCGCGACAAACTGGAAATGGTTGCATTGTCCAGAAAACGATCTGTCGGTGCTCGGAAAACCAAAGGAACTTAACCATGCGTCAAAATCTCGCGATTGCCTTCATCTGCCTTGTCGTCCTCAGCGGCGCGTCAATGGCATTGACCGCGTGCAACACCGTTGAAGGCGCCGGCAAGGACGTATCCAAGGCTGGATCGGAAATCTCCGGAGAGGCTCGGGAACACAAGTAGACCGAAGCTTTCAAGGCGAGCGGGCTGCACTGCGAGAAGAAGGAAACTCAAAAGTGATTTTGGCTCCACGCCTTGCCTGCGCCGCGTCTCTCATCGCATCGACGCTGATTGGCAACGCGTCCGCAGCAACGCGGACTGACACCTATAAGGTTGAACATCCGCTATATGGCGATATCGGCACCTACGTCTACAACTTCGACGATGCCAATGGTGTTACCCGGATAACTTCGCAGCTGCACGTGGCGATCACGCTGATCGGCATTGTCATCTACAGGCAGGATTCCGATCAACAAGAGGTCCTGCAGAATGGACATCTGATTTCGTTAAAGAGCGTGACCAGGATGAATGGTCGACAGAGCACCGTTCATGGCGAGGCCAGAGACGGTCGCTTTTTTATTACCGCGGCATCGGGAACAACCTCTGCCCCGGCTAGCGTCTTGCCGTCCGATCCCTGGTCGCTCAAGCGCATCGGTTTGGGCGTGGTAGTGTCAACCAAGTCAGGCAAGATCTACAACGTCAAGGTAACCGGCGGCGAGGCCGACACGGTTCTTCTGCAAGGGATGTCCATATCCGCGCGCCACTTCCGTATTCGTACGGAAGCTCAGGAGGACAAATGGGAGGTCTGGCTCGATGCGCAGGGCGTGCCAATAAAGTTTCGCAGCCTTGAGGATGGCGAGCAGATCGACTTTATTCTCACTTCGACATCCTCGAGAGCGGCCGACACTTTGAGCCCTGCAACTTCTCCCGACCTGCGGAGTTCCCCCTGATGGGCCAGCACCGGATCGCTTATCGGGCGAGCTTTCCACGGACAGGCCGGGGGCCTGCCGTGCCCCGGCCCATGTCGAGATTCAACATTCTCATAGCGGTTTGTATCGGCCTTTGTTCCCTGACCGGCTGCGCCTCAGTGCCCTACATTAGCCATGCTCGTGCCTCGACGTCGAAGCAGCAGATCATGGGAGCCCGCGGACCACTCAGCGCGCAACAAAGCAAGGCGCTGCTTAGTCGAATAAGCACTGAGCCGGGCGACGCTGGCATACTCCGGCGCCATCTTGCGATCGAGCAAGCGGTGGCTGAGAGCCCCCTGATTGCCGGTAACCGCACCCGACTCTTGCGCGATGGGCCCGCGTCTTTCCGCGCCATGTTTCGCGCGATCGAAAGCGCCACCAATAATATAAACCTCGAATATTACATTTTCGAAGATGTCGAAAGTGACGGAAAGCATCTCGGCGATCTCCTCGTCGCCAAGCGTGAGGCTGGGGTTGCCGTCAATGTAATCTATGACAGCTTCGGATCCGGCAGCACACCCACGGCATTCTTCGATCGGCTGAAGAAAGCCGGTGTGAACCTCGTCGCGTTCAATCCTGTTAATCCTCTGGACGCGAAGGTGAGCTACTCGCTCAATGATCGCGACCATCGCAAAATATTGATTGCCGATGGCACCATCGGGATAGTGGGCGGAGTCAATCTCAGCTCCACCTATCAGAGCAATCCAATCGGAAAATCGGGGCCGCCAAAAGGTGCCCCCCTTGAACATTGGCGAGATACCGACCTCGAAATCGAGGGGCCTGCCGTCGCGCAGTTGCAGGCGCTCTTTCTCGATCATTGGAACCAGCAGAAGGGTCCGCCGATCAAGACGTCAGACTTGTTCCCGAAAATTCCCCCAAAGGGAACCGCCGTCGTTCGCGTCTTGGGCAGTACGCCCGATCAACCCATCCCCCCCTATTACGCGACGCTGCTCTCGGCGATACGGAATGCCGAGAAGACCATCAGGATAAGTGCTGCCTATTTCGTTCCGACGGAGCAGGAAATGGAGGACCTGACTGGCGCGGCGCGGCGTAGACGTCCGTCTCCTATTGCCCGACAAAAGCGACTCCGAGTCCTCTATCGCCGTTGCGCACTCGCACTATTCGGATCTGCTGGAGGCGGGAGTGAAAATCTACGAAACCCACGATGTGGTCCTTCACTCAAAGACGCTGGTCATCGACGGTGTATGGTCGGCTGTCGGTTCATCCAACTTCGATCACCGGAGTGTCATCTTCAACGATGAGGTCGACGTTGTGGTACTGGGCACCGAGACGGCTACTGAACTGGAGGCCATGTTCGCAGACGATCAACGCGACGCCACAGCAATAGACCTGAAAGCCTGGAAGAATCGCCCGTTACTGCAGCGGCTGAGGGAGACCTTGGTCATCGCCTGGCAGAAGTTGCTGTAAGAGGCACTCTTCTCGAAATGCATCCGACGGATGGGCATCCGAAACACCAGCCCAGTGGAAAAAAGGCCAAGTCGCCGTGCAGAGAGCTTACTTCCCGAGCCGAGGCGGCGATAGCGCCAACTGGTATGAGAGTACAATGGAAATATTTGTGTCCGCCTGACCTACGGTTACAGCGGCGACATCAAAAGACGGCGCACTTAGAAAACCGCGCGCATTGTTGCTAAAACCGTAACCCTCCATCGGAATACCCAGGAAGCTCTTGTCCAGGAGTCCGTTGTCGTTCTCGTCGTGGAACACGATGACGGCGTAGCGGCCCGGCGGGAGCTTCAGGAATCCAATTCCCTGCTCACTCCTTCTCGCCCGTAGAGTCACCCCGATCAGGCGCCCCTTGTCGCTCAGAAGCCCGACATGCGCCGCATTATTGACGGCCTTTGAGAACCGTTCGGCGCTATCGTAGACACCTATCATCACGGCACCAGCTTCCGAGCGAATGCCCAGCACGGTCACATTCAGATTGCCTGCCTGTACGGGGATCGCCATCGAGAGCGCCAGAACGATTCCCGCAACGACTTTCCAGATCATTCCTCAAGCACCTCCTGGAACGGCCCCGACCGAAGTGCGGCTCACCTGACGCCTATATGACCGGAACTCTCGATATCGCGAAAATTATAGGCACCATGTCGTTCGAATCCAGAAACCATTTTTGTTCAACCTCATGCAACCTCACAACGCATCAGGTCGAACCCTCATGGAAATCCTTGATGCCTTGCAGAACCGAGTGAGGATCCGATGGCGTCGACATGGCGAGCGCCTGCTCGTCAACGCGGTCGGTTATCGACGGGTTATCACGACGCCCCTCTTCGAGAAGCTGGATGATCTTTGACGCCTTCTGATCGTTCAGGATCGCGAGTTCGAGGATCAGCTGCTCGCGCTGGCTCGAAAGTTGGTCCTCACGGCGCTGCGTCGACAGAATGAGGGCTGCGATGTAAAGACCAACCGTATTCAGCGCGCCCTGAAGCCAGACAAACGGCGACGGGTCGATCTCCGTGAAGCCCAGAAACCCTGCCAGAAAATTGCCGACCATCCACGACAGAATTGCCAGCGTGAGAATCGCAACAAAGCTCGGTCGTCCAACGATCGCCGTGAGGCGATCCACCGCCCGCTGTATGCCACTCGTCTCCTGCTCATGTTCCGAGCGAAGCCGGGCCGTCGCCAGCGCGATATCGTGCCCCGTTAGAAGCTCTTTCGGTGTCGTTTCCATTTGGCTTTTGTCCTGCCCAAAGGCGACAATTTCGTGGCAGATACTGCGAAGATTCACGACCTGAGCATATGCCGGGAAATGCCTGGCCAACTGCCACAAATGACCTTCAACAAGGCGGCGTGATACCGAGCGCGCGCTGAATCGCCCGAGCAAGCTGGGGCCCGCTATAGGGCTTCTGAAGGATGATCGCGTCCGGCCGGAGCGTCTGCACTGCGAGGATATGTCCGCTTACAAAGACGTGCGGGACAAATCCTGAGCGCAGAATTTCATCGACGGCAGCGATGCCGCTTCCATTCCCTAGCTTCACATCGACGATCATCAGGTCCGGCTTGTATTGCTTGCTGGCGGCAACTGCTCCGGTCTCAGTGGTCTCGACGGCGCACACCATATGCCCCATCGCCGTGAGCAGCTCCGCAAGATACGTCCCGATCAGCGCATCATCCTCAACGACCAGGACACGGCTAGCCTTCATTGATCTGCCTCGCCTGGGGCAGCGCCTTCATGCGCCCTGCCCTCAATGCATGCGTCAAACCTCAAGATTGTCGTTACCGATTCAACGCCATCGATGACAAATCGATGCCTGGAGACGACCGGCTTTCTCATTTTGGTGCGACATGGGATTCAACGAACCAAAGCTGGTGGTCGACGTCGCGAGAAATTTCCGTGAACAGATCGGCGGTGTCGGCATCACCAAAGCCGCTTGCCTGATCAATCGCCTCACGCACCGACTGGCCGAAGGCAGCCAACGCGCCCGCAACGGCGAAGATATGCTGCTGCTCATCCGCGATACCCAGCGGATATGGGATCAGATAAGACCGCTCCGCAGCCATCTGAATGGTCCCGTAGGCTGTTCCGCCCAATCCGCCCGCGCGCTCGGCCATGAGGTCGGAATAATTCTCCGCCTCTTCCGCAACCTTGTCGAAAAGCTCGTGAACCGCGATAAAGCTCAGCCCCC
This sequence comes from Parvibaculum sedimenti, assembly GCF_009184905.1. GTDB lineage: Bacteria > Pseudomonadota > Alphaproteobacteria > Parvibaculales > Parvibaculaceae > Parvibaculum > Parvibaculum sedimenti. The sequence continues at coordinate 16,033 of NZ_WESC01000012.1, forward strand.
GCACGTTCCAATGCGCCTGCTTGATCTGGGAATGCAGGTCAATTGCTGCCGCGAGATGCCGGTTCAGGAGTTCTACGGACTGCGCCCGAATGTTCTCGGGCAGCGTGTTTCGTGTCGGCTGCATGATCGCTTCTCCACTACTTACGAAGGGTGGAAACGTCGCTGGTGCACTTCAGGTACATCGCATGACGCAGGACGTATCCGTAAGCGCCACACTAGCGCCCGGCCCCTCGGCAGCAGAGCCTCGGAAACTACGCAGATGCAGACGACTTCGCCCGCTTTCTCAGCGCTTCCTGTAAAGGCTCGCGGCGATGAGCACGACGCCGACAAGCATCACACCACCACTGAGCAGCGGCGGTATGTCGTGTCGGGTATTTTCCGTCGTCTGGATCTTGAGGTCCCCAACTCGCGCAACGTCTTCGGTCTTATGGGTCGTGAAAACCGGAATTGCGAAGCCGAGCAAGCCGAGAAGAACGAGAACGACGCCGCCCGTGAGCAAACGATCCATGGATATCTCCCTTGAGCGGCAGAGCCGCGAATTGGCGAATGACTTTTTAATTCATCGGAAGTCCTGACATGCAATCGCCTCGTCCGGTATCCGGGACGAGGCGAGAGCTGATTGTCCGGTCGCCGCTCAGCGCTTGATATGGCTGATCTTCGTTCCCTCGATGCTGACGCCTGCCATCAGCCCCTGCTGATCGAAAATGAAGGCATAGGCATCGTCCTTCAGTGTCGAGGAGGACAGGTTCTTGGCGACACCCTGATCGACGATCACGACCGTCGGCCCGACGCCGATTTCCCAGCCTTCCGAGCGGTGAATATACTTCACGGCCTTGTTGGTCATGAGGAATACGGCGTAGCCGTATGACTGGGCGCCGGCCTGCAACCCCCAGGACCCGGTGACGGAATTATAGTAACCTTCGACCGTAGAGCCCTTTTTGAGCACGCCTTCACCATAGGCACCGCCGAACACAAGCCCGGCCTTGACCATGTTGGGGAAAACGAGGATCGCCTTGGCTCTCTTCGAAAGCGAGGCTGCCAGCGGATTCGTCTTGTAGAGCATCTGCAACGCCTGATCAGAATCCTTGTTGAGATCCTCCGCAGTCGCTGCGTTTGCGCGATCCTGCGCGCCCGCAAAAACAGCCGTCGCAGCCACCGTCGCCACGGCGAGCGAGGTTGCTAGAAAAATGCTTCGAATGTTGATCGTCATCGTTGAATTCCTGTTCGTCTGGTTATTTGGCAATGACGGTCTTGTCACCGCCCGAAGCGCCGGCGCTTCCTCGGTCTCGCTGCTTGCCTGCTGCGCCAATACCGTGGGCGTAGGCCGCCATTCCGGTCACGCCCGCGTTATCGGCACTACTCTCAATACCCTGCGCGTCGAAGTTCGATCGCATCGGCCCTCTGCAGACAGATCAAAACCTGACGCCCGGACCATAGCCCGACAGAAACGGCGGAAAATAGCCTCGGAAACTACTTAGCCGCGAACATTTCGCCCCATAACGAAACACCATCGACAAGGAAAACCGTGTTATTATTAAACATTAAGGCTTCCGAGATCGGCCTTTTGAAAGCAACGTCACATGGCATTAAGCCGCCCGCGCACGGCGAAAGTGATCGACGCACACGCAGGCCGACGCGCCATTCGCAGGCCGCTTGGTACCGCTGACGATTTCGAGGTTGTCGGAATAGGCGCCTCCGCAGGAGGCCTCGACGCCTGCCGGAAGCTGCTGGCTACCCTGCCCGCCGATATCGGCATGGCTTTCATACTGGTGCAGCATCTGGACCCGACCCACGAAAGCATGATGGTCGAATTGCTGGCGGCGCACACATCTATGCCCGTGCTACAAGCGACGAATGGAATGCTCATCGAGAGCGATCATCTTTATGTCATTCCCCCCGGGGCGTATCTCTCCGTCGGCAATGGGGCGCTGCACCTCTCGCAGCCGCAAGAGCGCCATGGAGCACGCCTACCTTTCGACTTTTTGTTGCATTCCATGGCGGTCGAGTACGGCGCCCGTGCCGCCGGTGTGGTCCTTTCCGGAACGGGGGCCGACGGGAGCCTTGGGCTGAAAGCTGTGAAGGCAAGCCGCGGTCTCGTCATCGCTCAGGACCCCGACGAAGCCAGCTATGACGGCATGCCCCGCAGTGCAATCCAGACGGGCGCGGTCGATCTTGTGCTGCCCGTCGCCAAGATTTTCCAGGCCCTCGTCGAATATCGCCAGAAAGCTGCCTCCACTCGAGTTCATGCCGACGCGGCGCCACAGAGCGATGCCGTGGATCATTTGTCAGCGATTATCGATCTTTTGCGCAGCAAAACGGCACATGATTTCACGCTGTACAAGCCCGGTACGCTGCAGCGTCGGATCACGCAGCGCATGTCGCGGGCGGGCATCGCCCCGCATGACACGGATCGGTATCTCGATATTCTACGAAGGGACGCCGAGGAGCTCGAGCTTCTTGCCAATGACCTGCTCATCAATGTGACGAGCTTCTTTCGAGACCCGAAGGTATTCGACTATCTGGCTGCGACGATCATTCCGGAGATGATCCACAGCCGCTCGCCCGACCTGCCACTGCGCATCTGGGTCGCAGGATGCAGCACAGGCGAAGAAGCCTATTCGCTTGCCATGCTTTTTCGCGAGGAAATAGCCGCTGCGAAGCTCAACATCAAGTTTCAGATCTTTGCCTCCGATGTCGACCCGGACGCGGTAGCGAAAGCCCGTGAAGGCCTCTATCCGGACGCGATCGACGCAGATGTGTCGGCGGAGCGGCTTGCACGCTTCTTTTTGAAGGATAATCGAGGTTACCGAGTATCGCCCGAACTCCGCACGGCCGTGGTATTCACAGTTCAGGATCTATTGATCGATCCGCCATTTTCTCGCCTCGACATGATTGCATGCCGCAATCTCCTGATCTATTTGCGCCCCGAGGCGCAGGCAAAGGCCATATCTGTTTTCCATTTCGCGCTGCGCGAGGGTGGCATCCTCCTGCTGGGAAACTCGGAGACCGTTGGCAATGACGATGGCCGCTTCGCGGTGATCTCAAAGCCGGCCCGGCTCTTTCGACATATTGGCCGCAGCCGACCGGGTGAGTTGGCTTTTTCGATAAGCCCAGCAGACGGCGCGCGCATCCCGGCACGCCCGGGACAAGGCGCCGCGATCTCACGCCAGGCCGCGCTCGCCGACCTCTGCAGGCAGCTGGTGGCGGAGAATTATGCGCCCGCGTCGGTTCTGATCGACAGCAAGCATGAGTGCCTTTATTCGCTTGGGCCCACGGAACTCTACCTGCATGTGGCGCCGGGGCGACCGACACATGATCTCCTCGCAATGGTGACCGATGGGCTGCGCATCAAGCTTCGCGCGGCCATTCATCAGGCAGGTCAGGAAAAAAAACGCATTGTCGTCCCGGGCGGCCGAACAAAACAAGGCGGCGATCAGGCTTCGTTCAAAATCGCCGTACAGCCGGTCGTGAACAATGGTGAAGAGCTTTTTTTCATCAGCTTCATTGATGAGCCACAGCACGCACGTCAGCAAGGAACGCCAGCCGTGCCGACGAATGTCGCGCGGGTCGTCGAGCTGGAAGAGGAACTGAAGGCCACGAGAGGTGAGCTTCAGGGCGCTATTCGCAACCTCGAAATAGCGAGCGAGGAGCAGAAGGCAATCACCGAAGATGCCTTATCCATCAATGAAGAATATCAGTCCACGAATGAGGAGTTACTGACCTCCAAGGAGGAATTGCAGTCGCTCAACGAAGAGCTCACTGCCCTCAATAGCCAGCTTCAGGAAACGCTGGAACGGCAACGTACAACCTCCAACGATCTGCAGAATGTGCTCTACAGCACCGATGTCGCGACACTCTTTCTTGACGTCGAGATGAATATCCGCTTCTTCACGCCAGCGACGAAGATGCTTTTCAACCTTATCCCGAACGATATCGGCCGTCCGCTTGCCGACCTCAGCTCGTTGGCTTCGGATGGCGTTCTCCTTGCAGATGCCCGCACGGTCCTGCAGACCCTCGCGCCACTCGACCGCGAGATCGAGGCGCAGAACGGCACCTGGTTCATGCGCCGGATATTGCCCTACCGCACCCAGGATAATGCAGTCCAGGGCGTCGTTATCACATTCACTGATATCACCGAACGGAAGCGCGCCGCGCAGGCGCTGGAGGATGCCAAACGCCAAGCGGACCTGGCGAATGCCGCCAAGTCTCGTTTTCTCGCCGCCGCGAGTCATGATCTCCGCCAACCGCTTCAGACACTTGCCTTGTTGCAAGGCATGCTGGCGATGACTGTCGAAGGTGAGCGGGCGCAGACGCTGGTCAAACGACTCGATGAAACCCTGGCTGCGATCTCAGGCATGCTGAATGCACTACTGGACATCAACCAGATCGACGCCGGCAATGTGAGTGCCAAAGTAGTTTCCTTCCCCATCAACGATCTGTTCAGCCGCCTCAGGGATGAGTTTACCTATCATGCGCAAGCCCTGGGACTTGGCTTGCGGGTCGTTCCATGCGGTCTTTCGATAGAAAGCGATCCGCGCCTGCTCGAACAGATGATCCGCAACCTGCTTTCGAATGCCCTGAAATACACCAAGCACGGCAAAGTGCTGCTTGGCTGCCGTCGGCATGCCGGCTCACTCAGCATCGAAATCTGGGACACCGGAATCGGCATTCCAGATAGCGAGCTACGGAAAATCTTCGAGGAATACCATCAGCTCAACAATGCTGCCCGCGAGCGCGCTCGCGGACTTGGTCTCGGCCTCTCCATCGTCGAACGCCTGAGCGATTTGCTCGGTCATCGGATACATGTCCGCTCACGCCCGGGGAAAGGCTCCGCCTTTGCTATCGAGATCGTGCTAGGCGCGGGCGAAGCGGCGCCGCACCCCAAACATGATGGGCACGGCGCTGATGCGGCAGTCGCGGAATCTACACACCATACGGGCAATGTCCTGATCGTCGAGGATGACCCTGAGGTGCGCGAGCTCATGGAACTTCTACTCAAGAGCGAGGGTCACCATGTGGCAGCCGCGCCCGATGGTTCTTCGGCGCTGGAATTGGTTGCCCGAGGTACGATCAGGCCCGATCTCATTCTCGCGGATTACAATCTGCCCGGCGGCATGAATGGGCTCCAGATGGCGAAAAAGCTGCGGGAGAGACTTCATACCGCTCTCCCGGTGATCATTCTGACGGGCGACATCTCGACGAGTACCTTGCGTGACATCGCGCTTCAGAATTGCACGCAGCTTAACAAGCCCGTGAAGCCGAGGGAGCTGACACAGATCCTCCAGAATCTGCTCACCGCATCAGCCATCACCGTCCAGGTCTCGCCGCCGCCACCCGAGCCGATCGTCCGCCCTGCAACGCCGGTTGTCTTTGTCATTGACGACGACAACCACGTCCGCGAGGCGATACGCACAGCGCTTGAAGATGATGGCTTGGCGGTCGAGGACTTTTCGAGCTGCGAGGCATTCCTGGCGGCCTATCGTCGGGGCGGTGAAGCCTGTCTCGTGATCGATGCCTATCTGCCCGGAATGAAGGGCATCGAATTGTTGCAACGATTGAAAGATGAGGGGCATCAGCTGCCCTCCATCATGATCACAGGCAGCAGCGACGTATCGATGGCCGTTCAGGCGATGAAGGCAGGCGCTTCGGATTTCGTCGAAAAGCCGATCAGCCACGCCGACCTCCTTGCCGGAGTCCGGCGCGCGCTGGAACAGTCGCGGGATTCCGGAAAGCTCGTTGCCTGGCGGCAAACGGCGGTAGACCATCTGGCGACGCTCACATCGCGGCAACGCCAGATCATGGAGATGGTTCTGGCGGGGCACCCCAGCAAGAATATCGCCGCCGATCTCGGCATCAGCCAGCGTACCGTCGAAAACCATCGAGCGTCGATCATGAAGAAAACGGGCACCAGATCGCTGCCCGCCCTGGCCAGATTGGCGCTCGCAGCCGCGTCAAACGCCGCCGATGAGACTGTTGCCGGCGATTGAAATTCAGTCGATCACACATTGAATCCCGCTAGGTAGATTCCGAGTCTATCGGCCCGCCCTCTCCTTTCGCTAGTGTGCAGCTCAAATCACAGAGGAGCTGCGCACGAGCATGGGTACCATTCTACTGATCATTCTGGTCCTGCTGCTGGTCGGCGCTTTGCCGACCTGGCCGCACAGCGCGAACTGGGGCTACTTCCCGTCCGGAGGCTTGGGCCTTGTTCTTCTCATCGTCGTCATCTTGCTGCTCATGGGCCGGATTTGAGCCGGCACACTGCGGATAGAGGACGTCATCATGCGCACGAGAACAACGATATTGGCCTTCATCATGCTCGCGCTGCTGGCTACCTCACCAATCCTCCAGGCCTGCCACAGCGCGCCACGAGCTGGTTGGTATATTTCCGAAACCCACTGAAGCATCAAGAAGTGCGTAGACAGATAATCCCCCTGATCTGACGCCTGGGGCATTCACAAGCATCGTCGAACGGGCGCAATGAGCGCCGGCACTTAGCACAAGGCCACAAACATCATGGACAAGAATCGTATCATCGGATCTGGCAAGCAGGTCAAGGGCGCGATCAAGGAAGCCGTCGGCAAGGCGGTCGGCGATGCCAAACTGCAGGTTGACGGTAAGTCCGACAAAGCCGAAGGCAAGGTTCAAAATATGGTCGGCGCGGTGAAGGACTCCCTGAAGCCCTGACGCGACAGAGCTTCGCAAAGTAGCCGCTCACTGGCATCATTCGCTTGAACGACGCAAGGCCCCGCAGCAAAAGCTGTCGGGGCCTTGTTGTTCATCCGGCTCCCGGGTTTCTCCACCCGCCGGATACAAAGCTCATCAATCGGGAAGAGGTGGAGCCGCCGGTCACAGGGGGGGGCTCGGGGGAAGCGACCGGCGGCATGAGCGGCGAATATGAACCCGCCGTCATTTCAGGAAAGAGAAAAATGGCAACTCAGAAAATGTCAGCTATCGGTGCTTGCGTGGAACGCTCTCTTTCCGGAGGGACACTCGGCGCCAAACGCAAGGCCTTGCGACGATCGACCAAATTCGCGTAGTTGAGAAATCTTGCAAAGCCGCCCAGAAGCGCCGCACCGCAAGCTGCACTGGTGACGATCGCCAGAAAAACGACTGCGATCAGCGGCAGGGTGATGATGTTGGCGAGATTGCATATCCAGAGTGCATATGCCGCTCCAAGGATCGCCCCAGATACTGCCGCACGTTGACTGTTCCAAACGGCGTCTGATTTCATGATGGATTGTGTCTCCAGCGGCTCTGCATCAACTCCCCGCGATATCGTGATAAACGCCGCCATTCTCCGCGCCAACACTTGCGTCGTCAGAGTTGATCATCAAGTCCCGGAAGTCGTGGGAACCTTCGTGGCTCCCCGATCCAATGAATGAATGATAGGCCTCATCAGGTCGAGGCGGACAGAGTCGGAATCTACTCATATGCAGCGCATTCCGACACGCCGAGTGATTGACTTGGGACGCCTACATTGGACAGACAGCTCATTGCGATCCCACTTCCGCAAGCCCACATGAATAAGGTCTGTGGACGGTCATTGGACTTGACCTTACGCGGTATACCAACTGGTACTTGATCTTCTTGAATTATGATTTCCTGCAACCTGCGCGGCTCGTGGCGGATGAGGAAGAAATTCTCGGCCTCTCCTTTCTCGCCTTCCGACGCATAGCGACGATGCTGCACGTGCCAGCCATCTCAATCACGAGCGGGATCAATCAAGTTTTCCGGATTGATCCCATAGCCCTCGCAGCCACACTGGAGGCAGATGCACAGGCCTGATCTCTCACGCTGTATTGGAGATTGATCCCGCGATATTCCAGCGAGTTCTCGGGCTGAGTGTGCTGAAGGATGATGGTGCCTGATGATGAGGCGGATTCTACGTTTTCAGACCTGATGCGACGCGGCGATCTTTCCACGGATATAGGCACCCGCCGTCACCGGCGGGTATTGCGACGGATGCTCCGCCGTGCAGCAGGTCGGCAGGGGAAGGATCTCCGCGTCGGCATTGGGGCCAGTGAATAGGACCATGGAAAGACGCTCGGTCGAGCCCGTGAGCTCGCGCCCCGGATTGACCACCCGATGAAGCGTCGAGCGCCAACGGTCATTGGTCCAGCGCGCGAGCAAATCGCCGACATTGATGACGAACGACTTCGGCTCGTTGGGAACGTCGCGCCATTGGCCTGAGCGATCGAAGACCTGTAACCCACCGGGCGCATCGTCCTGACGCAGGATGGTGAAGCCGCCGTAATCGTGATGCGCGCCATAGCGAAGCTGGCCCGGCAGCGGCGGCACGATCTGATCTGGATATTGCACCAGCCGGAGAACAAACGACCCTTCGTTGAAGAAGGGCACGAAGTAATCTTCAGGCAGGTCGAGCGCGAGCGCCGAAAGACGGTAGAGATCGCCGGACAGCGCTGTACACGCATTAAAATAGTCGAGAACCGCCGGAGCGAGCCCCGCGGGCTCAGCCGGCCAGAACTGCTTTTCCGGACCATCGGGTCTGTTGTTGGGCATTTGCGGATTGGGGAAGACCAACGCTTCGCAGAGATCCGGCGCGGCCTTCGCGTCCAGCGTCAATGCCACGGCTTCGTCACCGATCGGTATGTAGCCCTTCGTCTTCGCATCTGACTGAAGGACATAGCCGCGTTTGACGTCTTCCGGTAGGGCAAAGAAATTTTTGGTGAGCCGATAAAGGGTGCCTGTCGTTTCGTCGGCAACGCCGTGGTTCGTCACCGTGACGAAGCCGGCCTCTTCGAGCGCCTTGTCAAAGCTCCGCGCAACGGCGGCGCGCTTCTCGCGGTCACCGGAACGGAAGTCCGCGAGATCCACAACGGGAATATCGGCAAGCATGGTCGTCGCTCTCGTTACGTTTCGGAATGACAGTGTGAGTCCGACGCATCGCCGCACCGCCGCGCCGGACTCACAGGGGCCCCCGCCCCCTATTGAATGAACTTCAGCGTGTAGGCGGATTTGTAGTCGATGTCCTTGGGCAGGACTCCTGCGGCCGCCATCGTTTCAGTGAAACTCTTCCAACGCGCGTCAGTCATCGCGCCGAGCGGCAACCCCTCCTCGCCGGTCACGATCTTGCGCTTGACCATTTCATTGATCGAATACTCGAAGAGTTCCTTGCTCTGGTCCGGATTGGCCTTCATCACAGCAGCTTCGGCGGCGGCATAGTCGCCCGCGAGGCACTGCTTCCAACCTTCCGAAGAAGCCTCGAGGAACGCCTTGATGATCTGCGGCTTCTCATCGACGGTCTTTGCGAGCGTCTGAACGGTCGTCTGGTAGTTCAGATACCCGTAGTCGGCGAGCAGGAATATCTTGGGCTCGGCGCCGAGAGGCTTGCTGAGCATGAAACCATCATTGGTGACATAGCCCTGCTGCACCGCCGTCTTGTCCGCGAGGAAGGGCGCGGCGCTATAGGTGTAGGGACGGAGCTGCTCGTCGGAGAAGCCGTATTTCGCTTTCACCCACTGCCAGAACTCCTGACGCGAATAGGTGCCGATGAGCATCGGCCTGCCCTTGAGATCGGAGAGGTCTTTTACCTTCGGGTCGGGATGCGCAACGAGCGTCTGCGGATCTTTCTGGAAATAGGCTGCGACCGTCACAGCGGGAATCTTCTCGGCGGTCATCTTGAGCTGGCCAAGCGTGCTGCTCATTGCCATGTCGATCCGACCGGTCGCCAGCAGCAGCGACATGTTCGTCTCGGGGCCGCCGGGAATGAGGTCGACGTCCAGCCCCTTGGCGGCATAGAGGCCATTGGCCTTCGCCTGATAGAAGCCGCAATGCTCAGCCTGGGGCAGCCAGCTCAGACCATAGGAGAGTTTCTCGGCAGCCTCGCCCGTTGAAGCACTCGCCAGCCCGATCAGCAGCGGCACGGCGAATCGCGCCGCCCGCGTCATGGAAATACGCCTCACTTTTTCGCCCTCACCAAAATTGCCCGCAAAGCAGGCAAAAATACGGAACATGTATACGGAGAATATGAATTGCAATTCATGTGCCGTGCCGCAGAGCGCCGCCGCCGGGCCAAAAGATGCTGAAAAGCTGAGGATTTTCGGCGTGCAAGACATGAGGAGGCCGTCTTGCCGCAATATCGCGCGCCGCCCGATATTGCGCTCTAAAGGCAGATTGCATCCGGATTTGGCAGAGCCCAAGTTGAAACGGCGCCCCGGGGCTTGACCTCCGCCCGCGCCTCGCATGACATCGCCAATTGTGGGCGTTTTAAACCCAAGGACCTCAGGGCCCCGACAGCGATCAGGCCCAGGCCGAACGGAACAATAAAGAGCGGAATTTAATGTTGAAGCGGATACTGGTGACGGGTGGCGCGGGGTTTCTCGGGTCTCATCTCTGCGAGCGCCTGCTGGATGCCGGTAATGAAGTGCTGTGCGTCGATAATTTCTTCACCGGCACCAGGCGCAATGTCTCGCATCTCCTCGATCGGAAGCCGTTCGAAATCCTCAGGCACGACATCACCTTCCCGCTCTATGTCGAGGTGGACGAGATCTACAACCTCGCCTGCCCCGCTTCGCCCATCCACTACCAGTTCGATCCGGTGCAGACGACCAAGACCAGCGTGATGGGCGCGATCAACATGCTCGGTCTCGCCAAGCGCCTGAAAGCCAAGGTGCTGCAGGCATCGACCTCGGAAGTCTATGGCGACCCGGTCGAGCATCCGCAACGGGAGGAATATTGGGGCAATGTGAACCCCGTCGGCATTCGCGCCTGCTATGACGAGGGCAAGCGCTGCGCCGAGACGCTTTTCTTTGACTATATTCGCCAGCACCAATTGCCCGCGAAGGTCGTCCGCATCTTCAATACCTATGGCCCCCGGATGCATCCGAATGACGGGCGCGTCGTATCGAACTTTGTAGTTCAGGCGCTGAAGGGCGAGGACATCACCATCTATGGCGATGGAAGTCAGAGCCGATCTTTCTGCTACGTCGACGAAATCGTCGAAGCCATGATCCGGATGATGGCCACGCCGCCCGAGGTGACGGGTCCGATCAATATTGGCAATCCCGTCGAGTTCACGATTCTCGACCTCGCCCGCATGGTCATCGAAATCACCGGCTCGAAGTCGCAAATCCGCTTCAAGGATTTGCCCTCGGACGATCCGAAGCAGCGCCAGCCCGATATCACGCGCGCCAGGGCCGAGCTCGGCTGGGAGCCAAAGATCGAACTGCGCGAGGGACTGACGAAAACGATCGCCTATTTCGAAGAGCTGCTTCTAAATCCGAATGTCGTCCCACGACCGGAGTAGGAGTTACGGCCACCACCCCCTGCTGCCGCCCCCACGCTGGAGCCGCGCTACCATGCCCAGACTGAATCTCACCGTCCGCTGGCAGCGCAAGCTCGCCCGATTTCATCTGCTTCCCTCTGCCGAACGCTTTGCGGAGACCATCTTCGGCGCGACCGACGAATACGGCCCGGCCTATCCCGATTATGACCGTCCTCCCTTCGACAAAAGGCCGATCAAATTCCGACATGAGCGGATGAACGGCTGGGTGCGGCTCTTCACGGGCAAGCTACGGCTGGAATATGCGACCGGACTCATCTATTCCGGCCTGCGTCCGATCTATCGGTCGACGGACGACATCTACACGAAATTCCTTCCCGCGACGAAATACTACGCCACGTTTCGCAGGAAGCGACGGCACATCGACGAAGCGATCGTGCTGACGACGCTTTGGGCAGATGGCTACTATCACTTCCTCTATGAGTTCGTGGCGAAGGTGGAGCTCATAGAACGCGCCGGACTGTCGCCGACTATTCCGGCGATCGTCCCCAAAGGCCTCACGGAGCGATCCTTCTTCAAGCAAGCCGTCGCGCTTGGACTGTTCGGCGACCGCCCCATCATTGTTCAGGAAGAGGACGAGGTCATTGAGGCCAGACGCTTTTATGTTGTAAGGCCCGACCGTCATTCGCAGCGCCAGCTTGGCTTCCCCGCGAAGCGCTTTGGCGCTTGCCCAGATCCTCAGGCTCGGCTCCGCATCTATGTATCGCGGAATACACAGGCTGGCACGATCAGGCAGATCCTCAACGAGCAGGAACTCGTCGCCCGGCTGGAGCCGCTCGGCTTTCAGGTGGTTGATCCCGGCACAACCCCGCTTTCGGCTCAGATCGATCTTTTCTCACGCGCGAGCATTGTCGTTGGGCCGCACGGTGCGGGCCTGGCCAATATCCTCTTCCGCACAGGCGCTCCGATGGCGCTTGTCGAGATGATCAACGACACCAAACTGACGCACCACCACTTCTTCCAGATCGCGAGGCTCTGCGACTATTTCTATCGCGCCACGCTGAACCGAGCCGAGGCCACCTGGGAACAGACGGCCAATGCCCATGCGGACATCGAATCGGTCATGGAAGCCGTGAACGAGGCAATCGCCTGGGAACATTCGACCTACGACGGCGTCGCGAAGCAGGCCGGTTGATTGCACACTGAAGATCACGCGTGGGCTGCCGCCAACTCCCCGATCAGATTGTCGAGCCCCGCCAGCAAGTGTCGCCAGGCATTGTCCATCTCGGGCGTCCATTCATCGCCCAGAACCTCCCGGAAGGTTTCCATGACGGTGCCAAAGAAGGTGGCGAAGACGGCGGGCGGTACGCCGAGATTTTCGTGATTGCGCAGCTCGCTCGGGATCATATTGGCCGCATAGCGCCGGTCGCCAGTGAAATCCACCAGACATTCTATGACCTGCGCAAGCATTTCGCCCTTCACGAGGTCGTTGGAATCGCGCACGAAGAGCACCTGCATCTCCGGATGGCGGGCGAAGAGCCGTTGATAAACGAGCGGGGTGGGATCGCCGATACGCTCGGCTACTTTTTCAAGACTCTCCAGTACCAAATTCATTGTCGTCCTCCCTGGGTCCGTACCTTGAAGAATAGACGTTTGGTCCGGCCATGAACATCTTGTGCTGCAGCCTTGGCAAAGCCGAAAATTTTCTTATGTGGGGAATGGCGTCTGTGAAAGTTTTGCGGCAGGTTTAAGCGCGGCCTTCGTGAATAGTCATTATCGTTCGCGAGGCGACGTCTGGTGCCCTCCGCAGGGGGGACGGAGACGAATACAAGGACTTTGACTTATGCATTTTAAGGCTGTCTACGAAGTATCCACACCCGACGTCGTGGCCGAGGATTTTGGTGGTGAGGTCGTGGTCTTGAACCTGGGAAATGGGCGTTATTTCAGCCTTCTGGGCGTTTCGGCCGATATCTGGCGCGATCTCGCCCGGGGCCACAAACCTCAGGACCTGATCGACTATGCGGTAGCCGCCCGCGCCTCTCTCGGAGAGGCCGTTTCTGTGCTGGTCGCCAGCATGATCGCCGAAGGGCTCATCCGTCCTCTGAGCGATTCGGAGGACCGCGCGAGCCCAACCGGAGCGGCAAGTGCAGCGGCAGCATTGCTTGCCGGCGAAGACGTGCCGCCAATGGAGGCCTTCGACGATATGGCCGAACTTATCCTTGCCGACCCGATTCACGATGTCGATGAGGATATGGGCTGGCCTGTGAAGCGGGACCCGGCGCCCACAGCCTGAGCCTCCAATGCCCGCCGTCCGCATCGATATCGCGAACCTTCCCCTATTCGCGCAGGACCTCATCGGCCGCACGGCAAACCTGCCGCGCTCGTCGCTGCATTTGCGCAAGCTCAGCATATTCGGCCTCAGCATCGACGCATGGTTCAGCGATCCCGCCTATGCTGATCTCTGCGCCCGCAACATCGCGCAGACGCCAGCGGGCGAAGGTGCTGTAGAGATCACCCTGTTCCTCATTGATGCGCAATCGACCGGCTCCCCGGCTCCCGCCCGCTGGGGCGAAGATGTCTTCGACCGCGCGGCCTTCAATGAGGCGCTCGCCTCGGCGGGCCTTCACGGCGCCTATCTGCACGATCCGCGGGTCTGGCAGTTCTTCTCGCCTGCCGCACGGACCGGCGTCCAGATGATCCGCGAACCCGGTGCAACGCCGGACTGGGAAACGGGCGGCCCTCTTCGCGTCTTCCTTCACTGGGCTGTTGCCATGAATGGCGCGCGGCTCTGCCATGCCGCAACACTTGGGCACGATGGCAAGGGCGTCCTGCTCTCCGGCGCGGGCGGCTCCGGCAAGTCGGGCACCACACTCGCCGGTATCGCAGGTGGCCTCACGACCGTCGGCGACGATTACTGCCTCCTTACCCAAGGCGATGGCGATGGCGCTTCCGCTTACCCGCTATACCGCATTCTGAAGCAGGACCCGGCGGGCGTCGCCCGCGCCCTCGGCCCCGTCGCCGCGTCGCGCTTCGGAGCACTCAACTGGCAAGGCAAATACGAGATCCACGCCCCCTTCTTGCACCGCTCGCCATTTGTCGACCGGCTGGCGATCAAGGCGCTGCTGTTGCCGAGGGTCGCCCATGCGGCACGCAGCGAACTCCGCCCGGTTTCCGCAGGTGCCGCCATGCGCGCCTTCGCGCCATCGAGCGTGTTCCAGCTTCCCGACGATGAGACGCAAGGTATCCAGTTTGCGGCGAGGCTCTGCCGCCACCTTCCCTGCTATGAATTGTTTCTGTCGGAAGATGCCGAAGATATCGCTGGAACCATCAAGCACTTCATCGAAGAATTGCCGGAATGACAGACAAGATCAGCGTCATCATGCCCGCGCTTAATGCCGGCCGCTTCATCGGTCCCGCGCTGCGTTCCCTGCTGCGCGAGCCGGGGGTCGATCTCGACATCATCGTGGTCGATGACGGTTCGACCGATGACACCGCCGCAATAGTGGAGAAAATCGCCGCCACTCATCCCTGTATCAGGATCATCAATGGTCCCAAGGCGGGCGTCTCACGGGCGCGCAATGCGGGCCTTGCCGCCGTCTCGCCCGAGAGCCGCTACATCACCTTTCTCGATGCGGACGATCACTGCGCTCCGGACAGGATCTGGCGACAGCTCCAGCTTCTCAAAGATAATCCAGACCTCGAATTCATCATCGGGCTCGTGCAATTCTTCGAGGAGATCGACGAGGAGACGAGCAGGATCATCGAGGGATCGAAAACGGTGACAGTCACCGGCGTTCAACTCGCCGCGGCACTTTTCCGCCGCTCGGTCTTCGACAGGTTCGGAGGCTTCGACGAGGAAATGCCGCAGGGCGAGGACACCGACTTCTTCATGCGCCTGCTTGAGGCGCAGACACCATATCTCCTTGAGACGGTTGTTGCCGTGTTCTATCGGCGCCACTTTGCCAACATGACCAATGACACAGCGCAAGTGCGGCGCGGATTCGTCGATGCTCTGCGCAAATCTCTCAATCGGCGGCGCGCAGGCGGTGGATCGATGGAAATCGGTGACCTTTTCAAGCGACGTGGATCGGCCGAGGAGGCTTTCAGGAATGCATGAGGCCTACAGCGTTGTCATTCCCGCCTATAATGCGGCGGAGACCATCGAAGAGGCGCTGCATTCGATCCTGACGCAAAGCGTGCCGCCCGAGCGGGTCATCGTCGTGGACGACGGCTCCATTGACGACACAGGCCTGCGCGCCAAAGCGCTGGACGCTCGCGTCGTCGTGATCCGGCAAATGAACCAGGGCTGCGGCGCCGCCACCACAGCCGGCATCGCGGAAGTAACGACGCCGTTCATCAGCTTTCTCGACTCCGACGACCTCTGGCTTCCTCACAAGGCGGAGCGCCAGCTTGCCCGGCTCTCTGAGCGCACAGAGATCGCCGCGCTGGTCGCCCAGGCTCAGATATTCAGAGGCCCCACAGGCTCGCCGCAACTCGGCCCGGTTCGTGAATTGTGGGGACGCACCACGCTGATGATGCGCACGAAAGCGGCAAAGGCCATCGGCGAGGTCATCGACCCGCCGGGCGCGCGCGGTGACATGGTCGACTGGATCGCCCGTGGCCGCGAAAAAGGCTACGCCTTCGAATTGATGAACGAAGTGCTGTCGATGCGGCGCATAAGGCCGGGAAGCCTGTCCTATGGCCGCGATATGGAGAAGGATCGCGGCTATCTCCTTACCGTGAAGCGCGCGCTGGAACGCAAGCGGGCGGCTGCCGTACCACAGCCCTCTCCGGCGCGGCGCGATGAGTAGTCTTGCCCGGCTTCTCATGCGCCAATCATGGCCGCAAGGCGATCTCGACCTTCTTTTGAAGGTTTCACTCCTGCCCGAGGCGGAAGCGGCCAGATGCTGGGAGCAGTGGAAGGCACATCACGATCTCGACGATGTGACGTGGGAGGAGCACAAGCTTCTCACCCCCATTGCCTCGCGCCTTCCCGCCATCGCGCCCGACTGCCCCTATCGCCCGCGCGTGCAGGGCCTTGCCAAAGCCCATTGGACGACTTCGCAGCTCATGTTGCGAGCGTCGGCGGCGGCCCTCGACGTCCTGATCGCGAACGCCATTCCGGTCATGCTCCTCAAGGGCGGCGCGCTTCAGGCGGCAGGGCTCGCAGGAAGCGGCCCGCGTATCAGTGGCGATCTCGATATTCTCGTTCCGCGCGCGCTCTATCCCCGCACCATCGCGCTTCTCTATGCGGACGAATGGTCTTCACGGGATTCGCGTGAATATGCGCAGAGCTCATGGCGCTTCCGCTCGGGCCTCAACCTTCGTCGCGGCCTTCATGGCGACATCGATGTTCATCACCAACCCGTGCCGAGTCCCCGGCTCAGCGACGCCGCGCTCGACGCGCTCTGGTCACGGGCGGTGCCCGCCCGCTTTCATGGCCGGGCTATCTTCGTTCCCTGCCATGCCGACATGATCGCGCTCACGGCCGCGCATGCGATGCACCCCGCGACCGCACGGCAACTTAGCGCCGCCTGGGCCTTCGATCTCATCACGCTTTTGAAGCATGGCGAGGTCGATCTGGAGAAGGTCGTCGAAAGCACGGCGGCGCTCGACGCTGTGGCGGCCTGCCTGGCCTGCCTGCTTTATCTCGACAGACTCGTACCGCTCGACAATGGCCGACAGCTCATCCACGCATTAGAGCAGCGCCGCACCAGACTGGGAGAAACGCTTGGGCTCTTTGCGCACTCAAAGGGTTCGGCAGCCACCACCCCATTGCGGCACCTTGCCGGGCTCGTCGCGGAAAGCCCGAAAGATGATTTCGAACCCGAACGGCGCGTCGTGCCACGCATCCGCCGTTCGCGCCGGCCGATACCGGACAAAGGCGCCATCGCCCAGACATTGGACATGCGCGAGCCGAGGCTGCGCCATGAGTTCAGTATCGGGGGACCCGAATTGGATGGACCACGCCGCCTGGTCGTCGAAATCGAATTCGAGAGGCCCCGCGTCGCGCGGCGCTTCCGCTTCGACATCTCCGTCGATGGCATGCCGGTCGCACGTCTCGGCGCCCGCCCGGCAAGCCTCGCCCCCGCGACGCGCATGACCTTTTCTGTGCCGCTGCCGTATGCGAGCGAACTTTCGTCCCGCATCGCCATCGAGGCTCTGTCAGAGGGGGAAATCCCGGCAAAGGCAAATCTGGAACAGATCCTGCGAGCAAAGCCAGTACCGTTCCAGATCGCACATCTCGCCTGGGCTTGATCAGCGCCGCGTCACTTCACTTCCTTGCACGGAAATTTATCGGCGAGGCTCCGGCCCGCAAGCTCGGCGGCGGGACGTTCGGCAAGTTCGGGATGCGTCTTGTTGTATTCGACAACGAGCGCGGCGAACTCCTGATATTTCAGCATTTCAGGGAGGCGGAAGCAGACCTCTTCGTCCTTCTTCGGCCCGAGGCGATGGAGCTTGGTCGGCATGCCCGCCTCGGTCGCGTTGTAGACGGCAACCACCATGCCGGCCAGAAACTGGTTGCAGGCGGTGGCGGAGATCTGCCCCTTTTCGGACATATCCATGTCAACCGACGCATTACAGGCGGCGACAAGATCGGCACCGGTCTTTATATCGGCACCGGGATTGGCCCAGGCGGCCGACGCGGCAGCGACAGCAGCGACAGCAGCGAGCAGAGGCACCGCAAAACGCACTGACTTTCTCATTCGACTTTTTCCTCCTCCTGAGACGATCATCACGATCGACATCGCAGCATAGGGAAAAACCGCGCCGCTTTCGAGGCGCGGCTTTGTCACATTGAGAATTCGGCCCGCCTAGTCAGCGGACACCACTTTCGACGTTTCCGCGATCTGGCGCCCCAGCGCAACGACATTCGGGATCTCATCATCCGAAAGCGGCTTCATGAACTTCTTGCGCTTCATCGCCGCCTCGATATAGGGCGCCAGTTCCTCGGCCTTTTTCTTCTGCCGTTCGGCCTCATACTCCTTGAACTCAGGCATGACGTCGTTCGCAAAAAGCTCTAGCGACGAGCAGATGTCTTCATGCCGGTTGCGTCCTCCCTGCTGAATGAAGGCAACCTGATCGACGCCGGCCTCCGCGAAGCCGCGCAGATGCTTGCGCATATCGTCCGGCGTGCCGATGCCGCGATTGCCGCCCTCTTCCGGGAGCGTGGGCCGCGCCTTCTCGAAGGCGTCCCAGATATTCGTGCGGCCTGGCTTGTGCTCGCCGAATATATAGTGATGGCCGAGCGCATAGCCGAAGAAGCGGAAGCCGTCCATGCCGCGCGCCTTCGCCACCGCGGCATCCTGATTGAGCGAGAAGCCCGTCACCATGGCGACATTCGGATTGCAGGCATGGCCGATGGGAACGGCCTCTTCCTTGAAGATGCGGTAATAGTCATCGACCCATTGCTTCGCTTCCGACGGATCGACGAAGGCGAAGGTGAGCGCACCGATGCCGAGCCGCGCGGCCAGCTTGATCGTCTCGCGATTGGAGCAAGCGACCCAGAGCGGCGGATGCGGCCGCTGCACGGGCTTCGGCACCACGTTGCGGCAGGGCATGGAGAAATATTCGCCCTCATAGCCCGGATAGGGATCCATCGCCATCATGTTGGCGCATTGCTCCACTGCCTCGCGCCACTGGCTGCGCTTCTCGCCCACCGGCACATTGAAGCCACCGAGTTCGAGCAGCGCGGAGCTTTCGCCCGTGCCCCATTCCACGCGGCCGCGTGAAACAAGATCGAGCGTCGCGATGCGTTCCGCGACGCGGGCTGGATGATTGTAGTTCGGCGGCATCAGCGTGATTCCGTGGCCGAGGCGAATATTCTTGGTGCGTTGCGAACAGGCCGCGAGAAAAACCTCCGGCGCGGAGGAATGCGAATACTCCTCCAGGAAGTGGTGCTCGACTTCCCATGCGTGGTCGATGCCCAGCTTGTCGGCAAGCTCCACCTGATCGAGCGCATCCTGAAAGAGCTTCAGCTCGTCGCCCTCATGCCAGGGTCTCGGCAGTTGATGTTCGTAGAAAATCCCGAAACGCATATCATCCTCCCCGTTATTGTTTTTATCTTCGCGAGATCAGGCGGCTTGCGCCCGATCTGCCAGAGTTTCGAATTCGTTCAGAAGGCCCTGCTTGTCCGCGAGCCTCCGCGAAATGCTTTCATGCGTCTGGGCGTGGCTGAAGTCGGCCTGCGTCACAGAATGCCACTGCACCATGCCCTCCCAGATCGGGTCGATCATCTTTCGTCCCTCGATGGTGCCGCCATCGACCGTCCTGAAAGTGAGGCTGCGCATCTCTGATATCGTGGTCTGCAGATAGGCGACGTGGATCGCCTCGTCCGTGCGGATGCGCTCGATCATCTCGGCGGCAAGTTCCGCCTCCGCGCGCTTGTCGGGAAATGTCCCCGGATCGCGCAGAAGATTGCAGTTGAAGCTGAACCCGGCTTCAGCGCGCACCTCGATCATCAACACATTCATCAGCAAAAGAATGAGCTGTTCGAAGCCCGCCGGAATCTGCGGCATCAGGCGGCCGATATCGGGCCTCGAAATATTGTCAGGCACTTCCGGAATCGGATAGCGGTTCTTGCCGAAGACGAGATCGCGGGCCGCAAACCACATCTGGTCATGCGCGCCGATGGTCTCGTCTTTCGGATCGCCGCCTTCATCGACGCCATGTGCATAGAGCAGACCCTTGTGCAGGTGCCCGACGCACATGTTCGAAATGTCCTCGACAATGATCTGTTGAAAATCCGGCGCCTGAAGCTCGCAAAGAGCGCGTCCCCGCGCCTCGACGATTCCCGTAATCGTGAGCGAGTTCCACAAGGTCTCGCCATAGCCATTCTTCAGCAGCAGCTTCTGCTGCTCGATGTTGGGATAGTGCCCACGTTTCAGAAGCTCCACCGTCGCGTCGATCAGCGGCCAGCCCCTCGCCGTCAACTGCGCGCCCCACGCCTTCACCGCAGGCCAGCGGTTGAGCGTGCGCGGCGAGATATATTCGCCCTTCGCGTCAAAACCGCCATGCAGGCGATAGCCTGCCTCCTCGTGTGGGCGCGCATAGTCGTGCGACGCCATCAGCTCGGCCCACGTGTACTGGAGCTGCGTCATTATCCTCTCCTCCCTTTGCCGGCCCATTCGGGCCTTATTGTTTCTTCAACGATCTGACGAAAAGCAACGTCATGCCGTCTATGACCTTTTCCGTATCGAGACGTTCACGTGCGGCGTACCCGCCACCTTGCTTGATCGCGCCGACGATGAGATGGCCGGCGAGCCTGCTATCCACATCGGACGAGACATCTCCGCTCGCCTTCCATTTCTCGATGAGAACGCCCCAGCCTTCGGCCCAGCGCGTCATCGGCATCTTCTTGCCGATGTCGCTCGTCGAAAGCACCGAGGCGTCAGTCAGCGCCGCGGCGATGACGCCGGGATGCGCGGCCGAATATTCGAAAATGCCGCGCAGAAGTTCGCGGACGGCATCTTCGAAGCGAGCGACGCCGACAACATGTTGCGCGAGAAAATATTCAAGCTCCCCCGCCGCCTCATCGGTGAACGCGAGAAAGCAGTCGAGCTTGTCCTCGAAGTGGAGATAGAACGTGCCGTGGCCCACTCCCGCCTCGCGAGAGATGTCCTGCGGGCGGGTCTCATGGTATCCCCGCTCGACGAAAAGCTTTCGCGCCGCTGCGAGTAGCTTGCGCCGGCTTTCCAGTTTTCTTCGAGAGACGCCGCCACGCGCACCGCCAGCGCCAGCGCTGGTGGCTGCATCTTCCTCGATCTCCAGGACAGCCATCTCTGTGGCCTTACCCGTCCTGGACGTTGGTTCCTCCATCATCATGAACAGATGTTCGACACCGCATGACAAATTGTCAACGGCACATCTGCTCATACTGACAAAAATGTTAGGGTCCAGACCCTAATCCAGCGTCACTCGGCGGCGCGGCGCACTCCGTTGATCAGCGCCCAGAGCTTCTGCGACGTCACCGGCATGTCGATGCTCTCGATGCCAAAGGGGCGCAGTGCGTCGATCACCGCATTGATGAAAGCCGCAGGTGCGCCGACCGTGCCCGCCTCGCCCGCACCCTTCACGCCCAGCGCATTCGAGGTCGAGGGAATTTCGTTATAGCTGATGTCGAAGAAGGGAACATCGTCGGCACGGGGCAGCCAATAATCCATGAGCGAGCCGGTAATGAGCTGGCCGGTCTCATTGTCGAAGATGGCATGCTCGCCCATCGCCTGCCCGAGGCCCTGCACGATGCCGCCATGCACCTGCCCCGCCACAAGAAGCGGGTTGAGGATATGGCCGAAGTCGTCCACGGCGGTGAAGCGCACGATTTTGTAAACGCCAGTCTCCGGATCGATCTCGACCTCGCAGACATGGGCGCCATTGGGGAAGGTATTCCCCTTCTGATTGTATTCGCCGTCGCCGGAAAGCTCGCCGACATCGGCCTGACCTTCGGCGAGTCGCGCGACCGCGAAGAGATCAATCTTGCGGTCCGTGCCCGCGACCGCAAAGACAGGCTCGCCTTCGCCTCCGCGATATTCGATGTCCGCCTTCGCCGCTTCGAGTTCATTCGCCGCGATTTCGCGGCCCTTCTCGATCAGCTTGTCGGAAGCGTCGCCAATGGCGCCGGTGACGAGATAGATCGCCTTAGATCCGCCCGTGCCCGCGCCGCCCGGCAGCACGTCGCTGTCGCCGAGATGCACCTTGATCTTTTCAACATCGAGGCCGAGGCGATTGGCGAGAAACTGCGTCCAGGCCGTTTCGTGCCCCTGCCCGTTCGTCTGCTGACCCGTCCACACATGGACCATGCCATTCTCGCCGTCGAGCGCGATGCGCGCATAGTCCGACATGCCCGCTGCCGTACGCTCGACATAATAGCTGAGGCCGAGGCCGCGAATCTTGCCCTCTTTCGCTGACGCGGCCCGCCGCGCCTCGAAGCCCGCCACGTCGGCCTTCGCCAGCGCGTCATCGAGGTTGCGTTCGAAATCGCCCGAGTCGAAGGGCAGCGACGCGCCGCCGTGATAAGGCATCTCGCCCGCCGGAATGAAATTGCGCCGCCTGATCTCCACTGCGCCAAGGCCGGTTTCGCGTCCCGCCTGATCCATCAGGCGCTCGATGAGATAGGAAGCCTCAGGACGGCCCGCGCCGCGATAGGCATCGACCGGCACGGTGTTGGTGTAGACCGCCCGTACGCGGTTATAGAGCGCCGGCACCTTGTAGACGCCAACCTGCATATTGCGCGGCGCAAGCGAGGGAATGAACGGCCCGAACTGGCTCTGATAGCCTCCGAGATTGGCGATGGTATCGACCTGAATGCCGAGAATATGTCCGTCCTTGTCGAGCGCGAGCGACGCTTCCGTCACATGGTCGCGGCCCTGGCTATCGGTGAGGAAGGCATCAGAGCGGTCGCCCGTCCACTTCACCGGGCGGCCGAGCTTCTTCGAGGCGAAAAGCACCAGCGGATATTCCGGATAGACGAAGGTTTTCATGCCGAAGCCGCCGCCCACATCCTCGGTAACGACGCGGAGCTTCTCCACCGGAATCTTCAGCGAGAACTGCGCGATGAAGTTCCTCATCGAATGCACGCCCTGGCTCGGGCTGTAGAGCGTGTAGTGATCGCGCGTCGCGTCATAGACTCCGAGCGCCGCGCGCGGCTCCATCGCATTGACGACAATGCGATTGTTGATGAGCTTGAGGCGCGTAACATGTGTGGCCTGCTTCAGCGCGGCATCTACCGCCGCCTCGTCGCCGAAACTCCAGTCATAGGCGAGGTTCGATCCCGCTTCCGGCCAGACGACTGGCGCGTCAGCTGCGAGTGCGCCTGCCGTGTCCGCCACGGCGGGCAGCGTCTCATAGTCGATGACCAGAAGATCCGCCGCATCGCGCGCCTGATTGAGCGTTTCCGCGACAATCAGCGCCACCGTGTCGCCCGCATAACGCACCGTGTCACGCGCGATGAGATGACGCGTCGTCTTGAAGATCGGCGTGCCATCCGCGTTCTTCAGCATGTCGGCCGCGGGGCTCGCAACGATGCCGAGGCCTTCGCGCTCCGCATCCGCGCCCGTCCAGACCGCAAGCACGCCGGGCGCGTTCTTCGCGTCTTCCGTATCGATCGAGAGAATGCGGGCATGCGCATGAGGCGAACGCACCATGAAGGCATAGGCCTGCCCGTCGAGGGAAAGGTCGTCCGTGTACTTGCCCTTGCCCGTGACAAGCCGTTCGTCCTCGACACGCCTCATCGGTTGACCGACGCCGAACTTCACCATGACGACCTCACCTCGCGGAACATTGTGGATGGCTTCGGACAATTGGGCGGATCCGCCCGGCGTCCATGTTTCAATTCTGTGATGATGGAGAAGCAGGCTGCGAGTGACGCGCCTCGCCTCGATCCGGATTCGTTGCGGTTTCAAACAGTCTGCCATGAAGCGCGTCCGCACTGCAAACACACGCGCGTTTCCGAAAAAAGGCGACGGATATCGCGCCACCCGTCGTTTGATCGCTGAGGGGGAACGCCTGATAAGGAACTCAAAAATGAGAAACAAACTGCTGACGGGGGCTGCCACCGCCCTATTATTCGTAGGGCTTTTCGCAGCGCCGTCCTTCGCAGAAGACACGAAGCCACCGCGCCCGGCTGCCGCCGACATGCAGAAATTCGCAAAGGAGCGATGCTCCGAGCACTCTGCCCGCATCGCGGGCGGTCTGGCCTATCTGGAGGCGCGACTGAAGCCCACTGCGGCGCAACTCCCCGCTTGGAACAAATGGCGCGACATCACTCTGGCCAACGCCAAGGCCGCAGAACAGGCCTGCTCCGAACGCCCATTTCCCACGAAAGGCAAGGATGGCGCCCCCACCATCATCGAACGCCGTGCCTTCATGGTGAAAATGCTGACGCTGAAGCTCGACGCGATGAAGGCTTCCCAACCTGCCCTTGAAACGCTTTATCAGTCGCTCGACACTAGCCAGAAGGAAATCCTCGACCGGCATGGAGAATTCGAAATGCGCGCGCCCTTCGGGCACGGACCGCGGCCTGAGCGCCCGGGCATGCTCAAGGGCAGCTCGCGCATGATGATGGACGATGACGGCCCGGACGCCCCGCCGCCACCACCGCCTGCCGAATAATGGGATGAGCGGCGGGTGCGAATGCCCGCCGCTCGTCTCACACATCTTGACCGCGCTATGCGGCGTCATCGTCAAGTTCGGCAGGTTGCAGACTGCGATTCCATGTGCCCGGAGGCCGCCTATTCCGCCGCCTTGGCGTGAGCGCCCGTGGGCTCCAGCACCTTGCCGGGATTGAGAATACTCTTGGGATCGAGTGCGGCCTTCAGCGTCCGCATCAAGGCGACTTCTTCCGGCGAGCGCGACCAGCCGAGATAGGGCCGCTTTTCAAGGCCGATGCCATGCTCGGCGGACACCGAGCCACCGCGCTTGCGAAGCGCACCATAGACGATCGCCTCGACCTCTTTGCGAATGGCCGGCGTGTGTTCGGGCACGCTGCCCGGAATGACATGAAGATTGCCGTCGCCGAGATGGCCGAAAACCATCAGCGAATGCGCGGGCCATTTCGCCGCGAGCTCCTCGCGCACCTCCGCGATATAGCTCTGCATGTCGGCGATCTTCAGGCTCACGTCGAAAGTGAAGATCGGCCAGTTGCGCGCTACCTGCCCCACATCGTCGCGCAGCGCCCACATCTGATTTCGTTCGGCCTGATTTTTCGCAATCACGGCATCGGACACTTGTCCATCTTCGAGTGCCGCCATCAGCGCCTTTTCGAAACGCGCGGAATCTTCCTGCTGATCGCCGCCCATCGACTCGACGAGCACATAGTAAGGATGGCCATAGTCGAGAAGCGGCTTGCCCTTGGCCGGCTCCGTCGTCACCAGCTTGTAGAAATCCTCCCACAGCACCTCGAAGGCCGAGAGTGTGCCACCAAGCGCGCGCTCCATGTGACGCAGGAATTTCGGCAACTGCTCGAAGCTCTCCACCGCGACGAAGCCCGTGTCCTGCGACAGCGGCTTGGGGCGCAGCCGCAGCACGGCGCGGGTCACGATGCCGAGTGTGCCCTCCGAGCCGATGAAGAGCTGCTTCAGGTCATAGCCCGCATTGTTCTTGATGAGATGGTTGAGCGAGGAAATCACCGTGCCATCCGCCAGTACTGCTTCGATGCCAAGCACCATGTCGCGCATCATGCCGTAACGGATGACGCGATTGCCGCCCGCATTGGTCGATATATTGCCGCCGATGGTGGCGGAGCCACGCGCACCGAGATCGAGCGGAAAGAGCGCGCCCTCGGCCTCCACCGCGTCGCAAACCGTCTGCAATATACAACCCGCCTGCACCGTCGCTGTGCCGCCCGCGACGTCGATTTCCTCGATATGGTTCATGCGATCGAGCGAAAGCACGAGGTGCCCTTCGGCCTCGCCTCCTTCGACCAGCCCCGTCTTGCCACCCCAGGGCACAATGGGCTCGCCCGCCGCATGGGCGAGCTTCAGGATTTTTGAAACCTCTTCCGTCGAAGCAGGACGCAACACGGCGCGCGGACTTCCGAGCCTGCTCCATCCGCCCTGCGCCTTCTCAGCTGCCTCTGCGCCTTCGAGCACACTGCCAACCGGCAGCGCCGCTTTCAGTTTCGCGATGAGGTCGTCCGTCGATGCGGCCATGAGCGTTCTCCCGATTTGTCGATTTTGGAAATTATAGCACGGCCTGGCGCGTCAGCACCCGCCCCACCGCCTGCCCCCAGCGGCCATAACGCGCGGTCCGCTCAGCCTCCACCATCTCGGGCTCGAAGCGGCGCTCGCATTGCCAGTGCCGGGCGACATCCTGCGGCGTGCCGTAGAAACCGACCTGCATGCCAGCGAGATAGGCCGCGCCGAGCGCCGTCGTCTCGGTGATGGCCGGACGTTCGACCGGACGGCCCAGAATGTCCGTCAGGTTCTGCATGAACCAGTTGTTCGCGACCATGCCGCCATCGACGCGCAACGCCTGCGGGCTTTCGAGACCCGCCGCCTTCATGTCGGCGGTCATCGCCTCCATGAGATCGCGCGTCTGGAAGGACACGGATTCCACGGCGGCCCGGACAATCTCGGCGGCGCCCGTGTCCCGCGTCATGCCGAACAGCGCCGCCCGCGCATGCGGGTCCCAGTAAGGCGCGCCGAGGCCGGTGAAGGCAGGCACCAGCACGACCGAGGAATTGGGATCGGCATCGGCGGCCAGCGCCTCGCTCTCCGCCGAACTGGAAATCAGCCGCATCTCGTCGCGCAGCCATTGCACGATGGCGCCGGCCATGAAGATCGAGCCCTCCAGCGCATAGGTCGTCTTTCCGCCAAGCCGATAGGCCACTGTCGTCAGCAGGCGGTTCGCGCTCGCCACCTGCCGTTCGCCGGTGTTGAGGACGGCGAAACAGCCCGTGCCATAGGTCGATTTCATCAACCCCGGCTCGAAGCAGGCCTGCCCCACCGTCGCCGCCTGCTGGTCGCCCGCGACGCCCGCGACGCGAACCTCCGCACCGAAGAGCGATTTTTCCGTCAGGCCAAAATCGGCGCAGCAATCCTTCACCTCCGGCAGCAGCGCGCGGGGAATACCGAGCCAGCCGAGGATTTCGTCGTCCCACGCCTGGGTGCCGATGTTGAACAACAGCGTGCGCGAGGCATTGGTCGCATCGGTCGCATGCACCTTGCCGCCGGTGAGCTTGTAGATGAGCCAGGAGTCGATCGTGCCGAAGCACAACTCGCCCTTCTCCGCCCGCACCCGCGCGTTCGGCACATTGTCGAGCAGCCAGGCGAGCTTGGTGCCGGAGAAATAGGGATCGAGCAGAAGCCCCGTCTTCGCCTGAACGGCAGACTCCTTGCCCTCCGCCTTCAGCTTGGCGCAAAGCTCCGCAGTACGGCGGTCCTGCCAGACAATGGCATTGTGGAGCGGCTTGCCGGTCGCCCGCTCCCAGAGCACCGTCGTCTCGCGCTGATTGGTAATGCCGATGGCGGCAATGTTCTCGACATGCGTTCCAGCCGTCAGCAGGCCTCGGCAGACATCGAGCGTCGCCTCCCATATCTCCTCGGCGTCGTGCTCCACCCAGCCATCCTGCGGATAGATCTGGCGCAGCTCCTTCTGACGCACCCGCATGGGCGAGCCGGACTGGTCGAAGAGCAGCGCCCTTGTGCTGGTCGTCCCCTGATCGATCGACAAAATGTAATGGGCGCCGTTCGGCATCCTCAATCCCCCCTTGTAGGCCGAGCGAGGCTAACGCCTGAGCTCGCTCTTTGAAACCCGCCCGAAAGCCGGAATCGCCCCATTCGACATGGGGGCGAAATCCGCCGGGGCTAATGCTATCTTTTGTCCATGACGTTCGAGCCCCGCGCCCTGACCCCGGCCCCGGAAGCCGCCCCCATGATCGACCCGTTCGGCCGGACGGTGACCTATCTGCGCGTCTCGGTAACGGATCGTTGCGACTTTCGCTGCACCTATTGCATGTCGGAGCACATGACCTTCCTGCCGAAGAAGGAGCTTCTGACGCTCGAGGAACTCGACCGCGTCTGCTCCGCCTTCATCTCCAAAGGTGTGAGGAAGCTCCGCCTCACCGGGGGCGAACCCCTTGTCCGCCGGGATGTGATGACGCTCATCCGCTCGCTCGGCCGACATTTCGAAACGGGGGCGCTGGAAGAGCTGACGCTCACCACCAATGGCAGCCAGCTCGCGCGCTTCGCAGAAGACCTCGCAGCCGCAGGCATCCGCCGCATCAACGTCTCGCTCGATACGCTTGACGCAGAGCGCTTTTCCCATATCACGCGCTGGGGCCGCCTGCCTCAGGTGCTCGAAGGAATCGAGGCCGCGACGAAGGCCGGGATCAAGGTCAAGATCAACACCGTCGCATTGAAGGACGACAACGCGACCGAACTCCCCTCGCTCATCGAATGGGCGCATGGACAGGGCCACGACATCACGCTCATCGAAACCATGCCCATGGGCGAGATCGACGAGGACCGCACGGATCAATATCTGCCGCTCTCGCGCGTCCGCGCCGACCTTGAGGAGCGCTGGACGCTTGAAGACCTGCCGGATCGGACCGGCGGCCCCGCCCGGTACGTCCGTATCCGCGAAACGGGCGGCAAGCTCGGCTTCATCACGCCGCTGAGCCATAATTTCTGCGAAAGCTGCAACCGCGTGCGGCTCACCTGCACGGGCACACTGTTCATGTGCCTCGGACAGGAAGATGCCGCCGACCTCCGCGCCTCCGTTCGCGGGAGTGGCGAAGACGATCGCCTCAACGCCGCCATCGACGAGGCCATCGGACGCAAGCCCAAGGGCCACAACTTCATCATCGACCGCGAGCACAACTCACCCGCCGTTCGCCGCCACATGTCGGTAACGGGCGGCTAGTCCTTCACCTGCCCCTGCGCCCAGGCGAGATAATCCTCGTTCCCGCTTTCGATAGGCAGCAAGAGGAAGGCGGGTACCTCATAAGGATGCAGCTTCCGCGCCGCCGCCATTGCCTCTTCGGCCAGCGCCCGGCGCGTCTTGATGAAGGCGACGACCTCGTCGCTCACCTCGATCTCGCCCTTCCATTCGCAAACGGACACCACGCCCGGATAGATATTCACGCAGGCCGCCAGCCCGTCCCGAACAAGCGCCCGCGCCATGGTTTCCGCCGCCGACCGATCCGGCAAGGGCGTGTAGATAAAGACGAATTCGGTCCCTATTTGCGCCGCGCCGCTCATGTGCTTATCTCCTGCCCTCGCGTGGAGATATAGTGCCTGTGCGCCCGATGGAATGGAACTGATGAAGTTCGACAAGATCGCCTTCGTGGCAACCGATGTGCCCGAGGCCCAGGAAGCCCTGAAGACGCTGACCGACCGGTACGGCAATGCCGCACCGGCGGAGGCGGATGTGTTCGTCGCGCTTGGCGGCGACGGCCTCATGCTCCAGACGCTTCACAAGCATATGCATCGCGGTATCCCTATCTACGGAATGAACCGCGGCTCTGTCGGCTTCCTGATGAACGAATACAAGCCCGACCATCTGCGCGAGCGGCTTGAAGCTGCCGAGATTGCCCGCCTCCATCCCCTGCGCGCCCACGCAACGCTCGCCAATGGTTCGGAGCATCAGGCGCTCGCGATCAACGAGGTCTCGCTCCTGCGCGAAACGGCGCAGGCGGCGAAGATCAGGATTTCCATCGACGGCAAGGTCCGCATGGCCGAACTGAGTTGCGACGGTGTGCTCGTCGCAACCCCGGCCGGATCGACCGCCTATAACCTCTCGGCTCAGGGGCCGATCATTCCGATCGACGCGGCGCTTCTCGCGCTCACGCCGATCAGCGCTTTCCGCCCCCGCCGCTGGCGCGGCGCGTTGCTCTCGCATCGCGCGAAGGTGCGCTTCGAAATTCTCGAAGCCGACAAGCGCCCCGTCAGCGCGGTTGCCGACCACCGCGAATTCCGCGACGTGGTCGACGTTCGCGTCGAGGAAGATCCGTCCATCGACCTGCTGATGATGTTCGACGAAGGTCACAGCCTCGACGAACGCATCCTGACGGAACAGTTCCTGTTCTAGGCGCGCCTCCGAACCGGTCGCCGCGCATCGTCATGGCGGCCATCATTCTTTCCCCCTCGCCGTCCGGGCCGGACCGGGACATACTTCGGTGCTGTCACGCAGGGGAGCGACATTCATGAAAATTCGTCTATGGCGCACTCTTGACGCCTTTGCCGCGGTCGTTGCCGCCACGCTCTTCATCGGCGCGCCGGTTGCCGCCGCTGAGATCAACGCCGAAGTCATGCAGAAATGGGCGACGGTGACGGTCGTGCATTATGCTGTGACCGGCGACTATTCCGCCGACACGCTGATCGTCAATGCCGGGACAAACGGCTATGCGCCCGTCAAGGACCGGGTCGAGATGAGCTTTGACTGGGACCAGACCGAAGCCAAACTCGTCGGCGAGCCCACCATCAAAAATCTCCCCACCGAGATCGGCGCCCTGCGGAATGGCGCGTCCGGATGCCGGGCGCCCGTGCTCAACGGCAAATACGAGCACTTCACGTTGCTGTCGTTGAAAGAAGGGCTCGGCGGCCAGCTCGCCATGTCGGTGCGGAGCGATTACCCCGCCGCCGCCATGCCCGTGGCCTGCACAGGCGGGTCGGAGTCCGTGCCGGCCAGATCGACGACGGAGAGCGCGGACCTCCCCGTTCCAGGAACGATGATCCTCGCCATGCCGGTGGAGCCCGGCGGCCAATTGACGGTCTCGTCCGACGGCAAGTCGATGATCTTCGTCAACAAGGGCTGGACCTGGACCTACACACCGACGCCGGTGCGATAGGCGCCCAAGCCTCGACGAGCGCATCCTGACAGAACAGTTTCGGTTCTGAAGCCGCTTACACCTTCACGCGCGACAGCGGCTCTTCGTTGACGTCGTATCCCGCCTCGATGGGAATGCGCAGCACCGGCTCGCCGGCCTCGTTCTTCGTCACCTGCGGCTCGACGGTGACGATGCGCGCGGCCCGCGCCGTTTCGATGGCGTGGGCGGCGTTTTCGTGACGTCCAAGCTTCTGCACGTTGACGCGCGTCGGGAAGATGATGGTGCGCTTGCCTTCTTCCGCCTCGCGCACGGCGTCGAGCGGCTTGATCCAGACGGAGTCGACCGACTCCGATCCATCATGCACAGCAAGATGATCTTCCGGCGCCAGGGCCAGATAGAAACGCGTGTCGAAGCGCTTGGGCATCATGTTCGGCGTGATCCAGTGCGCGTAAGGCGTCAGCAGATCGGCGGCAAGGCGCAAGCCCTCTTCCGCCAGCATGTCGCCAATGCCGATCTCGCCCTTGTTCAGTGCATCGCGCCGATGCTCGAGTTCCGTCAGACGCGCCGCGTTGACGAGCGCGCCCGTCTTCTCATCGCGGGCAAGCAGGACGCCGCATTCCTCATAGGCTTCGCGGATCGCCGCGACGCGCATCGCGAATTCCCAATCGTCGAGATCCTCCGCGCCGTCGACGAGGCCGCGCACATTTTCATGCCGGTCGCGCGGGTCGACCTTGCCGCCCGGAAAGACGAGCGCGCCCGATGCGAAGTCGATCTGGTGATGACGCACCACCATGAAGACTTCGAGTCCCTCCGCGCTGTCGCGCAGAAGGAGAATGGTGGCCGCCGGAATCAGCTTGTCGCTTGCGGGGCTGGACATGGACTTACTCCCTGTTTCATTTCCTGACGCTTTTCTGGCTGAGCGTCTTTTTCTTAATCTATTGGCAAGGCTGTTCGCCGCGCCACCGGATTGTTAAGCCGGTCTAAACCAGCCGAGGGGCAAATTTCAAACAGGCGACCTGCGCCTGCCCCGCGACCAAAGAATTTGGCTCAAGATGTACAGCAGTTCCTTTCGGCTGACCAACCGCGACATCGACCTCGCCTTCGAGGCGCGGCATCTGCACCTCGTCTTCCAGCCGAAGATCGAGCTGGCGACGGGGCGCGTACTCGGCGCGGAAGCCTATGTACGCTGGCTCCATCCCGATTACGGGTTGATGCCGCCAGGCCTCTTCCTGTCCTTCTTCGACCGCCACGGACGTAGCGGCGAGCTGACCCGTTTCGTCGCAGCGGCCGCTTCCGAGTCGATGGAGGCCTGGCGCCTCAGGGGCCAGAACTGGCCGGTCTCGCTCAATATTTCCGGCAGCGAGCTCACCGATCCATCCCTTCCCGGGGCACTGGACGGGATCGTCGGCGAGCACGGGCTCGACCCTGCGCATTTCACGATCGAAGTGCCGGAAGCCGTCTTCGCCCGCCACGGGCAGGATGCCGTTACGACAATTGCCGAAATGCGGCGCCTCGGCTTCCGCACGGCGCTGGACGGCGGCGGCGCGGTCATCGTGCCGCAGGAATTCCTGACCCCCGACCATTTCAGCGAGATCAAGATCTCGGGCGGCGCCATCATCCAGTTTGCGCGGCGGCTCAAGCAATCCGGCCACGGCTTTATCGGCAAGCGCGTCGCCCTCGCGGTCTCTCAAGGTCTCGATGCGACCGCCGTCGGCGTCGAGGACGAGACGACCCTGTCCGCGCTCGCGGCCCTCGGCTTCACCGCCGCGCAGGGTTCGCATATCTGCCCACCCCGCGAAGCAAAGGACCTCATCGGCTGGACCTTCGCACAGGACATCAGGCGCGATTTTCAGGAGGCTGCGCGCGAGGAGGAACTCGGCGAATTGCTGCTGAGCGAAGCGCTCGATGAGGAAGAGGAAGCGATCGCCCGCGTCGACCTCCCCGTCGTCGAAATGATCATCGACTACGAAGCACTGGATTTCTCCATTCCGGGCACAGATGATATTCCGGTTCCGATCGCCGAAATCGATGTCGTTTGCATCTTCCCCGACCGCAAGCTCGTCGCCCTGCTGCGCCGCCCGCCGCAACATGGCCGCAGGCTCTCCGGTGTCGATCAGCCGATCCGCATGCGCGTCAAGCGGCCTAAACCGAAGCAGAAAAAGAAGAAGAACTTTTTCCTGCGCGCGCTGGGGATGTAAGCGCCTTTTATTGTCACCCCGGGCTTGTCCCGGGGTCCAGGGGCGTCGAATGCAGCGCCGGCAACTCCTGGAGCCCGGCACGAGGCCAGGATGACAGTCCGTTTTCGGGCGAAGCCCTACACCCGCTCAATCACCATCGCGATGCCCTGCCCGACACCGATGCACATGGTGCAGAGGGCGTAACGCGCGCCGCGTTCATGCAGCTCCTGCACCGCCGTCGTGACGAGGCGCGCGCCGCTCATGCCGAGCGGATGGCCCAGCGCAATGGCGCCACCATTGGGATTCACGTGTTCTGCGTCGTCCGGCAGGCCGAGATCGCGCATGACGGCAAGGCCCTGCGCGGCGAAGGCCTCCTTCAACTCGATGACTTCGATGTCGCCGATATTGAGACCGGTCTTTTCCAGCACCTTGCGGGTCGCGGGGGCAGGCCCGATGCCCATGATGCGTGGCGGCACGCCCGCCGTCGCCATGCCGAGAATGCGCGCGCGCGGCGTCAGGCCATGCGCTTCTACGGCTTCGGCAGACGCGATGATCATGGCGCAGGCACCGTCATTGACACCGGACGCATTGCCCGCCGTCACCGACCCGCCCTGACGGAACGGCGTCGACAGTTTTGCCAATGCTTCGAGCGTTGTGTCGGGACGCGGATGCTCGTCCTGCGAGACGACCGTCTCGCCCTTGCGGCCTGAAATGGTGACCGGCACGATTTCCCTGGCGAAGCGGCCCGATGCCATGGCGCGTCCCGCGCGCTGCTGGCTCCGCACCGAGAACGCGTCCTGATCCTCGCGCGAGATCTGGAATTCCTCCGCGACATTCTCCGCCGTCTCGGGCATCGAATGCGTCCCGTACTGCCGGTTCATCAGCGGGTTGACGAAGCGCCAGCCGATGGTCGTGTCATAGATCTGCGCGTCGCGCGAATAAGCGCTCGTCGCCTTGCCCATGACGAAGGGCGCGCGCGACATGCTCTCCACGCCGCCAGCGATCATGAGATCGGTTTCGCCGGATTTGATGGCGCGGGCCGCCGTGCCCACGGCATCCATGCCCGAGCCGCAGAGGCGATTGATGGTCGAGCCCGGCACAGTATCGGGCAGGCCCGCCAGCAGCGACGACATGCGCGCGACGTTGCGGTTGTCCTCGCCCGCCTGATTGGCGCAGCCGAAGATCACATCGTCGATGCGGCTCCAGTTGATCGAGGGATTGCGCTCAATCAGCGCCATGAGCGGCACGGCGCCGAGGTCATCCGCGCGCACAGAGGCAAGCGCCCCGGCATAACGGCCGATCGGCGTTCTCACCGCGTCGCAGATAAAGGCTTCTCGTGTGGCATGCATCATGGCTCTGGCCCTTTCTCATGGGAAGGGCCGCAACCTACCAGCTTCCATTTGCGGGTGCGAAGGGGTTTTTGCCCCTCAGGCGGCAAACCCCTTGCCCCAGGAAACAGGGCTTAGCCGCCGTGTCAGGCGGTCTATCAGGAAATCGACATCGCCTGCCTCGATCTCGGGAAAACGCTCGCCGATGCGCGTCCGCATGCTATGGCGAAGATAGGGCCTGTCCGACAGATAGCCGTCGGCCTGAAGCTCATGGACGACATCGAGCGCGGCGCGGAAGGCGGGATAGAAGATTTCTGGCAGAGCCGCCCGCGCATAGACCGCGCGAAAGCCCAGCGGGCCGACATCATGGATGAGCCGTGTCGCGCGCTCCTCCGGCACATTGGTGAGCAGAGCAAAACCCGTCTCCACAAAGCCGGACTCGCCAGCGCAGAGCGCGCGCAGCAGCAGCGAGGCAGTGAGACGCTTCCTTTCCGCGATCTGCAGCACGACGCGACCGATCTCGTCGGGATGGATCGCCTGAATCCTTTCGACAAGCACGCGCTCGCGCGCCTGCTCCTCGAATATGGCCGCCATGTCCGGGGCGATGTCATGGCGTTCGATCAGGTGCTGACGCAATTGGTCCGACACGATGGTGAGAAGGCGCTCGACGAGACAGATCGGCAGGTCGGTCCGCCGCGCCATGGGGTCCATGATCTCATCGTCGTCCGAATAGCGATCGACGATCGCATTGAGCGCCTCGGACCGAATGATCGCGCCTTCATTGCCTATGAGCGCAGCGACGGCGGCGCGGTCCCCCGCCCGGGCAATCGCATCGGAAACGGCCGGCGCGACATCCTTTCTTCCCGCAATGGCACGCCGCTTCGCCGCGCTGCCGGTGAGGACGAGGTGCACCATGTCTTCTTCGGTGAGTACGGTCGAGCTTTCAAGGATAGGAAGCGCCACCTCGTCTATGTCGCCCGCCAACGCAAGGATGACGTCACGCGGCGCAGCGGGCAGATCGCAGAGGCATTGCGCCAGCGCGCTACGCACTTGCGCCGCGATGTCATGGACGAGATAGCCGAGAATTTCCTGCGCCAGCTCCCGCTCGCGCGGCGTCAGCACGACATTGCTGAATTGCGACGCGACCTTGCGGGCGATCAGCGCGCGCGCATCTTCCATCGGCTCGGAGAGCAGACGCTCCACATCGGCGAATGTCAGCCTGTCCTGCATCGTCCAGCCCCGGGGCACCACAACGAAACGGCGTTACGCACTCTTTGCAGACACTAGTGCAAAGCCTTTAACGAAGCCTTCAGGTCACACCGCGAAATCCGGCCGACTTTGACAGGCTGGCCGTTTCATGGATGATCCGCAGCAACAAGAAATTCAAAACAGGGAGAGCGGACATGCTCGAAGGTATCAAGGTCATCGAGATGGCGACCTACATCGCCGCGCCGGGCGCGGGCGGCATCCTTGCCGACTGGGGCGCGGAGGTCATCAAGGTCGAGCCGCTGGCGGGCTGTCCCATGCGCTACACCATGGCGAATGTCGGCGCCGACCATCTCAAGGGCAGCCCGATCTTCGATCTCGACAATCGCGGCAAGAAGGGCGTCGCCATCAACACAGCGACGCCCGAAGGCGTGGAGGCGGTGAAGCGGTTGGTTAAGGATGCGGACGTCTTCCTCACCAATGTCCGCCCCGGCGGCCTCGAACGCTCTGGCCTCGACTATGCCTCGCTCGCGGCCATCAATCCGCGCCTCGTCTATGCGAGCGTCACCGGCTATGGCCTCGAAGGCGCGGAGCGCGACCGCCCCGGCTTCGACATCGCCGCCTTCTGGGCGCGATCGGGACTCGGCTATCTCGAAACCGTCAAGGGGACCGAGCCGACGACGCTCCGCACGGGCATCGGCGATCACACGACCAGCATGGCAACGGTGGGCGGTATTCTGGCGGCGCTGGTCGAGCGCCAGCGCACGGGCAAGGGCCGTCTCGTCGAATCCTCGCTCATCCGCGCGGGGATCTACGCGGCGGGCTCCGACATGGCCGTGCAGCTCAAATTCGGCAAGCTCGGCTCCACCAAGTCGCGCCATGAGGCCGTGCAGCCCATCAGCAATTTCTTCAAGACGAAAAGCGGCGAATGGTTCGTCATCGTGCCGCGTCAGGGCTCGGTCGACTGGACGGCTGTCTGCAAGATCATCGGCCAGCCTGAACTCGAAACCGATCCGCGCTTTGCGAACCCCAAGGGCCGCCGTGCCAACGCCGCCGAACTGGTCGACATTCTCGATGCGGCTTTTGCCGAGCATGATCTCGACCATTGGCGGCAGAAGCTCGACGAGCATGACGTGATCTGGTCGCCGCTGATGCATCCCAAGGATGTCGTGCAGGACCCGCAGGCGATTGCTGCCGGAGCCTTTGTCGACGTGCCTGAAGAGGATGGCTCGGGAACCTTCAAGGCACCGGCGAGCCCCGTGCGCTTCCCCGGCGCGGATGACGGGCCGAAGGGCCCAGCCCCTGCCCTCGGCCAGCACACCCTCGATGTGCTGCGCGCGGCAGGCTACGGCGAAGCCGACCTCGCGAGGCTCAGGGACGCCAAGACCATCGGCTGATCAGCCATAGGCGAAACCTGAACGCGGCAACAGACGGCTGGCCACCTTCGTCTTGTTGTCGCGGTCATCCTTCGCGTCCTTGCGCTCGCTCTGCGCCGGAGCGTCGAGCGAATTGAGCACGGCGAGAACCCCGGGGGTGAGCTTCAGCGGCGAGCGGGAAATGGATGCCGCCGTCGCGGCGACGGCGGCACCGCCATAGCCCGTCGAGGGAGCCGAATAGGACGGCTCGGCGGCTGTCGTCTCGTCGTTCAACGCAGACGAAAGGCTACCGAGCGAGGCCGTTGCCTCCGCCTGCCCGGCGCTTGCCAGCACCGGCCGAGGCGCAAGCTCGGCGCCACCCTGATGCTTGGTCACGAGGTTCTGATAGACCTGCCCGACCGTCTTTGGTGCCCCCGACGAGGTGTAGAAGATCGACCGGTTCGCGGCGGCCGCCTGCGGGAAGAGCATGTCGGCCCGCGCGTTCGGCGTGTCCTCGGCGGCGGAGATAAGCTTCGTCGCGCCGCCCGCGCCGAGGAAATGCGCGACATAGAGTTCGCCTGAACTGACGGACCGCCCGAGACTCGCCTCCAGCCGGTCCTTGCTCGCGTTCGTATAGGCCCCCGCCATCAGCGCCGAGACCTGCGGATCATCGCGAAGGGCAAGAATTTCCCGGCGGGCGGCAGGATCGGCCACGACATACTTGCCGTGCGAATCCCGGCTGATCTGGTCCGCATATTGGCCGAGGCCCAGGCCCGAGCCGTCCTTCTTCATGGTCGCGAGCCAGGTCTGCTCGGTGAACTGAAATAGCCCGCAAGCGCTGGAAGTAGCTGATTTTGCAGAGCAATTCATGCTCGACTCACGCATGGCCGTGTTCAGCAAATAGTTGAAGTCGGCCCCCGTCTGCGCGCTCGCATTCTGCAGCGCGGCAGCGATCTGGGTGGGTGCCGATATGGCTTGAACCAGGCTCATCGTCGAAAAAACCTCTGTTGCTCAAGACATGGGTCGCAAGCACCGTGCCAGAGGGTAAAGTCAGATTGGAGTCGGCCACAAAGAGCCGGCCAACAAGAACCAGGGAAACGGGAGGGAGCGGCTCATGGCCGAAATCGAGGTTGCGTCCGAAGTCGAGGACATCCTGCATCACAAACCGGCGGCCTCCGCTGATACGAGGCCCTATCCGAACCCGGCCTATGCCTGGTATGTCGTCGGCGTCTTCGTCCTCGCCTATACCTTCTCCTTCATCGACCGGCAGATCCTGAGCCTGCTGGTCGGTCCGATGAAGCGCGACCTCGCCATCACCGACACCCAGATGAGCCTGCTGCAGGGCCTCGCCTTCGCCGCCTTCTACACAATCATGGGTCTACCAATCGGACGCCTCGTCGACCGGCGCAACCGGATCGGGATCATTTCCGTGGGCGTGTTCTTCTGGAGCCTGATGACAGCTCTCTGTGGTACGGCAAAGGTTTACTGGCAGCTCTTCGCCTACCGCATCGGCGTCGGCGTCGGCGAGGCGGCGCTCTCGTCCTCGGCTTATTCGGTCATCTCCGACTATTTCCCCCCCAAGCGCCTCGGCATCGCCATCGGCGTCTATGGCATGGGCGTCTATATCGGCGCTGGTCTCGCCCTCGTTATCGGCGCCGAGGTCATCGGCATGGTCGCGAAAGGCGGAAACATCGTCCTGCCGCTGCTGGGTCAGGTCTATAGCTGGCAGATCGTGTTTCTGATCGTCGGCCTGCCGGGCCTCCTGATCGCGCTCTGGGTCCGCACGATCCGCGAGCCGGCGCGGCGCGGCCATATCCGCCGCGAGATCGGCGCGGACGGTATCGAGCGCGACGGCCAGGTACCGCTTGGCGAGGTCATCGCCTATCTCAAGGCGAATGCAGCCTCGTTCCTCGGCATGAACCTCTGCTTCGCCTTCCTCGCCATGATGGCTTATGGCACGGCCGCCTGGGTCCCCTCCTTCTTCGTCCGCACTTATGGCTGGAACGTCGTCGAGGCCGGCCGCTGGTACGGATGGATCATCGTCATCTTCGGGACCGGCGGCGTGGTCGCGGGCGGCGCGCTCGGCGACCTCGTCTGCTCATGGGGTTATCGGAACGGGCGCATCATCGTCATGTCCTGCACGGGCCTCGTGACGCTCCCCTTCGCGGTGGCCTTTCCGCTGATGAGCAATCCGATGATAGCTCTGGCGCTCCTCGCTCCGGCCACCTTCTTTGCGACCTTCACCACGGGCATCGGCCCCTCGGCGCTTCAGGAGATGATGCCGAACCAGATGCGAGGCTTCGCCTCCGCCCTATCGGGGCTCCTCGTCAACTTCATCGGGCTGGGTCTCGGGCCGACCGCAATCGCGCTGGTGACGGATTTCGTTTTCAAGGACGAGCAGCTGCTCCGCTATTCGCTTGCCTATGTCCCTCCCGTGGTCTTGCTGATCGGCGCGGGCACCGGCTTCCTGGCCCTGAAGCCTTATCTCAGGAGTCTCG
Organism: Parvibaculum sedimenti; assembly: GCF_009184905.1. GTDB lineage: Bacteria > Pseudomonadota > Alphaproteobacteria > Parvibaculales > Parvibaculaceae > Parvibaculum > Parvibaculum sedimenti. Next base: position 55,106 of record NZ_WESC01000012.1, read on the forward strand.
ACTACCTCGAGCGCTGGAGCCAGATGCACGAAAATCCAGATGCATGAGTGAATTAGGCGGCATTGTTCCCAAATCGGATATCGATCCGCGAACCTGAAAATCGCGATTGCGTCGATTCGCTGAGGGACAGCCTCAGATCGCCTTGCCGAACGCGCGGAAGCGCCAGGAATGGGAATTGTCCTGAACGAGCTTCATGGCCCTCTTCCCTTCGCGCAGACATCCGCGGGCACGGGCCTGTTCGAGCTTGAAGGACAGAAGCTCCCGATCGAAGGGCTTGATCAGGAAGTCGTCGGCGCCCGCCTCCATGGCCGCACGGACGCCAGCGGGTCCGCCATCGGCAATGAAGAAGATGCAGGCGGGCGCGCCTTCCGGCAGCGACCTGATTTCGTCGATCAGCGCGGCAGCCTCGAAACCCGGCAGCCGCGCATCGAGCAGGATGAGATCCGGCGCGACGCTCCGAACGGTGCGCAGCGCCTCTTCGCCATCGCGCACGCCCACCACCTCGAAGCCGAGGCTTTCGAGCAGGAATTTCGCGGCCTTGCGGACCGGCGCGGACTGATCGGCGATGAGGCAGGTCGCCACGGCTCTCTCTCCATGATCGGCGGGAATCGCCGCCATGGGAGCGAGACTAGGTCCCGAACCTTAAACCAAAGGTTAACCGTGAAGCTCTTTTCTTAAGCTTTCGATAAGCTCTCCGGCGGCTGGCGGGTCATACGGCTCGGCCACACCCTGCCCCCAGACCGGCTTCGGCCATGCGGCATCTCCGTCAAAGCGGGCGACCACATGGACGTGAAGCTGGGGCACCATGTTACCCAGTGCAGCGACATTCAGCTTGTGGGCACCGGTGAGCCGCTTCAGCGCCTCCGAGACATGATCGATCTCGGCATGGAAGGTCGCCTTGTCGGCCTTCGCCACCTCGTGGAAATCGCGCAAGCCATCCCGGCGCGGCACCAGGATCGTCCAGGGGAAGCGCCGATCGTTCATCAGCAGAACGCGGCAGAGAGGCAAGTCCTTCACCGTATAGGTGTCGGCGTGCAACTGTTCGTGGAGACGGAAGGTCATACCGGAAGGGCCTTGGCGCTTTTCTTTTTTCGGTCGGATAAGACTATAAGCTAACCCAAGGGCAGTCAGGGAGGCGAGCCCTCAGCTTTCAAACGGGATACAAGATGCCGGGACTTCTTTTCGAGGATTTTCAAGACGGTCAGCTTTTCAAGCATTCGATCACGCGCACGGTGACGGAGACCGACAATGTTCTCTTCTCGACCATGACGATGAATCCGGCGGCACTTCATCTCGACCATCATTATGCAGCGACCGAGACGGAGTTTGGCAAGCCGCTGGTCAACAGCCTCTTCACGCTCGGCCTCATGATCGGCATTTCGGTCCATGACACGACGCATGGAACGACCATCGCCAATCTCGGCATGACGGATGTCGTCTTCCCCAAACCCGTCTTTCAGGGCGACACGCTCCACATCGAAACGCGTGTGCTCGGCAAGCGCCGTTCCAAGTCGCGTCCCAATGCCGGTATCGTGACCTTCGAGCACAAGGCCTATAACCAGCGCGGCGAGGAAGTCGCCTCCTGCACACGGCAGGCCTTCATGCATGCGCGCGGGACCGAGACGGTCAAGGTCTGATCCCATGCGTTCCTTCCTCTTCATTCCCGCCGACAGTGACAAAAAGCTCGCCAAGGCGGCCACCACGGGCGCCGACGCGCTGATCCTCGATCTCGAGGATTCAGTCGCGCTCTCGAACAAGGAGGCCGCCCGCGCCAATGCGCGCGACTACCTGAGAAGCGCCAGTGTCAAGGGCCCCCGCGTCTGCGTCCGCATGAACGCGCTCGACACGCCGCTCTGGGAAACGGACCTCGAAGCCGTCGTCGCGCATCGCCCCTTCGCCATTATGATTCCGAAGACAATTTCGGGCGATTGCGTGAAGAAGGTCGCCGCGAAACTGGACCAGCTCGAGCGCGACGCAGGCATCGAAGCCGGGGCGACGAAACTCTTCTGCGTCGCGACGGAAACGGCAGCTTCGCTCTTCAATCTCGGTACCTATGCCGGCGCGAGTTCTCGCCTCTTCGCGCTCACATGGGGCGCGGAAGACCTCGCCACCGCGCTCGGCGCGCGCAGCAACAAGGATGAGAGCGGGAACTATACGGAGCCCTATCGCCTTGCCCGCACGCTGACGCTCGCAGGCGCGGTTGCGGCAGGTGTCATGCCGCTCGACGGCGTCTACAAGGATTTCCGCGACGAAACTGGCTTCATCGCCGAAGCGCGCGAAGCGGTTCGCGACGGCTTCACCGCCAAGATGGCGATCCACCCCGCGCAGGTGCCGCTCATCAACCGCGTCTTCACCCCTTCCGAGGAAGACGTGGCGCATGCCCGCGCTGTCGTCGACGCCTTCGCCAGGGCAGGCGACGTCGGCGTCGTCGCGCTCGACGGCGTCATGCTCGACATTCCACATCTGAAGCAGGCGCAGGCGTTGATCGCGCGCGCGGAAGCGGCGCAGTCCGCCTGAATCTCGGAGAGTTCCAATGAAGCCGTCCGTCTTTCTCGCCATCCCGCTCGGCAAGGCCTTTCAGGATCAACTGTCCGGGAAGTTCACGCTGATTGCCGACCCGGCTCAACGGCATGAGGCCGAAGCAATTCTCCTCGCCGGCGCTTCCGTCACCTCGGTGAAGGAAATGGACGAGATGCCGAAGCTGCGCATCATCGCCTGCATCGGTTCAGGCTATGAAGGCATCGACGTGGCGGAAGCGACGCGCCGTGGCATCAAGGTGACGAATACGGTGGGTGCCAACGCCGCCGCCGTTGCCGACCTCGCTGTCGCCCTTCTCCTCGCCTCCATCCGCCATGTCGCCACCGGCGACAGGCTCATGCGCGCAGGCCTCTGGCGCGGCGACGGCGCGGCCAGGCTGCTCTTTTCGCCCGGCCTCACTGGACGCAAGATCGGCATCGTCGGTCTTGGCGCCATCGGTGAGAAAATTGCGGCTCGCCTCGCAGCGTTCGAAACCGAGATCGGCTATTACGGCCGCAACAAGCGCAACGCCTCACCCTACCGATATTTCGAAACGCCGCTCGCCCTCGCGACCTGGGCAGACGCGCTGGTTCTCGCCCACCGCGCCGACGAGAGCAACCGCCACCTCGTCAACGCCGAACTCATCGAGGCGCTTGGTCCTCGCGGCCATATCGTCAACATAACGCGCGGCTCGGTCATTGATGAGGAAGCCCTCGTCGCCGCGCTCAAGTCCGGCAAACTCGCAGGCGCGGGCCTCGACGTCTTCGAAGGCGAGCCTGACCATATCCGCGCTGACCTGCGCGAACTCCCCAATGTGGTGCTCACCCCGCATCTTGGCGGCGCGAGCGTTGAGGCGCTGCAATCCATGCTGAATGCCGCCATCGCCAATCTCGATGCCTTCTTCGCGGGCAGGCCGCTGCCCGCTCCGGTCACAGCCTGAGCGCGGCGCGCCAGACAACACGTCTCGATGGGGGCAATTACATCCGCCCACTGATCTCTGTCAGATCGCTCCAATGAAGCGTCCGTTGTCCTTGTCAAGATACCTGAGCGGAACAACGGAGGTGAGAGTATGGAACTCGCCGCTCCCGGCTCCGCTCAGCGCCTGAAAACAGGCCTCCGACCCCACAGAACTCAAAGTCATCGACAGAAATCGCTCTCTGGTTGTCTGTACGGAAACGATGCAATCTCGTTCCCGACTCCCGGTCGCCTCGTGTGTGAGGTCCACCCAGCCATTGAAAGTAATGGCGTCAATATGGCCGGCTGCATCGGCTTCAAAAAGTTCATGCAGGTTGCGCAAGCAGATGTCGCGAACAAGCTTGTCATATATCCGCCCCTTCTCCGCTTCCTCCAGATACACCTCCTCGAGCACATCGCTCGATTCTATGTATTTGACCTCCTTCAGCGCGGGAAGGTCGTCCGGCATCGGCAAATCGAAATCCAGAATCAGCATTCTGTCCTCGGGATTGAACCGGAGCCCGAAATTTTTCGGGCACCATTCCGGATAGAACGAATTACTTAGAACCAGATCGCAATACTCTTCGATTGCCTCAACGTCGCCGCTCCCGTAACGCTCCTGCAAGCCATCAACAACCGCATTGGCTTCCGCCTGCGCTTTCTCGAAGGCGTTCTTCTGGCGCTCCCAGTCTTCGACCTCCTTTCGGTGACGTCGCGCATTCTCCGCGTTCTGTGCCATTAATTCCTTGACCGTCCTATCCCAATTGGACAGGGCGAGTTGAAAACGCGCTTCGGCGTCGGCGATCTTTCGTTCCCGATGAGAAGAAAACAACTGATCGATCAGATTGAGCTTCACCTGGTGCTCGGGATCTTCCTTCGTCGGCTCAGGAACCAAATTCTGCAGTAGCGGTGCAGCTGGTTTCGGCACAGGAAAATTCGAATGATCTTTCAGTGCATCCCAATCAACGGCTTCGTGTACGGATAATGATGTTCCGAGGATGTTATCGGCATCCCGCAGGGCCGCCTGCGCATCGACTGTGCGTCGGGCCGCCTCTGCCTTCCACCCCTCCATTGGCCTGTTCAAAGAATAGCGCTCATAAACACGGCGCCATTGCTCGTCCCATTGAGCCTTTTGCGCACGAGCTTTCTGATTGACGATAGATTGCTCCTGCCCGCGGATATGGCGATATTTGTTAAGGCCCTCGTGCCTGACCTTAATCTCGTAGTACTGCCTGGCCATCTACCGCCCTATTTTACGATCCGGCTCTCCTTTGGATTTGAGTATACAACTCTCATCCGAAGCAAGGTCCAGATTGAGAAAAACATATCCGAGCGCAATTCACACCCCGCCCCGCCGGCGGATGCCAAGCGCAGGCATCCGGCGCGGGAACCGGCCGTTTCGATCGCCTGGCCTCTCATCAGCCCGTCTATTGACGCCGCGCCCGCCCCCGTGCAGCTTGTGCCCCTCAGCAGCCATGGAAAGTAACGTGAGCGATCAGACGCAAATGCCGGTCAATATCGTCGAGCGGCGCAAGGAAATCCTCGGTCTCATTCAGGCAAACAAGAGAGGCCAGGCGGAAGCCAAGGCTCGTGCGCTTCTGTCGGACCATGCGGACGACGCCGAGACCATGTCGATGCTCGCCGCCGTTCTCATCGATCGGGGTGCGCAGGGCGAGGCTGAGCCGCTTCTGCGTCGTGCGCTGGAACTAGCGCCGCATTCGCCGGTGCCCTGGGTCAATCTCGGCCGCCTGTTGCAGGCGCGGCAGCTCTGGGCGGAAGCGGAGGAGCACTACAGCCGCGCCGCAGCCTCCTTCCCGCGCAATCCTGTTTTCCAGCTCACACTCGGCCAGATCGCGCAGCGGGCCGGTCACTTCGCCAGGGCGGAGGAGTGCTTCCGGCGCGCGCTCGAAGCCGAACCGAATAACCCGGCAACGCTCACGCTGCTCGGCATGGTGGTCTTCCGACAGGACCGTCTCGATGAAGCCGCGGAAATCTTCCGCAAGTCCATCACGGTCGATCCGAAGTTTGCCGCTGCCTATGGCAATCTCGGCAATGTCGAACAGAAGCGCGGCGATCTCGCCGCCGCCGAGGCCGCTTATGAAAAGGCGAGCACGCTCGATCCGAAAGACGGACTGAGCTACGTCAGTCTCGGCATGGTGAAGCTCCGTCGCGGCGACGCCCGCGAGGCGGCGGAGATCTTCGACCGCGCGCTTGCGCGGTTCGGGCCGGAACGTCGCGCCGCTGCGTGGTTTCCCTTCGCCCGCGCGCAGGAACTTGGCCAGATGCCCGCGGGTTCTCGCGCGGAAATGGCGCGCATGATTACGCGCGTCACTCTGACGCCGCCGGAGGGCTACACCTCGCTCGCCGAGTTCAACAAAGTGCTGGCCGACGCGCTGCGCGCCGACCCAACCGCCATTTGGGAGCCGGTGGGCAAGGCGACGCGCAAGGGGGGGCAGACCGGCCTTCTTCTCGACAATCCGCGCGAACCCTTCCTCGCTTTCGAGAGGATGCTTCGCGCCGCCATCGACAAGCATTTCGACGCCATCAAGCGCGAGAAATACCATCCCTTCTTCGGCATGGTGCCTGAGACCTACACTCTCGACATGTGGGGCACTCTGCTTTCGGAAGGCGGCCACCAGCATTCGCATATTCACACGGGTGGCTGGATGAGCGGCGCCTATTACGTCGCGCTGCCGCCGACCATGGGCACCGGCGAGGCACGCGACGGCTGGATCGAATTCGGCAATCCGCCGCCGGAGTTCGACGCAACATTCGAACCGCAAACGCTGATCTTTGAGCCGCGCGAGGGCGACGCTTTCTTCTTCCCTTCCTACCTGTTCCACCGCACCCTGCCGTTTAGCGGTGAGGTGCAGCGCATCAGCCTCGCCTTCGACGTGAAGCCGACGAGCTGGCGCAAATGAACCGCAGCGCGCGAATGCCGGACTGAATACTCCGCCCTCCCCGCGCCCCTCAGTTTCATTTTGAAGCAATGATGGAAAATATTCTGGCGATCTGGAGCCCCTAACTGTCCGGTCTGGTCACATAACCGGTTTCCCATTCGGCCCGAGTTGCTATGTTGTCTTCAAGAGACCTTTTCATCATCACTCCGGGGAGGGAGCCTGTATGCATGAGAAAGACCTCGAAACGCATCTCAACGCCATCGAGAAAGACGGCTACACGATAGTCGAGAATGCAATCGACCCGGATCATCTCGTCGCGCTGAACGCAGCCCTGCTGCGGCTCGAATACGAACTTGGCATAGAACCCGCGCGCAACGGCTTCGAGGGCCATCACACGGTTCGCATCTATAATCTTCTTGCGCATGGAAAGGCCTTCGAGCGCATTCCGACACATCCGCTTGTTCTGCCGATCGTCGAAGGCGTGCTGGATGAAGGTTGCCTCGTTTCGTCACTCTCGTCGATTTCCATCGACCCCGGCGAAAGAGCGCAGCCGATTCACGCCGACGACCAGATCATGCCGGTCGCCAAGCCGCATGCGCCCTTCGTCTGCAATTCCATGTGGGCGCTCACCGACTTCACGGAAGAAAACGGCGCGACGCGCATCATTCCCGGGTCGCACAAGCGGAGCTCATCACCGGACTACGGGCATGAATATGACAGCATTGCCGCCGAGATGCCGAAGGGTTCCGTGTTAATTTGGCATGGCAGCTTGTGGCATGGCGGCGGCGCCAATAAATCCGGCGAGCGCCGCGTCGGCATCGCCATGAATTATTGCGCGGGTTATATCCGCCAGCAGGAAAACCAGCAGCTCGGCCTGCCGCTTGAATTCGTTCGTTCCTTCGAGCCGCGACTGCAGGAGCTTTGCGGCTTCGGCACCTACCGAAGCCTCATCGGCCATATCGACAAAAAGACGCCCGCGCAGAGGCTTCTGGGGGAGGTTCGCGACTTCAAGGCGATATGGGACCTCGGTTGAAGTCAGCAGCGCTCGGCTAACAGCGAGGGAAGTTCAGCGATGCTGTCAATGACGACATCGGCAAGCGGCGCCAGATCCTCTCGCGCGCTCGTACCCGTCAGCACACCAACTAAAAGCCCCGCCCCGGCCGCGCGCCCCATGTCGAGATCGTGGCTGTTGTCACCGACGACGGCGATGCATTCGGGGCCAAGCCCGATGGCGGCGCAAAAGGCATTGACCATGCCGGGGGAAGGCTTTGCGCCATAGCCGCTGTCATAGCCACAATGAAATTCCAGATGCTCCGCCAGACCGAAGCGTGTGATGGTGGCCAGCGCGGAAGCCTCTCCGTCATTCGTTGCAAGACCAAGCCGGAATCCCCGGCCCCGCAAAGTTGAAAAAAGCACCTGAAGATCCGTGACCGGCCGCGAGCGCACCGGCGCTTCGCGGGCAAAAAGGGCGTCCAGATCCTCGACAAGGCGCGAAAGCTCGCGCTTCACGCCAAGCTCCCGCCACAGCGTTGCGAGTTCCACCGTCTCGCCGGCCGCGAAGACCGTACCCGCACCGATGCGGCCACTCGCCACGTCATACCCCACCGCTTCGAGAAGGCCGGGTACAATCCCCTCGTCTCCCTCCGCCGCCAACGCCGCCGCCTCCTTCAGAATGGGTCCCCAGGTCTCGTGATAGCTGAACAGCGTTCCGTCCTTGTCGAAAAGGATGGCGCGGATTTCCGCTTCCTGTCGCTGGCGATTTTCAGAACCTGACATTTCGGCACCATGCATGGGCGTCACTTTTCCGCTTTAAAGCGAGCCGCGATTATACTGATATATATTGCGGTCTGACGAACCTGAGGGGGAGATCCCGATGCGATCCTTCAAGATCACCTTCGCGTTCCTGCTCCTGCTCGCAAGCGTCGCGATCGCAGGCCTCACCTATATCCAGAGCCATATTGCGGGCATCTCGACCGGCATCCTTCTCGTTATCGTGAATGCTGCCTATGCCTTCGACCATCGCCATGCGCTTTTCGGCATCGAAGGACCGGATAGCCCTGAGCGCTCTTCGGTTCAGACTGTCGCGCTGCGCCACGGCCACATTGTTGCCATGCGTCATGACGGCGATAGCTGATGACGTCGACTATTCGGACTTCCACTCGCTCACGATGTCGGCAAGTGCCGGCCGCTCGCGTTCATCCTTCGGCTGGCTCGGGCTGCCAAAATAGATGAAGCCCGCCACGCGCTCGTTCTCGCCGAGGCCAAGCGCCTTCGCGACATTGTCGCTATAGGCATACCACTCTGTCAGCCATGCACCGACGAACCCCAGCGCCGTCGCCGCGACCAGCATGTTCTGGCAAGCGGCGCCTGCCGAAAGGCGCTGCTCCCATTCCGGTGCTTTCTTGCTCGGCACCAGGCGCGAGATGACGGCGACGACGAGCGGGGCCTGCAGGAGGCGGTTCTCTTCGAGCTTCAACCGGTCCTCATCCGCGCGCGGCTCCTCCGCTGCGAAGATGTGGCGCAGCACCTTGCCAAACTGCGCCCGCGCCGCGCCCCTGAACACGATGAAACGCCAAGGCGCGAGCTTGCCGTGATCCGGGACACGCGACGCGGCACGCAACATGATCTCGAGGTCAGCCTCATCCGGCCCAGGCTCAACCATGGTCAGCGGCTTCACGGAGCGGCGGGTAAGAAGCAGATCAATGGTTTCCGGGGAACGCGGCACGATATTTCCTTCCGATTGGGAGTGCCGCAAACCTAAGCATCGCCCTTTACAGGCGCAAGCCCGCGCAGCAACATCCCGTCGGGCAAATAAGGGGGCATTCCGTGGGGTTTTTACGGTTGGGCCGCGCATTGCGCGCAACGCTGACCGCGGCAACGGGGCTGATCGCCGCGACAGGAGCAAGCGCGCCAGCGCTGGCCGGCGCATGGCCCATGGCTGAGGGCGAGCTTCTGGTCATCGTTCCGTTCAGCACAACCCGCGCAAACGACAGCTATGATAGCAGCGGCAAGGTCGTGCCGCATAGCGATTACCGCAAGACGGAACTCGCACCCTATCTCGAATATGGCTTGACGAAGAGCCTCACACTCGTCTCTTCACTCGCGCTGACGCGCGACAGCACCGATTATTTCGGCATCGAATTCACCCAGAGGTCGATTTCGCGGCTGGAACTCGGCATGCACCTCGGCCTCGGTGAATGGCGCGATACGCGCTTTGCCGTGCAAGCGCTCGCCGTGCGGCACAACGCGGCCTCAGGCGGCGATCCCTTCAGTTCGCGGCGTGGCGACGTCGACGGTGAGATCGGTCTCTTCATGGGTCGGAACTTCACCCTTTGGGGCCTGAACGGCTTTACCAACACCTATGGCGGCTGGCGCTATCGTCCGGCGGGGCGGCCCGGCGAGACCAAGCTCAATGTCACGATGGGCTTAAGACCGCTTGCCGACACGATGTTGCTCATCAAGAGCGAAAGCTTCGCCTCCATCGGCAAGGTCACGGGAGATTATGCGTTTCAGCGTGTCGCCGCGAGCAAGGTCGGCCTCTCCATCGTTCAGCAATTCGACCGCAATGTTTCACTCGAACTGGGCGCGATGCGCGCTATCGCCGGGCAAAACAGTCTGCGCGAGAGCACACTTACGCTCGGCCTCTGGTACAGGCTATGACGCATCACCGCCTCAGCCCATCGATTGCTGAGGCTGACTTCTCATCCGCCGCCTTGCCGAGCATCGACAGAACGTCGACGTCGGGCGCGGCGTCCCGCCCGCTCGCGGGCACCGCGGCGCGGAGTTCTTCGAGAGAGAAGCCCATCTTCGCGTCATAGGTCCGCTCCGACTGATTGCGCAGCCGCCGCTCCGCCTCATACCAGCTCCGCTTCACGCTATCGTCGCGGCAGGTGGCTAGTTCGGCGCCTTGCGCGCCCCAACGCCGTTCGGGGCACTGATAGGGGTCGAAGGAAAAGTCGAAAAGCCGCTTCCGCGCCTCCTCAAAGCTCATCTGACGCCTGCTTCCATCGCTCGCTGTCCAGACCACGGTGCAAGCTCCCGCCGCCTCGCGATAAGCGGCGGAGAGATCCCGCGCTAGGTACGCCCCGCCATAGGTGATGTTTTTGCTCCCGGCCTTGCGCATGGCGAGGAACTTCGCAATCTGGTCCTTCAACTCCTGAAATGAAACCTTGAGCCGCGCATCGCGCGATGGCGTCGAATAGGTCTCCCAATCGCCGGAAGTGCCATAAATATTCTCCGGCAGACGCGACGGTTGCGGCTGACTGTTGATCCCGGCCTGAACGGCAACGTCGATTGCCATGGCCCTGTAGTGGAGATCGTCGCAAAGTCCCTTCACCATGCCGCGAGTCTCGGCCAGCGGATCATAGATGATGTCGTGCCCCGCGACGGCGCGGCGAACATAGTCGTAATAGTCGAGCGTCTCGCCCTTGTAGACGAAACGGCCCGCGCTCCAGCTTGCGCCCCGCTCGGTGCCGTAAAACTGCTCATCGGACCAGTCAGGCAATTGCCCGTCCATCGCGGCTACCATATGGCCACCGACATAAGAGCCGTCGCTCGCCCGGCTCGCACCGATGAGCTTCGGCGGACGCCAGTTCTTGAAACCCGCACCCATGGGCGGGGAGGCTCGAACAAAGCGCCGTCCATAGCTGCCCCGCGTCAATGTATTGTCCGGATGGCTGTCGATGAAGCGGATGCGGCCCTCATCATCCACATCATAGACAACCGCAACATGGCCATTGGGGTCGTAGATGTTGGTCCCGGCGCGGATCGCACCAGGCGCGATCTTCACCGGATAAAAGTCGAAGAAATCGCCTTCGCGCGGCTTCGGCGCGAAGCGATACATTGCGCTCGAAATCATGTTGGAGATATTCGTCAGCACATATCGAGCGTTTGGCCAATGCCCATCCGACGGGGTCAGAATATCCGTACGCTGGAAGACGTAATTGCCGTAACGCGAATAGCGAAGATCGTTGGACTCCCCTATCGCCGCGACGCCACTGACATAAGAGAAGGGCAAGCCGTTCTTCCAGGCAAAATAGGCGCGCAGCACATAGGGCAAGTCCGCGCAATCAGCAAAGAAGCTCGATCCGGCGGGATCACTCGCGCGGTAGATATTGGCGGGGCCGCGGAGGCATTCATCGACGGTTCGGCAACCGCTCAGGCCTATGGCGCGAATGAATTCGCCATAGGCGCGCTCGTCGCTGGCGCTCCATTCAGGTTTGAGAATGCGCCACTGAAGTCCTGCGGGCGCCGGCGCGGCGTTCGGGTCGAGCATGTCGAGCCCGCTGACGACGGGCGACATGGTGCCGGCAGGCAGGGACTCGGCAAGCGCGCCGCCCACCCATAAGCAAAGCGCTACCGCAATAGCGTAGCCGCCGATCCTCATCCCGTGTATTCCCCCGAATCCGCGTGACAGGCAGACACTCAACCACATCCTTATGTGGCATGTCCGACACGGACAGATTTAGTCTTTACCCGGGATATTTTCGTGCTGCATGGCCGCCCCCACCATCTGGAAACCGACACCTTTGGGCAGCGTCGCCGCGAAAGCTTTCAGCGCCTTCATGGCGCGTTCGCGCGCCGCAGAATCGGTAAGATAGAAGCTCACGCGATCCTCTTTCGGCGTAATCCTCGCGCCTCCCAGCCGAAGTACGGCAAGTTCAGCCCATCGCGCGGGAATCGCCCCCTCGAAGGAGTTCTTGTAGATTATGGCCATTTCCACTCGCTTTTCGGCGACCGCGTGATCGAACCAGCCCGCATCCCTTTGTTCAAATGCGATCCGGGCGCGGGCGAACCCGAGACCGCGCATATCGAGCACGTAATCAGGGTTCCGATAGGCAACCCATCCAAGATCGTTGACCGCAACCGGCGCCTTCCAGAATTCCGTGACGAAACGGTGCATCTGATATTGCTGCTCGAAAATGTTTCGTGCCGCGGTCGGCGTCTGCGCCACAGGCACAACATAACTGGCAGCGAAGACCAGCAGGACCACAAAGCCGCCAAACCATGTCCATATGTGTTCGTCGAGACGCGAGGAAATCGGGCGGGCAATGCCTGATAGATGCGAATAGAGGATCCAGACGAGCAGAACCCCGACCACAGCAACGCCAGCGCAGCGGCTCCGGCGCCCGCGCCTCCCTCATAACGCAGAAGTGCGCCCGCAAAAGCTATCGGGATCATGAACCATGGCGTCGGCTTACCCTCGGCGACATCGATGATCGCGACCATCGTTGCAAGCGTGCAGAAGATATGAGGCGTGTGCTCCATTCCCGTGAAGACGAGAGCGACGCCATTGACGGCCAGCGTCGCCAATAGAGCGCCAGCATTCGCCGCCGGATCATTACTCGCAAAGCCGAAGCGGATAAACAGCTGCCGCCACACAGCAAGGATGCCGAAGCTTGCCGCGACGTTAAGCGCCAGCGCACCCCATTCTCCAACGACCAGCGCCGCGAATGGGGCAAGGAGAAATGGATAGAGAATGGAGGATGATGGCGAAGCATATTCGCCCGGATTGATACCATATTCACCGTGGGCGATGCTTTCCGCGAGCGCCAGATGAATGTAGGGATCGTCGAGGGTGAAGAAGACGGGTGTTCCGGTTTGAACCGCGATCACAATCATCTCGGTCAGGAGCAAGATGCCGAGTACCGCATACGCGACAGCGCCCTGCGAACATCGTAATCCCGAAACCTTCGCCACCCCTGCCCCCCTGACATCAAGTTGAGCCTCAATCAAAACTCATAAGGTCAAGCCCGGCAACTATCATTAAAAAAGGGGAAGCTTTCGCTTCCCCTTTTTAATCGTCACTCGGCGGCGGCCCTGAGTTTGGCTGGTCTGAGGTCAGGTGGCGTCGCTTCGGCTGTCAGTGTCCGAATTGCTTCGTCGAGCGAGGTCACCATCTGATCTTGCGACCCGAGGCGGCGGACTGAAACCGTGTGCTCCTCCGCTTCGCGCTTGCCGGCGACGAGGATCACCGGGACCTTGCCGACCGAATGTTCACGGACCTTGTAATTGATCTTCTCGTTACGCAGATCGAGTTCGACGCGAAGTCCCGCCGCGCGGAGTGCCGCCACCGCCTCTTCGGCATAGGAGTCGGCCTCCGACGTGATCGTCGCAACCACGACCTGCACCGGCGCGAGCCAGAGCGGGAAGCGGCCTTCGTAATGCTCGATCAGAATGCCGATGAATCGTTCGAGCGAGCCAAGGATGGCGCGGTGAAGCATCACGGGGCGATGCTTGGCGCTGTCCTCTCCGATGTAGGATGCATCGAGGCGCTCCGGCAGGTTGAAGTCGAGCTGCAGAGTGCCGAGCTGCCATGAGCGGCCGATGGCATCCTTCAGGTGGAATTCGAGCTTCGGGCCGTAGAATGCACCTTCACCCGGCGCGAGCGTGAATTCGCGACCGATGGCTTTGAGTGCCTCGGCCAGTGCCGTCTCGGCGCGGTCCCATGTATCGTCGGAGCCGACGCGCTGCTCCGGACGGAGCGCGAGGCGGACCTTGAGGTCCGTGAAGCCCATATCCTCATAGACGCTTTCCAGAAGCGACACGAAGGCTTCCGTCTCGCCGCGGATCTGCTCCTCGGTGCAGAAGATATGCGCATCGTCCTGCGTCATCTGGCGAACACGCATCAGGCCATGAAGCGCGCCATGCGCCTCGTTGCGATGGCAGCAGCCGAACTCGGCCATGCGCAGCGGCAGGTCGCGATATGACTTCACGCCCTGCTTGAATATCTGGATATGGGCCGGGCAGTTCATCGGCTTGATCGCCATGAGCTTCGCCTTGCCCGAGAGGATCGGCGCCTCATCATCCGTTGACGGAATTTCATCCGGTACGACGAACATGTTCTCGCGATACTTGCCCCAGTGGCCGGACTGCTCCCAGAACTTCGAGTCGAGAAGCTGCGGGGTGCGGACCTCGACATAGCCCGAAGCATCGATGCGGCGACGAACATATTGTTCGAGCGCCTGCCAGATGCGCCAGCCCTTCGGATGCCAGAAGACCGAGCCTTGCGCCTCTTCCTGCAGATGGAAGAGGTCCATCTCTCGGCCGATCTTGCGGTGGTCGCGGCGCTCGGCTTCTTCGACCATCTGGAGATAGGCCTTGAGTTCCGGCTCCGTAGCCCAGCAGGTGCCATAGATGCGCTGAAGCATCTCGTTGCGGCTGTCGCCACGCCAATAGGCGCCCGCCAGCTTTGTCAGCTTGAAAGCCTTGCCGAGCTTGCCCGTGGACGGCAGATGGGGCCCACGGCATAGGTCAAGCCAGTTGCCCTGGCGGTAAACCGAAACATCCTCGCCCGCCGGAATGCTCTCGATGATCTCGGCCTTGTAGGCTTCGCCGATCTTGCGGAAATAGGCGATCGCCTCGTCACGCGGCCAGACTTCGCGCGTGATCGTCTCGTTGCGGTCGACGATCTCGCGCATCTTCGCCTCGATGGCTTCGAGATCTTCGGCCTTGAAGGGCTCCGCGCGTGCGAAGTCATAGAAGAAGCCGTTCTCGATCACCGGGCCGATGGTGACCTGCGTGCCGGGAAAAAGCTCCTGCACCGCTTCGGCCATCACATGGGCGCAGTCATGGCGCAGGATTTCGAGGCCGTCCGGCGTCGCGGGTGTCACCACCTCGACGATCGCATCCTCATCGATGATCGTCGAAAGGTCCTTCACCTTGCCGTCGATCTTCACGGCAAGCGCCTTCTTCGCCAGCGATTTGGCGATGCTCTCGGCAAAGGCGAGGCCGCTCAAGGGCTCCGCATGTTCGCGCACCGATCCATCCGGCAACGTCACTTTGATCATTTCATGTCTCTCGCTTCAATCCTGCGCGACCAACGTCCGTAGCGCCAAGGCATATACCACGGCACATGGGGCAAATCGCGCGGCACGGGGTCGAAACCGTGGCTGCCCCAGGGATGGCAACGGCTGATCCGCGATGCCGCGAGCCAGCCCCCTTTCCAGGGGCCATGCAGATCGATCGCCTCCATCGCATATTCCGAGCAGCTCGGCATGTGCCGGCAGCGCGGGCCAAGCAAGGGCGAAATGAACCAGCGGTAAAGCTGGATCAGGCCGCGCATTGCGAGCGACAGGGGGTCGTGCCTCATGTCGTTTCCGTGGTCATTGCCCGGCGGAATCGGCCGGACGGGTGCAGGTTCATTATAGGAAATTTGATGTTCGGCGCGCGGTCGCGGGCCTTCGCGGCTCAGGCTATCTGCCCGAGCCGGTTCTAGTGAGGGTCACGGGCTGCAGGGCAGTCCCACTCCCGGAGATGGCTGTCTGTGCCGGTCGCAGAGACACGATTTCAGTCCTCGTCTCAGCGGAGCCCCGCTCCGCCCGTTTCACGGCGGCAAAGTTAGGCCGTCATGGTTGATAGAATATTACAGCCTCGGCCCCGGATCGTCCAATATCCCGCTACTGCGCGACAGATTGGCTCTGTTTCGCGTTCATGGCCGCGTCTACCGCCTCCTCGACCGCATCGAAGATCAGCAGCGTGGAGGCATGACGGGCCTTATAGTTACGGACAGGTTCGAGGACTTCGAGGTCCTTCCACTTGCCGTCATATATCTCGCGTGGCGGCTCGCCGCCTTCCTTGAGCATGCGCCGCATGGCGGCGCCCACCTCGTGGAGTTCAGCAGCGGTCGAGCCGATCACATGCGCGGCCATGATGGAGGAGGAAGCCTGCCCCAGCGCGCAGGCCTTTACGTCGGCGCCATAGGCGACAACCTTGTCGCCATCCATCTTCACATCGACGGTGACCTTGGAGCCGCAAAGTTTCGAGACCGCCGTCGCGCTTGCATCCGGCGCGGCAAGCCGCTCCGTCAGCGGGATGTTCCCGGCCAGCTTCAGAATTCGCGCGTTGTAGATCTCGTTCAGCATTGGGCCTCTCAGCCTGCCACCCGCCAGGTGGTTCCCTGCGGGCCGTCCTCGATCAGGATGCCGCGCCCGGCGAGCTCGTCGCGGATGCGGTCCGACTCCTTGAAATCCTTGGCCTTGCGCGCAGCCGCGCGGGCGGCGATCAGACCTTCGATCTCTTCCGCATCAATATGGGGAGCGAGCCCCGCGCCTGCAAACCAGCTTTCGGGGTCTGCCTGAAGGAGGCCGATGAGATAGCCCGAGCCGAGCAAGGCGGCCTTGAGACGGGCTCTTTCGGCCTTGTCGGTCGCCGTGTTCGCCTGTTTGGCCAGATCGAAGAGAACGGCCAGCGCCTTGGGCGTGTTGAGATCGTCGAGCAGCGCCTCGAGGAAGACATCCGGCACGGCGTCGTTCGCCTGCGCCTCGACATCGGCCAGCGAGCGCAGCGCGCCATAAAGCCGGTCCAGCATTCGGCGGGCCTGAATCAAGCCATCCGCCGTCCAGTCGAGCGGCTGGCGGTAATGGCCGTTCAGCAGCGCAAGGCGGATCGCCTCGCCCGGCGCTTCCTTGATGAGGTCGTGGACCAGCAGCACATTGCCGATCGACTTCGACATCTTTTCCTTTTCGATGTTCACGAAGCCGTTATGCAGCCAGAAGCGCGCCAGCGGCGCGTTGTGATGGGCGCAATTGGACTGGGCAATCTCGTTCTCGTGATGCGGGAACTGGAGATCGATGCCGCCGCCATGAATGTCGATGGTGGTGCCGAGATGCTTCTCGATCATGGCCGAGCATTCGATGTGCCAGCCCGGACGGCCGCGGCCCCAGGGGCTGTCCCAGCCCGGCTGTTCCGGCTCGCTCGGCTTCCAGAGCACGAAGTCGGCGGGGTCTTTCTTGTAGGGCGCCACTTCGACGCGCGCGCCGGCAATCATGTCGTCGCGGTCGCGTCCGGAAAGCTGGCCGTATTCCGGATAGCTCGGCACGTTGAAAAGCACATGGCCGTCCGCCGCATAGGCATGGCCATTGGCGATCAGCGTTTCCAGCATGGCGATCATGCCGGGGATGGTTTCCGTCGCCTTGGGCTCGATGTCGGGCGGCAGCACGCCGAGCGTGCCCATGTCGTCGCGATAAATCTTCGCGTATTTGTCCGTGATCGCGGATATCTCGACGCCCTGCTCTTTCGCGGCGGCGATGATCTTGTCCTCGATGTCGGTGATGTTCCGCGCATAGACGACATTCGGATAGAGCCGCCGCAGCACCCGGGCGAGCACGTCGAACACGACGGCGGGGCGCGCATTGCCGATATGGGCGAAGTTGTAGACCGTGGGCCCGCAGACATACATGGTCACACGGGCCGGATCGGCCGGCTCGAAGACCTCCTTGCGGCGGGTCAGCGAATTCTGAAGCGTCAGTCGAAGGGGAGTCGTCATCGCGGGGTGCCTTGGGCGGGATGCCTGGTCTCGGACGCGGCATGGCGCTCGCCGCCCAGCCCGCTCCGAAGCAAACCCTGTCCATGTCAGGGATAGGCACTTGTTAATCGCCTTGATCCTGCCCGGCAAGGCTTAACATTCCGCAGAATACCAAGGGTTTACCCCCACGCCATTTGCGCTTTTAGCGGGTCGGCCTGCCTTGATAGAGCGTTTCCGCAAAGCTATATGCATCCTTGAGACGATGGAACATGGGTTGGCGCGTGGCATATAGGCCTCGTGCTTGATGGGCAAAATGGCCGATCCACTTCGGTTGGCCATGACTTGAACTGACGGCGAGCATCCTCCGCGTTTTTCGGGGTGCCGTCGGGAAACCCCTAAAGAGATGGTCATATGGACATGAATGCTGCAGTTGATGGGTTGCGCTCGACCATGACGGATCCCCGCTCCGCCCCCCTGAAGAAGCCCTCGCGTGAGGAAGCGGAAGCCGCCGTGCGCACGCTCATCGCCTGGGCAGGCGACAATCCGGCGCGCGAAGGGCTCATCGACACGCCCGGCCGCGTCGTGCGCGCCTATGAAGAATTCTTCGAGGGCTACAATGAAGACCCCTACAAGGAACTGACCCGCACCTTCGAGGAAGTCGAAGGCTATAGCGACATGGTCATGCTCCGCGACATCGCCATCGAGAGCCATTGCGAACACCACATGGTCGCGATCCTCGGCAAGGCGCATGTCGCCTATGTGCCGACCTCCAAGGTCGTCGGCATTTCGAAGCTCGCCCGCGTGATCGAGATTTTCGCCAAGCGCCTCCAGACGCAGGAAACGATGACGGCCCAGATCGCCGACACGATCAACCGCGCGCTTGAACCGGCCGGCGTCGCCATCCTCATCGAGGCGAAGCATCAGTGCATGACGACGCGCGGCATCAAGAAGCCGGATGTGGCGACCATCACCAGCCAGTTCACCGGTGTGTTCCGCGACGATCCGCGCATGGAAGCCCGCTTCATGCAGATGATCCGCGGTTAGTGAACCCCATCTCTCTATCCGGAAAACGTCATGGCCCGGCTTGTCCGGGCCATCAACGTCTTTAGGATACCGCAAAGCAAGACGTGGATGCCCCGCATGAAGCGGGGCATGACGTTTTGGGAGCAGAGCGTCATGAGCACTTCCCTTTTCGGCCCGCGCGGCAGCGAACACGAAATCGAGACCGGCACTACCCTCGCGCCGAAATTCGACGAGCACGGACTCATTCCCGCCATCGCCACCGATGTGAAGACGGGCGATGTGCTGATGTTCGCCTGGATGAACGCCGAAGCGCTGGAACGCACGATCACCACCGGCGAGGCCTGGTACTGGAGCCGCTCGCGCAAGGCCTTCTGGCGCAAGGGCGAGACCAGCGGCCAGACGCAGACGGTGAAGGAAATCCGCATCGACTGCGATCAGGACGCGATCCTGCTCAAGGTCGAGGTGGGCGGCGACGGCGGCGCATGTCATGTGGGCTATCGTTCCTGCTTCTATCGTTCGATACCGGTCGGCGCTTCCGGTCAGGTCGAACTGCGCTTCGAGGACGAAGAGCTCGGCGAACACAAGCACGGTTGAAGCCGGCTCCGTTCGGCCACATTTCCGCCTGACTGGTGCCGCGCTCGCGGATTGCACTCCACTTTGACGCCGGGCGGCATGGGCGCATGATGGCCCGGTTGATGACGACATGAAGCAACACCGAATGATCCGTCCGAAGATCGGCATAGCACTGGGCAGCGGCGTCGCGCGCGGCTGGGCGCATATCGGCGTGTTGCGCGCGCTCGACCGCGCAGGCATCGCGCCCGACATCGTATCCGGCACATCGATCGGCTCGCTGGTCGGCGGCTGCTACCTCGCAGGCAAGCTCGACCCGCTGGAAGAGTTCGCCCGTTCGCTGACGCGCAGGCGCCTGCTCGGCCTTGTCGATTTCCGTTTCCGCTCCTCGGGCCTCATCGGCGATTCAAAGCTCGAAGCCGTGATGCGCGAACATCTCGGCGACACCCGCATCGACCAGCTCGATCGCACATTCGTCGCCGTTGCGACGGAGCTTGCCACGGGCCATGAGCTTTGGCTGCGCGAAGGAAATCTGGTGCAGGCGATCCGCGCCTCCTACGCGCTGCCCGGCGTCTTCGCGCCGGTGCCCATCGACAATCGCTGGCTGATCGACGGCGCCATCGTCAACCCGGTGCCGGTTTCGGTGACGCGTGCGCTCGGCGCGCGGCTCGTCATCGCGGTCAATCTCAATACCGATCCCTTCGATCCGGCGACACGGCGACATTGGGAACAGGGCCACAATCCCTTCTATGTGCATACGCCGCCGCCCGAGCCTTACGGCCTTGCGGACGAGATCGACGAGATCGTGGAGGAAGCAGAGGCCGAGGCGGCGCTGGAAGCGGGCGATGCGGACTCGAAACTTGTCGCCGGCATTCGCGGAACGCTCGCGCGGCTGCGCGGCAAGGTGCCGACGCCGGAACGCGAATTGGTGAAGCGCGCCATGGGCAGCAAGCATCGCGGCCCAGGCTTTGCCAGCGTCATGCTCGCCTCGCTCAACATCATTCAGGACAGGCTCGCTCGCGCCCGGCTCGCCTCCGATCCGCCGGACATCGTCATCGCGCCGAAGATCGGTCATCTGACGCTGCTCGAATTCGACAAGGCGGATGAGCTGATACGACTCGGCGAAGAAGCGGCAGAGGAAGCCCTGCCGCTCATTCGCGAGATGTCCGAACTTCTGCGTTAGCTGTTCGCGATATAGAGCCGCAGCGCCTCGGACTCCATGACGGTTTCCGCGATGCGATGTTTCACGACGTCGCCGATCGAAATGATGCCGATCACCTCGTCGCGATCCACGACAGGCAGATGGCGGAAGCGGCCTTCGGTCATCACATCCATCAGTTCATCGACGGAGTCGTTGAGGCTGCAGGTGACGACGCGCTGCGTCATCACATCGTTCACCGGACGTTCCAGCGCCCCGGCGCCGGAGGCCGCAATGGCCCGCACGATGTCGCGTTCGGACAACATGCCGAGGATTTGGCCGCCCTCCATCACGACGACGGCACCGATGCGCTTGCCGGTGAGCAGGCGCGCAGCCTGGGCCAGTGTCGCGAGGGGCGAAATGGTGACAACGCCCGATCCTTTGGCTTTCAGTATTGTGGCAACGTACATGGCTCTCCTCCCATACCAAGGGAAGCCACCAACGGGGCATCGTGATCCGTGCGAACCGTCCTCCCGGGTCAGTTCGCACTCTGCCGCGGCAGCAACTACCCGAAAGTCATGTTGCGGCATTCCACCGCCCCCGGCAAGCTGCATGACGCAGGGTAAAATTGTCCCTTTTCGGGATTTTCGGCCCCATTCGCGCCTTATCCCCGGGCGACAGTCAGCGGGTTAAGCTCAACCCGGACCCAACGATTCGGCATAACCCATGTGGCAACGCGTTTACCTTCAACGTCTCAAGCACGATCTGGAACTCTGGATCGAGCGCGGCTGGGTGACGCCCCAGAATGCGGAAGCGATCCTCGCCTCGGCCAGCGGTGAGGCTACCGTCCGGCGCATTCCGCAATTGCTTGCCCTTTTCGGCGCGGTGCTGATCGGCTTCGCGGCCATGAGCTTCGTCGCAGCGAACTGGGCCGAGCTTTCCAAACTCACCAAGCTCGTGCTGCTGATGGGCGCCATGTGGGCGGCCTATGGCGCCGCCTTCGTTCTCGACCGGCGTGAACATCCCGCCTTCGCGCAGGCCGCCATCGTTGGTGGCCTCGCGCTGTTCGGCGCCAACATCATGCTGATCGCCCAGATCTATCACGTGAGCGCGGACAATCCGGGCTGGCTGCTGCTCTGGTGTCTTGTCTCGCTCGCCAGCGCATGGGCACTGCCATCACGCCCCGCCCTCGGCCTCGCCTTCCTGCTGGCGTCCCTCTGGTCCTTTTCCGTGACGCCGGGCGAAGGTCAGGTGCATTGGAGCTTCTTCCTTCCCTGGGCTGCGTCGCTCGCGCTGGCACTGCGGCTCAACTGGCTTTCGGGATTGCATCTCGCGATCCTCACAACCTGCGCATGGGCAGCCTTCAGCATCGATCCTCTCAGTGCGGCGCTCGGCTGCGGATGGAACGAGATCGCGGCGATCTATCTTGTCGTCTCGGTACTCCTCTGGCTCGGCTCGCTTCGCGTTTCGGCGACCTCCATGCGCTTCGGTTCGACGATGGAAGCCTATGGCATCGTGCTTTCGTTCGGTCTCTTCTGGGTGCTACAGGCAATGCCGCCGGAGCATCACGTGAGCGGGAGCTGGATCGCCATCATTACCATCGGCATTGTCGCCGTGGCGGCGTTCCTCCTCCGCGAGTGGAAGGCGAAGCGCCTTTCGACGCGCGACGCGGCGGGGTTTGCGGCGCTTGCAGGCTTCGGCGCGCTCTACCCGGCCTTTGCCGCAGCCGTGCCCGCGCTCGTCCCATGGCTTTATGCGGGGCTCTTCATCGCACTCGGCGTCTGGCTTGTCGCTTATGGATCAGGCCAGCGCAGCCGCTTCGCGCTCAACGCGGGCTTTGCCGCCTTCGCGGGCGAAGTTCTCTACCTCTATTTCGAAACGCTGGGCACGCTGCTCGACACGGCGGCCTTTTTCGCGCTGGGCGGCGTGATCCTGATCGCCGGCGCCTATGCGCTGGCCCGGGTCCGCAAACGCGTCGTCAACGCCGTCGATGAAGGAAGCGCGGAATGAACGGGCTCCTGAAAAATTTCGGACGCTTCGGAGCGGCCGTCATCATTCTCGCCGTGGTACAGACGATCATTCTTGTCTGGCTCATCAATGGGCGTGTCTCCCTGCTTCGCTCACATGATGTCGTCACATTGAAGAGCGAACCCATCGACCCGCGCGACCTGTTCCGCGGCGACTATGTGGTGCTCTCCTACGGCATCTCGCGCCTCGCGCTGGATGGCCTGCCCGGCGACAAGGACCTGAAACAGGGCGACACTGTCTATGTCGAGATCAGCCCGAAGCGCGACACATGGCTCGCCGAAGGCGTGTGGCGCAAACCGCCGACGCCCGCCGACGGGAACAAGGTCATTCGCGGCCGCGTAAGCCAGGTGACGAAGAACGTCCCGCGTGTCCGGCCAACGCCTTCCGGCAAGGATGTTGAAGAAACGCCCTGCCCCGAATGCGAGATGGCGACGGTCGCCTATGGCATCGAAAGCTATTTCGTGCCCGAGGGACAGGGACGCAAACTCGAAGAAGAGCGAAACGCCCGCGCGCTATCCGTCGACGTGGCGATTGCCCGCGACGGCGAAGCCGCGATCAAGGGCATTCGCCTCAATGGCGATCTTCTCTACGAGGAACCGCTGTTCTGACCTCCGCACCTCATCAGGCCATGTTGCGCCAGTTGCCGTGGAAGCCGAAAGGCACGCGGGTCGGGAGTTCGACGCGGGCGATCGGCCCCTTTGAAATATCGTCCGTATCGAGAACCACGAAGTCGCTGAGATTGCGCGATCGGTCGTAAACGAGCGTTGTGAGCCATCCATCGCCTTCCGGCGCTGCCGCCGAGCGCGGCACGAAGACGGGCTCCATCACATATTTTCCTTCGCCGGGCTCATAGACGCGGCGGTTGCCCGTCGTCAGATCAAGATGCACGAGCGTGTCGAAGGGATTGCCCGGTGTGAGGGGGCGCAGGTTCGCCGCATAGAAGCCCTGGTTGTAGACTTGGCCTGCGAAGCGCTCGTCGAAACGCGGGAACTCGCCGCCGAGATCTGTGAGCGGTTCCTCGGTGTAGCTGTTCGAATTGTCATCGAGATCGAAGGTCCAGCGCACCAGCATGGAGGGCGTATCCTCAAGGCCGATGCGTGCCTTCGTGCCATCGGTGTTCGGAAAGAGCGGTACGCGCGCATATTTCATCACGTCGGCGACGATCTTCGTTCTGCCGCCTTCATGCAGCGTGAAGGCATTCATCGGGTGATAGACGTAACAGGGATCGCCCTCGAACCAGCGCATCGTATCGACGCTCGCATTGCGGGCCATGATCCCGATGCGTGTTCCGGCATCGGGATCCCATGCGATGACTGGCCCGCCCTTCATGATGCGTTCGACGTCGATGGTGGCGGGGAAGATCGGAAAGATCACATGCTCGTCGGTGACAATGAAGTCGTGCACCATTGATGCATAGGGCGCCTTGAACATCTCCGAACGTGTCAGCCGGCCCGAGGCGTCGACCACCTGATAGGAAATATCCGGCGAAGCGGGCCCCGCCGCCATGTAGCCAAAGAAGTGCATTTCGCCCGTCCGGGGATCGAACTTCGGATGCGCGGTCATGGGGCCCGCATACTTCCCCTCAAAGGTCCAGGAGCCCGTCGTTTCGAGTGAGTCCCCATCCATGGCGACGGGCGGGCTGCCTTCGTCCAGCGCGAGCAGCTTGCCGCCATGCCATACGACATTTGTGTTTGCGACATTCTGACGCACACCTTCACCGCCAGGAGCGGCCGGCTCGCCGAACGCAGTACCGATGAGGCGGCGCCCCGCGTTTCGCTGCGTTTCGTACTGGCTGGTATGCACCCAGCGGTTGCGATAGCTCGCTTTTCCGTCCTCCACGCGGATCGCGTGGACCATCCCTTCGCCCAAGAACCAGTGATGTTTGGTTCCGAGGGGCGGAAACATTGGGTTTGGGCCGTTCCTGTAAAGTGTGCCGCGAAGATCCGCTGGAAGCTCGCCCTCGGCGACGATCAGCTCGGGCGCATCGCATTCGGCCATGACGGGCGCAAAATTACCCATAAATAGCGGATTGACTGGAAACGGCCTGGACATTGGTATGACCTCCCACGTGAGCCAAAAAACATAACGTCGTTATAAACAAGCGCTGGACAGGCCGTAAACGGTGCCCGATAGAAGTGACGCTAAACTACGGAGTTCCCCTACGGAGTGAGCAATGAGTATCGACGAGAGAACAGACAGCGCGTCCGACAAGCGGCGCTCCGCACAGCGAGCCGTGCTCCTTGATGCCGCCAGCGAAATGCTGGTGCGCGGCGGGCATGAGTCGATTTCTCTGCGTAAACTCGCCGCGAAAGTCGGCACCTCGACCATGGCCGTCTACACGGCTTTCGGCGGGAGAGATGGCCTGATCGAGGCATTGATCGAAGAAGGCTACAATCGGCTGTCCATCGCGCTCGCGCATGTCCCGCGGAACAAGGAACCGCTTCTCTGGCTCAGGAACCTCGGCACGAGCTTCCGCCATTTCGCTCTGGAGAACCACTCCTACTACGCACTGATGGTTTGCGTGAGCATGCCGCTGAGCCCCGCAGAACGGAGCCGAATTCCAGACTATGCCGACCGGCCCGTGCGCGCCATCACACGCCACCCCGCCTATAACGTGCTGCTCGATGCGATCCAGGCCTGCATCGATGAAGGAAGCCTGCCCGCCGGCCTCACCCCGGTGGCGATTTCCGAAGCTTTCTGGGCAACGCTTCACGGATTGTGCAGCCTCGAACTTGGAGGCTTCTACAAGAATGAGCAGGACGCGGAGGCAGGCTTCTCACTGGCTGCCTTCGCAGTGATGAAGGGACTGATGACGCCGAAGGGCCTCGCCAGGCTCGACGCCCTGCTCACTGCCAGCGCTACTCCTGCGGTGGCGTGACGACCGGAAACTTGCCGAATGGAAACGGCTTTTCTTCCCG
This sequence comes from Parvibaculum sedimenti, assembly GCF_009184905.1. Taxonomy (GTDB): domain Bacteria; phylum Pseudomonadota; class Alphaproteobacteria; order Parvibaculales; family Parvibaculaceae; genus Parvibaculum; species Parvibaculum sedimenti. The sequence continues at coordinate 80,399 of NZ_WESC01000012.1, forward strand.
CGCGAAGATCACGAAGGAAAGACACTCGCCGACATATTGAACGAGATTGCGGCTGAAGTTCCGCAACTCCTCGTTCTTTTCCTTGGTCGCAAGAATGACCACCAGCTGCACGACGCCCAGAAAAAGCGCCAGTGAAAAGGCGACATGCGCCAGGAGCGCATAGGCGATCATGTAGATAAAGCGCAGCCAGAGCGGCTCCTGCGCAGTGACCTCTGACGGTGCGGACGACGTATCGCTCATCTCGAATGCCTCCTCATCACCGGCCCTTCGCTATGGGCCCTGAATCCATGTGGTTATAGCCTGAGCGCATTCAAGGCGGTTTGTTCAGGGCAGCTTGTTGCGCCCGCTCCATTCGCCATAGCCGACATTGCCCGGCCCGCCCGAGGGCGAGGTACGATAGGGATCGAACAGGCCGAAGAAGAACAGACCCGCCAGGAAGCCGCCGAGATGCGCTTCCCAGGCGACGCTGACATTCTCACCCGTGGGGGTGATGCCGGTCGGGCCGAAGAGAAAATTGAGGCCGATCCAGACGCCTGCGAAAATCAGCACACGGCGATCGGTCAGCGCACGGCCAATGCTGGCCTGCGCTCGTGGCGCCGAGCTTGAATACGCCGCGCCGCCAAGACCGCCAAGCGGCCCATCGGCGAGAAAGACGAAACGGGCCGCGCCGCCCATCATGCCTGAGATCGCGGCGGAGGCGCCGATGACGGGCACGAGCGACCCGGCGTTGAGCCAGACATGGAGAAGCGCTCCGACAATGCCGCAGGCGAAATAGAAAAGCAGAAAGCGCAGCGTCCCGATGCGCCGCGCCACAGGGCTGCCAAAGGCGAGCAACCAGACGGAATTAACGATCACATGTGTCCAGCTTCCATGAAGGAAGGTGTAGCTGATGAGCGAAAAGAGCTCGCCAGCAAAACCGCCCGGAAAGACGAGATCCGGATGGCCCGGTACCCCGGTGAAGCGCCCGGGGAAAAGCCCGAAGAGGACTATGATTTCGCTCTGCGCCGCGTCTGACAGATTGCTCACGACACCATAGATGACGAGAACCGCGACAACGAGCGCGAGGACGACGCCGGGCACGTTGAATGCCGGCGGATTCGTCCGCCGCGCGTAAACTTCAGGGGGGATGGTCATTTCACAAGTGCCTTCAACGCGGCTTCTACGAGGGGCAGGCGATCATTGCCGAAATACATGTCAGTCTTGTCGACGAACATCGTGGGGGAGCCGAAGCCGCCACGGGCGATGACTTCCTCGGTATTGTCGCGCAACCGCTTCTTGACGTCGTCATCCTTCATGCGGCGGCTCACCATATTCCAGTCGAGCCCCACCTCGGCGCAGATGGCGGCGAGAACATCCGGCTGGCTGATGTCCTTCAACTCGCCCCAATAGGTGCGGAAGGTCGCGCGGGCAAAGGCCGGTAGCTTGCCCTCGTCGCCAGCAACGACGGCCGCGCGCATGGCGTCCACTGCACGGACGGGAAAGACCGGCGGCTGGCCGATCTCGACGCCGCAGAAGCGTGCCCAGTCCTGAAGGTCCTTCACGTAGTAGCGGGCCTTCACCGGATTGGGATTTGCGCGCTGCTCATAGACCGTATCGTTGACGGCATTGAAGATGCCGCCGACAAGCACCGGCCGCCAGTCGATCACCGCCCCCGCCCGCTCGGCCAGCGCCTCGACGCGGCTGAAGGCGAGATAGGTCCATGGGCTCGAGCAGTCGAAGAAGAATTCGAGGACAGGTTTCGGCAAGGGCTCTGGCTTTCCTGCTTGTTCTGGTTTTGCCGAGTGTCGCCCGCAAGGGCCGGCGCCGCAAGGCGCGCCCGGCTGTGCCAAGCCCCGCTGTGCCAAGGATGTACAGCACTAGCATTTCCGGTGTGCCCGTGTCGAAGCGGGACAATGCATGAGTGCGACGACGCTGCAACTCCCCCGGAAAACCACGAGATTCGACAAATCCAGACAGATCACATCTGCTGGCATACCGGTTGCACTCATGAGTTCGACTTCGGTTTCTGCCCATCTGGAACCGAACTGGAACTCAGGAGACCCATCGTGTTCGCAACCGTGAAGTCGATATCGGCACATAAGGGACTGGCCGCGCGCACGCTTGGCCTGCTCTCCATCGCCTTCGCCTTGACCGGCTGCATCACGCCGAGCGCGGGATCGAACGGGCAATATACGACGCCGGTGGGCGACGCTCCCGTCATCAGCAACGAGACGCCCTACTCCTCGGCGCTGCGCTGCCTTGCCTCGCATATTCCCAGCGACATTCAGGCGAGCCGCATCGCGGTTGGCAATATTCGCGACTATACGGGCAAGGAAGAAGCCGACGGTTCGGGCCGCAAACTCACGCAGGGCGCGTCATTGATGGCGATGTCGGCGCTGGGGAAGGCGGGCGTTCCGCTGGTCGAGCGCTACGATACCTCCGTCACCGAGCTCGAACTCAAATATACGAACAACAAGCTCATCGGCGACGCGCAGCCGAATGGCGACTATCGCAAGATCTTCGCGGGCGAAATTCGTGGCAGCGACTATTACCTTGTCGGCGGCATCACAGAACTCAACTTCAACATCCGGTCGGGCGGCGTTTCGGCCTCCGTCGCAAGCTCGTCGGATCAGGGCTGGGGCGCGAATGCGGGCGGCAAGCTCTATGTGATGAATATCGGCCTCGACCTCCGCCTCGTGAACAGCCGCACACTGGAAGTCGTCGACTTCGTGTCCTACCAGAAGCAGATCGTCGGCCATGAAGTCAGCGCGGGTGTGTTCGATTTCCTCGGCGGCAATCTCTTCGACGTCGGTGCGGGCGAAAGCGCGATGGAGCCGATCCAGCTCGCTGTGCGTTCGGTCGTCGAACGCGCGGTCCTGAAGATGCTGGTGCCGCTCTATCATGTGGACCCGAGCCAGTGCGCGAAATTCGGCGCCAAGGGCGACCCGATGGGCAAGATCGACTATCGTCAGACGAACCCCGATGCCGTCGATCATCGTCCGGTGCGCGACGACGCCCCGCGCGAGGCGGAAGCGGCAATGCCCGCCGCACCCGTTCGCAAAAAGGCGCAAGCCGATGAATCTCCCTACGCTTATTATAGCCCGATCGACAATAGCGCCGGCCTGCGCGGACAGGTCAACTGATCCACGCGACGGTGCATGGAACGACAAATCGGGGAGGGCTCATGCCCTCCCCTTTTCCGTTCAATTTATCGGACCGAAGGCCGGCGGCGCGCCGAACCGCGCATAGGCTTCAATGCCTGCGCGGGTGAACGCGGCGTAGAGCCAGAGCGTCGCGAGGCTCGCCGCGAACCAGACAAAAAGCGCGATGGCAACGTGGCGCCGCCCCGCCTGGGGCGCGACATGATCGCGATAGAGCGCCGCGAAGGCAGCAAACATCGTAGCCTCGATGCCCGGCAGAATGACGACTGCCAGGTCGACGAAGCTCTCTGCGCGTGCCGATGCCAACGCAAGGCCAAGATAGAGAACGAGCGCCGTGCCGACAGCGGCAAGGCGCGGGTTTGCTGCTATCAAAGGGCCGGGATGTATCTGTTTCATGAGCATGGTCTCTCCCCCTGTTGTCGGCGCACAAGTCTCCGTTCGGCCACGCATGATTTTGCGGGCCGGCAAGCGCCGGAATGAAATGCGTGTCTCGTCGTTAAGCGCGTGAAGGCGGCGCGCAGATTTCGCCGCGCCGGTCTTCGGCAATCCTCTTGAGATTTCTCATATGAACTCCTGCGGTGTGATCACCGGCAGGAACCTGAAACGACAAGGGCCCCAACCGGTTTGTGGGGCCCTTGAAGTCGCGTTTGCAGGCTAAATCAGCGCGTGCGGAAACGACCGGGCCCCGTGGGCACGTATTCGCGGCCAAAGGCCGAGGAATGGAAGTTTCGCACAACGTGTGTCATGGCGCGCAACATACAGGCGAGTCGTCCGTATGCAAACCGATATTCGGAACGCATCGGAAAATTGCCGCCCACTGTGGCAGAACTGTCGCCTAGAGCGTCCGCGACCCGATCATCCCCGACATCCAGGCGAAGCGGAACACCATGGCGGAGGCGCAGCAGAACAGGCCCAGGATGAAGGCCATCCAGACGCCAACGCCTTCAAAACCGAACACGAAGACGAAGAGCAGCGCCGCCGGGAACCCGACGACCCAGTAGCTCACACCATTGATCCACATGGGCGCCTGCGCGTCTTTCAGCCCTCGCAACGAGAGGCTGAGCGTCACCTGCAGCGCATCGAAGAACTGGAAGGCGGCACCGAGACGCAGGAAGACGATTGCGTGTTCGATGACATTGACGTTAGCCGGATCATGCGCATCGATATAGAAGCCGACGATCTGACGCGGAAAGACGGCGAAGGCCAGTCCGGTCAGGATCATGAAGAGCTGCCCGAGCACCGAGGCCGTGATACCCGCGAGACGCACGCGCGGCATGTCCTTCGCGCCCGCGGCGAGCCCCACCCGCACCGTCGCCGCCGTCGCGACACCGAGCGGCACCATGAAGGCGAGCGCGACGGCATTGAGCGCAACCTGATGCGCGGCGACGCTCTCCGTGCCGAAATAGCCCATAATGAGCGTTCCGGAATTGAAGAACATGGCTTCGAAGATCATCGTCATGCCGATCGGCAGGCCGAGCCGGACCACCTCCGCGAGCTTGGGCCAGGCAGGCCGCATGAAACGGTGGAAAATTCGATAGCTCGCAAGCGACGGCGTGACGAGGATCGCGATGAGAAGCGCGAAGAAGCTGAACGCGAAGGAAAGCGCGCTCGCCCAGCCCGCGCCGAGGAGCCCCATGCGCGGCGCGCCGAAATGCCCGAAGATCAAGGCATAGCCGAGCGTCGCATTGACGACCACCGTCAGCATCATGACGACGAGCGCCGCCCGGGGATGGCTCAAGGCATTGGTGTAGCCACGCAGCACATTGAAGGCGAGCGTGAACGGCAGGCCGAACATCAGCACATGCATGAAGGCGCCTGCATCGGCGCAGAGCCTGGCGGGCTCGCCGAGCAGCAGGAGAATGTCACCAGTGAAATAGAGCAGCAGCATCATCGGCGGCGATATGAGCAGGATTGCCCAGAGCGCCATGCGCACGCTGGCGCGAACAGCGGGGGCAGCGAAGCGCTTCTCGCCCAGGGTATGCGCGATCATCGGAGCGACCGCGACGGCGGGCCCCATGCCGAGCAGCCACATGGCCCAATAGATGCTGAGCGCCAGCGCCGAAGCCGCGAGCGCATCCTTGCTATAGGCGCCAAGCATCAGCACGTCGATCGTACCGACACCCATCTGGGCGAGCTGTGTAATTACAATGGGCCCCGCAAGCCGCAACAGCGCGCGCGCCTCGATCTTCCAGGCCGGAGCGACATGGGCTCCAACGTCTGTTGTTGTCTGAATATTCTGAATTGAATCGGTCATTTGACGGGCTTTGTTCTGCGGAGCCCGATGAACGATGGAGGTGTCGAAGCGGACAAAAAAATACCCTCCGGAGCGGACATCGGGCTCGGGAGGGTTCGATCCTTGGGATCCTGCGGATTGTTAGTCCGCGCGTTCCTCGCGAGTCATCGGCACGCACGGCGATACGCGATCGCCGTGCGGCGCCTTATCTGCGGTGCTGATTGAACTCGCCATGAATTTGCTCGCTCGAACGCAGGCCCGGCCTGCTGGGAGTGAAATGGTTACGCCTCGCATTTGCCCGAGTCAACCGGACGGCCTGGCTCTGCGGCCCCGCGAGGCCATTGAGCCAACAAAAAAGGGAGAGCCGATGGCTCTCCCTTTGTCTTTTGCGATCCGCAGCCGCTCAGTAGCCGACACCGCCGGAGAACCAGGCGCCACCACCGGCGCTGACGACCTGCTCGGCCTTGTCAGTCTTGCGGACCATCACTTCCGCATAGCCCGGACGTCCCTCGTGCCGGTCGCCGCGCGCAAGACGCCCCTGCGCGGGTGCGCAGGCCAGCATGCCGTTCGAGCCGTGGCGCAGCGCCTCGCCCTCGTGGCATTCGATGGTGTAGCCGGCGGTGTAATCCGCAACCTTGCGCCCCTCACCGCCCGCGAGGCGGCCAATCGTGGCGACGAGCATGTCGCCGGAAAGGCAGCGGAAGAGTTCCACATCATCCTGCGGTCCGACTTCAAGCGAGGGCGTGCTGATGCGGGCCGCTTCTTCAAGGCCCTTGGCACTGACGCAGACGCCTTTGACCGGCTTCATGACAACTTCGTTGCGCACAACCACATTGAGAGCGCCCATGGGCATCGCCTGCGGCGCGGCGACATAATAGCTGCCGCCACCGCCACCCGAACCATTACCGTTGCCGATGCCGTAACCGCTGCCGCCTGAATTGCTGCGGCCTGTGCTGCTACTCGCGCCTGTTGCGCGGCTTGCGGCATTGGCCGCCGTTTCCGCATTTGCGTTAGCGACCGAGGACGCCGTCGCAAATGCGGACGTGTTCACCGTCACGCTCACATTATTGACGTTCGTATTGGTGTTCGTGTTGGTGTTGGTGTTGGTGTTGGTGTTCGTATTCGTGTTGGCGTTCTGATTGTTGTTGTAGTTGTTGTTTTCGTTGAGGTTGACGTTCTTGTTGATGATGCCGGTGCTGCTGCCGCCGCCACCTTCCTCGCAACCGCAATCATCCGCAGGCGGCGGGGGCGGCGGCGAAGGTTCCTGGCAACCGCAATCCTCCTGCGAGCCACCGCTGTAATCCGTGCCTGCTCCGGCAAAGGCGGGCGCCGCGCCCAACAGGCCATAGGTTCCGAGGCCCAGCCCAAATGCCAGGGCGGCCGTCGCGAAGGTAGTCGAGTGTTTCATCCTTGCACTCCTGGCCCGGAAGGGCACGTTCTGCTGCGCCAATGGGGCGCCTTGGCCCCCTCAATGCGAAAGACGTGCCGTCCCGGACTCGCCCGCCGGCCGGAAGCGAAACACTATGAAACGCGGGCGAACGGATCGGCATTGCGAGTGCTGGCATGCTTTCTGCTCTCCACCCCATGCGAACGGACTTCGTGCCGCCTTGCGTCTCCGTTCGGGACGAAAGGCCACAAAAAGATTTCGTGAAGGCTGCTCCGATACGGGACGCGCCTTCGAGTTTGGACTAGCATTCTCGTTCTGGGCAAAGGGGGGGCTTCCCTGCCGGGCGAGACAGGCGCGGCAGGGAATGAGTGCGATGAAGCACAAGACGACACAGGCGCTCTTCGACTACTGGAACGTCATGCGCGCGGGCCGCCCCGCGCCGCTGCGCAGCGAGATCGAGCCGGGCGCCATCCGCCGCCTTCTTCCCCATGTGTTCATTCTTGAGCGGCATGACAAGCAGAGCTACCGCTTCCGCCTTGCCGGCACGGGCCTTTGCAGCGTCTACGGAATGGAGTTTCGTGGGCACAATTTCCTCTCCATGTGGCAGGACGATTGCCGGGAAAGCCTCGACAAGGCGCTTGTCGAAGTGACGGCCAATGGCAATGTCGCCATCGTCGAATACACGGCCTCAACAAACGATCACCGCGAAGCGGCCTTCGAAATGATCCTGATGCCGCTGGCGCAGGAGAATGGCGCAATCACGCGCGTACTCGGCGCCGCCGTACCGATGAACGAGAGCGTATGGATTGGCGATCGCCTCCTCGCGCGCCAGTGGATCGACCGTCTGAAGATTGCCGATCCCGAGCGCATGCCGAAACGTGCCTTCACCCAGCCCTCCGCTGAGGCCGCACGGCGGATCGTGCGCGAAAGGCCGCCCGTTATCAGCGCAGCGATCGCGAGCCTCGCCCATCGCCGCCCGCCGCTCCGCGGCGAGCGCTCTTACCTGCGCCTCATCAAGACGGCCACGTTCAGCGACGAGCAGCAGTGAGCCGCACCAGACCAACAAAAAGGCCGGCGCTAGCGCCGGCCTTTCTGTTTCAGCCTTGAACCTGCGATCAGGCGGCGTGACCCTGGCGATCTTCAGCGATCGTCACGTGTTCCGGGGCAAGCGCCGCGCGGCCCAGAATGTCATCCGAAATCTTCTCGGCGATCATGATCGTCGGCGCGTTGGTGTTGCCGCCAACCAGCGTCGGCATGACCGAAGCGTCGACCACGCGCAAACCTTCGATACCGCGCACGCGGCACTTGTTGTCGACGACGGCCATCGGGTCGTTGCCCATCTTCGCCGTGCCGACCGGGTGATAGATGGTTTCCGCCGTTTCGCGGATCCAGCTGTCGATCTGCTCATCGGTCTGCTTGTCGGCGCCCGGCCAGAACTCCGGCCCGCGATAGGGGTCCATGGCGCGCTGCGCAACGATATCGCGGACGAGGCGCACACCGTCACGCATGACGCGGCGGTCGGTCTCGGCTTCGAGGTAATTCGGCTGGATCAGCGCGTGGTCTGCCGGATCGAGCGATTTCAGGCCGATATAACCGCGGCTCTCCGGACGGAGTTGGCATACATGGACCGTGAAGCCATGTCGATCGGACTTCGTTCGCGCATGGTCGCGCATCATCGCGGCCACGAAATGGATCTGGATGTCCGGCACTTCGAGCTCCGGGCGTGTCTTGAGGAACGCACCCGATTCAAGACCGTTCGAGGTCGCGACACCCGTCTTGAAGAAGGTGTACTGCATGCCCGTCAGCAACTGGCGGAACAGATTCATCTGGCTGTGCAGCGTGATCGGCAGCTTGCACTCATAGATGGAGGTGCAGTCGAGATGGTCCTGCAGGTTCTGGCCGACCCCCGGCAGATCGGCCACGACGTCGATGCCGAACTTGCGCAGATATTCGCCCGAGCCGATGCCCGAGAGGAGCAGCGTCTGGGGCGAGTTCACCGCGCCACCCGAAAGAATGACTTCCTTGTTGGCGCGAACCGTCTTCTTCTCGCCATCCTGGACATATTCGACGCCGACCGCCTTCTTGCCCTCGAAAAGGATGCGTGCGGTAAGCGCCTTCACCTCGACCTTCAGGTTCGGACGCGACAGCGCCGGAACCAGATAGCCAACAGCGGCGCTGCAACGCTTGCCGTTCTTGATGGTGAGCTGATAGGGGCCGACGCCTTCCTGCTGCGGACCGTTGAAATCGTCCGTGTAGGGGTGGCCCGCCTGCTTGCCGGCCTCGACGAAGGCGTCGAAGAGCACATTGGTCTTGCGCGCATTGGTGACGCCGAGCGGGCCCTCGCCGCCATGGAAGGCGCTGTCGCCATTCTCATTGCCTTCGGCGCGGCGGAAATAGGGCAGCACGTCGGCGAAACCCCAACCTTCCAGGCCGAGCTGGCGCCAGAGGTCGTAGTCGCGCGCATGGCCGCGGATGTAGATCATGCCGTTGATCGAGGACGAGCCGCCAAGCACCTTGCCGCGCGGCCAGAAAAGCTTGCGGTTGTTCAGATGCGGCTGGCCTTCCGTGTAGTAGTACCAGTTCGCAGTGTCCGTGCCGATCAGCTGGCCGACGCCGGCGGGCATGTGGATCATGAAATTGGTGTCTTTGGCGCCTGCCTCGAGCAGAAGAACCTTGTTCGCCGGATTTTCCGACAGGCGGTTCGCCAACACGCAGCCCGCGCTGCCCGCACCAATGATGATGTAATCGAATGAGCTCATAGTTCCCGGCCTTCCCTGTGACTCGACCTTTTCGGGGCGCTCGTGCCCCGCCGCGCTTCTCACTGCCCTGAGGCAGCCCGATTCCCTGCGATGGTCGGATTTTGCGTGGATTGTCAGCAATCAACAAAGCTGACGCAAGCGTCAATTTTGAAGAAGCACCGCAATTTACCACTTTCCTCCAAAATAGATGTTTCACCTGCTCTTGCGATAAATTTTCATTAACCCTGCTTCCATATTCTGGCTCGATCAACGTCCTCCCAAGTCGGACGCCAATGGCGAGCTAGAATTGATGACGAACGACGAACCAGGCAGCGAGCGTCGACGCCACCCGCGCATTCCGGTAGCCGTGAAGGGCCGCTTCCTGGCCCCGGACGGCTCGGAGCACGAATGCGTTATCCGCGACATGTCGCTTTCGGGCATTGCCCTGATCGCCGACGTGGAGGTGCCTGCCGGCGCGCATCTCATCGTCTACCTCGACGATTTCGGCCGTTTCGAGGGACCAGTCGTTCGCGCCTTCGAGGGCGGCTTTGCCATTGAAACCGCGCTGAGCGGCCCGCGCCGCGAGCGCGTGGCCGAAAGGCTCAATACCTATGCGACCGGCGCCGCTGCCCCCGATGCCGATAGCCGCCGCAACTTCCCGCGCTATGCGCCGCAGGATGGAGGCTTTGAAGAAGGCTCCGTCGTGACGCTGGCCGACGGCCGGACGGCCCCCTGCCGCATCGTCGACATGTCGCTGGGCGGCGCCAATGTGGCAACGGAAGTGCGTCCGCCGCTCGGCACGCGCGTTTCCATCGGCCGCATGAAGGGCCGCATCGTGCGCCATACGCCGGAAGGCTTCGCGATCGAATTCACCGACATTCCCGAACGCGCCAGCGCGCTTTCGCGCCCATTCGGCTGAACCGTTCCGCCCTCGCCGCGCCCACTGCCCTCATCTAGACTGCGAGTCGCACGCAGACAGCCGGGGGACGAACATGGGCGAGCCAATTCTGAAATATGAACTCATCGACGATATCGCCGTCCTGACCATGGATGACGGGCGGGCCAATGCGCTCGGCCACAACATGATCGACGCGATCGGCGCGAGCCTGAGACGCGCCGAGGGCGAGGCCAGGGCCGTGCTGCTGCTCGGCCGCGAGAAGCGCTTTTGCGCGGGCTTCGATCTGGAGGTCATGGCCTCGGGCCAGGAGCATGTCCAGAAGCTCGTCACGGCAGGTGCGGAGCTCATGCTCGACATGTACACCCACCCGCTTCCCATCGTGATCGGCTGCACCGGCCATGCGCTGGCGGCGGCGGGCTGTTGCTGCTCTCCGCCGATGCACGGATCGGCGCAGAGGGTGAGTTCAAGATCGGTCTGCCGGAAGTCGCCATACGGATGACCTTGCCGATCTTCGGCGTGGAGCTTGCGCGCGACCGGCTGGCGCGGAACCACCTCACTGCCGCGGTGACGCAGGCGCGCATCTACAATCCGGTGGAGGCCGCCCTCGTCGGCTACCTCGACCAGACGGCACCCGCCGAGCGACTCAGGGAAACGGCGCTCGCCCGTGCGCGCGAACTGGCGCTGCTGCCGCAACCGGCTTTCCGTAACACCAAGCTGAAGGAGCGGAGCGCCACGGTGAAGCTCATTCGCGACACACTTATGGAAGATTTACGCACTTTCGACGGTGCAACACGCTAGAAGATTGATGATTTGTGGTGGCGGCTGGGCCCGCCGGCTATAACCGCCTCCATCGAAACAGGCCCACTGGAGGTAGCACCATGCTGATCCCGACCATTAAACGGCTAGGGTTTGTTCCCCTCGCCCTGCTTCTCGTCATCGGCCTTGTCGGCATGCCCGACACGGCGCGTGCAGACTGCAGCCCAACCGGTACGAACGGAATCATCGGCGGCCTTGGCGGCGCGGTTGTCGGCGGGCTTCTCGGCTCGACCATCGGTGGCGGCTCGGGCCGAACGCTGGCAACCATCGGCGGCGCGCTCGCAGGCGGCCTCGTCGGCAACAACCTCGCGACGCAGCTTTCCTGTCAGGACCAGAACTACGTCGGCAGCAGCACGTCGCGGAGCCTCGATAGCGGCCAGCCCGTGAGCTGGCACAATCCCGATACGGGCACCTACGGCGATGTGAAGCCGGTGCGCAGCTACAATACGCAACAGGGCCAGTATTGCCGCGAATTCCAGCAGACGATCTATATCGACGGAGAGCGCAAGCAGGGCTATGGCACCGCCTGCCGCCAGCCGGATGGAAGCTGGAGGATCGTCAGCTAACCTCACCGGGTTCATTCATTATTAAGGCTGTTTGGCGATGCCCGGAAAATTTTTCGGGCATCGCTTTTTTGTGTGCGGGGCGCGAAGCAGAATGCGCACCCCACACCCACCACAACCCGCTACACCAATCGCCTGTTTTTTCAGGCAAATTGGAGCACTGTCGCCGGCGCGAATGCGCCCGCGCGGAAGTCGATAAAATTTGAGCAAAATTTAAATCAATGACGATTCTCATTCGATTAAAAACCACATCGCTCACTTAAACGGCGGCAAACGCCTCTTTGCCACTCTGTACACGCGGAACAGGAAGTTCCGCATCGACGGATAGTGGGTGGTGGACGTGAACCGGAATTATTCGCTCGCCCTGGCGGCGGGCATCGCCCTGTGGGTGGCGGGATGCCAGTCGACAGGGAGCATAGGCCAATCGGGCGGCATGCTGATGAATAGCGGCGTGACCATGGCGGCATTGCATATGCCCGTCGGTCAGCAGGTCGTGCCGCCCAATGGCTTCATCTCGTTCTGCCTGCGCAATCCGAAGGAGTGCGAGGGCGGAACGGACCACCCAACCAACATGGTGATGACCCCCGGTCGCTGGACACAGATCAACGAAGTCAACGATTACGTGAACCGCAACATTCCGCAGATCGAGGACATCGACAATTACGGCACTGTCGAGAACTGGACCTATCCCAACGAGCGGGGCGGCGATTGCGAGGATCTGGCGCTGCTTAAGCGCAAGATGCTGATCGAGCGCGGCTGGCCTGCGAGCGATCTCCTCATCACGGTAGTGCGCGAGTGGAACGGCGACGGTCACGCCATTCTCGTCGCGACGACCGACAAGGGCGACTACGTGCTCGACAACAAGAACTGGGCGATCGTGTCCTGGGCTCAGGCTCCATACACATGGGCGAAGCAGCAGTCGCGCGAGCGGCCCTATATCTGGGTCAATCTCGACCAGTCGAGCTTCCGCCTCGCCTCCAATGAGACCGTACCGCCGCTCGGTGCGCCGATACCTTTCGTCGAAGCCGCCAATCGCATGAAGCCGGCGGCGAATGCGCCGCTGCGCCCCAGCCTTGCGAACGGAGATGTTCGCCCGGCCGCCTCACAGGCGCCCACTGCGGCGCTTGCGATGAACTGAGAGATACGGCCCCATCGGCCGCAACGTCCCCCACGACCGGGTCCGCCCCCACAGGCCCGGTCCTGTCGAGGCCGGTCCTGTCGCGCCCACACGACAGGGCCGGTATTCGACATCGGGGCATATGAGCCTTACTTGCCCTTCCAGACCGGCTTGCGCTTCTCCGCGAAGGCGCGCGGTCCCTCGATCAGATCCTCGCTGCGGAAGAGCGCTGCGACCGAGGGATATTTGCCGTTGATGGCCTTTTCCAGATTGGCTTCATTGAGGCCCTGATAGACAGACTCCTTCGAGGCCCGGATCGACATGGGCGAGCATTCCATGATCAATCCCGCCCAGCGCCTGGCTGCGGCGAGAAGCTCGGAAGCCGGAACGACTTCGTTCACAAAGCCGAGTTCCTTGCCCTCCTTCGCGGGAACCTGACGGCCGGTGAGGATCATGCCGAGCGCCTGCTTGGTGCCGATCTGGCGCGGCAGACGATGCAGACCGCCGGCAAGCGCGGCAAGGCCAACCTTCGGCTCGGGAAGCGCGAAGACCGCATTTTCCGAGGTAATGATGAGATCGCAAGCCAGCGCGATTTCAAAGCCGCCGCCCATGGCAACGCCATTCACCGCCGCGATGACCGGCTTGTTGAGGTCGTAGCGCGAGGTGAGACCCGCGAAACCCGACGGCGGCACCTCGATCTTGTTGCCTTCCGCCTGATAGCGCAGATCGTTGCCGGCGCTGAAGGCGCGTTCGCCCGCGCCGGTGATGATCGCCACCCAAAGGTCGTCATCCTTCGCAAAGTCATCGAAAATTTTCGCCAGTTCGAAATTCGCCGGCGGATGAAGCGCGTTCATCCGTTCCGGACGATTGATCGTGACGATCAGAAGGTGCCCTTCCCGTTCGGCTGTGCAGTGTTCGGTGGTCATGCGCGTTCCCTGTTTGCGGCTGCCGGGCGCGTTGTGGCCCGTTGTTTCGGCATGAAATCTGCCCTCTCGACTCCCGGGGAGCAAGCATCCCGACGTTGACGCAAGGGTAATGAGTGCGTCTTATTGTGACGAAATGGCAATTACCGCTGCGTTCGTATGGCGAATCGGCATTATTGTCGGCGACACGCAAACGAAGCGGCACTGAAAGACATATGGCCGGAACCGGTTCCCATTCTCGAGCTGAAGCTGCAGACGCAGATGCTGCGTCCCGGCGCTGGCTGCTGAAATATGGCGACCGCATCTACGGCCCCTACTCGTTCGACGCGATGAAGAACTATATCGCGGAGGGCCGCGTGATCGCGCAGAGCATCATTGCGCCCGACGGCACGCCAGCCAGCGCCGAGACGTGGCAGAGCGCCGCGCTCGTTCCCGACTTCGCGATATTCTTTGACGGCGCCCAGCCCGAAGCGGAGCCCGCGGCGCCGACGCCAGGCATCACGCAAACACAGGCCCAACAGGCTATTGCGCAGACGGCCGCCTCCGACGCGACGGCAAAACGCGAACCCGAGACAGATGTCGCGGAAGGCCGTCGGGAGCGGACCTCCTACGGTTCCGCCAAGGGACAGGTGGACAGGCGCCGCCAGCCGGAGACGGCGAATTTCATCATCATCATGGACATCAAGGCGCGGTACGCAGGTCCGCTGGAACAGGCGATCATGTCACTCGGGCCCGCCTACAAGCTCGCCCCGAATGTCTGGTGTGTGAATACCAACGGAACGGCGGGCGGGCTCCTCAACGATCTCAGCATGCACATCGGCAAGAGCGACACGATGTTCATCGTCGACGCGACGCGCGACCGCACAGCCTGGCTCAATCTCGGCCCGGAAAGCGATGCGAAGATCCGCCGCGTCTGGCGCCGCCCCTTCTGAAAACTCTCATATTTGCGCGGATGACGCCGCGGCGTTTCCGATGCTAGGTTGCGCGAATGGCCAACGGGTCTTCAGGGATATCCCCTGAAGGGCCTTTTTTATTTCAATGAACCGCGCGCGACGAACCGGTCGGCCGCGGCGACGTCACGCACAGAAAGGCAATATCCGTGGCAGCAGCAACAGGCGACACCGTACAGGTGCATTACACGGGCACACTCGGCGACGGCTCCGTCTTCGACAGCAGCCTCGAGAGCGACCCCATCGAATTCACGCTTGGCAGCGCCGCCGTCATTCCCGGTTTCGAGAATGCCGTGCTCGGCATGCAGATCGGCGACCGCAAGACCTTCACCATTCCCGCCGGCGAAGCCTATGGCGAGCGCGATCCGCGCATGGTGCAGGACGTGCCGCGCTCCGAACTTCCAGCGGACATGGAGCTCTTTCTCGGCATGCGCCTGACGGCGAGCGACAATGAGGGGCGGGAAATTCCGCTCGTCATCACCGAACTCACCGACACGTCGGTGAAGCTCGACGCCAATCATCCGCTGGCTGGACAGGACCTCACCTTCTCCATCGAACTCGTCGCGGTGAGCTGACGCGCACGGCGCCTTAGCCGCGCGGATCCGGCAAAGGCATCCTGATGCCGCGCCGCCGCGCTTCGACGAAAGCCTTCAACGCCGCTGCGGACATGCTCCGCGGCGGCGTTTTTATTTCCGGCTCGTCAATGATCGCGGCACGGAGCGGAAGCTGTTGCGGAGCCGGCAGGGATGCGCCGTCTGGAAGCCCTGCCAACTCCCGCATGATCGAGGTGGCATCGCGCCAACGCGCGATCATGGGCCCGCCCAGCGCGCTCATATCCGCGCATTTCGACGGCGTGG
The DNA here is from genome assembly GCF_009184905.1 of Parvibaculum sedimenti. Classification (GTDB taxonomy): domain Bacteria; phylum Pseudomonadota; class Alphaproteobacteria; order Parvibaculales; family Parvibaculaceae; genus Parvibaculum; species Parvibaculum sedimenti. The sequence goes on from NZ_WESC01000012.1 coordinate 96,021, forward strand.
ACTGACCACGATTGCAGAGGATCGTTTCGCGCACGATGTCGAACTGAAAGCGCGCGCGGCTGATGAACTCCGGGAAAAGCCCTGCCCTCTGCGCCGCTGCGGCAAGCGGCAGGAACTCCGCACAGGTCGTCTGCTGACGGTCGAGGAGATCGGCCAGAGTCTGCTGCGGCACCGGGGTGCCCGCTTGCACCGCTGCGCAGACGCGCCAGAGAATATCCGCCGCCGCATGATCGTAAAGCTGAATGAGGCCGCGGTCGCGGTCACCCAGCGCCCCGTAAAGGCGCGCAACGTCCGCAGGTTTCCACTGCCTGTATTCATCAATGAAACGCAGCACATCGACTTTCTGTTCGACGGGCGCAAGCAGAGGCACGGCTGGTGCTGGTGCTGGTGCTGGTGCTGGTGCTGGTGCAGGCAATTTGCTCTGCGGCAAGACCGAAATGCCCTCGGGAATGAACGGAAAGACGCGCGCATTGGCCATGGCCGGCCTGCCGTCCGCCATGGCCGGAATGAAGAGGAGGCGCAGTCCCGTCGGCTGTTGCTCGATCTGGAAGAGAGCCGCGCTGTCGGCGGCGCCGGAGATACGAAGCGTTCCCTCGACGCCAGTCTCCCTGCGCTGACCATTGAGGGAATAGACGCGCCCATCCGGCAGGCTGAGGCGCCCGACAACGCGGGTTCCCGCCTCCTGCAGGCTGAGGCTCATGGCGGCGGCAGAGTCCGTGCCGATGAAGTTTCCGGTGAAGCCCTCAGCGTGTGCCGCGCGCGCCAGAAGGAGCATGGCAACGACGCAGGCCAGCCACAGCTTGCCCATGAAGCGCTCCCCCCTTGCGGGGGGAGGCGTGTTTCTGTCGATGCCCTGCGCCACGGTCTTCCCTTAAGCGGGCCCGTCCTAGCGCCCGACGAATTTCGGCTGGCGCTTTTCCATATAGGCCGTCATGCCTTCCTTCACATCTTCCGTCCGCATCAAGGGCAGAAGCTGCAGATAGACATGATGCACATGTTCCGGGAAAGGTTCGTTAAGGCCCATGCGCATCATGCGTTTGGCAGCTTGAACGGCGAGCGGCGCATTTGCGGCGATTTCCTTCGCCAGCGCCCAGGCGCGAGGCATTAGCTCCTCGTCGGCCACGACCTCGGTGGCAAGGCCCCATTCGACGCTCTCATCAGCCGAAAGCGTGCGTCCCGTGAAGATGAGCTTGGCGGCCTTCTCCCAGCCGATCAGGCGCGGCAGGAACCAGGTGCCGCCGGATTCAGGTACGAGACCGCGCTTGCAGAAGGCGGCGGCGAGCTTGGCCGACCTCGCCATGATACGCATGTCGCAGCCGAGCGCCGTGTCCATGCCATAGCCCGCCGCGCCGCCATTGAGGGCGCAGATGGTCGGCTTTTCCATTTCGTGAAGCACGGTCGGCGGCGTGTGGCGAACGTTCAGCGTCGTCGAGACGACACTGCCGCTCAGAATGCCCGTACCGCCGCCCGTCTGGGCGCGGAGATCGAGCCCCGCGCAGAAGGCGCGGCCCGCGCCGGTGAGAATGACGACGCGCACATTGCTGTCCGCATTGGCTTCGAGAAGGCGCTCGGTCAACTGGTCGAGCATCGGCCCCGAGATCGTATTCATGCGCTCCGGCGCATTAAGCGTGATCGTGGCGATATGTTCGGAGACCTCGTACAGGACTTCCTGCGGCTGGCTCATTCTATCCTCCTTTTTGTTTTTGAGCTCGACCCGATCAGTCGACGATCTTCAATTCGCGGGCGTAACGCTTCCAGTTCTCGACGTAATGGTCGGACGAAAGGCGCAGCGCGGCGCTCTGCTCTTCGGTCAGCGTACGAACCACCTTGCCGGGCGCACCGAGAACCATCGAATAGTCGGGGATATCCTTACCTTCGGGGATCAGCGTGTTGGCGCCGATGAGACACCCCTTGCCAATGCGGGTTCCATTCATGACGATGCTGCCGATACCGACAAGGCTTCCCTCGCCGATGGTGCAGCCATGCAGCATAACCATATGGCCAATTGTGACGTTGGCCCCGATGATAAGCGGCGAACCCGGATCGGTATGCAAAACCGAGCCATCCTGAACATTGGAATTCTCGCCGATGGTGATCAGTTCGTTATCGCCGCGGATGACGGCGTTGAACCAGATGCTCGCATTGCGTTCGAGCTTCACATTGCCTATGACCTGCGCATTGGGCGCGATCCAGTATTCGCCTTCGGGCGGGAGAACGGGCTTCGTACCGCCCTGCGCATAGATAGCCATTGTTTATCCTCAATCTGGTGTCTCATTGCGGCAAACTATGCCATGCCACGCGGCTCGATACGAGACGCGGTGTCACGAAGCCGCAACGCTGACCCAATAGCCTCGTTCGGTCAAAATAAACGGAGAGCCTCATGACCCAACGCAAGTCCTTCGAAGCCGATCTTGAGACGGCGGACGACGACGCCATTGCGCGGTCCATGGCGCCGACGCTGGGTGAACTCTGGTCGCGCCGCGCGATCCTGAAGGGTCTGGGTGGCGTCGGCCTGGTGGCCACAACCTCGACCGGCTTCCTCGCGCTCGCAGCTTGCGACCGCGCCGCCGCCGTACCGGGCTTCAACTTCAAGGAAATTGCGCGAGGTGTCGATGAACGTCACCATGTCGCGGAGGGCTATGATGCCGACATCCTGATCCGCTGGGGCGACCCGGTGCTCGCGGATGCGCCGGCCTTCGATCCGCAGCATCAGACGGCGGACGCCCAGCGCAAGCAATTCGGCTACAACAACGACTATGTGGGCTTCGTGCCCCTGCCCTACGGCTCCGGCGCGAGCGACCGGGGGCTCCTTTGCGTCAACCACGAATATACGAATGCACTGCTGATGTTCCCCGGTCTCGCCGATGTAAAAGCGGCAAGCGCGGAACAGGTGGACATTGCTATCGCCGCGCATGGCTGCTCGATTGTCGAGATCGCGCGGGGGACGGACGGCAAATGGGCGCCGGTCGCTGCGGGCGTCTATAACAGACGCATCACGCCGCTCGACACCGAAATCAGGATCAGCGGCCCCGCCGCAGGCCATGCACGCCTCAAAACCTCCGCCGATCCGGAAGGAATCCGCGTCCTCGGCACACTCAACAATTGCGCGGGTGGCATAACGCCCTGGGGGAGCTACCTGACCTCCGAAGAAAATGTGAACCTCTATTTCGCGGGCAAGCTCGAAGGACATCCGGAGGCCGGGAACTACAAGCGCATGGGCATTCCCGGCGACAAGATGGGCTGGGCGCGCTTCCACAAACGCTTCGACATCAACGAGGAACCGAACGAGGCCAATCGCTTCGGCTGGGTGGTCGAGATCGATCCGCTCGACCCCGCTGCCGCACCACGCAAGCGCAGCGCGCTTGGCCGCTTCAAGCATGAAGGCTGCGAGAATGCGACGACGAAGGATGGCCGCCTCGCCATCTATATGGGTGACGACCAACGCTTCGAATATCTCTACAAGTTCGTTACCTCGGCAAAGGTCGATCCGCAGAACCGCGCCGCCAATCGCGACCTCCTCGATGAGGGTACGCTTTATGTCGCCCGTTTCGAGGAAGATGGTTCCGGCACATGGAGACCGCTCGTCTATGGCGCGAACGGGCTCAACGCCGGAAACGGCTTTTCCTCGCAGGCGGACGTGCTGATCGAGGCGCGTCGCGCGGCGGACATTCTCGGCGCCACGCCGCTCGACCGGCCTGAAGACGTGCAGCCCAACCCGCGCACGGGCAAGGTTTATGTCTCGCTCACCAACAATTCCAAGCGCACGGCGGACGAGATCGACACTGTCAATCCACGCGCGGATAACCTCTGGGGGCAGATCGTCGAGATCACGCCCAAGGGCGGCGACCACGGCGCGGAGAGCTTCTCATGGACGCTCCTCGTCACCTGTGGCGACCCGGCAAAACCCGAGGAAAAGGCGAAGTGGAACGCGGCGACGAGCACTGACGGTTGGTTCGCCTGTCCCGACAATCTCGCGGTGGACGGCAAGGGGCGGCTCTGGGTGGCAACCGATCAGGGCGTTGAGTGGAGCCAAACCTCCGGCGCCGCCGACGGCATCTTCGCGCTCGAAACCGACGGTGCGGGACGCGGCACCTCGCGCCGCTTCTTCCGCGTACCCGTGGGCGCGGAAATGTGCGGCCCATGCTTCACCCCGGATTCGAAGACGCTTTTCGTCGCCGTGCAGCATCCCGGCGCTGACGGGACGAAGGATTTCCAAGGCTTCAACCGCGCTTCGACCTTCGACGACCCGGCAACGCGCTGGCCGGATTTCACGCCCGGCATGCCGCCGCGTCCCTCCGTCGTCGCCATTCGCGAGAAGAATGGCGGCCCCATAGGGGGATAGGTTGCGCAGCCCCCGCCAATGCCGCAATCTCGGCCGGGGCAAATGACTGGGGCGCGGCGGGCATGAAGCTGTTTTTTGACGTTCTGATCTTCCTCCTCCTCGCCCCCGTCCTCTTCATCTTCGCCTATCAGAACGGCTATCTCGACGCTTACGTGCCGGAAGATGCCGTTCCTGCCGATCCCTTCATTCGCGCGGAGCTGACGCAGGCAACGAGCGGCTCGGACCTCAGCCGCCGCATCGACAAGGCACTCGACGCTGGCAACTTTGACGACGCGACCATGTATGCCGACATCGCCGACTATATGGGCGCGACCATTGAGCCCGGCACGGCCGCGCGCCTTGCACGTGAGAAGACGCTCACCAGCACCGCCATGCGGAACACGGGCAGTTTCTTCGAGGGCTTCGTCACCGGCGAAGGCAGCGACACGGCCTCGTTCATGGGCGCAATCACCTCCGACCTCACCGTCATTGGCGATGTGCGCGACATCGGCTCGGAAGGCACGAAGCTCATCAATGGCCAGGAATATTCGCAGTTCGTCCTCGGCCTCTCTGTCGTCGGCCTCGCGGCCACCACCGCGACCATCGCGACCGGCGGCGGCGCTCTGCCTGCGAAGATCGGCGTATCGCTCATCAAGATTTCGAAGAAAGCCGGAACGCTCACTATCCGCTTCACGCGCGACCTGACGCGCATGCTCGGCGAGGCGGTCAATTTCGAGCGGCTCGGGCGGACGCTCAAGGAAGTGAACCTCACCGACAGCGCCGCGACCCGCCACGCGATTGCGGATTACGCCAATGGCGTTTCAATGGCCCGGCTCACCCCCGTCTTCAAGGATGTCGCGGCGCTTGAGAAAAGCGTCGGCCCGGCCGAAACCGTGCGCCTGCTCAAATATGTGGAGAATGGCGACGACCTCGCCCACATCACCAAGATGAGCGGCAAGCTCGGCACGAAGACACGCGGCATCATCGAACTGACAGGAAAGACCAGCCTGCGCGCCTTCAAGACGGTGGCCAATCTGATCCTCTGGGCGGCAGGCTGGGCCTGGGCGCTCATCGCCGCCGTCGGCGCCGGCTTCGTCGGCTCGCTCCGCCGAAGGTTCAGGCGCCGTCGGGCAGCTTGACCTTCAGGCCGCCAAAATCAGGCTCAGAACGAAGACGCCCGAGATGAAACTCCAGATCATCGCGAGGCAGGCCGAGAAAAGCAGCCAGACGGGCGGGCGGTTCTCGAAAACCTGGGCGCGAAAGGCGTTGCGAAGGATCACGTTCGGCCCGGCGAAAATCAGCGTCGCCACACCCATCACATTCCCGATGGTCGTATCCGACCAGACCTGGAAGCTCGGATGCTTGCTGGTCACGATGCGATAGACGCTGCCCGTAATGCCCGCCGCGACGAAACCCGTTGCCACAGAAAAGAAGAAAGCCAAACTTTCAGACATGCCCTGACCCCAAACCCCTGCCCAGCGCTCCTGCGGGCGCCCCACCATTGTCGAGCCCTTATCCGCAAGGCCCGTACCAGCCGGCCCGTCGGGATGGATGGCAATAAAATCTTTGCAAGTCAGTGGTTTAGATGAAGGTCGGAAGCGCCGAGCGGCTATTCGTTTCGCTTTGTGCCGCGGCCTTGTTCCAAGGCGAGACAGACATTGTCCAGCAATGCGCCGTCGCTACACTGGTGGCAAACCCGGCGGTCCGAAGGAGTAGGTTGAGTGGCGCGACAGAAGCAATCAGGCGGGGAACTGGTTCACGAACGCCCGGCCTGGATTCTGCCCCTGCTGGTCGCGCTCGGGGTCCTGATCTTTTCCGGCATCTTTCTCTATTACTATTTCGGCCCGACGCCCGCCGAACTCCTCGGCCGCGATCCGAAGGCGAGCGCGGCGACGCGGCGCATCGAGGCCGTCATCGGCGGCACCCGCTTCCTCATCCCTGAAAATTACACACGCTACCCCTCGCAGCGCGGCGGCGGCCGGCAGGCCGAAGTCGCCATGCATGCGCTGCTCCCCGACTTCGCGCCCTATTCGCCGGAGCGGCAGGCCGAATTCACGGACAACACGCCCGAGGCGCAAGTCGTCTTCTTCACGCTGCTTGAAGCGGGCGCAATGCTCCCCGCCGAACGCCGGTTGAAGGAGGTCTATACGAAATACCTCGCCTCGACGGTGGCGGAAAAGGACCGCACGGGACTGGAGAAATTCAGCTTCAAGCGCGAGTCAGGCTACCGGGACCAAGATCTGCTTGTCGGCACCGACAACGATGGCAGGCTCATTCTCATCACCTGCCAGCAAAAGACGGCGCTGGTCGAGAGCCCGAATTGCACGCGCAGCCTTCTGCTGACGAGAAACCTCGCCCTCACCTATCGCTACAAGCGCGCGCGTCTGGCGGAATGGCGCCGGATCGACGAATTGATGGTCCGGCTTGTCACATCATTCGAGGCGCCGGGACTTCCCAACGGCCTCGAAGGCACGATAACGGATTGAGGCTCCAAGCCTCACTCCGGCAGGTCGATGTCCAGGATCGCCATCTGGAAGGCGTAGGAAACCTCGCCGTCTTCCTCGTCCTTGAAGATCACGCCGATGAACTCGTCACCGATGTTCACTTCGCAGGAGTCGTCCTTCTGCGGCCGCTTCGTGACCGTGATCGAAGGAAGACGGAACTTCTCGCGCAGATAAGCCTCAATGCGCTTGATTTCGGTCTTGTCCAAATCCGTCTCCAATCATTGTCCTTGCGGCGTAAGGCCCGCGTGGCGGAGGTTTTAACCGCTCGCGGGCCCTCGCGCAAACCATCTTCAACGGGTCGTATAGCCCCCATCGACCACAAGTTCAGCGCCGGTGGTGAAGGAGGATTCGTCGGACGCAAGGAAAAGCACGGTATTGGCGATTTCATCGGCGACGCCGAGGCGTCCGATCGGATGCAGCATGGTGAGCAGCGCGATCACCTCATTGCCCGTTTGAGCAAGGCCCGGCATGCCCTTTTCCGCCACGTTGCGCACCATCGGCGTGTCGATATAGCCCGGATGCACGGAGTTCACGCGGATGCGGTAGCCTGCGTCCGCGCATTCGAGCGCCGCCGCCTTGGTGAGCAGGCGAACGCCCCCCTTCGCCGCCACATAATCGGCCGCATTGCTCGAACCGACGAGGCCGAGAATCGACGAGATATTGATAATCGATCCCAACGCGCCCTTGGCGGTCGTCTTCTTGATGGTGCGGATGCCGTGCTTGCAGCCGAGAAAAACGCTGTCGAGATCAACCGCAATGGTGTGGCGCCAGTCTTCGAGCGACTTGTCCTCGATTGGTCCGCCCTCCGGCGCGATGCCCGCATTGTTGACGACGATGTGAAGCCCGCCATAGCGGTCTTCCGCAAGTTTCGTCACGCGCTCCCACTGGCCCTCGTCGCAAACATCATGGTGCATGAAGACGGCCTCGCCGCCTATGCGCTGAATTTCGGCGACGACCGCCTCGCCCGCCGTCTCGTCGAGATCCGTGCAGATGACCTTTGCGCCTTCCCGCGCCAGCGCCTTCGCGCTCGCCGCGCCGATACCCTTTGCCGCACCCGTCACGATGGCGATCTTGCCTGTCACCCGTCCCATTCAACTCTCCCGTCTGACGATTATGATTTTTATGCATTCTGGCCTGTCCGCGCGCTTCCGCAAAGGAGGAAAGCGGGCTCGAGCCATGCTATAGAGCATCAAACAACACGCATCAGGACCCGTCATGGCCGTCGCCTACCTGCTTTTCTACAAGACCTCGAAACCTGTCGACATTCTGACGCAGCTCCGCGCCTACAAGGAACGTGAGCTCGACCGCTCACCGCCCGCGGGACTTCGCCATGCCCGCATTCTCACCGGCACCGACGGCAAGTCGGTCGCCTTCTACACCGAATGGGACGATGCTGAGGGCCTTGAGGAAATGCGCGACTCCGTTCCCTGGGAAGCCTGCATCGACATCAACGATGTCCATGCCGACTCGCATGAGGAAAAAGTTTTCGAAATCGCCTGAGAGGTTACATGCCGCCGCAAGGACATCCTGCTTCCTCCTACTACGTCGCCACCGCGAAGGGCCTTGAGCCGCATCCGGTTCTCCGCGGAGCCGAAACGGCAGATGTCTGTGTCATCGGCGCCGGCTATACGGGCCTTTCCACCGCAATCCATCTCGCGGAGCGCGGATTTTCGGTCGTCGTGCTGGAGGCCGAGCGTGTCGGCTGGGGCGCATCGGGCCGCAATGGCGGCCAGCTCGGCACGACGCATCGCAAGGATCAGCAAACGCTGGAGACGATGCTCGGCCCAGAATGGGCGCATCGTCTCTGGTCGCTCGCCGTCGACAGCGTCGCCACCGTTAAAGGCCTGATCGCCGACAACGCCATCGACTGCAACCTGAAGCCGGGCATTCTTCACACGGCATGGAAAGAGGGCGAAGCGCCGGAGCTTCGCGCCGAAGTCGAGCATATGCAGCGGGAATATGGCGTCACCACGCTGCGCTACGTGCCGGCCGATGAAGTCCACGAGATGGTCGGCACGAAGCGCTATTTCGGTGCCATTCTGGACATGGGCGGCGCACATCTCCATCCGCTGAATTATTGCCTGGGGCTCGCCTGCGCGGCTACAGCCAAGGGCGTTCGTATTTTCGAGAACTCGCGCGTCACCGACATCGCGAAGACGGACCCTGCCCGCGTGACGACTGCCGAAGGCTCCGTCACGGCACGCCATGTCGTGCTCGCCTGCAATGCCTATCTCGGCAATCTCGTACCCCGCATCGCGGGCCACATCATGCCGGTCAACAATTTCATCCTCGCGACAGAGCCTCTGGGCGAAGCAGGTGCACGAGCACTCATCCGCGACGATGTCGGCGTGCAGGACACGAAATTCGTCATCGACTATTACCGGCTCTCCGCCGATCACCGCCTGCTCTTCGGCGGCGGCGAGAATTATTCGGGCCGGTTGCCGCGCGACCTCGCTGCCTTTGTGCGAAAGCCGATGCTGCGCGTCTTCCCGCAATTGAAGGATGTTCGCATCGACTATGCGTGGAGCGGCACACTGGCCATCACCATGCCCCGCATCCCGGATTTCGGGCGAATCGCGCCGAACATTTTTTACGCGCAGGGCTATTCAGGTCAGGGCATCAACCTCGCAACGCTGGCAGGCAAGCTTCTCGCGGAGGCCGTCGCGGGACAGGCCGAGCGGTTCGACTGGATGGTGGACATCAAGGTGCCGAACTTCCCCGGCGGCACATGGCTGCGCTATCCGGGGCTTCTGGCCGGTGTGTGGTGGTACACGCTGAAGGATCGGCTGCCGTAGGGCGAGCGAGTTAAACGCCCGCGCCCTTCTCGTCTTCGCCGATGATGTGATCCATCTCGTGGCTCGGCTTGTCGCAGCCCGCGCAGCCTACGATTTTCGCCGGAACGCCAACAGCCGTGCAATGCGCCGGGACATCGTGCAGCACGACACTGCCCGCGCCGATGCGGCTGTATTCGCCGATCTGGATATTGCCGAGCACCTTCGCGCCAACGCTGATGAGCACACCGCGATGGACCTTCGGGTGGCGATCGCCCGTTTCCTTGCCGGTGCCGCCCAGCGTCACGCCATGCAGCATCGAGACGTCGTCGTCCACCACCGCCGTCTCGCCGATGACGATGCCGGTCGCATGATCGATGAAGACGCCGCGACCGATCTTCGCCGCCGGATGAATATCCACCGCGAAGAGATCGGAGATACGGTTCTGCAGGTAGAGCGCCATGGCGCGACGGCCCTGCGTCCAGAGCCAGTGCGCGATGCGGTGCGTCTGCAGCGCGTGGTAGCCCTTGAAGAAGAGAAGCGGCTGTACATAGGAGTGGCATGCCGGATCGCGCTCGTAATAGGCAACGATATCGGCCCGCGCCGCCTCGCCGATTTCCGGAGACGCCTTCAGAGCGTCGTCGAAAATCTCGCGGAGCTGCATGGCACGGATTTCCGTGTTCCCGAGCTTCTGCGCGAGGTGATAGGTCAGCGACGCATTGAACTGGCGATGATTGAGGACGGTCACATAGAGAAAGCTCGCAAGCGCGGGCTCGCTCTGCGCCATCTCCTGCGCTTCGTTGCGCATGCGCTCCCATACCGGATCGCAAACGGCCAGAGCATCCGCATAATTGCGTTCCACCGGCTTCGACATGCGGCGCTCCTTCCTTCATCCGTGGCCCGGCCAATGACCTGAGCCCCCAATTCACATTACCGGGGCGGCAAACTAGCACATGGAAGGGTCTGTGGATAGTTCTATAAAAGAACTGACAAAGCGCCCCAGCTACCTCCCTGTCCCCAGGTGATATGGTTCGAGTCGAACGGAATATAAGGGGGAAGCGCTCCATGCCCTTCGCAAAAGTCGGCGACATCGAGATCCACTACGACCGGCATGGGCAAGGGCCCCGCCTCCTCTTTATTTCGGGTACAGGCGGCGACCTCCGCATGAAGCCCAATGTCTTCGACGGACCGTTGCCTAAGCATTTCGACACCCTCGCCTATGACCAGCGGGGCCTTGGCCAGACCACGAAGCCCGACTGCCCCTATTCCATGGCTCAATATGCAGAAGACGCCGCCGGGCTCATGCATGCCATCGGCTGGGGTTCGGCCATGGTCATCGGCGTCTCCTTCGGAGGCATGGTGGCGCAGGAGCTTGCGATCAATCATCCGCACATGGTCGAGGGGCTCGTCCTTTGCTGCACGACGCCGGGGGGCGAAGGCGGCGCCTCATTCCCCTTCCACACGATCGAGCACCTGAAAGGCGAGGAGCGTGCCCGCCACATGATCCCGATTTCCGACACGCGGCATGACGGGGCCTGGGCCAAGGCCAATCCCGCCGCCTATGACGCGATGGTGAGCTTCGCGAGCCTCGATCCTTATGCGGACGAACCGGGCACGGCCATTGGCCGCCACCGCCAGCTCGAAGCGCGTGCAAAGCACGACACATGGGACCGGCTGGACCAAATCCGCTGCCCCACCCTCGTCTGCGCCGGACGCTATGACGGCATCGCGCCGCCTGCGACAGTGGCGAAAATGGCAAACCGCATTCGCAGCTCGGAGCTGCGCCTTTTCGAGGGCGGCCATCTTTTCATGTTGCAGGACCGCGAGGCATTCCCGGCGATGATCCGCTTTCTGAAGGGTGATCAGCCGTAAAATTGTGTTTGACTGCCCCCAATCCGTCCCCCGTGACATCTAGTGTAATTAGCCTAAGCCTGTCCCGTCGCTTGTCTCAACTGACGTGCCACTGAAGTTTCCCCCACGGGGGATTAGAGCCTTGGCATGATTATGCCCTCTCGGGCGGGTTGAGCAA
>NZ_WESC01000013.1 GCF_009184905.1 Parvibaculum sedimenti
ACTCCCTGCAATCTTCCATCAAAAGGTGATCGCAGATCACGACGCCAGAGGTAATGTGGGGGCAAAACACCGCTTACACAATGTCCCAATCCAAGAGCGAAGCCTTGGAATAGAAACTCACGTCGGACACGGCATCAGACGCGAGATCGAGACCGATAGCCAAAATTTCTTTTGCCATATAGACACAAAACCCCTCGAATCGTCTCCCCTTTCAGACTAACAACATCCACCCTTTCTTCTAAATTGTCTGTGTGCCGCAGCACTTATGGCCGAACTCACGCACTGATTTTCCTAGCGCCCACATGTCAGACTGGGTTAATGTATATCATTAATAGTTGAATAGAGGTACGGGAGACTTCATGGGCCGCAAGATACTTTTCATCACGACCGATCAGATGCGCTTCGATGCCATCGGCGCGAATGGGCAGAAAGTGGCCCGCACGCCAGCGATCGACGCGCTGGCGGCAAACGGCATCAACTACAGCCGCGCGCATAACCAGAACGTCGTCTGCATGCCCGCCCGCTCGACCATGATCACCGGACAATATGTCTCGACGCATGGCGTGTGGATGAACGGTGTGCCGCTGCCCGTCGATGCGCCGAGCGTCGCGCAATATCTGCACGAGAAAGCGGGCTACCGCACCGCGCTCATCGGCAAGGCGCATTTCGAGCCTTTCCTCGACTTCAAGCAGCAGTTCTATGAGAGCCAGATGGCGCGGCTCGGAGAATACGGGCCCCATCGCGGCTTCGAGCACATGGAACTCGCGGCCCATTCACCGCTCATCCTGCACTACGCGGAATGGCTGAAGACGCACGATCCGGATGCCTTCGTGAAGTTCTATCCAAACCTCGACGCGAAATTTCAGGTGAATGCGGCGGGCGGCGGCGAAACGGGCGGTTGCCAGCTCCACTTCAACGATGTTGCGCGCGAGCATTATCACACCGACTGGGTGGCGGACCGCGCCATCGCCTGGCTCGACGGTTTGAAGGCGGATGAAGACTGGTTCTGCTGGGTCTCCTTCCCCGATCCGCACCACCCCTGGGACCCGCCGAAGTCGGAGCTTGGCCGCCACCCCTGGCGCGAAACACCGATGCCGGAATTCTATCCGGGCTCGAAGGAAAAGATCGAAGCGATCCTGAAGGACAAGCCGCGCCACTGGCACGAATGGTACACGGGCGAGCGCGTCACCAATTTCGAAGCGCCGCCGGAGTTTCGCGCCTGCGACATGACCGCCGATCAGGTGCGCGAGATCAACGCCTTCACCCATGTCGAGAACGAACTGATCGACGAGGCCGTGGCAAAGATCATGGCCAATATCGAAAAACGCGGCTGGGGTGACGATGTCGATGTCGTCTTCACTACCGATCATGGCGAGTTTCAGGGCGAGTTCGGCCTGCTCTTCAAGGGCCCCTATCATGTCGACGCGCTGATGCGCCTTCCCATGATCTGGCGGCCCGCCAAGTCGGCCAATGTCGCGCCCGCGAGCGTCGCCGCACCGGTCGGCCAGGTCGATCTCGCACCGACCTTCTGCGAGATCGCAAGTCTTCCCGTCGCCGAATGGATGCAGGGCAAGCCCCTCCCCCAGAGCGAAACGGAGGCCGCGCGCCAGAAACGCGAACGGGTTTTCACCGAATGGGACTGCCAGCATGTAGACGGCACGACAGTGGGGCTCCGCACCATCTATCGCGACGGCTACACCATCACGGCCTACCTGCCGGGAACGATCTATGACGGCACTGAGGGCGAGCTTTACGATCACAAGAACGATCCGCAGCAGTGGCGGAACCTCTGGAACGATCCGGCTTACCAGGCGCTGAAGTCGGACCTGCTCGCGGATATGAAGGACAATCTTCCCTCGGTCCACGAGCCGCGCCTTGAATGTGTCGCACCGGTCTAGGCACCCCGGTCCACGTCATGTCATCCCGGCGCAAGCCGGGATGACAGTCGCGCGTCCGGCATGCAGAATGCGGCACCTCAAGAACTGCAGGAGTCCCGCATGTCCTCTCCCACCCCGCGCATGATCGCCGTCAAGGACGGTTCGATCGGCTGGATGATCTTCAACAATCCGGAGCGCCTCAACGCCGTCAGCCTCGACATGTGGGAGGCCGTGCCGAAGATCATTGCGGAATTCGAATCCGATCCGGAAATCCGTGTCATCGTGCTGAAGGGCGCAGGCGACAGGGCCTTCGTCGCGGGCGCCGACATTTCGCAGTTCGAGGCGCAGCGCAACAATCCTGAAAGCGTCGCGACCTACGAAGACGCGACCACCCTCGCCTTCGAAACAATCGCGCGCGCCGAACGCCCGACCATCGCCATGATCGACGGCTATTGCATCGGCGGCGGCCTCGGTATCGCGCTTTCCTGCGACATCCGCTTCGCGGCAGAAGGTTCGACCTTCGGCATCCCGGCCGCGAAGCTTGGCCTTGCCTATGCGGCGTCCGGTACGCGCCGCCTCGTCGATGTCGTAGGCCCCGCCTTCGCCAAGGAAATCTTCTTCACCGCGCGGCGTTTCACCTGCGACGAAGCGCTCTCCATGGGTCTCATCAATCGCGTCTTTACACGCGAAACTCTGGAGGCCCAGACGCGGGACACCTGCTCGATCATCGCCGAGAATGCGCCGCTGACCGTCATGACGGCAAAGAAGATCGTCGACGAGACACGAAAGGCATCCGACAATTTCGACGCCGATTATTGCGATCAACTGATCGAACGCTGTTTTTCGAGCGAGGATTATGCCGAGGGACGCAAGGCGTTCATGGAAAAGAGAAAGCCCGTATTCAGGGGCCGCTGAAACAAATCCAACGAGAAAACAAAGGGAGAAACGTCATGGGCGGAAGGCTCGAAGGCAAGGTTGCGATCATCACCGGCGGCACGAGCGGGATCGGCCGCGGCACGGTCGATCTTTTTCTGAAGGAAGGCGCGAAGGTCGTCGTTGGCGATCTCCAGGACCACAAGGGCGTGGCGATGGAGCACGAGCTGGGCAAGAACTTCTCCTATTGCCGCACCAATGTTGCGCATGAGACGGAAGTGAAGACGCTGGTCGAGCACACGATCGAGAAGTTCGGCAAGCTCGACATCCTGTTCAACAATGCCGGTTATGGCGGCGTCGGCGGCGAGCTGCACGAAATCGACATGAATGGCTTCGACGAGACGGTCGGCGTCCTGCTGAAGGGCGTTGTGCTCGGCTACAAATATGCCGCGCCACACATGAAGGCGCAGCAGTCCGGCAGCATCATCTCGACCGCATCGGTCGCAGGATTGCAGGCTGGCTTCGGCCCCCTCATCTATTCCGCCTGCAAGGCGGCGGTGCATCACTTCTCGCGCTGTGCGGCGATGGAGCTTGCGCCCTTCTTCGTGCGCTCGAATGCGATTTGCCCCGGCGGCATCGCAACCTCAATCTTCGGAAGCGGGCTCGGCCTCGGCACGCAGGTTGCCGACCAGTTCGCCGAAGTGATGAAGCAGCACCTTGCCAACATCCAGCCGACACCGCGTTCGGGCCTGCCGAACGACATCGCGGAAATGGCGCTCTTCCTCGGCAGCGACGCATCGAGCTTCGTTACCGGCCAGAGCATCGCCGTCGATGGCGGGCTTACCGCTGGCCCCATGGCATCGCTCGGCAAGCGGATCGACTTCGAAAAGGTCATCGGCGACTTCCTGTCGAGCCTGCCCGCCGACGCGAAGCCCGCGCAATAATTCCTAAACCATCCGGCCCTAGGCTCTCTCCGGGGGTGCGTCACGCCCTCCGGAGAGAGCCCATGGCCGAACCATCCGAAACCCAGCCGAAAGACGCCTCCGACCGCCGCCTGTTCCGGCGTATCGGCACGCGCATCGAAGGCCGCGTCGTCTTCGCCGGCGTCGATGTCGATTGCATCGTGCATGAAATGTCGGCGACCGGCGCGCTCATCGAATGCCTGCCGCTCCCTGCCCTCGGCGCCGCTGTCGCCATCGACGTGCCCGATGTGGGTTTCGCGCGAGGCGCCGTCATCCGCCATGACGGCGCGCTTGCCTGCATCGAGCTTTCGACGCCGACAGGCAAGCGGCTGAAGCTGACCGACCGCCTCATCCTCGCTGCCTTCCATAACCCGCCAGAAGACCTTTCCTGACGTTTCTACCAGTAGCCTTCGCCCCCGGAACAGCTAAACTCCCCGCAAACAATATCTCACGGGGAAGCGACATGACGCTCAAGGACAAGGTTTCCATTGTCACCGGTTCGGCCACGGGCCTCGGCGCCGCCGTCGCCATCAAGCTCGCGGAGCGCGGCAGCCGCGTCGTCATCAACTACACGAAGAGCGAGAAGGAAGCGAAAGAGACACTGGAGATGGTCAAGTCGAAAGGCGTCGACGCCATTCTCGCCCAGGGCGATGTCGGCGAGGATGCCGATTGCCGCCGCATCGCGCAAACCGCTGTCGACAAATGGGGCCGCATCGACGTGCTCGTCAACAATGCGGGCACGACGCAGTTCGCCAACCACGCCGATCTCGAAGCGCTGACTGCAGAGGACTTCTTCTGTATCTACAAGGTCAACGTCGTCGGCGCCTATCAGATGATCCGCGCCTGCGCGCCGCACATGAAGAAAGTGGGCAAGGGCTCGGTGGTCAATGTGTCGTCGATCGCAGGCGTCACCGGCGTCGGCTCATCGGTTGCCTATGCCGCCTCGAAGGGCGCACTCAACACCATGACGCTATCGCTCGCCCGCTCCCTCGCGCCGGAAATCCGCGTCAACGCCGTCTGCCCCGGATTCATCGGCACGCGCTGGTTCTCCGACCGTTTCGGCGAGATGCAATACGAAAAGATCAGAAAGCAGCAGGAGGCGACCACGCCGCTCGCCCGCGCCGGAACGCCGGAGGACATCGCCGTTTCGGTCGTCTTCTTCGCCGGCGAAGGCTCGGACCACATCACCGGCGAAACGCTGATGACCGATGCCGGCATGCATCTCGGCTTCGCACCGCTGAAAGCGCGGTAAGTCGCGCGGGAAAGAACGGGTTCTTATGCTGAAGCTCGCCGACAATCCGACGCGATTCCTGTTCTTCACCGGCAAGGGCGGCGTAGGAAAGACCTCGCTCGCTTGCGCTGTCGCGCTAAAGCTCGCCGACAGCGGCAAATCGGTGCTGCTGGTCAGCACCGATCCCGCTTCCAATCTCGACGAGATGCTCGGTGCCAAACTCGACAATGCCCCCACGCCAATACCGGGCGCGCAGCATTTGTTCGCCATGAACATCGATCCTGACGAGGCGGCTGAAGACTATCGCCGGCGCGTCATCGAACAGATGGCACCTACATCAACCGACTCGGAACGCTCGACGGTACGCGAGGAGCTATCTGGCGCCTGCACCACCGAGATCGCAGCCTTCGATGAATTCGTCGGTCTTCTGGCGGATGACGAGTCCGCTTATGACCACATCATTTTCGATACGGCCCCTACCGGCCATACGCTGCGTCTTCTGAGCCTGCCCAAGGCGTGGACGGGATTTCTGAAAGACAATGATCGCGGTGCTTCCTGCCTCGGTCCGCATTCGGGCCTCAAGATGCGCGAGGCACGCTTTCGCGCCGCGCTCGCAACGCTTGGAAATGCGGCGCTCACCACCATCATGCTGGTAACGCGCGCCGACAGAAGCGCCATACGCGAAGCGGCGCGCACTTCGGACGAGTTGCGAGCGCTAGGCCTCGCCAATCAGCGCCTCGCCATCAATGGCGTCTTTCACGCGGCCGATCGGAACGACAGCATTGCTCATTCGATCGAAGCGCTTGGTGAGAAAGCCCTAGCCGGCATGCCGGAAAATCTGGAGACGTTGCCGCAGGATCGCATCCCTCTGCGGCCGTTCGACATGGTTGGATTGGCTGCGCTGCGCGCCCTGCTCTCCGATGTCGACCCACATGCCGCCGCGCATGTGAAGGGCGCGGGGCCCTCGGCACCGGCCATCCCCAAACTCGATGCACTGGTGGATGAACTCGCCGCCGCGGGTCGCGGCCTCATCATGGTGATGGGCAAAGGCGGTGTCGGCAAGACAACCATCGCCGCCGCGCTCGCCATAGGACTCGTCCGGCGCGGACATAGCGTTCACCTCAGCACCACCGATCCGGCCGCACATATCACCGCGACGCTCGACGGCGACCTCGACGGATTGCAGGTCGACCGTATAGACCCCAAGGCGGAAACCGATCGCTATATCGAGAAGATCATGGCCACGCGCGGCAAGAATCTCGATGAGCAGGAACGCGCCCTGATGCTCGAAGATCTGAAGTCCCCCTGCACCGAGGAAGTGGCCGTGTTTCACGCTTTCTCGCGCGTCGTCGCGGAAGCGAGAAGCAATTTCGTCGTTCTCGACACGGCTCCCACCGGTCACACGCTTCTGTTGATGGACGCGACAGGCGCATATCATCGCCAGATGATGCACGACATCGCGCCCGGCACCCATGGCCGCATCATCACGCCAATGATGAGATTGCAGGACCCTGACTACACAAAGATCATCCTCGTTACGCTACCGGAGACGACGCCCGTCTCGGAAGCGGCGAGTCTTCAGGAAGATTTGCGCCGCGCGAAGGTCGAGCCCTATGCGTGGGTGATAAATCGCAGCCTCGCAGCGGCCGCCACCCATGACCCGCTGCTGCGCGCGCGCATCGCTGCGGAGCGCATCCAGATCGAACGTGTCGGCAAAACGCTTGCAAGGCGTCTCTTTCTTCTGCCGTGGCAGGCCGAACCGCCGGTTGGCGTTTCTGCCCTGTCCGAACTCGTCTCTGGCTAACTACTCGGCAAGAAACTTCAGCACCGCTTCCTTATAGGCGCGGTCGCCGACCGTCTTCATGTGGTCGCGCTTCGGCACGGTATATGACTGTGCACCGGGAATAGGTGCCGCGAGCGATGCTGCAGGTCCGGCCTGATCGTCCGTTTCGCCCGCGACGATCAGCACAGGCCTTGTGATGTGTGGCAGCAGCTCGGCCGGAAAATCGGCGCGCACGGCCTCGAAGCAGGCGGCGAGCGCCGCGCGGTCCTGATGGTTCTGGTCGGCGAAGGTGCGGAAAAGCTTTGCGGCGGGACTTTTGATCGAGGCGGGATCGTCGGTCAACAATGCATCGGCGACCGCACTCGCATCCTTGTTCTTATCGAGAAGGCGTTCGCCGACGCCTGCGACAATCACGCGATCGAAGCGCTCCGGATAGAGCGCTGCCGCGACGAGCGAAACCATGCCGCCCATGGAATAGCCCATCAGGTCGACACCCGGCTCACCCAGATGGTCGAGCAGCGCAACCACATCGCCCGCCATTGCCTCCAGCGCATAGTCTTCCACATCATGCGGCTTGTCGCTTTCGCCATGTCCTCGCCCATCGGCCATGATGACGCGCCGGCCTGCCTCGATCAGTGTTCGCGTCCAGCTCGTCGCAATCCAGTTCACCCGATGCGTCGAGGCAAAGCCATGCACGAGAAGAATGGGCGCACCCTCCCCCTCGACGCGATAGGCGAGCTTCAATCCATCTGACTCAAAATACTGCACGGGCAATCTCCAGGCCGTTTCCGACAGCATAGCATTTTCGCTCGTCGGAAACGCGGCCACGGATTGTAGCGGTGACATTTGCCCGGCGAAGAGGATAGGATTTCCAAAACGCGGAGGATCCCATGACTGCATCAGCATTGAAACGCCAGGTCTGCGACGCTATCGACGCCATGGCGCCGACGCTCATCGAAGTGAGCCATGCGATCCATGCAAAGCCTGAGCTTGCCTTTCACGAGGTCGAGGCGGCCTCTCTGCTGGCGGGGCATCTGGAACGCGCCGGCCTGCCGGTCACGCGCAGCGCCTTTGGCCTGCCCACCGCCTATGCCGCAACCTTCGGCCCCAAGGGCACGCCGGAAGTGGCGATCCTGTCGGAATATGACGCGCTGCCCGGCATCGGCCATGCCTGCGGACACAACATCATCGCGACCACGGGCCTCGGTGCGACGCTCGCCTTGGCGCAGCTTGGCCATGGCCTGCCCGGCCAGATCCGCTATCTCGGCACACCTGCCGAGGAACGCGGTGGCGGCAAGGAACTGATGGCGCAGCAAGGTGCCTTCGATGGCGTCGATGCCGCCATGATGGTGCATCCGGCGGGCATCGACCTCATCACCATGCCCTGCATCGCCATTTCCGAAGTCGCCGTCACCTATCGCGGCCTGGCTGCCCATGCTTCGGCCATGCCGCATGCGGGCCTCAATGCGCTCGACGCGCTCATCACCGCTTACCAGTCAATCGCCCAGCTCCGTCAGCACATCAAGCACACCGAGCGCATTCACGGCATTATCACCAAGGGCGGCGTGGCGCCCAACATCGTGCCGGACGAGACGGAAGGTTTCTTCTATGTCCGCGCGGCCAATGCGGAGGAGCTGGCGCTGCTGAAAAAGCGCGTGCAGGTGTGCTTCGAGGCTGGCGCGCTCGCCACCGGCTGCACCGCCGAAATCAAATGGGCGCAGGCCGATTATCTCGACCTCAAGACCAACATGCCGCTCGCTCGCAGCTACGAGGGCAATATGCGCGCGCTCGGCCGCGACTTCTTTCCGATCGAGAAGCTGCCCTCGGGCACCGCCGGCAGCACGGACATGGGCAATGTCAGCCATCGCGTACCGTCGATCCATCCGATGATCTCCTGCGCGCCGCCCAATGTCGTGATTCACAATCCGGAATTCGCGCGTTGGGCCCGCTCCGATCTCGGCGACAAGGCCTGCATTGATGGTGCGAAGGCGCTGGCCATGACGGCCATCGACTATCTGAGCGATGCGGACCTGCGCGCCAAGACTGCTGCCGACTTCGCGGCAACGGCGGAAGCCTCCGCCCGCTCCGTCGCCGCCGCTTATGATCCGCGTGGCACGGCCGAAATCGGCGGCTGCGGCTGCGGCGCCCATTAGGGCGCCGCAGCCTCTCGCTCAACGAACGATCGTCTCGATCGACTCGACTTCCTCGACGACACGCTCGTCGAGGATCTTGCGCAACTCCTGCTGCTCCTTCAGCCCGATGGGGAAGCCCCACATCATGTAGGCGACGAAGAGATTGCAGCAGAACGGCACCGCGACATAGAGCATGTTGAGGTGGGTCAGCACCTCCGGCGCGTTCTCGCCACCTGGCTGAAACCCGATGAAGGACAACGCCCAATAGGTGACGCCGATCGACACGGCGCTCCCCACCTTCGCCGTCAGCGTCAGCAGAGCATAGAAAAGCCCCGTGCGGCGCTGGCCCGTATGCACTTCATCGTAATCGCCGACATCGGCCATGATCGAGCGATAGAGCACGTTCGGAATACCGACATTCATGCCGAGGAAAAGCAGCACGATCGACGCGACGACGATGTTGCCCGGCGGAATGAGGAACAGCGTAGGCACGAAGAGAACGTTGAAGAGTGCCGCGCCGATCATGGTACGGTGCTTGCCCAGGCGATAGCTGATCTTCAGGACGAGCGGAATGAAGGCAACGCCCGCGAAGAAATAGAGCAGCAGCAGCAGGCTCGCATAGGTGCCAACCTGCCAGACGTAGCTCGATTCGTAGATGAACATGGCGCCGAGCGCCGAGCCCGAGAAGCCGCTGGCGAGGTCGGCGATGACAAGCGTCCTGAGCGCGCGATTGGTGGCGAGCACCTTTACTGCTTCGCTGATTGGCAGATGCGCCTGCGGACGCTGCTTGCGCTCGCCCATGAAGCGGACTGCGAAGAAGACAGTAAGCGGCAGCGCGATAATGACATACCAGCCCATGACGGCGACACGCGCCGTCTCGACATGCTCGCCGCCCACTTTCTCGATGATCGCGGGCAGCATCAGCACCAGCGGAACGCCAAGCACCGCAAGCCCCTCGCGCCAGCCCTGGATGCGGGACCGCTCGTGATAATCGTCATCGAGCTCCGCGCCCCACGACATATGCGCGAGCAGCATCATGGTGAAACCGAGATAGAGACCGAACAGGCCGGCGAGCAGATAGTTCGCAGAGACTGGCGCCGTGGGCACGAAAATGAACCAGCTCGACACCATCAGGAGCGGGACGGCAATAACCAGCCAATGGCGCCGCCTGCCCCAGCGGCTGGGAAATCGGTCGGAGAGGTAACCGAGAACAGGATCGATCACGACGTCCCAGATGCGCGCCAGCATGAAGATCGTGCCGACGGTCGCAAGGCCGAGGCCCATAGGGCCCGCATAGAAAGGCGGCAGATAGACCGCCAGAGGCAGGCCCAGCGCGGCAATGGGAATCGAAGGGCCCGCGAAGGCGAGCAGGCGAAGGGCGGAATGTTTCGGTTCGGCCATCGAAGGCAGGGCTCCCTCTCGTACGTAACTGTTTACTGGAACGAGAAGAAACGCCCACCCAAGGCCGGAAACGCCTGCGCGCCCCATCGCCGGGTACTTGTCCTCCCCAAATCCTGCCTCCTGCGGGGTCTTCGTGCCCCGCTTTGGGCGGGAGGAGTATGCCGAACCGCACCGGCAGGGCCAAGCAATACTATCGACGTTGCGTCGTCCCCAAAAAAGTTGGGGAAAAGAGGCTAGGAATCCGCGCCCGCCCGGACTAATTTAGCGCCCGCCGGGGAAGCCACCCGGCCGAGTTACCCGCGGCAGAAGGTCAGACGCAATGCACGGCGAAGGCACCCCGAAATTCACGAATGACGCAGGCGTGTCGGAAATCCGCATCGGCGTGCGTGAGTTTGAATGCGTCGGCGCAACCCCGCCCTACGACCACCCGCATGTCTATCTCGACATGGGCCGCGAGACGGAAATGATCTGCCCCTATTGCTCGACGCTCTACAAGTTCGATGCGTCACTGAAGGCGGATGAAGCCGTTCCGGCCAGCGCCGTCTACCACACCACGGCACACGCCTGATCCTGTAACGCTGCCGCCCGCTCAGGCAGCCGGGCGCCTACAAGGTCACGATCAATCCGACCACCGTCGCCAGCATGACGAGGGTTGAGAGCCAGCCGAGCAGACGCAGGCCCTTCGGCAGCATCAACTCGCCCATGATTTCGGGCCGCTTGGTCATCAGCATCATCATCACCATGACCGGCACGGCGACGAAGCCGTTGATGACGGCGCTCCAGAACAGCGCCTTGATCGGGTTGATTTCCAGAAAATTCATCGCCACGCCGATCAGCGTCGAGAAGGCGACGACACCGTAAAAGGCCTTCGCCTCGCCCGGCTTGCGCGCAAGCCCCGAGGGCCAACCCATCGCCTCGCCCACCGCATAGGCAGCAGAGCCCGCCAGCACGGGCACGGCCAGAAGCCCCGTGCCGATAATGCCCGCAGCGAAAAGAACGAAGGCAAAGGGACCCGCAATCGGACGCAAGGCTTCTGCCGCCTGGGCCGAGGTTTCGATGTCCGTGACGCCATGCACATGAAGCGTCGCCGCCGTGGTCATGAGGATGGCGAGCGCAACAACATTCGAGAAAACCATGCCCACGACAGTATCGAGCCGAATGCGGGAGAATTCCCGGACCGCCCATTTCGGGTCGGTCGCTAGCGGCGGGCGGCGCGGATCGCCATCCGTAGACTCGACCTCCTCCTCAGCCTGCCAGAAGAAGAGATAGGGGCTGATGGTCGTGCCGAAGACGGCAACGATGCTGGTAAAATAGGCCGTATTATAGGAAATCGACGGTAGGAAGACATCGCCCGGGAGCTCGCTCCACGGCACGTCGACAGCGAAAAGCGTCGCCACATACGCGAAAAGCGTGAGCGTCAACCATTTGAGCGCAGGCTCGTAGCGCGCGTATTGGATGAAGACTTCCGCCAGCACACTGGCTGCGCCGAACAGCACGACATAGACCGGAGCCGGCCCGCCGATGAGTAGCTGCAATGCAGCACCCATGGCGCCGAGGTCCGCGCCGATATTGATCGTGTTGGCAATACAGAGAAGGCCGACAATCGCGTAGAGCACAGGACGCGGGTAGTAGCGGGCGAGGTTCCCGGCAATGCCGTGCCCCGATACACGGCCGATGCGGGCACTGATCTCCTGGATCGCCGCCATCAACGGGAGACTCAGCACCAGTGTCCAGGCGAGCCCGTAGCCGAACTGCGCCCCTGCCTGCGAATAAGTGGCTATGCCGCTCGGATCGTCGTCCGAGGCGCCCGTCGTGAGGCCGGGGCCGAGGAGCGCAAAACGTGGCTGCGCGTCATCGTCGGGCGCGTTTGCGGCATCGTCCGGGTTTGTCATGGAGACCAATGTTTGCGGTTTGGCGCTGGGGGCAGTCTATCTGCTTCGCTCCGGGCGAGGGAAGCTCCCCCTACCGAATGTTTCCGCGAAAGCCTTCCATGACTCCGGGATCTGGCGGTCGTTTCCCTTTTGGATACAAAGGCGGCCACGAGGATTCCTCCTGTCTGGACGAGCAGGTCCAATGGGCACACTCTGCACGCCGCGATCTTCGATTCTCCCAAACACCCCAAGTCGTCCCGGCGAAATTATTGAGGCAACCAGAGGCCAAAATGCCCAACTACCCCTCCTCGCCGGCCAGGCGCCTCGCCTTTGCCGCCATCGACCGGGGGCTTCTCACATGGCGCTTCGCCAGGCTCGGGCGAAGGTTCATGCGCGTTCAGGGCCGCATGCCGAAACTCGCGCTGCCGGAGACCTATTACGACTGGATGCAATGGCGAAAGGTCTTCGACCATAATCCGCTCTTCGTGACGCTGAGCGACAAGCTCGCGGCGAAGGAATTCATTACATCGCGTAATTCGGATCTGAAAGTGCCGCGCGTGTTGTGGGTGGGGAAAGGAACGGATGCCATTCCCAAAGAGGTTCTGCGCGGCAATGTCGTCGTGAAGCGCAATGACGGCTGCAATCGCAACTTCTTCATCCGCGCCGGGAAATATGACCGCGACGAGCTGGCGCAAACAATCCGGTGTTGGCGCAGCGAACGCGCCTATGGCCGCAAGGATGCGGAATGGGCCTATGGGCAGATAGAGCGCCGCATATTCGTCGAGGAAATGCTGGGCAATGAAGACGAGCCGCCTGTCGAGATCAACATACGCGCGGGGGCCGGCAAGGTAAGCTATGTATCGCTGCTGCTTCACGCAAAGACCGATCGAGAATCGCTGATCTATTTCTCTCGCGATGGAAAGCGCCTTGGGGTGGAACCTGCGCCCGGCGTGACGGACGCCGAGCTCGACGCCATTGCCCTGCCGGAGGGCTATCAATTGGCGGTGGCGCAGGCGGCGCGGCTCAGCCAGGAGATCGATTATGCGCGTTTCGATTTCTACTGGAGCAGCGGCGAACTCTTCGCAGGCGAAATCACCATCTATCCAGCTTCGGGCTACGGGATCATCCCGACGTTGAAGTTGAAAGAGGACCTCATAGAGAACATCATGCGTGTCTGGGATCCGCGCAATTCGTGGTTCCTGTCGACGCCGCAGCGGGGATGGCGCGGTGTCTACCGCCGCATACTTCTGGATGAACTCGACCGGCGCGGGTCCGCTGTTATCTCCTGAAGACAGACATTTGTGGTATGTCACTGAAACAAATGCCGACAGGTAATCTCATAAAGACGGTCCGCTGCGTCGCGGCCTGGCGGAAAAGCCTGTCGCGACGGCGCCATAGCTATGCATTTCGGGCCGCCGCCGCCCGACAGATCGAGCAGATCAGAAAATCCGCAGACTCACCATTTCGTCGAAAGCCGCGCCCCGGCCACGCACGAGGCATTGATTTCTACGATGAGAATATGCTGATCCAAACCATGGCCTTCGCCATGTACAAATATCACCGCTTTCACGGAACTTTGCCGGACTTCGTAAATCCGAGCGGATATAACGAGCATATTTTCAGGCGAAAATTTTTTGCCGAATTCAGTGTGCCCGAGAGCGGCAACAAACTGCTGACATCCTCATTCATCCCGGCGCATCTGAAGGGCCTGATTCGCATCCCGGAGATCGTATGGCATTCCCCACATGCGGAATTGCCGACTAACAACGAAATCGCCCCGGGCTTCTATTATCTAAAAGCCAATCACGGCTCCAACATGTTTCAACGGATTGAATATCCGCTGAAGGAAGACGAGCGCCGACTTCTTGAGAGGAAATGCGCAGCCTGGCTCGCAAACGACTATGGCGTCCATGACGGCGAGTGGTGGTACAGCGCGTTCCCGAAGGAAATCCTCATCGAGAAGCAGGTCGGATCGAGCGCAGAGTCGATCGCCTGGAACGTATACATCTTCAAGGACCGGATCGGACTGATCTCAGCCTACAGAAAGACCTTGAGGAACGGAATCCTGGTCGAAGAGTCGACATGGTTCGACGAAGATTTTCAGGTGAGCCGGTTTCAGTCCTCCGAAAGACCCCGCCTTCAGGACTTTCATCTATCGGAAGACACTAAGGCGCGGCTGGTCAGCGCCGCGCTCGACATCGCCAAGCCGTTCGATTTCAACAGGGTCGACTTTCTCATCGATGAAATGGAGCGGATCTATCTGGGCGAGATCACCTTCACACCGAGCAACGGGCTGAACGAACCAGCCGACGGATTGATCGCCCATTTCGACGCGCTGCTCGCCAGCACACTTCGCTAAGGCGTCCGCCCGGCTGGTGGCCCCTGCGGGACTCGAACCCGCATTCCCTCACGAGAAGCAGATTTTAAGTCTGCTGCGTATACCAATTTCGCCAAGGGGCCCCGTTTAGCGGCGTCACAGATATGCCTGCTCGGGCGGCGTGGCGCAACGCGGGAGCGTTTATCCGCATCACCCACCCCAAATGAAAACGGCGGCCCCGAAGGACCGCCGTTTCAAATCCAGCCTGCCGAAGCTTAGCCGGCGAGGCCCTGCCAGACCGGCCAGCAGCTGTTGCCGGCGGAAGCAGCGAGCTTCGCCTGGGCTTCCTTGGCCGTCGCGCCATCGGCGGACTGCACACTGCTCTTGCCGCCGGTGCACCAGACATAGAACTGGTGCTTGCCCGACTTGGACATGGCATCGAAGCTGGAATCCAGCGCCATCGCCGTGCCCGAAACCATCATCGTCGCACCGGCAACCAGACCCACAATGCCGAAAATCTTCTTCATAAGCGTCTCTCCCTCCGGGTATCGCTGACCCTTGAACTCGTTCCCAAGCCTTGTTTTTTTCAGGCTTTGCCGACGCTTCCCCCCAACCCAAGTGTTCCCTGCGGAGCGCGAGATTGGCGGCCGTCAAAACCCGTCAGCTTGGAACTTTAGCCGACTCTCATAATATTGTATCGGCTTGAGCCGGAGTGAAAGCTGAATCTTTGCAACAGATGGACCCGGCTGTTGCAATTTGGCGACATTTCCACCCCTGCCCGGCGTCTCCGGCTCTCAGCCTGGTTCCCCTTCGATGGGCTCCACACCAAAACCTTCCAAAAGCGCCCGAATCTCGCCCGCCGCCTCATCGAGTCGGACGGGATCGACACCGCGCATGACGAGGCTCGTCCCGAAGCTCTTGCCCCGATAATAGGGGTAGGAGCCGATAACGACGTCCGGAAAGCGCTTCTGAAGCTCGCCAAGCTTCTCCGCGATGGTCCCCTCCCCGATCTGCCCGCTCACCGTGCGGCTGCACATGGTAGCGCCGCCTTCGAGTCGCGGGGTCAGGCTGTCGAGCATGACCTGCATGACCATGGGCACGCCCGCCATGACAAAGACATTGCCGATCTGGAAACCCGGCGCCTTGCTCAGCGGATTGGCGATGAGCGTCGCGCCTTCGGGAATGCGGGCCATGCGCTTGCGCGCCTCGGTGAATTCGCCGCCGGTTTCCTTGTAGTGGGCATCAAGGATCGCCATCGCCTCGGGATGGTGGTCGATGGGCACGCCGAAGGCCTTGGCAATCGAATCCGCCGTGATGTCGTCATGCGTCGGGCCGATGCCGCCCGTAGTAAAGACATAATCATGCCTGGCGCGAACCTCGTTGATGACGGAGACGATAGTCTCCTCCACATCCGGAATCACGCGCGCCTCGCGCACCTGCACGCCGATCTGGTTCAGGTGCTGGGCGATATAGGAGAGGTTCGAATCCCGCGTCCTCCCGGAGAGGATTTCGTCGCCGATCAGCACCACGCAGGCTGTAACGAGGCGAGGCGCAGCGCTCTCGGCGCCCGGGCGGCCGGCGGCATCCGTCATCTTTCAGTCCTCGCGGGAGTTCATATACGGATGAAGATAGCGCCCTCGCCACGTCATAGACAATGAGCGGCTTCAGCCCGGCGTTGGGCTGGCCCTCGGCCCTTTGAAGGATTATGTTGCCCGAAAGCAGCCTTCACCCGGACCTTCCCATGAATTACATCGATGCCTTCGACGCGCCTACGCGCAATACCGGTCAGATCAAGCTCTACGGGGCCGACGCATTCGAAGGCATGCGGGTCGTGGGCAAGATCGCCGGCGGGGCGCTCGACATGCTGGCGGGGCTCATCAAACCGGGCGTGACCACGGCGGAGATCGACCAGGCGGCCTATCAATACGGGATCGACTGCGACGCCCTGCCCGCCACGCTCGGCTATCGCGGCTATCGCTACTCCTGCTGCACCTCGATCAACCATGTCGTCTGCCACGGCATGCCGAGCGACCGTGTGCTGCGCGAGGGCGACATCGTCAATGTCGACGTCACCTATATCAAGGACGGCTGGCACGGCGACAGCAACCGCATGTATTACGTGGGCGAAGTGCCCCGCAAGGCCGCGCGCCTTTGCGAAGTCACCTATGAGGCGATGATGCGCGGCATCGCCGCCGTCAAGCCCGGTGCGACCCTCGGCGACATTGGCGCCGCGATCCAGGAATATGCGGAAGGCGAGCGCTGCTCGGTCGTGCGCGAGTTCTGCGGCCATGGCGTCGGCCGCGTGTTCCACGACATGCCGAACATTCTGCATTACGGCCGCCGCGGCGAAGGCGCGCGGCTCAAGGCGGGCATGTTCTTCACCATCGAGCCGATGATCAATCTCGGCAAGCCGGGCGTGAAGATCCTCGCCGACGGCTGGACTGCCGTCACGCGCGACCGCTCGCTCTCGGCCCAGTTCGAGCATTCGGTCGGCGTCACGGAAGATGGCGTCGAGATTTTTACCAAATCCCCCGCAGGTCTCGACTTCCCGCCCTATGCCTGAACCAACCAAGCGAAAGACGCCGGTCAATCCGCATCACGCGGGCCACCGCGAGCGTCTGCGCGCGCGCTTCAACGTGGCACCCGACGCGCTGCCCGACTATGAGCTGCTGGAACTCATCCTCTTCCGCACCATTCCGCAGCGCGATGTGAAGCCGCTGGCGAAAGATCTGATCGCCTTTTTCGGCGGACTATCGGAAGTGCTGAACGCCGCACCCGAACGGCTGCGCGAGGTGAAGGGCGTTTCGGACGCGACCATCACCGACTTCCGCATCGTCCGCGAGGCGGGGCTTCGCCTTTCGCAGGCGAAGGTGATGAAGAAGGAAGTGATCTCTTCCTGGTCAGCGCTGCTCGACTATTGCTCGGCCTCCATGGCGCATCACCCGATCGAGCAGTTCCGCATCCTCTTCCTCGATCGGCAGAATGTGCTCATCGCCGACGAGGTGCAGCAGACCGGAACCGTCGACCACACGCCAGTCTACCCGCGCGAAGTGGTGAAGCGGGCGCTGACGCTCAACGCTTCCTCGATGATCCTCGTCCACAACCACCCCTCGGGCGACCCGACCCCCTCCTCAGCGGACATCGAGATGACCAAGCGCATCGTCGAGACGGCCAAGCCGCTCGGCATCCAGGTTCACGACCATCTGGTCATCGGCAAGGGCCGCCACGCGAGCTTCAGGTCGCTGGGGCTGATCTGAACCACCTGCCCGCGATAACGGCCCCCCTCGTCAGGAGTAATCTGCCCACAAACTAACTCGCATAAACTGGCGCGTGCCGGATCGCCCAGGGCTGGGCCTGTTCGAGCTCATAAGCGAGCGCGTAGAGCACCCCCTCACCGCCTTTTGCCGCCGCGAACTGGCTTCCGACGGGAAGCCCGCTCTTGCTCATGCCGAGGGGAACGGACATGGCGGGTGTTCCGGCGACATTGTGGATGGGCGTGTAACCCACATAATGGATCGTGCGCTCGTAGAGTGTGTCGAAGGAGACCGTCGGGGCCTGTTCGCCGAGCTTCGGCGCGGGAGCGGCCAGCACCGGCGTCAGCCACGTATCGTAGCGGGACATAAAGGCGTCGGTCTTCGCTTCGGCTTCCTTGAAATAGGCGAGCGCCTTGTCGAAAGCGCCCTTGGGTTTCTTCGCGAAGAACTCGGCGAGGCCGAGCGTCCAGGGCTCCAGCACGCTATCGGGCTTGAGCCCCTTGCTCTTCGCAAGTCCGACGAGGTTTGCGGGGCCCGAGGACCAGACCGTCAGGAAGGCGTCGATAAATTCTTCACCGTGGAGCGGGTTCTTCGCCTCGACGATCAGATGACCGAGGTCGCTGCAAAGGTTCGCCGTCGCGTCGATCGCGGCCTTCACGTCCGGATGCGGCTCATTCCCGAAATAGTCCTGCGTTCCGAAGGCGATAGTGAGGCGCTTTTTCGAGGGCCCCGTCACGAAACCGACCGACTTCAACAGCGCGTCGGGCGCACGATTTTCGGAAAGCGAGAAGACCATCGCGCTGTCGCGCACCGTGCGGCTGACGCAATTCTCGACGCCGATGTCACCGGGCATCGGCGGCCTGCCGAGGATCATGCGTCCGCGTGAAGGCTTCAGGCCGAAGACGCCGCAGTTCGAGGCCGGGATGCGGATCGATCCGCCGCCGTCCGACGCATGCGCGACCGGCAACATGCCCGAAGCAACGGCCGCCGCCGCGCCGCCCGACGAGCCGCCGGTCGAATGGTCGAGGTTCCAGGGATTGTGGCAAGCGCCAAGCAGCAGCGACTCGGTCGTCGCGAGAAGGCCAAATTCCGGCGTGTTGGTCTTGCCAAGCACGACCGCGCCCGCCTCGACCGCCTTTTCGGGTACACCGTCAGTCTTTTCCGAAACATGTTTCGCGAAAAGCCGCGAACCCGAGGTGCGGCGCTCACCCGCGAAATCGTCGAGATCCTTGATGAGATAGGGAACGCCGGAAAGCGGGCTGTCCGGAAGCTTACCCTTCGCCACATCGCGGGCCTTGTCGAAGAACTCCGTCACCACCGCATTGACCTTGGGATTGACGGCCTCAATGCGGGCGATCGCGGCATCGACCAGTTCGAGTGCGGTCACCTCCTTCTTGCGAACGAGTTCGGCCTGCGCCATCGCGTCGAGGCCGATGAAGCTCTCCTTGGCGACGAGTTGAGTCGACCGGAGGCTGGCTCCAGCGACCAACGCCGCCGTGGCAGCGGCCCCCAGAAACGAACGGCGGCTGAGCTTGATGGTCATGTTTTCTCCCGGGAACTCGTTTGATTTGGTTCGCTCATCATACCGATACAGATTTCCTCTAAAATGGGATAAGATTGGCATTCTTATTCTATAAATTAGAACATTCATGCACCCGAACCTTCTCGACCAACTCGAAGTCTTTCTCGCCGTGGCGGAGACCGGCAGTTTTTCAGGCGCCGCGAAGCGCCTGGGCCGCGCTGTCTCGGCGGTGAGCTATGCAATCACCAATCTCGAGAGCGAGCTGCGCGTTGAAGTCTTCGACCGCTCCGGCTACAAGCCCGAACTCACTGGGGCAGGCCGAGCCGTTCTGTCCGACGCCGAGATCATCTTCCGCCGCGTCGACCGGCTGAAGGCGCGGACCGCGGCGCTGCGCGAGCGGGCTGAGGTAGAGCTTTCCATTGTCGCCGATGCCGAATTCGACGTATCGACGCTTGCCCGGGCAGCAGGCCTCTTCCATCAGGAAATGCCCCATGTAGGCCTCCGTTTTTCGACGGACCATGCCGAGAACATCCTTGCGCGCATTGGCGAGGGACAGGCGCAGATCGGTATTCTCGGCCTCTTTTCGGGATTCAAGGGCAAGAAGCTCGACGGCCGCGAGATCGCGGCCTGGCCGAAACGGATCGTCGCTGCCCCATTCCACCCGCTCGCAAAGCTGAATGCGCCCTTCCCTCTCATCGCGCTCGACGACCATCGCCAGATCGTGCTCGCCGCCCATGAGAAAGAAGCCAGCAGCCTCGACTACAAGGTCCATACAACCGATTTCTGGATTGCGGACGGCCAGGGAATGATGCTGGCGCTGCTGCGCGAAGGGCTCGGCTGGGCTTTTGCGATCGAGCATATGGTCGCCGACGACATCGCCCGCGGGCAGCTCGTTGCGCTCCGCTGTTCGGGCGTGAACAACCCGCCACTCCAGCGTTTCGCCGCCGTATGGGCGGTGAAGACCCCACCTGGCCCGGCTGCCCAGCATTTCGTCGATTGCCTGGCAGGCACAGGCCACCGGATCGGGGAGCTTCAGCCACGCTATTGAGCCCATGAGGGCCATCTGTTAAACCCTCGGCTTCTCAAGCACTTATATTTACGAGGCGGCCCATGATCCCCCGCTATTCGCGGCCCGAAATGGTTTCTATCTGGACCCCGGAGACGAAGTTCCGGATCTGGTTCGAGATCGAGGCGCACGCCTGCGACGCGCTGGCGGAACTGGGCGTCATTCCCAAGGAGGCCGCGAAGAAGATCTGGGATCTCGGCGGTAAGGCCGAATTCAACGTCGAGCGCATCGACGAGATCGAGCGCGAGGTGAAGCACGACGTCATCGCCTTCCTGACGCATCTCGCCGAATTCATCGGCCCGGAATCGCGCTTCGTCCATCAAGGCATGACCTCGTCGGACGTGCTCGACACCTGCCTCAATGTGCAGCTGGTCCGCGCCGCCGACCTGTTGCTGAAGGACATGGACGGCCTCCTCGCCGCCATCAAGCGCCGCGCCTTCGAATACAAGGACACGCCGACCATCGGCCGCAGCCACGGCATCCATGCCGAGCCGACGACCTTCGGCATCAAGCTCGCACAGGCCTATGCCGAGTTCTCACGCTGCCGCGAGCGCCTTGTTCATGCCCGGAAGGAAGTCGCAACCTGCGCCATCTCCGGCGCCGTCGGCACCTTCGCCAATATCGACCCGCGCGTCGAAGAGCATGTGGCCGAAAAGCTCGGCCTTGAGCCGGAGCCCGTCTCGACGCAGGTGATCCCGCGCGACCGCCACGCCATGTATTTCGCCACGCTCGGCGTCGTCGCCTCCTCGATCGAGCGGCTGGCGACCGAGATCCGCCACCTGCAGCGCTCGGAAGTGCTGGAAGCCGAGGAATATTTCTCGGAAGGCCAGAAGGGCTCGTCGGCCATGCCGCACAAGCGCAATCCGGTACTGACCGAAAACCTGACCGGCCTTGCTCGCCTCGTGCGCGGCATGGCGATTCCGGCGATGGAAAACGTCGCCCTCTGGCATGAGCGCGACATCTCGCACTCGTCCGTCGAACGCATGATCGGCCCGGACGCGACGGTGACGCTCGACTTCGCCCTCGTCCGCCTCACCGGCGTCATCGACAAGCTGCTCGTCTACCCCGAGAACATGCAGAAGAACCTCGACAAGCTCGGTGGCCTCGTCCATTCGCAGCGCGTGCTGCTGGCCCTGACGCAGAAGGGCGTGAGCCGCGAGGACAGCTATCGCCTCGTCCAGCGCAACGCCATGCCGGTCTGGCGCGGCGAAGGAAACTTCCTCGAGCTCCTCAAGGCCGACAAGGACGTTTCCGCCAAGCTTTCGGCCAAGGAACTCGAAGACCTCTTCGACCTCGGCTACCACACCAAGCATGTCGACACGATCTTCGCCCGCGTCTTCGGCAAGGATGCAGTCGCCAAAGGTTGACGGCGACTTTCACCGCTCCGTCACGAAGTCGCCTATACTGGATTTATCGATATTCATTTCGAGGATCCAGTCATGCTTCGTACCGCTTTCGACGGCTCGCGCCGCCGCCGGATTTATGTGTTTCGCCACGGCGACGTTTCCTATGTGGACGATCAGGGCAACCGGGTCGCGGATTCGACCATCGTTCCGCTGACCGCCTGGGGCCGCGAACAGGCGGCGCTGACCGGCAAGGCGCTGGCCAATATCCCCTTCGACCGCGCCGTCGTGTCGAGCTTCCCGCGCTCGGTCGAAACGGCGAGCCTCATCCTTCAGGGCCGGGATATCGAGATCGAGCAGGACCCGGCCTTTGTGGAATTCCAGGGCGACAGTGCCGCCCGCGGCGCCATCACCGACCTCAACGATCTCGCCTATGCCTTCCGCCACGCAGCCGTTCCCGGCGCACGCTATGTCGGCGGCGACAGCTTTGAGGAGGTGAACGACCGCGTGGTCACGGCGCTGGAGCGCGTGCTGGCCGAGCCGGAGTGGGAAACGCTCGCCCTCGTCGCCCATGGCGGCATCAACCGCCTCGTTCTCGGCTGGGCCTTCGGGACAGGGCTTGCCGTTTTCTCGTCGATTGACCAGCACACCTGCTGCTTCAACATCATCGACGTCGATGTGCATCCCGAGACGAATGAGGTGGTTCGCAAAACGGTCCGCGCGATGAATGTGACGACTTACGACGTCGCCAAGGAAGGCAATCACCTTCTCTCGCTGGAGCAGATCGCGGCGCGGATGCAGAAGAAAATTCTCGCCTGAGAAATCTCGCCGGATAGTCCTTCTCCTTGAAACGGGGGAGATATCGACGATCTATGACGACGCGGCGGAACGGATTGCGGCGCGCAAGGAGACCCGCGCGCCTGATCCGTGTGCAGCCCTTTCGCCGGATGTGAAGACGGCCTTGCCGTCATGCGTTTCGTCGACGCAGCCGTGCGCTCGTCGAAAGCGAAGACCGCGTGGACCTCACCAGCCTTAGATTACTTCGCGTCAGGCAGCGCATAGGCGATCACATAGTCGCCGAGCTTCGTTCCGGAGCGCGCGTGTCCGCCCGCGGCGATGACGACATACTGCCTGCCCTTCCATGCATAGGACATGGGCGTCGCCTGCCCCCCCGCGGGCAGGCGGCCTTTCCAGAGCTCCTTGCCGCTCTCGATGTCGAAGGCGCGCAGATAATTGTCCATCGTCGCGCCGATGAAGACGAGGCCGGTCTTCGTCGTCAGCGGACCGCCGCAATTCGGTACACCCCATTCGAGCGGCAGCGGCACGGGCGCCAGGTCGCGGATGGTGCCGAACGGGTGGTTCCATTTGATCGTACCGTCGTTCAGATCGACCGCGACCAGCGTGCCCCATGGCGGCGGCGTGCAGGGAAGTCCGAGCGGTGACAGGAAGAGATCGCGCTCCATGCCGTAGGGCGCGCCCTCCTGCGGCGAGATTTCCGCCTTCAGGTCCGCCGCCCTGCGCGCCCTGTATTCAGCGGCCGGAAAGAGCGTGACGATGTGGCCGGCGCGATTGACGTTGATGATCGCGATCTTGCGAACGGGATCGAAGGACATGCCGCCCCAGTTCGCACCGCCACCCGTGAAAGGATAGATCAGTGTGCCCTGCGTCGATGGCGGCGTGAAAAGACCGTCGCTTCGCACCCTGTCGAGCTTCGCGTTGCACGCGCGCTTGTCGAACCAGGCGACGCCCCAGGCGCCACCCTTCTCGAGCTTCTGCGGCACGAGCGCGGGCGGCTTCACAGGGAAAGGCTGCGTCGGCGACAGCGCCTCGCCCGCGACGGCACTTTGCGGCACGGGTCTTTCCTCGACGCCGAAGAAAGGTTTACCGGTGTCGCGTTCGAGCACGAACATGAAGCCGGTCTTCGTCACCTGGATGACGACATCGACGGGCTTGTCGTCACGCGTCAGCGTCGCGAGCGTCGGCTGCGCAGGAAGATCGTAGTCCCAGACGTCGTGATGCACGGTCTGGAAACTCCAGACGACCTCGCCCGTCTCAGCCTTCAGCGCGACGACGGAATCCGCGTAGTCGTTGTTGCCCTTGCGCAGGCCACCGAAGAAATCCGGGCTCGGGCTTGATGTCGGCAGAAAGACGAGCCCACGCGTCTCGTCGACCGAGATCGGCGCCCAGACATTCGCCTGCCCCGTATGCTCGGCCGCGCCGGCGGGCCAGCTTCCCGGTTTTTCGGCGGAACCGCGCGCGACAGGATCGAAGCCCCATTTCAACGCACCCGTTCGCGCATCGAAGGCCCGCACGGTGCCCTTCGGCGCATCGACGCGACGGTTGTCGCTGATCGAGGATCCGACGATCACCGTATCGCGCGCGACGACCGGCGGCGAGGTCATCTGAAATTCGCCGGGCCAGACGAGCGCCCTGTCGGCACCTGCATCCACTATGCCCAGCTTCGCCATGTCACGGCCGAAGCCCGTGCAGGGCTTGCCGCTCCGCGCGTCGAGCGCGATGAGGCGTCCATCCACGGTTCCCATGAAGATTCGGGTTGCGCAGGCGCGATCCGCCGAGGCCTTTGCGACCTCCCAATAGGCGACGCCGCGGCAGACATACTGGTTGCCGGGTTTGCGATCGAGGGCGACATGCGGATCGTAGCTCCAGCGCTGCGCGCCCGTTGCCGGATCGAGCGCGATGATGCGATTGAATGGTGTGCAAAAGATCAGGCTGCCGCCGACGAGGATCGGCGTTCCCTCGAAGGCGTAGCGCTTCTTCACCTCGTCCGACTTGTCCACGAGTTCCCCAGTCTGAAAGCGCCAGGCCTCGCCGAGACCACCGACATTGGCGGGCGTGATGGCGTCAGCCTCGACATGGCGCTGGCCGCCTGCGTCGCCGCCGTAATGGTCCCACTCCTCGGACCTTGCGCCAAAAGCCCCGTAGAAGAGGAAGGCTGCACCGAGCCCCATCCATCCCGCGAATTTTCTCATTCTTTGCCTCCCTGCAAAGCTTGATGAATGAACCATTCATTCATATTATGTCGAGGTGAGGATGAAAAGCGAGTCGAAATGCAGAAGACTGAAATGCGGCGGCGGAAAGTACGACCGAACACCGAGCGCTTCGAGCAGATCGCCGAAGCGGCCATCGCCTGTTTCAGTGAACTCGGCTACCGGCGCACCCAGGTTGCCGACATCGCAAAACAGACGGGGGCCGCCGCCGGCACGCTTTATCTTTATGCTGAGAGCAAGGAAGCCCTGCTTCATCTCGCCATCATGCGGCTCTGCGGGCTCCCGTTCGAAGGGCTAGCCGCGCCGCTTCCCACGCCGCCCATCGGCGAAACCGTAGCCCTCCTTCGCACCGCCGTGGGACAGCGCATCCGCTGGCCGGCGCTGGATGCGGCACTCGCCCGCCCCTCCGCGCGGACGCGGCAGGACCTCACGGCGATCGGACTCGAACTCTACGATACCCTCGCGGCGGAGCGCCGGGCGATCTGGCTGATCGACCGCTGCTCGCTCGACATCCCGGAACTGGGGGAGCTTCACCGCGACATCATGCACGGCGGCTATCTTTCGGCGCTGATCCGGCTTCTCGAAAAACAAAGTGACTGGCCAACAGAGCGTATCGCCATCGCCGTCCGCGCCGCACTGGAAATGGTCGCCTGGACCGCCATGCATCGCCGTCGCGGCGACCGTCTTCATACCGACGGCATCACGCCGGCGAACGAATCTGAGATCAGGGATGTCGCGACGCGCTGTTTCGCGGCAGCACTGACCGTCGTGTCGGATTAGCGAGTCGGCTCAGCGACTCAGGCCAAGCCGCTGGAAAGCTTCAGCCTTCCGTCTGAATCTGACGCACAGCCTCAGCCAGCAGATCGTCCATGACGCGACGGATTTCGTGATCCGACTGTTCGACGCCGCGCTGGTCGAAATCGCCGCGCAGCTTGCGGAACACATCCTCCTCGCCCGCTTCCTGCAGGTCCGAGACCACCACTTCCTTCGCATAGGCGTCGGCTTCCGCACCCTTCAAGCCGAAGAGTTCAGCGGCCCAGAGGCCCAGAAGCTTGTTCCGACGGGCAGTCGCCTTGAATTTCAGCTGAGCATCGTGGGCAAACTTGCTCTCGAAAGCTTCTTCGCGCTTGTCGAAGGTAGACATGGGCTAACCGCTCCAAAGGAATGCCGACGCGCCAGATCAATCCACGGGCCGCGCGGCGAGGCCGAAAACGAGGCTTAGGCATAACCGCGAGCGGGCCTCAAATCAACCGTCCTCGTCCGCTTGAGGCAGATATGCGACGAATTGGGTAAGTATCTGATTTAACGTCACAAAAATGAGGCGGTAAAGACCGGCGCAGTTCCATTGTATCCCCGGGGGCCATAGAGTAACTTGCGCGCGAGCCACAGGGGCGATTCCTGCTCTCTCCGCGCATCCCGGTTTAGCGGGACCGATCAGCACTTCCGCCCCGTTACGGGCAACCGATTGGATTTCATGACATGAGCCGCCGCAGACGCGTTTACGAAGGCAAGGCCAAGGTTTTGTATGAGGGGCCCGAGCCGGGCACGCTCATCCAGCACTTCAAGGACGACGCGACCGCCAACAACAACCAGAAGCATGCGACGATCGAGGGCAAGGGCGTCCTCAACAACCGCATCTCGGAATTCATCTTCACGAAGCTCAACGACATCGGGGTGCCGACACACTTCATCCGATCCATCAACATGCGCGAGCAACTGATCCGCGAGGTTGAGATCATCCCCTGCGAGGTCGTGGTGCGCAACGTGGCTGCGGGCTCGCTGACCAAGCGTCTTGGCATCGACGAGGGGACGCCGCTCCCCCGCTCGATCATCGAATTCTATTACAAGAACGACGAACTCGGCGATCCGATGGTCTCCGAGGAACACATCACGGCCTTCGGCTGGGCGACGCCCCAGGAGATCGATGACATGATGGCGCTCGCGCTGCGCATCAACGATTTCATGGCCGGCCTGTTCCTTGGGATCGGCATACGCCTCGTCGACTTCAAGGTCGAGTTCGGCCGCCTCTATGAAGGCGATATGGTTCGCGTGGTTCTGGCCGATGAGATCAGCCCGGACAGCTGCCGCCTCTGGGACATGCGCACCAACGACAAGCTCGACAAGGACCGTTTCCGCCACGACATGGGCGGCCTCATCGAAGCCTATCAGGAAGTCGCGCGCCGGCTCGGCATCCTGTTCGAGAACGAGCCCAAGCGACGCGGCCCCACACTCGTTAAATGATGCCCCCATTCGGGGTTTTGCTTGAGAGAGACTTACATATGAAGGCCCGTATCAAGGTCATGTTGAAGAACGGTGTGCTTGACCCGCAGGGAAAGGCCATTGAGCACGCGCTCGGCTCGCTCGGTTTTCCCGGTGTCGCAAGTGTGCGTCAAGGCAAGCTCTTCGAGGTTGAACTCGCGGAGACGGACCCGGCCAAGGCCCGCGCCGCGATCGAGGAAATGAGCAAGAAGCTGCTCGCCAATACCGTGATCGAGAACTACGCGATCGAACTCGACGAGAAGTAAGCATGAAATCCGCCGTCATCGTCTTTCCAGGATCGAACCGCGAGCGCGACATGCTCTACGCGCTTGAGAAGATCACCGGCGAGAAGCCCATCCCCGTCTGGCACACCGAGACGGAGCTGCCCAAGGTTGACCTCGTGGTTCTGCCGGGCGGCTTCTCCTATGGCGACTATCTGCGCACCGGCGCCATCGCGGCGCGGGCCGCCATCATGGACGATGTCCGCAAGAAGGCCGATCAGGGCGTCCATGTACTGGGCGTCTGCAACGGCTTCCAGATCCTTTGCGAGGCAGGCCTCCTTCCCGGCATCCTCGTCCGCAACAACCACCTTAAATTCGTCTGCCGCAACGTGAAGCTCGAGGTCGCCAATGCGCAGACGGACTTCACGCGCAAATACGCGCAAGGCCAGGTCTGGCGCTGCCCGGTCGCGCATGGCGACGGCAACTACTTCACCGATGCCGAAACGCTTGCCCGCATCGAAGGCGAGAACCGGGTCGTTTTCCGCTATGCCGAGGGCACGAACCCCAATGGCTCGCTCAACGATATCGCCGGCATCATCAATGATCGCGGCAACGTCATGGGGCTGATGCCGCATCCCGAAAATGAAATCGAGCCGCTTAATGGCGGCACTGAAGGGCGCAATCTCTTCGAAAGCGTGCTGGAGGCGGTTGCGTGATTCCCAACGACACCAAGATCACCCCGGAACTCATCGCCGAACACGGCCTGAAGCCCGATGAATATCAGCGCATTCTCGACCTTATCGGCCGCGAACCGACGCTGACCGAACTCGGCATCTTCTCCGCGATGTGGAACGAGCACTGCTCCTACAAATCGTCGAAGAAGTGGCTCCGCACGCTCCCCACCACCGGCCCGCGCGTCATCTGCGGTCCCGGCGAGAATGCGGGCGTCGTCGACATCGGCGACGGTCAAGCGATCATCTTCAAGATGGAAAGCCACAACCACCCCTCCTACATCGAGCCCTATCAGGGTGCGGCGACGGGCGTGGGCGGCATTCTGCGCGATGTCTTCACCATGGGTGCGCGGCCCATCGCGGCGCTGAACGCGCTGCGCTTCGGCGCGCCGGATCATCCGCGCACACGCCACACGGTTTCGGGCGTCGTGGCGGGCGTCGGCGGCTACGGCAATTCCTTCGGTGTGCCTACCATCGGCGGCGAAGTGAATTTCGACGAGAGCTATAACGGCAACTGCCTGGTCAACGCCTTCGCGGCGGGCCTCGCGGATACCGACAAGATCTTCTATTCGCAGGCCAAGGGCGTCGGCCTTCCGATCGTCTATCTCGGCTCCAAGACCGGCCGCGACGGCATTCACGGCGCGACCATGGCGTCGGCCGAATTCGGCGAGGACTCCGAGGAGAAGCGCCCCACCGTGCAGATCGGCGACCCCTTCTCCGAGAAGCTCCTGCTCGAAGCCTGCCTTGAGCTCATGGCGTCGGGCGCGGTTATAGCCATTCAGGACATGGGCGCTGCTGGCCTCACCTGCTCGGCGGTTGAAATGGGCGCCAAGGGCGACCTCGGCGTCGAACTCGATCTCGACAAGGTGCCCTGCCGCGAAGCCGGCATGACCGCCTATGAAATGATGCTGTCGGAAAGCCAGGAGCGCATGCTCATGGTGCTCGACCCCGCGCGGGAAAAGGACGCCGAGGCGATCTTCCGCAAATGGGGCCTCGACTTTGCTGTCATCGGCAAGACGACGGATGACCTGCGCTTCCTCATCAAACAGCACGGCCAGGTCATGGCCAATCTGCCGATCAAGGAGCTTGGTGACCAGGCGCCGGAATATGACCGCCCCTGGGTGCCGACACCGAAGCCCGCAAGCCTTGCGCCTTCCGACGTGCCTGCGCCCAACGATCTCGCCGAAGTGCTGGTGAAGATCGTCGGCTCGCCCGACCAGTGCTCGCGCCGCTGGGTCTGGGAACAGTACGACCACCTCATTCAGGGCAACACGGCCATCGGACCGGGCGGCGACGCCGCCGTGATCCGCGTCGGTCATTCGGGCAAGGCGCTCGCCTTCACGCTCGATGTGAGCCCGCGCTACTGCGCCGCCGATCCGCAAGAGGGCGGCAAGCAGGCCGTTGCCGAATGCTGGCGCAACCTCACTGCCGTCGGCGCGGAACCGCTCGCCATCACCGACAACCTGAATTTCGGCAATCCCGAAAAGCCGGAAATCATGGGCCAGTTCGTCGGCTGCATTCAGGGCATCGGCGAAGCCTGCCGCGCGCTCGACTTCCCTGTCGTCTCCGGCAACGTGTCGCTCTACAACGAGACCAACGGCAAGGGCATCCTGCCGACCCCCGCCATCGGCGGCGTTGGTCTGCTGCCCGATATGGCGAAGCGCGCCACAGTCGCCTTCAAGGCGGAAGGCGAAGCGATCGTCGTTATCGGCGAGACCAGGGGCCATCTCGGCCAAAGCATCTATCTGCGCGACATCCTCGCGCGGCGCGAGGGCTCGCCCCCGCCGGTCGACCTCAGTGTCGAACGCCGCAATGGCGACTTCGTCCGTGCCGAGATCCGTTCGGAAGCTCTCACTGCCGTCCATGACGTCTCGGATGGCGGCCTCTATCTTGCGCTCGCCGAAATGGCGATGGCGGGCGACATCGGCGCCAAGGTCGATGCGCCGAAGGATATCCCGCTCCATGCCTGGGCTTTCGGCGAGGATCAGGGGCGCTATGTCGTCACCCTGCCCGAAGCCGCGGCCAAGGGCTTGCTGGACCGCGCAGCCAAGGCCGGTGTGCCTGCCGCCCGCATCGGTGCGACGGCTGGCCGCGAATTGACACTGGACGGTTGCAATCCCATATCATTGCAACGGCTCAAGGATGCCCATGAGGGCTGGCTGCCTGCCTATATGGCGGCGGCGCCTGCGGAAGCCCTTTGAGGCCCTGAAACCGGGAGTGTCTACGGCATGGCGATGAGTGCGAGCGATATCGAACGTCTGATCAAGGAAGCGCTTCCGGACGCCTTGGTCGATATTCGCGACCTCGCAGGCGACGGCGACCATTATGCGGCCAACGTCATTTCGGCGGCCTTCAAGGGCAAGACGCGCGTTCAGCAGCACCAGATGGTCTACAACGCGCTGAAGGGCGGCATGGGCAATGAGCTTCATGCCCTTGCCCTGCAGACCTCCGTTCCGGAAAACTGAACAAACCCATTAGCAAAGAGCGACGCTTCACGAGCGCGCGGAAGGACATCAGATGAGCGACAATCCGGTCTTCGACCGCATCCGTCAGGAAGTCGAGAGTAACGACGTGGTTCTCTTCATGAAAGGCACGCCCGTCTTTCCGCAGTGCGGCTTCTCCAATGCGGTCGTTCAGGTGCTGACCTATCTCAACGTCCCCTTCAAGGGCGTCAACGTGCTTGAAGATGCGGACATCCGTCAGGGCATCAAGGACTTCTCCGACTGGCCGACGATCCCGCAGCTCTATGTGAAGGGCGAATTCGTCGGCGGTTGCGACATCGTCCGCGAGATGTTCGAGCAGGGGGAACTCCGCGAGTTCCTCGCCCAGAAAGGCATCGAGACCGAAGCCGCCTGATCGGCGTTTCATCCGAAGAATATGGAGGCCGCGCGAAAACGCGGCCTTCTCCATTTTCGCGCCCTATTCGGAGGCTGCTGGCAGTTCGATATCGACCTTGAGGCCGCCGCCCTCCCGATCGCCAAGCGTAATCTTGCCCTTATGGTGGCGAACCACATCGGCGACGATGGCAAGCCCGAGCCCGAAACCACCTGCGTCGAGATTGCGCGCAGTATCGAGGCGATAAAACGCCTCCAGAACGGCCTCGCGCTGCGCCGCCGGAATACCCGGCCCCCGATCCTCGACCAGAAGCCGGACGATTCCACCTTCGCGCGACAAGGTTACATCCGCCTCGCCGCCATATTTGAGCGCGTTGGAAATGAGGTTCGCAAGCGCCCTGCCAAGCGCCGCTTCCTTGCCGCACACCGATACCGGCCCATCCGGCAAATGTAGCCTGAGCTTCGCCTCCGGCACGCCCGTCGCCTCGACGGCGCGGCGCGCTACCGGCGCGAGATCGACGACATCTAATTCCTCGCCGTTGTTGTCCAGTCTGGCGAGCGTCAGCGTGTCGTTCATCAGCCCGCTCATATCCTCGATATCCCGGATGGCGCGCTCACGCTGGTCTTCATCCGCGATGAACTCGGCGCGAAGCCGAAGCCGCGTGAGATAGGTGCCAAGATCGTGGCTGATCGCAGCCATCATCCGTGTACGTCCTTCGACGAGATCGCGAATACGTCCCTGCATCCGGTTGAAGGCGAGGATCAGACGCCGAACGTCGCTAGCGCCCTCCTCCTCGATCGGTGCCCGGTCGAGGCTCGTGCCGAACTGGTCTACGGCGGCTGCTAGCTTCTGGATCGGCCGTATCTGCCGCTGCACGGCCCAAAGCGAGGCCGCACCGACAAGGAGCGTCACGACAAGAACCATGAGCGCCATGCGGAAGCCGGTGAAACGCATGAGCACGGAGCTGCGGAAGTCGATGGTAAGGCTGCGGCCATCCCTCAGCTCCACGACGAGACGCATGGGATGCATCGCCAGGAACCTTCCGCCGCGCAGGTTCACTACGTCGGAGCAAGGGCCCTCGGACACATCGACCATGGCCCGCACTTTCCGCCCGCCCAAGGCGCGGAGATAGCCGGCCACAAGCCGCGTCATCAAAGGCATGGAGACGGTGCCATCGCTATCCGGCTCCTTCGCGCTGACGGCGACGCGGACATAGGAGGAATTCAAAGCCGTCAGGAGCCGCGGCAGATCCGCCTCGGGCGTCTTTTCCACCACCTCGACGATCGCGACGACCTGATTGGGCACCGGCAGAGGCAGGCCGCTGCCAAGTGTGTCCTGCCATTGCGCAAAATAGATCGCAAAGCCTGCCGCAACCATTACGACGATTGCCATGGCAACAATCAGGCAGATGCGGAGGAGGAGCCCGCGCATGGCTCAAACCCTCTCGGCCGGCACCGCGAGCATATAGCCCACGTTGCGCACGGTCTTTATGTAAGCGGGCAGCGAGGCGTCGTCTTCGATCTTGCGCCGAAGCCGCGACATGGCGACGTCGATCGACCGATCGAATGCCTCCCAGCTGCGTCCCCGCGTCATGTCCATCAACTGGTCACGCGAGAGCAGACGCTGCGGATGATGGACGAGGACGGTGAGAAGATCGAAGTCCCCGGTCGAAAGCTGGAGTTCGACGCCATCACGGAAAAGTCGGCGCGCGCCGAGATCGAGAACAAATTCTCCGAAGCGCATGCGCTCACCCTCACCG
The DNA here is from genome assembly GCF_009184905.1 of Parvibaculum sedimenti. Taxonomy (GTDB): domain Bacteria; phylum Pseudomonadota; class Alphaproteobacteria; order Parvibaculales; family Parvibaculaceae; genus Parvibaculum; species Parvibaculum sedimenti. The sequence continues at coordinate 32,446 of NZ_WESC01000013.1, forward strand.
CCATGAACAATAGCGGGCACCGTCCGTCGAAGGATCGAACGGATGCGCGCGAGCAACTCGCGCGGATTGAAGGGCTTGGCCATGTAGTCGTCGGCACCGAGCTCGAGGCCAATGATCTTGTCTATGTCGTCGCCCTTCGCCGTCAGGATGAGAATGGGCACATTGCTCCGCGCCCGCAGGCGCCGGCAGATCGACAGCCCGTCCTCGCCCGGCAGCATCAGATCGAGAATGATGAGATCGGCATGCTTTTCGAGAAGCGCGCGATCCATCTCGACGCCACTGCGCGCAAGCCGCACGTCGAAGCCTTCTTTCACGAGGAAGGCTTTGACGAGTTCCCCGACCTCCCGGTCGTCCTCGACGATGACGATGCCCGATATGTGTGCCGATGCGTTCATGGCTCTTTTTTGCGCCGAAGCCGGAGCTACCACAAGCGCCGTTACCTTTGGTTACAAAGGGTAACGGGCCGGAAATGGCCGCGAAACAGTGACCTTCCAAACTGCAAGTGTCGCAGGGGCGATCGCCCGGCAGCCAGTATGGAGGAACGCTATGAAATCTTTCCTGACATCCGCAACCGGCCGGAAGACCCTTCTGACCTTCGCCGGGCTCGCCCTGCTGAAGACGCTGGTGGTCGTCGGCGCCGCCGGCCTCTTCTTCGTAGCACCCAACGCCGAGGCCGACGACGACATCGCCATGCTGCGCGGCGCCGACGGCAATGGCGACAAGGCGGTGACCATCGACGAGGCGCGCGCTGCCTTCGAAGCTCAGTTCAAGAAGCTGGACAAGAACGCCGACGGTGTCGTGAGCCGCGACGAATATGTCGAGGCGCGTCTCGCGGCGCTCTCCGAATACGACACCAACAATGACGGCAAGATCACCCGCGACGAGGTCCGCGCCCGCATGAGGGCGCGCGTCTCTGCCACCCGCTAAAGCCCCCCGCTCCAACCCGTGAAAGATCACCCCATGAACAGCAGATTTCTCCGCATTGCCGGCATCGCTCTCGCCGCCGGCCTCGCACTCACCTCATTCACCAATGCTGCCTCAGCGCGCGAACGTCTCCGGAACGGCTCAGCTACCGGCACCCAGGGCGGCACGGCGCAATGGTCCAAAGGTGTCGAGCGCAGCCCCGGTCATCGTTCGGTCGACCGCTCGCGCAACGTGACCGGGCCCGAGGGCCGCTCGGCCAGCATGAATGCCGAACATGGCTGCACGGAAGGCGCAGGCTGCAGCCGTTCCATCGATCGCACGGGGCCGAACGGAAACACCTACAGCCATGACAGCTCGACGACCCGCAATCCCGACGGCAGCGTTTCGCACACCGCCGCCACCAGCGGTCCACAGGGTGGCAGCGGCAGCACCACGAGCAATTTCGCCCGCACCGAGGACGGGGCGAGCTGGTCGCGCAACAAGGAAGGAACGGGGCCCAACGGAAACTCGGCCAGCGTCGATGCCAGCGGCCAATGCGAGTCCGGCCAATGCGGCAGCGAGGTGACACGGACGACACCAAACGGCGGCAGCACGGTATCCCGCTGGGTGACCGTCGAATAACGAAATCCGCGCCCCCCTTGCGCGGATTCCCGGGAGACCTCTCCCCAGGTCTCCAAGAAAAAAGGCCGCGGGAAACCGCGGCCTTTTTGACGTTCCGGTCTCGCGCGCCGGTTAGCTGCGCGAATAATGTTCGACGACGAGGTGCGGTTCCATCTGCACCGGATAGGGCACATCGGCCAGACCGGGGACGCGGACGAAACGAGCCGTCAGCTTGTTGGTGTCGACTTCGAGGTAGTCCGGCGTGTCGCGCTCGCCGCTCTGCACCGCTTCGAGAACGATGGCGAGCTGCTTCGACTTTTCGCGGACCTCGACGACATCGCCTTCCTTCAGGCGGAAGCTACCGATGTTGACGCGCTTGCCATTGACGAGCACATGGCCGTGATTGACCAGCTGGCGGGCGGCAAAGACCGTCGGCGCAAACTTCGCGCGGTAGACGGCGGCATCCAGGCGGCGCTCAAGCAGGCCGATCAGAAGGGCGCCCGTGTCGCCGCGAAGGCGCGAGGCTTCGACATAAATGCCGTGGAACTGCTTCTCGGAAATGTTGCCGTAGTAGCCCTTGAGCTTCTGCTTCGCGCGGAGCTGCACGCCGAAGTCGGAGAGCTTGCCCTTGCGGCGCTGGCCATGCTGGCCGGGGCCGTATTCGCGGCGGTTGACGGGGCTCTTGGCGCGACCCCAGATGTTTTCGCCCATCCGGCGGTCAATTTTGTACTTGGCTTCCTGGCGCTTTGTCATCGCGATTCCTGTCAAAAATGGAAACGCCCCTCCTTCGCCGTCGGGCTTAAGCCGTTGGGCCGACAGGGAAAACTGGCTCAAGCGTTACCGTTTCCCACGGGTGCGTAAATGAAAACGGACCCAGAGGAGCCCGTCTTCAGGGCGGCTTCTAGCCCGGGGGGTTCCCTGTGTCAAATGCTTGCCAAAGGCACAAAACAGGAACATTCTATTCGGGTTCCTCCTCTCTCCGACGGATTTACGACAATGCGCACAGATGACATAGAGATCCAAAAGGACAGATGGCTTAAGCGGATATCAAAAGCCAAAGCAGATCTATTTGAAAGTTCGGGCTCTGTTACGTCGCGAATGGCCGCCGTCTACCATGGTGACCAAGAGGCCAGCCCATCAATGCATGCGGTTCAAGCGTTTCTCTCCGCGACCAATCGATTCCGACGACTGACTGTCGCATACGCGAAATTTGTGCACCGTCATGCGAAATCGACGCCACACTCCTAGCCCTCGGGCCCCTCGCCTTTCGGCACCCGGCGGGTCAAAGCGGCGACGACGCCGCGCATGGTCCTGACCTCCTGCTCGGTCATGGTAGCCCGCTGGAAGAGGTTGCGCAGGTTCCTGACCATCGAGGGGCGCTTCTCCGGCGGCTTCAGGAAGCCGAAGCGGTCGAGCTCGCCTTCCAGATGTTCGAAGAAACCCAGAAGCTCCTCCTTGGTCGCCGGCCGCGTCTGGAGATAGTCGATCTGCTCGGCGGGGGTGCGGTCCGCCGCCTTGAACCACTCATAACCGATCAGCAGGACCGCCTGGGCGAGGTTCAGCGAGGCGAAGGCCGGATTGACCGGGACCATCAGAACCGCGTCGGCGAGCACCACATCGTCATTGGTAAGCCCTGTACGCTCCGGCCCGAAAATAATCCCCGCCCGCCTGCCGCTCCCGATGACCTCGCGCAGCTTCGCCGCCGCCGTTTCGGGCGTCAGCACCGGCTTCACCATGTCGCGCGTCCGGGCTGTGGTAGCGATCACATAATCGAGGTCCGCCACGGCCTCCTCGGTTCTGCTCACCAGACGAGCATTGTCGATCACAACATCGGCGCCTGACGCAGCGGCACGGGCACGATCATTAGGCCAGCCATCGCGCGGGGAGACCAGACGCAGATCGGAAAGGCCGAAATTGAGCATGGCGCGGGAGGCCGTACCGATGTTCTCGCCAAGCTGCGGCTGGACGAGAATGATGGCTGGCGCGTTCTCACCCTGTGAGACGTCTGCTTTGGTTTGGTCGGTTCCGGCCATGATAATGGGCTCGCGCGTGAAATATTGTGTCGCTGAATAGGCGATTGGCCGTCTTTAATCAATCGGCCCGCAATGTTATACGAACTTGTCCCACAAGCGCCCTGGCGCGCGCTGCGCGCCTCGCCCGCCTCCCCGCTCACGCTTTCTCGAAGGGTTCAGTTTCATGTCCAAGATCAAGGTCAAAAATCCGGTTGTCGATCTCGACGGCGATGAAATGACCCGGATCATCTGGAAGTGGATCAAGGACAAGCTGATATTCCCCTATCTCGACATCGACCTCGACTATTACGACCTCGGCATGGAACATCGCGACGCTACCGACGACAAGGTGACGATCGACTCGGCCGAGGCGATCAAGAAATACGGCGTCGGCGTCAAATGCGCGACGATCACCCCCGATGAAGCCCGCGTGAAGGAATTCGGCCTCAAGAAGATGTGGAAGTCGCCCAACGGCACGATCCGCAACATTCTCGATGGCACCGTTTTCCGCGAGCCGATCATCTGCCGCAACATTCCCCGCCTCATTCCTGGCTGGACCGAGCCGATTGTCATTGGCCGCCACGCTTTCGGCGACCAGTACCGCGCAACCGATTTCGTCGTGCCGGGTAAGGGCAAGCTGACGATGAAATGGGTCTCCGAGGATGGCAAGGAGACGAAGGAATTCGACGTGTTCGACTATCCGGGCGCCGGCGTCGCCATGGGCATGTACAATCTCGACGCGTCGATCCGCGACTTCGCGCGCGCCTGCCTGAAGTTCGGCCTCGACCGCAAGTACCCCGTCTACCTCTCCACGAAGAACACGATCCTCAAGGCCTATGACGGCCGCTTCAAGGACATCTTCCAGGAAGTCTACGAGAAGGAGTACAAGGCGGACTTCGACAAGCACAAGCTCGTCTATGAACACCGCCTGATCGACGACATGGTGGCCTCCTCGCTCAAGTGGTCGGGCGGCTATGTCTGGGCCTGCAAGAACTATGATGGCGACGTGCAGTCGGACTCGGTCGCTCAGGGCTTCGGCTCGCTCGGCCTGATGACCAGCGTGCTGCTGACGCCGGATGGCAAGATCATGGAAGCGGAAGCCGCTCACGGCACGGTCACGCGCCATTACCGCGCCCATCAGCGCGGCGAGCAGACCTCGACCAACTCCATCGCCTCGATCTTTGCCTGGACGCGCGGCCTCACCCATCGCGCCAAGCTCGACGGTACACCGGAGCTCGAGAAGTTCGCCCACACGCTTGAGAAGGTTTGCGTCTCGACGGTGGAAAGCGGCTACATGACGAAGGATCTCGCCCTTCTCGTCGGCTCTGAGCAGAAGTGGCTCTCGACCGAGGGCTTCCTCGACAAGGTTGCCGAGAACCTCAACAAGGCGCTGGCGAAGCAGGCTTGATCAGCCTGCTATTTCGTCTCCCTGCGAGCCCTTCTCGATTGTGATCTCGGCCATTTCGGTTTCGAGCTCGCTGCGCCGCTTGAGGTCGCGCAGACGTTCATCGGCAATCTTCCTGATCCGCGCGTAAACTTCCGGATGGCGGAGCATGAAGCGGGAGAAATCCCCGCTCTGCAGCTTCAGCAAGGAGCAGCGCGTCAGCGCCATGATGTCCGCCGCGCGGCGGCGCGACTGGATCAGCGCCATCTCGCCGAAGAACTCACCCTCGCCAAGCATCACGGGGCCGGAGGGAAACTCCACCTGCACCTGCCCCGACATGATGAAGTACATGCCGGTCGCCTCTTCGCCCTTGCGTCCGATGAGAGTGCCAGGCTCCACCGCCCGCGCGTGGAGCAGCTGGACGAGATTTCCGATAGTCAGCGCGTCCAGCCCGCAGAAAAGCGGCACACGCGCCACCATGCCCCAGGTGACGACGAAATCCCGGCGATGGATCTCGGCGGCAAAGCCCGACGAGATGATCGCGACCGGCAACGCGAACATGCCGAAACCGGCAATCATCACAAAGCCAGCCATCAGCTTGCCGAGCGGCGTGATGGGGACAACATCGCCATAGCCGATGGTCGTGAGCGTCGCAGCCGACCACCACATGGCTCGGGGAATGCTGCCGAAGGCCTCCGGCTGTGCGGGGCCTTCGATCTCGTACATGACGGCCGCCGAGGCTGTGATCAGTCCCAGCATGATGACGATGGCGCCGAAGATCGCCCGGCGCTCGTTGTAGAGCACACGCCCGAGCGTTCCGAGAGCGGGTGTCGCCCGGGCTAGTTTCAGGAACCGGACGAGCCTGAAGAGCAGCGCGATCTTCGGATCGAAGGCGACGAAGAGCGAGACATAGAAAGGCAGGATCGCCGCAAGGTCGATGAGCATGGGCGGCGTCGCCGCCCAGGTGAGCCGCGCCTCCCGGCGGGGCTTGTCGGCCAGAGGTGCGTGCTCGACGCAGACCCAGAGCCGCGCGAAATATTCGAGAGTGAAGATGCCAACCGAAATTTCATCGAAGAGGAGCAGTTCGGCGCGAATGGAGCTCGCAATCGACGGTTCAGTTTCCGCCACCACCGCCGCGACATTGGCGAGAATGAGCAACACCATCGAGATGTCGAAGATGCGACTTGCGGTCGTCCGGCGTCCCGACTCCAGGATGACATAGAGCTGGCGCCGCAGGAGCGTCAGTCCCCTGCGACGTTTTCCTTTATGTGCGTCAAGCGGCGCCGGCAAGCTGCCCCACAACGGCGCGGACCGCTTCGAGCGCGGCGTCGGCCTTGTCCCCATCGGGACCGCCCGCCTGCGCCATGTCCGGCCTTCCGCCGCCCCCCTTGCCGCCCATAGCCTCTGCACCCGCCTTCACGAGTTCGACCGCGTTGAAGCGCGTGGTGAGATCGGCAGTAACGCCAGTGGCAATCGCGCCCTTTCCATCCTCGCTCACCGCCACCAGAGCGACGATACCCGAGCCGACCTGCTGCTTCGCCTCATCGACGAGGCCACGCAGGTCCTTCGGGTTCACGCCCTGAAGCACACGCGCAATGACATTGACGCCGCCAATGGCCTGCACCGACGAGGCTTCAGCGCCGCCGGTACCCGACATGGCGAGCTTCTTCTTCGCTTCGTTCAGCTCGCGTTCAAGGCGCTTGCGCTCCTCGACCAGCGAGGCAACACGGGCGGGAAGATCTTCCGTTGCTATCTTGAGAGCACCAGCGGCTTCCTTGGCAATGCGCTCCTGATCGACGAGATAATGCCGCGCGCCTTCACCCGTCAGCGCTTCGATGCGACGCACGCCCGAAGCGACCGCGCTTTCGCCGATGATCTTGAAGATGGCGATGTCGCCGACGCGGCGCACATGGGTGCCGCCGCAAAGCTCGACCGAATAGGTCTTGCCGTCGGTGTCGTCATTGACGCCCATGGAGAGCACGCGCACTTCGTCGCCATACTTCTCGCCGAAAAGCGCCAGCGCACCGGCCTCGATCGCCTCCTTCGGCGTCATCAGCCGCGTCGTCACGTCACTGTTCTGACGGATGATCCGATTGACGATTTCCTCGACCTTCGAAATCTCGTCCGGCGTCATGGGCTTCGGGTGGCTGAAGTCGAAGCGCAGGCGCTCCGGCGCAACCATCGAGCCCTTCTGAGTGACATGCTCTCCGAGCACGCGGCGCAGTGCCTCATGCAGGAGATGGGTGGCGGAATGGTTCGCCCGCGTCGCCCTGCGGCGCGCGCTGTCGACCTTCATCTCGACCACGTCACCAACCTTGATTTCACCACGCGCGAGCTTGCCGAAATGCACGATCATGTCGCCGAGCTTTTTCAGCGTGTCAGACACTGGAAACTCGACGCCCGCCCCATTGAAGAGCACGCCCGTGTCGCCGACCTGGCCGCCGGATTCGCCGTAGAACGGCGTCTGGTTGGTGATAATCGCCGCTTCCGCGCCGGCCGCGACGACCTTCGCCGGTTTGCCGTCGACGATGATCGCGACGACCTTCGCCTCGGCATTCTCTGTGTCGTAGCCGAGGAATTCGGTGGCGCCGATCTCTTCGCGCAGTTCGAACCAGACCGTCTCCGTCGCCTTCTCGCCCGAGCCCGACCAGGCCTTGCGGGCCTCTTCGCGCTGGCGCTGCATGGCGCTGTCGAAACCCGCCTGCTCAACGGCGATGCCCTTCGGGCGCAGCGCGTCCTGCGTCAGGTCGAGCGGAAAGCCATAGGTGTCATAGAGCTTGAAGGCGACTTCGCCGGGAAGCACCTTGGCGCTGCCGATCTGTTCCAGCTCTTCGTCGAGGAGACGCAGGCCCCGTACCAGCGTCTCGCGGAAGCGCGTTTCCTCGAGCTTCAGCGTCTCGGTGACGAGCGCTTCGGCACGGCGGAGTTCCGGATAGGCGTCGCCCATCTGGCGGACCAGAGCGGGCACCAGCTTCCACATCAGCGGCTCGGTGACGCCGAGAAGCTGCGCATGGCGCATGGCTCGGCGCATGATGCGGCGAAGCACATAGCCGCGGCCCTCATTCGAAGGCAGAACGCCATCCGCGATCAGGAAGCAGCTCGAGCGCAGATGGTCGGCGATGACGCGATGGCTGACCGCATGGGGGCCGTCGGGATCGGTGCGCGACGCCTCGGCGCTCGCCACGATGAGCGCACGCATGAGGTCGGTGGCGTAGTTGTCATGCGTACCCTGCAGTACGGCGGCGAAGCGCTCAAGGCCCATGCCCGTGTCAATCGAAGGCTTGGGCAGGTTGAGGCGTGTGCCGTCAGCCTGCTGCTCGTACTGCATGAAAACGAGATTCCATATCTCGATGAAGCGGTCGCCGTCCTGATCCGCGCTGCCGGGAGGGCCGCCGGGAATTTTCGGCCCGTGGTCGAAGAAAATTTCCGAGCAGGGACCGCAGGGGCCCGTGTCGCCCATCGACCAGAAATTGTCCGTCGTCGGGATGCGGATGATGCGGTCGTCGGAGAAGCCCGCGATCTTCTTCCAGAGATTGAACGCCTCGTCGTCATCGACATAGACGGTCGAGAGAAGACGGTCCTTCGGAAGGTCGAATTCCTTGGTAATGAGGTTCCAGGCAAATTCGATCGCGTCGGCCTTGAAATAGTCGCCGAAGGAGAAATTGCCGAGCATCTCGAAGAAGGTGTGGTGGCGAGCCGTATAGCCTACATTGTCGAGGTCATTGTGCTTGCCGCCCGCGCGCACACATTTCTGTGCGGTCACGGCGCGCTTGTAGGGACGCGTCTCCTGACCCGTGAAGACATTCTTGAACTGAACCATGCCGGCATTGGTGAAAAGCAGCGTCGGGTCGTTATTCGGAACCAGAGGACCGGAGGGCAGAACCTCATGGCCATTGCTGCCGAAGAAGGACAGATACTTGCTGCGAATCTCGTTGAGGCCGGCCATTCCGTCGTCTCGCTTCAAAACCTTGGGTCGCCTGCCCTTCCATTAAATCAAGGCGGCGCGCCCGGAAAAGTTAAAGTCGTTCCAGCTTTTACCGTCCGCTCCGGCAACTGTCTAGGAAGGCTCCATATGGGCCCCGGCCGGGATTGTGCCCCTTACAACGCAAAAGCGGCGCCGGGGGGTATCCGGCGCCGCACCTTGCGAGCAAGGCTAGAGAAACGTTAAGGCACCCTCAGGCGCTGGCCTCCAGATCGCCATCCCCATCATCCTCGGGCGAGCCTTCCATGATCTGCTCGGCGATGAGGCCGGCATTCTGGCGGATGGCCTGCTCGATCTGGGCAGCCATGTCGGGATTGTCCCGAAGGAACTGCTTGGCATTCTCGCGGCCCTGGCCGATGCGCTGGCTGTTATAGGAAAACCAGGAGCCCGATTTTTCGACGATACCGGCCTTGACGCCGAGATCGACGAGTTCGCCCGTCTTGGAGATGCCTTCGCCATACATGATGTCGAATTCGATCTGCTTGAAGGGCGGCGCGACCTTGTTCTTGACCACTTTCACGCGGGTCTGGTTGCCAACCACCTCTTCACCATTCTTGATCGCACCGATGCGGCGGATGTCGAGACGGACGGAGGCGTAGAATTTCAGCGCATTGCCGCCGGTCGTGGTTTCGGGGCTGCCGAACATCACGCCGATCTTCATGCGGATCTGGTTGATGAAGATCACCATCGTGTTCGACTTGGAAATCGAACCGGTGAGCTTCCGGAGCGCCTGGCTCATCAGACGGGCCTGAAGACCCGGCAGGCTGTCGCCCATTTCACCTTCAAGTTCGGCCTTTGGGGTCAGCGCTGCCACCGAGTCGATCACGAGCACGTCAACCGCGCCTGAGCGGACCAGCGTGTCGCAGATTTCGAGCGCCTGCTCGCCCGTGTCGGGCTGGGAAATCAGAAGGTCGTCAAGCGCCACGCCGAGCTTGCGGGCATAGACGGGATCAAGCGCATGTTCTGCGTCGATGAAGGCGCAAACGCCGCCCTTCTTCTGGGCTTCGGCGATGGTCTGGAGCGCCAGCGTCGTCTTGCCGGAGGACTCCGGGCCGTAAACCTCGATCACGCGGCCGCGCGGAAGACCGCCAATGCCAAGCGCGATATCGAGACCGAGAGAACCCGTCGAAATCGACTCGATCTCGACCACCTGCTCGTTCTTGCCGAGCCGCATGATGGAGCCCTTGCCGAACGAGCGCTCGATCTGACTGAGGGCGGCTTCGAGGGCTTTCTGCTTGTCCATATCGGTCTTATCGCCCTTATCAACGAGCTGAATCGCAGGTTTCGACATTCCGGTTCCCCTTATTTCACGCTGGCCGCAGCGAAGCAATCTGGAGCTACCGTACCGGTTTTGTTCTCACTGGCAAGAAAAAAGTTAATGCTTTGAAAATAAAAGGCTTTTCAGACCATGTTCGACGGATGTTCCGACGAACCACAACCCTCCGCAACCACAGGCTACAGAATCGCCCTCACGCCTTGCCCATGACGTCCTTCACGGCGGCGGCGAGCTGCTTCAGCGAGAAGGGCTTGGGCAGGAAATGGAACTGCTGCTCGGGGTCGAGGCTCTTCTCGAAGGCATCTTCGGCGTAGCCGGAGACGAAGATGATCCTGGCGCCCGGAAGCTTGCCCCTGAGTTCCTTCACCATGGTCGGCCCATCCATGTTGGGCATGACCACGTCCGAAACCACGAGGTCAATCTTGCCCTCGAATTCCTGAACGAGCGCGATCGCGGCCTCGCCGCAGTCGGCCTGAAGCACTTCATAGCCGCGTGTCTGAAGTGCGCGGGCGGCGAAGGTGCGCACGGCGTCCTCGTCCTCGACGAGGAGGATGGTGCCCTTGCCGGTGAGGTCGGTCGGTTCGGCGGCGACGGCTGCGGCTTGCGCTTCCGCCTCGGCCTTGGCCTCGGCCGGCGTTTCGAAATAGCGCGGCAGATAGATGCGGAAGGTCGTGCCCTTGCCCACCGTCGAATAGGCGAAGATGAACCCGCCCGTCTGCTTGACGATGCCATAGACAGTCGAAAGGCCGAGGCCCGTTCCCTTGCTCGGATCTTTCGTCGTGTAGAAGGGCTCGAAAATCTTGCCGAGATTTTCCTTCGGAATACCGGTGCCTGTATCCGCGACCTCGATCAGCAGATAGTCGGCGGGCGGCATCATCGCGTGGTCGAGCGCACGGGAATCCTCCTCCGAGACGTTCGCCGTGCGGATGGTCACCCGGCCGCCGTCCGGCATGGCATCGCGCGCATTGACGGCCAGGTTCATGATGACCTGTTCGAGCTGATTCTGGTCCACCTTCACCAGGCCGAGATCGCGGCCATGCACGATCTTGAGCTCGACTTTCTCGGTCAGAAGGCGCGACAGCAGGTTCTGAAGCTCGGCCAGCGCGTCGGTGAGTGAAAGAACCTTGGGGCGCAAGGTCTGGCGGCGCGAGAAGGCGAGCAGCTGCCGCGTGAGGTTCGCGGCGCGGTTGGCATTCTGCTTGATCTGCATGACATCGGCGAAGGACGGATCGCCCGCCTGATGGCGCGCGAGCAACAGATCACAGAAGCCGATGATGGCGGTCAGCAGATTGTTGAAGTCATGCGCCACGCCACCAGCGAGCTGACCGATGGCCTGCATCTTCTGCGACTGGGCGAATTGCAGTTCGAGCGATTTCTGTTCGGTCGCGTCGATAAGGTAGACAACCGTGGAGCTTCCACCCTCGCCGCTGTCGACGCGGCTGGCATAAAGCTGGCCGACGCGCTCCGGACGATTGACCAGACGGACTTCGATGGGCGGCCCGGGCTGCCTGCCCCCGCGCAGGGCGGCGAGGCTTTCGAGCAGGGCCGGGCGATCATCCTCGACCAGAAGATCGGCCAGCGGCACGCCACGGGTCACATTGCCGCCCATATATGAGAGGAAGGCGCTATTGGCATTGTCGATGCGGCCTTCGGCATCAACGGTGGCGATGCTGATCGGTGCGTTGTTGAAGAAGCGCGCGAAGCGTAATTCTGCATCGCGGGCGTTGCCCTCGGCCTCGCCGGAGGTGGCGCGGTCGAGCACCAGCGCGCAACTGATGAACTCTCCATCCTTGCCACCGGCCTTGGGCACCAGCGAGCGCAGGATGCGGACCGGCACCGGACGCCCATTTGGCCCCTTGAGATCGGCATCGACGATGGAAGCATCCTCGAAGTCCGAAACCATGGAGAGCCCGGCGACGTCGCCAAGCAGAATATCGGAGAGCTTCTGCGTCCGCCCGGAGAGGCGTTCCACCGAGGCGCCGAGCCAATCTGCGAGCTTGTTGTTCACATAGAGAATTTCGCCGCTCAATTCGGCGGCGTAGAAACCGATGGGCGTCGCCGAAAGAAAGGCAGAGGCGCGCCGCCATTGCTGTTCGGCCTGATCGAGGCGCTCACGCTCCAGCGTGAGGTCGCGGAGCAACCATACGGCTCCGCCCAGCTGGCCGCTCAGTGGCCGCACCACAACCTGATAGGTCCGCTCGGCAAGGCCGGTGCGGAGCGCAAAGCGAATTTCCTCCTCGGCGGCAAATCCGGTGCGCGCGGCCTGGGCCAGCCGGTATAGCGTCTCGGCATGCCCCTCCCTGCCCGCAAGCAAGCGCTCGAGCGGCGCGGGCCGGTCAGCATTCACGGAACCGACGAGGCTGCGGTAAGCCTCGTTCGCGAAAAGGACGGCACCGCGCCGGTCAGTCGCATAGCAGGGATCGGGAAGCGCGTTGAGCGCGTCGCCCGCCGCTGCCGGCGCCCGGCTCACATCGCGCGAAATGGTCGAACTGAAGCCGAACAGGATGATGCCGGCGGCGCCGATCGTTCCGATGACGGTGAGCACACCCGGCACGGCGAAAGCGTGGAACCCCAGAATGTCGAGCAGGATCGCAAGCCCGGCGACCGCCACGCCCGCAAGCGTGAAGATTTGCCGTGGCGACAGGCGCGAACCCGGCTCGCGCCCGGACGCATTACGTTCCAGTTCAGCCATTTCAGCTGACGTTTCGGTCATCGGCATGCCCCCAAAGCCGCCTGGCGCCCAGATTCCATATGGACCGCGCCTCGCACAGCCTCATGAGTTCTGCCCCGAATTCATGAAGTTTGATTGGCAAGAGCGACCGAATCACCTGGCGCGTCTCCGTCCACCGATCTTAGCCTTAAGACGCATGACATATCCAATGACCTCGGCCACGGCCTTGTAGTGGTCGGGCTGGATTTCCTGGTCGATCTCGACCGAGGCATGGAGTGCGCGGGCAAGCGGCGGGTTTTCAACCACGGCCACCCCGTTTTCCTCGGCGATGGCGCGGATTTTCAAGGCGATGGCATCAAGGCCCTTGGCGACGCAAACCGGCGCGCCCATGCCCTTCTCGTATTTCAGTGCCACGGCATAATGGGTCGGGTTCATGATGACGACGGTTGCCTTGGGCACATTGGCCATCATGCGCTTGCGACTACGTTCGGCCCGGATCTGGCGCAGCTTGGCCTTCACCGTCGGGTCGCCTTCGGACTGCCTGTACTCGTCCTTGATTTCCTGGAACGACATGCGCTGCTTTTTCATCCACTGCATGCGCTCGAAAAGGTAGTCGACGCCGGCGACGATCGCCATGACAGCAATGACGCCCGTGAACATCTTGAGTGCCAGCGCCCGGACGAGCGGCAGCAGCAGAGAGACATCCCATGTCATCATCAGTGCGAGCCGCCCACGCTCCGGCCAGGCGATCTGGAACACGACGGCGCCGACAACGACGAATTTGACGATGCTCTTGGCAAGATTGACGAGGCTCTTCTTGCCGAAAAGCCGCTCCAGCCCCTTCATGGGTGAGAGCTTGGAGAAGGAGGGCTTCATGTTCTCGGCGGAGAAGACCGGCGCATGCTGCACCAGATTGCCCGCGAGCGCCGCGACGATAAGGACGCCGAGCGGCATCGCCATCGCGCCGAAGATGGTAGCGCCGAGGTGGAGGATCATCGCCCGCAGATGATCGCGATCCATCGGGATCTGATCCGGTGCGGCGAGGTAAACCTTGAGTGCATGCATGATGGTGCCCGCCGAGGAGCTGCCCATCAGGCCGATACACATGGCCCCGCCCAGCATCACAAACCAGGCGCTGATTTCCTGGCTCTTGGCGACGTCGCCGCGCTTTGCGGCTTCTTCTAGTTTTCGGTGTGTTGGTTCTTCTGTTTTTTCGGAATCGTTTTCTTCGGACATGACGTTCTGTTCGCCTCCGTCAATGCACGAAGACGGTCATCGACTGCTCGAACCCTTGCAGGAACCAACTCATCATGGCTCCCAGGATCAGGAAAAGCAGCGCGAAGCCGAAGCCGATATTCGCCGGCACTGTAATGAAGAAAATCTGTATCTGCGGCATCAGGCGGGAAAGGATGCCGATACCAACATAGAAGACGAGACCGAAGACGACGAGCGGCGCGGAAAGCTGGACGCCGAGCTTGAACGCGCCGGAGACGGCCTTCACCGCCATCTGCGAGAAATCGCCCACGGGCAGCGCCTGCCCCGGCTTGAAGAGATCATAGCTGTCGCGCATCGCGGCGATCAGCAGATGATCGAGATTGGTCGCGAAAATGAGCGTGACCGCGACCATCGAAAAGAAGGTCGAGACGATGACGCCCTGCGTGCCCTGCGTCGGGTCCACCGTCTGCGCGAATGAGAGGCCCATCTGCATGGCGATGATGTTGCCCGCAACCTGAAGAGCGCTCATAACGATCCGCGCCGACAAGCCGACAAAAAGCCCGATCGCCACTTCGAAGATGACGGCAATCGCAAGGCCCGGAACAGTCTGCGGGATGGTGCCGAATGAGCCCGATACGAGCGGCATCATGACGCCCGTGATGAGCAGCGCGAAAATGAGCCTGACGCGCGGAGGAATCGACGCCTCACCGAGCGCGGGCATCAGCATGATCATGGTGCCGAGGCGCGAAAAGACGAGCATGAACACGAAGCCCGTCTGCGGCAGAAAATCGATATCGATCATGTCGCGCCCCGCCCTTCGCCGTTTCTCAGCCTGCGACGATCTTCTGGGCGATCAGGTTCATGTAGCCGGAAAGCGCCTGCCCCATGAAGGGCAGAGCAAGCAGCATGACCAGAAAGATGGCGACGATCTTCGGAACGAAGACCAGCGTCATTTCCTGCACCTGTGTCAGCGCCTGCAACAACGCGATGGCGATGCCCACCACCAGCGCGACAATCATCATTGGCGCTGAAATCTCGAGCAGAACATAGATGCTCTGGCGTGCCAGATCGAGCACTTCCGGTCCGGTCATTCCCCTACCCACTTTCCTGAATCGATCAGCTTGAATTTCACCCGCCGCACCAAAGCCAGAGGCTTCAGATCGGCATCTTCATGATGTCCTGATAGGCCGCGATCACCTTGTCGCGCACCGCGACGACCGTTTGCAGCGTCGTCTCGGCTTCTGCCACGGCGGTCACGACATCGACGAGGTTTCCGTCTTTCGATCCGGCGGTCGCCGCCATCTGGCGCTCGCTCGCCTTGCCGGTATCGACCGTTTCGTTGATCGCCTTTTCGAGGAAATCGCCGAAGCTGCCGCCCATCGCCTCTTTTGCCGCGCCCGCCTGGGGGGCCGCGCCGCCGCCCATGCCGGCAGCGCGGGCATAGGCGTTCAGAGCTACTGTCGCTGGAATGGCCATGATGCGTTACCGCTTCAGAATGTCGATGGTTTGCGAAATCATCCGGCGCGAGGCCTGGATAAGATTGAGGTTCGCTTCGTAGCTGCGCTGTGCCTCTTTCATGTCCATGGCTTCGACGAGGCCATTGACGTTCGGCATCTTCACGTAGCCATTCGCGTCGGCGGCAGGATGTCCCGGCATGTACTTCATCTGGAAGTCGGCCTTGTCGAGGACGGGCCGTCCGAGCTGCACGGTCTCGGTGCCAAGCGAACGGTCGAGGCGGTCCTGAAAGGTCGGAATCTTGCGGCGATAGGGATCCCCGCCCGGCTTTGTGGCCGTGGAGTCAGCATTCGCGATATTTTCCGCGATGATACGCATGCGACCGCTCTGGGCCTTCAGACCCGAAGCGGCAACCATCATCGATTTCAGAAGATCCATGGCGGTCATTCTGGCGTTCCTTATGAGTTGCCGCTGATCGCGAGCTTGATGAGGCCGAGGCTCTTCGAATAGAGGCTCGTCACCGTGTCGTAATCCATCTGTGTCTGTGCGACTTTCACCATCTCGTCTTCGAGCGTGACTGAATTGCCGCTCGGCGTGGTTTCAAAGTCCGCCTTCTTGATGAGCTCGCCGCCGCGCGCCTGGCCGAAACTCAAGCCCCCTGCCGCGCTCGGAACGGGCGAGCCGATATGCGCGGGGCTGGTGGCGACAGGCGCGAGCTTGGTGCCGCTCGCATCCACCATCGCGCCAAAATCCAGTTCCTTGAGGTCCCTCGCCTCGTAGCCGGGCGTATTCGCATTGGCGACGTTCTGCGCCAAAACTTCCTGGCGCTGCGTCAGCCAATGCAGGCGCTGCTTCATCATCGAGAGGATGGGGAGATCGCCGATAGCCATGGTCGCGTACCCAATAGAGACCATCTTCACGCTCCCATTCTGGGTGCTCGAGACAGGTCGCTCGTCAGTTCGCAGGCCACGCATTCCTTGGCGGCATGGGCAGTCTTCGCCGCTCAAGGTTAAGATCGTCCTAACGCGGCAAAAATGACCTACCGCCGGTCAGAAGTCGTTAACCGTCGGAATGGCTGATTTTTGCGGGTCTTAACCCGTCATTAAACATGACCCGGCAAATTGTGCCGAAGGGAGGCGGCCCGCAACGGGACGCCCCGGCTGATGGGCATACCGATGGACCTGACAGAAATCTTTCGCTTCGTCGCTGCTCTCGCCTTCATCGTCGGGTTGATCGGGGTTTGCGCCTATGCCGCCAAACGCTTCGGCTTTGCGACCGGTGGCTTCGGCGGAAGCGCGCAGAAGCGGCTCTCGGTCACCGAGGTGAAGGCCCTTGACGCCAAGCACCGACTGGTCCTCATCCGCCGCGACGGCAAGGAACACCTCATTCTGATGGGAGGCGAGCACAACCTCCTGATCGAAACGGGCATCGACGCCCCCACCATCGTGGAGGCCGCCACCATGACGCCAGATGGCGAGCCCCCTGCCCCCGGCTTTCAGTTCCAGCGTATCGTCAACCTCATCAAGGAGCGCCGCGCGTGAACCGCTTTTCGAACTTCGTTCTGCGTCACGTGCCGCTTGTAGTCGGCATTCTCGGCGCATTCATTGCCTTCTCCATTTCCAATGCCGCGATGGCGGAATCGATCAAGGTCGATCTCGCCGACAATCTCGGCCTGACGGACCACGTCGTACAGCTCGTCGCCCTCATCACGGTCCTGAGCCTCGCGCCGTCCATCTTCATCATGGTGACGTCCTTCGTGCGCATCGTGGTGGTTCTGTCGCTTCTGCGCACGGCTATGGGCCTGCAGCAATCGCCGCCGAATTCGGTGATCATCAGCCTCGCACTGTTCCTCACCGCGTTCGTCATGACTCCGACCTTCACGACGGCCTATCATGACGGCATCGAGCCCCTGATGAACAAGAAGATCGAACTGGCTGAGGCTTTCACCAAGACCAGCCTACCCTTCAAGGGCTTCATGCTGACCCAGGTACGCAAGCAGGACCTGAAGCTCTTCGTCGATCTTTCGAAGACCGCCGAACCCGAAGAGGCAAAGGACCTTCCGCTTCAGGTCGTCGTACCTGCCTTCATGTTGAGCGAGCTGCGCCGCTCCTTCGAAATCGGCTTCCTGATCTTCCTGCCCTTCATCGTCATCGACATGGTGGTGGCGTCGGTTCTCATGTCGATGGGCATGATGATGCTACCGCCGGTAACGATCTCGCTGCCCTTCAAGCTCATCTTCTTTGTGCTGGTGGACGGATGGGCGCTGATCGCGGGAAGCCTCGTCCAGAGCTTCGGAACAGGTTGACCGCTATTCGTTCGCAGCAACGGCGGTGCCGTCGAGCTCCGAGACCCGGTCGTCTTTCTTCAAGGAATTGACGAAACGCTCCATCGTGTTGACGGAGGCGATCCGGCTCGCGAGCTCACGGAAGGCCACGCCGTTCTTCTCGATGGCATCCGTCACAACCGCGAAAGCGCTGGCATCAGAGGTGGCGGCCATGCGGCTTCCGAATTGCGTTCTCAGCCGCGAAAGTCCTTCCTCGTCCTCAGCCATCGCATAGGCAATCGCGCTACGCATGACATCGAAGCGTTCGTCATCCGTAAGCGGCCTTGCGCCGCCTGCCCCGGCAAGCACGACCTCGGCCGCGGCTCCCGCGTCGCCCCAACGTTGCGCTTCCCAGAGGATATCGGCGCGCAGCACTTGCGCGATCGGGCCGGGAATCTCCGACAGGAGATCGAGCGCCAGATCGAATTTCTTGAGTGAGCCGAGCGAACGTGCCTCGATCAGGCGGCGTTGCTCGTCGATATCTTCAGGCAGCCCGTTCTGCGCCGTGGCACGGATGATGTTGAGCGCGTCCTGCGGCTTGCGGTCGAGGAGATAGAGACCTGCAAGGCGAGCCGCCACCTGCGCCTTGGCGACGCCGCTATGGAGGCGTTGCTCGATCTGATAGCGAAGCAGCGTCTCGGCCTGAGGCAGCAAATCAAGCGATGCGAGATGCTCCGCCAGATGGCGCAACAGATCGTCGCCCCGCCGGCCGATCGGCGTCAGGTCCTGGAAGTCATAATAGAGGCTCAGCGCCTGAATGGGCGGCAGTTTGGACGCGCTGTCGTTGATGAAATAGTCGGCGAAGATATCCGGCATCCGCGCGCCCATGGCCCGGGCGTCGTCGCTGTTGGGGAAGTTCACCGTGGCGACGCGCATGGTCTTCAACCCGGCCACGACATCGCCGGTGGCAAGCTGACGCTCCGAAAGCGCCGACAGAATGCGCAGCTCGAGATCGTCCCCGCGCCACATCATGCGAAGTTTTTCGAGTTCCGCGAGCAGCAACTTGTCGTTGAGTTTGCCTGCCCTGTTCAGCATCAATGCCTTTTCCAGCCGCGCCTGCACAGCGAACCGACGCACACCCTGGGCAATCGCATCGTCGTAAAGTACCGCCGCCTTATCGGTCTGGTCGAGGGCCGCTGCGATCTGCGCCTTGACCAGCAGAACCTCCGCATCCGCCGCATGATCGCCGCTGCGGTCGGGCAGCAACCTCATATAGCCGCGCGCCGCCTGCAAATTGCCCATGGCGACAGCCGCGCGCGCCGCCTTCAGCTTGACGCGAGCGGCCAGTTGCGGCTCGAGACTGCTGATCGCCGGCGAGGCGAGATCGAAATCGCGCCGCGCCGCCGCCATCTGCCCAAGTTCCACCCGGGCAAGACCACGCCAGATCGCGGCATTCGGATCCATGGCAAGCGTACTTGCCGAAAGGTCGGTGACCGCCTCCGCGTACCTATGAGCGAGGACCTTTGCGACGCCCTTGAGCGCGGCGAAGCCTGGATCGGAGCTGAGCCCGCCGTCGGCTTGCTCGGCTTGGCGAAGCTGAGCGACCGCTTCCGGACCCAGCTGATTGGCGACGAGAAACCGGGCATAAGTCACGCGCGCTGCAGCTACATCTTCGGCGTCGGCCATCGCGATCTTCGCTTCGAGGTCCTTGCGCTCCTCGGTGTAATCCTTCTTGCCGCGCCAGTCCGCGAAATCCATGAAGCCCGCATAGGAGAACGACGCCTGGGACGGCGTCTCCGAATTGTCGGCGGAGAGTGTCAGGCCGCTTTGCCGCGTCACAGCCACCGACTCCGGCCCGGCAACCACATTGAGGTCGTCCGCAATCTGCACGATGGCAAGCCCTTGCGCCGTTTGCAGTGCCTGAAACTCGACAAAGCTGCGCGGCGTCTGCAGCGATTGCACCGGCGCGCGGGCAGTCGCGACTTCGAGCACATCGCCCACGACAGGATCATGAATCTGGACGATGCGCCGCGCATCTTTCATGTCGAAGCCGACGACGCCCTCGCCCGTATCGCGCCATGACCGCTCGACATTGATCGATCGACCGGTGCCTGCAAGCGTTTCACCGACCGAAACCCGCCATTCGGTGCCGCTCTCTGCCGCGCTGACAAGCACATGGCTCCGACCCAGGGGGAAGGCGAGCGCAACACCGTTCTCAATCTCGACAGAACGCGGTTGGCCAACCTGTTTCGACGCATTGCGCAGCAATGCCGACAGATCGAGCGGCGCGGTCCGATCGAAGACGACCCAGAGCGTTCCGGCGCGAACGAAAACGGCCGCGCCTGCTGGCACGGTCCAGGGGAAGATAATGTCGGTGCGCCCGTCCACGGCGCTTGCGCTCACCTTGAGCGGTGCCATCTGCCCTGCCGCATCGGGCGCGGCGGCGGCAATTGGAACTTCCGGTTCGGGTTTGACGGTTTCGGCTGCCTCGTGCTTTTCCACCGCTGGCGGTGCCTCGGAAGTCGGCACGATCCGCTTCGGTGTATGCGCTTGCGCCGCCGGAACTGCGGCGGCGGATTTCTCATGGTCGGCCCGCACGCGAGGCTCTTCCGCCACGGGCTCCGAGGCTTCAGTCTCCGCCCTCGGTTTCAGGTCAAGCACAACCCCAAGATCCTCGCGGAAATCGGTGACGGCGACACCCGGCTTCAGCTTCATAACGATGGAGAGGCGGCCATCGCGCTCCAGCGCGCTGATCGTTTCCAGGTAAGGCGGCGGGTCAACGCGGATCGGTGCCAGCGCCACCTTGGCCGAGCGATCGAAGGTGACCGTCGCCGCGCCCTCCTGCTGCACGACCGAATAGAGAACCGGCTGGTTCCAGTCGAAGACGAGGCGCGTCATGCCATCATGCCGTGCGACGCGAACGCGCAAAGCAGGCGCAGGCGCACCGGGATCAACGATGCCGAGATCCTTGACGAGCTTGGCGTCCTCAGCCGCCTTCTTCTTCGCGGCGGATGCGGCCGCTATACGCGCCAGCACATCGGCTGGCAGCGACGGCGCCTTCCCGGCCCAGGAAGACGGCAGCAGATCAAGATAGAGGCTGCTCTCAGCCTGCTGAACGTTGAGCCAATAATCGAACTTGAGGGCGAGGCGCAACGTCCGGCCATCCGCATCCTGCCGCGCCATGGCGACATAATCCGGCATCTGGCGCATGAATTCGGAAAGGTCGGTCGTGAATGGCTGATCGAATTTAACGACCAGAACGCCCGAGGTGATCGCCTCTACATGGGCGGGCACCCCGCCCGGCCAGGTAAGGACGATACGGCCATAGCCATCGCTCTCGATGAAGTTGCCCGAAACATTGACCGCGGCGCCAGCAGGCGCGGCCACGATCATGGACCAGACGACAAGCAGCGCCGCCGCAATGCTACGCATCGCGCTATGCCGATTCAGATGATGCCAACCGGCCTCGATCAATTCTTTGCCCGCCAGATTTACGCAGGCCGCATCAGAAAAACGCGCGGCCAGGTGCCTGAAGTCAAAGCATAAATGCGCGGAGTTAAGTGACGCTTAAACCGACCGGGCTCACGTCAATTTGTGACAAATCAGACGTGTTTGCCCTTCGTGCCGTCGAGTGCGGCGCCGGGTGCGGCGGGAAGACCTGCCTGCGGCGCGGACGTCGCGGCGGGCACATCCACCGACGGCTTGACGTCCTTGACCGCCGGCACGGCATCAATGCCATCAGGGAGCTTGTCGCCAGTGGCGAGTTCGACGGTCAGTTCCTGTGCCGTCACCGGGTCCATGGCGGCGAGCACGGCAGCAAGCTTGCGCGGCTCCATGCGCTTCGTCACATCGACCAGAACGCCCATGTCGAGCCGCTCGAAAATCCGCGCGGCGTCCTTCGGCTTCATCGTTTCATACATCTTCACGACGCCTGCGAGCCGCGCTTCGTTCGCCTTGTCGTTATCGGCGATGCGCGTCTTGATGCTCGCCTCGATCTGCTTCAACTCGCCAATCCGGTCCTCGACTCGCTTTTCAGCAGCCGTGAGCAGTTGCTCGCGCATTTCGATATCCTTGGCGCGCTTGTCCAGTTCATCGCGGCGTTGAGCAAGACTGCCGAGCACTGCAACCTCGGCGGGGCTCATGGCAGGATCGGAGGGCACCTGCGCCTGCTGCTTGGGCGCGGGAACCAGAGTCTCCGCATGGCCTTTCTCCGCGCCTTCGGAGGCCTTCTCCGCCTCCGCATGGTCGGCGGCACGGGCTGGCGAGATGGCGACAAAGCCTTCGAGTCCGCCGACGAGATGAACGACCTTCAGCCCGAGCAAAAGCCCGGCGCAGAGCATCACGGTCGGCAGGAGACGAAGACGGTTGAACATGGGGTAAACCTCAGCGGGCCCGCTTCAGAAGATCGAGCAGCGGATGCTGCGCCTGGGATTTCTGCGGCTGAGCCGCCCTCGCCGTTTCACGAGCGGGTGCAGCGCTCGCCTGACGCGGGCCGGAAGCCGGCTTCAGATTGGGCACGATTCCCGCCGGCGCGCGGCGCGCATCGATGTTGCCGAGACGATTGGCAATGTCGTTGCCGGCTTCGAGCATGAAGGCAAGCTCGTCAGCAAGACTCCTGCCCCGAGCAACATGTTCACTCAGTTTCTGGCCCGTCGCATTCGAAGCATCGCGCAGGCGGGTGATGGCATCCGACGCCTGCTCAGTCGCGGCAGACAGTTCGCCGATCAGATCGCGCAGACCATCCTGCCCCGAGCGCATGGCGCGGAGGCGACGGTCGATCATGGCGCAATAGCCGATCGTCGCGACGAGCAGTATCGAGACGATGCCCTCCAGCAGGAGGTCGAACGGCAATCCGGTTTCAAGGAAATTCATCGGCGCGCTCCTGTGGCGTTCGATCCGCCTGCCTGGTTTGCCGCCATAGCGGCCTCCATCGCCTCGGTGCGATTGGTTTTCTTGATGCCATGCTCGATGCGCACGGCGACGTTGCTGCTCATGCGCCCGATGCGCCCCGATGCGAGCGGCACACCGCCGCAGCGCATTTCGACCAGCGCGTCAGGCCCGTTGTTCAGCATCAGCGTTTGCCCGACCTTGAAATTCATGACTTCGCGAAGCGTGAGCTTCTGTTCGTCGAGTACCGCTTCGAGCGGAACCTTGGTCGACCAGAGTTCAGTCGCGAGATGGCTTTCCCAGATGGAATCCCGCCCGAACTTCTCGCCCATGAACATCTGAAGCAGAAGTTCACGGATCGGCTCGAGCGTCGCATAGGGAAGCAGCATTTCGATGCGGCCGCCGCGATCTTCCATGTCGATGCGGAGCTTGACCAGAATGGCTGCATTCGCAGGACGTGCAATGGCAGCAAAACGCGGATTGGTCTCCATCCTGTCGAGTTCGAGATTGACCGGCGACAGGGGTTCGAAGGCGGCTTTCGCATCCTGCAGCACGACTTCGATCATGCGCTGGACGAGATTGAGCTCAATGGTCGTATAGGGCCGCCCCTCGATACGCATCGCGGCTGTGCCGCGGCGTCCGCCCAGCAGCACGTCGACGATCGAATAGATGAGGTTCGAGTCGACCGTGAACATGCCGTAATTGTCCCACTCCTGTGCACGGAAGACAGCGAGGATGGCCGGCAGCGGAATGGAATTCAGATAATCGCCGAAGCGGATCGACGAAATATTGTCGAGGCTCACCTCAACATTGTCTGACGTGAAATTGCGAAGGCTTGTGGTCATCAGACGCACGAGCCTGTCGAACACGATTTCAAGCATAGGCAGGCGCTCATAGGAGACGAGCGCGGAATTGATGATTGCCTTTATGCCCGATTTGTCGCCGGCATCTTCATTGTCGATCTCGAAGCCGAGCAGGCTGTCGATCTCGTCCTGGTTGAGCACGCGTTCAGGCGGCGCGCGAAACTCAGGCTGCGCCGCGGCCTCATCCTCATCGTCCGCCATGGCGGCCATGGCCGCGGCCATTTCGTCCTGATCGATGTCGTCGATATCAGCCATGAATCACACTTTTCCCGGCGGGGCCCACTGCCCTACTGAACGATGACTTCCTTGAAGAGAATGTCGCTGACGATTGGCGGCTGGATCGCGAGCGTAATCCGACGCAGCAGCTCTTCCTTGACGCGTGCCATGCCGGCTGACCCTTCAAGGTCTTCAGGCCTGAGTTCGCGCAGAAAGGTCTGGAAGCCGTCGAGAACGCGCGGAAGCTCCGCGTCGAGGCGCTTGACGGCTTCCTTGTCCGTAACCTGGAGCGACACTTTCATCTTCAGAAAGTGCTGGGGCGCCGGACCGCTCAGGTTCACGAGAAAGTCCGGCAGGTCGTAGAAGACCGGCTCGGCAACAACCGGCTTCGCATTTTCACCGCCGCCGAGAAGCCCCGAAAAATAGACGCCGGCGCCTGCTCCACCGAGCAGGAGGAGAGGAACGACGATGTAGAGAACGAGAACCCTTCCGCTCAGCTTGCGCTTCGCGGGAACGGCGGCCTCTGCTTCATCACCTGAAGCATCAGCGCTGATCGCTGCTGCCATGACTACCCCACCCTTGCCCGCCGGCGACGAGGCCGGATCAATTCAAAGCGCCTCGGGCGACGCGAGAACGCATTCCGCCCGTGCGCTGCGCACGTCTGAATATTTGCTGATTTTAGTTAATGAAGCGTTGCGGGCGTCGGGTGCCTCCCGGCAAGAACTGCCCGGTAAAGCCTGCCACGAAGCCGGGGACCGCCGGACTGCTTATCTTCTAAGCCGCTGAAATTGCGCATGTTTTTTTCTGGCACACGCCCTGCACATGAGTGGCTGAGCTTCACCAACGGCACGACTTCGGAACCGCCATGGACAACGCAATTCTCATCGGACTATCGCGGCAGAGCGCCATGATGCGCCAGATGTCGGTGATCGCGAACAACATCGCGAACATGAACACCAATGGCTACAAGTCCGAGAGCATGATTTTCGACGAGTTCGTCATGCCCGTTGCGAGCGAGGCGAGCCCCGACAAGAACCTCTCCTTCGTTCAGGACCTGGGCCAGTTCCGCAATGTCGCCGACGGCGCCATGCAGACAACGGGCAATCCGCTCGATGTCGCGATCAGCGGCGAAGGCTTCTTCAAGATCCAGACGCCGCAGGGCGTGCGTTATACGCGCGACGGTCACTTCCAGCTCGACGGTTCCGGCCAACTTGTCACGCAGGAAGGCAACCCGGTGCTTTCCGACTCCGGCTCGCCCATCACCTTCAATGCCGACGAAGGCGAGATCACCATCGCCCGCGACGGTACGATCACGACCACGCGCTCCGGCACCGCCAATTCCGAACAGGTGCGCGGTAAGCTCGGCCTCGTCACCTTCGCCAATCTCCAGGACATGAAGAATGAGGAGAACAACCTCCTCTCGACGACGCAGACCGAGGCGCCTGTGCAATCTGCGCGCGTCGTTCAGGGCTCAATCGAAGGCTCGAATGTGAAGCCCATCGTGGAGATGACCAACATGATGACCGTCCAGCGCTCTTACGAAAGTGCGCAAAAGCTCATCGAGGCCGCTGACGACATGCGTCGCCAGGCCATTTCGCAAATCGCCGCTGCGGCCTGAACCGCACCTGACCGTTCAACACGATCCCCTCGCTTAACAAGATCAAGGAACCCGATCCATGCAAGCGCTCAGCATCGCCGCCACCGGCATGATGGCCCAGCAGCTCAATGTCGAGGTGATCTCGAACAACATCGCCAACATGAGCACGACGGGCTTCAAGAAACAGCGCGCCGAGTTTCAGGACCTGCTCTACCAGAACCTGCGCCGCGTCGGCACGAACTCATCCGACACCGGCACTGTCGTTCCCTCGGGTGTGCAGATCGGCCTCGGCGTCAAGACAGGCTCGGTCTATCGCATCATGAACCAGGGCGACATGGACAATACGGGCAACAAGCTCGACATGGCGATCCAGGGCCGCGGCTATTTCCGTGTGCAGCTTCCGAGCGGCGAAGACGCTTATACGCGCGCCGGCAACTTCTCGTTGAGCGCGACCGGCCAGATCGTCACCTCCGACGGCTACACGGTGCAGCCGGGCATCACCATCCCGAGCGACGCAACCGACATCACGATCAGCAAGGATGGCCAGGTGCAGGCAACCATTCCCGGCCAGACGGCGGCTCAGGTCGTCGGCCAGCTCGATCTCGCGACCTTCCCGAATGACGCCGGCCTCGACCCTCAGGGCGACAACCTCTTCCTTGAAACCGCCGCGAGCGGTGCGCCCTCCGTCGCCACGCCTGGCACCACTGGCGTCGGTACCTTGCTGCAGGGCTTCCTCGAGACCTCGAACGTCAATGCCGTGACGGAAATCTCGAGCCTCATCACTGCGCAGCGCGCCTATGAGATGAACTCCAAGGTCATCACCGCCGCCGACGAAATGATGTCGGTCACGTCGAACCTGAAGTGAGAATAACAGCAATGTTTTCGGGTATGCGCCATTCCGTTCTGATGCTTGCCGCCGTCACCGTCGTGACGGGCTTCACCGCCCGCGCCGACGCAGCCGCGCTGCGTTCCGACGTCACAGTTTCCGGCAATGCCGTCACACTCGGCGATCTCTTCGACGATGCAGGAGATGCTGCGCGCGTCATTGTTGCCGATGCGCCTGCACCGGGCCTGACGACAGACATCTCCGTCTCGCGCATTTCTCTTGCCGCACGCCGCAGTGGCCTTGCCTGGCACAACACGACGGGGCTCACCCATGTGACCGTCGCGCGTGCAGGCATCGCCGTTCCCGATGCCGAGGTTTCTTCAGTGATCGCTTCGGCAATCATCGCCTCGACGCCTTCGCTCATGCCGAGTGCAAAGCTCCAGGTCGATTTCGCCAATGGCGCCGCCGGCATTCAGGTCGGCATGGACGCTCCCGCCACCGTGAAGGTCGAACAGATCGCCACCAATCCGCGTACCGGTGCGTTCGACGCGCTGCTTCGCGCGCCCGCCAACGATCTCACGGCCCCGCTCCGCCACGTGTCCGGCCGCGCCTATCCGGTCGCCGATGTTCCGGTTCTCACACGCGAGATCGCACCGGGCGATGTGGTCCGCGCGCAGGACATCGATTGGGTGCGCTTGCCCGCCATGCGTGTCAGCCAGAACATCATCACGTCGCTGGACCAGCTTGTCGGCATGTCGCCGCGCCACCAGATCCGCCTCGGCGAACCGATCCGCACCACGGATGTGCAGGCACCCCTCGTCGTGAGCAAAGGTATGCAGGTGGACATGACCTATGCCATCGGCTCGCTGACGCTGCTTGCCCGCGGTCGCGCGCTGCAGAGCGGTGCGGTGGGCGATACGGTCGACGTTCTCAACCCGCGCTCAAATCGTACCATTCAGGGCATCGTCGAAGGGCCGAACATGGTTCGTATCGAAGCCCTCGGTGTACCCCATCCCGCCGAACTGAAGTCCTGAGCAGGCCCTAGCAGATAATGAGGTTCGTAATGTTTTCCCGCCTGGTCTCCGCGCGCTCTGCCGGTCTTGCAGTACTTGCCGCTTTCGCCATGACACTTGGCGGCTGCGGCGCCATGGACCGCATCGACAATATCGGCGCGGCCCCCGCACTCGCCCCCATCGCCAATCCGACGACGCAGCCGGGCTACCGCCCTGTCAGCATGCCGATGCCGACGGCGGAGAAGGTTGTCTACGAGCCGAATTCGCTCTGGCGCACCGGCTCGCGCGCCTTCTTCCGCGATCAGCGCGCAGCGAAGGTTGGCGACATTCTCACCGTGTTGATCGACATCGCCGACAGCGCCAAGGTCGACAACTCGACGGAGCGCACACGCGCCAATTCGGAAAATGCGGGCCTCACCAATTTCCTGGGGCTCGAGGGCAAGTTGAAAAACGTGCTGCCGAGCGGTGTCGACCCGACGAGCCTTGTCGACGGTTCGAGCGCGAGCGCGAGCAAGGGCGCAGGCTCCGTTGACCGCAAGGAAAGTATCGCGCTCACGATTGCAGGCGTCGTGACGCAGGTCCTACCCAACGGCAATCTGGTGATCGAGGGACGCCAGGAAGTTCGCGTCAATTATGAGGTACGCGAACTTCTCATTAGCGGCATCGTCCGGCCGGAGGACATCTCCAACACCAACACGATCAAGCACACGCAGATCGCCGAAGCGCGCATCTCCTATGGCGGTCGCGGCCAGATCAGCGACGTGCAGCAGCCGCGCTACGGACAGCAGCTTTACGACATCGTGATGCCGTTCTGATGGTTTGATGTCGGAAAACAAAACGCGGCTCCGAAAGGAGCCGCGTTTCTGATTCAGTGCCTAAGCAAAGCCGAAGCCTCAATCGTCGCGATAAACCTTTTCGCGCCGCTCGTGGCGTTCCTGCGCTTCAATGGAGAGCGTGGCGATGGGACGCGCATCCAGCCGCTTCAGGCTGATGGGCTCGCCGGTCTCCTCGCAATAGCCGTAAGTACCTTCCTCGATCCGGCGCAGCGCGGCGTCGATCTTGGAGATCAGCTTGCGTTGCCGATCGCGTGTCCTGAGTTCGAGCGAGCGCTCCGTCTCCGTCGACGCGCGGTCGGCGAGATCCGGATGCTGTGCCGTTTCTTCCTGAAGATGCTGCAGCGTTTCGCGATTTTCGTGGAGGATGTCGTCCTTCCACTTTTCCAGCTTGCGCCGGAAATACTCGCGCTGCCGCTTGTTCATGAACGGCTCGTCCTCGGACGGTACATAGCCTTTAGGTAAGCGGACAACCATTCGCGGTGATCTCTCCTGACACACACGCAAGAAAACGCGGCGGAGTATAGGGAGTGGATTCTCGATTCTCAACAACCGAAGGCAACTTAGGTTATCAATCTCCAACCCGTTGATAAATATAAGAGAAATGCAGCCCTTCAGGCGGAATTCGCCATCGGCGCGCATGAACCTTCTGTTACGCCGTTATGCGTTCAGAACCTAATGTATGAGATTATGCATAATTATACCTGCTCCCGTCGCAGGCTTATGGGTCATTTTTGGCACTTCGGACATAGCTTCAGGCGGGTAAAAAGCGCCGCTTGAGAGACCGCAAGGCAGTCCTCCGATCAGTCTTTCGGGAAGGCTCCGAACTTCGCCAGTTCGACCCGCGCCCTGAGCTCGATGTGATCGAGGATGTTCCCCAGCTCGGGATCTACGACGCGGCCCCGCTGCCCTTCGACGGCAATGAGCAGACGCGAAAGCTTTGCCTGTGGCACCTGCCCCGCGAGCAGCGCCACCTTTATATCGTCGAGCATGTCGAGCAATTGCTCGCCACGCGCGATGGCGCGGCGGGGCGAGGTCAGTGCGTCGCCCGCGGCGGAAGCACCTTGCAGCGCGAGAAGCGCGTCAACGGCGCCCAGCGAGGCCGCAGCGCCGAGGCCCGCAACGCCCCTGCCTTCGTCCAACTCTCCCGCCATGAAGCCGGAGCCCAGGCCGCGCGCCGATGCCGAGCGCTTGCCCGCCGTCTGGCCGATCTGCCGTGTACCGCCAATCTTCATCGATATGTCCTCAAGCCCTTTTTCCGGCAATGCGCCGGACGATATGGAGCTATTCGACAGTGATGATGGACCGCATCCGTTAAAGCGGCGTTAAGCATGAACTCATCGCCGGCAGAATTTGCCGGGAGCGCCGTCGAAACTTGCCGGGCATGGCGGAAGCGCACCATTCAGAAGGCGCATGAGACAAACAAAATCAGCCACTTAGGCCATGGCATGGCTTTCGCTAGGGAGGGTCGTACTCTTACGCCTCAGACGGTCAGCAAATGCTCAGGCACATCGCCGCCTTCTTCCGCTCCACCGCACCGCTCCTCGCCTTGGCCTGTGCCTTTGCGCTTGTTCTGCCTCAGGGCGTTCAGGCCTCGTCGCGCATCAAGGACATCGTCGATGTCGAAGGCGTCCGCGATAACCTGCTCGTGGGTTATGGCCTCGTGGTCGGCCTGAACGGCACGGGCGACACGCTGCGCAACGCGCCCTTCACGCAGCAGAGCCTCACCGCGATGCTTGAACGGCTGGGCGTCAACACGCGCGGCAGCCAGATCAAAACGGCGAATGTGGCCGCCGTCATGGTGTCGGCAAACCTGCCGCCTTTCGCACCGCAAGGCACCCGCATCGACGTGACTGTCAGCGCGCTTGGCGACGCGACCAATCTTCAGGGCGGCGTCCTGCTTGTGACGCCTCTCATGGGCGCGGATGGACAGGTCTATGCCGTCTCCCAGGGTTCCGTGGCAACCGGCGGCTTTTCCGCCAAGGGCGACGCGTCATCCGTGGTACGCGGTGTGCCGACCAATGGCCGCATCGCCAATGGCGCCGTGGTCGAACGCGAAATCGACTTCAAGCTCGCCGAGCTCAAGACGCTGCGCCTTGCGCTACGCAACCCCGATCTCACGACCGCTCAGCGCGTCGCCGGCGCCATCAACACCTTTCTGGGCAACGGCGCGGCTGTCGCCAACAATCCGACCACGGTTCAGCTGACCGTGCCCCCTTCCTATGCGGGCAATGTGGTCAATCTGTTGACGGATATCGAGCAGCTCCGCGTGGAGCCTGACCTCGCGGCCCGCGTTGTCATCGACGAAAGCTCGGGCGTGATCGTGATGGGTCAGGATGTGCGCGTCAGCAAGGTGGCCATCGCGCAGGGCAACCTCACCATCAGCGTCACCGAAACGCCGCAGGTCAGCCAGCCCGCGCCCTTCTCCAACACCGGCCAGACCACCGTCGTGCCCCGCACCAGCGTCAATGTCGATGAGGCCAAGGGCCGCAAGCTCGCCATGGTCGACGGCAGCATCAGCCTCAAGGAACTGGTGGACGGGCTCAACGCCCTCGGCGTCAGCCCGCGCGACATGATCACCATTCTTCAGGCGATCAAGGCTGCAGGCGCACTCCAGGCCGAAATCGAGGTGATGTGATGATCGCCAGCCTCGCCGCCGCCACGCCCGCCTATGTCCACACGCCGATGCAGGCTTCAACGCCCGGCGCGACGCGCAATGCAAAGGCCTGGGCCGTGGCGCAGGAGTTCGAGAGCCAGTTCATCTCGGTCATGGCGCAGTCAATGTTCGAAGGCATCAAGTCCGACGGGCCTTTCGACGGCGGGCAAGGCGAAGGCATGTTCCGCTCGCTCCTCGTCGATCAGTACGGCAAGGAAATGACCAAGGCGGGCGGCATCGGCATCGCCTCCAACATCTACAACGAAATTCTGAAGCTTCAGGAGCAAGGACGATGAGCGAACCCCACCGCATCGCCGCAGGCGACCTTTCCCCCGCCGCCCTGGTGGACCGCATGCTTGCCGTCGCCGACCAGCTCGGCGACATCATCATCCGCGAAACCGGCCACCTTCAGGCCTGCGAGCCTCTGAGGATCGGCGAGCTTCAGGAGCAGAAAATCCGCCTTGCCAATGAATATGCCATGGATGTCCGCGCTGTGACGTTGCGCAAGGATTTGATCGACCGCGCACCTGCCGAGAAGGTCGCGACGCTCAAAGCCGCCATGACAAAGCTCGACAGCTTGCTTCGCGCAAACGAAGTAGCCCTCGGCGCGGCGAAGTCCGTCTCCGAACGGCTGCTCAAGGCCGTGGCCAACGCAGTCTCCGAGAAGAAGGCCCCTGTCCTGGGATACGGCCGCAATGCCGCCATCGCGCGGCCCTCGGGCAGCTCGCCCGCAGCCATCGCGCATGACGCGCGCGTTTAAGGCTAATACCGCCTTAAAATTAACCGGACGCTAACCCTGTTCGCGCGAGTGTTGAGGCACATTCGGGCATCGTCCATTCCGCGCGCGACGCGCCGGCCATGGACAGGACAGCGGGGGCGGCTTCAATGTCAAAATCCAGCAGGCAAGGCGCAGCGAAGCACATCGACCTGGACCGGACGATAGAACGGGCCCAGACCTATCATCGCAAAGGCCAGTTTGCCGATGCGGAGCGCCACTACCGCATGGCGCTCGCCCAGGACCCCGCCAATGCTGGCATACTTCGCCTCATGGGGGTCCTAGCGCATGAGGCCAGGCGCAACGACCGCGCCATCGAAATGCTGCAACGGGCACTCGACGTCGATCCCGATTACAGTACGGCCCATCGCAATCTGGCTCATGTCTTCGCTCTCGAAGGCAAGAACCTGGATGCCCTTCACCATTATTGCGAAGCCGCGCGGCTCGATCCGACCGACATCAACGCGCTGATCGAAGCGGCCCGCCTGCAAAGCGACGGCCTCGGAAACTACGAAGCGGCGCTCGCCACCTATGACCAGGGCCTCATTTCTGCGCCGAATGACGCCCGGCTCCATCGCGGCCGGGGCAAGATGCTTGCCGAGATGGACCGGCCGGACGAGGCGATTGCCGCCATGGCGGAGGCCGGCCGCCTTGCGCCGGACGACGGCGTCGTCGCCTACCATCAGGGAACGATTCTCGCCCGCTTCGGCCATGCGCAAGAAGCCGCCGAAGCATTCGAGCGCGCCGCGAAACTCAACCCGGACGATACAGAAACCTGGATCGCCTATGGCAATGCCCTTGCCGCCATAAAGGAAAAGCAGAAGGCAGTGGACGCATTGTCTCGTGCCATTGAGCTCACGCCGGATGCTGCCATCGCCTATACCAATATCGGCAATATCCTTGCCGACGAGGCGATGCTGGAGGAGGCGATAGGCGCCCACCTCAGGGCCATCGATCTCGCGCCTGCCCTCTATCAATCTTATGTAAATCTAGGCTCGGCGCTCCAGACCGCCTGCCGCCCGCAGGAAGCTCTACCCGCCTACCAGAAAGCCGCGGAACTCAACCCCGGGCATGACGGCATTCTGTGGAATCTCGCACTCTGCCTGCTCTCGGTCGGACGCCTCGAAGGTTGGGACATCTACGGCTTCGGCTTCAGCAGCGGCCAGCGCAAGCCCATGCGCCCCTTCCCCGGCCTGCTGTGGGAAGGTCAGGACCTCAAGGGTAAGACCATCATGATCTGGCGTGAGCAGGGCGTGGGCGACGACCTGCGTTTCTCCACCGTCATTCCGGATATGATCGCCGAAGCGGGCCATGTCATCGTCGAAACGGAGCCACGCCTCGTCGATCTCTACCAGCGCAGCTGGCCCGAAGCGACCGTCCGCGCCGAGCAGGGCCGGGCTACCGGTCTCGGAAATTACCCCGAGGAGGAAATCGACTTCGACTACACCGCACCCGCTGGCATCGCTGCATCGCTGCGCCGCCGCACGCTCGATACCTTTCCGAAGCGTTCGAGGCCGCTCGTTGCTTGCCCCGAGAAGCGCGCCGATGCGCGAGCATGGCTCGACAGTCTCGGTCAGGGACCGAAGGTCGGTCTGACCTGGCGCTCCGGCATGCGCAATCCCGTCCGCAACATCTTCGCAACCGATCTTCAGGATTGGATCCGCCTTCAGGAGATCGAGGGCCTCAAGCTTATCAGTCTTCAGTTCGGCAATCCGCAGGACGAGATTCGCGAGGCGGCCGAGAAGCATGGGCTCACCATCCACGAAATGCCCGGCGTCGACACGCATAATGATCTCGACGGGACGGCAGCGTTAACGGCCGAACTCGACTTTGCCACGGGTCTCTGGAACGCGGCCGCGGAAATGACCGGCGCCCTCGGCATGCCCGGACTCTTCTATATGCCTGCGCATCATCCCATGCAGATCGGCACCGGCACCCTGCCTTGGCATCCGACACTGCAAATCTATCCGGTCATGCCCGGCTTCAACCGCTCCGAGCTTCTGGGCCGCATTCTTTCCGACGCCCGCATTCTCCTGGCCGCCCGTCGGGTCTGAGGCCGCGTTCCGTACACGCGCGGCAAATGCCACCCGGCAAAAATCGCCGCCCCCGGCACCCGCTGCCGGGGCGACGGCCAGAGGAAATCATATAAGTCATTGTTTTTATTGAATATTATAACTGGCCCGCTCCTTGCTGATTAAGTTGCCAGTAAGTACAGGAACACAAGGGACTGAAATGCTCCGTAGGCGAACGAGAGAGGCGACGAGGACCAACTTTCCTCATCCGGCAAAAAAATAAGCTGGACCGCCGCGCGTTTACGCGGAATTAAGCATTAATTTTCAGTATGACACTCGAGCCGGACCGAGACACGCCGGCAGAACCCAAGAGGGTGATTGAAATGGCTGACGTTGTTCTCTCTAGCGCGATGCGCTCCAATCTGCTGAGCATGCAGAACACTGCGAAGCTGCTCGACCAGACGCAGCAGCGCGTGGCAACCGGTCTCAAGGTCAATAGCGCGGTTGACAATCCGCAGTCCTATTTCACGGCGAAGGGACTGAACGGTCGTGCATCGGACCTGAATACCCTGCTCGACAATGAAGGGCTGGCGGTTCAGACGATCAATGCTGCGAGCCAGGGCATCGACGCGATCCAGAAGCTGGTGCAGCAGGCCAAGGCCACCGCGACCCAGGCGCTTCAGACAACCATTCAGCCGACGACGCTGACGGAAACCGTGACCACCCATGACTATTCGACGACCAACGGCTCCCTGACGATCAAGATCGGCAGCAAGTCCGCGGTCACCGTCCCGCTGACAACCAATATCCAGAGCGCCGGCGACCTGAAGGCCGCGATCTCGGCCGCGGGCATTTCGGGTCTCAGCGTCACTGAGACTTCTGCCGGTCTCCTCAAGTTCACGGTCTCCACGGGCGACAAGCTCACCCTGAGCGGCGATGCCACGACCACAGGCGGCGCCCTTGCCGACACGACCAACACCAATACGTCGTCCAACGGTACCAGCCGCAACAAGCTGATCGACGACTACAACAACCTGCTGACGCAGATCGACCAGCTCGCCAAGGACGCAAGCTTCAACGGCACGAACCTGTTGCAGTCCGGAACGAACCTGGTCGTCAACTTCAACGAGGACCAGAGCTCGAAGCTGGCTATCGCGGGGGTAAACTCCAACTCTGCGGGCATCGGCCTCGATCCCCTCGCTTATGACGCCTTCAATAACGACGATAACATCAAGGCCGTCCAGAACAGCAACGATGGGGCAACAAACAAGCTTCGCAGCCTCGCCACCTCCTTCGCCTCAAGCCTGTCCATCGTGCAGGCCCGCGAGGACTTCACGAAGAATCTGGTAAATACGCTGCAGACAGGCGCGGCGAACCTCATCACCGCCGACACGAATGAAGAAGGCGCCAACATGCTGGCCCTGCAGACTCGTCAGCAGCTCGGCGTGCAGGCCCTTTCGATCGCCAGTCAGGCCCAGCAGAGCGTCCTGAAGCTCTTCTGAGCCGCCTGACACCATCTCTCTAATAGACAAACCAGCGGGGCTCTTCGGGGTCCCGCTTCTTTTTTTGAAAAATCGGAGAAATTTTTTGGAGCATTTTACCGGGTCTTAAGACCTCGGGCGCATAGTCCTCGCGAGCTCAGGAAGAGCCCACGACATTCGTTCCTAGGAAAGGAAAAATACAATGAGCGGAATTTCGCTTTCGTCCGGCGTTCGTCAGAACCTTCTGACCCTTCAGAACACCGCCGATATGATGGCCACGACCAACAACCGTCTCGCCACGGGCAACAAGGTCAACAGCGCCGTCGACAATCCGAACTCCTACTTCACGGCATCGGGCCTGAACAACCGCGCTTCGGACCTTTCCACGCTTCAGGATAGCATGGGCCTCGCCGTCCAGACGATCAATGCGGCGAGCACGGGTATCGACGCAATCACGAAGCTTGTCGCTCAGGCCAAATCGACGGCCAACCAGGCGCTCCAGGCATCCAACACGGCGACGACGCTGACGACCTCTTTCGCCGCCGCCAGCGGCTCGACCCTCACGCTCTCGGTCGCAGGCGCCACCGCTGCGTCGGTCACGATCGCTTCCGGCGCCACGGTGAGCCAGGCCGCATCCGCGATCAACGCGTCGACCAGCGCCAAGGGTGCCGGTATCTCCGCTTCGGTCGACTCCAGCGGGAAGCTGGTTATCAGCGCCGCTTCGGGCGACAAGCTGGACGTTGCGGACACGAAGCACACCCTCTCCGCCACGACGTCGGACAATGGCGTCAATAACACCGCGACCTACGTGAAGCAGTACAACGACCTGCTCCAGCAGATCGACCAGCAGGCCAACGACGCGGGCTTCAATGGCGTCAACCTGCTTCAGAGCGGTTCGAGCCTCTCGGTGACCTTCAACGAAAGCGGTTCGAGCAAGCTCGACATCGCTGGCAAGGATGTGTCCTCGACCGGTCTCAATCTTTCGAGCGTGGCCCAGAGCGACTGGAGCTCGGCGGGCAAGGTCGACAAGACCGGCGTCAATGCCACGATCTCCAAGCTCGACGCGGCCACCTCGACGCTCCGCGCCCAGTCGACCGCCTTCGGTAACAACCTGTCGGTCGTGCAGAACCGCCAGTCGTTCACGAAGAGCATGATCTCGACGCTCCAGACCGGCGCTTCGAACCTGACCCTTGCGGACTCGAATGAAGAAGCCGCGAACCTGCTCGCCCTTCAGACCCGCCAGTCGCTCGCGACCACGGCTCTGTCGATCTCGAACCAGGCCAACCAGAGCATCACGAAGCTCTTCTGATACGGCCTCTTCCTGACCAGATACCGACGGCGGGGACGAAAGCCCCCGCCGTTTCCTTTTGAAACGCGCAAACGGCGATTAAGCTAGGATCAGCGTTGATTCTGGTTCTTGCCGCCCAAGGAAAAGCCATGGCCCTCAAAGTCGAACTCAAGCCGGGAGAGCGTTTCATCCTCGGCGACAGCGTCATCACCAATGACGACCAGCGCACACGGCTCTTCGTTGAAGGCGACGCCCCCATCCTGCGCGAAAAGGACATCCTGCGGCTCGAGGATGCCGACACGCCCTGCAAGAAGATCTATATCGTGCTCCAGATGATGTATCTCTCGGTGGACCCCAAGCAGCATCACCCGCTCTATTTCCAGTTGATCGACGATGTGCTGCGCGCCGCGCCGAGCACCGCGCCCTATATTGAGGCCGTAAACAGTAAAATCTTAACGGGTGAAATGTATAAAGGCTTGAAGGAAGCCAAAAAGCTCATCGAATACGAGGGGACACTCCTCAACAATGCAAAGACATCACCAAGCCTATAATCAAACGGCGACGATGGTTGTCGCCGACCCGCGGGAATTCGATGCGTCGATCCTGCTCAAGGCTGCCAGCCGCTTCCAGCGACTGCGCGACAATTGGGAAGACCACGATCGCCACGAATTGGCGGACGCCCTCCTCTACAACCGGAAGATCTGGACGGTCTATGCGACCTCCGCCGCGGAGATGGATCACCCTCTTCCGCGCGAGATCAAACAGAACATCGCAAACCTCGCCATCTTCATCTTCAATCGAACGCTTGAGCTCCAAGGCAAGCCCGAAGCGCGTCTTCTCGATGCGCTTATCAACATCAATCGACAGATCGCTGCCGGTCTGCTGCAAAAGCCGGATCTGCCCCTCGCCGCAGCAAGCTGAACGTTCGATCCCCACCACGAAAAAGGGCCCGGTTTTCCGGGCCCTTTTTCGTTTCAGGAACTAGTCCGACGCGTCACATGTAGGTGACCAGCGAGAGCTTCGAGAGTGACGAGGTGATCTGGTAGCTCGCCTGAAGCTGGGTCATCAATGTCGTGAGCTTTGTCGAAACCTCATAGTCATTGGCATTCAGATTGTCGCCGAGCAGGCTCTGGCTCGTCGCGATCTGCGTTTGAAGGCTCGTTTTGGTGGCGTCGAGATTGGATGATTGCAGGCCAAGCTTGGTGACTACACCTTCGATCGACTGCGTGCCCTTGTAGTTGAGGGCCGTCGCGGTTCTCTGCGTCAACGCCGAGTAGGAAGCCGCGGCATTCGTATCCGTGGCGTCATACTGAACGACCGAAATAACGGCCGCAGCCTTCAGTGCTGTGACGATGGCGCTCTGGTCCGCGCGGGCGCCATAGGCGATCTGCTGCCCGTCCCCCACGGTGGCAACGAAATTGTCGCCCGCGGCGCCGCTCGTGTCGCCCTGATACCAGAAGACCGTGTCAGTTGTCGTGCCGTCCTGCAGCGCCGTCGCAGTATATGGATCGCTACCGCTGACGCGCTGCGGCGGATTGCCGAAGAAGTCGTTGCCAGCCTGGACGGCGGAAGCTGCCTTGAGCGTCGAGCCCGCTTCACTCTTGATGGAGGCGGTGAGCGCAGACTGGAAATTCGCTGCGCTCGTCGCGGCATCGGCGCCGATGGTGAACTGCCCGGCCCCGGCCGGATTCTTCGTGGTCGCCGCCAGTTTGACCGTCGTGGTCGTGCCATCGGGCAAGGCCAGATCGACCGAGATGGTATCGCCATCCGCCGGAAGCGTCGCGCCGAACTGCACGTTGAGCGATGCAGGCGAGCCGGCGGGGCCGGTCACCGTCGCACCCGTCAGATTGGAACTGACCGACGACAGCTTGAAGCCGAATACGCCCGAATCCTCGGTGAGTGAAACGGAATCCGCTGTCGGAGCGCTCGTTGAGAGGCGGCCCATGCCATCGGCGCCGAGATCGGCCTTGGCGCGCTCCGCAATCACGGTCTTGAGGCCCGCATGCGCTGTATCGCCATTCAGCATAAGGTCGGTCGAGACAACGGGCGTCGTCTGCGTGTCCTTGCCACCGAAAAGATACCGATCAGCGACGCTCTGGTTGAGCAGGCTCACCATCTGGTCGAGATAGGCGCCGGCAGTCGTCTGGAAACTCGTCTGAGTTCCCGTGCCGGCGCTCAGGTCGAACGATGAGGTGAGGCTCCCCGTCTTCACGCTCGACGCCATGCTGTTGATGCTGGTGAGCGCATCCGCCGATGTCTGAATACGCAGCTGAACCGTGTTGATCGTGTCGATGTAGCTGTTCGACTGACTGACCTGATTGTTCAGCGAAAGCACGAGGCTCGTCGCCGAGCCGAGCTTGGCATAGGTGTCTGCCTTGTATCCCGACGTCAACTGTTGCTGCAGATCGGCAAGCTGCGTCTGAATGTTCGCGATGCTGTTCTTCATCGCCGTGGATTGAGACAGGGAAGAAATCTGCATGACTAGCGTCCGATGCTCAGGAGCGTCTGAAACAGCTCCTGTATGGTCGTGATAACCCGCGCATTGGCGGCATAGGCGTTCTGAAGAACGATGAGGTTCGACATCTCCTGGTCCACGCTGACACCGGTCTCACTGTCGAACTTCGACTGCAACGTGTCTGAAGTCGCCTTCTGCGCCGTATAATTCGCAGTCGCGCTCGTCGCCTGGGACGATTGATAGGTAATCACGCGCCGTGCGAAGGCGTCGATCGAGCCGCTATAAGGCGTCGACGCGCTGCCGATGCCGGTCGTCGGCGAATAGACGCGGCTTGCGTCGGTCAAGCGGCTCAGCAGTTCGTTCGGCCGCGTATCGTCGCCGATATCCGTGCCCGTCTGGTAAAGAACAAGCGACGTTGTATCGCTGGCGATAGCGGAATTGACCTGAATGCGGCCAGCGAAACCTGTGATCTGCGACGGCGTACCGATGGCGCCCGTATAGGTCTTCTGCCCATTGCCGTCGACAAAGAGCGAAAGACCACTCCCCAACCCATCCTTCAGCGTATCCGCGTTCTCGACCACATTCGTCGAGGCCGAACTGACGCTCGCTGACGACGTACCGTCGTCCAGGATGCTGAGCGTATTGCCGCTCGGGTTCGAGACGACCAGCGAGGACGGCAGCGCGCCCTGCAACGCCGAAACGATGCCGGCCATCTGTGTGCTGGCGCTCGCATTGGGGTCGACATAAACGCCGACGACTTCATCGCCTGTATTTGTCGTCGCATTGTTCGAAAGCGGAAGCAGCGAAGGATCAGATACCGGCACGACCGAGACATTGTGTGTGCCCGTGCCGTCCGTATAGCTGAAATTAATCTGCGTACCGGTTGCGCCAGTGGTGTTGCCCGAAACGAAGGGGTTGAGGTCGAGGTCAAAGCCCGTTCCCGTGCCCACGCTCGCCGAGGCTGCGGTGCCGGACACCTTGTCGGAGGACAGGGACAGCGCGAGCTGGCTTGCCAGTTCATCGAGCTGCGCCTGGGCCTGCGGCAAATCCGTGTCGCGCAGCTTGACATAGGCGGCGATGGAGCCCGACTGAATGGCGCCCGAAGCGATCAGGTCAACCGATGTCGTGCCCTGATTGAGTGTGATCGTGCCGACCGACCGCTTGGTCGGATCCGCGCTATAGGTCGAACCAGCGTCGAGATTCGCATGCTGGTCGAAGGAAAGCTGCGCCGCCGCATTATCGACGAGAAGCTGGCCGCCGGTGGTGAAGACCGCGACAGTGCCGTCGTCGCGCTCGACAGTCTTCACACCCATGAGGTTCGAAAGCGAATTGATCGCCGTGTCCCGCTGATCCTCGAGATCACCTGTGGACTGGCCGCTCGCCTTTGTCTGGGCGATCTGCGTGTTGAGCTTCGCGATCGACTGCATCAGGCTGTTTGCCTGCGAGACGCCATCGGCAATGCTCTGCTCCGCCTGCTTCCGCAGGTTCTGAACCTGGGTCGAAGCGCTGTTGAGCTTTGAGGCGAGTGTCGTCGCGCTGTTAATCAGTGTCTGGCGCGCCGCGTCGTCGTCGGGCGTCGTCGCAGCCGCTTGCAGTTTGGTCTCGAAGGTCGATACCGCTCCGGAGATCGAACTGTCGCTATTCGGCGAGCCGAAGGACGAGTCGATCTGCGTCATGAAATTATTATAGACGTTCAGAAACGATGTAGACGCAGACTCAGTGCGCATCTGCTGAAGCAGATAGCTGTCAACCAGACGGCTGTCGGCGAGCTGCGTAACGCCGATGCCCTGGCTCCCGGCCATCTGGGTCGTCGTTTGCTGGACCTTCCGCGTATAGCCGGCCGTATTCGCATTCGCGATGTTGCGCGAGACGAGATCAAGCCCTGCCTGGCTCGCATTGAGCCCCGAGAGTGCCGTGCCGATCGCCGAACTAAGGCTCATGGAAGAAATTCCTGCCTACTGACCCGATTGTTGAAGCGCCGCTTAGTGCTTCATATTCAGCGTTTCCTGGATCAGCGAGTCCGCCGCCGTGATGACACGGGTATTCGCCGAATAGGCCTGCTGCGCGATGATGAGCTTCGAGAACTCATCGGAAAGATCGACGTTCGAATCTTCCAGCGCAGAGCCGACGACAGACCCGCTCCCGCCGGCAATCGCCTGACCGGACGCCTCAGTCGCGGCGAAGGCCGCACCATCGACCTTTTGCAACCCGTCCGGGTTGTTGAAATGCGCGACGCCGATCTGGTAAAGATCGACCGTTTTGCCGTTCGAGTAGGTGCCCGCGATACGGCCGTTATCCGTCACCGCGATGCTCACGAGATTGCCTGCCGCATATCCATCCTGGTCGATCTTGTTGACCGTTACGGCGCCGCTCGTATCGGCATATTGCGTGACGCCCCCATTGCCGTGATAGAGGGTGACATTTCCGATAACGTCACCATTCACCGTCAGATTGTTGATGGTCGTCGAGGCGACCGGCGGGTTCAGGTTGCCGGCGGAGTCGAAGGTGTAGTTCTGGCCGACATTGGTCCACTTGGCGTTCGTGCCGGTGGCACTGTCATCGGACTTGTAGAAGAGCTGCCACGTTTCCGTGCCGGGCGTGGAACCGCTTCCATCGCCACTCGCATTGTCGACCTTGACCCAACGGAGCTGAACGGAAGCCGCCGTGCCCTGCGAGTCATAGGCTGTCACCGAACCACCTGTGACCGAACGATTGAGGAAGGCCGCTTCGTCCTGAGCCTGAATGACGCCGTCAGTCGCAGGCGTGCCAGAAGTATTGGTCGGATCGTTGTGGAAGACTGTGCCCGAGGTCTTTTCCGCAGAGGTCTGCAGGAGTTCGCTGCCCGCGACCGTCGTGTCGTAGTTGGACGTCGTCGGCGTACTCGGCAGGTTGACCTGATAGTTGATCGACGACGTGGCATGGGCCGCGAGGAAACCCTGATTGATCTGGACAACGCCTGTGGCATCGCCCACCAGATTGCCCGATGTCGGGTCGATCGGCGTGCCCTGCAGATAGTAACCACTGCTGTTCTTCAGATAGCCATTCTTGTCCATCGAGAAGTCGCCGGCGCGGGTGTAGTAGTTCACATCCTGGAACACAGGGCTGTTGTCGGCATTGCCCACGGACTTGGAGACGACGAAGAAGCCGTTGCCGTTGATGGCCATGTTGGTTGCGACCGAGGTCGAGGAAATGGTCCCCTGCACGCTGTTGGTGTATTTCGGCTGGGCCATCACCGCGCCCGGCTGCTGGTTCGTCGCCGTCGCGACCGTCACGATGTCAAGGAAGCTTGCCTCGGTCTTCTTGAAGCCGGTCGTCTGGCTATTGGCAATGTTGTCCGAGATGTAGCCCAGTGCACTGGACTGGGCCTTGATACCCGTGACCGCGGTGCTCATCGCTCCGAAGAAACTCATCGCCTATCTCCTGCCGAAATCGCAAATGGATCGTTCGGCGCTTAAGGGAGCAAGGAGCGGGCCAGATCATAAATTCAATGGAATCAATGGCTTGCTTATATTAAAACGCGTGTTCGACGGGTAGATTTGACCCCCACCGGCAATTCCTGCCGGGCAGATGCTCATGGCTGATGAGGTCCCCGACGGCCTTTTTCTTGAATGCCTCGAGACGAGGCCCTAGTTTCGTGCCCGTTCTGCCATTGCCATATATGGAGCGCGCCAACGCGCCCCGGGGAGAGGAAGCCGGTTCCCATGAAGTTCGAAGGTACAGAGAATTACGTCGCCACCGAAGATCTGCGCGTCGCCGTCAATGCGTCGATCACGCTGCAGCGCCCCCTCCTCATAAAGGGCGAGCCGGGCACGGGCAAAACAGTGCTGGCCGAGGAAGTCGCCAAGGCGCTCAATGCCGAGCTCATCACCTGGAACATCAAGTCGACGACCAAGGCGCATCAGGGCCTTTATGAATATGACGCGGTGACCCGTCTACGCGACAGCCAGCTTGGCGACGAGCGCGTGAAGGACATCAGGAACTACATCAGCAAGGGCAAGCTCTGGGAATCCTTTGAGCGTGACGCCCGCCCCGTCCTTCTCATCGACGAAATCGACAAGGCTGACATCGAATTCCCGAACGACCTCCTGCAGGAGCTCGACCGGATGGAGTTCTATGTCTACGAGACGAACGAAACGATCAAGGCCCGCCAGCGTCCCATCGTCATCATCACGTCGAACAACGAAAAGGAACTGCCGGACGCCTTCCTGCGCCGTTGTTTCTTCCACTACATCAAGTTCCCGGACGAAGACACGATGCGCGCGATCATTGATGTCCACTTCCCGGGGCTGAAGGGCAAGCTCGTTCAGGACGCGCTCAACATCTTCTACGAGATCCGCGAAGTGCCGGGCTTGAAGAAGAAACCGTCGACGTCGGAACTCATCGACTGGCTCAAGCTGCTGCTCTCGGAAGACATCTCTCTCGAAGCGCTGCGCGAGAAGGACCCGTCGAAGCTGATCCCGCCGCTCCACGGCGCTCTGCTGAAGAACGAGCAGGACGTGCATCTCTTTGAGCGCCTCGCGTTTCTCGCGCGCCGCGAGCGGAACTGACGATCATCGCCTACCCCTGTCATCCCCGGGCTTGACCCGGGGATCCAAGGCCGCAGGCACGGAGCAAGCGGCGCTGGATTGCCGGGTCAAGCCTGGCAATGACGAGGCAAATAGATTTGGATTGCTCCGAACGCATCTGGAGAACTCTCATGTTCGTCCACTTCTTCCACGAACTAAAAAAAGCGAACGTTCCCGTCTCGCTGCGCGAATACCTGATGCTGCTTGAGGCGATGGATTCGGACGTCATCGATCGCAAGGTCGAGGACTTCTATTATCTCTCCCGCGCAGCCCTGGTGAAAGACGAGCGCAACCTCGACAAGTTCGACCAGGTCTTCGGCCATGTCTTCAAGGGCCTCGATCTGATGAACGAAGGCCAGACCGCCGAAATCCCCGAGGAGTGGCTGCGCAAGCTCACCGAAAAATTCCTGACCGAAGAAGAGAAGGCGCAGATCGAAGCGCTCGGCGGCTGGGAAAAGATCATGGAGACGCTGAAGAAGCGCCTCGAAGAGCAGAAAGAGCGCCACGAAGGTGGCAACAAATGGATCGGCACGGGCGGCACCTCCCCCTTCGGCGCCTATGGCTACAATCCTGAGGGCGTCCGCATCGGCCAGAAGGAAGGCCGCCACGGCAAAGCCGTGAAGGTCTGGGACAAGCGCGAATACAAGAACCTCGACGACTCCGTCGAACTCGGCACACGCAACATCAAGGTTGCCCTGCGGCGCCTGCGCAAATTTGCCCGCGAAGGCGCGCCAACGGAACTCGATCTCGACGACACGATCCGCTCGACCGCTCATCACGGCTATCTGGACATCAAGATGGTCCCCGAGCGGCGCAACAAGATCAACCTGCTCGTCTTCTTCGACATCGGCGGTTCGATGGACAGCCACATAAAGCTCTGCGAGGAGCTTTTTTCGGCGGCCCGCACCGAATTCAAGAACATGGAATATTTCTACTTCCACAACTGCCTCTATGAAGGCGTGTGGAAGGACAACAAGCGCCGCCACAATGAAAAGATGTCGACCTGGGATGTGCTCCACAAGTTCCCGGCCGACTACAAGGTGGTCTTCGTCGGCGACGCCAGCATGTCGCCCTATGAAATCACCTATGCGGGCGGCTCCGTCGAACATTGGAACGAAGAACCCGGCGGACTCTGGATGGAGCGCGTGACGCAGATTTATGAAAGCTGCGTCTGGCTCAACCCCATTGCCGAAAAGCACTGGGAATACACGCCCTCTCTCCAGATCCTCAAGCAGATCATGGGGGAGCGCATGTATCCGCTGACGCTGGAAGGCCTCGACAAGGCCATGCGGGAACTGAGCCGCTAACTCCGCCGCTCATCCTTCACGATGCGGCCGTCGACCAGATGCACATTGCGTTGGGTCGCGGCCGCAAAATCCGTCTCGTGCGTGACCGCGATGACGGTCCTTCCCTGCTCGCTCACCAGCCGGGCGAAAATGTCCCGAACGATC
This sequence comes from Parvibaculum sedimenti, assembly GCF_009184905.1. Classification (GTDB taxonomy): domain Bacteria; phylum Pseudomonadota; class Alphaproteobacteria; order Parvibaculales; family Parvibaculaceae; genus Parvibaculum; species Parvibaculum sedimenti. The sequence continues at coordinate 77,146 of NZ_WESC01000013.1, forward strand.
TTGCTGTTCTTGCTGTCCAGATTGCCGGTCGGCTCGTCGGCGAGAAGGATCAGCGGATCGTTCGCCAGCGCGCGGGCAATGGCGACGCGCTGGCGCTGACCGCCCGATAGCTGGTCGGGACGCTTTGTCGTCTGATCGGCCATTTCGAGACCAGCCAGAAGCGTCATCCCCCGCTCTCTCATCTCGCTTTCCGAAAGTGTGCCGAGCCTGCGCATCGGCAGCATGATGTTCTGCAGCACATCGAATTCCGGCAGCAGGAAGTGAAACTGAAAAACAAAGCCGATCTTCCGTAGCCGGATCGCCGCCAGCGCATTCGCATCGAGGCCGTTCGTCGGTTGCCCGTCGATCATCACCTCGCCTTCCGTCGGCACGTCGAGAAGGCCAAGGAGATAGAGGAGCGACGATTTGCCGGAGCCGGAGGGACCGGTGATGCTTACGAATTCGCCCTTCCTCACCGACAGGTCGATGTCGCGCACAAGGGTGACCGGCACCGCCTCCTGAAGGATGCGCGTGACGCCTCGCGTCTCGACGACCACCGGCGCTTCGCTCACGCGGCCCCCCGGATGATGTCGACGGGCCTGACTTCCGAAGCCTTGTGCGCCGGATACCATGCGGCCACGACTGCAGCTGCCAGCGCGAAAAGCCCGCCTATCGCATAGGGGCGAAAGCTCCAGTCGAGAACGAAGCCTTGCCGCTCCGACATGCCCGGCACGGTGAACTTGAGTGTCGAGACGGCTTCGAGCAGGCCTCGGCCAATCCCCCAACCGAGCAGCATCCCGAGAATGCCGACCAGCACACCCTGAATGAGGAAAATGAGCTGAATATCGAAGGCGTGAAATCCCATCGACATCATGATGGCAATGTCGCGCCGCTTCTCCATGACCACAGTCGAAATGATATTGAAGATGCCGAACGCGGCGACAACCATGATCGCACTGACGATCGAATAGGTGATGGCGTTGCGGATCACGAAGAGACCGAGAATATCGCGGTTCACTTCCTGCCACGACTCGGCGCGATAACCCCAGCGCGCCTCCAGGCCAGCGGCGAAAGTTTCAGCATCGTCGGGATTTGGTATCTTGATGCGTATCTGGTTCGCGATGAACGCCTTGTCGAGCAGGACCTGCGCGTTCTTCAGGAGGACATAGACCTGCCCCTCGTCGAGCAGGAGGTTCCCGACATGGAATATGCCGACGACCTTCATGCGCTTGACGAGACCCGAAGGCGCGATGACGGTCGCGAGGTCGTCCATCCTGAGGCCGAGTTTTTGCGACATGCCGGAGCCGATGACGATACCGTCCGCCGTCGTCTTGAGCCGATCGAGACTCCCTTCGCGCATGTCGCTTTCGACCTGAGTGAGAAACTTCTCCTTGGCTGGATCGATGCCAGCAACCGAGGCGCTCACATCCTTGTTGGCGTAGCGCACGATGATCTGCCCCGTCAGCGCAGCCTCTGCTATGACGCCGCTGCGCTGCGACAGTTCCTCGACCTTCGCTCCATAATTCTTGATGCCACGCAGATATTCGCGCGGCTTGGTGCGCACGAGCGAGATTGCTCCCTTGGGATAGGCGAGAAAGACGGGCTGCGTTGTCGGATTTCGAAACTCGTCCTTGATGGTGATGTGCGGCGCATTGTTGACGAGGCGTTGCGTAAAGTCCTTCTCGGACCCCGACATGATCGACGACGTCGCGATGAAAAAGCCGACGCCGAGGGCAACGCCCAGAACCGAGACAAGCGTTTGCCGCTGCCGATTGGCAAGCTGGGCAATCGCGATGGAAAGAGCGACGCGCCAGAACATACGATTCTCCGCCTATGACGATCCGACGCGCAAACGGGCGCCGGGCTTGAGCGTCGATGACGGATTCAGGATGACGGTGGCCTCGTCGCTGAGGCCCGATTTGATCTCGGCCTTGTCCTTGGCGACAGCGCCGAGTTCGACCTTCTGCTGCACCGCGCGGCCATCGACGATCGTCCATACCGTGCCGCCTGAGAGGGCCGAAACTGGAACGAGCAATGCATTTTCCTGCTTGCGGACCACGATGTTGATTTCCGTCGTCATACCCGAAAGCAACGGCGTGTCCGAGGGAAGCGCGATGTGAACACGATAGGTCCGCGCCACGGGGTCTCCATAGGGCGTGATGTCGGCGACGCTGCCGTTGAGCACCTGCCCATTGAAGGCGTCGGCGCGGATCAGGGCCTCCTGCCCCGGTTTCACCTTGGTGATGTCTTCCTCATCAACCTCGGCGTCGATCTGGAGCGCGGAAGGATCGCCGACGATGAAAAGTGTCTGTTGCGGCTGCACCATGTCACCGATCTTGAGCTGCTGCTCGGAGCGAAGAAGCACGCCCGCAATCGGCGCGCGAATGTAATGATCCTCAAGCCTCGCCTTTGCCGATTTGAGCTCGGCATCGGCGGCACCAAAAACGCTTTCAGCCTGATCGAGTGCAGCGACGCTGACATTGCCGGAACGCCGGAGTTTCCTCGCCCTCACCGCATCTGCTTCTGCCAGCCTCAGTTTCGCCTGAAGCTGATCGACATTCGCCGCGTCTTCCCCAAGATCGATGACAGCCAGGATATCGCCCGCCGCGACGTGGTCGCCCTCCCTCACCTTCAATTCGATGACGCGGCCTGAAATCTTCGATCCTGTTTCGGCATAAATATGCGGCTCAACGGTACCCGTCGCATAGACCGCTTCGATCGCAAGGCCCCGCTCGGGCTTCACCACCACGACGGAAGGCGCACGCAGGAAAAGGAATGCACCAATAGCGAGGGTCAGGGCGGCAATGGCGCCGATCCAGATCATCTTATTCTGCAAGACGAAGTCCCGTTCTGCCGCAAATCCGGTTCATTCTTCCACGCCAAGTTAGCCGGGCGAAGGGTTGTCCTGCCAGTCCGGCGATTTACCTATGGAATATACCCCTCCAGGACCAAATCCGGCCCGAAATCATAAACAACCAAGATCATTCAGTGGAAATCCCGGCTTTTGGGCAGGAAGCGCGCTGCGCGCAATTGCTGCTCCTCGGCCATTGCAAGCTTCCTCTGGCGCGCGTCGGGCGAAGCATTCTTCACATGATCGTTATGGGAGAGATTGGCATTGCCGATCTCTCCCAGCGATGACAGACCCGACAGCTCATGCGTCAGGTCCTCTAGTTCGTCGGCGATCACATGAACGACCGCCCCCTCCCTCTGCACACGGCCTTTCACGGCAAGGAGCCGCGACGTCAGTACGATGCGCCGGTAGCGCTCATAGGTTCGCGGCCAGATGATGATATTGGCAATGCCCGTCTCGTCCTCCAACGTCGCGAAGATGACGCCACTCGCAGTTCCAGGCCGTTGGCGCACAAGGACGAGGCCCGCAAGCTTCACCCGCGCGTTGGCATCGATTTCTGTCAGCCGCGAATGCGCGACGATGCCGCGCGCACTCAGCCTGTTGCGCAGGAAAGCGAGCGGATGTGCCTTGAGCGACAGACGGATCGTCGCATAGTCGAGCACGACATGTTCACCAAGCGGCATGGTCGGAAGCTGCATTTCCTCCTCGCGCTGGAAGCCTCCTTCCTCGAGCGCTGCGAAAAGCGGCAAAGCCGCGGGTTTCACGCCGCTCTGTCCGTCGCCATATCCGCCAAGCCCACGCACGGCCCAGAGCGCCGCGCGCCGGTCAAGCCCCAGCGAGCGGAAAGCGTCCGCATCGGCGAGCTTTTCGATGACGCGAGGAGCAAGTCCGGTCCGGAGCCAGAGATGGCGAACGGAGTCGAACCCCTTCCCTCTCACCTCCATGATTTTCTCGCCCGTCTCGCCCTGCACGCCCTTCACCTGTCTGATGCCGAGCCGCACGGCGCGAAGCGCCTTTTCCGGTACTGCTTCGAGCGTGCAATCCCAATCGCTGGAGTTCACATCGACAGCACGCATTTCCACGCCATGTTCGCGAGCGTCGCGGACGAGCTGCGCCGGTGCATAGAAACCCATGGGCTGCGAATTGAGGATCGCTGCACAGAAGACATCCGGATAGTGGCATTTGATCCAGGCGGAGACATAGACGAGCAGTGCGAAGCTCGCGGCATGGCTCTCCGGGAAGCCGTAATCGGCGAAGCCCTCGATCTGCTTGAAGCAACGCTCCGCAAAATCCGCGTCATATCCGTTGCCGATCATGCCGCTGATGAATTTCTCTCGATACTTCCCGATGGTTCCGACGCGGCGGAAAGCGGCCATGGCGCGGCGCAACTGATCGGCCTCGCCCGGCATGAAGCCCGCAGCGACGATGGCCATTTTCATTGCCTGTTCCTGAAAGAGCGGCACACCCAACGTCTTCTTCAGAACGTCTTCCAGTTCTGGCGACGGATATGTCACCTCATCCGGATATTCGCGCCGCTTCAGATAGGGATGCACCATGCCGCCCTGAATGGGCCCCGGCCGCACGATCGCGACTTCGACGACGAGATCGTAGAAATTGCGGGGCTTGAGGCGCGGCAGCATCGACATCTGCGCCCTGCTCTCCACCTGAAAGACGCCGACGCTGTCGGCCTTGCAGAGCATGTCATAGACCGCGACATCGTCCTGAGGCACTGTCGCAAGGTTGAGCTTGATACCGTAATGCTCGTCAAGAAGGTCGAAGGCACGGCGGATGCAGGAAAGCATGCCCAGCGCCAGAACATCGATCTTCAGAATGCCGAGCGTATCGAGATCGTCCTTGTCCCATTCGACGAAAGTCCGCTTCTCCATCGCCGCATTGCCGATAGGCACTACTTCTTCGAGTGGCCCCTTGGTAATGACGAAGCCGCCCACATGCTGCGAAAGATGACGCGGAAAGCCGATGAGTTCGGCTGCGAGCGCCAGCGCCATTTCGAGACGTGGATCCGTGGGGTCGAGGCCCGTCTCGCGCGCATCCCCGTCCGACACGCCACGATTGGACCAGCCCCATGTCGAACGCGCCAGCGCATTGATGACGTCTTCTGAAAGGTCGAACACCTTGCCGACATCGCGAATTGCACTGCGCGAACGATAGCTGATGACAGTGGCCGCGATGCCGGCACGCTCCCTAGTATACTTATTATAGATATACTGGATCACCTCTTCGCGGCGCTCATGCTCGAAGTCGACGTCGATATCTGGCGGCTCGTTCCTGTCCTTCGAGACGAAGCGCTCGAAGAGAAGATCGATTTCGGTTGGATCGACAGAAGTGATGCCGAGGCAATAGCACACGGCGGAATTCGCCGCCGATCCACGCCCCTGACAAAGAATGTCCTGACTTCGGGCATAGCTGACAATATCATGCACGGTCAGGAAATATGGCGCGTAGCGCATCTCCTCGATCAGCGCGAGTTCATGCGCGATCGTCGCAGAAATCCTCTCCGGCACACCGTCGGGAAAGCGCCAAGCCGCTCCTTCCCACGTCAACCGGATGAGTAGATCCTGTGGCGTCTCATTTTCCGAGAATGTATCTGCAGGATATTCATATTTAAGTTCATCGAGCGAGAAGCGGCAGCGCTCCATGATCTTCAGGCTTTCGTCGAGCGCTTCCGGCGCATGCGGGAAAAGCCGCGTCATTTCCGCATCGGATTTCAGATGGCGCTCGGCGTTGGCTTCGAGGCGGAAGCCTGCCGTCTCCAATGTGCAATGTTCGCGGATGCAGGTCAGCACATCCTGTAGAGGCCGGCGCTCGGGCCCATGATAGAGCACATCATTGGTCACAAGCAGCTTCGCGTCAGCATCGCGCGCGAGGCGTTCAAGCCCGCTGAAACGCCGCGCGTCGTTGCCGTCATATCCGGGTGCCAGCCCAAGCCAGACCGAGCCCGAAAACGCCTTTGCCAGCACCCTCAGCACATCGCCGAATTTCAGCGATAGATCGACAGGCGGCATGGCGATGAAGCAATGCCCTTCGCCATGGGCAAGAATATCGCCGAGCGTCAGGTGGCACTCTCCTTTCCTCGCGCGTCTGTTGCCGAGAGTGAGAAGCTTCGTCAGCCTGCCATAGGCGGCGCGATCCTCCGGATAGGCGATGACCTCGAACCCATCCTCCGTCACCAGCCGTGTGCCAACGAGAAGACGCATGCCATTCGCTTTCGCCGATGCATGCATACGCACCACACCCGCCAGCGTGTTGCGATCCGCGACGCCGATGGCCTTGAGGCCCAGCGCCTTCGCAGCCAGCACCAGTTCGTCCGCATGGGAACCGCCATGCAGGAAACTGAAATTCGTCATCACGGCAAGTTCGGCAAAACCGCCCTTGCGGGAAAAGCGGATCACTTTTCTCTCCTCATCATCTTCATCCGAAAATCCCATGCAGATACCAGAGCGGCATTTCGGTATCGCGCTGATAAAGACCGTCGCGATAGAGCCAGAAACGGCGACCATCCTTGTCTTCGACGCGGTAATAATCGCGCGTCCGTTCGCCATCGCGCCGCCACCATTCAGGCGCGATGCGTTCCGGTCCCTCCGACCGCACGACGTGATGCAGGACACGGCGCCAGCGGAAGCTGCGCGGCGGACCTTCCGGCACTTCGGCCGTCACCTCGATCTGTTCGGCGCAGGCAAGCATGCGCAGGGGGCGACCCACCACGCCGTCGAGTTTCTGCAATTCCGGAATGCGCCAGTCATTGGGCGATATGATGGACGTGGGCGGCAGCGCCCCACTCATCGCGGGCACGGTCGCAACGGCGCGTTCGGGAATGTAGCTCGCGCAAGGCCGCAGTCGACGCACGCGCGAAGGTCCGAGACGATTGCCGATCCTGTCGATCAGCGCATCGATGTTCCGCTCGCCACTATCTTCATCTGACAGTGCGGCTTGCGAAGGCGACATGGCATCGACAGCGAGTGCCGCGAGGCTCAGCGCCTCAATGCCGTACCCCGCATCGAAATCGTCTCCAACCTGTTTCAGCTTCTCGCGGAAGAGGCGCGCGAGATGCTTCGCCTCGCGCGAGGGGGCGCTAGTGCCGGCGAGAAGCTGCGAGACTTCCCCATCGACACGGAAGAGAAGAAGTTCGAGCCGCCGCGCGCCCTTCAGGTCGCGCGTCAGCAGATCGCAGAGTTCGACGGCAAGGCGTTCCACCGCCGTTTCGATATCCTCGATGCGGGTCAGCCCTTCGGCGAAAAGAAGCCGCGCTCGAAAAGGCACCAGCGGCATTTCGGGGGAAATGGGTTCTGCCGTGCGCCCCAGCGCCTCATCGAGACGGCGAGCGACATCAGGGCCGAAGCGCGCGGTGAGGGGCGCGCGGGGGCGCCCATAAAGATCGCCCACCCGCTTCAGGCCGAGCCGGTGGAGCCCGTCGCAAATGTCGTGTGAGAGCCGCAAGGCGCGGATGGGCAGACCTTTAAGCGCGTGCTCCTCCTCGCCTGCGGGCAGAACGAAGACCTGCCTTTCGTCGAAGCGGGCAAGCGCCCAAGCCGCGCCGGGCGTTGCCGCCGCGACCGCCCGCGCAGCGATGCCGAAACCCCTGAGACGCGCGACCAGATCGTCGAGCAGCGCCGCATCGCCGCCAAAGAGATGATCGCAGCCGGTTATGTCCATGAGAATGCCGTCAGGCTCGACACCCAACCCGTTCGCATCCGGCGCGGTCCAGGGCGTGTAGCGCCCGCACCAGTCGGCGAGCTTCTTCAGCGCAGCAGCATCGGCGGCCAGATCGGCGTCACGCACTTCAAGCCTTCTGCAAAGCGCCGTGGCGTCGGTGACGAGCTGATCCTCATTTACGCCCTCCTGCGCTGCGGCGCGGTTGCGCGCGGTAATTCGGGGGCCACCTTGAGCCGACATGGCAAGAGCGAGCGGACGCCTGCGATCTGGCTTTCTGCCTTTTGCCCTCAGCGCCCTGAAGAACCGATCCATCGGCCAATGCGGCAGAAAAACCGCTACGATCCGTCGCCGCCCTATCATCGGCACGCCATCCAAATAGAACAAAACAAGAACTTAAATCTGCTCCCCTCCGAACAGAAAGGCGAGTCAAAAATTTTGACTGCCCGCAACGTCCTTTCGCATCGTTCACGCTAAGATTAGATTTCATTCAAGGAGAGGCTGTTCGAGATGAAGTCCAGACGCGCTTTACGAATTGGTTTTCTGGCTTGCTTCACCCTGCTCGCAGCGGCTTGTGCAGACCCCGCCGCTGAAAAGGCGCGGCTTGATGCCATCGACAATCAGAACTGCATTGATCTTGGCTTCAAGCCCGGCACCGAGGCCTATGGCAATTGCCGCCTCAAGCTGAAGGAAATCCGCGCCAAGAACGAAGGCGCGCAATCGCCCAATGTGAGCTTCGGTCTGGGCGTTGGTGTCGCTCACGGCTTTTAAGTCCTGAGGAGGTGTGAATGCGTAAATGGTTTGCGGTGGCAGTGTTTATGACGCTTGCCGCATGCGTCAGCCCCGAGGAACAGGCGGCGAAAGACGCGGCCCAGCGAGCCGCCGACGAACATGAATGCCAGAGCCTCGGTTTCAAGTCCGGAACGACTGCCTTCGGCAATTGCATGCTGAAGCTCAAGGAGATCCGGGCACAGGAAGAAAATACCCGCGCCATCGATCGCGCCAATACCATGCCGCCACCCTGGTGGGGACCACGCTACGGCCGGCCCTATTGGTAGCGACGTGCCGCGACGATCATCCGGCCAGTTCCAGCACGCTTTCTCTTCGCGTCGCAACCGCGTGAAGCTCGCGATCCGGCGTCGAGAATTTCCGCCGAGCGACATCCCATTCGACGAGCCAGGCCGCGCCGCCCTCTGCGCCGCGGCAACGCTCCAGCGTCGCCTTCCAGCGCGGCCTGCCGACTAGCTCCATAGAGTGACCTTCGAAACGCAGGCCCGGCGAACCGGGCGCGGCGGCAATGCGCCAGCGCGTGGCGGCAGCACTGGCGCCCGCGCTCTGATACCCCGTCAGAAGCAGGGCCGGTGCGCCACCCTCTTCCGCCGCGAGCTGCAAGCGTCGCGTCGCTGTAAGGTCAAACGCGCGCGCACCCGCATCTATCTCTCCGACGACGGCCGCGAAGGCACCGAGCCGCAGCGCCTCTTCCAGCGTCCATAGAAGTTCCACATCGCGGGGCGGCGTAACAAGGACGAGCCGCGCGGGATCGAGGCCGAAAGCCGCAAGACCTGGCCCATAAAGCCCGCCGACATCGAAAGGCGCGTGATTTCCCTCGCACCAGAGAACAGGCGCCATGGGCGAGGCTTCCGCAAAGCATGCGACCAACGCCGTCGCGAAGCCCATCGTCGCCGCCATGTCGCCATAGGTTGCGGCGGCCACCTCATGCAACGCATCGCGCCTGAGCCCCCCCATCGGCAGTGCATCTTCGATCGACGCCGCGCCCAGCGAAATCATGCGCGCGGAGCTTTCCCTCTTCGCCGTATCGAAAGAAGCGATGCGGGCGCGCAACTCGGCAATGGGCCCGGCGGCCGGTCCGGACATGGCAATGCCCCTTATGTTTGTTCTTGTTATGTTCTATTCGCCAATCAGCATCGAGTCAACCAGCCTCCCCGCCTAGCGCATGTGCGATTTCAGCCGGATCGCCTCGCCATCGACGACAAAATTGCCGAAGCCATGATGATGGATCGTCTTCGGCCGCTTCTGATCGGGATCGATCCAGGCCTTTACCACTTCGAGGATGAACATGTTGTAGCGGTTCACCTCGCGCGTATCGCTGACGCGGCATTCGAGATTGGCGAAGCATTCCTTGATGAGCGGCGCGCCGACACTCCTCGCCTGCACCGACGTCAGGCCGAAACTCTCGAACTTGTCGATGCTGCGGCCCGACGAATTGCCAACCTCCACCACTTTCGATGCGAGCTTGCGCGCAGGAATGGCGATCACGCATTCCTTCGTCGCCCTGAGCGCCTCGAAACTGTAATTGGCGCCGCTGACGACGCAAGCGACAAGCGGCGGCTCGAACTCGACCATCATATGCCAGGACATCGTCATCACATTGGCGCGCCCCTTGCGCGCCGTCGTGAGCATGACCACGGGTCCCGGTTCGAGTAGTTGATAGACCTTGGATAAGGGTAGATCCTTCATGGCAATCACCCCGAAACGAAGACCTATCCCTCCGCGACGCCCCAATAGTTGAAGCCGGCGATGCGCGGCGTCGAGGGGAGATACATGGTCTGGAGATCAGCGATCCTGAAGCCGCCGCGCTCGACAAGTTCAGGAATATGCCGGTTGAGATTGCAGCCGCCGAAGAGTACGCGCCAGATCGGATTGACGCGATTCTGCCACTTCAGCACATCGGCATCGGGCGCTGCGCCATGCTCGCAGAAGACGAGCTTGCCGCCCGGCTTCAGCACGCGGCGCATGCCTTCGAGCGCCTTCACAGGATCCGGGATCGTGCAAAGGCTGAAAGTCACCAGCACCGTATCGACGCTCCTGTCGTCGAGCGGGATCATTTCACCCGGCAGCCCGACAAACTCGACCGGAAACGGCAGATCCTTCGCGCGCTCGCCCGCGAGCTTCCACGAGGCTTCGGAGGGATCGAGACCGATCACCTTCTTCACCTTGGCGGGATCGTAATAAGGGAGATTGAGTCCCGTGCCGATGCCGATTTCCAGCACCGTCCCCTCCGCCAAAGGCACCACCTTCTTGCGCTGATAGCGGATCGGCTTCGAACCACAGGCGCAGTTGATGACGTGCGGAACGACGTGTTTCTCGTAAAAACCCATGACGCGCTCTCCCATTCTTGTTTTCAGGGATTATGAGCGCGGGCGCCGCTCAGCGCCACTCGGAAACGCCGAAGCGCAGGAGGCGGTTGCCATCTATAGGGCCGAGGGTGCGGCCACGCCCCTTGAGGGCAAGGGCAGCGGCCCGGAGCAGACGCTTTTCGCGGAGCAGGCTCGCGCGCTTCATGCCACCGGACAGCGCGTCCCAGATCGTCTCCGGCGCGAGCAATCCAGTATTGCCGGCGAGAGGCCGTCCCTCGACCGCGCGGGCGACCAGAGGATCGGCAATCCGCTCCTTGCAGCGCGGCATCCCCGGCACCGTCATTCCGTCCGCCATATAGGCGGCGGCGAGCGAGGCAAGCGCGGCACTTTTCGCCTGAAGAACAACGCGGTCGGCAACGCCGGATGTCGGGAAATGCGCCTGCGCGCCGGAAAGTGCCACCCCTCCCGACCGCCCCTCGCCCAGCATGCGCAGGAATTCGCCGGTCACAAGCGGCAACGAGAGGTCAGCAGGCAGAACCGCTCCACCCTCGACATGAAAGGAAAGCGCATCGCCGAGCGAGACAACGACAGTGTCACAAGATCCAGCATTCCTCATCGCCTCGGCAACTACATCACAGACAGCGCCCGGCAGTGCGACGAGCAGCGGCGGCAGATCCGACGGCTGCGCCGTGGGAACAGCCTGCGTCATCGCACGCATCGCATCAGATGCCAGCCGTCCCGCATGACCACGCGGCAGGAGATCGAGCGAGCCTCCAGCGTTCGCGATGAGCTCTGCATCCACCATCAGCGTTGCGGCAACCTCGCGGGCGGCATCGAATCCCGCGTCGAGCGCCGCATACGCTCCCTCGCCGGTAATGGCGAAGCGCAACAGGCCCGGCCAGAGCTCAAAGCTCTTTTCCAGATATATCTCGGTCTTGAGCATGGCCCGTTTTCGCAAGGACACCTCCCCCTGTCCAGAAGCGAAGGCGTCACTCGACGACGTTCACCGGCTGATCTGTCTGCAAAACGGACTGCTGGCGGAAGCGCTTCACATAAGTCTGCCGGATTTCGGCAATCGCCTTGGCGGTCGCGGCGGTTTCCGGATGGACGATGATAACGATCCGCGACGGCTCGGACATGACCTTCGCCGACTGTCCCTTGGGATCGCGCCACTGCCCCGTGCCGCTCAGGACAGTGAGCCCATCGGGAAAGCGCGGCGTCACTGTCTCGGCGAGAAAGCGCATCCATTGCCGCTCACCGACGCGGCCGCCGCCGGGTATCCCCAATCCGAAATAGAGCTTGGTCTCGATCGCGGCGGAACCGGCAAAGGCGGGGCCGGCAAGAACGAGCAGAAAAAAGATGACAACGAACCGCTGCATGCGAATTCATCCCTGCCCCTGCTCGACCTTTTTCTTGAACCAGGCGATCGCAAAGGCGGCGCCCGGCCAGAGATAACTGACGCCCATGAGCGGCCGAAAGATGTGCGACGGGATGTCGAACTTGAGGACGAAGGACGTCATCACAATCACAAGCGAGACGATGCTGATTGCGAAGGCGAGATAGCTGAGGCGGAGCGCGGTTTGGTAGGTCATAATGAAATTATGCCATGCCTCGGCGCACTCCGCATCATTTGCGATCCGTCAAAACATCAGGCGACGCCGAGCTTCTTCTGAAGGCTGGTCGACGACGTCGTGTACTGGAAGGTGATCTTCGCATCCGGATTGACGATGCGCGCCGCCGCCTGCGCCATCAGAGCCACCTCGTGAAACCCCGACAGGATGAGCTTCAGCTTGCCCGGATAGGTGTTGATGTCGCCGACGGCGAAGATGCCGGGCGCATTGGTCGCGAACTTCTCGGTATCGACCGGAATGAGGTTCTCATGCAGGTTGAGGCCCCAGTTCGCGATCGGGCCGAGCTTCATGGTGAGGCCGAAGAAGGGCAGCAGCGTGTCGCAGGCGACATCGAACTCGGCATTGTCATTGCCCTTGATCGTCACGCCTTCGAGCTGACCATTGGCGCCATGCAGCTTCGTGACCTGGCCGAGATGGAACTTCATCTTCTCTTCCTGCACGAGACGATGCATCTCGTTGACGGAAGCGGGCGCGGCACGGAAACCGTCGCGGCGATGGATGAGCTGCATCGACGCGGCGATGGGCTGGAGATTGATCGTCCAGTCGAGCGCACTGTCGCCGCCGCCGGAGATCAGAACGTTCTTGCCGCGGAAGGTTTCCATCTTCTTCACGGCATAGAAGACAGACTTGCCTTCATATTCCTCGATGCCGGGAATGGGCGGACGCTTCGGCTGGAAGCTGCCGCCACCCGCCGCGATGACGATAACCTTGGCGTGGAAGGTAATGCCGCCGTCGGTCTTCACGAGCCAGCTGCCATCTTCCTGGCGCTCAACCTGTTCGACCTGTTCGTTGAAATGGAACTGCGGATTGAAGGGCGCCGCCTGCTCCATCAGCCGGTCGGTAAGTTCCTGACCGGTGACGAGCGGAAGGCCCGGAATGTCGTAGATCGGCTTTTCGGGATAGAGCTCGGCGCACTGCCCGCCCGGACGGTCCAGAATGTCGACGAGATGAACCTTGAGGTCGAGAAGGCCAAGCTCGAAAACCGCGAAGAGGCCCACGGGGCCCGCGCCGATAATGACTACGTCTGTCGTGATCGTTTCTTCAGCCATCTCTGTCACCACTGATCCACCAGGGAATTAACAACAATTATATTGTGTTATATTTTATATTTCACACCAAGAGCGGCTTATATAGGTCTCCGCGGCGGCCACGCCAAGCAAAAACTGCAACGCCAAGCCCACTGCCGGCGCCGTATGGTTTTTCATGAAATTCCAAAAATTTCACGGGTGACAAGCCGCCCTCACGAACTATGTTGCACCGCATCGCAGGTGTGAGGATAAAGCGCGACGCGGGCGCGGAGAGCAACATGGTCAAGTGTCACACGATGGCGGAAGTTCGGCGCGAGATCGACCGGATCGACCGGGATCTGGCTAAGCTTCTGGCTGAACGGCAGGGCTATATCGAGCAGGCCGGGCAGATCAAGGGCGAGCGCAGCGCGGTCCGCGACGAGGCCCGCATCGAGGACGTCGTCCAGAAGGCGCTCGCCGCCGCGACACAGCACGGCCTCTCCCCCGCGATTGCCGAGCCGGTGTGGCGGCTCCTCATCGAGAAGTCGATCGAGCACGAGTTCACGGTCTTCGATGCGAAGACGCAAAAGAGCGCTGGCTTCGATGCGAAGACGCAAAAGAGTGCTGGCTTCGACGCGAAGACGCGCGAAGCCGGCAAATAACAAAAAAGCGAAAAAAGCCCGTCAGAACTGCTTTTCAGGCGTCGTGACGATGAGGCCGTCGAGCGCGTCCGTCACCTTGATCTGGCAGGACAGGCGCGAGTTCTCGCGGACGTCGAAGGCGAAGTCGAGCATGTCTTCTTCCATGCTCTCGGGCTTGCCGACCTTATCCACCCATGCCGGATCGACATAGACATGGCAGGTCGCGCAGGCGCAGGCGCCGCCGCAATCGGCATCGATGCCGGGGATCATGTTCTTGATCGCGGCTTCCATGACGGTCATGCCGTTCTCGACGTCGACGGGGTGTTCCTTGCCGTCATGTTCCTTGAAGATGATCTTGGTCATGTCTGATGCCGGATTCTTTAATAGTTATAGGGACTTGGACGTGACGACGCGCAGCCCGAAGGCAAGCGTGACGTGGTGAGGTAGCATGCGGTTTTGGCGAGGTAAAGTGCGGTTTTGACGCGGTAAAGCAGAGGCAAAACGCGCCCCTGACCGAAATCGCGATTCACTTCTTCGCCGAAGCGTCATGGGGCTCTTCGCCGAAGCGTCATGGGGCTAGCATAGGCTTACCGGAATCAGCCGAAAAACAATCCCCGGAGCCCCGCCCCATGCCCTCGCCCGCCGCCCCGCTGAACATCCTCTTCATCACGGCCGACCAGTGGCGCGGCGAATGCCTGTCGACGCTCGGCCACCCGACGGTGAAGACACCGAACCTCGACGCGCTGGCGGCCGAAGGCGTCCTCTTCAACCGGCACTATGCGAACGCCGTTCCCTGCGGCCCCTCGCGCGCGTCGCTGCACACGGGCATGTACCTCCAGAACCACCGCTCCGGCACCAACGGCACGCCGCTCGACGCCCGCCACACCAACTGGGCGAAGGAAGTTGCCCGCGCCGGCTACGATCCCGTCCTCTTCGGCTATACCGACACGAGCCAGGACCCGCGCGAGGAAGACCCGGAAAGTCCGTGGCTGCGAACCTATGAGGGCCCCCTCCCCGGCATCCGCCCGGTCTGCATGATGGGCACATGGCCGACGCCGTGGACGGACGATCTGGCGGCCAAGGGCTTCGAGGTGCCGGAAGACATCCGCCTCGCTTACGGCAAGCGCGAACCCGGCCCGGATTATGAGGACGGCGCGGCGACGCCGAAACCTCTCGTCTATCCGGCGGAGGAAGACGACACGGCCTTCCTCGTCAACCGGCTGATGGACTACATGGGCAGCACCACGAAGCCATTCGTCGCGCATCTCTCGCTCTTGCGCCCGCACCCGCCCTTCGTCGCGCCGGAACCCTGGAACGAGATGTACGACCCGGAGGACGTCCCGGGCTTTACCCGCGCCGCGACGCCCGACGAGGAAGGCGCGCAGCACCCCTGGCTCGCGCATCAGCTTTCGCGCCGCCTCTTCCGCGCCTCGTCGAACGAGAAGAAGCTCCGCCGCATGAAGGCGGTCTATTACGGCCTCATGTCCCGCGTCGATGCGGAGATCGGCCGCCTCGTCGCCTTCCTGAAGGAAAGTGGCTTGTGGGACCGCACGCTGATCGTCTTCACCTCGGATCATGGCGAGCAGATGGGCGACCACTGGCTCCTCGGCAAATGCGGCTATTTCGATGCGTCCTACCGCATCCCGCTCATCATCCGCGACCCGCGCGAAAAGGCCAACGTGACGCGCGGAAACATCGTCACGCGCTTCAGCGAGAATGTGGACATCATGCCCACCATGCTCGACGCGCTCGGCCTCGAAACGCCGGTGCAATGCGACGGCAAACCGCTGACGCCTTTCCTCGAAGGCCGCGAGGGATATGAGATGGGCGCCTCCGCGCCCGGGAAGTGGCGCGACGCCGCCCATTGGGAATTCGACTTCCGCGACCCTGCCGACGACGCGGCGGAACGTGCGCTCGACCTCACGCTTCATCAGTGCACGATGAACATCATCCGCGACGAGAAGTTCAAATATGTCCACTTCACGTCCCTGCCGCCGCTCCTCTTCGACCTCGAAAAGGACCCGCAGGAATTCGTGAACCGCGCGAACGATCCCGCCTATCTCCCCGTGGTGCTGCACTACGCCCAGAAGATGCTTTCATGGCGCATGAACCATGACGAACAGACGCTGACGCATATTTCAATAACGGATGAAGGGCCCGTAGTGAGGGCGGCGGATAGGTGGTGAGGAACTCATCCTCCCTTTAAGGCATGGATGGCCCGCATAAAGCGGACCATGACGGACAGAATCAATAATCGTCATGGCCCGGCTTGTCCGGGCCATCCACGTCTTAGATGATAAGCATATGAAGGGCGGTTGGGTTTACATCATGACGAATGGGCCGGATGGCACGCTTTATGTTGGCGTGACGTCCGATATCGTACGGCGCGCGTGGGAGCACCGCGAGGGCATCTTCGAGGGGTTCACGAAGCGATACGGATTGAAGCGTCTCATTTATATGGAACGGCACGACGACATAGAGAGCGCCATTCAGCGGGAGAGCCGGCTCAAAAAATGGCCGCGCGCCTGGAAGGTGCGGCTCATTCACGGAGTCAATCCCGACTGGGATGATCTTTACGAGACGCTGCAGGGGTGAAGACGTGGATGGCCCGGACAAGCCGGGCCATGACGGTTTGGCGAGATGATGTTTTCCGCGCACTAGCGCACTCCCCGCCAACCGTGCATCATCCGGGGACGGATAGGATTTCGATAGACTGTGCGGGGGCGCATGAGCGAGGGGTTGGTTTGGGGAATTATCTTTGCTTTGTCGACGCTTGGCGGGATCGGGGGGATGATCCTGCTGCATCGCTCCGCGCTCAACGAGGCACTGACGCGAGCCAACCGAGACAAGGTCGATGAGATCGAACGGCTGAAGGACGTCGCCAACAAGGCGTCCGAGGCTGCGACGGCGGAACTTCAGGCGGCGGCAACTCGGCTTGCCGCGGCGAATAAAGCCACAGGTGCGATGCGAACGGCGCTGGAAGATCAGATTCAGGCGCTTGAAGGAAACGTGAAGTCGCTTGAGAGCGAGGTTCGGGCGACGCATGACAATTTGAGCGCGAAGGAAGGCGAGCTTCGGCCTTATCTTGCCAAGGAGCGAGGCTTACGCGACAGGCTCGATGCAATGAAGGCAACCTGGCTCGATGCGGCGGCGAGCGAGCAGGCTTGTCACCAGTTGCTGTAGCGCAATCTTTGGGTGCTCTACCCCGATTACGTGGTGGAAGAGCAATTCCTTTCGAACCGTGGGGTGCTCAGCGCCTTCGAAAACCATTTCGGCCAGAACCGCGAGAACTGGGTCAGCGTCGAAAACGCGGACCAGCCTTGGCGGATGCGCGTGGGTGGCACGTCGCGGCCTGACCTCTGTGGACCGGCCATATCGACTGCAAGCTTCGACAAGCCGGACGACGTCTATCTCATCATCGAGTTGAAGCGTCCAAACGTGACGATCTGCTGGGATCATATTGAGCAGGCACATGCCTATGCGTTGAGCCTGATGCTGAATGTCGGCGGGGACCTGCGGAACAGGCGGATCGACTGTCTGGTCATTGGCGGCTCGCTCAGCGACGACGTCAACGACGCACATTTGCGCTGGGGCAAGGAGGCGCATCATGCGATCCGCATCTTCCCAATGACCTATGCGCAGCTCCACGATCGCGCCTGCCGGATCGCGGCGCCTTTCCTCGACGGCGTATTCGCGGATGCGGAGACTGCCGTTCCGCCTATAGCGCAGTTGGAGGCGGCTGCCGAGGTGGCTGCGGCTTGAAGGTCTGGGGTAACGAAGACGTGGATGGCCCCGACAAACGGGCAATGACGGGAGACACATGAACGTGAAGTGGCAGATGAGCAAGCCCCTACGCTATATACTCGCAGCCCTTATCTGCGGGCTCTTTCTCTTTCGAGCCTATTATCTCGAAGGACTCGAGGCCTTCGTTATCCTGCTTGCCATCTTCGGTGCATTCGGCATCTGGACCGCCTACAGAGCCTATCGCGGGATTCAGCCCCAGGAATTCCCGAGTTTCAGCCGTGCCGAAAAAATTAGAATCTGGGGCGTCGGCGCGCCGGCCTTGATTCTCTGGCTGGTCGTGCATTCGGTCCCGACCTGGAGGACGCCTCTGATCGATTTCCCCACCGCGGTCCTGCTGCTGGCAGCTGTTTTCTATTTGCGGCCACTGCGACGAAAGCTGCAAGACGCGATGAAGCCCCAGCCAAAGCAAGACGACGACTAGAACAAGTCACTCTGGCGCAAGACAGGGAAGAGAGCCCCGGCATTCACCGGCGCAGTCATGGATGGCCCGGACGAGCCGGGCCATGACGAAAAAGTAATGATTGGAGCTGCACCGCTCCTTCCGGCAGCTTCGTCTCTAACAAAATGGGCCGGAAGACAAATCCTGCCGCCGTGGTAGTCTCCCGGCAAATAGCCTTCCAGGAGTGAGAAATGGCGATGAAGACGATCGGGCGCGGTGTGGCGGTGGTGGCTCTGGCTTGCGCGGTGGCGCTGCCGGCGGCGGCGGCCAATATCAAGGCGCGCTTCGGCAACACCATGCTGGGGACGCGGCCCGACGGCACGGTGCTGAAGCTCTACTACAACAAGGACCACAGCTTTTCGGGCGAGATCAAGGTGCCGGGCCGCGAGGGCACCTTCGTGACCAAGGGCGTGTGGCGGCTGGACGGCAAGAACCTCTGCGTGACGCCGGAAGGTCCGGACGGGCAGAAGGGCGCAGAAAGCTGCACCCTGCTCAAGGGCGACAAGGTGGGCGACACCTGGAAGACGACCGTTCAGGGCACGGATGGAAAGCCCGTCGAGCAGACGGTGAAGATCGTCAAGGGGCGCTGATCCACGAGAGGATCAGGCCTGCAACGACCGCGCCGAAAAAGCCCGACGCACCGCTAAGCACCGTGCCCCATGCCAGATCAACCAGCGTGAGGCTTGCGGGCCAGCGGGCCAGCGTCGCCTGATTGGTGAGGTCGTAGGTCGCATAGGAGCAGAAGCCGAAAAAGGCGCCGTAAACAAGCGCCGGAAGGGCCCGGCCACCCGCGAGAGCAGGCGCGACGGCGAAAACGACGATCCCCGAAATGAAGATCAGATAAAAAATGATGGCGGGCGCGGGGCGAAAACCCTGCTCCAGCATCAGCTCGCCGAGAGCGCGGCGGTAGAAGCCTTGCATGGTGGACAGCCAGAAGGCGTCCAGTGCGACGAAGACGAGCGCGGTAGAAGCCCAGGCGATGATGTGGCGCTGCATGGGGTGTCCTCCAGGGTTTGCTTCGGGCTTGATACGCGGGGCACGAGGCAGGGGATCATCGCCCCGCCCGCACGATAAAGCAGGCGCTCGGGAGCGCATTCATGGCATAAGGATTTCACAGGAAAATCGGCCGGGGATGGACTGAAGGGTGACGGAGAGCGCCGAAGTCGAATGCGTGGTGGTGGGCGCGGGCGCCGTGGGGCTGGCGGTCGCGCGGGCGCTGGCACGGGCGGGCCGCGAGGTCGTGGTGCTGGAACGGGCGGACGCCATCGGCTCCGGGATCTCGGCGCGGAACAGCGAAGTCATTCATGGCGGCATCTACTACCCGGCGGGCAGCCTGAAGGCGCGGCTCTGCGTCGAGGGGCGGCGGATGCTTTACGACTATCTCGAGCGGCACGGCCTTGCGCACAGGCGTTGCGGCAAGCTCATCGTGGCGAACGGCACCGCGCAGGAGGCGGAGCTTGAACGGCTGGCCGAACGGGGCCGCGAGAACGGCGTCGAGGGCCTCGCCGCGCTGACATCCGCGCAGGCCCGGGCGCTGGAGCCGGCGCTGCGCTGCACGGCGGCGCTCGCCTCTCCTGAAACCGGCATTCTGGACGCGCATGGCTTCATGCTGAGCCTTCGGGGCGAGATCGAGGATGCGGGCGGCGCGATTGCGCTTGCGAGCCCGCTCGTCGGGGCGGAAGCCGAGGCGGAGGGTTTCACGCTTCATGTGGGCGGCGCGGCGCCGATGCGGCTTCGGGCGCGGATGCTCGTCAACAGCGCAGGGCTTTCGGCCCCTGCCGTGGCGGCGCGGATCGAGGGGCTTGGGGTCAAGCATGTGCCGCAGGCGCATTATGCCAAGGGCAATTATTTCTCGCTGGCGGGGGCGACGCCCTTCTCGCACCTCATCTATCCGATACCCGAGGCGGCGGGGCTCGGCGTGCATCTGACGCTCGACCTTGGCGGGCAGGCGCGCTTCGGCCCCGACGTCGAATGGATCGACCCGCCATCCATCGACGAGATCGACTATGCCGTCGATGCGCGGCGGGGCGATGGCTTCTATGCCGCGATCCGCTCCTATTGGCCTGCCCTGCCCGACGGCGCCTTGCTGCCGGCCTATGCGGGCGTGCGGCCAAAGCTCGCCGGACCCAACGCGCCCGCCAGCGACTTTGTCATCTCGGGGCCGGAGACGCATGGTATGCTCGGTCTCGTCAATCTTTTCGGCATCGAAAGCCCCGGCCTCACAGCCTCGCTCGCCATCGCGAACGACGTGGCAAAGCGCCTGATGGAGGCCGCATGAGCGCCATTGCCACCCGCGCCGCACAGATCACACACCGCCTCTGGCGCATGGCGCTTTATCGCTATGCCGCCTTCCGCCGCGATCTCAGAAGCCATGAGGGCTGGCTGATCCTGCTCTGCGCACCGCTCGGCGCGGCGGTGGGCGTCGGCGTCTTCGCGGTGCGCGAGACGGTCTATACGCTGCACGACATCAATTTCAGGCTCGCAGCCGGAAGCTATCTCTCCGCGCAGACGCATATCGACACGCTGCGGCTGGCGCTGGTGCCGGCGGGCCTCGGGCTCGGCTTCGGCCTCCTCGCCTATTTCATCCGCAAGCGGCGCTCGGCGGACATCACCGACCCCGTGGAGGCCAATGCGCTTTTCGGCGGGCGCATGTCGATGCCGGACTCGATCCGCCTCACCGTGGCGACGATGATTTCCAACGCGGCGGGGGCATCGGTCGGCATGGAGGCCGGCTATACGCAAATGGGCGCGGCGCTCTTTTCATGGATCGGGCAATATTTCCGCCTGCGCCGCGACGACGCGCGCATCTTCGTGACGGCGGGCGCGGGAGCGGCGATCGCCTCCGCCTTCAACGCGCCGCTGGCGGGCGCCTTCTACGGCTTCGAACTGGTGCTTGGAAACTACGCGCCGCGCGCGCTCGCGCCGGTCGCCATAGCGGCGCTGGCGGGCACGCTGGTGGTACGCATACTGGGCGGCGAGGAGCCGCTTTTCGCCGTGACGATCGGGTTTCACTTCACGCCCATCTATTACGTGCTCTTCGCCATCATCGGCGTGGGCGCGGCGGGCTTCGCCATCCTCACCATGCGGGCGGTGACCTGGGCGGAATGGCTGCTCAGATGGGCGCCGATCTGGGCGCGGCCCGCGGTTGGCGGCGCGATTCTGACTGCGCTCGCGCTTTTCTCGCCGCAGGTTCTCGGCTCCGGCCATGGCGCGATCCAGTACCAGCTCGAACATGAGCGCAGCTTCGTCGCCATCGCCGCGCTCCTCCTTGGCAAGCTCGTCGCCTCGGCGATTTCGCTCGGCGCGGGCTTTCGCGGCGGCATGTTCTCCTCCTCGCTGTTCCTCGGCGTCCTTTTCGGCGGCGCCTGCATCGCGGCGATGAGCCTCATCGCGCCCGAGCTTGCGAATCAGGACATCGCCTTCATGCTGGTCGGCATGGGCGCAGCGGGCGCGGCGATCATCGGCGCGCCGGTGACCATGGTGCTGCTCGTCCTCGAAGGCACGGGCAACTTCCCGATCACCATGGGCGTGCTGGTCGCGGTCGTCACGGCGTCGACCATCGTGCGGCTCACCTTCGGCTATTCCTTCTCGACCTGGCGCTTCCACCTGCGCGGCGTGCCGATCAAGAGCGCGGAAGATGTGGGCTGGATCGCGGACCTCACCGTCGGACGGCTGATGCGCGCCGACCCGCGCACCGTTCCCATCAACACGCCCCTGATGACGCTGAGGCAGAAAGTGCCGCTCGGCGCCGCGGCGCATGTTTTCGCGGTGGACGATCAGGGGCGCTATCGCGGCATGGTGGAAATGGCCACCGCCCACGACCCGGACCTCACCGTCGCGGCGCCGGGCCTCGTCGCGGGCGACCTCGTGGAGGGGCGCGGCTACTACCTGCTGCGCAACGAAAACCTCCGCGTGGCGATGAAGCGCTTCGAGACGTCGGAACTCGAGGCCTTGCCGGTGCTCGACAGCATCGAGGACCGGCGCGTTGTCGGCTACCTCACCGAAGCCTACGCGCTGCGCCGCTACGCCGTGGAACTGGAGCGCCAGCGCGGCAGCGGCGCGGCGGAAATCTTCCCGCTGGCGCCGACGAAGAATGTTTGAGGGCGCGCGGCCCATGGCGATCAGGAGCTTCAGCTTCACCGCCATGGCGTCCCCCTGCTTCCTGCACTTCGAGGCGGAAAACGACCTCGTCGCGGAGGTCGCGGCAAGCGACGCGATGGACGAGGTCCGGCGGATCGAACAGCGCTATTCACGCTACCGCCCGGAGAGCGAGCTTTCGCGCATCAATGCGGTGGCGAAGGACGGCGGCGAAACGGAGGTCGATGCGGAGACGGCGGCGCTTCTCGACTTCGCCTTTGCGGCCTATGAGAAAAGCGGCGGGCTTTTCGACATCACCTCGGGACTTCTCCGCAAGGCGTGGAATTTCGACGTCGCCGCCCTGCCCGCGCCCGGAACGATCGCCCCGCTGCTCGCGCGTATCGGCCTCGATCATGTGCGCTGGCAAAACCCCGTCATCGGCTTCGCGCGGCCCGGCATGGAACTCGATTTCGGCGGCATCGGAAAGGAATATGCGGTCGACCGCGCGGTCGAGGTGTTGCGCAGCTACGGCATCGCGCATGGGCTCGTCGATCTCGGCGGCGATATCGGCGTTACGGGGCCGCAGCCCGACGGCGCGCCCTGGCGCATCGGCATCGGCCATCCGCGCGAAACCGACGGCATCCTCGCCCATGTGCCGCTCGCCTCGGGCGGACTTGCCGGGAGCGGCGATTATGAACGCTTCATAGAGGTCGGGGGACGGCGCTATTGCCACATCCTCGATCCGGGGACCGGCATGTCCGCGCAAGGCTTGCAGGCGGTGAGCGTGATCGCGAAGACCTGCCTCGCGGCAGGCGCCATCGCCACGACGGCGATGCTCAAGGGACGCGAGGGGCCCGCATGGCTCGCCACGCTCGGCCTGCCGCATCTTTATGTCGACGAGACCGGCGCAGTGGGGGGCACGCTCGCCCCCGTCACCAGCCGATAGCGAAGGCGCGGCCTCAGGCGCTGAGCGCGCTGGTGCCGGCGGAAGCCGTCTGGCTCGGATCGGCGCGCAGGCTCACCATCAGCTGCTTCATGGTGCTGACGAAATCCGACTTCGAGACGCTGCCCGAGCCGCTCGGATCGAGCTGCGACCAGATCGCATCGGCGCCCTGCTTCTGAAAGACCGACGGCGGATTGTTGGTCTGGAAGGCGGTGTCGAACTGCGACTGATCGATCGATCCGCTGCCGGATGTGTCGATCGAGTCGAACAGATTGCTCATCTTCTGCTGCGGCGGCATTTTCGCGCTGGCGCGCGATGTCGCGAAGGACTGGTTTGCGCCCGATACGGCTGCGACGGACATTCAGTTATCTCCATTTCGTTCATGTGCGGGTAACCCTATGAGCGGGAGGGTAAAGCGCCCCTTAACCACGCCGCCGAAACGCATCGCATGGAGAAGATGTAAGAATACGGACAGGAGGCGTTCACGATGCCACTCGCGCCGACCGGGAACGCCCGCCCCGCCCCGCTCAGGCGGTCGCCGGACGCCGCGCCGCGTTCCACTCGCGCAAGGCGAGATAGAAGAGCGGCCCGAAAGAGCCGAGCGCGAAGGTCATGAGGATGAAGGGCCAGACGACCGCCCCGCGTTCGCGCGCGTCGCTGTACATCCAGACGCAGACGAGCACGCCCATGATGACGAGATCGAAGAAAATCTGCGTGCCCGCCATATCCCTGAAGGACGACAGGAAAATACCGGAATAGCCGACATCCATCAGCGCGAGCGCGGTGAGCGCACCGAAAGCGGCGATGACGGCAATGAGAGCGATGAAACGGCCAGACATGGGAACCTCCTCTTTCGTGTCCGCCGGCAGGATGGGCCCCGCCTCGGCCGCGCCGCAATTACCTCGAAGGTCATTGAATGGCCGCGCGGCGCAAAAGATAATCGCCGGAACGAGGGAGTTTCGATCATGCCGCTATCGACCCTGACCGGGCCCGAAACCGGGGAGCGCGGCTTCCCGCAGCTGCTCAGAACATGGCGGCAGAAGCGCCGCCTCTCGCAGCTCGACCTCGCCTTGTCGGCGGGCGTCTCGCAGCGGCATCTGAGCTATCTGGAATCCGGCCGGGCAAAGCCCAGCCGCAACATGATCCTGCAACTGAGTGAAACGCTCGAAGTCCCCTTGCGCGAACGCAACGACTGGCTCACCGCCGCGGGCTTCGCGCCCGCCTTCAGGGCCCGCCCGCTCGACGATCCGCAAATGGCGCAGGTCATGGGCGCGGTCAGGATGATGCTCGCGAACCACGAGCCCTTCCCCGCCGTCGCGCTCGACCGCGCCTGGAACATCCGCATGTCGAACGCGCCTTTCGACATGCTCGCCGCCATGATCGGCGCCGATGTCTGGGCGCGCGTCGGCGGCGCGGAACGCAACCTCATGCGGCTTTTCTTTCATCCGGGCGGCATCAGACCCTTTGTCGAAAACTGGTCCTCCGTCGCGCCGCTTCTCTGGCACCGCGCGCAACGCGAGGCGGAGGCGCTCGGCGGACAGGAAATGAAAGAGGTGCTTTCGGAACTCGGCCAGTATCAGGACGACGAAACGCTCTGGGCGGCGGAAGACGCGGCCCTCGTCCCCGTGCTGCCGCTGGTCATCGCCAAGGACGGCGCCCGCATCTCGCTCTTCACGGTGATCGCCACCTTCGGCACCGCGCAGGACGTCACCGCGGACGAGCTACGCATCGAAAGCCTGTTCCCGGCAGATGAGGCGACGGAGATGTTGTTTCGGGAAGCGGCGGGGACTTGAGCGACGAAGCACTAAAACTCGTCACCCGCCGATGCTCGATAGTAACGAGGACCGGCGCGTCGTCACGTACGCCGTCCCGCGGCCCGCCTCCAGCACCGGCCATACGGCGCGATACGCGCGAAAGCGGCAACCTCCGCAACCAGCGCCTAGGGATGGCCCAAGCGAACCTCGTCACATAAGTTCGACTACGGAATTAAAGGTATGACGGAGGTGCAAAGAAAAGACATCTCTATTCTATGCGCTTATCAACGGCTGCGAACAATCGTTGAACAACATCAGATTCACCTTCATACTCCGCCAAATTGGAGTGGAGAAACCAATGTCCGAGCAGAGCACCGATGCGTTGGTAAAGCCCGATATGAAGTCGGTGCTTTCTAGAACTCATCTTTCCGATGATCTTCATGGCTTTTTGTTGCCAATCTTTGAAGCGATCTCCAACGCCATGGATGGAATCGAAAGTCGCTTTGGCGACAGCGCAAATAAAAAGGGTCATATAAAAATCTGCTTCACCGACACAAACGACCCGACGAAAATAATGGTGAGCATCACGGACAATGGCATTGGGCTTACTGATGAAAATTACAATTCATTTAAAACGCCGTTTAGCGGTTACAAGCTTAAGCAGAACGGTCGTGGATTCGGTCGGTTTATCGCGTTTAAAGTTTTTTCCAGAGTTCTCTATTCCAGTCGACACGAATTTTTTGCGAGCACGAACGTCAGAACCTTTCGGTTCGATATTGATCAGGAAAGAGAATTTATTTTCTTTGATGGAGAGCCGGACTTTGATGGCCCCGGCTTGCGCGTAGAATACGACCAGCCACTTTTAAACTGGTATGATTTAATTAGGACGCTAAAGCCCGACGAAGTGCTAGACGAGATTGGCCGACACTTCTTACCTTATTTTTTATACAAATGGCTTCCAGCAATTAGCATTCAATTTGACGGCTTGTCTCCAGAAGACATCACCAGTCACTTTAAGAATGTATTTGTTCAATACGACACCGGCACGTTTAATTGCGAGATTGACGGCGCCGAAGAGATTCTTACTTATGCGCTGACAAAAATCCCGAAGAGCAGATTGTTCAAGAACCACTGCCTACTTCTTTCGGCAGCAGACAGGATCGTCGGATTTCCTCGCGACCTTTCAAATAAGATCGGCGAACCTCATTTCGCCGGCGAAAACAATGAGAAATATATTGTTATTGCTGTCGTTCGGGGCGATGCATTCGAGAAACGACTGAACGACGCTCGAACCAGTATAAACTTACCCCCCAAGGCAATTGAAACGATTGTCTCTTTGGTTAGCGATATGATCCAACATAAAGAGCATGATCAGATTGCCAAAATTAAATCGGAACAGTCTGTGGAGCTCGGGGACGCTTTGCGGGAAAATCCAATTCTCCGCTTAGGCCTGCGGGGAAAGACCCTCAAAGATTACGTCGCTACAAAGCCCAATAATTGGAAGGCAGAACAGTTCGTCTCCGATTTAGCCATCGAGCGTTTTCGAGCCTCCCACGACCTTACCAAACAGATTACCGCTGCTGCTAACAACGCAGAGGATTACGCAAGTAAAATTAGAAGCCTTGTGGAGAAAGTCGATGAAGGAAAAAAAGAGGCCCTTGCGGAGTACGTAATCCACCGAAAAAATATTATTTCTCTTGTTGAATCAGCAAGGAGGTATGGCTCCTCGGGCAAGCACGCCTCTGAAGACACCATACATGAGCTTGTATTCAGAAGATTCAGCGACAACGTCGTAACAGAATACTTCGAGCACAACCTCTGGCTTATCGACGATACACTCGCTTTCCTCCCGTATGTTTCGAGCGACCGCACTCTCCACGGCCGAGGCCGCAAGCTCGGGGACAAGATTGGTGACCTGGCTTTTTTTGACGACAGCATGGTACTTGGAGATAATGATGGGACCACAATCACAATTGTGGAATTCAAAAGGCCTAGTCGAGACGATTATAGTTTTGGCAACATCAAGACCGATCCTGTCTTACAAGTCATTGAGACGCTTGATCAGGCGACACACTCCGGCGGCATTTCCAAAACGGATGGCACGCACTTCTCGTTTACAGGTACCGTGCGAAGATTTGCCTTCATCATCGCAGACCACAAACCAACTCTAGTGAAAGTACTAAAAAGTCACGACTTTCGAAATGATTGGAATCCAAAAATATACGTTCGGTATAGAGACAATGAACAGATTTTTATTCAAGCTTTTGGGTATGACACTCTCATAGAGAATGCCAAGAAGCGCAATCAAGCATTTTTCTCGGTTTTGTTCGGCGAGTAACCTTCAGCGCGCGTAACGCCATCACCGGAATGATACCGTTCCACGTCCTATTTTACGCGCTCCCGCCTCCCTGTCCCCCACTCCAGCAGCATATCGAGCGTCGAGCACAGCGCTTCTCCTCATTCCGTGAGCCGATATTCGACCTCCGGCAGAGCCTCCGGGTGAGCCCGTGCGCCGCGCGCCGCCAGCACTCAAAGCCTGTACAAAAACCCCGGCCCGGCGAATTCCGTAAGCGGTGTTTTGCCCCCACATTACCTCTGGCGTCGTGATCTGCGATCACCTTTTGATGGAAGATTGCAGGGAGT
>NZ_WESC01000014.1 GCF_009184905.1 Parvibaculum sedimenti
AATCCTCCGCAAATCGGTCAGAGGATTGAATCACGCGCGCCCATGCGACAGCAATGGCGGAGTTTTTCAACGGTATCCGCCCGAAGCGGACACGGTTGCTTGCGGCGCGGGCTTCCTTTTCCGCACGTTCGCGGCGTTTACGATCTTCCTTGGCGTCTTTTCGCGCCTTGGAGAACTGAATGATGTCGGCCATGCCCGAAACCTGCGGCGATTGTATTTTCGGCAATGTTAGCGCGGAAGATGCCCCACTATCGCCGAAAAAATAGTGGCGGCGAAGGGACCTGAGGCTCCTTGGGGCGTCAATTGTGCAAGCTGGGCGGCCGCAGCCAATCGAACAGCTTTTGCATGATGTTGCGCATTTTCCAGCGGAGGGTCTTCAGGCGTCGGCGACGGCCGCAGTCGATCGCGTCGATCCGCGATGTCAGGCAGTCCCGGCGGATCGGAGGTGGAAAGACGCCATATGTGATCAGGCCGAACCGCGCATAGCGGGCGAGGCACTGGTCGATCGCGCGATATCCATGCGCATCTAAGAGGAATTCGAGGCCTGGGGCGTGAAGGTGCTGCAAAGGGTGCCTGGGCTGTCATGCAGGATCAATATGGTTTCCGCGCGAGTCTGGAGCCTCTGGGTTTCGACAGGACGGTTGAGCAGGACTATTCATCGAGGCTCCGCGGCCGCGACATGCCGCTGACGGCTTTGCTCGGCCGCGAAACCAGAAGGCTCGCCCTCAAGGCCATCTCGTGGATGCCGGTGCGGCTGAAGGGCGGGAAAACGACCATGCGTGTCGGCTTCGATCAGGCGGAATTGACCGCTTCGAAGGCCAATCCCATTGCGCAGGGTGTAGCCGAATGCCCCGCCGATGCGGACCGGGAAGCCCCTGTCCTGATGAACGAAGGTTAACCGCTTGAAGCTAAAGATATTTATGAAAGCGGCTGGTCTTCCGCCCGCCGACACCATATTTTGCCCGCAAATCGGCGGTAGCTTGCCGTTCGCCTTTTGCCTTGGGACGCTTCTTGCAGGCCTTGGCGATAGAGCCCCGGTCTGAGACGTCCGCCGCTCGCCGGTCCGATTATCCTTGCTGACTTCGGAGACAGTTTTGAACTCGGTTCTGTCCTATATCGCAGGGCTCATCATTCTGCTGCTGCTCGCGGCGCTTGTGGGCCCGACCTTTGTCGACTGGAACCAGTTTCGCAATCAGATCGAAGCTCAGGGGACGAAGCTGACGGGGCGCGAGTTGAAGATCGGAGGCGATATTCGCTTCGTTGTGCTGCCCGCTCCGCATCTGACGCTCAATGATGTCTCGCTCTCCAACCTCGAAGGCGGCGCGAATCCCGATTTCCTTCGCTTCGGCCAGATCGATGCCGAGGTCGCGCTGGCGCCCCTGCTGAGCGGCGAAGTTACCGTCTCGAGCGTCACCGTGGCGCGGCCGCAGGTCCATCTCGAAATCATGCGCGACGGGCGCAGTAACTGGCGCGGCCTCGTCGCGGACTCGCTGCGCGAGGAGGGCCTTTTCGGTCTTGCCTCGATCAGCCTCGAAAAAGTGACTTTCGACGACGGCACTATCACCTTTTTCGATCATCGCAGCGAGCGGAGCTGGCGCGTCGATCATCTCAATGGCGCCGTGATGGCGACATCGCTGCTCGGGCCCATTCGCGCAAACCTCAAATTCACGGCGAATGAAATTCCGCTGGCGTTGCGGCTTGCCGTCGGCAATTTCGCCGGGCTCAAGGCGTTCCCGGTGACTGCGGAACTGCAGACGCTGGCGCAGCCGGCGAAGCTTCTCTTCTCCGGCGTATCGACCGGCTTCTCGAGTGGCGTGCGGCTCGATGGAACGGGCACTTTCGAATATGGCTCGACGAAAACCGAAGATGGGCAGAAGCCGAGAGCGCCGCTGCGCATTGAAGCAGGCGTCGTGATCAGCGAGGATCTGGCGACCTTCCGCAATCTCGCGGTCTCCATGGCTGGGACGACGCTGAAGGGCGAGGCGCGGGCGGAGTGGAAGAAGCGCCCCAATGTGAGTGTGTCGCTCGATGGCGAGGCGCTGACGCTCGACCCGCTGGCCGACCGGATCGGCGAATTCCTGAGCGGGTCGAAAGTGCCTTTCGGTTCGCTTGCGGCGCTGCCGTTGCCGCAAGGCTTCGACGCCAAAGCGAATGTGAAAGTGGGCGGGCTCCTCATCCATGACGTGCTTGTGCGCGACGCGAGTTTCGCAGTCTCGCTCGACGATGGCCGGCTGAGCGTCGATCGGGCGGCGGGCGATATCGGTGGCGGCACACAACTGGAACTTTCCGGCGCGCTGGCGCATGGCGACAAGGGCGGCCAGTTCGGTGGCAAGGTCAAGGCGACAAGCCGCAACATGGGCGCGCTTGCGAGCTGGCTTGAGAGCCTTGGCGCGGTTCCCGGACAGACGGCGGAGAGCAACGCGGAAAAACCTGTGCCGCCTGTGCTGGCAAAGGAGCCGGGCCGCGCCTTCTCCGTCGCGTCGAACATTCAGTTGACGGCGGACAGTCTCTCCTTCAATGGCCTTACAGCGGCCTATGCGTTGACGCCAGATGCGGCGGATATCAAGGGCGATGTCGCCTTTACGGAACGCGACGGGCGCGCGCTGCTGCGCGGCGCGCTGACTGCCAGGAGCTTCGACCTCGATCCGCTGATCGCGCTTTGGCCGGCAACCGCGCCAAAGCCGCTTACGCTGCTCGACGCGAATGATGTCGACATCGCGCTGAAGGCGGACAGGCTCACTGTCAATGACGAGGACGTGACCGGGCTCGACATGTCGGTGGCGATGAACAAGGGCGAACTCGATCTCAGGCATTTTTCCGCCGTCGATCTCGCGGGCGCGAAGCTGACGCTTGCTGGCGTCCTTTCCGGGCTGACGCGAGGTGACATCGGTGCGCTGCAGGGTACTCTCCATGGCGAACTCGCGGCGGAAAAGACGGACAGGCTTTTCGCGCTGACGGGCATCGATGCGCCCGGCGTCAAAGGTCCGTTGCAACTGACGCTCGACACCACCTCCGGTGAGGGCGAGGAAAAGCAGACGCGGCTCGATACGCTGATGCTCAAGGGAGCGGCAGGCGGAAGCCGCGTCGACGCAGTGCTGAAGCTTGCCCATGCGACGGATGGAAAGATCGGACATGTCGATCTGCTCGCCAATGCAGCGAACGCCGATGGACGCGTGCTGCTTTCGCAGATGGGATTCACGCCCGGCGACGGCATCTCCGGCGCGGGTACTATCTCGCTGCAAATGAGCGGCGCGGTGGGGAACCCCTTTGATACATCGCTGCGTGTCAATGTCGGGCAGGGCACTTTCAACGCGAAGGGCGAGCTGGCCGACCCATTCGGGAGCGCGGACTTTGCGGGCCATGTCGACATCTCTGCCTCGGAGATTGCGCCCGTTCTTGCTGCCATTGGTATGGGGCAGCGTATGGCCGACTTCACGGTGGCGCAGGCAGCGGGGCCGAGCTTCGTCTTTTCGAGCGATGTGAAGCGCGATGCCACCGGACTTGCCTTGAGCAATCTGGAGGGTGTCGCC
Source organism: Parvibaculum sedimenti (assembly GCF_009184905.1). Lineage (GTDB taxonomy): Bacteria > Pseudomonadota > Alphaproteobacteria > Parvibaculales > Parvibaculaceae > Parvibaculum > Parvibaculum sedimenti. The sequence continues at coordinate 3,531 of NZ_WESC01000014.1, forward strand.
GGAAACCTGCATCTCTCCGGCGAGGCAAGCTGGTCGGCGCCGACAGACGCGGGCAAGAAGCCATCGCTCGCCGGCAAATTCGAGGCGAATGCGCTCGATCTTTCCTCTGTCTTCGCCACGACTGCCTCGGACCAGGGATCGCTATGGCCGACTGCGGCGCTCGACTGGTCCGTTCTCGGAACATTTGATGGCAATGTCGAGCTGAAAACCAAGGCGCTGAAACTCGGTGGATTGCGGCTTGACGATAGCGATATGCATCTGACGCTGGCCGATGGCGTTCTCTCGGCGACACCCTTCACGGCGAAATTCGCCGATGGCACAGCGACCGTTGGCGCGCGCATCAATAGCGGCAAGAATGGCGAAGCGGGCATCGGTCTGAGTGTCGCGGTCGAGGGGGCGGACATCGCGCTGGTGGGGCCGGAAGTCTTCGGTACCTCCTTTGGCACTGGCCGCACGGACATCAATGCGGAACTCAATGGCCAAGGCCGGAGCTGGCTTGCGCTCATCTCCTCGATCTCGGGCACGGGAACGCTGAAGACGCGCAATGCCGGCCTCGCGCCGCTCGACGTGCCGGCCTTTTCAGCAGGTCTCAAGACGCTGAAGTCGCTCGATCAGTTCACCGCGCTTGAAGGAGAGACGCTCGCCAAGGGGAATACGCCGGTGGCGGGGCTCGACGGCGATTTTGCCGTGAAGGATGGCATTGCACGATTGGATCGCGAGGCGCTGCAGCTGAAGGGCGGCAAGGGCAAGCTCACCGCCATGCTCGACCTCGGCAGACTCGCGGCGGATGCGGAGCTCACCGTGATGCCTGACGAGCCGCAAGGGGTGCCGGCCTTCTCCTCGGTGGTGGCCGGAAAACTCGGGGCGCTGGATCGGCGCAACGATACGATTGCGGTTCAGGGCTTCGTGGCGAAGCGCATCATCGCCGATACGGCAAGGGAGGCGGGTGTCGGCGCCATCCCTTCGGATTTGAAGAACCTGCTCGGCCTCAGCGACGACGAGTTGAAGGCGAAGGGACCAGCGGCGGGGGGCATTCCGCTGCCCGTGACGCGCCCGGCGCAGCCCGAGGCTTCGTTGCAGTAGGGCCTGCGACCTTTGGTTCAGACCGCGCAACTTGCCTTGTTTTTGAAATGGGCGAGGACGTAGACGCGGACCGCTCCCGAGAGGTTGCCCTCGTTGTCGCGGCCCTCGTCGATGCGGCGAACGAGTTCATTCACCGATAGATCTTCGGAACAGGCGATTTCCTTGAGCGCTTCCCAGAACGGGCGCTCAAGGGAAATCGACGTGCGGTGACCCGCGATGCTGACGGAGCGTTTGATCTCTGCGGGCATGCGGGTCTCCTGATTGTCACTCCGGCGAAATCATCTTCTCCGGACGGACCACGGCGTCGAACTCTTCATTCGTCACATAGCCACCGCCCACAGCTTCCTCGCGGAGCGTCGTGCCGTTCTTGTGCGCGGTCTTGGCGATCTTTGCCGCGTTGTCGTAGCCGATCTTCGGCGCCAGCGCCGTGACCAGCATCAGCGAGCGTTCGAGAGCCGCCTTGATGTTGTCTGTGCGGGCTTCGATGCCGACGACGCAATTGTCGGTGAAGCTGACTGCGGCATCGGCCATCAGCCGGACCGACTGGAGGAAGTTATAAGCCATTACCGGGTTGTAGACGTTGAGTTCGAAGTGGCCCTGCGATCCCGCGAAGGTGAGCGCTGCATTGTTGCCGAAGATCTGCACGCAAACCTGCGTCATCGCCTCGCACTGGGTCGGGTTGACCTTGCCCGGCATGATCGACGAGCCGGGCTCGTTCTCCGGCAGCGACAGCTCGCCAAGGCCCGAACGCGGGCCGGAGCCGAGGAGGCGGATGTCGTTGGCGATCTTGAAGAGCGAGGCTGCGACGGTGTTGATTGCGCCATGGCTGAAGACCATCGCGTCATGGGCGGCGAGCGCTTCGAACTTGTTCGGCGCGGTGGTGAAGGCAAGTCCGGTGATCGCGGCGATGCGCTCGGCGACCTTTTCGGCAAAGCCGATCGGCGCGTTGAGGCCGGTGCCGACGGCGGTGCCACCCTGCGCGAGCTGCATCAGTGCGGGCAGCGTCTGTTCGATGCGGGCGATGCCGTTCGTGACCTGCTGCGTGTAGCCCGAGAATTCCTGACCGAGCGTCAGCGGCGTCGCGTCCTGCGTGTGGGTGCGGCCGATCTTGATGATGTCCTTCCACTCAAGCGATTTCGCGTTGAGCGCGTCGCGGAGCTTCTTCAGCGCGGGGAGCAGGCGGTGGACGATTTCCTCGGCGCAGGCGACATGCATCGCGGTCGGGTAAGTGTCGTTCGACGACTGCGACATGTTGACGTGATCGTTCGGATGTACGGGCTTCTTCGAACCCATCTCACCGCCGAGCATCTCAATGGCGCGGTTCGAGATGACTTCATTGGCGTTCATGTTCGACTGTGTGCCGGAGCCGGTCTGCCAGACGACGAGGGGAAAATGCTCGTCGAGCTTGCCGTCGATGACTTCCTGCGCGGCCTTGACGATGGCCTCGCCGATCTTCGGGTCGAGGCGGCCGAGGCCCATGTTGGTTTCGGCGGCGGCGCGCTTCACGATGCCGAGGGCGCGGACCACGGGGAGCGGCTGCTTCTCCCAGCCGATCTTGAAGTTGCCGAGCGAGCGCTGCGCCTGCGCGCCCCAATATTTGTCGGCCTGGACTTCGATCGGGCCGAATGTATCGGTTTCGGTGCGGGTCTTGCTCATATCGCGCGCTCCTGAAGGCTTTTTCGATGGGCGCTGATTTAGCACGCGGGGAGGCGTGGGGGAAGGTTGGGAGAGGGTTCCATACCTCAGCCGTCATGACCGACTTGACCAGGCCATCCATGTCTTACCGCCCCGATTCCCACGGAATGAAGGCATGGATGCCCCGCTTTATGCGGGGCATGACAGAAAAAGGGGGAGCGAAACCGGAAAAGCTACTTCTTCCGGAACGCGTCGAGGCTGACGACCGCGGCGTCGCTCGTGGGGAGGGTGGGGGTCTCTTCGGCCTTGGGGGCGGGCTTCAGCGCTTCGGCAGCTTCGGGCTTCTTCACTTCGAATTGGAGGCCGAACTGGACGCTCGGGTCGAAGAAGCCCTGAACGGCCGAATAGGGCACGACCAGGGTTTCGGGGATCTTGTTGAAGGTGAGATCGACCGAGAAACCGTCCTCGCGCACATCAAGGTTCCAGAACTGATGCTGGAGCACGATGGTCATTTCCTCGGGATATTGCTTGCGCAGTTTTTCCGAAATGTTGACGCCGGGCGCATCGGTGCGGAAGGAAATGTAGAGGTGATGCTCGCCGGGCAGCCCCTTTTTCAGCACGACGTCGAGCGCGCGCTTGATAACGCCGCGCAGCGCTTCCTGCGCCATGAGGTCGTAATGCATCAGGTCTTCGGCCAAGGGGAACTCTCCACTCACAAGCATGCGCGGCCTGTCTGCCGCTCTTGCCATGATTCAATCAGCGTTTCGGGTCGAGGTCCAGATGGCAGGTCTCGACCGGCATATCGAAAAGTTCTGCAGAGATGAAGGAAGTGGGGGTTTCTGTTGCCAGGTACCCCCGAACCCCGCCTTAACCGGCTAAAGTCAAGGACTTCAATCGAAGTGCTGGCACTGCATTACGCAGCGACGGCAACCTCAGCATAGTTGTCGTTGGCAACTATAAAACGGCCCGATGACGGCGGAACCATGCCGGGCAAAAGAACTACTTTTACACCCTCGTCGATCCTAGTTCGCCCCCAGGAATTCCCGCCACGACGGGGAGATAATTGGTGGAGGCGCCGGGTACCGCCCCCGGGTCCGAATGGCTTATTATGTAGCCCGTTTATCGCCATAGTCGGTCGAAACCGACAGGACTTATATAGGCGCTCCTCATCCGAAAATAAAGGGCGCCCGGCCTATGCGCGGCTAGGGCGCTATCTTCGACTCGAAAGCCAGATTCGTGCAGAAAACATCCTGAAATCAGTGTGTTGCGCCGATTCGCGATGGAATCGGACGAGTTGAAAATGGACCGGTTGAAATAGTCTGTGGATAGAGCCCCGATAGCGATGCGCTCCGGCCGCGCGCGCTGTAGACTTGATCTGCGAATCCCCGGAGCGAAGCCGATGAAGCAGTATCTCGACCTGATGCGCCATGTGCGCGACCACGGCGTCAAGAAGACCGACCGCACCGGCACGGGCACGCTCAGCATCTTCGGCTGGCAGTCGCGCTACAATCTCGCCGACGGTTTCCCGCTGGTCACGACCAAGAAGCTGCATCTGAAGTCGATTATCCACGAGCTGCTCTGGTTCCTCGCGGGCGACACCAACATCGCCTATCTGAAGGCGAACGGCGTCGGCATCTGGGACGAATGGGCGGATGAGAAGGGCGATCTTGGCCCGGTCTATGGCTATCAGTGGCGCTCCTGGCCCGCGCCGAATGGTGAAAAGATCGACCAGATTAAAAATCTCATCGAGCAGATCAAAAAGACGCCGGACTCGCGCCGCCTCATCGTTTCAGCCTGGAACGTCGCCGATGTCGATCACATGGCGCTGCCGCCCTGCCATTGCCTTTTCCAGTTCTATGTCGCGGACGGCAAGCTCTCCTGCCAGCTCTATCAGCGTTCTGCGGACATCTTCCTCGGTGTGCCCTTCAACATCGCCTCCTATGCGTTGCTCACCATGATGGTGGCGCAGGTGACGGGGCTCGAGGCGGGCGAGTTCATCCACACATTCGGCGACGCGCATCTTTATTCGAACCATATCGAGCAGACGAACCTGCAACTCTCGCGTGAGCCGAAGCCGCTGCCGCGCATGTGGATCAATCCCGATGTGAAGTCGATCTTCGATTTCACCTATGATGATTTCAAGCTTGAAGGTTACGAAGCGCATCCGCATATCGCGGCGCCGGTCGCGGTTTGAGATTCATGCATATTTGTCTCGTCGTCGCCATCGCGGAGAACGGCGTCATCGGCAGTGAGAATGCCATGCCGTGGCGGCTCGCGGGCGATATGGCCTTCTTTAAACGCACGACCATGGGCAAGCCGATTGTCATGGGCCGCAAGACTTACGAGTCATTTCCGAAGCGCCCGCTGCCGGGCAGACCCAATCTCGTCGTCACGCGCGATGCCGCATACGACGCGCCGGGCGCGGAAGTCTTCGGTTCTCTCGACGCAGCGATTTCCCGCGGGGCGGAACTCGCGGGCGATGCGGGCGAGGTGATGATTGTCGGCGGCGCGGAGATTTATCGTCAGGCGCTGCCTCGGGCGACGCGCATCTATCTCACTGAAGTTCATGCAAAGCCCGAAGGCGACGCGCATTTCGTCTTCGACCGCGCGGTCTGGCGCGAAATATCGCGAGAGCGCCACGCGGCGGGCGAGAAGGACAGTGCGGATTATTCTTTCGTAGTGCTGCAGCGGCCCTAGGGCCGTTATGCGCAGGCTTGATCTGCGCATCCGTATCTTGCGTACAGACGGCCAGGGGAATCCATCAGGGTCTTGATGCAGGAAGAAGGCGGGCGACGAATGACCACATCCGAGATGAACCTTCCCGCAAGTCTCCATTATGTCAGCTTCCCTTCGCTGCATGACACGCCGCTGACGATTGCCGCGCGAATGCGCGTGCCTCAGCATGAGGGGAAGCTGCCCGCCGTCGTTCTGCTGCATGGCTCGGCGGGGCCCTCGGCGCGCGAAGGCGGATATGCGGATATGCTCAATATGGCGGGCTTCGCAACGCTGGAACCTGATCAGTGGGCCGCGCGCGGCATTGTTGGCGGCGCGGAGGGGCCACCCAAATCGGTCACCGAGACGCTGCCCGATCTCTACGGCGCGCGGGCCTTTCTCGCGAAGCATCCGAAGATCGATGCCGATCGCATCGGCGTTTCGGGCTTTTCCTTCGGCGGCGTCGCGGCCATGCTCGCGGCTTGCCATGCGCATAACGACAAATTCCTGCCCGGCGGCGCTTTCAGGGCGATCATGCCGACTTATCCCTCCACATGGCTCTTCAATCGCGTGCCGGGTTTCGAATTCGGCGATCTCGTCGATGCGCCCGTGATGCTGGTGACGGGCGCGCTCGACCAATATGACAATGACGCGCAAGTTTCGGCGAAGCTCGTCGAGGGCTTGAGGCCGGCTGACCGCAAAAAAGTTTGTATTGAGGTGATGGCCGACGCGCATCACGGCTTCGATATGCCGGGCGTCGATGTCGAGGTGAGTGACCCTTTCGGCAATCAGGGCAAAGGCGGGCGCGTGATCATGCGGCACAATCCCGAAGCGACGGCCAAGTCGCATCTGCTCGCCGCCGCCTTCTTTTCATCGACCATGCGCCCGCGCTGAACGCCAATCGAGGCTTGTCGTAGGGGCTTCCTGCGGCGACAATGCCGCCGCTATTCATTCAGCCTTTGGAGTAACGACATGGACGTGCGTGCGGCGGTGGCATTCGAGGCGGGAAAGCCGCTTGAGATCGAGACGGTGCAGCTCGAAGGCCCGCGAGAGGGCGAGGTGCTGGTCGAGATAAAGGCGACGGGCATTTGCCACACCGACGCATTCACGCTGTCGGGCCAGGATCCGGAAGGCATGTTCCCGGCGATCCTCGGCCATGAGGGTGCGGGCGTGGTGGTCGAAGTGGGCGCTGGCGTGAAGTCGCTGAAGCCGGGCGATCATGTCATTCCGCTCTACACGCCCGAATGCCGCGAGTGCAAAAGCTGCACGAGTCACAAGACCAATCTCTGCACGTCGATCCGCGCCACGCAGGGCAAGGGGCTGATGCCGGATGGCACGAGCCGCTTCTCCTATAAGGGCAAGCCGGTGCTGCATTATATGGGCTGCTCGACCTTCGCGAATTACACGGTCCTGCCGGAAATCGCGCTGGCGAAAATCCGTCCCGACGCGCCTTTCGACAAGGTCTGCTACATCGGCTGCGGCGTGACCACGGGCATCGGCGCCGTCATCTTCACGGCGAAGGTGGAAGCGGGCGCGAATGTCGTCGTCTTCGGTCTTGGCGGCATCGGCCTCAATGTCATTCAGGGCGCGAAGATGGTGGGCGCCAACATGATCGTCGGCGTCGATCTCAACCCGGCGCGCGAGGGCCTCGCCCGCCAGTTCGGCATGACGCATTTCGTCAACCCGAAGGAGATCAAGGGCGATCTCGTCGCGCATCTCGTCGAGCTGACGGGCGGCGGCGCCGATTACAGCTTCGAATGCATCGGCAATGTGCACACCATGCGTCAGGCGCTGGAATGCTGCCATCGCGGCTGGGGCGTCTCGACGGTGATCGGCGTGGCGGGCGCGGGACAGGAAATTTCCACCCGTCCGTTCCAGCTCGTCACCGGCCGCGTCTGGAAGGGCTCGGCCTTTGGCGGCGCGCGTGGGCGCACCGATGTGCCGCGCATTGTCGACTGGTACATGGACAAGAAGATCAATATCGACGATCTCATCACTCACGTCCTGCCGCTCGAACGGATCAATGAAGGCTTCGACCTGATGCATGAGGGCAAGTCGATCCGCTCCGTCGTCGTCTACTGACGCCGATGGGCACGCCGGAGATCAGTCTCGTCGTGCCGCATAGAGACCTCCTCGGGAGCTATGCGGCAGCGCTGCGGGCGGGCTGGTCTCCGAACACGTTTCGCGATGTGAGCGCCGACGAGCTTGAGGCGTTGGAGGCCGATCCGGATGAGTTCCTGCGCGATCTTCTGGGGCAGGAGGGCGCAGTCGAACTCGCCGATGGATCGACGGCGCCGCGCCTGCCGTTCAGGATTTTCTGGATCGACGACGGCGAGTTCTGCGGCGTCATCGGATTGCGCTTCCAACCGGGAACGGAAGAGTTGCCGGATTACGTGCCGGGCCATGTCGGCTACAGCATCGTGCCTTGGAAGCGACGGCGAGGTTATGCGACGCGGGCGCTGGCGCTCATCCTGCCGGTGGCGCGTTCTATGGGGCTCGCGCGTGTAAGCGTCACTTGCGACGCAGAGAATGAGGCATCTAGGAAAGTCATACTTTCCAATGGCGGCAAGCTTATCGGCATGACGCCGCGCGATCCGGAGACGGGCAGGCCAACGCTCAGTTACCGGATCGAGACCTGACGCGGACCCGCGTCACCAATTTGTTCGAGGTATCATGTCCATCGAGTTCATCGAGTCCCATCGCTGCTTCTCCGGCGCACTTCACTTCTGCCGTCATCAATCGGAGGCGACGGGAACGCCCATGCGTTTCTCGGCTTACGTGCCGGATGGCGAGGGACCTTTCCCGGTTGTGACTTTTCTTTCGGGTCTCACCTGCACGGAAGAAAACTTCACCGTGAAGGCGGGGGCCTACCGGAGAGCCTCGGCGCTCAATCTGGTGGTCATTGCGCCGGATACGAGCCCGCGCGGAGAAGGGGTCGCCAACGATCCGGCTTACGATCTGGGGCAGGGCGCGGGCTTTTACGTCGATGCGACCGAAGCCCCGTGGGCACCGCATTTCCGGATGGAGAGTTACATCGCGAAGGACTTGCAGCAGGTGGTCGCGGAGAACTTTCCCGTCGACATGAAGCGGCAGGGCATCACGGGCCATTCCATGGGCGGACATGGCGCGTTGACGCTGGCGCTGAAATATCCCGATCTCTTCCGATCCGTTTCCGCCTTCGCGCCCATCGTCTCGCCGACGCGGTGTCCCTGGGGGGAAAAGGCGTTCAATGCCTATCTAGGTGCGGACCGCGAAACATGGAAAGCGCATGACGCGACGCTGCTCATCGAGGCAGGCGCCGCGAAAGGGCATTACGAAACGATCCTCGTCGATCAGGGCGGGGCCGACAATTTTCTCGAAGCGCAATTGAAACCAGAGCTTCTGGAAGAGGCTTGCGCGAAGGTCGGCCAGAAGCTCGTGCTGCGGATGCATCCCGGCCACGACCATTCTTATTATTTCATCCAGACCTTCATCGACGATCATCTCGCGTTTCACGCAGCAACGCTTCTCGCGGCATGAGCGGGCAGGTCGACATTGCGATCATCGGCGCGGGTGCGGCTGGCATTGCCGCCGCGCGTCGCGCGCAGGATTATGGGCTGTCCTTTGCGCTGCTTGAGGCGAGGGACCGCATCGGTGGCCGCTGCCACACCGACACGACTTCGCTTGGGCTTACATGGGATCGCGGTGCGCATTGGCTTCATTCGGCCGCTGTCAATCCGTTGACGCGCGCGGCCGATGCGCTGGGCCACCCTTATCTCAAGCACGAAAGCTTCATCGACCGCACCTTGCATCTCGGTTCGCATCTCGCGGCCGAGGCAGAGAAGGCGGATTACCAGCGCGCTATCGACGCCGCTTTCGACGCAGTCGATGCGCTGGGCGCGAAGGGCCTCGATGTGCCGGTCGCGCAGGCGCATGATCGCGGTTCGCGCTGGTATCGCCTCATCGAACATCTGCACGAAGCGATCAGCGCCTTTCCGCCCGAGCGAATTTCAGCGCTAGATCTCTATCGCTATTACGACAGCGGCGAGAACTGGCCGCTGATCAGAGGCTATGGCGCATTGGTGGAGGCGCTGGGCGCGCATCTGCCCGTCTCTCTCGAAACGCCGGTGACGGCGGTGGATTGGTCAGGCCAGGGCGTCATGCTCGAAACGCAGAAAGGAACGGTGAAGGCGAAGGCCGTCATCGTCACCGTTTCGACAAACGTGCTGACGCGCGGCCTCATTCGCTTCGCGCCCGTCTTGCCGCAAGGCTTGCAGGCCGCGCTTGAGGGCGTTCCGACGGGTGTGGCGAACAAGGTCGCGATCAAATTCTCGCGCGATGTCTTTGGTCTCCCCGATACGAGCTATGCCTCCTTCATGGATGAGCGCGACCTCAAGCGGCATGCGCTGAGTTTCCAGGTCAGGCCGTTTGGACAGGAGCTTGCCATTGCCTATCTCGGCGGGCGCTTTGCCGAAGAGATGGAGCGCGAAGGCGAGGCGGCGATGATCGACATGGCGAAGTCCGCGCTTGCCGACATGTTCGGCTCCTCGATCCTCGGTTCGGTCGAGAAGGCGGCCGCGACAGGCTGGGGCATGGATCCTTATGCGCTCGGCGCCTATTCCTCGGCGCTGCCGGCGTGCGCGGAGGATCGGCTGACGCTCGCGGAGCCCGTTGGCGATCGCATCTTCCTTGCTGGCGAAGCCGTTCATCCGAGCTGGTTCTCGACGGTGCAGGGCGCTTTTCTCTCGGGCCGCGATGCCACGGAGAGGGCTTGCCTTGCCATCGGCCATCGTGCCTGACGAAAGCGCCCATTGCTCTTGCTGAAAGCCATTGCCAGAATGGCGGCATCGAAAAACACGAAAATGCAATCAGGGAGGATTTCATGTCTCAGCCGAAACTCATCGCGAGCGGCCTGCAGTTTCCGGAAGGCCCCATCGCCATGCCGGATGGCAGCGTCATTCTCGTCGAGATCAAGCGCGGCACGCTGACCCGCGTTCACCCGGACGGGAAGGCCGAGGTCATCGCGACGACCGGCGGCGGCCCGAACGGCGCGGCCATCGGCCCGGACGGCGCCTGCTACATCTGCAACGACGGCGGCTTCGAGTGGCACGAGGTCGGCGGCCTCACCATTCCGGGCGACAAGCCTGCGAATTATTCGGGCGGCCGCATCGAGCGCGTCGACCTCAAAACCGGCAAGGTCGATGTGCTCTACACGCAGTGCAACGGCAATCCGCTGATCGGGCCGAACGACATTGTCTTCGACAAGCATGGCGGCTTCTGGTTCACCGACCATGGCAAGGGCGATGGCCGTATCCAGTATCGCGGCGGTCTCTACTACGCGAAGATCGACGGCTCGCTCATCAAGGAAGTGGCCTTCCCCATTCTTTCGGCGAATGGCGTCGGTCTCTCGCCGGATGAAAAGACGGTCTATGTCGCCGACACCTATTCGGCGCGTCTCTTCGCCTTCGACGTCGTGGCGCCCGGCGAAGTGGCGCCTGCAGCGGGCCCCGGCGGTCCCGGCCGTTATGTCGGCACGGCGCCCGGCCATTGCTTCTTCGACTCTCTCGCGGTCGATGCGGAAGGCAATATCTGCGTCGCGACGCTGCTTCATGGCGGCATCACGACCTTCTCGCCGGATGGTTCGAAGATCACGCATACGGCCTTCGACGACATCCTGCCGACCAATATCTGCTTCGGCGGCAAGGATCTGAAGACGGCCTTCATCACGCTTTCGGCGTCGGGACGGCTCGTGTCCGTCGAATGGCCGACGGCCGGGCTGCCGCTCAACTTCCTGAACAAGTAAGAGCGGTCTAGGTCCAATCTTTCACGTCATGGCCCGCTTCATGCGGGCCATCCACGTCTTTACCTAATGAAAGGAAGTCGTGGATGCCCCGGACAAGCCGGGGCATGACGGATTGGAGTTGGTTATTCGACGCTGATCTTCGGCGCCTTGCGCGCGCTTGCGCCGAGCGCCTTGTCGATATGTTCGCCGACGCGCCGCGCGATCTCGATGAAGACTTTCGCCTCGTCGCTATCGGGCGCGGTGACAACGATGGGCGTTCCAGCGTCCGAGGTCTCGCGCACCGTCATGTGCAGCGGCACCTCGCCCAGGAAATCGCAGCCGAGCGTTTCGGCCATCTTCCGCGCGCCGCCCTGTCCGAAGATGTAGGATTTCTCGTTTGAGCCGGGACTAACGAAATAGGCCATGTTCTCGACGATGCCGAAGACTGGCACATGGGTCTTCTCGAACATGGCAAAGCCCTTGCGCGCGTCGATGAGCGCGATCTCCTGCGGCGTCGAGACGACGACCGCGCCCGTCAGCGGAACGCGCTGCGCCATGGTAAGCTGCGCGTCGCCGGTGCCAGGCGGCATGTCTACGATAAGCACGTCAAGCTCGCCCCATTCCGTTTCGCCGAGCATCTGCATCAGCGCCGACTGCACCATCGGCCCGCGCCAGATCGCCGCTGTGTCTTCCGGCACGAGATAGCCGATCGACATGGTCTTCAGGCCGTAACTGGTCTTGGGCTTCAGCTTCTTCGTTTCGGTCACTTCCGGCTTGCCGGTGAGGCCGAGCATGCGCGGGATCGAGGGGCCGTAGACGTCCGCGTCGAGAAGGCCGACGCGGCGACCGAGCTTCAAGAGGCCGAGCGCGAGATTGACCGCGACCGTCGACTTGCCGACGCCGCCCTTGCCGCTCGCGACAGCGACGATGGCCTTAATGCCCGGCACGTTGATCGGCCCGCCTTGAGGCGCGGCCCGCTGCGGCGCTTCATGCGAGTGGCCGGCATGCGAGTGGTCATGCGCGGGACGAGGCGCAGGCTGGTCGCGATGGGCGGTGAGCACGGCGGTGACGCTCAGGATTCCGGGAAGTTTGCGCACCGCTTCCTCGCATTGCCGCCGCAGCGGTTCGGAGGCGGGGCCGCGCTCCGGCGCCACCTCGACGCTGAAGCCGACATGGCCTTCGCGGAGCACGAGGCCCTGAATGAGGCCGGCGGAGACGACATCTTTGCCGCTTGCAGGGTCGGTGACGGCGGAAAGCGCCTTGAGAATATCTTCTTTGGATGCGCGGTTCATGCTCTTGCCTTGATGGGCCGGAATGCCCACATGCGAGTGTGCTTGGCGCGCCATCGGGCGCGGCGGGGCTCCGGGGCGCGCGTTGCGCCTTGGGGGTGAGTGTCATATAAACCCCGGTAAGAACAAAACCAACACCGGCGAATTTCCCCAAACAAAGGAAACTTGATGCCCTGGAGCAATCAGAATGGCGGCGGAGGCTGGCAGGGCGGTGGTGGCGGCAATAGAGGACCATGGGGCCAGGGGCCCTCGGGCGGTGGAAACCGTCCGCCGGATATCGATGAGCTGATCCGGCGCGGTCAGGACAAAATCCGCGAAATTCTTCCCGGCGGCACCGGCGGCTCGCGTGGCCCGGTCATTCTGTTGGGCCTGGCGGTGGTCGCCATCGTGACCATGACGAGCTTTTTCCGCGTCGATACAGACCAGCAGGGCATCGTGCTGCGCTTCGGCAAGTTCGTGCGCACCGAACAGCCCGGCCTCCATATGAAGCTTCCCTATCCAATCGAAACGGTTGCGACGCCGACGGTGACGCGCGTCAACCGCACCGATATCGGCACACGCGAAGGCGGCGGGCCCTCGGCCGAGGAAGGGCTGATGCTGACCGGCGACGAGAACATCGTCGATATCAGCTTTTCCGTTTTCTGGCGCATCAAGGACGCACCGGATTTCCTCTTCAATGTCGAAGACCCGGAACGCGCCGTAAAGGCGATGGCCGAAAGCGCGATGCGCGAGGCGGTTGGCCAGTCGAACATTCAGGTTCTTCTGACGACGGGCCGCGCCGAGGTTCAGACCCGGGTTCGCGATCTCATGCAGCAGGCGCTCGACACCTATGGCGCGGGCATCGTGGTGACGGAGGTGAAGCTTCAGAAGGTCGATCCGCCGTCTGCCGTCATCGACGCCTTCCGCGACGTGCAGGCCGCGCGCGCGGATCAGGAGCGTCTCCAGTATGAGGCGAACACTTACGCCAACACCGTTGTGCCCAAGGCACGCGGCAAGGCTTCGCAGATCCAGCAATCGGCGGAAGCCTATCGCGAACAGATTGTGGCGGAAGCGGAAGGCGAGGCGAAGCGCTTCCTCTCCATCTACAACGAATACAAGAATGCCAAGGACGTGACGCGCCGGCGTATTTATATCGAGACGATGGAGAGTGTGCTGGGCGGTGTGAACAAGGTGATCGTCGATCCGAACAATAGCAACGGCGTGATGCCTTATCTGCCCCTGTCGGGTCTCAAGCCCCTTACCCCGGCGACGGGCGGCGCATCTTCCGATGCGGCCGCGCCTGCGGCTACGAGCTCGGAGGCGCACCAATGAACAGATCGGTTGGCATCGGCGTCATCGCCGCTCTCATCGTCGCCGCTCTGGCGGCCTATCTCTCGCTCTTCACGGTCAATATGACCCAGCAGGCGATCGTGCTGCAGTTCGGCCGTCCGGTCGGGCAGGTGATCACGGAGCCCGGTCTTTATGTGAAGGTGCCGCTCATCCAGAACGTCGTCTATATCGACAAGCGGCTTCTGAACCTCGAGTCTCCGACGGAGGAAATCATCGCCTCCGATCAGAAGCGCCTCGTGGTCGACGCTTTCGCGCGTTACCGCATCGTCGATGCGCTGAAGTTCTATCAGGCCGTTCGCGATCCGCGCCTGACGGAGACGCGGCTGCAGCCGAGCTTCGGTTCGGCGTTGCGCAACACGCTGGGCGACAACAGCCTTGAAGCACTGGTGCGCGACAATCGCGCCGGGCTGATGCGGAAGATTCAGGAGAACTTCAACAAGACGGCGAGTGATCTCGGCATCGAGATCGTCGACGTGCGCATTCGCCGCGCGGACCTTCCCGAGGCGAACAGCCAGGCGATCTTCCGCCGCATGCAAACCGAACGCGAGCGCGAGGCGGCCGAAATTCGGGCGCAGGGCCAGGAACAGGCGCAGCGCATTCGCAGCAAGGCGGATCGCGACGTGACTGTATTGTTGGCCGATGCAGAGCGCGACGGACAGATCGCTCGTGGCGAGGGCGATGCGACGCAGAACAAGATCTATGCCGAGGCCTTCGGTCAGGACCCTGAATTCTTCGCCTTCTATCGCTCGATGCAGGCCTATAAGAAGGCCATCAAGAGCGACAACTCGACCATGGTCGTCGGGCCGGATTCGGAGTTCTTCCGTTATTTCGGCAATGAGGCCGGCACCGGCGCGAAGCGTTGAGGGGCCAGGTGCGGAGGTTATCGGCTTGATCGAGCTTCTCTCCGCGCTGGGCCTGATGCTGGCGATCGAGGGCGCGCTTTATGCGGCCTTTCCCGGCCCCATGCGCCGGGCGCTTGCCGCCATCGGCTCGCAGCCCGACACTGCGCTTCGAAGCACAGGGATGCTTGCACTCATCCTCGGGGTTGTGCTCGTCTGGCTGGTACGGGGATAGCGGCGAGAGAGGCCGCCCGCGAGCTTGGAGGTACGACGTTCGATGGGGCGAGTGAGCTTTGTGAGGGAGTGGAGGCCGCGAGCGGCTTTGGCCGCGCTTTTGGTTTCTGCCGGGCTTCTCGGTTTTGGCTTGCAGCCTGCCGAGGCGCGCATGGTTCCGCAAAGCCTTGCCGAGCTTTCCGCCAGGCTCTCGCCTGCGGTCGTCAATATCTCGACCACCCAGACCGTCACCGGCACGAAAGAGGACTCGGATGAGGGAGACCTCGACGAGCCGGGAAATCAGGGCGATGAAAATAATGGCGGCGACGGGGACGGCGACTCCGCCAATCCCTTCGGCCAGCCGGTGCCGGAAGCGCCCGTACCCCCCGGCGTGCCGCAGAAGGTGCAGTCGCTGGGTTCCGGCTTTGTCGTAGACCCATCGGGGATCATTCTCACCAACAATCATGTGATCGAGGGCGCCGACAAGATCGACGTGACCTTCGCTGACGGCACGACGCTGCCCGCGAAGCTGAAGGGACGCGACGAGAAGACCGACATCGCCGTGCTGAAGGTCGAGTCGAAGACGCCGCTCGCCTATGTGAAGCTCGGCGACTCCGAGAAGCTTCGCGTTGGCGACTGGGTGATGGCGATCGGCAATCCCTTCGGCCTCGGCGGCACGGTGACGGCGGGCATCGTCTCTGCGCTTAACCGCGACATCCATGCGGGCAATTACGACGACTTCATCCAGACTGACGCCGCGATCAATCGCGGCAATTCGGGCGGGCCGCTCTTCGCGCTCAATGGCGAGGTGATCGGCATGAACACGGCGATCATTTCGCCGTCCGGCGAATCCGTTGGCATCGGTTTCGCCACGCCGTCCAGCACCATCGCGCCCGTCCTCGCGCAGATACTCGAACATGGCGAGATGCGCCGCGGCTGGATTGGCGTTCGCATCCAGTCGGTGACATCGGATATCGCCGCGTCGCTCGGCCTTTCGCAGGCGCATGGCGCGTTGATCGCGGGCGTGACGCCGGGCGGCCCTGGCGAGAAGGCGGGGCTCGAAACGGGCGATCTCGTGACGGGTTTCGACGGTCATCCTGTGCGGGAAATGCGCGATCTGCCGCGCATCGTCGCCGAAACGGAAATCGGCAAGGAAGCATCGATTGAAGTGCTGCGCGCCGGCAAGGTGAAGAACCTGACGGTGAAGGTCGGCCATCTGGCTGAAACAGACACGAAGGCCAAAACCAAGGAGAAGCCTGCGGCGAAGCCACCTGTGGCGAAAAAGACCAAGGTGCTCGGCCTCGATCTCGTCAGCGTTACGCCGGACATGCGCGAACATTTCAAGCTCGGCGCCGATGTCGAAGGCGTGCTGGTGCTCGAAGTCGATCCGGTGAGCGCAGCGGCGGACAAGGGCATCGAGCCCGGCGACGTCATCATCCGCGTTGGTCAGTCGAACGTGAAGACGCCCAAAGAGGTCGTCGCCGCAGTGGACGCGGAGAAGAAGGCAGGCCGGAGTTCGGTTCTGCTTCGGATGCTCAGCGGCAGCGCGCCGCGCTTTGTGGCGTTGCCGGTGAAGTAGCTCGGGTCAGCCCCTGATCTCTTCCCGGTGATAACCCTGCAGATAGAGCAGAGCCGTCAGGTCGCCATGGTCGATGCGTGCATCGGCAGCCTCGGCGACGACGGGCTTCGCATGGAAGGCGACGCCCAGACCCGCTTCCTCGATCATGCCGAGATCGTTGGCGCCGTCGCCGACAGCCATGGTCGCATGGGGCGTGAGCTTCAGTTCTTCGCGCAGGTTCACGAGCGACTCGATCTTCGCATAGCGGCCGAGGATCGGCTCGCCCACTTCGCCGGTGAGTTTGCCGTCGGCGAAGATCAGCGTGTTGGCGCGGTTGAGATTGAAGCCGACGGCGGCGGCGACGCGCTCGGTGAAGAAAGTGAAGCCGCCCGAGACGAGGGCGCAGGTCGCGCCATTCGCACGCATCGTGCTTACAAGGGCGCGTCCACCGGGTGTCTCGACAATGCGCTCGGCATAGACTTTTTCGAGCGAGGCGAGGGGCAGGCCCTTCAACAGGCCGACGCGCTCTTTTAGCGCCGGTTCGAAGGCGATCTCGCCGCGCATGGCGCGTTCCGTGATCGCGGAAATCCGGTCCTTGATGCCCAGTTCAGCGGCCAGCTCGTCGATGCACTCCTGCTGGATGATCGTCGAGTCCATGTCGGCGACGAGAAGGCCCTTCTTGCGGTTACCCGCGACCTGCACCGAAAGATCGATTTTCGTGTCCGAAAACCTGGCCCGGATCGTCGCCTCAACGGATTTCCCGTCCTCGGCCTCGAAATGGAGGTCGCAGGCGGCACCCGGCGCAAGCCAGTCTGGCGCGGAGGGCGAGGGCAAAATGCTGCCGGCGGCGGCGACAAGTGTCTCGGTGAGTGCCGTGGCGCTGTTACCGATCAGGGTGAGGGTGTATTTCATGCCGAAACGAGTCCAGATACGTCATGCCCCGCTTCAGGCGGGGCATCCACGTCTTCGCTGCGAAGAAGGATTATGCCGCGAAGGCGTGGATGGCCCGGACAAGCCGGGCCATGACGACAAAAAGGTGTGCGGTGGATAAGCCACTCGACGTCAAACAGGCGATCCTTATTGCAGGGCCGACCGCAAGCGGCAAGTCCGCGCTGGCGCTCGGTCTGGCCGAAAGGCTGGGCGGCGAGATCGTCAACGCGGACTCGATGCAGATCTACCGCGAATTGCGGGTGCTAACGGCCCGCCCCTCGGCCGCGGAAGAGGCTCGCGTCCCGCATCATCTTTATGGCGTGATTTCCGGGGCGGAGCTTTGCTCGGCCGGTCGCTGGTCCCGCATGGCGATCGAAGCCATTGCCGATATCGAGGCGCGGGGCCATGTCCCTATCGTTGTCGGCGGCACGGGGCTTTATTTCAAGGCGCTGATCGAGGGCTTTTCGCCCATTCCGGACGTGCCCGACGCGGTGCGCGAGGCGGCGCGTTCGGAGGTCGAGGCGGCGGGCGACGAGGCCCACGCCCTGCTCGCGGCGGTCGATCCGGCTCTCGCCGAGGTCATCCGCCCCTCCGACCGGCAGCGCATCGCCCGCGGCATCGAGGTCGCCCGGGCGACAGGGCGGCCCCTCAGCGCATGGCAGAAACAGCCGCGCGAGCCCTTGCTCGCAGGGAGTATCGCCAAAATCGTGCTGGCGCCGGACCGCGCCTGGCTTCGCGCCCGCTGCGACGCCCGTTTCGAGACGATGGTGCAGGAGGGCGCCATCGAGGAAGCCCGCGCGCTTGCCGCAATGCACCTCGCCCCGGAACTTCCGGTGATGAAAGCCCTCGGCCTCAGGCCCCTCATCGACTATGTATCTGGAAAGATTGAGCTTTCAGAAGCCGTTACGCTTGGCCAGGCGGAGACGCGGGCCTATGCCAAACGGCAGGAGACCTGGTTCAAAACTCAGATGATTACGTGGCAGCGCTTTTCTGAGCAAGATTCGGAAAGGCTTTTGGCAAAAATCTTTTCATTTATTGATGGTTTGGGGTTGACCCGCCCCTGAGGCGCAGCTAGGTTGCCCGCGATTTTGAGGCTCCCTCGCTCGCTATGGCCCGGTCTGTCCGGGCCATCATGTTTTTGGAGGCGGCGAGAGGGACGTGGATGGCCCACATGAAGCGGGCCATGACGCACAAACGGAAGGAAGCGACCCATGGCTGCCCAGGAACTGACAGGCGCTGAAATTGTCATCAAGGCTCTGGTCGATCAGGGCGTGGACACCATTTTCGGCTATCCGGGCGGCGCGGTGCTTCCGATCTATGACGCGCTGTTCCAGCAGAACAAGATCCGCCACATCCTCGTCCGCCACGAGCAGGGTGCCGTCCATGCGGCGGAAGGCTATGCGCGCTCGACGGGCAAGCCCGGCGTCGTCCTCGTGACCTCCGGTCCCGGCGCGACCAATGCCGTCACCGGCCTCACCGATGCGCTGATGGATTCGATCCCGCTCGTCTGCCTGACGGGGCAGGTCGCCACGCATCTGATCGGCAACGACGCCTTCCAGGAATGCGACACGGTCGGCATCACGCGCCCCTGCACGAAACACAACTGGCTCGTCAATTCGGCGAAAGAGCTGACGCGCGTCATGCACGAGGCTTTCTATGTCGCGACCAATGGCCGTCCGGGCCCGGTCGTCATCGACATCCCGAAGGACGTTCAGTTTCAGAAGGCCGAATATGTCGGCCCGCAGAATGTCGTCCACAAGACCTATCGTCCGAAGGTGAAGGGCGACATCGAGGCGATCAAGGCGGCGGTCGATCTGATCGCCACCGCGAAGAAGCCGATCTTCTACACGGGCGGCGGCATCATCAATTCGGGGCCTTTCGCCAGCCAGCTGCTGCGCGAATTCGTGCAGCTCACGGGCTTCCCGATCACCTCGACGTTGATGGGCCTCGGTGCTTATCCCGCCTCCGACAAGCAGTGGCTCGGCATGCTCGGCATGCATGGCACCTACGAAGCCAACAATGCGATGCATGACTGCGACGTCATGATCAATATCGGCGCGCGCTTCGACGACCGTGTGACGGGCCGCATTGATGCCTTTGCGCCGAACTCGAAGAAGATACACATCGACATCGATGCGTCCTCGATCAACAAGATCATCCACGCCGATATCGGCATTGTCGGCGATGCGGGCCATGTCCTTGAGGACATGATCCGCATCTGGAAGTCGAAGGCCGTGAAGATCGACAAGTCCGCGCTTGCCGACTGGTGGAGGCAGATCGACCATTGGCGCGACCGTCGCTCGCTTGACTACAAGAAGTCGGACGAGATCATCAAACCGCAATATGCGATCGAGCGTCTCTACCAGCTGACCAAGGACCGCGAGACCTACATCACGACCGAAGTCGGCCAGCATCAGATGTGGGCGGCCCAGCACTATCACTTCGAGAAGCCGAACCGCTGGCTGACTTCCGGCGGCCTAGGCACGATGGGCTACGGCCTGCCGGCGGCTATCGGTGTGCAGATCGCGCATCCGGATGCACTCGTCATCGACATCGCGGGCGAAGCCTCGATCCAGATGTGCATTCAGGAAATCTCGACAGCCATGCAGTTCATGGCGCCGGTCAAGATCTTCATCCTGAACAACGAATATATGGGCATGGTGCGCCAGTGGCAGGAACTGCTGCATGGCGGCCGCTACTCGCACTCCTATTCGGAGTCGCTGCCCGACTTCGTGAAGCTCGCCGAAGCCTTCGGCGCGGTGGGCATCCGGGCGAAGACGCCCGGCGAACTCGACGACAAGATCAAGCAGATGATCGACACCCCCGGACCGGTGGTTTTCGACTGCGTGGTCGACAAGTTCGAGAATTGCTACCCGATGATCCCCTCGGGTGCTGCCCATAATGAAATGATCCTGGGCGACGACCCTGAAGCCGCCATGGTCACGGAAGAGGGCAAAATGCTCGTTTAACGGCTTTTCGGCCCCCAAAAGGGGCCGATTGCCCTTTCGCGCCGGGCCTCCCCTGGGCTATAGAGCCGGGGCAAAGCGGGGCAGGCGCTCGCCTTTATGTGAAAAACCAAGCCCGCAGGGACGATGATGAGCAACGAGAGCAATATCGAACGGCACACGATCGCCGTGCTCGTGGACAACGAGGCGGGTGTGCTCGCGCGCGTCATCGGGCTCTTTTCGGGCCGCGGCTACAATATCGAGAGCCTGACGGTGGCCGAGGTCGACCAGGCCGAGCACACCTCGCGCATCACCATCGTGACGGTCGGCACGCCCATGGTGATCGAGCAGATCAAGGCGCAGCTCGCGCGCCTCGTGCCGGTACACAAGGTCGTTGACCTCACGGTGGACACCAAGGCGGTGGAGCGCGAAATGGCGCTCATCAAGGTTACGGGCTCGGGGGAGAAGCGCGTCGAAGCGCTGCGCCTCTCCGATGCCTTCCGCGCGCGCGTCATCGACACGACGCATAATTCCTTCGTGTTCGAAGTGACCGGCGCGCCGGACAAGATCGACGCCTTCATCGGGCTGATGCGCCCGCTGGGGCTGGTGGATGTTTCGCGGACAGGTGTCGTCGCTATCGCGCGCGGCCCCGAGGCGATGTGACGGATTAAACGGAAAGTCGAAAAGGACGAGAGCCATGCGCGTTTATTATGATCGCGACGCAGACGTGAACCTGATCAAGGGCAAGAAGGTTGCCATCATCGGCTACGGCAGCCAGGGCCATGCCCACGCGCTCAATCTGCGCGACTCGGGCGTGAAGGAAGTCGCCGTCGCGCTGCGCGAAGGTTCGGCCACTGCGAAGAAGGCAGAAGGCGAGGGCCTGAAGGTTCTCTCTGTCGCCGAAGCCGCGAAGTGGGCCGACGTGCTCATGATGCTCACCCCGGACGAACTCCAGGGCGACATCTACAAGGATCACCTGCACGCCAACATGAAGCCCGGCGCGGCGCTCCTTTTCGCCCACGGCCTCAACATCCATTTCAGCCTGATCGAGCCGCGCGCCGACATCGACGTGCTCATGGTCGCGCCGAAGGGCCCCGGCCACACGGTGCGTTCGGAATACAAGCGCGGCGGCGGCGTGCCTTGCCTCATCGCCGTCCATCAGGACGCGAGCGGCAACGCCCATGACGTCGGCCTCTCCTATGCCTCGTCGATCGGTGGTGGCCGCGCCGGCATCATTGAGACGACCTTCCAGGAAGAGTGCGAGACGGATCTTTTCGGCGAGCAGGTCGTGCTCTGCGGCGGTCTGGTCGAACTCATCCGCGCCGGTTTCGAAACGCTGGTCGAGGGTGGCTATGCCCCCGAGATGGCTTATTTCGAGTGCCTGCACGAAGTGAAGCTCATCGTCGACCTCATCTATGAGGGCGGCATTGCCAACATGAACTACTCGGTCTCGAACACTGCCGAATATGGCGAGTACGTCACGGGCCCGCGCATCATCACGCCGGAAACCAAGGCCGAGATGAAGCGCGTTCTCACCGACATTCAGACCGGCAAGTTCACGCGCGACTGGATGCTCGAGAACAAGGTCAATCAGACCAGCTTCAAGGCCATCCGTGCCCGCAACGCTGCCCATCCGATCGAGGAAGTCGGCCAGCGTCTGCGCGCCATGATGCCGTGGATCGCCGCCAACAAACTCGTAGACAAGGACAAGAACTGACGCGATCTCGCGAACAGCCCTAGTCGCTACAGGGGGCCCTCCGCGGAGATCGCGGAGGGCCCTTTCTCTTTGGGGCGACGATGAATTGATGAATGTCATCCGGGTTTCATGCGGGGATGACAGTTAGACTTGAACAGTCGAGGTTGAAGGAGAGCGACATGCCCCCATCGTCTCAGCGTCACGGCGCCGACATCGCCTTTCTGCATACGGCGGCGATCCATATCGACACTTTCGACGCGCTCGGAGCCGAGATCGCGCCGGAATTGAAGCTCACCCATGTGGTGCGCGAGGATCTGCTCGCCGCCGCCGAGAAGGCGGGGCATGCGACGCCGGGGCTCGTGCTCAAGACGCGCGAGGCGCTGCTGGCATTGGCCGATGGAGGCGCGAGTACGGTCGTCTGCACCTGCTCGACGCTGGGCGCGGTTGCCGAAGCGGCGAATGCAGAGGCCGCCGTGCCGATCCTCCGGATCGACCGGCCGATGGCCGACCTCGCGGTTCTGCTAGGTCATCGCATCGGCATCGCCGCCTGTGTGCCCGCGACCGTGCCGAATACCGAGGCGTTGATCGCCGAATCGGCCCGGGCCGTCGCACGGGATTTCGAGCTCGAAACCTTCCTTTTCGACGACATCTGGACCGCGTTCCGGGAGGGGCGGCTCGACGACTATTACCAGGGGATCGCGGCACGGATCGCCGATATAGCCCGTCGCGTCGACGTGCTGGTCCTCGCCCAGGCCTCGATGGCCCCTGCGGCGGCGCTTTGTCACAATCTTCCGATTCCGGTCCTTTCCAGTCCCCGGATCGGCTTCGAGGCGGCGGCGCGGCTCGCCAACCAGGTCAAGACGATGCGGCGAAATGCGCGTTGACATAAGTTGCGAATGATTATCAGATGCCGCAAGTTCAATCTGCCTAACCTGCGGGCCCGAAAAACATGATGCGTCATTTCCTGTCTGCTGCGGCTGTGATCCTCGTCATGGGAGCCGCGGCGCCTGCGTTTGCCGAGGAGCCGGCGACTTTCGAAATCACGATCAAGGATCACAAGTTCGACCCGGCCGTCCTCGAAGTGCCGGCGAACAAGGAGATCAAGCTCGTCGTCAAGAATCTCGACGAGACGCCGGAGGAATTCGAATCCACCGAACTCAACCGCGAGAAGATCATCGGCGGCGGCAGGCAGGGCGTCTTCTATCTCGATCCGCTGAAGGCGGGGACCTACCCCTTCTTCGGCGAGTTCAATCAGGCGACGGCGCAAGGCAAGCTGATCGCCAAATAATTTGTAAGGTAGCTCGCCATGCTCGCGACCCTGATCATCGTCTTTCGTGAAGTCATCGAGGCGGCGCTTGTCCTCAGCATCGTCGCGGCTGCGACGAGGGGTGTGGCGGGCCGTCACAAGTGGCTCGTGCTCGGCGTCCTGGGCGGTCTTGCGGGCGCGGCCCTCGTCGCGATCTTCGCGGGCGCGATTTCAGACTCGCTGGAAGGGGCGGGGCAGGAAGTCTTCAACGCCAGCGTGCTCTTCGTCGCCGTCATCATGCTTGCCTGGCACAATGTCTGGATGAGCAGCCATGGCCGCGAGCTTGCCGCGGAGATGAAGGCTGTGGGGCACGACGTGTCGGTGGGCGCGCGCCCGCTTTATGCGGTTGCCATCGTTGTCGGCATGGCCATCCTGCGCGAGGGCTCGGAAGTCGTGCTTTTCCTTTACGGCATTGCGAGCGGCGGTGTCGGAGCCTCGGGCCTTCTGTTCGGCGGCGTGATCGGCGTTGCGGCAGGTGCGGCGCTGGGCTTCGCGCTTTATTTCGGTCTGCTCAATCTCTCGACGCGCCACCTGTTCTCGGTGACGAGCTGGCTGATCCTGCTGCTCGCGGCGGGCATGGCCGCGCAGGGCGCGAATTTCCTCACACAGGCCGATATTCTTCCTTCGCTCGGCCGCGCGATCTGGGACACGTCGTGGCTGCTGACGGAAAGCAGTCTCGTCGGTCAGCTTCTCCACACGCTGATCGGCTATACGGCGCGGCCCTCGGGTATCCAGATTGTCTTCTATGTGGGAACGCTCATCCTCATCGGCGGCGCGATGAAGCTCTACGGCGACACGCGCACCCAGGCGAAGTCCGGCGGTCAGCCGAAATCCGGCAACGCTGCGCCGCGTCCCATCGCCTGACTTCAGTAAAACCAGGAATTGACGCCCGAGCGGTCGAAGGGCTGCCAGGCTCCTTCCGGCAGCGCCAGCCGGTCGGCAATCGCCCAGAGCACGAGCGGATTGACGCTCATGCCCATGTGGCTGGCCTGAACCTCTATATTGTCCGTTTGCGGACTTTCCGCTTCGCGGCATGCTTCCCATGGCACGACGCCATCGCTCTTCGAATAGATAGCGGTGCAGGGCACGGGCGGCGCAACGCGCAGGCGTTTGGCGAGTTCGGGGTCGTAGCTTCCGTCCATTCTGTAGCCGGCGGCAAAGGGGCTTCCCAGCGTGATGACCTGACGCACCAGCGAGGGCAGATCGCGGGCAAGCTCGCGCGCATAGATGCCGCCAAGCGACCAGCCGATGATGCTGACGCGGCGCTGATAGCGGTCGGACAATTCCTTGAAGCGGTCGCGTACGCCCTGCCGGATCTTCTCGCTCGGGCCCCAGTTCATGCCGAGCTTCCAGGGATGGACCTGATAGCCAAGCATCTGGAGATAGCGGCGCAGCACCACCGTCGAGCCATCGGAAGTCAGCATGCCGGGCAGAACGAGAACCGGGTGGCCATCGCCGCGCGGCGCATGCATCAGCGCGGGCAAAGCGGGCGCCATGGAACCCAGTTCGAGAAAGGCGCGGAGTTCTCCGAGCCGGGAAAAGAGGCTCGGCTCTTCAGGCACGGAATAGGACATGGGAACTCCGGGGTGACGCAGCGGCACGCGCCATGTTAGCGCGTCCGGCGCTTCCGGTCACTCGATGATGACGGGCGCCTAATGAAGCCTGTCATGCCCGCTATCGGTGCATTCGCCGCGCTCGAGTTGCACGGTCGCATGGCCGATACCGAATTCTGAACCAAGCCGCGCCTTGATGTCGGAAAGCGCCGTATTGCCATCCACGCCATCCGCGAGGTGCGCATGGAGGGTGACGAGCGATTGGCCTTGCGTCAGCGACCAGGCATGGACGTGGTGGACATTGTCGACGCCCTCGACATTTTTTACGAGGTCGGCCGCGATTTCGTCGGGATCGAGTCCAGGTGGCGTCCCCTCCATGAGGATATGCGCCGAATCCCGCGTGATCTTCCATGCGCTGCGAAGAATGAGGAGCGCGACGAGGACGGAGAGCATGGGGTCTACCGGCATGAAGCCGGTGAGCAGAATGACAATGGCGGCAATGATCGCCGCGACAGAGCCGAGCAGGTCGCCCAGCACATGCAGTGCGGCGCCTTTGAGATTGAGGCTGTCGCCCGCGCCGTGAAGCATCAGGAAGGAGAGGATATTGACGCCAAGTCCGCCGATGGCGACGACGAGCATGGGGCCGCCCAGAACTTCGATCGGACGCATGAGGCGCAGGCCCGCTTCGACGATGATCCACGCCGAAAGCGCCAGCATGACGAAGCCATTGAGAAAGGCTGCGAGGATTTCGGCGCGATGCCAGCCATAGCTGCGTGCCTCATCCGCCGGACGTCGGGCGAGACGCACAGCAATCCAGGCGAGTGCCAGCGCGCCCGTATCGGTCAGCATGTGCCCTGCATCGGCGATAAGGGCAAGTGAGCCGGAGATGAAACCGCCCGCCGCCTCGACAAGCATGAAGCCGCCGGTGATCCACAGTGCGACGAGTACACGGCGCTCATTGCCCGCACCATGCTCGTGCGAATGACCATGACCGTGGTCATGCTCGCGATGATCCTGCCCGTGATGGTGCTCGGCAGACATTATTCAGGTTCCTCGTTCACATGGGCGACCATGTCGGCGATGACGTGGCGCACATGGGCATCGTGAATGCGATAGAAAATCTGCTTTCCGCGCCGTTCGGCAGTGACGAGGCGCGCAGCGCGCAGCAGCCGCAGGTGATGACTGACAAGGGAAGAGGAGAGGCCGAGCTTGTCGGCCATGTGACCGACTGATTGCGGCCCCTCCAGCGTCTCCACGACGATGCGGAGCCGGCTCGGATCGCCGAGCAGGCGGAACATTTCGGCGAGTTCCACCGCCTTGTCGTCGGAAAGCGAGGGCTCGGTTGTCGTCAGGGTGTGTTGGGGCATCTCAACCACATATGAACAGATGTTCATATGTATCGGAGTGGCGAGGGGGAATCAAGTCGAGTCGTATGGCTGCCCGCCTTGTGCTACATCGCGGCCATTCATATTCAAGCCTCACCGGGGAACCATCCATGCGTATCGGCACACCGCTCACAAAAGGCGCGACGCGGGTCATGCTTCTGGGCTCCGGCGAACTCGGCAAGGAGGTAGCGATCGAGCTTCAGCGCTATGGCGCGGAGGTGATCGCCGTCGATCGTTACGAGAATGCCCCCGCCCAGCAGGTGGCGCACCGCTCATACGTCATCCAGATGACCGACGCGGCGGCATTGCGCGCGCTGGTCGAAAAGGAGCGCCCGCATCTCATCGTTCCCGAGATCGAGGCCATCGCCACCGACGAGTTGGCGAAGATCGAGGCTGAAGGTCTTGCCGAGGTGATCCCGACGGCGCGCGCCGCGCAGCTCACCATGAACCGCGAAGGCATTCGCCGCCTCGCTGCCGAAGAGCTGGGCCTGCCGACTTCGCCCTATGCCTTTGCGGCCAGCGCCGAGGACCTGCGGGCAGGTGCGGCCAAAGTCGGCTTTCCCTGCTTCGTGAAGCCGGTCATGTCGTCGTCGGGCAAAGGGCAGAGTTATGTCGAGAATGCCGAGGGCGTTCAGGCGGCATGGGATTATGCGATGGCGGCGGGGCGCGTCGAGCGCCAGCTCGTCATTGTCGAGGGCCGCATCGATTTTGATTACGAGATCACGCAGCTTACCGTCCGCGCACGCGGCGCCTCGGGCGAGATCGAAACGCATTTCTGCGATCCGGTCGGCCATGTGCAGGTGAAGGGCGACTATGTCGAAAGCTGGCAACCCCAGAAGATGACCGCGAAGGCGCTGGCTAGTGCCCGCGATATCGCCAAGAAGGTAACGGATGCGCTGGGCGGGCGCGGCATTTTCGGCGTCGAGCTTTTCGTGAAGGGCGACGATGTCTGGTTCTCGGAAGTGAGTCCGCGCCCGCATGATACGGGCCTCGTCACGCTGGTCAGCCAGTATCAGAGCGAATTCGCGCTCCATGCCCGCGCGATCCTCGGCCTGCCGGTTTCGACAGAGCTTCTCGCGCCGGGGGCTTCCGCCGTCATTTATGGCGGCATGGACGAGCAGGGCATCGCCTTCGAGGGGCTCGACCAGGCGCTGGCCGTGCCGGGCACCGAGGTTCGGCTCTTTGGCAAGCCTGAATCCTTCCAGCGCCGCCGCATGGGCGTGGCGCTTGCCCGGGGGGCGGATATGGCCGAGGCACGTGCGCGTGCGAAGGAGGCGGCTTCGCGAGTGAAGCCCGTTAAGGGGTAAAAGCCCGTCCACCTATTGCAAATTCGCAGCATATTTTTTGTCATGCTGCATTTATTCTATGTTCAAAGCCCGGTACGCTCATCCAGGCAAGGGCGTTTTGCGCCAAAGCAGGTAGGATGAGCATGGATTGGGACGATCTCCGCTACTTCCTGGCGGTCGCGGGCGCGGGCAGCCTCTCCGGCGCTGCGCAGCAGCTTGGCGTCAACACAACCACCGTTCTGCGCCGCGTCGCCTCGCTGGAGGACGATCTCGGCGCTCGCCTTTTCGAGCGCGAGCGCACGGGCTACCGGCTGACGGCGGCGGGCGAGAAGCTTGTGGAGGCGCTGGAGCCTGTGGACAGGCGGCTTTCGGCTCTCCCCAGGGATTTTGCCGTCTCCGGCTCGGGCAGCGAGGGCACGGTGCGCCTCGCGGCCAGCGAGATGCTGGCGGCCACCCTCATTGCGCCGGAACTGCCATCTTTCCGGGCCGCTCATCCGGGTCTTGAACTTGAGCTGGTGGATGACCCAAGGGGCGCAAGTCTCGGCGCCGCCCCACGTATCGGTAATCCGCTGCGGGATGTGGATGTCGCGCTCCGCGCCGCCCGGCCGACCCAGGGCGACATGCTTATGCGAAAAGTCGGCGACATGGCCTATGGGCTCTATGCCTCGTCGGCCTATCTCGCCGAAAAGGGCCGGCCGGAGCAGATGTCGGACCTCGCCGGGCATGACATCATCGGCTTTCCTCGCGGCGAAACGCCATTGGGTCCGGTTTGGTGGATGTCGCGCGCCGAGAAATCTTCCAGTGTTACAGTCCGCTCGTGGAGCGCCGCCGCGCGCGCGGAAGCGGCGCGGCGAAACCTCGGCCTCACGGCCTTGCCATGCCTCATCGCCGACCGTGACCCGACCCTCGAACGGGTATTCGGGCCGGATCTGCTGGGTGCTCTCGAATTGTGGCTCATGGCGCGTAATGACCTCGCCCAGCTCGCGCATGTCAGGGCGGTTATGGAGTTCATTGTCGAGGCGGTGAAGCGCCATCGCGCGGCGCTCGAAGGGCGTTCGCACGAGATCACCGAGCTTGCCCTCAAACCCTTGAAAAGCCCCTAAAATAAGGTCTTTTTCGTTGCGCCTGTATCGGCTTTCGGCGTACAAACCTCAGGCCGCCGCGCACGCCCGAGGTGGAATCGCCGCGCTCGGCGATTCGCTGTGGTAGCCGAAACGCTGACAGGAAGCGATGTGCTTTCGCGGGGTGGGCGATGGTCCGGCCGGCACCAGCAAACAAGTGATGAGGCGGGTAAAAAAGAATGACCCGAAGGGTGGGAGCAAGCAGGAAAGCGGGGGTGGAAGGCACCGATTCTCGCGTCCACGCATCGCCCCCCTCCCGCAAGGCGCCCCGGCTTGTTCGCATACGGATAAATAATGGGGACATGCTTCCCGGACTTTTACGATAGCCTTGCCGTCCGGCTTCCGGCACGGCTGTGACCGGCGGCTTGTTAACCAAATAGCCACCGCGATTGAAGACACTTTCAACCGTCGACGGAACTTACGACTGCGAACTCCGCCGACATACCGTTAAAGGATAAAGATAGACATGCTTTCCGGTCTGCTCGGCATGTTCTCCGCTGATATGGCAATCGACCTCGGCACGGCGAACACCCTCGTCTATGTCAAGGGTCGGGGCATCGTGCTCAACGAACCCTCAGTCGTGGCCATCATCGAGAAGGGGGGAAAGAAGCAGGTGCTCGCCGTCGGCGAGGAAGCCAAGCTGATGCTCGGTCGCACCCCCGGCAACATTCAGGCGATCCGCCCCATGCGGGACGGCGTCATCGCCGACTTCGAAGTTGCCGAAGAGATGATCAAGCATTTCATCCGCAAGGTTCACAATCGGCGTTCCTTCGCCAATCCGCAGATCATCGTCTGCGTGCCGTCGGGTTCGACGGCGGTCGAGCGTCGCGCCATTCAGGAGTCGGCACTTTCCGCCGGCGCCCGCCGCGTCTATCTGATCGAGGAGCCGATGGCTGCCGCGATCGGCGCAGGGTTGCCGGTGACGGAGCCCACCGGCTCAATGGTTGTCGATATCGGCGGCGGCACGACGGAAGTCGCGGTGCTCTCGCTGGGCGGCATTGTCTATGCGCGCTCCGTCCGCGTCGGCGGCGACAAGATGGACGAAGCGATCATCGCCTATATCCGCCGCCACCATAACCTGCTGGTGGGTGAGGCGTCTGCCGAGCGCATCAAGAAGGAAGTCGGCTCCGCCGCAATTCCCTCCGATGGCGACGGCATGACCATCGAGATCAAGGGCCGCGACCTGATGAACGGCGTTCCGAAGGAAATCCGTATCGGCCAGCGCCAGATCGCGGAAAGCCTTGCCGAGCCCGTCGGCGCCATCGTCGAAGCGGTGAAGGTCGCGCTCGAAGCGACGCCGCCTGAACTCGCCGCCGATATCGTGGACAAGGGCATCGTGCTGACGGGCGGCGGCGCGTTGCTCGCCAATCTCGACCAGGTGCTCCGCGACGAGACAGGTCTGCCGGTTTCGATCGCCGACGACGCGCTTTCCTGCGTGGCGCTCGGCACGGGCAAGGCGCTTGAGCACATCAAGACGATGAAGCACGTCCTTTCATCGGTCTACTGAGTTCAGACGTCAGTTCCGCATGGGCGGGCTGAAGGGGCAGCGGAAGCACTAACTTGGCGATAGATCCAAACCGGTCAGCAGTCCCGATCCGCGAAATCTCCAACAGGATTTCGCTCGTCTTCATGCTGACGCTGGCGGCCGCCTTGCTGCTTCTCGGACGGGCGGAGACCTATGTCTTCGATGAGGCGCGGCAGGTCGTTACCGATATGACGGCGCCGCTGCTCGAAATTGCCTCGCGGCCCGTTTCCGCCGCGCGCCGCGTTGTCGAACGCACCGACGAATATGCCTATGTCTTCGACGAGAACGAGCGGCTTCGCGCTGAAAATGCCCGTCTCCTCGCCTGGAAGGACGCGGCGCTCAGGCTTGAGTCGAAGCTCGCGCGGTATGAGGCGCTGCTCAACGTCCAGATTGATCCGGCGATCAAATATGTCAGCGGCCGCGTCGTCAGCGACAATGGCGGGCCCTTCGTCGATACCGTCATCGTCAATGTTGGCCGTGAGGCCGGCGCGAAGAGCGGCGACGGCGTCGTCGATACGGATGGTCTCGTGGGGCGCATCGTCGCGACCGGCAAGAAGGCGAGCCGCATCCTGCTGCTTACCGATTTGAACAGCCGCATTCCCGTCGTCATCGAGCCCGCGCATTACAAGGCGGTGCTCGCGGGCGACAATACGGACTGGCCGAAGCTCGAATATCTGGCCTCCACGAGCAGCGTGTCGCCTGGCGACCGTGTCGTGACCTCCGGCGATGGCGGACTTATTCCGCCCGGCATACCCGTGGGCGTGGTCATCCAGACCAGCGACGGCTTCCTTCGCGTACAGACCTTTTCGGACCGCGACCGGCTCGATTTCGTGCGCATCCTCAAGTATGAATTTCCGAGCCAGATCGACCGGCAGGATCCTCCTGCGGTGCTGCTCGGACCGCCGGTTGAATCCAAGCCCGTGGAGCGCGTGAAGCCCGCCGCGACCATTCCGGGCGCCCCCAAACCCGCGACGCCACCTCTCACCGAGGGGGCGTCCGCGCCGGCAAAGCCCGCCAAACCTGCGCCGGTCGCCAAGA
This sequence comes from Parvibaculum sedimenti, assembly GCF_009184905.1. Classification (GTDB taxonomy): domain Bacteria; phylum Pseudomonadota; class Alphaproteobacteria; order Parvibaculales; family Parvibaculaceae; genus Parvibaculum; species Parvibaculum sedimenti. The sequence goes on from NZ_WESC01000014.1 coordinate 34,735, forward strand.
AGCCGGAGAAGAAGCCTGCACCGCCGCCGCAAGTCCTGCCGCCTGAAGCAACGCCAGCCGCGCCTTCTGCATCGACGATGCAGCCTGTGCCTGACGCGGAAGAGGATGTGCCACCGCCCGAGGAAGACGTCGTGCCGGGCAGCCAAGACACGCCGGGGACCGAGTGATGGCCAGGCTCGAATCCTATACGCCGACGCCGGGAGCCCGCGCGGGCCGCATCGTCCTGACGGTGTTGCCCTTTGTCATGGGTCTCGTCTGCGTATTGCTGTCCTTCGTGCCCATCGGCCGCATCTTCGGCACCTCGGTCATGCCGGCCTTCGGGCTGATGGCGATCTATTACTGGGCAATCGTGCGGCCTGAAATGTTCCCGGTCTATGCGGTGTTTCTTGTCGGCCTTCTGTCCGATCTCCTGTCAGGCGGGCCCATCGGGCTTTGGGCCTTCGTCTATGTGCTGACCTACATCGTCGTTCTGACGCAGCGCTTTCTCGCCATGAACGCGCCGTTCTCCGTCTTCTGGCTTGGCTTTCTGTTGGCGGCGATTTTCGCAGGGCTGGTCGGCTGGGTGGCGGCGTCGCTCTTTTATGGCGCGTTTCTTCCAATAAGGCCGATCGTCTGGCATCTCTTGGCGACGGTCGCGCTGTTTCCGCTTTTCGCTTTGATCTTCGGGCGCATCGAGCGCCGCATCCTTCCGTCAGGCTAGGGAAGGATCGGGGACGACACATGCAGATCGACGGAAGAGACAGTTCCCGCTACCAGACCTTCACCCGGCGTATGCTGGTGCTTGGCGGTGCGCAGGCGGCTGCCTTCGTCGTTCTGGCCGGGCGGATGTACTATCTGCAGGTTCTCAAGTCCGACGAATACCGGATGCTGGCGGAAGAAAACCGCATCAACGTCCGTCTGCTCGCGCCGCTCCGTGGTCGCATCGTCGATCGCTATGGCAGCGTGCTGGCTTCCAACCGGCAGAACTACCGCGCTGTGCTGGTCGCCGAGCAGACGCCGAATGTCGCCGAGACGCTGGACAGGCTTTCGCGCATCGTTGCGATCACGCCCTTCGACCGCAAGAAGATCATGCGCGATATCGCGCGTTCGCCGCGCTTTATGCCGGTGACGGTCGCCGAAGACCTGAGCTGGGAGCAATTCGCGCAGGTGAACATCAACGAGCCGGATCTTGCGGGCGTTCAGCCCGATGTCGGCGAGACGCGCCAATATCCCTACGCGATGGAACTCGCCCATGTTGTCGGCTATGTGGGGCCCGTTTCCGACAAGGAGATGGAAGCCGCAGACGACGAACAGCCGCTGTTGAAGCTGCCTGGCTTCCGCATCGGCAAGAGCGGCATCGAAAAGACCTATGACCAGGAGCTGCGCGGGATCGCGGGTGCAAGCCACGTCGAGGTCAATGCCTATGGCCGCGTCATCCGCGAACTCTCGAAGGATCAGGGCAAGCCCGGCGCGGAAATCGTGCTGACGCTGGACATGGAGATCCAGAAATTCGCCTGCGAGCGGCTCAAGGAAGAATCCGCCAGCGCCGTGGTCATGGATATCCACAGTGGCGATATTCTTTCCTTCGTCTCGACGCCGGCCTTCGATCCGAATGAATTCAACATGGGGTTGAGCCAGGACCAGTGGAAACTGCTGGTCGGAAATCCCTACAAGCCGCTGACCAACAAGGCGATTGCGGGCCTTTATCCGCCGGGCTCGACCTTCAAGACGATGACGGCGATTGCCGCGCTCGAGGCGGGCATCGACCCGAACCACACGGTCGGCTGTAACGGCAAATACGCACTGGGCAACCACGTCTTCCATTGCTGGAAGAAGGAGGGGCACGGTGCGATGAACATGCATGACGGGATCAAGCACTCCTGCGACGTCTATTTCTACGACGTCGCCAAGCGTGTCGGCATCGACGCCATCGCGAAGGTCGCAAGGCGCTTCGGGCTCGGCGAGACCTACGATCTCGAAATTCCCGGCGAGAAGAAGGGCATCGTTCCGAGCCGCGAATGGAAGCGCGCGACGACGGGCGTGAGCTGGCAGCAGGGCGAAACGCTCATCACCGGCATCGGACAGGGCTTCCTGCTGACGACGCCGTTGCAACTCGCGGTCATGGCCTCGCGGCTCGCCAATGGCGGCTTCGCGGTGAAGCCGCGCCTGACGCGCGCCGTGGGCGGGCAATTGCTGCCTGTGCCTGAAGCGCCGAAGATGGATGTCGACCCCGAACACCTGAAGATCGTGCAGGGCGGCATGAATGGCGTGTCGAACGAACAGGGTGGCACGGCCTATCGCGCGCGCATTGCCGAAGTCGGCATGGAACTCGCGGGCAAGACGGGTTCGGCGCAGGTACGCCGGATCAGCATGGCCGAGCGTGACTCAGGTGTGCGCAAGAACGATACGCTGGAATGGCGCCTGCGCGACCACGCGCTTTTCATCTGCTTTGCGCCCGTCGCTGACCCCAAATATGCTATGGCGCTTGTGATCGAGCATGGCGGCTCGGGTTCCGGCGCCGCCGCGCCTGCGGCGCGCGACATCATGCTCGAAGTGCAGAAGCGCAATCTGGCCCGGCCGCAAGCCTATGTGCCGCGCCCCGACGTGGAGGAGGCGTGATGTTGGACCTGCGCCGCTTCACTGGCCGCGACATGCGCATCAGCGACAAGCTGATGGAATTCAACTGGGGCTTCCTGCTTTTGCTCGCCGTTATCTCGTCGATGGGCTTCGCCATGCTCTATTCCGTGGCGGATGGGAGCTTTTCGCCCTGGGCCTTGAAGCAGATGGTTCGCTTCGTCGTGGGGGCCGGCATCATGATCGTCGTGGCGCTCGTCGACCTTCGGCTCTGGATGCGCATCGCCTATCCGCTCTATGCGATTGCGCTGGTGCTCGTCACTGCTGTCGACATTGTCGGCTTCAAGGGAATGGGTGCGCAGCGCTGGCTCAATCTCGGCATCATTCAGCTGCAGCCATCGGAGATCATGAAGGTCGCCATTCTTCTGGCGCTCGCCCGCTATTTCCACGGGTTGACGCTCGATGAAGTATCGCGCCTCAAGAACCTCATCATTCCGTTGCTCATCATCGTCGTGCCGGTGGGGCTGGTGGTGAAGCAGCCGGACCTCGGCACCGCGATTCTGCTCACCGTGTCGGGCGGCGTACTTTTCTTCGCGGCGGGCCTTGCCTGGCGATATTTCATTCTGGGCGGCGTCGCCGTTCTCGCGGCCATTCCGGTCGTCTGGGACCGATTACACGACTATCAGCGCAATCGCGTCTTTACCTTCCTGGATCCGGAGCGCGACCCGCTGGGCGCGGGCTATCACATTCTGCAATCGAAGATCGCGCTGGGTTCCGGCGGCGTTTTCGGCAAGGGGTTCATGGCGGGCACACAGGCGCATCTGAACTTTCTGCCGGAAAAGCAGACCGACTTCATTTTCACCATGCTCTGCGAGGAGCTGGGATTTGTGGGCGGGCTGACGCTGCTCGCCCTCTATGCGCTGGTGCTGATCTATTCCTTCAGCGTCGCCATGCAGTGCCGCAACCAGTTCGGCAGGCTGCTGGCGCTGGGAATATCGGTCAGTTTCTTTTTCTACGTTTTCATCAACTCGGCGATGGTCATGGGCCTCCTGCCCGTGGTCGGCGTGCCGCTGCCGCTTGTTTCATATGGCGGCACGGCCATGCTTTCGCTGATGTTCGCCTTCGGCCTGTTGATGAGCGTCTATATCCACCGCAACCTCGAAATTGCCCGCGGCAACAACGCTTTCTGGTGATCTGACCTGTCTTTTCGGCTTGGCGGGGATATACCGGGTCGTCGCCAAAAATAGTTCACGAAGGTTGCTGGACAGACCCTCTGAGCTTTGCTATTAGCAGCCACCTCAGACGGATTTGGTGGTCCCTGAGACCCGCGGCCGAAACTGCAACGCAGATCAGGCCCTCGGCGGGCGCATAGCTCAGTTGGTAGAGCAGCTGACTCTTAATCAGCGGGTCCGTGGTTCGAGCCCACGTGCGCCCACCAAAAAATCCAGCAATTTAAGTGATTTAGAGTTGGCGGGAAGTCCATCTGGACGTCTTCCCCGCTTTTGCGTCTGTACGCTGCATCTCACCTGACCAACACGCCCCCCAGGTCGTCGCACATTTTCCGCCCGTCGCCGGGGTTGCCATCTGGTTGGGGGCCCCTGATCCAGATCGGTACGCTGCCGGGGCAGGGGGTATTTTGCGTTGTCGCAATGAATAAACAGGTGTGGAATTCCTGAGCAAAGCTGATGATGTTGTTGCAGCATCGGTCAGGGGCGAGCACACAAGCCGACGGCGCGTGCAATGCGGTACGCAATAGAGTCACGAACTTCGACTAAGCAGGTTGGCGTGCAGTAGCGCATATGGACAGGCGGGAGCGATGAGCACAGACCTTGCGCTCCAGATCGGCGAGCATGCGCTTCTGGCGCGCGCCGAGTTTGGCAAGCTTATCGATGCCCTGCGCGGTCAGGGCTATGCCGTCATTGGACCGACCTTGCAGGGCGGCGCGATCGTATATTCGGAAATCAGTGGCGAGAGCGAGCTTCCCGTTGGATGGACCGATGAGCAGGAGGCGGGAACTTATCGCCTCAAGCGGCGCGAGGATGAGGCCCTGTTCGGCTATGTCGCGGGCGCCCAGTCGTGGAGGCCGTTTCTCTTCCAGCCGCGCCGGACGCTCTGGCGAGCAAAGGGAAGTGCTGCCGACTTCGCGATAGATCCCGACGTGAGAGAAACGCCGCGCTTCGCTTTTCTCGGCATGCGGGCCTGCGAACTCAAGGCCGTTTCCATTCAGGATCGCGTCTTCATGGATGGAATTCATCCCGATGCGGACTATAGCGCGCGGCGGGACGCGGCTTTCTTCATCGCCGTCAATTGTGCCAGGGCGGGCGCGACCTGCTTCTGCGTTTCAATGGATGCAGGTCCGCGCGCTGAAGCCGGCTACGATCTCGCGCTGACGGAGATAATAGGTGAGGGTCGGCATGATTTTCTGCTCGAGGTCGGTAGCCCGCGCGGCGCGGTCATTGCGTCCCTGCTTTCGTTGCGAGCGGCAGGCGACGGCGATGCTGCGGAGGCAGAGGCCATTGTTGAGCGGACGGCGCAAAGCATGGGCCGGGTGCTTCAAACCGAGGGGTTGAAGTCGCTGCTGCAGGAAAATCTCGAACATCCGCAATGGGACGACGTGGCCGAGCGCTGCCTTTCCTGCGGCAATTGCACGTTCGCCTGTCCGACCTGCTTCTGCCACACGGATGAAGATGTGACCGATCTCGACGGTCAGGCCGCAGAGCGCCATCAGCGCTGGGATTCCTGCTTCAGTCTCGATTTCTCCTATATCCGCGGCGGCTCGGTCAGGCCCGGCATCGCCTCGCGTTACCGGCAATGGATGACGCACAAGCTCGCGAACTGGATCGACCAGTTTGGAGAATCCGGATGTGTCGGCTGCGGACGCTGCATCACCTGGTGTCCTGCCGGAATCGACATTACAGCCGAGGCGGCCGCGATCCGCGCGAGCATCGAGAAGGATTGAGCTCATGGAAACGCACAAGCTCGAGGACGTCATTGCCGCAGCCCCTTTCTTTCGCGGGCTCGACCCTGCCTTCTGCGCGACCATCGCCGGATGCGGAAAGCATGTGCGGTTCGAGAAGGGGCAGACTGTCTACCGACAGGGCGATCCGGCCGACACCTTTTACGTCGTTCAGCATGGACATGTGGCGCTGGAGCTTCCCGGCGCGGGCCGGCCGCTCGTCCATCAGACGCTTCACGACAACGACATCCTGAATGCCGCCTGGGTGGTTCCGCCTTACCGCTGCCATTCGAATGCGCGCGCGGTCGACACCACGGTCGCCATCGCCTTCGACGCCGCCTGCCTGCGCGGCAAATGCGATGCCGACCACGATCTTGGTTATGAGCTGATGAAGCGTTTCGTGCCCATCGTCGTCGAGCGGCTCAATCGCGCCCGGTTGCAGGCGCTGGATGTCTACGGGCCGGGGAGCGCCGGCTGATGTCCATCGCCCCGTCGCGTTCCGATCCGATGGTGCCGCGGCGCTTCCGCATCGTCGAGAAGATCCACGAAACCGCCGACACCTATACGTTTACGCTGGTGCCCGTTGACGGCGAAACCGCCTGTCGCTTCGCGCCCGGCCAGTTCAACATGCTTTATCTCTTCGGCTATGGCGAAGTGCCGATCAGCATCAGCGGCGACCCGGCGGCGCCGGAACGCCTCGTTCACACGGTCCGCGCGATGGGTAGCGTCACCCATGCCTTCGCGACGCTCGAGGCCGGAGACATGGTCGGCGTACGAGGCCCTTTCGGAAGCGCTTGGCCGCTTGCGGCCGCAGAGGGTGGGGACGTTCTCATCGTTGCGGGCGGGCTCGGCCTCGCACCGCTGCGCTCCGCGATCTACCGGCTGCTCGCCGAACGCGACCGTTATCGTCGGATTGCGATCCTGCATGGCGCGCGAAGCCCGGAGACGATCCTCTTTGCCGAGGAACTGCGGCAATGGCGGCGCAACCTCGACATTGCCTGCGAGGTGACAGTCGATTATGCGGGCACCGATTGGCATGGGCGCGTCGGTGTCATTACGCAACTTGTGGCCTTGGCGGGCTTTGACCCGCAGCGTGTCACGACCTTTGTTTGCGGCCCGGAAATCATGATGCGTTTCAGCGTCGAGGCACTGAAGAAGCAGGGTGTTGCCGATGAGCGTATCCATGTTTCAATGGAGCGCAGCATGAAATGCGCGCTGGGGCATTGTGGGCACTGCCAGTTCGGACCGGCTTTTCTCTGCAAGGATGGGCCTGTGCTCAGCTATGATCGCATCCGCAACCTCGTCGGCATCGCGGAGCTTTGAAGTCCATGGCAAAGTCCAAACCCAAGCTCGCCGTTTGGAAATTCGCCTCTTGCGACGGATGCCAGCTTTCCATACTCGACCTCGAGGACGAGCTGCTCGCGCTGACGGGCGAGGTCGAGATCGCGCAATTCCTCGAAGCGACGCGCGCGGTCTCCGAAGGGCCATACGATCTCTCGCTGGTCGAGGGATCGATCACGACGGCGCATGACGCCGAGCGCATCAAGATGGTGCGGCAGCAGTCGAAAATGCTGGTCACCATCGGCGCTTGCGCCACTTCAGGCGGCATTCAGGCGCTGCGCAATTTTCGCGACATCAACGACTTCGTCGCGGCGGTCTATGCGCGACCCGATTATATCGACACGCTTGCGACCTCGACGCCGATTGCCGAGCATGTTGCCGTCGATTTCGAGCTCCGCGGTTGTCCCGTCAACAAGCATCAGCTTCTCGAAGTCGTCACCGCCTTTCTCTTCGGCCGCAAACCGATGGTGGCGGGCCACAGCGTCTGCATGGAGTGCAAGATGCGCGGCAATGTCTGCGTTACGGTCGCGCATGGCACGCCCTGTCTCGGGCCGGTAACGCAGGCCGGTTGCGGCGCGATCTGCCCGGCCTATGATCGTGGCTGCTACGGCTGTTACGGTCCGCAGGACACACCTGCCATGCCGGCAATGTCGAAGGTGCTCGAGGCGCACGAGATGAAGGGCCGCGACATTCAGCGTATTCTCAGGACCTTCAACGCGCACGCCGCACCCTTCCGTGAGGAGAGCCAACGTCATGACGCGGCGGACGATCAAGGTTGACCAGCTCGCCCGGGTCGAGGGCGAGGGCGCGCTGCACGCGCAGGTGATCGACGGCAAGGTCGAGCATGTCGAGCTCAATATTTTCGAGCCGCCGCGCTTTTTCGAAGCCTTCCTTCAGGGACGGGATTTCAGGGAAGCGCCCGACATCACGGCGCGGATTTGCGGAATATGTCCGGTCGCCTATCAGATGAGTTCGGTCCATGCGATGGAGGCCGCCTGCGGCGTTACTGTCGGCGGCGCGCTTCGTGATCTCAGGCGGCTTCTCTATTGTGGAGAATGGATCGAGAGCCATGTGCTCCACATCTACATGCTGCATGCGCCCGATTTCCTTGGCTATGAAGGCGCGGTCGACATGGCCCGCGATCACGCGGCCCTGCTGCAGCGCGGGCTCAGGATGAAAAAGGCCGGCAATGCGATTATCACGGTGATCGGCGGCCGCGAGGTTCACCCGGTCAATGTTCGCGTGGGCGGCTTCTATCGTCTGCCCGAGCGGCGAGAGCTGACGGCGCTGCACGATGAGTTGAACTGGGGCCGCGATGCCGCACTCGAAACGGTGCAGTGGGCGGCCGGGCTCCCATTCCCGGACTTCGAGCGCGACTATGAGCTCGTCGCCTTGCGCCCTGCGGATGAATATCCGCTGAACGAGGGGCGCATCGTCTCGAACAAGGGGATCGATACTGATGCCGCCGGTTTCGAAGACATCTTCGAGGAAATCCATGTTGCGCATTCGACGGCGCTTCACGGAAACACCAAGGCGCGCGGTGCCTATCTCGTCGGCCCGCTGGCGCGCTACAGTCTCAATTTCGACCGCCTGCCGGAAAGCGTGCAGGCGGCGGCGATGGAGGCAGGGCTCGGCCGCGAATGCCGGAACCCCTTCAAGAGCATTGTCGTGCGCGCCGTGGAGGTACTCTTTGCATTCGACGAGGCATTGCGGATTATCGACCGCTACGAAAGGCCGGCTGAGCCCTCGGTGCCGGTCGAGCCGCGTGCCGCTTCCGGGCAATGGGCGACGGAGGCGCCGCGCGGGCTTCTCTATCATCGTTACGACATTGCCGCGGATGGAAGCATCCGCGTGGCGAAGATCGTGCCGCCGACTTCACAGAACCAGCCAAGCGTCGAGGAAGACCTGCGCGATGTGATCGCCGCCAATCTCGCGCTTGATGACGATGCCTTGCGTGGACGCTGCGAGCAGACGATCCGCAATTACGATCCCTGTATTTCCTGCGCGACGCATTTCCTGAAGCTCAATGTCAGGCGCGAAGGAGGTGGGGAAACATGCGACGCCTCGTGATTGGCATCGGCAATTCGGACAGGGGCGATGACGGTGCAGGCCTGGCCGCCGCGCGCGAGCTTGCGAGAAACATTCCGCAGGTCGTCACTGTCGTGGAGTCGCGCGGCGAGCCTGCGGGCCTCATCGATCAGTGGCAGAAGGCGGATGTCGTCTTTCTCGTCGATGCCTGCGCAAGCGGTGTGGCACCGGGAACGATCCATCGTTTCGATGCGCGTCTGGCGCCGCTGCCGGAGCATTTCGGCGCGGTCTCGACACATGGCTTCGGCATAGGCGCGGCGGTTGAACTTGCACGCGCCATCGGATCGTTGCCGGCGTCGCTCATCGTCTATGGGATAGAGGCGGGTTCCTTCGAGCCGGGCGCGTGGTTGTCGCCGCCGGTCGCGAAAGCTGCACTCGATGTCGCTGCGCGCATTGCCGATGAACTTGCTTGCCTTTCAACCTGAAGAGGACCAGATGCACGAAGCCTCGATCATGAATGACCTGATGGCGAAGATTAAGGACATTGCCAAAAAGGAGGGCGTCACCCGCGTCACCGGCATCGAGGTATGGCTCGGCGCGCTCTCTCACATGTCGGCGGAGCACTTCCGTGAGCATTTCGAGGAATCCTCGAAGGGGTCGCTCGCGGAAGGCGCGCGTCTCGACGTTGAATGTTCGGACGATATCCGTCACCCCGACGCGCAGACCATCATGCTTAGGAGCATCGAAGCGGAGGATTGAATGGCGGAGCGGGCGCGAGAGTTTTCTGCCGGGCGCGCGCGCCTGCGCTTCATGATCCGTGGCGCCGTGCAGGGCGTCGGCTTCCGACCGTTCATCTATCGCACGGCAACGCGTCTCGGCGTTACGGGCCATGTCGAGAACACCGGCGAGGGCGTCGTCGTCGAGGCCGAAGGTGCGCCATCACTTCTCGAAGCTTTTGCGCAGGCGCTTGCAAATGATGCGCCCGTTCAGGCACATGTCCGGTCTGTTGTGCGTGAAGTTCTGCAGCCGTTGGGGAGCCGGAACTTCGTCATTCGCGACAGTGTCGCGGGGCGCGCGCGGAGCGCGGTGGTTCTGCCGGACATCGCGGCCTGCGACGCCTGTCTTGCCGAGATTTTCGACCCGGCGAACCGGCGTCACCTCTATCCCTTCACAAATTGCACGGATTGCGGCCCGCGCTATTCGATCCTGCGAGATCTGCCTTATGACCGTGCCCGAACCACAATGGCGGCGTTCCCGATGTGCGCGGACTGCGCACGGGAATATGCCGATCCGGGCGACCGCCGCTTTCACGCGGAGCCGACCGCCTGTCCGGTCTGTGGACCGCAGATGGCGCTATGGGATCGTGATGGCAGGGTGATCGCGGCGGATGGCGACGCAATTGAAGAAGCGGCGGGACTTCTTCGCGGCGGCGGCATCGTCGCCATAAAGGGGATCGGCGGATTTCATCTCTTTGTCGATGCGCGGAACGGCGAGGCGGTCAAAGTGTTGCGAGCGCGCAAGAGGCGGCCCGCCAAGCCGTTCGCCCTGATGGTGCCTTCGCTCGATGACGCGCGGCAGCTTTGCGATGTCAGCGTGGATGAGGAGGCGCTGCTCGCATCCAGTGCGGCTCCCATCGTTCTGACGCGCAGGCTTTCGGGCGCAGAGGTGGCGGAGGAGGTCGCGCCAGATCAACGCGTACTCGGGCTCATGCTGCCCTATGCGCCGCTTCACCACATGCTGATGCGGTCACTCGGCTTTCCTGTCGTCGCGACGAGCGGGAATGTGAGCGACGAGCCTATTGTCACTGATGAGCATGACGCGCTTCAGCGCCTTCACGCCATTGCGGATGCATTTCTGGTTCATGACCGCGCCATCGCGCGGCCCGCCGAGGATTCGGTGATGCGCGTGATCCTCGGCGCGTCGCAGGCGATCCGCCGGGGGCGGGGACTGGCACCCCTGTCGTTGACGCTCGATCCGGGTGTCGTCGGAGAATGCCCCTCGGTTCTGGCGCTTGGCGGCCATCTCAAGGCGGCGGCAACCTTGCTGCGCGGCACCGAAGCCATTGTTGGCGCCCATGCCGGCGATCTCGGCACGCTCGATGCGGAACGGAGATTCGCGGCGACACTCGAAGATCTCGAAACGCTGCACGGGATGCGCGCGGATATCGTCGCCTGCGATCTTCATCCGGACTATGCGACGACGCGGATCGCGGAGAGTCTGAGGCGGCCGATCATCCGTGTGCAGCATCATCTGGCGCATGTTGCCTCCGCCATGGCGGAGCACGCGCTCGGAGGCCCGCTTCTTGGCGTCGGCTGGGACGGGACCGGGTATGGCGCCGACGGTGCGATATGGGGCGGCGAATTTCTGAGAGTGGAAAGAGGCGAGTGGTCGCGGGTCGCGCATCTGCGGCCATTTCGACTGCCAGGCTCGGAGGTGGCGGCCCGCGAGCCGCGGCGGGCGGCGCTTGGCATGCTTCACGAAGCTCTGGGCGCACACGCCGTCGAGCGCAGCGATCTGACGCCTGTATCGGCTTTCAGCGCGGCCGAGCGCGTCGTCCTTGGCCGGATGCTCGAGCGTGGCGTCCAGTCTCCCTGGACGACGAGCGCCGGACGGCTCTTCGATGCCTTTGCCGCGCTGCTCGGGCTCGTGCTCGTTGCGAGCCATGAAGGTGAGGCGGCCATGCGTCTCGAGGCGTTGGCGGCAGAGAGCGAGGTTGAAGGCGCGGCGACGATGTCTTATCCCTTCGACATCGTGGCGCCGAGAGAAGGGCCGCTCGTCATCGATTGGGTGCCTATGCTCCGGGCGGTGCTGCGGGATCGGGCGGCGGGCGTTGCACGGGCCGAAATCGCCATGCGCATTCACGTGAGTTTTGCAGCTATGATCGCGGCGGTAGCGGCAAGGCTCGGCCTCGGCATGGCGGTGCTCAGTGGCGGCTGCTTTCAGAGCCGGCTGCTGACGGAGCTTGCTGCCGCGCGGATCGAGGCGGAGGGATTGACGGTCTTTCTTGCGCGCGCTGTGCCACCGAATGACGGCGGATTGTCGCTCGGTCAGGCGCTATGGGCGCGCTGGACAGCGTCGAAGGAGAAAAGCTGATGTGTCTCGCGGTGCCCGGCTGCATTCTTTCGACATCGGGCGAGGATTTTTCCCGGATGGGACGGGTCGATTTCGGCGGCATCGTCCGGCAGATCAATCTTGCCTTCACGCCGGAGGCGCGCGTCGGCGATTATGTGCTGGTGCATGTCGGCGTTGCCATCGCGACGATCGACGAGGCTGAAGCCGAGCGTGTCTTCGCCGCGCTCGAAAGTCTCGGCGAGGCCGGAGGCGCGGCATGAAGCATGTCGACGAATACAGGGACGCTGAAGCTGTCGCGCGGCTTGCAGGTGCCATTGCCGCAGCGACAACGCGGCCCTGGACGATCATGGAAATATGCGGCGGGCAGACGCATGCAATCATGCGCTTCGGGCTCGATCAGCTTCTGCCGCGCGAGATCACGCTTGTGCATGGGCCGGGCTGTCCCGTTTGCGTGACGCCGGAAGCCTATATCGACAAGGCGCTCGAAATCGCCGCGATGCCAAGCGTCATCTTCTGCTCATTTGGCGACATGCTGCGCGTGCCGGGTGCGAGGGGTGATCTTCTTGGCGTCAAGGCGCGGGGCGGCGATATCCGCATCGTCTATTCGCCGCTCGACGCGGTGGAGATCGCCCGGGCCAATCCCGGACGGGAAGTCGTCTTCTTCGCCGTTGGCTTCGAGACGACGGCACCCGCCAATGCGATGGCTGCGCATAAGGCGCGGAGCGAGGGCGTGAAAAACTTCTCGCTTCTCGTGTCGCAGGTGCTGGTGCCGCCCGCCATGGAGGCACTTCTGTCGGCGCCCGATACGCGCGTGCAGGGGTTCCTCGCGGCAGGGCATGTCTGCACCATCATGGGCACCGAAGCCTATGGGCCCATTGCCGCCCGCTATCGTGTACCCGTCGTTATTACCGGCTTCGAGCCGGTGGATATTCTCGCCGGCATACTCGCTTGCGTTCAGGCGCTGGAGGAGGACCGGCACGAGGCAATCAATATGTATGCGCGCATGGTGAGGCCGGAGGGCAATCTTCCCGCCCGTACGCTCATTGATGAGGTTTTCGAGATTGCCGACCGCGAGTGGCGCGGCCTTGGCGTGTTGCCGTCAAGCGGGCTCGCATTGCGGCCTGCCTATTCGGCGCTCGATGCCGAGCGCCGCTTCGGTGCGGCAGAAAACGCTGCCACGGCGCCATCCATCTGCATCAGCGGCGACATTCTGCGCGGTGTCTGCTCACCGCTTCAGTGTCCTGCCTTTGGCGGCGCCTGCACACCGGAGCATCCGCTCGGCGTCACAATGGTGTCGTCCGAAGGCGCCTGCGCCGCCTATTATCGCTATCGCGGTGCGACCCGCCTGGCGGGAGATTGAGCCCATGAGCGAATCCCGGAATGTCATCTGCCCCACGCCCGCGAGTGAGACGGAAGTCGTTCAAATGGCGCATGGCGGCGGCGGGCGGCTGATGAACGCGCTCATCGAGACAGTAATCCGTCCCGCCTTCGCCAATCCGCTGCTCGATCAGCGTCATGACGGCGCGGTCTTCGAGGCGGGCGGCGCACGGTTGGCCTTCACCACGGACTCATATGTCGTGAAGCCGCTCTTCTTTCCAGGGGGAGACATTGGCAGTCTCGCTGTCAACGGAACCGTGAACGATCTCGCCATGTGCGGCGCCGAGCCGCTTTATCTCAGCGCGGCCTTCATCATCGAGGAGGGGTTTCCGATTGTTGATCTGCGCCGCGTCGTTGCGTCGATGGAGGATGCGGCGAGACGCGCGAGCGTGAGCTTCGTCACGGGCGACACCAAGGTTGTCGATCGTGGCAAGGGCGACGCGCTTTTCATCAACACCGCCGGCGTCGGCACCGTCCGCGCGAAATCTCTGGTCGGTCCCGCAGCGGTTAAACCCGGCGATGTCCTCATCCTCAGCGGCGATCTCGGCCGTCATGGCATAGCCATCATGGCGGCGCGCGAAGGCCTCGCCTTCGAGACCGCAATTGCGAGCGACTGCGCGCCGCTATGGTCGCCGGTGCGTCGTCTGATCGAGGCCGGCATCGAGGTCCATTGCCTGCGTGACCTGACGCGCGGGGGCCTTGCGTCTGCTCTGATCGAGATCGCGGAAGCGGCGGCTTGCGCGATCAAACTCGACGAGACCACCATTCCCGTGCAGCCTGAGGTGCGCGCTGCCTGCGAACTTCTGGGGCTCGATCCGCTTTATGTCGCAAATGAGGGGCGCTTTGTTGCCTTCGTTGCTGAAGCCGACGTGGTGCGGGCGCTCGATCTGCTTGCCGGCGATGACGTGTCAGCTGGTGCCGCCGTGATCGGCCGCGTTACCGCGGAGGAGCGCGGCGCCGTCGCTATCCGGGGCGCATATGGTGCCATACGTAGGCTGACCATGTTGAGCGGGGAGCAGCTGCCCCGAATTTGTTGATTTTCACACGGCTCCTCATATGCGTCACCTTCATCGCCATCATTTTTCTGCTGCCGGCTTCGACGGCCATCCGCGACGCCGGACCGGCTTTGTGTGAGTGCCGGCCGGGCTGCGGCATTTCGACCAGAGACCCTGGAGCCGCGCTGGATTTTGCGCGGTTTGGCGTATGAATATTCGCCAAAGGCAATCGGCATGACGCGTGGAGGCGCTTTCCGCCCACGCGAATGGAGTGTAGCAAGACATGAGTAACGCCACGACGAATCGCGATCGCATTTTCGGTATTGTGCCCCGCAACCTTGCGACGCCGGTCACGGCCTCCGTCTTCGTCGTCATAGGCGTCTCCGGTCTCATGCTCTTTTTCGGCCTCTTCGAGGATTCCGTTAAGGAGATGCACGAATGGATCGGGCTCGCTTTTGTCGCGGCCGTGATCCTTCATCTGGCGCGGAACTGGATTCCCCTTCAGGTCATGATGCGGCAGAAGGCCACCAAGGCGTCGGCACTCGCCGTGGCGCTTGTCGCCGCAGTTTTCATCGGCGGCGCGATGATGGGCGGCGAAGAGGAAAATCCGCTTCGCGTCATGGCGCGCGCGGTCGAAACGGCGCCCCTCGAAGCGTCCGCAGCGGTGCTCGGCATTTCTCAGGACGAAATCTTCGCGCGCCTGCGCAAGGCCGGCATCGAGCCCGCGGCAGATGCGCGCTCGCTCGCCGACATCATCGAGAAGAGTGGCGCCGATCCGCGCCGCGTCATGGGCGCCGTGGTCGCCTCCACGCAGGACTAGCTGCTTCGAGACGGGCGTCTGTACGGGCGAACAATATCCGGTTGAGTTCGCCCGGCACATACCTCAAGGCTTTGATGGGCTGATGCTGGGTGTCGGGTCGGGTCGCCTCGTGGAAGGAGGCCTTTCCGAATTGGAAGGGACGGTGCGGCGATCTTCGTCTCCCGGCTTTGACTTTACTGATCTCCTGCTTTCAAGATGATCCTTGTTTCAGGGTACTGATTTTAGCCAAGGCTTTCGCAGGCTGCGCGTTGTTGGTGTGCATTGAGCGTGTGATGTCCGCCAGCCGCGGACAGGCATCAGACTGACCTTGTCCTCTCACGCGAGATTCTCGCTCATGCCTGAAGCCGGAAACCAGTCGGGGGCAGCAAGGCCAGATATCAGAACATTCGGCGTATCCTGGCCGTTGCTGATCGCGTTGGGGACGCTCTTTGGCGCGCTCGGTAGCTCGCGGTTCAATGCGGTTCTGGCAGACCCCGATACCTATTGGCATCTCGCCACAGGCCGCTGGATTATCGAACATAAAGCGCTTCCGCTGAGCGATCCGTTCTCGCATTCGATGCCGGGTGCGTCGTGGATGACGCATGAATGGCTGTCGGAGCTTGCGCTGACAGGTGTGTACCAGGCTGCTGGCTGGACCGGGCTGGTGGTTCTCGTCGTATTGTTGTTTGCAGGCACGTTGGCCTATCTGATGCGCTTCCTTCTTGCGCGCATGGAGCCGGCAGACGCGCTGCTCTTTACCGGGTTTGCCGGCTCCATGCTGATGAGCCATCTCCTGGTCCGTCCGCATGTTCTCGTATGGCCGTTGCTCGCCATGTGGGTGGGGGCGCTGGTGAACGCGGTCGAGGAGCGGCGTTACCCGCCCTGGTGGCTGGTGCCGTTGATGGCGCTCTGGGCCAATATGCATGGGAGCTTCACCCTCGGCCTCGCGCTTGGTGCGGCGCTGGCTCTCGATGCCGTTCTGGCCAGTTCCCGGGAGCAGCGACGCGCTGCGGCAATGCGCTGGGGGAGCTTCGTCGGATTATCGGTTGTGGCGTCGATGGTCACCCCCCTGGGGTGGCACGGCCTTTGGTTCTCGGTCGAATTCATGCGGATGCCGGTGCTGCTCGATTCCATTATCGAGTGGCGTTCGCCCGATTTCCACAAGCCGCAGATATTTGAGCTTTGGCTGTTGCTGATATTGGTCCTGGGATGCACGGGCCGCCTGCGCTTGCCCTGGCTGCGCCTGCTTATGCTACTGGCCTTGGTGCATCTCGCGCTCAAGCATCAGCGTCATGTCGAAATTCTCGGGTTGGTATCGCCTTTTCTCATCGCCTCGTCGATTGCATCACGCAAGCCGGTGGAGGAGGGTGCGAGGCAGAATGCTGCAACGCTCGACCGGCTATTCCACGCGCTCGCCGCGCCGGCGCGGCCGGGCGCACTCGCTGTCGCCATATTGTCAGGTGCGTTGTGGATTGGTGCAGTGCTGAAAGCGGGTGGATATGCTCCGGCGGCGGAGATTACTCCTGAGGCAGCTATGCGCGCCGCCGCGCAGGCAGGGGCGGCTGGTCCTGTTTTCAACTCATTCGAGTTTGGCGGTTATCTGATTTTCCGCGGCGTACCGGTGTTCATCGACGGTCGCGCGGATATGTATGGCGACGCATTTCTCAAGCGCTATCTGGATGCCCTGAATCTCACGGATCCGGAGAATCTCCCGAAAATACTGGCGGACTACCATGTCGGATGGACGCTGCTACATAAGGGAACGCCAGCGGTGGCGGTGCTGGACCGGATGCCCGGGTGGCGGCGTGTCTACTCCGACGAACTGGCGGTCGTGCATGTTCGCGAAGACGGCGGCGTAACGCGCGCGGGAGCTGCCAGTGGGGCCTCGAATTAGCGGGGCGAATGCCGGGCCTGCCTTCGGCGCCCGGCTTTGACTTTCCGTTTATTCCCGACTTCAAATAGAACCATGTTACTGGGCTTTGGATTCCTGTTGGGGGAGCCGCAAATTGGAACAGGCTTCTGAAAGGCCGGATATAATATTCGTCAGCTTCGACGAGCCGAATGCCGATGCACATTTCGAGCGGCTTAAAAGCTTCGAGCCGTCAGCAAAGCGCGTACATGGGGTACGCGGAATTTACGCCGCCTATCAGGCCGTCGCGGAGACGGCCACCACGTCTCATTTCTATATGGTCGATGCCGATAGCTGGGTTCTCGACGATTTTTCCTTTGCGATTCCGGATGAGGCCTCGCTGGCTGACATCAAAATGTGGAGTGCGCGAAACGCCGTAAACGGATTGCGATGGTTCAACGGTGGGTTGAAGCTCCTGAGCAGGCGCGCCGTCCTGTCGATGAATCCCGGCTCCATCGACTTCTTTTCATCGATGGCGGGTGAGCGTGTGCTGTCGGGGGAGATCGCTACGGAGACGCGGTTCAATGCGACCCCCTTCCTTGCCTGGCGGGCGGGCTTTCGCGAATGTGCCAAGTTGACGGGAAAAGTGGTCCGGTTTCGTGATGCCGGGGAGCATCTGAATATCTGGCAGACGCAAGGCGCGGACAAGCTCAACGGTGCCTGGTGTATGCTGGGCGCACGCATGGGGGCGAATTACGGTTTGAAGAATCCGGCCGGCCACTCGCTCCTCAAGATCAACGACATGCGGTGGCTGTATGACGTGTTCGAAGACGCGCGGAAATCGAACGCCATAGCGACGATATTGGCAGAGATTGCGGGCGGCTGAGCCCGCCTGTGCCGCCAGTCTTAGTCGAAGGGGACGCACAGCGAGAAATGGAGCGGCCGCTTTGCCAGCGACCTCAAGTCGTGAAGCCTTCGCCCCATGCTGTAGCGCAATGTCCGCTTCGGCTTTCGCGCGCGATGTGCCTCGATGCTGCTGTCGGTCTGGTTCTGGCCGAGATAAGGTGGCTGAATGCACAGTGCAGGCGTCATCTGATAGATGCGGAGTTGCGCGAATTCGGGGACGCGGTGGTCGAACATCAGAACGTCCACCGGATAGAGATAGGTTTCCGAAAGTTCGAGCAGCTTTTCCGCCCCGCGGTGGCTGACGATATACCCGCCGGCACCCAGATGGCGAGAGCGCAGCCGGTAGAGATTTCGATCTTCGATCTGGCTATCGGATTGTTTGTCGAGCAGGATGTCTTGCTGCGTCGTCTCGATCTTGATGAGATCGTAGCAGGCTGGCAACCAGTGATGCTGAGCGATGATGCGGTTGAAATCTGCACTGAGCAGCGCGTCGTCTTCGAGCACGCAAGCGCAGGGTTCTCCGCTAGCCAGCAATTCCGTCCATGCGGCGCGGTGGCTCTTGGTGCATCCGATCTCTGGAGGCGAGAGGTCGTAGCCGTCCGGGAAATGAAGGCCGCGGGCGAGTTCCTGCGGAGGCAGTTTCCAGCCGTCAATGGCCGCAATACGACGAAGGCCGGGTACCTGTGCTTGCATTGCCGCCAGGCGTCCGGTTTGGTTATCGAGATTGATGACGTAAACGTCCAAGCAAACGGCTCCGGCAAAAATTTGTTTGAGAATATCTTTATGAGATTCGTATTTAGTATAATCACTTGGCGCATGGGTTTCCACTTTGGGAACAAATCGTTGAAAATATCCGGAAAATTTTTACGTGATTGAGCATGAGTAAAGCCTTCACAAAAGAAAATGAAGCGGAAGCCGACGACGATCTCGACGCTGCCGATGCTTTGCCTCCGGGCACGAAGAATTACATTACACGCCAGGGTTTCGAGCGGTTGCAGGCTGAACTGCGCCAGCTCAAGCGCGTTGAGCGACCGAAGGTTGTCGAGACTGTGGCGTGGGCCGCCGGGAATGGCGATCGCTCGGAGAATGGCGATTACATTTATGGAAAGAAGCGGTTGCGCGAAATTGATCGCCGCATGCGTTTTTTGGGCAAGCGGCTCGAAATCGCCGAGGTCGTCGATCCGGCCCGTCAGAAGAAGCGCGATCAGGTCTTCTTTGGCGCGATCGTTACTTATGAGAATGAAGCGGGCGAGGAGCGGACCGTGCGCATCGTCGGCGTGGATGAGGCGCGCAGCGAACTTGGTGAAATAAGCTGGGTGTCGCCCGTCGCGCGGGCCTTGTTGAAGGCGGAAGTGGGTGATCAGGTGGAAGCGCGCACGCCGACCGGTCCCGAAACGCTTGAGATCGTCGATATTCGATACGAAGAAAAATGAAAAAGGCCGGGAAAGTTGAAGTTCCCGGCCTCTCGTTTCGTTGAAGTCAGTTGCTGTAATCAGCCGCCATTGGCGGAACGCTTGCGGGCGCGGCTGCCGGGGCGGTTGCGGCTCTGGTTGCGGCCGCCATCATTCTTGCGCTGTTCGCCCTGTGCTGTGGCCGCATGCCCCGATGCGCCGGGGCGCTTGCCATGCGCCTGCGACTTGCCTTGCGGCTTGCCGCCGCGCGGCTGGCCCTGTTTCGGACGCTGCTGCTGGCGGCGTTCGCCCTGAGGCTCTGCCGCGAAGGCGGCCGAAGGCGTGTCGCCGATCAGCGGGCGCGTATCGACGACCTGAAGCGTGCGACGCGTCAGACGTTCGATCTGCTTCAGATAAGAGCGTTCCGAAGCGTCGCAGAAGGAGAGGGCGATGCCGCTCGTTCCCGCGCGGGCCGTGCGGCCGATGCGGTGGACATAGCTTTCCGGCTCGTTCGGCAATTCGAAATTGATGACATGCGTGATGCCATCGACGTCAATGCCGCGCGCGGCGATATCGGTCGCCACGAGGACGCGGGCCTGTCCGCTGCGGAACTGCTCCAACGCGCGCTGACGGGCGCCTTGCGACTTGTTGCCGTGGATCGCTTCCGACGGCACACCGCCCTTTTCGAGCTGCTCGCTGACGCGGTTGGCGCAGTGCTTGGTGCGCGTGAAGATGATGACGCGGGAGAGGTCGGGGTTTTCGAGAAGCTTGGCGAGAAGCTCGCGCTTGCGCTTCTGATCAACGAAAAGCACATGCTGTTCGATGCGATCCACCGTCACGACTTCCGGCGTGACTTCAACGCGAACCGGCGAGCGCAGAATTTCTGCCGCCAGCGACTCGATTGACTTCGGCATGGTCGCGGAGAAGAGCAGCGAATTGCGCTCGCGCGGCATGGTGGCGATGATCTTCTTCACGTCGTTGACGAAGCCCATGTCGAGCATGCGGTCGGCTTCGTCGAGCACGAGAATCTTCGTGTCGGCAAGCTTCACATGGCGCTGGTTCATCAGGTCGAGCAGTCGGCCGGGCGTGGCGACGAGAATGTCGACGCCGTTCGCCATCGCCTTCACCTGACGCAGCTGGCTCACGCCGCCGAAGATGACCGTGTGGCTGAGGTGAAGGTGGCGTCCATAGACCGCAAGGCTCTCGTCGATCTGGATGGCGAGTTCGCGCGTCGGCGCGAGGATCAGCGCGCGCGCGCCGCGGGGCGTGCGCTTCGTCTGGTCATGGGCAAGTTTTTGAAGGATCGGCAGTGCGAAGGCCGCAGTCTTGCCGGTGCCCGTCTGGGCGAGGCCGAGCAGGTCGCGGCCCTGAAGCAGCGAGGGAATCGCCTGCATCTGAATGGGGGTGGGGGTCTCATAGCCCTCGGCGGCAAGCGCACGGCAAATGGGCTCGACAATGCCGAGATCGGCAAAAGTTTGGGTCGTCATGCTGTCACTAATCTTTCAGACAAGCGGATCGGCACCGACCGGTATGGTCGGACCTCTGGCGCGGGTTACCGCGTCCAACGCGCTTGGATCGGGGGGATCTGACTGTGCCGAGATTAGGCGCGTCCGGGGCGCAAGGCCCGCTGAAATGGACGGCGCAAAGCGCGCTCGCGAGAACAGTCAGGAGGGTAGATGCGCTCTCCGTCGCCATAAGTCAAGGTGCCGCGACGGCGGTGGTTCTCGTGACGCTCCGAATTCAGAACATTTCTGTCATATTTCGAGAGGACCGGGCGTTCCCGCGAAGAGATGCGACACGCGCCTTTCCCCATTGAGGCGGCGGCTCATTCTGGGCATGATCGCGCCATTCGCGAGGCTAAGGGCGTAAAGGGGAAGCGATGATAACTGCCTATGTGAGATCGAACGGCACGCTTAGCCCTTTGCCTGTCGAACCACATGGGCAGATCCCCGAGGCTGTGGTGTGGCTCGATCTGTTGGAGCCGACGCCTGAGGAGGAGCACTTCGTTGACGAGGTGCTCGGCCTCGACGTTCCCTCCGAAGAAGAAATGCAGGAGATCGAGGTATCGAGCCGACTCTATCAGGAGCGTGGCGCGCTCTACATGACGGCAACCGTCATGGTTGGCGCCGACACGGCCAAGCCCGGCCGCTCGCCTGTTACCTTCGTTCTCGTCGGTCACCGCCTTCTCACGCTGCGCTATGCGGAGCCGCTGCCTTTTCGTGTTTTCGCTGCAAAGGCGCGGCGCCACACCGTCCCCTCGAGCACGGGCGAGGAGGTATTGGCCGGACTTCTGGATGCCATCGTCGATCGCGTCGCTGATATCCTTGAGCGCGTTCAGGGCGAGATCGACACGCTGTCGAGCGACATCTTCGTGCGCGATGAAAATGCCCCCAAGCTCGATTTCGACGAGGTGCTGCGGCGCGTCGGTCAGGTGCAGGCGTTGACGACTCAGGCGCGCGAAAGCCTCGTCAGCATTGCGCGGCTTTTGAGCTTCATTGGCAGGCCCGGCGAAACGAAGCTGCCCAAGGCCTTCGAAAGGGGGTTCAAGACCATTGCCCGAGACGTCATGGCCTTGAGCGACCATGCGAGCTTTCTGACCAGCAACATCAACTTCATGCTCGATGCCACGCTCGGCATGATCAATAACGAGCAGAACGGGATCATCAAGATATTCTCGGTGGCCGCCGTGGTCTTCCTGCCGCCGACGCTCGTTGCCAGCATTTACGGCATGAATTTCGACATTATTCCCGAACTGAAATGGCAATTCGGCTATCTCTGGGCCATCGGATTGATGGTCGCTTCCGCCATTGTGCCCTACTGGTATTTCAAGCGGCGCGGATGGCTCTAGACGATTGAACCTGTGAATATGAAAGCTGAGTAATAGGGGGCACTTATGTGCCAAATTCCCTTGCGGTAGTATGTGATAAAATGTTCACTACGCGCCGAACGGGGCGGCAGGTTCCGCCCGAAAAACCGGAGAAATCTGCGCTTTTTGGGGCGGTCCTGAACTGGTCCCGGAGACTGCAAACGGCGCGTCTGGCGCCTGAGAGGGACGAATGGGCCTCAAGGTTCTAATTCTGGGTGTAAACGGCTTCATCGGCAGCCATCTCAGCGAAGCGATATTGAGAACGAAGAGCGACTGGGAGGTCTATGGAATGGATCTCCAGCAGGACAAGCTGGAAGGCTGCATGGGCCACCCGCGCTTCCACTTCGTCGAAGGCGACATCACGATCAACAAGGAGTGGATCGAGTATCACGTCCGCAAATGCGATGTGGTGCTGCCGCTGGTCGCCATCGCGACGCCTGCCATCTATGTCTCCGACCCGCTGCGCGTCTTCGAACTCGACTTCGAGGCCAATCTCGCCATCGTGCGCTATTGCGTGCGCTACAAGAAGCGCGTCGTCTTCCCCTCGACCTCGGAAGTCTACGGCATGTCGCCGGACCAGGAGTTCGACGAGGAGACCAGCAATCTGGTGCTCGGCCCCATCGGCAAGCAGCGCTGGATCTATTCCTGCTCGAAGCAGCTTCTCGACCGCGTGATCCACGCCTATGGCCTGAAGGACCAGCTGCGCTATACGCTGTTCCGTCCCTTCAACTTTATCGGTCCGCGCCTCGACAACATCATGGCCGCCAATGAGGGCTCGTCGCGTGTGCTGACGCAGTTCCTCGGCAATATCCTGCGTGGCAAGGACATCCAGCTCGTCGATGGCGGCGCGCAGAAGCGCTGCTTCATCTATATCGACGACGCGATCGAGGCCCTGATGCGCATTCTCGAAAACGAGAACGGTATCGCCGATCAGCGCATTTTCAACATCGGCAATCCGACGGCCGAACTGTCGATCGCTGAGCTCGCCGAGATGATGCTTTCCGTTGTTGCCGAGTTCCCCGGCTATGAGAACGTGGCGGACCGCGTGAAGCTCGTGAACACGAGCTCGGGCGAATATTACGGCAAGGGCTATCAGGACATGCTGGTGCGCGTGCCTTCCATCAAGGCGATCCAGTCGCTCGGCTGGAATCCCTCGACCGATGTTCGCTCCGCCATTCGCAAGACGGTCGAATATTATATCGACCAGTTCGGTCCCGCCGCCGACCAGAATGCTGTCGAAACAGAGTTGCTGTGACAGACGGCAAATTGCCGTCTGCCTTTAGTGGAATGACATGAGCGCATCGAGGCTCGCCATCAAGATCGACGTCGACACCGACCGCGGTACGCGGGAGGGCGTGCCGGCCTTGAGGGACCTTCTCGCGCGAAAGGGCATTCCCGCGACCTTTCTCTTCTCGCTTGGGCCGGACAATACGGGGCGCGCCATTCGCCGTATCTTCCGGCCGGGCTTCTTCAGCAAGGTGAGCCGCACCAGCGTCGTCTCGACCTATGGGTTGCGGACGCTGATGAACGGCGTCGTCCTGCCGGGGCCGATGATCGCGAAGAAAAATGCTGCCATCCTGCGTTCGGTCGTCGATGCCGGGTTCGAGACGGGCATTCACTGCTGGGACCATGTGTTCTGGCAGGATAAGCTTTTCTCGCTGAGCGAGACGAGGGTGGCCGAAGAGTTCGGCAAGGCGGGCCGAGCCTATGAAGAGGTTTTCGGACAGGCCGCAAAAACGGCGGGCTCTGCGGGCTGGCAGGCCAATGCGGCGAGCCTCGCCGCCTATGATGCCGCCAATCTCGACTATGCGACCGATGTGCGCGGCGGCGCGCCCTTCATTCCGGTGGCGGATGGGCGCCGGTTCCGGACGTTGCAAATCCCGACGACCTTGCCGACGCTCGACGAGTTGATGGGCCGTCCGGAATATCCGGCGGAGCGCCTTGCCGACGCGTTGCTCGATCACCTCGCGGGTGGGCTCGATGTCTTCACCATTCACGCCGAAATCGAAGGAATGAGCATGGCCCAATGGTTCTCGGCGTTTCTCGACCGGGCGAGGGATCGCGGCGTCTCCTTCGTGTCGCTTGCCGACGAGGCGGCGAAGCTCAACACGGATCGCGCCTCCATTCCGGTCGCAACGCTTGAACAGGGCGAGATCGACGGGCGCTCAGGCACGCTTGCCGTGCAGGGCGCGCGCATTGAAGGGCTGGCCGCATGACGCGCTATCTTCCGCTGATTTTCACCGGCGTTCTTCTCAACGCCGCCGCGCAGCTGGCGTTGAAGCAGGGCATGCGCCAGATCGGCCATTTCGATTTCAGCCCCGCGACGCTTTTCGCCATGAGCTGGCGCATCGGCACCAACGGCTATGTCGTTTTCGGGCTCGCTTGCTATGTCGTCAGTGTCGCTGTCTGGCTGCTAGCCCTGTCGCGTGTCGAAGTGAGTTTCGCCTATCCCTTGCTCTCGGTTGGCTACATCGTGACCGCCGTTGCCGCCTGGTATTTCTTCGGCGAGGCGGTGACGCCGGTCCGCATTGCCGGGATCGCCGTCATCATTGTCGGCGTCATCATGATCTCACGCAGTTGATCGAGAGCGTAAAACCATGAGCGAAGACATGACCACCGAGACGCATGCACAAACGCTGACCAAGACGCCCGATATCAGCATCGTCATTCCCGTTTACAACGAGGAAAAGAACCTGCCGCTGTTGTTCGAGCGACTGACGGCTGTAGTCGACAAGCTCGACCGCCCGGCAGAGATTGTCCTCACCGATGACGGCAGCAAGGACAATTCGCTCGCACTGATGAAGAGCTATGTCGAAAAGCGCCCCGACATCATGCGCGTCGTCGAGTTCGACCGGAATTACGGCCAGCACATGGCGGTCATGGCGGGCTTCGAGACCGCGCGGGGCGACATCATCGTGACCCTCGACGCCGACCTCCAGAACCCGCCCGAGGAAATCCCCAAGCTGATCGCCGAGATGGATGCGGGGCACGATGTCGTCGGCTCCTATCGCCGCAACCGGCAGGACAGCGTTTTCCGCACGCTGCCGTCGCGTATCATCAATCTTATCCGTGAGCGCATCACCGGCATCAAGATGCGCGATCAGGGCTGCATGCTGCGGGCCTATCGTCGAAACATCGTGCGCATGATCGTCGAAAGTGGAGAGACGTCGACCTTCATTCCCGCGCTCGCCCAGTTCTATGCCGAGCGGCCGAGCGAGGTGGAGGTGGAACATGCCGCGCGCCACGCCGGCACGTCGAACTACAATCTCTACAAGCTCATCCGTCTGAACTTCGACCTGATGACGGGCTTCAGCCTCGTGCCGCTGCAGGTCTTCACCATGGTCGGCATGGCGGTTTCGGCAGCGAGCCTGCTTCTCGTCGTCTACATGTTCCTGCGCCGCATTTTCCTCGGGCCGGAAGTCGAGGGCATCTTCACGCTCTTCGCCATCCTCTTCTTCCTGCTCGGCGTGGTCATCACGGGTCTCGGCATCGTCGGTGAATATGTCGGGCGTATCTATCAGCAGATCCGGCAGCGCGCGCGTTTCCGCATTCGCGCCATCCACGAGAAAAATTGAGGATGGCCGAACACAAGCCCGCCAAGCAGGGGATCGTCGTCTTCGCTTATAGCGAGGTGGGCCATGCCTGCCTCAAGGCGCTGATCGATCGCGGCGAAAACATACTCGCGCTTTTCACGCATGAGGATTCGCCGGACGAGCGGCAATGGTTCCGCTCCTGCGCGGCGCTGGCAAAGGCGCATGGCATTCCCGTCTATACGGTGGAGCCGAGAGAGGGCGACACGGTCGAGCGCATCGTCAGCGATCTCGCGCCGGATCTGATCTTCTCCTTCTACTATCGCAAGATGATCCCGGAGCGCATTCTCCGCCATGCGCGGCTCGGCGCCTACAATATGCATGGCTCGCTCTTGCCGCGCTATCGTGGGCGCGCGCCGCTCAATTGGGCGATCATTCACGGCGAGTCCGAAACGGGCGTGACTCTGCATGTCATGGTGAAGGAAGCCGATGCGGGCGACGTCATCGACATGGAAGCGGTTTCGATCGGCCCCGAGGAAACGGCGGGCCAGGTCGCGGAGCGCATTCCTGCCGCCGCCGTGCGCCTCGTCCTGCGCCAGATCGACGGGCTCAAGGCGGGCACTGCGCCGCGCCATGTGCAGGATGTCAGGAAGGCAACCTATTTCGGCATTCGTAAACCGGAAGATGGCCGTATCGATTGGCGCCAGACGGCGCGGCAGGTCTTCAATCTTGTCCGCGCCGTGGCGCCGCCCTTTCCGGGCGCCTTCACCGATGCGGCGGGCCGCCGCGTCATGATCTGGCGCGCGCGTGTGAGCGAAGGAAGCGGTAAGCCCGGGGAGGTGCTTTCGCTGCGCCCGCTCGTCGTCGCGGCGGGCGAGGGGGCGGTCGAGGTCGTGCATTTCGGCTTCGAAGGAGAAGATGAAGCGGGCGCCAGCGAGGCAATGCTGGCGACGCTCAAGGTTGGCGACAGACTGGGAGAAAGTGCGTGAAGCTCGACGAGATT
Organism: Parvibaculum sedimenti; assembly: GCF_009184905.1. Taxonomy (GTDB): domain Bacteria; phylum Pseudomonadota; class Alphaproteobacteria; order Parvibaculales; family Parvibaculaceae; genus Parvibaculum; species Parvibaculum sedimenti. Next base: position 61,401 of record NZ_WESC01000014.1, read on the forward strand.
CTGAAAGGGCACCGCGCCGTCCCGCTGCTCTTCGCGGCGCTGCTCGCGCTCTTCTTCCTGTTCGACATTGGCGGACGCAGCGTCTCATCGCCGGACGAGGGGCGTTATATCGAAATCCCCCGCGAGATGGTGGAAACCGGCGACTACGTGTTGCCGCGCCTCGACGGCGTTCTCTATTTCGAAAAGCCGCCACTTTTCTACTGGCTCGAAGCATCGGCTGTGAAGGTTCTGGGCATTACGGAAGGCACGATGCGCCTCTGGCCTGCGATCCTCGCCTTCATCGGTTGCCTGATGACCTATGGCATCGGCCGCCGCTTCTATGGCCGAACCGCGGGCCTCGTCTCGGCGGCAATCCTTGCGACGACGCTTCTTTATTACGCGCTGGCGCGGTTCATCATCCTCGACATGCTCGAAAGCGTGACGATGGCGGCATCGCTTTTCGCTTTCCTGCTCTCCGCGGAAGAGAAGGACGACAAGCGCGCGATCTGGTGGGCGCGGGCAGGGCATGTCGCTGCGGCGCTCGCGGTGCTCTCAAAAGGCCTTATCGGCTTCGTGCTGCCGGGCGCGGTCGGCCTGGTCTGGATTGCGCTGTCCGGCCGCTGGTCCTTCGTTCGGCGCGCGCTTTGTCCGTCCGGCATTCTTCTCTTCCTCCTCATTGCGACGCCGTGGCATGTGCTGGCCGCGATGCGGAACCACGACTTCCTCTGGTTCTACTTCGTCCATGAACATCTGATGCGCTTCACGACCGATGTGCATCGGCGTGACGGACCGATCTACTATTTCGTCGCCATCCTCGCCGTCGGTTTCCTGCCCTGGACGGGCTATCTCTGGCATGCGGTGAAGGACGCGCTGCCCTCCGGCTGGAAGACGCGCGGCGAAAAGCCGGTCGAGCTTTTCTTCCTTGTCTGGGCGGCGGTCATCTTCGTCTTCTTCTCCGTGTCGAGTTCGAAGCTGCCGCCTTACATCCTTCCGATCTTTCCGCCGCTCGCGCTGCTCGTCGGCAGGGTTGTTGCGCCGCGCATTGAGGCGGGACTGCCGGATGCGTTGCCGGTGGGTCGATATTTCTTCGCCGCAGTCTTCGGGCTTCTCGGACTTGCCGTGCCGGTTGCCTACGCCGTCCCCGCCTTGCGGGCGAATGGCGACGTCGGCCCCTATCTCGATGTCGTGAAGCCGCTCGTCTTCACGATGTCGGCGCTTTTCATCGGCGCGTCGCTCGCCGCGCTCTTCCTGTCGCGGCGTTTCGGCATGCGCGCGACTTTCGTGAGCGTCATCGTCGCGGGCGCGCTCGGCTGGATCGGCGTCAGTCTCGTCGCCTCGAAGGCCGATCCAAATTCGATCAAGCCGGTGGCGGAAGTCATCAACAAATATCGCCAGCATGGCGAGCGCGTCGCGAGCGTCGGAACCCTGTTCTATGACCTGCCCGTCTATATCAAGGACAAGGTCATCGTCGTGAACAACAGGGCCGAGTTCGACTTTGGCATGACGCAGGAAGATGTCAGCCAGTATGTGATGCAGATGGACGACTTCTCGAAGCTCTGGAATGGCCACGACCTCATGTTCATGGTGGTGCGGACCAATCTCTTCGAGACATGGAAGGCGCAGGGCATGCCGCTCCATATGTGCGTCATCAAGCGCACGGAACGCGCCATCGGCCTTTCGAATTATCCGATCTTCGACGGCAAGGGGCAGATGATCTGCGACCCCTGGTACGATCTTGAGGACAAGCCCGATTTTCACCCGAAGGATGGCGATCAGCAGACGCGCCACACGCCGGAATGACGAGTCGCGCATCATGAGCTTGCCGAGCCGCACGGACTGGATCTGGATCAGGCATGCGCCCGTGCAGGGGCAGGAGTCGCGCTATTACGGCCAGCTCGATGTCGCCTGCGAGCCGGTGAATCCGGTCGTGGCCTCGGTGCTTGCCCGCCAGCTTCCGCCGGTCGCCGTCTGGATGGCGACGCCGATGAGCCGCACCAGGGCGACGGCGCTGGCATTGAAGCCCGGCGTTGATCCCATCGAGATACCGGACCTGAACGAGCAGCATTATGGCCTCTGGCAGGGCCGCAGCCACAATGATGTCTATGCGGCGAGCCGTGGTCTCGAATGGACGAACCCGGCCCATATCCGCCCGCCCGAAGGCGAGAGTTTCGCCGACCTCGCGATCCGCGTGGCTGGTGCTGTGGATCGCCTGACAGAGCATTACGCGGGTCATTCCATCATCGCCGTCGCTCACGCCACGACGATCCGTGCCGCCATCGGCCATGCGCTCGGCCTCGATCCCGCGACGTCTCTCCGTATCGAGATCGCACCCCTGTCGCTGACGCGCCTCAACTGCCGCATCGTGAATGGCGATGCCCTATGGGGCGTCGGCTGCATCAATTTCGAAGTGCCGGCGGTGCGTTAATCCGCGGCGTGGGCCGCCTTGCCGCGCTTGTGCGTCAGTATGGCGTTGAGCCTCTGTTCCAGATAGCGCAGTGCCGCCACCAGCTTCGACGTGCGCTGGCCTGTGATGTCCTGAAAGGACGCGGCCATGAAGATGCCCCGCGCATGGGTTTCGATCTCGTCGCAGAGATCGCCATTGGCGCCCTGACGGCGCAATTGTTCGCCAATGTCCTGTAGCCGCTCGACGGCAGCCAGAATGTCGAGAGTCGCCCGCTCGGCCGAAGCGGCAATCGCCTCGGCGTCCTGCGCGGGCTCCACAGGGCGTAGCACGAGTCCCTCGCGCGGTTTTACGGCGGCGAGATCCTGCTGCGTTTCCACGATGGACCGGCGCATGTCCTCGAGATCGCGGTAAAGCGCGTCGAGGTCGGCCGAGGATTTGGCGTTCCTGGCCGCTTCGGTGTGCCGCTCGATCGCTTCGAGCAGGCGGTCGGTCTCGGCGGCGCGGGTGCGGCGCGCGAATTCGGCCAGGAACCAGCGCCCGCGCGGCGTCTCCATGACGGCGCTTTCGATGGCGTCGAAGTCGTTGGGCGCGTCGAAATCGCGCTGGGCGTCGGCCGGTTCGCTCATCATGGGTCCGCCGGACTTGGGAAAGATCGTTCAAGTATCCGGGCGATTGCTTACCTTTTGCTTACCATGTGTCCGCGCTTGCCCGGGCCCGCCGGACGTGGCACCCATGTGCCGATATTTTCGATACATGAGGCCGCCATGACCACCCGCCGACTTCCCATCGATATCGAGGCCGTGAAAGGGTTCATGGACGTGGAAGAGGGCTGGGCGCTCCATGACGCGGCGCTTGAAGCCTCGAAGCTCGGGCCGTGCCTTGAAATCGGCTCCTATTGTGGCAAGTCGACAGTCTATCTCGGGACCGCCTGCCAGCGGAACGGCGCGGTGCTCTATGCGCTCGACCATCACTATGGGTCGGAGGAAAACCAGAAGGGCTGGGAGCATCACGACACGACGCTCTACGACCCGGAGACGGACAGGCTCAACACCTTCCCGATCTTCCGCCACACGCTACGCATGGCAAAACTCGAGGACACCGTGGTCCCCATTGTCGCGCCGTCGGCCGTCGCCTCGAAAGGCTGGGCGACGCCTCTCGGCATGGTCTTCGTCGATGGCGGGCACGGCATGGAGCCGGCGCTTGCCGACTACCGCCACTGGGCCCCGCGCGTCGTCCCCGGCGGCATCCTCGCGATCCACGACGTCTTTCCCGACCCGAAAGACGGCGGCCGCCCGCCACATGAGATTTTCATGATGGCGCTGGCGTCGAACCTCTTTGCGGAGGAGCGGGCGGTGAAGAGTCTGCGGGTGTTGCGGCGGGCGATTTAAGCCAAGTCGACTTCTAAGCGCCGACGTTCGTAGATTTCTATCGTCTGCCGGTCGCCATCAACCAGTCGTTCATAGAAATGTTCGTCGTGAGCCCATTCGGGGAAGCTAATGCAACGGACTACGATGTCGTCTTCCACCGTCGCAAAGGACAGGGCCCAGTCATTTGGAAGGCTGGTCTCCACAAAATCAAAGAACTCTGCCGGATAAGGCGTGGGCCACCAGTGATCTCGTACGCTGTGGATATATATCCGAATTCCGCCGTCATCCCAACGCGCGATGGCCCAAACCGGGTATGCCTCGCCTAGCGCTAAATCCTGAATCTCTCCGCCTATGCGGATGTATTGCTGAAGCCGATTTTTAGTAGCCCCGTCCGGCAACTGATCCAGGTCGTTGATTGTGCAGCGGGCTTTGATCATCGGGCGTCTACTCCGTCGTTTCCGCGAACGTCCGTTACATGTCGCGATCGCGCGTGACGTGATACGCAAAGCAGCCTGCCAGCTTCTCAGGGATGTCGGGTAAGTTTTTCTTCATCCAGACCTTTATGTCTTTCTCTTCGGAGGGAGATGCGCCGCCGCTCCATTTTGTAATGTAGTGATTGTTGAGCGGATCGCCGGAAAAGAAGAGAAACGTCTCATCAGACACGAAGGTCTGGACATAGATAATGCTCCAGTCGTTGTCTCTGAACGATTGAAGAACTGTCACTTTTGGCAAATGCAGCTGCTGGGAAATCGCCGGGGCCAAAGCAGCCTTGCGTTCTGTGGTAAGGCTGCGATCTACGCCCTCGCATGGCGAGGCGTTTCCGTGAGATGCAGAGGCGAGGGTGGCGATGGCGGAAAGAGCGATGCAGAACCAGAGCGACCTTTTCTTCGTTGGTCTCTGGCGGTTCATCGGTCGCTACTCCGCCGCTTCCGCCAACGTCCGCTCGGCGAATAGGCGCGAGGCGGGCGTTGCACCTGTCACGGCATCCGTCGCGAGGATGACGGCAGCCGCCGTCCAGGCGGGCTTTTCCGCCGGCCAGGCAACATTTTCGACGAACTGATAGCCCATCCAGTAGGCGCCGCAATCGGCGCGCCATTGGTGCTGCCATGAGAGCAGCGCTTCCGCCTTCTGGCGCTCGCCCGCGACGAGCAGCGCCATGACGAGTTCGGCGCTTTCGGCGACTGTCACCCAGGGCTGGTCGAGCACACAGCGGCAACCCTTGCCCTCGGCGACGAAGATGTCCCACTTGGAGGCGAGGCGGCGGCGTGCCGCTTCGCCGGTGATGACGCCGGCGAGGACGGGGTAGTACCAGTCCATCGAATAGCGCGCCTTCGACTCCCATGTGCGGTCGAAGCGATGCGGCTTGTCGCGCAACGCCTCGCCGAGGCGGGTGCGGGCGGCCGCCCAGTCATGCGAGGACTTGCCAAGTTCCTGCGCGATATGGATCGCGCATTCGAGGCTCTTGTAGATCGAGGACGAGCCGGTGATCAGCGAGTCGTCTTCCGGCGTATGCGGATCGTTGGCGGCCCAGCGAATGTCGCCATGTGGGCTCTGATGCGCGACGACGAACTGCATCGCCGCTTCGACATGTGGCCAGATCGTGCCGAGCCATTGCTTGTCGCGCGTGATGAGATAATGGTGCCAGGCGCCGGTTGCGATATAGGCGGTGAAATTCGTGTCGCGGATGGGCTTGCCCGCGCCTTCGTCGCCGCCCGTGTAGTGGTCGTCCTCGTCGAAGGGCACGGCGCTGCCGAGCTGGCCCCACCAGGAGCCATCCTTCAACTGCGTTTCCATCAGATAGCGGAAGGCGAGCCGCGCGCGCTCCACCTCGCCGATAACGGTAAGGCCCATGGCCGCTTCCGTATGGTTCCACGGATCGATGACGCCGCCGTCATACCAGGGGATAGCGCCATTATCGCGCTGCAGGTCCAGAATGCGGGAGCGGGCGCCGTCGAAGAAATCTTCCGGGATCGGATCGCCATAGGTCAGATGCGTCATGCCGTTCCCTTGGTGAAGTAGAGAACGACGCTCTTGCCCATCAGCGGCGCGGCGACCTTTTCAAGCGTGCGCGTCAGCCGCGGACGCTCCAGAATGTCCCATTCGAGAAAGCGCTTGTAGGCGTTGACCGCAGGCACATCCTCGCGCTTCACGCCGAAGGCGCATTTGAGCCACCAATAGGGCGAGTGAAGCCCATGCGCCCAATGCCGGTAGAAATGCTTGAGACCTTTGGCTTCGACCGCACCCTTGAGCTCGCCTTCCTTGAAGATGCGAACATGGCCGCCGGGCTCATTGTGATAGTCGTCGCTGAGCGCCCAGCAAACCCATTCGGTCCAGAAGCGCGGCACGCTGATGGCGAGCGTTCCGCCCGGCTTCAGCACACGCTCGATCTCGCTCACGGCCTGGCGGTAGTCGGGAATGTGCTCCAGCACTTCCGAACAGATGATCTTGTCGAACGTGCCGTCCGCGAAGGGGAGGGACAGGGCGTTGCCGACCGAGAGCGAATAGTGATGCTTGTTAATTTCGTCCGCATCCGTCCAGGCCGGGAAGAGGCCGGGCTTGCCCGGCGTCTCGTCCGACGCACCGAAACAGGCGGCAAAGCCGTCGCGCGTATGCTTCACATCCTCGAAGCCGAGGTCGATGCCGACCACGTGGCAGCGGGCGTGAAAATACATGGCATGGACATGGCGTCCCCTGCCGCAACCGAGGTCGAGAGCGCGGTCGCCCTCCTTAAGCCCTAGCACGTTCAGATCGACGGTCTGCATCAGCTATTGTCTGCCTGTAAATTTCGGTGACCTCGCGTGCGGCGCGTTCCCATTTGAAATTCCTGAGAATGCGTTCGCGGCCGGCCGCGCCGAGACGGGCGCGCAGTTCCGGATCGTCGAGCAGGGTGGCGATCGCCTGAGCGAGCGCCGGCGGATTGGAGTGGGGCACGACGAGGCCCGCATCGCCCACGACTTCCGGCAGCGAGCCGCCCGTGGTGGCGATGACCGGCGTGCCGCAGGACATGGCTTCGCCGCAGGGAAAGCCGAAGCCTTCATAGACGGAGGGCGAAATGGCGATGGTCGCCTCGGCATAGATCTCGGTGATCTGCTCGTCGGTGATACCGCCGACGAATTCCACCTTGTCCATGATACCGAAGGCGCGCAGCTCGTCGGATGTATTGCCTTCGCGCAGCCGGCCGATGACCTTGAGCTTCAGGTCGGGCCGCGTCTTCAGCAGTTCCGCATAGGCGCGGATGAGATAGATGAGGCCCTTCAGCGGCACGTCGGCGCTGGCGCAGGCGACGATCAGATCGTCGCGGCGCTTGATATGCGGCATGGGGCGGAACTGGATGTGGTCGATGCCGTGCAGCACCAGCCGCGTGCGCTCCGGCTTCACGCCGAATTCGCTCACGATGTCGCGCCGCGTGCTTTCGGAGACGACGATCAGCGGATCGAGCTCGCGCGCGACCTTGATCTGCATGTTGAGGAAAGAATACCAGCGGCGCTTGAGTATCTTCAGTGTCAGCGTCTTGGCGTGTTCGATGTCGATGCGGCGATCCATCGTGATCGGATGATGGATGGTGCCGACGATGGGCAGCCCCATGTCGCGGAGCTTGAGAAGGCCCCAGCCCAGCGTCTGGTTGTCGTGGCAGATGTCGTAATCCTGCACCGTGCCGCGCACGTAGCGCGCCATGCGCTCGCAGAACGTATAGGGCTCGGAGAAGCCGCCGGTCGCATGGGCGAACCACTCATAAAGGTCGATCGGCCAGGCAAACATCCAGGGGCGGAGCGACTTGATCGGATGGGGATTGGCATAGAGATCGAGGGAGGGAAGCTTGATGAGCTTCACGCGGGGGTCGAGCTCGGGATAGGGCGGGCCGGAGATCACGTCGATCTGGTGGCCCATATCGGCCAGTGCCTTGGAGATGTGGCGCATATAGACGCCCTGACCGCCCGTGGTCGGGTTCGAGCGGTAGCTCGGCAGCAGGATGCGGAGCGGCCGGTCGCCGGCAATCGCCGCGAGCCGGGAATGCTTGTCCCTATGTTCCGCGGCGGGCGCCGGCTCGATCAGAGCTTCGGCCGCGTCTTCCCGTTCCAGCGCCTGCTGCGACATGCGTCGTCTTCCTTGTCTTATTTCGTCGCCGCAGTCGGCGCGGTCAAATCGGGGCTAACCCCTCATTTACCCCATGCTGCGTCGCATTCAAAATGGCGGCGGATCATAACGGCTAGGGGGGATTCCAACAACCCACTAACAATTATGTAAGCCGCTTTCGGGGCATGCGAAAACGCCCCGGATTCGGTCCCGGGGCGCTTGTCGATGCGAGGGATCAGCCGAAGCGGCGCTTCAGCCAGTCGGTCATCAGCCGGTTGAGCGCTTCCGGCTGCTCTGCCTGCGTCCAGTGCCCGCACTCAGGGATTACATGCTTTTCGAGGTCTGGAACAAATCGCTCCATGCCGTCCGCCATTGAAGGCCGGAGCACGATGTCGTCCGCCGCCGAGATCATAAGGCTCGGCACGCTCACCTTCTCGACGAGACCTTCGGAGTCCTTCCAGTTGCGGGAGAAGTTCCGGTACCAGTTGATGCCGCCGGTGAAGCCCGATTTCCTGAAAGCGGCCGTGTAATAGGCGAGCTCTTCCTCGTTGAGCAGCACCTTGCCCGGCCAGAGGCTTTCATCCGCCGCGAAACCCTTGAGGAAGGCGAGATTCTTTTCAGACGCGGGCCGCGCGTCGAACTCGGCAAGCGTCATGCCGCTCTTGCGATACCAGAAGCGCATGGAGCGGGCGACGTCCTTGTCGAGCAGCGCGTCGGCCTCGCCATATTTCTGGAAGAAGACGATATACATGTCCTCGCCGAAGACGGCGCGCATGCCTTCGATGGGATCGATAGGGGAGCGCGGCATGAAGGGCGTGTTGACGCCAATGACGCCTGACACGCGGTCGGGATGACGCAGCGCCATCTGCCAGACGACGATGCCGCCCCAGTCATGGCCGGCGAAGATCGCCTTTTCGAGGCCGAGCGCGTCGAGCATTCCGGCGAGGTCGTCCGTCAGATGCTTCATGTCATAGAGCGGCACGGCTTCCGGCCCCTTTGGGCCCACCGTGTTGCCATAGCCGCGCTGGTCCGGCGCGATGACTCGGAAGCCTGCCTTGGCAAGCGCGGGCAACTGGTGCCGCCATGAATAGGCGAGTTCGGGAAAGCCGTGGCACAACACCACCGGCACGCCGTCCTTCGGGCCCTGTTCATAAACGGCCATGTCGATGCCGTTCGTCTTGACGTAATACGGCTCTGGAAATGCCATGTGGTGTCCTCCCTGTTTCTTTTAAGCCGCCGTCTTCAGCCGCTCGAAATCCGCCGTCGGCGAAAGGCCGAGCTTGGACAGCATTTCGCGACGGCCGGGCCCGAGCTTCGGCGGATAGAAGGCGGCGTTGCGTTTCTTGCCCTTCGCCCAGATGAAAAGAACCTTTGCGAAGTTCCACGGATTCTTCAGCCAGAGCGAGGGATGCTCGATCATGTGGAAGCCGCGCATGAAGGCGCGCATCAGCTGCATGTCGGAGCGTATGGCGGTCATCATGCCGTCCTCGACGAAGCTGCCGATGAGCCGCGCCTTGAGGCCTGGTTTGTAGTCGGGATCGAGTGCGTTCTTCGCGGTGCGGATCGCGGCCATGTCCTGCTGCACCATCGTGTCGTAATAGGGGCGCAGCTCCGCATCGACCTTCGCGTGGTATTTGACGGCGCGTTCAGCCGCGTCGCGCGTTTCCTCGAGCACGTCGCGCAGGATATGCGCCGACACGGCGGCAAAGGAGCAGCCGCGCCCGTAGAGCGGATTGGTGCGGATGAGACCGTCGCCGATGGGGAAATAGTTGAGAGCGACGGGCTTGCCGTCCTTGATCATATAGCGCCAGCGGCTCACCAGCTCGCCCATGCCATAGACGCGGCCCTTCGGCTCCGATGTCTCCGCCGCCGTCCATTTGGCGATGCCCGGAATCTCCGCGCAGATCGCGTCGAAGGTTTCGGGCTTCACGATGCAGCGGCGGATTTCCATTTCGGTTTCCGGCACTGCGAGCGTGATCGAGAAGCAGCGGTTGTCGGCGGGGAAAAGGCCGTATTTGATGTAGCGCATGTCGGCCGCGCCGGGCGCGTCGCCACGCTCCGGCGGCTCCACGCCATCTCGCAGGCGATAATGCCGCGTGAAATAGACGATGCCCGCGGGCGCCGCCACTTCATTGATCGCTGCGCCTTTCTCGCGCAGCCAATCGATGCCGAGGCTGTTCTTGCCGCCTGCATCGACCACGATGTCGGCGAATATCTCGCGCCGGCCCGTATCGTCATCCTCCGCGATCACGCCCCGCACACGCAAACTGCCGGCGCTGCGTTCGGTAATGAGACCGCGCACACGCGTCGGCGTATGAAAGTGGATATGCGGCTGGCGGGCCACATAGCGGCGCATCACAAGTTCGAGTGTCGTGCGGCGGCTGGTCAGAATGGTAAGGTCGTCATCCTCCGGCACCGGTTTGTAGAGGTGGCGGAGCTTCGGCGGAATATTCTCGGCAAAACCGATCTCGACGCAGCCCGCATCGAGCAGGTCCTTCATGAGGTCCGGGTAATTGTCGCGAATGAGCTTGTGCAGCCGGGCGAGGAAGGCGTGGCTGTGGCGCAGATGGCCGACGCCTTTCCGCTCCCATTGCTCGAATGCTTCGTCGGCGGAGGTTTCAGGCGGGGGCGGGTCACGGTCGAGGATCGTGATTTCGCGGCCCGTCGGCCCGAGCGCCAGTGCCGTCGAAAGTCCGGCGATCCCTGCGCCGATGATCAGAACCTGTTCGCCCATGCCTGCTCCCCACTTCGCCCGTTTTCGGGTCTCTCCACGAAACTGGACCGTGGTATAGTGATAAAGATAGGGAGCGGGGTGTGGCCTGTCCAGCGGGGCTGTGTGCGATTTCGTGGTTTATCCCGCAGACGGGAGCTTGAGCCCCGCCACGACAAGGCAGAGCCAGCCGATCATGAAGGCGACGCCGCCCAGGGGCGTGACCAGCACCAGCGCCTTGCTGCCCGTCAGTCCAAGGAAATAAAGCGAGCCCGAGAAAAGCACGATGCCCGCGACGAAGGCCCAGCCTGCCGTCGAGACGAGGGCGCTCGGCTCGCGTGAGGCGAGCCAGGCGACCGCCAGCAGCGCGAGCGCATGATACATATGGTAACGGACGCCAATTTCGAAGGTGGTAATCTGCTCCGGCGGCACGCGATGGGCGAGACCATGAGAGCCGAAGGCGCCGAGCGCGACCGCGAGGAAGCCAGACAGAGCGCCGATGGTGAGCCAGAGTTTCATGATCCTGTTTCCTTTAGCGGGCATGTTGATGACGCGCAGTCTAGGCGAAGAAGTGCAATCGCCCAAGCCGACGGAAGGGCCTATGCGGCAAGGTAAAAAACTGACCCAAGGAGATTTTTCATGAGGTCGTGTGCGTTGTGGATTCTTTCCCTGATCGTTGCCTTGTTTATCTCGGCTCCAGCTTCTGCAGGGCTCTTCAACAAGCGCATGGATATTCCGGCAGGCACGAAGGTCGAGCGCGACATTCCCTATGGCCGCTACAAGGACCAGCGCCTCGATGTCTTCATGCCTGCAGGCGTGAAAGGCGCGCCGATCATCCTGATGGTGCATGGTGGCGCATGGGCCGTGGGCGACAAGGAAATGGATCGTGTGGTCGAGAACAAGGTCGCGCATTGGGTGCCGAGGGGCGTGATCTTCGTGTCGGTCAATTACCGCATGATCCCGGATGCCGATCCTGTAACACAGGCGGACGATGTCGCGCGGGCGCTCGCCTTTGTGCAGAACAATGCAGCTTCATGGGGCGGAGATCCGGCGCGTGTGGTTCTGATGGGGCATTCGGCGGGCGCGCATCTGGTGATGCTTTTGACCGCGGACACAAGGATCGCGGCTGCTCAGGGCGCGAAGCCCTGGCTCGGCACGGTGTCGCTCGATAGCGGCGCGATGAACGTGCCCGAAATCATGAACGCCAAGCACTACCGCTTCTATGACCGCGCCTTTGGCGACGACCCTGCCTATTGGGAAAAGGCTTCACCCTATCAACGCCTGATGGGGCGTCCGAAACCCATCTTCATCGTCTGTTCGACAAAGCGCGAGGACTCCTGCCCGCAGGGACGCGCCTTTGCCGAGAAGGCGAGGGCGATGGGTGGCCGCGTCGGCGTGCTGCCGGTCGCGCTCACGCATCGCGAGGTGAATGAAGAGCTTGGCCTTCCGAGCGGCTATACGAACGCGGTCGATGACTTTCTGCGGATGTTGGGCTTGCCATGAGGCTCAATCCGCTCGTCCCGGAACTATATGTAAGCGATTTCGATCGCAGCCTTGGCTTCTACCGCGACGGGCTCGGCTTCGAGATTCTCTACATGCGCGGCGATGAGCGCTTCGCCTTCCTCGTCCGCGAAGGTGCGCAGCTGATGATTGAGCAGCCCGTCGATCCGGAGCGCATATGGAATACGGCGGAGCTTGCGGCGCCTTTCGGGCGCGGCATCAACTTCCAGATACGCGTCGGCGATGTCGATGCGCTACATGCCTCGCTTGAGGCGCATGGCGTTCCGTTCTTCCGGCCGATGGAAGAGAAGTGGTATCGCCGCGACGACGAGCTTCTCGGCAATCGTCAGTTCCTCGTGCAGGACCCGGATGGCTATCTGCTGCGCTTCTATCAGGATCTCGGCGCAACGCCGGTGACCCGCGCCTGACCGGCCTTATTTCGGCGCGCCGAGGCTGCGGCGAAGCGTGTTGAGCGCGGCCTCGCGGACGCTGGGAAGGTCCGTCGTCGGATCGATCAGGCATTGGGTGCTGATGCCGAGGAGAAGACTGCCCACCATGAGCGCCGATGTCTCGGCCACGAGGTCGAGCGCCACCGTGCCGTCTCTCTGGCCCTTTTCGATGAGTGTCCGGAAGCGTTCCTTCGCCCGCTGGTGAGAGGCGGCAAATGCGGTTCGCAGGCGGGAGAGGGTGGCGACGGAACCCGCCAGGGCGACGAAATAGGAGCGCACCGCCTGCTCCTCCTCGAGGTTCCGCAGATAGACGTCCACCGAGGCGAGAATCGCTTCGAGACCGGAGAGGTTTTCGATGTGATGGCCCGCCGCCAGTTCGTCCGACCGATCATGCAGATAGTCGATCAGCGCCTCGATCAGCCCGTCCTTCGAGCCGAATCGTTGGCTGGCGAGGCCGCGGCTATAGCCGGCCCGTGCGCCCACCTTTTCGAAGGTCGCTGCCTGAAAGCCTTCTTCTGCAATGAGTTCTGCGGCCGCGAGCAGCAGGCTGCGGTCGGATTGGGCGCGCCGTTCCGCCTGGGTGCGGCGAGCGGGCGCATGCTTTTCGGTCTCGAGCGACATATTTTCTATTTACATAGTTGTTGGACGTATAGCAACATTCATCCCAAGAACCAATGCCGCCGGAGAGGTCCGGCGTCCCGCCTGCGACGGCAACGACTGAACGGGGCGGTAGAACAGGGAGAGAGAACCTATGACGATTCCTCAGGAAATCGCCGACACCATTGTCGATCCGAAGGCCTATGCCGATGGAAAGCGTATCGACGACGCCTTCTCGTTTCTCCGCAAGGAAATGCCCCTCGCCCAGGCGACGCCGACGGACTACGACCCGTTCTGGGTGGTGACGAAGCATGCCGACATTCAGGAAGTCGAGCGGCAGAACGATCTCTTCCACAATGGCGACCGCGCCGCGACGCTGACGCCCCGGGAAGTCGACCAGAAGGTGCGCGAGATGATGGGCGGTTCGCCGCACCTCGTCCGTTCGCTGGTCCAGATGGATAACCCGGACCACATGGCCTATCGCCGCATTACGCAGGGCGCCTTCCTGCCGCAGAACCTGCGCAAGCTCGAAGACCGCATCCGTGAGATTGCGCGCGGCTTTGTCGATCGCATGGCGGAGAAGGGTGGCACCTGCGATTTCGCCCGCGACATTTCTTTCCTCTATCCGCTGCATGTCATCATGGAAGTGCTCGGTGTGCCCGAGGTCGATGAGCCGCGCATGCTCAAGCTGACGCAGGAACTTTTCGGAAGCGCCGACCCCGAGCTGAATCGCCTCGGTGCCGAGGTGAAGGATCCGGCGGCCGGTCTCGCCGCCGTCGCCGAGACGGTGGGTGAGTTCATCACCTATTTCAACGAGATGACCGAAGACCGCCGCCGCAAGCCGCGCGAGGATCTTGCCAGCCTCATCGCCAATGCGACGATCGACGGTCAGCCGCTCGATCATTTTGCAGCCATGTCCTACTACATCATCGCCGCAACAGCGGGCCATGACACGACCTCGAACACCACGGCGGGCGGCCTCTGGGCCATCGCCGAGCGTCCGGACCAGTTCAAACGTCTCAAGGCCGATCCCTCGCTCATCCCGTCCTTCCTTGAAGAGACGATCCGCTGGGTGACGCCGGTGAAGCACTTCATGCGCACGGCGACTGCCGACGCCGAAGTGCATGGCCAGAAGATCGCCAAGGGTGACTGGATGATGCTTTGCTATCCGTCCGGCAATCGCGATGAGGACGTGTTCGCCGATCCCTTCGAGTTCAAGATCGACCGTTCCCCCAACAAGCATGTCGCCTTCGGCTATGGCGCGCATGTCTGCCTCGGCCAGCATCTCGGCCGCATGGAAATGCGTGTGCTCTGGGAAGAGCTTCTGCCGCGTTTGGAGAGCGTCGAGCTGAACGGTACGCCCAGGCTGATGCAGGCGAACTTCGTCTGCGGACCGAAGTCGGTCCCGATCCGTTACAAGATGCATTGAGCGCATCTCTAGGAGGGAGAGCGTTTCATGAAAACCTGGCAATGCCGGACCTGCGGTTTCATCTATGACGAAGCCGAAGGTCTGCCGGAGGAAGGAATTCCTGCCGGCACAAAATGGGAAGAAATACCGGACGACTGGATCTGTCCAATGTGCGGAACGCCCAAGGCCGACTTCGACATGATCGAACTCGACTGAACGATAAGGAGCCGGCGCCTTATGAGGCGCCGGTTTTCCTTCGTTGGTTGACGTAGCGGCATGTGGCGCGAGTGTTGACCGCGCCGATGCCGCACTTCATTGTTCTCAAAACACGAAAATAACGGTCGGCAAGGTCGGCCAGGGGAGGTTTTGCCATGCTTACCAAGGCGGATGATTTTCCGATTCATCAAACAGCGGAGCCGATTGCCTATTCGGGCACGGACCGCAATTTCTACGACCGTTATTTCTTCAACGGCTACACCAAATCGGGAGACGTTTTCTTCGCCGCCGCGCTGGGCGTCTACCCGCATATCAACATCATGGATGCGTCCTTCTGCGTCGTCGTGAACGGTGTGCAGCACAATATCCACGCCTCGCGCTTCCTCAACATGGAGCGCATGGACACGCATGTCGGTCCGATCTCGGTCGATGTCGTCGAGCCGCTGCAGTCGCTCCGCATCCGTGTCGCCGACAACGAACATGGCATCCGCGCCGATGTGACTTTCCATGCGCGCACCCGCGCCCTGAAGGAGCCGCGCTTCACGCGCCGCAACGGGCCGCGCACGCTTATGGACCTCACGCGCCTCACGCAGAACGGCACTTACGAAGGCTGGATCGAAGTGAAGGGCCAGCGGTTCGAGGTGAAGCGCGACACCTTCTGGGGTACACGCGACCGTTCTTGGGGTGTGCGGACCATCGGCGCTTCCGATCCGCAGCCCATGGTTCCGCCCATGCCTTTCCAGTTCTACTGGCTCTGGGCGCCGCTCAACTTCGAAGACCGCATCACGCTTTATCACGTCAATGACGATGAGCATGGCGATGCGTGGAACCAGAACGCGGTCATGTGCCCCGAAGGCGGCGAGCCGGAAGAAATTTCGAATTGCCATTCGGAGCTTCAGTACATTCCCGGCTCGCGCCATGCCAAATCCGCGACCATCTTTCTCGACCACCACAAGGGTGGCCGGTCGCGCATCGACCTCACGCCCAAGTGGAACTTCTACATGCTGGGCCTCGGCTACGGCCATCCCGAATGGTCGCATGGTGCCTATAAGGGCGAGCTCGCGGTTGGCTATGAGGAGTTCAAGCTCTCCGAAGTGCCGAGCTACGTGCCGCCGCACCTCCACATCCAGGCCTTTGTCGATGCGAAGCTGACGCTGCCCGACGGTTCGACGCGCGCGGGCTCGGGCGTTCTCGAGCAGCTCATCATCGGCCCGCATGCGCCGTCCGGCTTCAGCGACATCCTCGATCCGTTCAAGGGCTGAGAGGGCATCATGGAAGAACTTGCAAGGCGCTTTGGTGTCTACCTTGCGCACAAGATGCCCCAGGCTTCGAATATCGAGGTCGCGGACGTCTCGCGCATTCACGGCGGCGCCAGCCGCGAAACCTTCCGGCTCAATGCGGCCTGGGACGAGGGCGGGCATCGCGTGGTGCGTCCTCTCATCCTGCGTCGCGATCCTGTGGCGAGCCTCATCGAGACCGAGCGCGATCTGGAATACAACGCCTATCGCGCTTTTCATCCCACGGGCCTGCCGGTGCCGGAGCCGCTCTATCTCGAAACCGATCTGAAATGGCTCGATCGGCCTTTCTTCGTGATGGAACAGATAGTCGGTTGCGCGGCGGGCGCGCCCTTCACGCCCGATCCCTATGGTCCGCTTGCGGAGAAGCTCGGCAAGCAATTCTGGACCCATCTCGGTCACATCGCTGCCGCCGATCCGGAGAAGCTCGGCGTCAGCATGGAGCCCGTCGCGCCTGATGAAAGTTGGAAGCGCGAACTCGACAAGTGGGAAAAGGTCATCGACGAGGATGAGCTTTGCCCGCAGCCGGTCGCCCGCGCGGCCATTCGTTGGATGCGTCGCAATCCGCCGCCGCCCGCGCAGAAGATCTGCGTCGTGCATGGTGACTACCGCACCGGCAATTTCCTCTTCAATCCGGAAGGGGAGATCAAGGCGATCCTCGATTGGGAAATGTGCCATCTCGGCGATCCGCTGGAGGATTTGTGCTGGGCGGCCGACCCGCTCTGGGGCTTCGACAACAAGGAGCGTCCGGGCGGCATGTTGAGCCGCGCGGAATCGCTGCGCCTCTGGCAAGAGGCGAGTGGCCTTGAGATCGATCCCAAGGGCTTGCGCTGGTGGGAGATCTTCAATTCGCTGAAGGGTCTCGCCATCTGGATTTCGGCGGGCAAGGAATATCAATCGGGCGCGAATCGCGATCCGATCCTCGCCCTGTCGAGCATCTATCCGACCGACGTTCACAACCGGGTGCTTGCGAAGGAACTCGCTGCCCTGTCGAAGGAGGCCCGCGCATGAAACCCGATGCAGACGTCATGCTCGGCGGCTTCGCCGGCACTCTGTTGATGGACATAGCCCCGCAGCTCGGTGGCGAATATACGCTCGGAAGCGTCGGCATCATTTCGATGTCGATGCTGATGATGGCGCAGGAAGTCGATCGTGCCGCCGAGATCCGCTACCAGGAGAATGCGCAGTTGCGCGCGCTTTTCGCAGAAGCGGCCAGGATCGTCGATGACAAGGATCTCGCAAAGAGGCTCGATGCCGCCTCTGCGACGAAGGACGAGTCGCTCCGCGTTCGCGCGCTCGACGCTTCGAACGACGCCCTGAAGAAGCTCCTGATCGAGCTTCAGGCCCTCGCCGAGGTTTCGAAAGCTCCCTGGGCCGCCGGTCTTGAGAGCAAGATCTGGGACTTCCTGCTCGGCAGCGTCGAAGCCCGCCGCTTCGTCTTCCCGGCCCTCGGCTAGGCTGAAATCGGGCAGCTCCTCCTCGGTCGGGGGAGCTGCCCCCCTCTTGCGCGGGCTATCCCATCGGCTATGACTGAGCGGCCCGGACAAATGGGTCACTCGGGGGTCATTCGGGCCACATCATGCCGCTCGCACTACGCCTGTCCGTCTTCTATGCCTCGCTCTGCCTGTTCTCGGGCGTGCAGGTGCCTTTCTTTCCCGTCTGGCTGAAGGCGAAGGGGCTCGGACCCCAGGAAATCTCCATCATCATGGCGGCGACCATGTTCCTGCGCATCGCCGCGGGGCCATTGTTCGCCTTCCTCGCCGACCGGCTGGATAATCGCCGCCGTGTCGTCATCGCGCTTGCCTGGGGTTCGCTGATCGCAGTCTGCCTCTATACGGTGAGCAACGGCTTCTGGCAGATATTCCTCGTCACGCTGCTGCTGATGTCGCTCTGGCCGTCGATCACGCCGCTGATTGAGGCACTGGCCATGAAGGCGGCGCATGACCACGGCATCGATTACGGACGTGTGCGCCTCTGGTGCTCCATCACCTTCATTGGCGCGAGCCTCGGCGTCGGCTGGCTGCTCGGGTGGCAAAGCCCGCTCGTCATTTCCACCTGTCTCATCCTCGCGATCATGGTCAATCTCGCTGGCGCCTATCTCCTTGCGCCGGAAGTGCCAACCCGGATGCGCAGTACACGGAATGGCGGTCAGCTCCGCGCCGCGCTTGCCATCGCCCGCGAACCCTTGTTTCTCATCGGTCTCGTGACCGCGAGCCTCATCCAGTCGACCCATGCGGTATATTACGCTTTCGGGACGTTGAATTGGCAGAAGCTCGGCTACAGCAACGAAGTGATCGGCATTCTCTGGGGTGTCGGTGTCGTGGCCGAAATTATCCTTTTCGCCTTTTCGGGCAAGGTGGTGGCGAGGGTAGGGGCTGTGCGTATGATGTCGCTCGGCGCGGCGGCTTCCGTCCTGCGTTGGGGTGTCACGGCCATGAGCCCGCCGCTCTGGGTGCTCTTTCCGCTTCAAACCCTCCATGCCTTCACCTATTGCGCGGCGCATCTCGGCACGATCCATTTTCTGGCGCGTGCCACGCCGCGCTCGCTTGCCGCCACCGCGCAGAGCCTCTACGCATCTCTTTCGGCGGGCGTTATGATGGGTGCCATGACGTTGGCCGCCGGTTCGCTCTACCAGTCGTTCGGACCACGGGCCTATCTGTTGAGCGCCGCTGTCGGCGCCGTTTCATTTTTCGGCACGCTCATCATCGGTGCACGCTGGAGCGGTGGGCCGTTGCTGGTGTTGGAAGAAGAGGGAAGTAACGATGACGATCGAGATCCTGCCCACGGGCGCGGCGCTGGGTGCTGAGGTTCGCGGGTTCGATATTTCGAAGCCCTTGAGCGGCGGCGACGCGACGGCGCTGAAAGAGGCGTGGGCAGATCACATCGTTCTGCTCTTTCGTGGCCAGAACCTTACCGACGACGATCTCATTCGCTTCTCGCGCCATTTCGGCCCTCTCGACATCGCGCCCGCCAGCGCCACCGATTATGCGGGCGCACAGGAAAAGTCGCGGCCGGAAATCTGGATCATCTCGAACGTGGTCGAGAACGGAAAACCCATCGGCGCGTTGGGCGACAAGGAGGCCGAGTGGCACACCGACATGTCCTATGTCGCGGAGCCGCCCATGGCGAGCGTTCTCTACTCGCTCGAAATTCCAGATCGTGGCGGCGACACGAGCTTCGCCAATATGTACAAGGCTTATGAAACGCTGCCCGCCGAATTGAGGCGTGCGACCGAAGGGCGTCTCGCCAATCATGACTCCAGCACCACCAGCGTCGGCGAATTGCGCGCCGGCGCGGGCGCCGTCCTCAATGTGCGTCAGGCGCCGGGTGCGAAGCACCCGATGGTGCGCACTCATCCGGTGACGGGCGGCAAAGCGCTCTATCTCGGTCGCCGTCTCAATGCCTATGTCGAAGGTCTCGAACTCGAAGAAAGCGAGCGCCTCCTTGATGCGCTCTGGGCGCATTGCGCCAAGCCGGAATTCGCCTGGACGCATCAGTGGAGGGTAGGCGATCTCCTGATCTGGGATAACCGCTGCGCTATTCATCGCCGCGATGCGTTCGACGGAAGGCAGCGCCGCGTCATGCATCGCACGCAGATCAAGGGCGACACGCCGAGGTAGGTCGTGCTTCCCTTGCGGCATGCCGCAAGGTCAATGCGCCGCGCGAACTCCCTCAAATCTTTGTGCGTTGACAAGACTCCCCACGCGTTCAGTTATTGAGCAAACAGAAACTCGACAGGGAGACAAACATGCGCGCTATCGTTCTGAAAGACGGCGTCGGTATCGACCACCTTCAGCTTGAAACCCGCGAGGTGCCGAGGGCCGGGCCGGGTGAAATCGTCGTTCGGCTCAAGGCTGGATCGCTCAACTATCGCGATCTCGCAACGGTCAATGGCTTTGGGCGCTCGGGTCCGGGCGCGCCCCTCGTGCCGCTGTCGGATGGCGCGGGCGAGGTGGTGGAAGTCGGCGCGGGCGTGACGCGGGTGAAACTCGGCGATCATGTCTGCCCGCAATTCTTCCAGACATGGTTCTCGGGCGGCCCGTCGCTTGCCGCGATCTCGCAGCCCCTCGGTGGTCCACTCGACGGTTGCGCGCAAGACTACATCAAGCTCTCCGCCGAAGGCGTCGCCAAAGCGCCGAAGAGCTATACGGCGGAAGAAGCTGCGACGCTTCCTTGCGCCGCGCTCACCGCTTGGCGCGCGCTCGTCGTCGAAGGAAGCATCAAGGCGGGCGATACCGTTCTGCTTCAGGGCACGGGTGGCGTTTCGATCTTTGCGTTGCAATTTGCCAAGGCCGCGGGCGCGCGCGTCATCATCACCTCGTCATCTGATGAAAAGCTCGAACGCGCAAGAGCGCTCGGCGCGGATCTCACCATCAACTACAGGAAAACGCCGGCCTGGGCGGACGAAGCCCGCAAGCTCACGCGCGGCTATGGCGTCGATCATGTCGTCGAGGTAGGTGGAGCGGACACGCTGTCGCAGTCGATCATGGCGGCGCGTATCGGTGGACATGTCGCCGTCATCGGCATTCTGTCTGGTCTGGTGAAGGATGTGAACGTTGCCGCGATCTTCTCGCAGAACCTTCGCATCACCGGCATCTCGGTCGGCAGCCGGGCACATTTCGAAGATATGGTCCGTGCGATCGAGGTCAACGACATCCATCCCGTTATCGACAAGCGTTATCCGCTCGAAGATGCGCGTGCTGCCTTCATGACGATGGCGGGTGCCTCCCACTTCGGAAAGATCGTCCTGAACATCGCCTGACGCATTTTGCCGCTCCCATTTGGGATGTTTGGCGGAGCCGGAAAGCGTATAGTCCGGCTCCATCGGCGCGTGTCCGGGAGGTCGCGTCCTTAACGAGGGTGGAGAACATGTTCCAGAAGATCGCGTCGGGGACCGTCCTGATGCTCGCATTGGTCCTGCCTTCCGTCGCTTCGGCGGATTGCTCCCACAAGGATTTCCGCGACAAGCAGGCGCGCATCGCCGCCATCGTTCATCAGGAGCAGGGAAGCGACGCCCGCAAGGCGCATCAGCTTCAGGTCCAGAGCCACGCCATCGCCGACGACCTGACGCATGGCGACATCATCGCCCTCGGCCACGCTTGCGGTGAGTTGGACGATCTCATCGCCAATGCGGCGAAGCAACACCCTTGAGCCGGGCGATGGCGGAAGGGGTGAATGCTTATCCCCACAGCGCCCGTTCCGGCGGCATCATCACGCTGCCGTCGTAACGAATGCCGTGCTCGCGGTCTTTCGCGAGCAGAAGCGGCCCGTCGAGGTCGACGAAGGTGGCGCCTTGCGCAATGAGCGCGGCGGGTGCCATGGCGAGCGACGTCGCGACCATGCAGCCTACCATCACGTCGAGCTTGCGCCGCCTGGCGCAGCGAATGACCGAGAGCGCCTCAGTGAGCCCGCCCGTCTTGTCGAGTTTCACATTCACATATTGATAGAGGCCGACGAGCCTCGTCATGCCTTCGAGCCCATGCGCGGATTCGTCCGCGCAAAGTGGAATGGGAGAGGTGAGCCCGCGCAGGGCTTCGTCCTCCTTTGCAGGCAGCGGCTGCTCGATCAGCGCGACATTGAATTTCGCGAGTTCCGTGGCGAGTGGCAGCACGTCGTCGGCCTTCCAGCCTTCATTCGCATCGACGATGAGCGTCGCCTCGGGCGCGCCTTCGCGCACCGCCGCGACGCGGGCGATGTCCTGTCCGTCGCCGCCGAGTTTCAGCTTCAGCAGCGGTCGCGCAGCGGCGGTCCGTGCTGCCTCGCGCATGGCGTCGGGCTCGGCAAGGCTCAGCGTGTAGGCGGTGGTGAGGGGTTTTGGTTCTTCGAGGCCTGCGAGCTTCCAGACAGGCTCGCCCGTGAGTTTCGCTTCCAGATCCCAAAGTGCGCAATCGACCGCATTGCGCGCGGCGCCGCGCGGCATGGCGCGCTGCAGTTCCTCGCGTGTCATGCCGTCGGCAAGCGCCTGGCTCGCGCCTTTGATCGAGGCCATGACGTCCTTCACGGTTTCCCCATAGCGGCCATAGGGGACGCATTCGCCGCGGCCCGTCGCGCTGCCGTCGCGAATGGTGACGGTGACGACATGGGCTTCCGTTTTCGATCCGCGTGAAATGGTGAAGGCGCCCGCGATGGGCCAGGTCTCGGTTTCGACGGAAATCTCGCGCATCGTCTGGATTCTTTCTTTCCACTCGTCATGGCCCGCTTATGCGGCGCGTGACGAATAGAGAGAGTGGAGGGCAATCATCTGGCCGGATGATGCCTTTCTCGCGCAAGGCCGCCAAGTCCAAAGATGCACGTTTCTGCGGATGTCAGATGCGGCCCGCATACCAGGAACCGTTCCAGTGCTCGCCGGGCGGGTTCGCCTCATATTGGGCAATCCGCGCTTCGTAGAAATCGTAAAGCGTCGAAATCGCGCCGTTGAGCTTGCGGCATTCGGTGATCGCCGCTCGCGCATCGGCCCAGCGCTGGTTGCGATAGGCCGAGAAGATCAGCGCATGCGCTTCCTGCAGCGCACGGAACTTGGGATTGGCGCGCATGATCGGGTCGCCCAGCAACGCAAAGACACGTCGGCCTTCGGGGTGGCGCGGCGTCGAGATGAGGTCGATTTCGAGGAGCGCATAGCGGTCGCCCACTGCGCGCTGCGTGCCTTCGCCCACAATGATGGCCGGGCCATAGTTCCGTGCATTGCGCTGGAGATGGGCGCCGAAGCTCACCGGTTCGCCGAGGACGCCGTAATCGAATTGGAGGATCGCGCCCATATTGCCCGTGGTCGCGAGCCCGGTGTCGATGCCGATCGAAAGGCTCAGCGGCACATGGCTCAGATGCTGGCGCCGCGCGTCCTCTTCGAGGAATTCGTTCAGCGCTTCGAGATTTTCGACCATGCGCAGCGCCGCGTCGCAGCCCTTGGACGCGTGTTCGTTGACGTCGAAAGGCGCGTTCCAGACAGCATAAAGCGTGTCGCCCACGGTGCGGTCCACCATGCCGTTGCGGTCCTGAACGATCTTCACCATCGGCGAGAAGAAGCGGTTGAGGATATCGGCATAGGCCTGGGGATCTTCGAGATAACGGTCGGCGATGATGTTGAAGCCGCGAAGACCCGCGACCACCGAGGTCACGGGCTTGAGCTGTCCCTCCGCCTGGACGAGGTTCGGATGCGCATGCACCCTGGCAAGGCCCGACGGCGAGAGGCGGCGCGAAAACTGGGCGTCGATGAACTGCGTCTGCTCCTCGGAATGGAGCTTCGTCATCAGCGCGCAGGTCAGGCTCGCGGCGATCAGCGTGAGGCCGCCAAGCGAGGGGTCGATGAGCCAGCGATGCGTCTCGAAGGCCCACCATGAGGCGTAGACGCCGCCGCAGCCGAGCAGCAGCGTGAGCATGAAGCCCCAGCGGAAGCGGAACAGGCTGAGCAGGATGATGACGAGAATGCCACCGACGAAAATGTAGAGCTGTTCGGCAGCCGTGGCCCAGCCCGGCCGCGTCAGGAAGGCGCCATCGAGGATCTGGTCGATTGCATTGGCTGCGATGGCGCCGGACGGCATCTGAATACCCGTCGGCGTGTCGTAGAGCCGTTGTGTGCCATTGGCCGAAACGCCGATCACGGCGACGCGGTCCTTGAGCGAGGAAATATCGGTGTCGCCATCAAGCAGCTTCGAGGCCGACATGGCGATCCGCGTGTCCGGCCCGCCGAAATAAAGCTGCAGCGCGCCATTGATGCTGGTCAGCGCGGCAAGGCCTGTATCGTCAATGGACACCTGTTCGACGCCCGGCTCCATGCCGAAAGTGAAGCCCATTTCGGATTCGGCGACATTCGCGTGGTAGCCCGTGCCGCCGCGCATCACGCGCAGCGCCTCGAGGATGTTGGAGGGATAGAGCGTTCCGCCGAGATTGACGAGCATGGGGAGCGTGCGCACGGCGGTCCCCGGCGTCTGGTCGGGTAGCGTTGCGCCGCCGCCTTTGGCTGCGGCCTCGAAGGAGGCAAGGCTCGGGCGCCAGAGCGCATAGGTGGCGGCATAGTGGCGGGCATCGCTGCCTTGCGAAGCAATATTGGCATGCGCGACCGGCGCGCGGACGTCGCCGAGCGGCGCCTTGCCCGGCTCGAAGGAAATCACCGAGGGCGTGGCCGCCAGCAGCGCTGCGAATGCCTGTTCGTGATCGGGCAGGCTGGCGAGGCCTTCCCGCAGTTCATAGGAGGTTGAATCCGGCAGCGGCGTCCAGAGCTTCAGCAGCGAGGCCGTCGAGGTCGGGTCCTCCTCGTAAAGCGGCATGTCGAGGAGGATTGCGCTGGCGCCTGCGGCCCGCACGGCATTCACGAGATCCACGAGCCGCTTGCGCGGCCAGGGCCAGGTGTCATAGCGCTGCGCGCTTTCGGAGCCGATGTCGATATAGACCGCATGGGGGCCGTCGGGCCCGGCCTTGCGCGGCTCGATGCGCTGATAGATGTCGAAGACGTGGTCGCGCAGCGCCGTCGCCAGACCGCCGATGTCATAAATCGAAAGGGCGAGGCTCAGCACGAGCACGAGGCCCGGCAGGATCGCCGAAAGTCTGTGGAATGCAGGTGTCGATTCCATCGTCTCTCTCACGCATCGCCGGCCTGTTTCGGCGCGGCCATGCCCCGGTTCTGGACACTGTGTATCTGCCGTTGTCCTGTTGCGAGACAATGACAGCATCGCCAAGGTCGGCGGTGCAGCTTCCGTTCCAGCGGGAGTGGAGAGTTAACGGGAACCTTTCCCGGCCCCCGTCGCGTCGCGCGGAAAGGGCCGGGAAGGGAGGTCGTCTCGCGCTTCTGCGCTTACTTCGTGTGGCCGGCGGCCTTTTCGAGAAAGGCGATCAGGTCCTTGCGGTCCTCGGGCTTCTTCAACCCGATGAAGGTCATGTTCGTGCCGGGAACGAAGGCGGCGGGCTTCTCAAGATAGGCGAAGAGGTTGTCCTCGCTCCACTTCAGGCCTTCCGTGCCCTTCTTCGTCATGGCGGCGGAATATTTGTAGCCGGCATGCGAAGCAGCTGGGCGATCGAGGATGCCATGCAGGTTCGGACCGACCCGGTTCGGACCACCTTCCTCGACGGTGTGGCAGGCGGCGCACTTCTTGAAAACCTTTTCGCCCTTTTCGGCGTCGCCACCTTTCCAGTCGTCGTTGGCCGAAGCTACGCCCGCGAGCGACATGGCGAGCGCAAATGTGGCCAATCCGTTCAGAACCGCCTTCATGATGGAATCTCCTTGGTGTTCTCTAATTCTTGCGTACGCGGGCACAGCGGAGCGGCGCGCTCCGTCTGGCTATGGCGTCCGCTCCTAGGCTAAACTAACTTTCGGCCTAGGTAAGGGCATGCGTCAAACTGGCGCGTGAATTTTTGGACACCTGGAGGCGGTTTGGCGGAAGCATCAGGCGCTCAAGGGCCCTCCGGTCAGGGGGCTGCCGCCTCCTATGCGGTCATAGACAGGGTGGGCGGATTCACTTTCCGCCCGGCGGGAGACTGGTCTGTGACCCCCATTCTCGCGATCGACGACGATCTGCGCGCCTTCGTCGCCGCAAAGCCAGTTGGGGAAAGCGCCGTTTTCGACATGTCGGCCCTCATCCGTCTCGACACCGCCGGCGCATGGCTCATCGATCGCACGGTTGCCTCGCTCGAAGCGCAGGGCGTCAAGGTCAGCTATGAGGGGCTGAAGGAGGGACACAAGATCCTGCTCGACAAGGTGGGCGAGGGCGGGGTGCCAAAGCCCACCGTTCCGGAGCGGTCGTCGCTCTATGTCGAGGTAGTGGGGCGTATCGGCGCCGCGGTCGTGGCCATGGGGTTGGAGACGCTCACCTTCGTCGAGTTCCTGGGCCATGTCCTCGCCACGATCTGGCGCAGCATCCGCCACCCGAGCCGGTTCCGCCTGACGCCGCTCGTCCATCACATGGAAAAGGCGGGCTTCGACGCGCTTCCACTCGTCTGCCTGCTCACCTTTCTCATCGGCGCGGTGATCGCGCAGCAGGGCGCGACGCAGCTTCGCCGCTTCGGTGCGGATGTCTTTACCGTCAACCTCATCGCCATCATCTTCCTGCGCGAAGTCGGTATCCTGCTCACCGCCATCATCGTCGCGGGCCGTTCCGGCAGCGCCTTCACCGCCGAAATCGGTTCGATGAAGATGCGCGAGGAAATCGACGCCATGCGCACCCTCGGCCTCGATCCGATGGACATGCTGGTGGTGCCGCGCGTCCTCGCGCTGCTCTTCACCATGCCGCTTCTTGCCTTTATCGGCGACATCATGGGTCTCATCGGTGGCGGTGTCGTCGCGGTCATGCAGCTCAACATGTCGCCCGCCGTCTATATAGAAAGGCTTCGCGCGGCGGCCGATTTCTGGACATTCGGCGTAGGTCTTCTGAAGGCGCCCTTCATGGCGATCGTCATCGCGCTTGTCGGCTGCCGTGCCGGCCTCGATGTTACGGGCAGCGCGGAATCCGTTGGTACACAGACGACGAGTTCGGTCGTCCGCTCGATCTTCCTCGTCATCATTCTCGATGCGATCTTCGCCATGTTCTTCACCGCAGTGGGGATCTGATGGAGAGCGGGAACCAGATCGTCGAGGAACCGATCATTGAGGTGCAGGGCCTTCTGACGAAGTTCGACGATCACGTCATCCACGAGAATCTCGATCTCTCGGTGAAGCGGGGCGAAGTGCTGGGCATCGTCGGCGGTTCGGGCACAGGCAAGTCCGTGCTTCTGCGCACCATCCTCGGGCTCAAGTCGCCGGATGGCGGCAATATCCGTGTCTTCGGGAAAGACCTCGAAATGCTGCCGGAAGATGAACGCCGCGCGCAGGAACGGCGGTGGGGCGTGCTCTTTCAGGAGGGTGCGCTTTTCTCCGCACTCACCGTCGCCCAGAACGTGCAGGTCGCCTATCGCGAACATCTCCATATGGGCCAGAAGCTCATGGATGAGCTGGCGGCGGTGAAGATCGCCATGGTGGGGCTTCGCTCCGGTGCGGCCGATCTCTTCCCCTCGGAGCTTTCCGGCGGCATGAAGAAGAGGGCGGGGCTTGCCCGCGCGCTTGCGCTCGACCCTGAAATCCTCTTTCTCGACGAGCCCACGGCGGGCCTCGACCCCATCGGTGCCGCCGCTTTCGACGAACTCATTACAGACCTCGCGCACACGCTCGGCCTCACCGTCGTCATGGTGACCCACGATCTCGACACGCTTTACGCGACCTGCGACAGGATAGCTGTGCTGGCCGAGCGGCGTGTTATCCTGATTGGAACGATTGACGACATGTTGCAGAGCGAGCACCCCTGGATCAGGGAATATTTCCACGGCCCGCGCGCGCGCGCGGCCTTTGCTGGCAAGTAGGCGAACCCGGGCGACATCATGGAAATCAAATCGAACAATGTCCTGATCGGGACTTTCGCGCTGGTGGTGCTGGCCTGCATCTTCGGCTTTGCGCTCTGGATCAGCCAGGTGCAGCTCGATCGCCAATATTCCTACTACCAGATCATTTTTCGCGGCTCCGTCTCCGGCCTGAGCAAATCGGGCTCCGTTCAATTCAACGGCCTACCGGTCGGGCGTGTGATGGATCTTCACCTTGCCGAGAACGATCCGAGCGAGGTCGTCGCGCTGATCCAGCTCGACGCGCGCACGCCTGTGAAGGAAGACTCGATCGCCCAGCTCGAAGCCTCGGGCATCACCGGCGTCGCCGTCATCCAGATCACTGGCGGCAGCCCCGGCTCACAGCTTCTGAAGCCGAAGAATGGCGAGGCCTATGCGGTCATTCGCGGTGCACCCTCGACCTTGCAGGAGCTTGCGAAGTCGGCGCCCGAAACGCTGCAGAGCGCGAACAAGCTGTTGCAGGAGCTGAACGCGACGCTCGCCAACAATCAGAAGTCGATCGGCCATGTGGTCGAGAACCTCGACAGGCTCTCGACCGAGCTTGCCGACAGTTCGGGCGACATGAAGAGGGCGATCAAGAACCTGGCCGATGCGTCGGAACATTTCAGCTCTCTCAGCCGCAGCGCCGACAGTCTCGTCAAGAATGATGCCAAGGGACTCATCGCAGATCTGCGCAACACCTCGGATTCCTATCGCAAGGTTGCGGAGAATCTCGATCAGCTTCTGCGCGTCAACGGTCCGGCGATCAATCGCATGAGCAGGGACGGGCTGACCCAGATCCCGCAGCTCGTCTCGGAGACGCGCGACCTCGTCACCGCGCTCGATCGTATCGTTTCCCGCGCCCAGGACGATCCGGCGCGCTTCCTCATCGGCAAAAACGTTCCGGAAGTGAAAGCACAATGAACCCGCTTCATCGTTTCGCGCGGCGCAGTGCGGCGCTTGTCCTTCTCCTTCCGCTTTGCGCCTGCGCGCTGGCGAACGTCGCCAGCGAGCCGCCGCCGCAGCTCTTCACGCTGACAGCGGGGCATCCCGCGCCGGCATCGTCCAATGCGCTGAAGCCCGCTCAGGTCGTGGTGGATGAGTTCTCCGCCCCCGCCGTCATCGACAGTGCGCGCATCGTTCAGCAGTCGGGCGTGAACGAACTCAAATATTACGCCGACGCCCGCTGGGCGGACCGGGCGCCGCGCCTGATCCAGAACCTCATGGTCGAGACGATGGAAAACTCCGGTCGCTTCGCTTCCGTCGCGACGCGGGGCGCCGATCTCCGCGGCGATTACGAGCTCACAGGCGATATCCGCCAGTTCGCCGTCGACGCGACGAACCCGTCGGGCCTTACGGTGAAGATCGAGCTTTACGCGCGGCTGGTGCTTGAAAACGAACGCACCATCGTCGCCGTCAAATCCTTCGGTGCCTCCGTGCCCGTCAGCGGCAGCGGCATATCCGCCATTGTCGCGGCCTATGACATCGGCCTCCGCCAGACTCTCGAAGGCATAGCGGTCTGGGCCGACGAAAACGCCCGTCTCGCAGCGGCAAAGGCCGCCGCTCCGCAGAGCTAGGCCAGCTTGCCGCTCGCCTGGGCAAGAATCAGATAGGCCTTGCCGGTGTCCGAGGTGAGATAGGTTTCGGCGAGGATGTTCTCCCTATCGCGCGTCGATGCGGAGGCGAGCAGCCGTTCGAAGAGCGAGACGAACCTGTCGACATGGTCGCGGAACTCCTCGTCGCCGCGATATTTGACGGCGATACGGTCGTAGAGCTGGCGGCCCGCGATATTGTAAAGCCGCCGCGCGAAGACATTGCGCTCGCCCGCCTGATAGCGCTGCCAGAGTTCGGCGGGCGGGCTTTGTTCCAGCGCGCGGTCGAGGTCGACGGCGAGTGCCTGCAATGTCTCGATGACCTGAAGCGACGAGCGGTGGAATTCGCTGTCGCTCATGCCGTCGGTCAGCTCGCCGGGCTTCGGCGGCGCGTCCCGGTCGGGCAGGCGCTCGGCTGCGGCGAGCAGATCGGAAATGCCCCAGTTGCGCGAGGTGTCGGCAGGCCGAGAGGCATCCGGCCATGCCATGTCCGGACGGGGCGGGGGCGGCGGCGTTTCGCCCGCATGAGCAGGCGCCGCGTAACCGGGAGACGTGCGGTCCAGCGTCCGCGCATGCCGCGTCACGATGTCGGCGATGGAGGCGAGCGCCGAAAGCTGGTCCTGCAAGACATGATTGAGCGACGCCGCGCTCGCAGCCGCCTCCACGGGCATGCGTGAGAGCCGCGCTTCGAGTTCGCTGGAGGCTTCCTGCATCGCGCGGCCCGCTTCCTTCGCCGCGCCGCCAAGGCGGATCATGGCGGCGTTGAAGCGCTCGCCCGCATGGTCGCTGTCGGACACGGCCTTGGTCACGATGACGCGCAAGGCGTTCGTGCGCTCCGCAATATCGGTGGATAGCGTGGCCGCCGCCTTCGTCACATCATTGGCCATCATGGATGTCGCGGCGCGGATCTGGGTCACCGTTGCGCCAATGGCGTCTGCCGCGGCTCGCGTCACGTCTTCACCGAGCGCGCCCGTGGCGCCACGTAACTCGTCGACCGTTGCGCCGATGGCCCGCGTTGCCGCGCCCGCCGACCGGCTGATCGTGCCCGACGCTTCGCTCATCTCCGCGACCGCGCGCAGAATGTCGGCGGAGATCGTTTCGTCGAGCGCCTTGGCTCGTTCCGCCGCATTGTCGAACGTGGCGTTGAGACGCGCGGCAAGTTCCGCCGCGGCGTGGCCGATCTCCTGCGTCCGTTCGTTCATCGCCTGATCGGCAGCGAGCATATTGTCGCGATGCTCCTCGAAAACGGCTTCGAGCTTTTCGCGCTCCGTGCTGAGCCTCTCTGCCGCTTCGCCGATGAGTTGGCGCTTCGTCTCATAGCGCTGCGCCAGCGTGTCGGCCTGTGAAAGCGCCGCATTCGCCACGACTTCGAGGCGCGAGGCCTGCCTGTCGAGCATGGAGGTGGTGGCGTCCGCGCCCGCGCGCGCGGCCTCGCTCACCCGGGCGAGCGTTTCCGTCTGCGCGACGATGCGCGTGCCGGCATCGTCGAGCGTCGTTGCCGCCTTGTCGACGAGCCCGCGCACGGCATCCACCTGTTCGCGGATCGAGCGGGCGACCGTGTCGCTCTCGCTGCCGATGGCGCGGGCAAGTTCGCCGAGGCCCTCGCGCTGCTCGCTGAGAAGTTCACCCATCACGCGGGTGCGCTCTTCCGCGCGGCCCGTGCCTTTGTCGATCGCGTCGAGTTCTTCCGCGACCAGCGCGTTGAGACGCACGGTCTCGGCCAGCGCTTGCGCCAGCCCTTCCTTCATCGCATCGAGCTCGCGGCGCACGGCCTGCGAAATGGTGATGATCTCTTCGCTCGCCGGATCGGCGGGGTCGGTCATGCGGATCGCGGTGCGCGCCAGCGCCTCCGCCATGAGCTTCATCTCCTGTCCGCGCCAGATGGCATAGGCGGCGAACCAGACGAGAATGATGGGCAGCGCCGCGCCGAGGCCGATCAGCACGAGCTCGTTCGGCGTGAGCTTCGATAGCCCCTCCGCGCCGTAAAAACCCCAGAGGTAAGCCGCCGCCGCGCCGACGCAGAAGAGGCTCGCCACCGCCGCCGCCGCCGGAATGCGCCTCGAAGGCCGCCGCGCGATCAGCCGGTAGAGCGCGCCCGCCGCAGGCGAGTCCTCATTGGCCGCCTTCACCGGCAGCTCATTGGCTGCCGGAGATTCCGCGGTTTCAGGCGCCCTGGGCGCCAAATCCAGTGTTTTCATGGTCTTTTGCCCCTAGCCGAAGCTCGAACTTCAACCTGTCGGAAGGCGGCCTGTCCGTCAACCGGCCAGCGCCCCGGGCGGCCCCCGGTGTGAATGGTAGGGTCGATTCTGCCGATTTTTCCGCATAAGCCCGCCGAAATGCGGGCGGGGGGCCACAGGCGGTTAACGCTTCGCTACCACATGCCCGGCTAGGCTCGCCAAGGCCCGCGACACGGCTTTCGG
Organism: Parvibaculum sedimenti; assembly: GCF_009184905.1. Lineage (GTDB taxonomy): Bacteria > Pseudomonadota > Alphaproteobacteria > Parvibaculales > Parvibaculaceae > Parvibaculum > Parvibaculum sedimenti. The sequence continues at coordinate 92,746 of NZ_WESC01000014.1, forward strand.
AGAAGACCCATGCCCGCAATCATGCAGCCGCTCGATCTCGCCCACCTCGCTCAATACACGCTGGGCAACCGCGACCTTGAGGCCGAACTCCTCGGACTGTTCCGCGCGCAGGCGCAGCTCTATCTCGACCGGCTGAGCGACGCGACGGACGACAAGGAGTGGCGCGATGCCGCCCACAGCCTCAAAGGCTCCGCCCGCGGCCTCGGCGCCTTCGCGCTGGGCGACATCGCCGAGGAGGCCGAGCGGCTCGCCGACCAGACCGCGAGGGCGCCGATGATCGAACGCCTCCGCGCTGCGGTCGCCGAGGTCAATCTCTATATCGATGAAGTTGTCGGCTGAACCCCGGCTGCTGCCGCAATCGCGCTGACGGCGAGGATCACCGTTTTCCGCGCCTGCGCCACCGATAGCCCCTGTTCCATCCGCAGTCTTCTCCAGCTGTCGAAACTCATCAGCAGGTCGAGCGCCTCGAATTGCATGCGGTCATGCTTGAGCGCGGGGGGAAGCGCCTTGCGCAATGTCGTGCGCTGCATCTTCGTCAATGTATCGTGATCCTCGCGGAGAACGGCGGAGCGGTATTTGTGAACATCGGCCGCGATCTTGAACGGCATGATCTTCTCGAAAACGCGGATGCGTCGGTCGATCATGGCTTCGAGCCGGGTCGGCCAGTCGCCTTCCGGCAAGGGTCCGGCGGCGATGGGCTCGATCTCCGCGAGCATCACGTCCGAGATTTCGCGGTAAAGGCTGTCCATGTCGTTGAAATGACGGAAGACAGTGCGCAGGCCCACATCAGCTCTTGCCGACACATCCTCGGCGCCCGGCGAGATGTTGCCCTCGCGCACGAGTTCGAGCATTGCCTCGACAATGCGCCGGCGGTTTTCCTGCCCGCGCAGGCGACGTCCGTCTTCCTTGTCGGTGGTTTCTTCAGCTTGTTGCATCGGCTCGTCCGCGCAGTAATTCCCACGCAGTTATGATGCCCACGGCGATGAAAGAAAAGACCGCGCCATATTGACCCGGCACCGCATGGGGCAGGGGACGCCACAGGAGGAAGAGGAACAGCCCGAGCGCGAGCTCGCCCATATGAACGAGCAGCAGGGGCAGGGCCATCATGCGGAAGCGCGTGGCGACCAGCAGGTCGACGGCGCCGAGCGTGATTTGCCCGACGCCGACCGCACCGATGAAGAAAAGCGCGATCTCCCGCGCCTGCCCAAGATCGAGCCCGGCAATGGCGGTAAGCCCGCCGTCGGGCGCGAAGAGATGGATCGATCCGCGCGCGAGGTTGACCGCGCCGAGAAGCGAGAGAACGGCAATGACCGCACGAGACGGTGGGCGCATGATCGTCCTCCCGTTTTTCGTCATTTGGGCTCGAAGGCGAGCGTCGAGCGGATGAGAAGCTGTCCCGCGAGACCGGCCTCGCGGTGGTTCGAGAGGGCAAGCACCTCCGGCGAGGTGACGAGGGCGGCAAAGCTTGCGGCCGAGGCATATTCGACGAGGCCCACCTCGTCCCAGAGATCGCCGACCTCGCCGATCACGACATCCTTCAAATCAGCAAAGAAAAGAAAGCGCCCGCCATTCGCGGCCACGATCTTCTCCATTTCCGTCGCATAGCGCATATAGGCCTCGCGCCCGCTGATCTTCTCCGCGCGCCCGTCCTTATATTGGGCGACGTCGTGGAACTTCAGCAGGTTGAGCATGACGATCGGCGCGGTGTCTTGCGAGCCCGCGAGCCCCATCAGCTTTTCGCGTTTCGGATAGACGGCAATTTCGTAATTCATGATCTCCTCCCTCATGCTTTCTCGCTGATCAATGCATCGATGATCTTGACGAGCTCGGCGGGCTTGTCTTCCTGCAGGAAATGTCCACCATCTTTTATGATAACATGCTTCTGCCCCTTCGCGCCCGGCACGCGCTCGTGGAAAATGCGTTCGCCGCCCTTGCTCACCGGGTCGCCATCGCTGAAGGCGGTCAGCACCGGCTTGTCGAACGCTTCCAGCACCTTCCACGCCGCCTTGTTCTCGGCGACGGAAGGATGCTCCGGCGTGATCGGCACGAGCGCGGGAAAGCGCCGCGCGCCCGCCTTGAAATTTTCCTCCGGGTAGGGCGCGTCATAGGCGGCCTTCTCCGCCGCGCTCAGCTCGCGCAAGCTCCCCATGTTGACGATTTCGCCCACCGGCAGCACCGGCACGGACTGGCTGAAGTCGAGCCATGCCTGAAAGGCGTCCGTTCGCCCGGTGCCGATGGGCAGGCCCGTATTGGCGACGATGACGCGCGCGAAGCGTTCAGGAAAGGCGGCGACGAGGCGCAGGCCGATAAGTCCGCCCCAGTCCTGACAGAAGAGGGTGATGTCCTTCAGATCCTTCGCGACCAGCCAGTCGCTCATCCATTTCACATGGCGCTCGTAGGTGTAGTCCGACTGCTCGCTCGGCTTGTCGGAGCGCCCGAAGCCGATGAGATCCGGCGCCACCACGCGGTGCCCCCGCGCCGCGAGGCCGGGGATCATGTGCCGGTAGAGATAGGACCACGAGGGCTCGCCATGCATGAGGAGAACGGGCTCGGCATCCTTCGGGCCCTCATCGACCGAATGAATGCGCAGCACCGTGCCGTCGGTGTCCGTCACATCCACATAGGTCGGCGCGAAGGTGTAGTCCGGCAAATTCGCGAAACACGCATCCGGCGTTCTCAGCACGTTCATGGGCCGTCTCCTCTACTGGGCGTTTCACGCCTCGATAATATTGACATGAAGAATGTCACTATATAAAAACGTGTCAAGGGGGTGGAGAGGACCATGATGAAAGCCGTCTTGAGCCGCGCCGGGAGCGCGCTTCTCACCAGCCGCGCCTTGCGCGACACGCGCCGCGCCGTTCACGCGCTTCACCGCCGAGTGAAAGGCGGGGCGCCCACGGTTCTTTATTTTCATCAGGCAGACGATCCCTACAGCCAAATCGCCGCGCAGGCGCTTTCCGCCATTGCAGCGCGCTACAAGGTGGCGCTGGTGTCCATGCTCGTTTCCCCGCCGGAGGACTCCGCCGCGCCTGAGCGCGCCATGCTGCGCGCCTATGCGTTAAGGGATGCGCCGCGCCTTGCCGCCGAATATGGCTTTGAATTTCCCGCCAACGCGGCTTCGCCCGATGCGCCCCTCGTTGCGCTCTGCAACGCCGTATTGCTCGCGGCGAAGACGCGAGGGACGTTTTTCGAGGTTGCGCCGCTCGCGGGCCGCGCGCTCTTCGCGGGCGATGCCGCCGCGTTGCGTGATCTCGCGGCGAAACACGGCGCGTCGGAGCCGGAGGCCGTCGCGCACAGCCTTGCCGAAGGCGACGCGATGCGAAAGCGCCTCGGCCATTATCTCGGCGGCATGTTCTATTTCGAGGGCGAATGGTATTGGGGCATAGACCGCCTCTGCCATCTCGAGGCGCGTCTCGCCTCCATCGGCCTTGACAGCCTGCCGAAGGGCGCCGCGCAGATCGCCCCCCGGCGCGATATGCGCCTCATTGCCTTTCCGAAGGGTGGCCCGCGCCTCGTCATCGACTACTGGTTTTCCTTCCGCAGCCCCTATTCGTGGATTTCATTCCCACGCATGAAGAAACTCGCGCATCACTACGATGCGGAGCTGCGTCTGCGCTTCATCCTGCCGATGGTGATGCGCGGCCTGCCCGTGCCGCGCGTCAAGCGCATGTACATCATGCTCGACACGAAGCGCGAGGCGGAACTCGCCGGAATTCCCTTCGGCACCGTCGTCGATCCCGTGGGCGCAGGCGCCGAGCGCGCGCTCGCCGTCCTGCATCGCGCCATGAAGCTCGGCCGCGGCGAAGACTTCGCGGAGCTTGGCCAGCGCGCCGCCTTTGCCGACGGCATCGACCTCGCCTCCGATGCAGGCCTCTACGATGTCGCCCGCCGCGCCGGTCTCGACGAGGCGGCCGTCAAGGCCGCGCTCGGCGACGAAAGCTGGCGGCCGGTCGCGGAAGAAAACCGCAAGGCCCTCTTTGCGGCAGGCCTCTGGGGCGCCCCCACCTTCCGCGTCAACGACATGCCCGCCCATTGGGGCCAGGACCGCTTCTGGGCGCTGGAGGAGGATATTCTGGGTATCCTGGAAGGCGCAAAACCCTGAGGGAGAAGGACATGACCGGCAAGCAGCATCCCACCCGCCGCCGCGTGCTGGGCGTCGGCGCCGCTGCGCTTGGCGTCGCGAGCAGCGGCACGGCCTTCGGCGCGCCCGCCGCGCTGAGGTCGAAAAAGCCCAACATCCTTTTCGTGATGACCGATCAGGAGCGCTCGGCCTCGCTTCCCGGCAACCTCGATCTCCCGGCGCATGACTGGATGCGCGAGCGCGGCACCTTCTTCCCGAAATACAACGTCAACACGACGCCGTGTTCGCCCTCGCGCTCGGTGATCTATTTCGGCCGCCACACGCAGCAGACCGACATGGTGGTGAATGACGGCGCGCCGCCTTTCCCCGTGCTCAACACGAAGCTCCGCTCCATCGGCCATCATCTGCGCGATCTGGGCTACTACACCGCCTACAAGGGCAAGTGGCACCTGAGCGATCTTCCGCATGCGGCGCAACTGGGCTACGGCCCCTATGCGAAGACCGACAAGGCGCTGGAAGCCTTCGGTTTCAGCGACTACAACATCGATGGCGATCCGCACGGCAAGGTCTGGGACGGCTACCGCTTCGACGGCCCAACCGTCAGCGCCTCGATCCAGTGGCTCGACGAGGTCGGTCGCAAGCTCGACAAGCCCTGGTTCCTCGCCGTCAACCTCGTCAATCCGCATGACATATGCTTCTTCGAAGCATGGCCCGGGCAGACCGCCACGCGCGGCAACCCGGACGTGCTCTCGCCCCTCGCGCCCGCGCCCGCGAACGACATCTACGACAAGGACTGGAGCGACATCCCGCTTCCCGAAAGCTTCTATCGCCAGCCCGCCGACAACGAGCCCTGGGCGGTGAAGTCCTATCGCGGCATCTGCGATCTCACCTATGGCAGGTTGCCCGACGACGAGCACATCTGGCGCAGGAACCAGAGCTATTATTTCAACTGCATGCGCGACGCGAGCACCAAGATCCGTCGCCTCTTCTCGGCGCTCGAAACATTCGGCCTCGCCGACAACACCATTGTCGTCTACACCGCCGATCATGGCGAGATGGCGGGCGCGCAGCGCCTGCGCCAGAAGGGCCCGGTGATCTTCAAGGAGAATGTCGCCGTCCCGCTCTACATCAGCCACCCCGACGCGCGCACCCCGCGCAGCGTCGACAGCCTCGGCAACACGCTCGATCTTTTGCCGACGATCTATGAATTCGCGGGCGGCGATGTGGGCCAGCTCGAAGACCCGCTGGGCAAGCTTCCGGGCGTCAGCCTCGCCGCCGCGGTGACGGGCGGCAGAACGGAGCGCGACGCGCGCGGCGCTTTCTACAATTACGGCGTTCCCTTCTACATCGACCCGCAGATGATGGAAGCGATGATGCGTGAGGGTCGCACGCCCTCCATGTCGTCGATCTTCATCGAAGCGCTGAAGCTCGGCCATCTCGGACCCAGCCGCACCAATCGCGGCCTCCATCGCGGCGTCTATGACGGGCGCTACAAATTCGCGCGCTTCTTCGCGCTGGGCGAGCATCACATCCCGAAAGACTGGGACATGCTCCTCGCGCATAACGACCTCGCGCTCTACGACACCGAGACAGACCCGAACGAGCTCAACAATCTCGCCCGCGATCCCGAAGCCCACAAGGACCTCATCTGGTCCCTCTGCCAGAAAACCACAGCCCTCATCGAAACCGAAATCGGCCGCGACGAAGGCCAGGAATTCGGTAAGCGATGTTTCGTTCACACCTTGACTGGATAATTCCAAGGGAGCAGATCTTTGATCTGGCTTTGCTTGTGTCCG
>NZ_WESC01000015.1 GCF_009184905.1 Parvibaculum sedimenti
ATAACCGATCCTCATCACCGGAGAGCCGCTGAAACAGCTCAATGAATAGTTATTGGGCTGAGTTTTTCAACGATATCCACCAGAAGCGGACATTCACACGCAAGTTACTCAACGGTCGGAGGGCGAGATTTACCAAAGCGTCGCTTTGATGTTCATTCATTTCGCGAAACTGTCCTCCTTCACTGAGGACGAGATTGCCCGCGCCGCGAGCTCATCAGAATACTGTATATTAGGATGGGCGATATATGAATTTCTCGATTTCACGGGCCGCGACCACGTGACTCTAATCCGTCATCGCCAAGATCTGCCGACGCTCGAACGCATGTTCACGCACCTGCGCACGCGCATGGGCCTCTTTGTCGTGGGCGCTGGCGCGTCGGCGGGATCGTCGCCGCTCGGCCGGGATTTCTGGTGCGAGTCTCCATTGGACTATCTCCGCGACCTGCGTTCCTTCCCGGCTACCGTGACGCCACGGGGTCCGCTGACGCAGCGCATGATTGACCATTCGGGAATTGAGGTCGGAGACATTTTTCCCGGTCGCGAGCTCCGCCTCGGCACTGACGAATATCCATTTCGCGAGATTTTGAAGCGCTTGCCCGATGGATTTTCTCGGGAGCACTTGAAGCACGTACTTGCTCGCGCAAGGTATTTCGCGCGAACCGAAGGGACCGTTACGGACAACTATAGGGTCTTCCGTGCGTTCTACCCCTCAGTCATCGCCGACTACAATCACGACGGCCTGGCCCGAGAGTTTTGCGGCGCGCAGCATGCGATTGTTGAAATGCACGGAACGATCCCTCCGGTCTATGGGTCGCCCGAGTTCGGCGCGTGGATTTCGAGCCTGCGCGAATTCGACATCGCGGTGGCGCCTGACGATTTGGTCATGGGGCTCCCGGAGTCGTGGACCGACGCGCGCCTCTATCGGCGCTTGTCATGGGTAATGAGCAAGACCCCGCATCAAGTCGTAATTATTGGCTATAGCTTCGCCCAGATGGGAAGCGGTTACGACGACGCGGTGACGCTCGCTTGCTTCGTCCAGAGGTTCAAGCACTACCCCGGTCCAATCCTCGTTGTCAGCCCCGGTCCGACGGAGCTTTGCCAGATGCTTTCCGATGCGCTCGAAATCAAGACCGTCTATCCGATCAAACGCTATTGGAACGTGCTCGCGCATGCATATTTGGAGACACAGCGAGACCCGGACAAATTCCGATCTTTGGACCACGCACATGGGTTTCTATACGATCGATACGGCAGCGGTCAGGCATTCCCGATTCTGCCCCGCTGAGTCAAGTTCCTAACGCGGCGGCTAAACCTCTACAAAGAATGGGATCGAGACTTCATCGAACCTCGGCGCACCGATGACTTCGGTAATGCCCTCCGCGTCAATCTCCTTGCCGAAGTGCTGGACCCATAACGCTGCGAAGAACGAGTGCGCAAAATCGACCAGATTGAGGGCGGCTTCGCGTAGCTCAGTCATTAGCTGCATTTGCAGAGCCGCGAGGTCCGCCACGCCTGCCTCTGCCGCAATGCCCTTGGTCGAAATCACATCGCAAAATAGAAACATGGAATTGAAGCCATGGTGCGAGAAGTAGACTTTCCACATGCCGTCAAAATCCGCGTCGGCAATCGCAGCCTGAAACGCTTCCTCGGTTTCATGCGCTTTCGGGTAATGGAAGCCGTAGTTGTTTCGGACGGCGGCCAGAAGTGCCGACTTGCCCATGAGCTTCTTCAGATAGGCAAGGGCATCGCTGCCCTTTTTGTCGAGCCTTTCCCCGTAGTCCTTGCCAATCTTGCTCCCTACGAATAGCCGCTTGACGACAAGCAAGGACTCGAACACAGCGCTAACCGCGAGCCGGACAAGCATCTGCGTTTGCACGCCGGTCGTGTATTGCTCGACCTCGCTCTTGGAATCGAGCGTGGTCGCGAAGACCAGAAGCTTCTCAAACATCAGCACCTGATTTGCCATATGCCCTAACTGTAATAGGCATACGCGCTCCTCCGTCGGTAGCTTGAGCAAAGAGTCCTTCGGGATTGGGATGCGATAGACTTGGATCACGTCACACTCTCCTTGTTGCTCTCGGCGCGCTAAACATCATCTTTGAAAGAGACCGTGGCAGTCTGCTTCGGGTCATAAGTCCTGACCCCAAAAACTTATCCCCTTCCCATCCTCCGCACCCATATTAATTGCGACCCGCTCCACGAAGGGCGTTCGGCGCTCGCAAAGCTCCACTGGAGCTTTGCGCGGGGCTCTGCCCCGGCGCACCTCACCCGGAATGGCCGAATACGTGGAGAGGGAATGCGGCGTCCTGCGTCGCGGGGACAACCAGCCCCGCGCCCCGGGAGGGATGAATGGGTAGGCGAACACTACGGTTCGCGGAGCGCTCCGGCCGATAAAAGCCGGATGTCGCTGGTGCGGGTTGGCATCCCTAAAATCGCCGTGCGCGGGGCGGGCTTTGCCGCCCCAACACGTGCCACGCGTCACGCGTTGAACGCGGGCGGTGGAGCAGAGGCCCCGCGCATCCTTCTTTCGGGGAGGTTCGCGAGTTGCGTGCCGAAACCCCGGAGGCGGAGCCTTGCGGGGATGAGGGTGTTTGCCGGTTCCCGTTTTCGTCATGGCCCGCTTCATGCGGGCCATCCACGCCTTCCTTGTCCACCTCAAGACGTGGATGGCCCGGACAAGCCGGGCCATGACGGTTGGTTCAACAGCACCCGCCGCCGGTAACGCCCGCCGCCTCATCAAACGGAATATTCGTCCCGCAGCCTGCGAAAATCCCGAAGTGGCGCGAGAAGTCGCCGATGAAATCGAAATGGGGTGCAAAACGGGTTTCGTTCAGCATACGGAATGTATTGCCGCAGACCGGGAAGACGCGGCCTTTCTCGATGGCGTGGTGCTTGTCGAGGATGAAGACATCCTCGCATTCCGGGATCCCGCCCTTGTAGATCACTGCCTGTCCGTGGTCCTCGCAAGATGGCTCCAGCCCGTCGAGCTTGAAGAGCCGGTAGGTCGCGGAGAAGAAGCGGGCGGGGCCGAGTCTCGCGCGCATCTTCGCGTCGTTGACGGCAAGCGGACGGTCGGCGACGAGGCGCGGATCGGCAAAGCCCGCGGCCCTGGCGAGGTTGAGGAAATCGTTCCAGTAGAGCGCGCCCGCGAGGCATTCGCCCAGCAGCACCGGATCGTCGCGCAGCGTCGCCGGCAGCCGCCGGTCGGCATAGACGTCCGCGAAATAGAGTTCGCCGCCCGGCTTCAGCAGCTTCCACGCGCCTTCGAGCACGGCGCGCTTGTCCGGCGAAAGATTGATGACACAGTTCGAGACGATGACGTCGAAGCTTTCCGGTTCGAGGCCGAGCGCGCCCAGCTCCTCGATATAGCCGTCGATGAAGGCGACGTTCGGCTTCGCATAGCCATAGGCTCGCGTCTGCCCGTCGATATGGGCGCGGGCATGGGCGAGCTGTTCCGCTGTCATGTCGACGCCGACGACCGAGCCTTCCTCGCCGACGAGGCGGCTCAGGACGAAACAGTCGCGGCCTGCGCCGCAGCCGAGATCGAGCACGCGCGCGCCCTCGATCGCGGCGGGCACGACGAGGCCGCAGCCGTAATAGCGCGAGAGAATGTCGTCATGGATTTCGGAGAGTGCCGCGCGGATATGCGGCGGCACGTCGCTCGCGTCGCAGCAGGCATCGGTCTTGAGATCGGCCGAACCGCCCAGCACCTTTCCGTAATAATCCCTGATGCTCTCGACCGTCATGTTCCGCTCCCGCTGGCTCTTTCGTTCGGTCAGGGTGCATGGGCGGAGGCCCAAGTCCAATCACAAAGAGGCGAGGGCACAAAGAGGCGAGGGGCGGGCGCCCTCGCGCCGCATGGACTTCCCCCGCCGTTTTCGTTAAAACCCGCGCCAAAAGAAGGGCCCTCGGGGCCCATGCGACGGGAGTGCGCCCATGATCCTCACCATGATGAAGGCCAAGATCCACCGCGCGACGGTGACCCAGTGCGACCTCAATTACGAGGGCTCGATCACCATCGACCGCGATCTTCTGGAAGCCTCGGGCATTCTCGTCAATGAGCAGGTCGATGTGCTGAACATCAACACCGGCGCGCGCTTCACGACCTATGCGATCGAGGGCGCGGCGGGCTCCGGTATCATCGGGATCAACGGCGCGGCCGCGCGGCTGGCGCAGGCGGGCGATCTCGTGATCGTCATTTCCTATGCGCAGATGGAAGAGGCGGAGGCGAAACGCCACTGCCCCACAGTGCTGCTGATGGACGCGAAGAACCGCATCCTCGAACCGGCCTGATTTCTATTCGATCTCGATCACGAGCGAGACGTCGGACGTGACCTTCTGCGTGCCCGCCGCAACGGGCACAGGCGCGCTGTCACGCATCGCCATCGCCTTCATCGCATAGACGGGCTGGGGCGCGTATCCGCCGCTTTCCGAGATGGTCACGATCTTGCCAAGGGCGACGCCTGCCGCGCCCGCATAGATCTTTGCCTTGCGCAAGGCATCCTTCACCGCCTCGGCGCGGGCCTCATCAAGGAGCGGTTCCGGCTTGTCGATGCCGAAGCTGATGCCGCCGAGCTGGTTCGAGCCGAGCGAGACGAGCTTGTCGAGCGTCGCGCCGAGTTCCGCGAGCTTCCTCACCGTGACTGTCACCTGATTGCGGACCTGATAGCCGCGAATGACCGGCGCCTCGATGGCGCCGTCAGGCCGCGTGGGCGGTTGGGCGTAGACGGGCGACACGGAAAATTCTGAAGTGCGGATATCGTCGCGCGCGATCTTCATCGCTTCGAGGCCCTTGAAGACCTCGTTCATCGCCTTCGTATTGGCGGCCAGCGCGTCCGCCGCCGTCTTGCCTTCCGTCAGGACGCCTGTTTCGACCGTCGCGATGTCGGGATGGGTGGTGATCTCGCCCGTTCCCGTAATCGTGAGTGTCCGGCGCGGCGCTTCCTCGGCGCGGGCTGGCCCGGCAGCACCCATGAGGGCGCCGAGGGCTATCGCGCCTGCCAGCGCGGCGGCGAAGCGGTTGAGCGGCATTCTGGCGGGCATCGGGTCCTCCCGGTTGGTTGCAAAGGGAAGCTTCCCGGCGGAAACCGGCAAAATTGCGGCGTTCAGTCGGGCGGAAATATCTGCTATATGGTCCCACCCTCGGCCTTTGGGCCGAAGCGATATCTGGGGGCCTGTAGCTCAGTTGGTTAGAGCGGACCGCTCATAACGGTTTGGTCGCAGGTTCGAGTCCTGCCGGGCCCACCAGCCGCTTTTTTGTGGGGATGTGTGGGGACAAGTTCAAGCTGACTCAAAACATGCTGAAACTGATTCAACCCTAGAATGGCTCTAGGTTGGGTTGGCGGGCAGCTGCATGAAATTTATAAGTCATTGAAAGTAGGGGATGATTTGTCGAGTCATCCCACCCGGTGCCCGTGGCCGATTTTTTCTCACGATTTTAGCTAAATTGTCTGTATACGCACTTTTAGCTCTGAAAGCCACCGGATCGGCATTTCTGGCTACATTGAGTCATTTAGAGCTTGTTGTTTCACGGACTCAAAGTGACTCGACTGGTCCTAAGCTGTCTTAGACGACGTGCTGTGCGGTGAAAGCGCGAGTGAACGGCACGTGCGGAGGCGACGGATTCCGGAATTGCCATCAATGTTCGCGTATTGGTGCCCAGCCGTGTCGATATTGAGAGTAGGCAGTTAGCTTCGGGAGCCTGTGAGTACTCCGTCATTGGTGGCGGCTTCTTTCCAAAAAAGGAAGGAGCTGCTTCCGCCTGGGCGCTAACCCGCGGGATTCGGAGGATAGTTGGCTAAAATTTGGAATGATGCTTGGAGAGGGTCGACCTTATAGCCTTGCTGACGTCGGCTAAGCGCCGATATCGTTGATTTAATCGATGCGAGATCGAGCGATCGTCCGTTGGACGATGATTTCGAGCCCGCGGTCCGGGTTTTCTGACGCCAAATGGCTTTTGCAGCGCCGGGGCCGTGCCCGGCGGCGTCGGCTTCATGCCGCCGCGTAGCCGACGGTCGGCGTCGCTCGAAGCTTTGCCAGCTTCCTCAGGTTTTGCGCGGTGGCGGCGAGGAGGAACTCGTCTCTGGCCCCCTTCGGTCCGCGTAGCCGCAGTCGACCGAGTTTGAGGATGCGCTTGAGATGGGCGAACAGCATCTCGACCTTCTTGCGCCGATGCCGCGAACGCTCATAGGCCGGCGTCTTCGCCAGGGCACGGGCGACATCGCGGGCATCCTCGTCGAGGTCGCGCGGCACCTTGCGCTGCGGCGTGTTCGGGCAGCACTTTGCCTTGAAGGCGCAATCCCGGCAGTCGGACTTGCTCGAACGATATAGCCGCGTCCCGTCCTTGCTGATGCCCGAACGTGGCGTCGCATAGGTCCGTCTGAACTGCACCAGCAGCTTTCCGCCCGGGCAGGTGTAGTGATCCTGCTCGGCATCGAAGACGAAGTCGGATCGCGAGAAGGTGCCGTCGGTCCGGTTCGATTTGTCGAAGACGGGGATGTTTTGTGAAATTCAATATCCATATCCACGGCATCCCGGCTGTCCTTATGGCCATGTGGAGAACCAGCGGTTCCTGACGGAGGGCATTGATCTCGCCTTGCGGGATCTCGCGCCCTCGCAGGGGCGGATGAAAATCGTGCGATGCGAGGACTGGAACAACACACCTCGAAACTTCCATGATGCGCGCAAAGCAGCCGCAACTCGTGGATCTCGATGCACGGAAATGGTCGCCGCCTTACGCCGCGAATTCGCCATGTGAGGCGCGGCAAGAGCTACTTGCAGACTCAGTCAGAGGCACATCGAGGGCAGCGCCAATAGGTTTGTGATGTGACGTTGCATCTGCTTCGCAGATAGCGCCTATCGCATCAAAGAAGGGGCTTGCCGCTGTATCGTTGGTATAAATTTCGAAGCTCGGACGCCGCGTAGATCTACTTTCTATGCGAACCGACACTTCGGCGCTCATACGGACTGGGAGTGGATCGCGAGTGCCTCTGCGATGAGGGTCGAATTTCCGTCTCGCGCTGGATACGGGCGTCCAGGGATCACTTTGGCAGGGACTCGGCTGTTTATCGCTGGGGTGATCGACCGGATCTGAAATGTGAAGCCTCCGCATAGCTGAGGGGGATTGCGGGGGAACGCTGGCGCGGAGGCTTCGATAGATCCGTCTCCATCGGGGGGAAATGGAGACTGTTTGTAGTCTGTCGCCAACATGCGGGGAGGATAAGATCGTAATTCTACTTATCCGGCTCCTGCATTGACCTGTCCCCGGAAAACTGGACCATTTTTAGGACGGAATCCATGAACTCCGGTGCTTCGATCATCTCGGCGGTTGAATTCGGCAGGAGGGCAATCAGGCTCCGCCGCAAGGCGGTAGGGCTCAGCCAGACCGAGCTCGCTACCGCTATGGGCACCACCCGACAGCTGCTCTCAGCGTTGGAGAGGGGCGCACGCGGAGTATCAATCGACATGGCGTTGGTGGCTGCCACCGAGTTCGCTCTCGAGCTCCGACTGGTATCCAGATCATGACCCGCGAAATTGATCTTCCTTGGAGGCACTAACGGGCCTATCGGCCCACAGATCAGGATTTCGACTGCGCATAGAGCTTTTCCGCTATTGCTTGGCGCCGAAGTGCCGCTTTAGTCCAGTGTGTCGGCTGAAAAGGATACATTCGAGGCGACAGGAAGACGCGTCGGCGCAATGAGTACGCGGCGCGCCTCGACTAGGAGTCCTAGACTTCCGGTAGTTGTTGGAATTTTGCCCACGCGGCGGCGCAGCCTTGCGAACTTCGTTTCAAGTGCTGTCGATGCACCGCAGCAGCTGCCAATATTGATCCATGGACTTACGCTGACGACGATCTTCTCCAGGTAGGGCAGGCCTAAGTCCAAGAGCGAATGGTCGAGAATATGGATAGCGTAGAAATTTGCCAAGGGCGAACAAATGAAATCAAGCACTAACGGACAGTGAATCATTTTAGCCTGTAAGGTGCGCCGTTTGAGTCACTTTGAACCTGTGAAACGAACCTGTGAAACGAGTCTGCGCCTCGCTGCGGGCCCAAGGTTTCCTGCGGATTTATGAATCACTTTGAGCTTGTCCCCAAATGCCGCAAACGGCGATATGCTGTTTATGTTGGCATCCTGCCGATATCCCGGTAGCGCGTTTCCCAGTTTCCGACCCAGGCGAAGATCTCGTCGGCCGGAAGGGGCTTGGCGACGAAGTAGCCCTGGGCGGCGTCGCATGCCCGGTCGCGCAGGAAATCCCAGTCGGCGCGATCTTCGACGCCCTCCGCGACGGTCTTCATCTCGAGTTGCCGCGCAATGTCGAGGCTCGCCTCGACGATCGTCTGGAGGGAGCTGTCATGCGCCGCGCCATGGACGAAACTCCGGTCGATCTTCAGCTCCGTGAAGGGAACGTCCCGAAGCTGGGCGAGCGATGAGTAGCCCGTGCCGAAATCGTCGATCGACAAGCCGACATGCTTCAGGCGAAGACGTGTCAGGACATCAAGCGCCGCCAGCGGATTCTTCATCAGCTTTCCTTCGGTCACCTCAAGGACCAGAGTGGAAAGCGGCACCCCTTCATGACCGGCAATGGCGACGAGCCAGTCTGGAAAATCGAGCCTGCACAAGCTGTCCATGGAGACGTTGACGGCGACGGAGAGGCCGAGGCCGACTTCCCTCCATGCGCGCGCCCGGCGCAAGGCGCAGGTCAGCATGATCCGCGTAAGATCGTCGATGAGGTCGTGCTGCTCCGCGACCTCTATGAAGCGGGCAGGCGCGACAATGCCGTCCTCCGGGTGTTGCCACCGCACGAGCGCCTCCACGCCGACGACCGCGCCGCTGCCGATGTCGACCTTGGGCTGATAGTAGTCGATCATCTGCCCGCGCTCGATGGCGTGTGCGAGTTCATCCGCGCCATAGCCCCTTGTCGCATCCGCTTCCGCGGTGATCTTTTCCGAGGGCCGTTTTCCGAGCGCGTCGCGAATCTGTTCCTGCGTGAACGGCTTTTGCAGAGCGCCTGCCACATCGAGCCTGTGTGCACGGGCGAGTTCGGTCACCGTCTTCAGTATCTGCCTGTTTTCTCCGCTGATGAGTATCAACCGGCCGGCATATTCGATACGCGCCAAATGGCGAACGAGTTCCACGCCATCCATCTCCGGCATCTGCAGATCGCAAAAGACGATGCCGACCTTGGAGGCATTGTCGCCCAGCATGTCGAGCGCGTCCTGCGCTCTGGTATGCGAGTGCACCTCTGCGAAGCCGAGATTGGCCAGCTGGCGTTCGAGGAGCCTGAGGGCGAAGGCTTCGTCGTCGATCAATACAATCTGCATGGCCGTCTCCCGGGCGTACTCATATATGCTTCTCCGCCAGCAGCTCGGAAATGCGAACCTCGACGGCTGCGATGGCCGTTTCGACCCGCGCCTTGCATTGTTCGACCGTGTTGCCGTGTTCCGTCTTTCCCGCGTTTTCGAGTTCGGCGCAGAGGTCGCCGAGAGAAACGGCGCCGACCGAACGCGATGACGACTTCAGTCTGTGCGCGACCGCGCCGACCTTCCTGTAGTCGTCGCGATTGCAGGCGTCTCTGATCTCGCCCGCCGCGGCGCGTGCAGCCAGCAGGAAGTGCTCGAGGAATTCTCGGATGACCGACTCTTCGCTGCCGATCAGCGATTTCAGAACCTCGATATCCAGGACGCCATCGACGCTGTCGGCGGGAGCGCTTGTGGAGGGCTCCGGTGCAACTGCCGGCGGTGCGGGCATCCACCTGTCCAATGCCGACCTGAGAAGATCGAGCTTCACCGGCTTCGTCAGATACTCGTCCATGCCCGCCATCCGCGCCCGATTGGCCTCGCCATGCAGCGCATTGGCCGTCAGCGCGAGGATGGGCATACGGTCTCCGCTCTCCTCCTTGAGGCGTATCGTTGAGGCGAGCGTGTATCCGTCCATTTCGGGCATGTGAAGATCGGTGAGAAGCAGCGCATATTTTCCGTCGCGCCAGAGACGGAGCGCCTCCTTGCCGTTGGCGGCGACTTCCGCTGCATAGCCGAGCAGCGCCAGTTGCCGAAGGATGACCTTCTGGTTTGTCTCATCGTCCTCTGCGATGAGGATCAGCGTGCCGGCTATGCGGGCATCGGCGACGCTCGGCGGCTCCACCTGCTCCTGGAACGATTGTTGCGGGCTGTCCTGTACCATCTCCGGGGAGGCGAAACCGGCGGCGACGGCAACCGCGCGTAGGAGGATATCCCGCCTGAGAGCGTCGCCGTCGATTATGACGATATCCGGCGGTTGAACGCGCACATGCTGCTGCGGGTGGCGCATGATGACCAGATGCCGGGCGTCGGGAGCGTCGGCAAACGCCCTGTGCAGGGAGTCCTCCGAAAAGTCCTCGCATGTGGCACCTTGCACGACGACGACTGTGCCGCGATGGAGGGCAGCCTGCCTGGTCTCCTCGACGCTGGAAACGATCTGCACGTTGACCCCGGCGCGATCGAGATAGGCGCGCAGATCGTCAGTATTGATGGCGCCGTCATCGATCAGGATGCAGCTGCATCCCGCGATATCGGGCCGCGACCGCCGGCGCGCTTCCGGTGCCAGCTCGAATGGTAAGCATACGGTAAAGGCCGAACCGACGCCCGGCGTACTTGTCACCTCGATTTCGCCATTCATGAGATCCGCGAGACGCTTGCATATCGCCAGTCCAAGGCCGGTTCCTCCGAACAGGCGGGTCGTGGATATCTCCGCCTGCGTAAAGGGCGTGAAGAGATCCTTGAGCGCTTCAGCCGGAATACCAATGCCATTGTCCTCAATCCGGAATGCCAGGCGGAGAGGCGATGAATTCCGAACGTCGACGCGAACATAAACATGTCCCCGCTTCTCCGGGCGTCCGGCGGAAAACTTTATTGCATTACCCACGAGGTTGTAGATCACCTGCCGCAAGCGCACGTCGTCCGAGAGCACGTAGTCGGGGATATCGGGTGAGACGAAGACGTCCAGATCCACATCCTTGCCGGAGGCGACCGAGACCATAGAATTGCACAGGCCTTCGACCAGATCTCCGATGGAGAGCGGCTGCAGCTCGAATTCCAGCCGTCCCGCTTCGATCTTCGAGAAGTCCAGGATGTCGTCGATGATGACGAGCAGCGTGCCTGCCGACTCGTGTATGGTTCGCACCAGATCGGCCTGATGCTCGGACAGGCGGCTATGACCGAGGACTTCGATCATGCTCATGACGCCGTTCATGGGTGTCCGGATTTCGTGGCTCATGGTGGCGAGGAACGCGGACTTGGCGCGATTTGCCTGTTCAGCGTCCGAGCGGGCACGGGTCAGTTCCTCGATGAGGCGATTGCGGTCGCGCAAGTCATGCAACGTGCCGACGAACAGCTCCTCGCCATTGAGGGTCACTTCGTTGGCAGTCAGATGCAGCGGCACGAGTTCTCCGCTTTTATGCCGCCCGGAAAGTTCGCGGCCTTTGCCTATGATATGCGCCTCCCTGGTTCTCAGGTAACGACTGAGGTATTCATCGTGCTCGCTCCGTTCCGGTTCCGGCATGAGCATTGAAATGTTGCGGCCGACGATCTCTTCGGGGGCATACCCAAGCACACGTTCCAGAGCCGGGTTGGCGCCGAGGACGATGCCTCGCGCATCTATGGTAATGACAGGATCGTGCAGGTTGCTCAGATAGGCCCTCTCCCGTGCGCTCGCCGTGGCGAGACGAGCATAGAGCTTGCCGTTCTCGATCAGCAGCGCGACGAGCACGACGCTTGCAGTCACAAGTCCGTATACGCGTCCCATGTACCAGCCGACGTCATAGCGGCCGTGGTTCAGGACGGCGGCCAGCGCAACGTCGAATATCCAGATGCACATGATGACCATAAGCCACATGTCGAGCAGCGTGTGCTGCGTGCGCTGCCAAAGCAGCGCCAGCGCGACGAGGCTCAATGCCCAGACGGCGATGGCGACGAGCAACTTTTTATCGGTATCCATATCGCCCGTCATGATCTCCGGCAGCAGGCGAGACCCGGAAGTGGCGAGCAGCAGGAGCATGGAGGCGATTGCGAGCGCCGCGAGCCAGGCCGCCGCCGCCGTCCACATAAGAGGGATGCGGCGTTCGCGCTGGGTCTCCGTCTGACCGGTCAGGATTGCATAGGCAATGATGAACAGCGGAAAGGTGCCGTGCCAGAAGAAGTAGAGCCACGCCGTGGTTTGAGGGCCGGAGCCCAGGAGGCCGGCAGGCGCAAACAGGCCAGGAAAGCTCAGTGCATGAAAGGCCGCCATAGCCGCATTGAAAAAGTATGCAGCGGCGATCACGAACAGCTTGCGTGAGCGGAGAATGTCGTACTGGCCCAGGAGCAGGATGGATGTAATGACGTCGCTGATGATGACGGCGGTCTGGTAGATCGGAAGGAAGGCCGGCAACGATGTGAGTGGCGTCTTGGCAAATGGAGCTGTGATGATGAATGCCAGAACGGAAACCATCATGATCGCGAACGCGAGACGCCGATCGTGCGGAGTGGGGCGCACGGTCGACAAGAACGATGACTCCGCATCGGCCTGGGGCACCGCTTGCGTCTTGATGCGCGAGGCGGGAGCGGAAAGTTCCGGCGACGCCATGATCACTCTCTTCGTTTATTGAACGCTGGAGCGATGGAATTCTTGCATAGGATGTCGGGATACGCGGCAGCCCGTTTACGCAGGAAGTGTAGATGGCTCTTGAAAAAATCTCCATGAGCCGAAAGGAACGGGACGTCGATGACCGCAGAGATTGCAGGGGGAATGATGGCTATATGATCAGTTGACGGCGCAAATAGAGAGCGAACCGCGTGGTTCTGGAGCAGGCTTATAAAAATGGTCGTTTTGCGTGAGTCAATGAGAGGTGGCCGGCTTATCGCGGCGGCTGATCGAACTTTTCGAGAGCTTCGGGTTGCCGCTCGCCGTGTTGCTCAATAGCGCCTGCTACGATCATTGCCCTGAGCTGGTCTCTGCCTTTCCCAAATGTGGCGACGAGATCGTTGCGCATGGGTGCACGAATTCCGAACACCCCAACGGTATGTCGGAAGAGGAAGAACGCGCGACGATTGCGGAAGTCACCGCCGCTAGGGGGCAAGAACAAGAGCCGCGAGCAGCGTCTCGAGGCGATGGCGAAGAGCCAGGCGGCCCAGGATGAGCCGGCGCTCGCCAAGACCGCCGCGAACACGCCCAAGGCAAAGGCTGCACTCGGCGAAGCCTATGCTTCCTACGGCAAAATCGACAAGGCGATTGCCCTCTACAAGGAGGCGCTCGGCTCCTCATTCGCGGAGGCCGACCTCGCCCGGCTTCATCTCGGCCAGGCCCCACTTGCCAAGGGCGACACCGCCGCCGCAACCAAAGCCTTGCAATCCGTCAAGAACCCCAAACTCTCCGGACTCGCAAACCTATGGATCGTCGCCGGGAAGTAGATGCAGGCCGCGCATATCGCAGTTCGATACTTTGCAGCGCCTGCACCCGGAGGTCACCTCCGACCACGTCTGCGAGTGGTGCAAGGTGGAACAATTCCGACTTGGCCAACATGAGTCACTTTGAGCCTGTGAAATGAATCTGTAGCTCGCTGTGGCCCCAAGGTTTTCTAAGGATTTGTGAAACACATTGAACTTGTCCCCACATTTGTGGGGGACAAGTTCAAGCTGACTCAAAACAGGCTCAAGCGGCTGATTTCTCCGCGGAGTGAGGCTTGCCGAGCCCGGCGATGCCCTCGAAAAGCAGGTCTGTCGCCATGGCAGCGAGCTGATCGGGCGACACCGGGCCGTCGGGTCTGAACCATGTATGGGTGAAGTTGATCGTGCCGAAGAAGAGCATGGTTGCCGGACGGAGCAATTTGCGCTGACGACGGAAGCGCGGCTGTATCTGGACGAAGAGCCTCTCGACCACGGCGACGAGTTTGCGCTGCTGAAGAACGATTTTCCTTCGCCGTGCTGCGGGCAGGTTCTTGAGTTCGTTGAGAAGTACCTTCTGATGCGCGGCCGCATCGACATAAAGCGTCATGAAGTCCGATATGAGCCGCCGGAGACGGGCTTCGGCAGGTGCCTTCATGATCTCGATCTGCTCGGCAACCTCCGACAGCTTGTCGAGATGCAGGCGCATGGCGTCGTATAGAATATCGTCCTTCGACTGATAATAGTGATAGAGAAGCGCTTTCGAGGTTCCGCAAGCCTTCGCAAGATCGGCGATCGAGGCACCCGCGAAGCCGCGATCGGCAAAAAGGCGCGCGGCCCTGTCCACGATTTCTTTTCTGCGCTCGTCGTAATTCGCAGCCTGCGGCCGTGCCATGACGTTTCGAAGCCTCCGGTCACCGCCCGTTTGCGGCTCGCTCTGTTAGTCATAATCGGATTGCGCCTTCGAGGGCAATCGCCGTTCGCTCCTTCGATGGGGGTTGACTCTTTCCCGATAACCGTTCGCAGTTGAGGCAGGAGAAGGGAGAGAGGGATGGATATTGAGGAGCAGGTGCTGCTGACCGACGTCCATATGGACGGGGTCAAGTTTTCGATCGCACGGCTGCGCGCCCCTTTTTGCGTGAGCACAGCGCCGGGGCCGATCAGCTATTGCTATCTTCTGCGAAAGGGGAGGCTGTGGCTCGAAGTCGGCTCGGCGGAGCCGACCCTTATCGCTCTTGAAGCTGGCACGATCGTTGGCCTGACCGGGACCATTCCACACCGCTTCAGAAGCGGCCCGGGGCAGCTCCGCGTGAAAGAGGAGAGGCTCGTTACGCACGGCTTTGCCGAAGAGCACGAGGGCGACGCGCCCTTCGAGCTGATTGTCGGCGAGATTCCGCAGGAAGCGCTGGCCCTTTCCGGGCTTTTCCTGGGGGCGATGGTGCTCTCGCCCTCCAGGGCGGAAAAGGTGTGCCGCCGCATCTGGAAGGCGGCTGACCTTGTCGAGGAAGAGCTGCGGGACACGGAGACTATGGGGGGCAGCTCGCTCGTCATTCGTCGCCTGGCCGAGCTCATGCTGATTAATATTGCGCGATGGGTAATCTCCCAGGCGACGAGCGAGGAGGCGGGCGGCCTCCGCGCGCTCGCCGACATGCGGATATTACGCGCCATGGCGGCCTTCACTCGCGAGTCGCTGAAGAATTGGACGGTGAAGGAATTGGCCGACATCGCCGGCATGTCGCGAACGGCCTTTTCCGAGCGCTTCCACGACTTGATAGGTCTTTCACCGCTTCAATGCGTTACCCGAACGAGGTTGCGGACCGCGTCCGCAGCCCTGACGCGCGGTGGCCAGAGCCTTGAGGAGGTTGCGGCCATGGCGGGATACAGTTCAGCGGCCGCGTTTATCCGGGCATTTCGGCGTGAGTTCCAGACAACCCCTGCGCGGTGGCGGGCAAACCGCGGGCCCGAGCCTTTCGAGCAAGGATTGCGTGAATAATTAACCGAACGAACGGTCAATTAATATGTACAATCGGGTAGGAAGAGTCTGGTTCTGATGAGTTAGCGTCTCCGACAAGAGAGAAAGCTAACGCTCAGGGAGGGGCTGGTCGAATGTCTTCGATGTCGTGGAGGGAGGCATCCGATCTGTTTGACGAGAAGGCCGGTACGATCAACCCGGCGATCTATGCAGACCCGGCGATCTATGAGCTTGAACTCGAGCGCGTATTCAGCCGCTCCTGGCTCCTCATCGCCCATGAGACCCATATTCCGAAGGCCGGCGACTACCTCTCGACATATATGGGCGAAGATCCGGTTGTTGCGGTGCGGCAGAAGGATGGCGGCGTCAAGGTCTTCCTCAACCAATGCCGCCATCGCGGCATGAAGATCTGCCGCACAGATGGTGGCAACGCCAAGTCCTTCACCTGCACCTATCACGGCTGGGCCTATGATATCGGCGGTAATCTGGTTCAGGTGCCGGTCGAACAACAATCGTTTGCCTGCCTCGACAAAAAGCAATGGGGTGCACGTCAGGCCCGCGTCGACAGCTACAAGGGGCTGATCTTCGCGACCTGGAACATGGATGCGCCGACGCTCGCCGACTACATGGGCGATGCGGCGCTTTATCTCGACGCTGTTCTTGATCGTTCTGAAGCGGGCACGGAAGCAATCGGCGGCATCACGAAGTGGGTCATTCCCTGTAACTGGAAACTCGCCGCCGAACAGTTTGCGAGCGACATGTATCACGGTCTTTTCTCGCACGGTTCGATCTTCACGACGGCCGAGATTCCGACGTCGCCTCTGGGGCTCGGACGTCAGTTCCGCGCCTCAGAGGGCGGTCACGGAACCGGATTTTTCGTGCGCTCCGTTCCGGAGTTGAGAATCACCAATGCCGGAGAGTGCGTGCCTGGCTATGACCCGGTTGCGGACGAACAGGCTGCGGTCGCCAGGCTGGGGACGCGCGCTCAGCTTTTCGTGCAGCACATGACCATCTTCCCGACATTCTCGTTCTTCGCCGGGTTCAACACGCTGCGGGTGTGGCATCCGCGTGGCCCTAATGAGATCGAGGTCTGGGCCTTCACCATTGTCGAGAAGGACGCGAGCGAGGCAGCCAAGGAGCAGTTGCGTCTGTCGAGCACCCGTTCCTTCAGCCCGGCGGGCACCTGGGAACAGGATGATGGAGAGAACTGGGTCGAAATTCAGCGCGTGCTGAGAGGCTATGAGGCTCGGAGAACGCCGTTCAATGCCCAGATGGGCATGGGGCAGGACTACGGGGTCGATCCGGACCTGCCGGGGAGGTTCAAACAAGCGCTCTCGGAAGGGGCTGCGCGAGGGTTCTACGCGCACTGGTTGAAGCTGATGACCGAGCCTGTCGGCGAGCATGCTGAGTGTGGCTCGGTCGCGCGAGCCGCGGAGTGACGAGCCGGCCTCGGGCTTTGACAATAAAAATCAATATCTGAACGATCGATCAATTAATGCGAACGCCCTGATAGGAATGGCAGGTGTGGTGCGTGTTACGAAAATCGAACCATATCGTTCTCTGGGAGGAGACAATGTCGGTGACCAAGAGGAATGACGCCGGTGCTGCGCCGTCCGTCAGCTTGACGGACCTGTTCGACGAAAAATCCGGGACGATCAGCCCGGCGATCTATGCCGATCCGCAACTCTATGAGCTTGAGCTTGAGCGTGTGTTCAGCCGCTCCTGGCTTTTTATCGCTCACGAGACCCATATTCCGAAAGCCGGTGACTATCTGGCGACCTATATGGCCGAAGACCCCGTCATCGCGGTGCGGCAGAAGGACGGCGGCGTCAAGGTCTTCCTCAACCAATGCCGTCACCGCGGCATGAAGATCTGCCGTACAGATGGTGGCAACGCCAAGGCCTTTACCTGCACCTATCACGGCTGGGCCTATGACATTGGCGGCAATCTGGTTCAGGTGCCGCTTGAGCAACAGTCCTTTGCCTGTCTCGACAAGAAGCAATGGGGCGCGCGTCAAGCCCGCGTCGACAGCTATAAGGGACTGATCTTCGCGACCTGGAACATGGATGCGCCGACGCTATCCGATTATCTGGGCGATGCGAAAAGCTACCTCGATCTGATCCTTGACCGTTCGGAAGGCGGGACCGAGGCGATCGGCGGCATCGTCAAATGGGTCATCCCCTGCAATTGGAAATTTGCGGCGGAGCAGTTCTGCAGCGACATGTATCACGGGGCCACCTCGCACATGTCCCCGATGATGGCGGCGTCTCCGGACACGCTACCCGGAGATCCGACCGACTTCTCGGGGCGTCAGTTCCGCGCGAGCCGCGGTGGGCACGGCACTGGGTTCTTTGTCGAAGGTGCGGAGTGGCTTTGGCGCGTCGGTCAGGCGGGAGAACACGTGTCCGGCTTCGACATCGCGGCGGCCGAGCAGCGTACCAATCTCCAC
This sequence comes from Parvibaculum sedimenti, assembly GCF_009184905.1. Lineage (GTDB taxonomy): Bacteria > Pseudomonadota > Alphaproteobacteria > Parvibaculales > Parvibaculaceae > Parvibaculum > Parvibaculum sedimenti. The sequence continues at coordinate 17,818 of NZ_WESC01000015.1, forward strand.
CGCAGCGGTAAGCGGCCGGTCGGGTTCTCGCAGCATATGACCGTCTTCCCGAACTTCTCGATCTTCGCAGGCGCAAACACGGCGCGCGTCTGGCACCCGAGGGGCCCGGGTGAAATCGAGGTCTGGGCCTTTGGCCTCGTCGACAAGGCAGCAAGCGACGCGGAGAAGGAACAGATGCGCCTCATGACGCTCCGAACCTTCAGCGCCGCGGGCACCTGGGAACAGGATGACGGCGAGAACTGGGTCGAGGTCCAGAGGGTGCTGCGCGGTCATGAAGCCCGGCGCACACTCTTCAACGCCCAGATGGGCGCCGGCGCTCCGCGCGGCGAAGACCCGACTTTTCCCGAAACGATCACCAACGCCTTTGCCGAAGAAGCTGCGCGTGGGTTCTACGCGCATTGGCAGAAACTGATGACGGATGTTGACGGGTCGTTTTCCAAGGCAGGGAGCTACGCAGATGCCGCAGAATAATTCCCTTCAGAGCGCAACGACCGACATCGTCGAAATGGGCCGCACAATTACGCCGGCCCTTCAGCAGGAGATCGAGCAGTTCCTCTATCACGAGGCTGAATTGCTCGATGACCGAAAGATCGCCGAATGGGTCGATCTTATGGCCGACGACATCCACTACTTTATGCCGCTGAGGACGACGCGCGGTCCGCGCGACCGTAATCTCGAACTGTCGGGCGCACACGACATCGCCTATTTCGACGAAAGCAAGGCTTCGTTGCAGCTGCGCCTGCGCAAGCTCCAGACCGGAACCGCATGGGCGGAGGAGCCGCCTTCGCGGACGCGTCACCTCGTCACGAATGTGCGCATCTCGACGACCGCCAAGGCCGACGAGTATGAGGTCAAGTCGGCGTTTCTTCTCTATCGGAACCGCTCAGAACGCCAGACCGATATTTTCGCGGGCGAAAGAACGGATGGATTGCGCCGGGTGGATATGCCTGCCGGCTTCAAGATATTCAAGCGCCTGATCCTGCTTGATCAGGCGACGCTCGAAGCGAACAACCTCAGCATTTTCTTCTGAGGCGCGGCGATGGCATTTGTTCGCGTTTGTTCCGAAGACGAGGTTGCGCCCGGTGAGGCACTCCGCACCGAAAGCGCGGCAGGGCCGGTCGCGCTTTTCAATGTTGATGGCGAGTTCTTTGCGATCGAAGACACCTGCTCGCACGGTCAATGGTCGCTATCTGACGGTTATCTGACGGGCGATCAGATCGAATGTACGCTGCACATGGCAAAGTTCTGTGTACGCACTGGAAAAGCTTGCTCATTGCCTGCGACGAAAGCGGTGAAGGTGTTTCCTGTACAACGTCAGGGGTGTGACGTGCTGATTGATTTTGAAGACGGACACTTCGCAGCATGATGAAGAACATCGCGATCGTCGGGGCGGGGCTGAGCGGCGCCAGCGCCGCACGCGTTCTGCGCGACGAAGGCTATGATGGCCGGTTGTGGATTCTGGGCGAGGAAACGCACAGGCCCTACGATCGCCCGTCATTGTCGAAGTCGGTTTTGTCCGGTGCCGATGAGATGCCGCCGGAACTTGCGGAACCGACGTGGTACGACGACAACCAGGTAGAACTTGTCAGCGGGACAAAAGTTTCAGCATTCGATCTGCGGGGCCGGAAACTCGAACTGGCGAGCGGTTGGTCCATCGACGTCGATGGAGTGTTGCTGGCGACTGGCGCGCGGGCGCGCCGCCTCGATGTGCCGGGGAGCCAGCTTGATGGCGTGCATTATCTGCGGACGATGGATGACAGCCTTGCCATGCGTACCAGCCTGAAGCCGGGCATGTCGGTGGTGATTGTGGGCGGTGGCCTGATTGGCTGCGAAGTCGCCTCAACTGCGCGAAAGCTCGGTGCCGAGGTAACAATCCTTGAGACGGCAGATGAACTTCTTCTCCGCGTCATGGGGCCGATGGTTGGCGCCGGATGTCGCGGCCTTCTTGAGGCGATGGGCGTCCGCGTCCTGCTTGGCGCCAAGGCGGCGAGCTTCCTGGGTACGAGCCGGGTTGAAGCGGTGATGACGCAGGCGAATGAGCGCGTATCTGCTGATCTCGTTCTCGTCAGCATCGGCGCAGAACCCGATGTGACTCTGGCCGCTGCTGCGGGCCTTGCCTGCGAGCGGGGTATTGTGGTTGACGGCGCGGGCCTTACGTCGGTCTCCGGCGTCTTCGCAGCAGGCGATGCCGCGGCCTGGCCGCTGAGAGGTGGCGGACGGCGCTCTTTCGAGACATATCTGAACGCGCAGGCGCAGTCCGCGACCGCCGCTCGCGCCATGCTGGGGTGCGTCGCGCGGGAGCCCCAGGTGCCGCTCTCCTGGACCGAGATAGCTGGACGCCGCATGCAGATGATCGGCGATCTTGCTGGCCCCGGCACTGTCGTGGTGAGGGGTGATCCGTCAGCGGGCTCTCATACCGTTTTTCGGATCGATGGCGACCGCGTCGCTGCAGCAGTGTCCGTCGATGCTGCCCGCGATTTCGTTGCGGCGCGGCGTCTCGTTGAGATGGCGGCGATGGTGTCGGCCGACGCATTGCGCGATGTGAACACTGATTTGCGGGGATTGACCCGCGCAACGAGAGGAGCCTGATCGTGGGACGCTTGGATGGACAGGTGGCGTTGATAACCGGCGGTGCTTCCGGGCTTGGGCGCGCGATCGTTGATCGCTTTGTCGCCGAGGGCGCGCGGGTAGGGGTGCTCGATCGCTCGCGCGAGAGACTCGATCAGTTGAAGTCGGATCATGGTAATCGCGTCTGCTGCTCTGCCGGCGATGTGCGTTCCTTCGCAGACAATGAGGCTGCGGTTCGCGATTGCGTCGCCGCATTCGGTTCGCTCGATAGCGCCGTCGGCAATGCGGGCATCTGGGACTATTCGGTCCCACTGGTCGATCTGCCGCCGGAAAATATCGATGAGGCTTTCGACGAACTCTTTCAGGTCAATGTGAAGGGCTACATGTTGATCGCCAAGGCGGCGTTACCCGCGCTCGTGAGGAGCCAGGGCTCGTTGATCTTCACGATCTCCAATGCAGGCTTCTATCCCGACGGCGGCGGTCCGCTCTACACGGCGACCAAACACGCGGTGGTCGGTTTGGTGCGCCAACTTGCCTATGAGTTCGCGCCGTCGGTCCGTGTCAATGGCGTGGCGCCGGGTGGCATCGGCACCGATCTCCGCGGTCCTGCTTCGCTCGGTATGGCCGAGCGCTCGATCGAAAGTATCGACCTGCCGAAGATGGCGGGGCCCATTCTTCCGATCGGCCGTCTGCCAACGCCGGAGGAATACACGGGTGCCTATGTCTTCTTTGCGACGCGCGGCGACACCGTGCCCGCAACAGGCAGTCTCCTCAACTATGACGGCGGTATCGGCATACGCGGCTTTGGCGGGCCCGCTGGCGGGCGCGGGCTTGCCGAGCGATTTGCAAAATAGGCGAAGAAGTTATGGCCCGGCCAATCCGGGTCTGGAACGGGAGGGATGTGACATGGCCGAACTGTCGAATTTGGGCTATGTGGTTTTCGGAGTCAGCGATCTCGCCGCGTGGGAAGATTTCGCCGTCAACATCGCCGGATTGCAGATCGGTCATAAAACCGACGATGCGATGGCATTGCGGATGGACGAATATGAACATCGCATCGCGTTGGAGACGAACGCGGCAGACGATATTCTCGCGGCTGGCTGGGAACTCGATACCGAGGACGAGCTCGACGAATATGTCGACGCCCTGAGAAAATCGGGTGTCGGCATCGCGGATGGCGGCGAGGAACTCGCCGCGCGCCGCTGCGTCGAGAGAATCTATGTCTGCGATGACCCGATGGGCTTCAAGCACGAGTTCTTTTACGGTCCGCGCGTCGCTTCGCTCTCAAACCCCTTCCGCTCTCACATGTTGCGCGGCGCCGGTTTTGAAACCGGCCGGCTCGGCATGGGGCACATTCTGCCAGGAACGAACGACTACGCAGCCTCGGTGAATTTCTACAAAAGCATTCTTGGACTGAAGATCACCGATTACATTCGAGAGGAAGTGGCTCCCGGATTCGTCGTGGACGCGACCTTCTTTCATTCCGCTACCGGGCGTCATCATTCGCTCGCCACGGCCATGATCCCCGGCCCGAAGCGCCTCAATCACTTCATGATTCAGGTGAAGGATTTCGATGATGTCGGCCTTGCATATGATCGTGTTCTGAAGGCCGGATTGCCGGTGGTGCTTTCGCTCGGCCATCACCCCAACGACAAGATGTTCTCGTTCTACGTACAGACGCCATCGGGCTTTGCCATGGAGTTCGGCCATGGCGGTATCGTCGTCGATGACGAGAACTGGAAAATCGTTTCGTATTCGCAGCTCAGCGACTGGGGGCACAAGCGCGCCTGAATTCAGCGCAGAAAACGCTCCATTCGCCAGCCGCAGGATACGCAAGAGATAGATGAATGCCCGGGACGAACAATCCCGATCGGAAAAATCAAAGCAGGAGAGACGAATGCCTGACACACATGTTCTGACTGAGGCCGAAACGAGCAAGTTCGTTGAGGCCAATGGCGTAAAGGTTCACTACAACGAGGCGGGAACGGGTGCGCCGCTGATCCTCATCCATGGTGGTGGCCCCGGCGCTGGCGGCTGGTCGAATTACAACCGCAACATGGGACCCCTGTCGAAGCACTTTCGCGTTATCTGTCCCGATCTTCCCGGCTTCGGGAAGTCGGACATGAAGCCGCTGGGCAGTCCCATGCCTGGCTGGTATGCCGAAACGATGGCAGCCTTTCTGCGCGCACTCGGACTGGAGAAGGCGCATTTCATCGGCAACTCACTCGGCGGCATGGTGACGCTCAAGCTCGCGCTCGAACATCCCGAGATGGTCGATCGCATGGTGCTTATGGGTACAGGCGGCAGCCTGCCGGTTTTCAGCACATTCCCGACCGAAGGCATCAAGACGCTGCTCTTCTTCTATGACGCTCCCGGGCCGTCGCTGGAGCGTCTCAAGGGCTTTATCGGACAGTTCGTCTACGATCCTTCCCAGATCACGGAAGAGTTGTTGAAGCAGCGCATGGAAGTCGCCCTCGACCCGCGCATTATCGCGAACCCGCCGATGCGTCCCAATCCCAAGACGCCGCCGGAAGAACTCTGGCGTGACGCGCGGTTGACGAAGTTGCCGCATGAAACGCTCATGATCTGGGGGCGTGAGGATCGCGTGATGCCGATCGACATGGCTTTCCCGCTTCTGAAGCAGATCCCGCGCGCGCGGCTCTTCGTCATGCCGCAATGCGGGCATTGGGCGCAGTGGGAGCATGCCGAAGAGTTCAACCGAACCGTCACGGGCTTCTTCAGCGCCTGAGATTGATCAGGGAGGGATCGGTCATGGTTTCGAATACGACCGGCGTAGCGTCGTCACAAGTGATGGCGGACGCACTTTACGATGCGCGGCGGATTGGTAAGTCCATTCCGCCGCTGAGTGCGACGTATGGTCTCGCCGATCCTGTGGCGGCCTATGGGGTCCAGGACATCAACACCGGGCGCTGGGTTGCGGAGGGCCGCCGGATCGTGGGACGGAAGATCGGCCTGACGTCGAAGGCAGTGCAGCAGCAGCTTGGCGTCAGCGAGCCCGACTACGGCATGCTCTGGGGAGATCTCGCCTACAAGGATGGCGATGAGATATCCGTGAAGCCTTTCCTGCAGCCTCGGATCGAGGCGGAGATCGCCTTCGTCATGGAGAGCGAAATCCGTTCGCCCGATGCAACGCTGACGGAACTCATGTCGGCCATCGGCTATGCGCTGGCCTCGGTCGAGATCGTCGACAGCGCCATCGCCGACTGGAAGATCACACTCGCCGACACGATTGCGGATAATGCGTCGGCCGGCGGCTTTGCCCTCGGCACCAATCCGCGCAAGATCTGCGATGTGGACCTGAAGCTCTGCGGGATGCTGATGTCGAGGAACGGGGTGCATGCCTCTCTCGGGGTCGGTGCTGCCTGCCTCGGCCATCCGCTCGTCGCGGCGCTCTGGCTCGCACGCAAGATGGCCGAGGTCGGGCGACCGCTTGAGGCGGGTGACATTGTGCTTTCCGGTGCGCTGGGGCCGATGGTCTCCGTGGCCGCCGGCGACTACTTCACCGTCGAGATCCAGGGCTTCTCGCCTTTCGGCGTCAGCTTTGTCGCATAGCTGAAATTTGTCATTGGAACGAGTCATGTCTTCAAAGGTCAAGGTCGCGATCATCGGTTCCGGGAACATCGGGACGGACCTGATGATCAAGGTGATGCGGTTGTCGCAGGTGCTGGAGATGGGGGCCTTTGTGGGTATCGACCCGGAGTCGGACGGGTTGAAGCGGGCGGCGCGGATGGGCGTGCCAGTGACGGCGGAGGGCGTCGAAGGTCTGGTGAAGATGCCGGGCTTCGACGAGATCGCGATCGTCTTCGACGCGACCTCGGCGGGTGCGCATGCGCATCACGACGCCGTGTTGCGCGCGCATGGCAAGCGCGTGATCGATCTGACGCCGGCGGCCATCGGGCCCTATACCGTGCCGCCCGTCAATCTCGACGCGAACCTCGATGCGCCCAACGTCAACATGGTGACCTGCGGCGGGCAGGCGACAATCCCGATCGTGGCCGCGGTGAACCGCGTCGCACCGGTCCATTACGGCGAGATCGTAGCCTCCATCGCCTCGAAGTCGGCAGGCCCCGGCACGCGGGCCAATATCGACGAGTTCACCGAGACGACCTCGAAGGCGATCGAGGTCGTCGGCGGCGCGAAGCGCGGCAAGGCGATCATCGTGTTGAACCCGGCCGAACCGCCGCTGATCATGCGCGACACGGTCTATTGCCTCTGCGACGACGCGGTCGAGGCGGCCATCGAGGCCTCGGTCGAGGAGATGGTGCGCGAGGTGCAGTCCTATGTGCCGGGTTACAGGCTGAAGCAGAAGGTGCAGTTCGAGCGCATCGGCCACAACAGCCGGCTCTATATCCCCGAAATGGGCGAGGCCTTTGCCGGCCTCAAGGTGACGGTGTTCCTTGAGGTCGAGGGCGCGGCCCACTACCTGCCGGCCTATGCCGGCAATCTCGACATCATGACCTCGGCGGCGTTGAAGACCGCCGAGCGCATGGTCGAGCGCGGGCTCAGGAGGGCCGCCGAATGAGCAAGCTCTACATCCAGGACGTGACGCTGCGCGACGGCATGCATGCGATCCGGCACCAGTACGACCTCGACCATGTGCGGGCGATTGCCATCGCGCTCGACGAAGCGAAGGTCGACGCCATCGAAGTGGCGCATGGCGACGGCCTGTCGGGCTCGAGCTTCAATTATGGCTTCGGCGCCTATACCGACTGGGAGTGGATCGCGGCGGTCGCCGGTGTGGTCAAGCATGCCACGGTGACGACGCTGCTGCTTCCCGGCATCGGCACAGTGCATGACCTCCGCCACGCCTATGACCTCGGAGTACGGTCTGTGCGTGTGGCAACGCATTGCACCGAGGCCGACATCTCGAAGCAGCATATCGAGGCGGCGCGGAACCTCGGCATGGATGTCTCGGGCTTCCTGATGATGAGCCACATGAGCGCGCCGGAAGCCTTGGCGGGGCAGGCGAAGCTGATGGAGAGTTATGGCGCCCATTGCGTCTATGTGACGGACTCGGGCGGAGCGCTGACCATGGACGGGGTCGCCGAGCGTCTTCAGGCCTATGACCGGGTGCTGAAGCCCGAGACCGAGCGCGGCATCCATGCGCATCACAATCTGAGCCTCGGCGTCGCGAACTCGATCGCTGCGGTGCAGAACGGCGCCATCCGCATCGACGCCTCCCTCGCGGGCATGGGCGCAGGCGCGGGCAATGCGCCGCTCGAAGTGTTCATCGCCGCCGCCGATGTCTATGGCTGGGAGCATGGCACCGACCTTTTCAGGCTGATGGATGCTGCCGAAGACCTTGTCCGCCCGTTGCAGGACCGGCCCGTCCGCGTTGACCGCGAGACGCTGAGCCTTGGCTATGCAGGCGTCTATTCGAGCTTCCTGCGCCATGCCGAAAAGGCCGCCGGAACCCACGGCCTCGATGTGCGCCAGATCCTCCTCGAGCTCGGACGGCGGCGCATGGTCGGTGGCCAGGAAGACATGATCCTTGATGTCGCACTAGATCTCAAAAAGAAGATGTTGGCGCCGGAGGCGGCCAGCGTCGACTTACCCTAGTGCATTATCGCGAAGTGCGTTCGGGTTCCGACTCTGATGCGGTGAACTTCGCGTCGCCCGATTCGATGACCTCAACACAAGCTTTGACGACGGACGGATCGTAAATCGTCCCGCTTCCTTGTTTGATCTCGGCCAGCGCTGCTTCAAGGCCCAGAGCCGGGCGATAGGGCCGGTGCGACGTCATGGCGTCGATTACGTCGGCCACCGCGATGATGCGCGCTTCGAGAAGAATCTCGTCTCCCTTGAGGCCATTGGGATATCCGGAGCCATCCATGCGTTCGTGGTGCTGAAGGATGATCTGCGCAATGGGCCAGGGAAACTTTACATGTTTCAGAATGTCGTAGCCGGTTTGCGGATGTGTCTTGATGAGTTCGTATTCGACGTCGGTGAGCCTTGCGGGTTTGCTCAGAATCTCAGCTGGCACGTTGATCTTGCCTAGATCGTGGACGAGCCCTGCGAAGTGGAGGCCGCGAATTCTGTCGGCGGGGAGCCCCATCTTGCGCGCAATCGCCTCCGCGATTTCGGTAACGCGGCGCTGATGGCCGGCTGTGTAGAGGTCGCGCATCTCGACGGTGTTGGCGACCGCTGCGATGGTGCCCTCCATGGCCTCCGCCATATTGGCCGTGTATTCTTCGCGTGCAAGCCGGTCTTCGATCGTTTCGACGCCAAACGCAAGGTCGTTCGCCAGTTCCTCCAGAAGTCCGACTTCATCGGCGCCGAAGGCGTCGGTTTCATTAGCGTAGATCGTCAATGTTCCGTATACGCGTCCATCCGCGACCTTTAAGGGCAGTGCGATGCTCGAGCCATAGCCTCGTTGCAGTGCCGCGTCTCGCCAGAGCGCGACGCGCGGATTATTTGCGAAATTCTGGTTGATCTGGGTGGTACCGGTCCTGAACGCGGTTCCCGTCGGGCCTTGCCCCCTTTCCGTATCGGACCAGGTGACCTTGGCTGACTTCAGATAATCTTCGTCCGTACCGCTCGAAGCTACGGGAAGGAGTAATTTCTCCGGGTCGTTCCGAGGAGTTCCGATCCATGCCATCCTGTAGCCGCCCGCTTCGGTGATGACCCGGCACATATTCTGAAAGAGTTCCTGTTCGCTGGCAGCACGGATGAGCGCCTCATTTGCGCGGCTGAGCGTCAGTAGGGCACGTGAGGTGTGCTCGGCAATTCTTCTGGCTTTCACGCGCTCGGTGATGTCGATGACGATAGCTGAAATGCCTGCAAGGATGCCTTCTGAATTATAGATGGGGGAGTATATGAGCGAGACGTTGACGAGGGTGCCGTCCTTGCGCCGTCGGACGGTTTCGTATCCGTTGACCTCGTGGCCCGCGCGTACTTTTTCGATTAACTGCGCGATTTCATTCGGGCGATCCGGCGGCAGAAGGATATTGGCGGAACGGCCTACGATTTCGGACGCGCTGTAGCCGAACAGTTTTTCCGCGGCGGGATTCCAGGTTTTGATGTTGCCACTCAGGTCTTCGCCAACGATCGCGCCACCTGACGAATCGACGATCATGGCCAATTGGGTGAGTGCGTCTATTCGTTCGCGTCTTTCGGTGATGTCGCGGATGATGAGCTGTAGCCAGCGCTTGCCACCGGTCTTTGTCCAGCGCGCTTTGATCTCGACTGGAAAAACGCTCCCGTCCTTGCGCCTCTGGACGCTTTCGAACACCGAGGGAGAGCCGTCTCGGTCGGTGCGCATCCTGTCTGGATTGAGGTAGTCGGGACTGGTGCCGGCGGTATGCAAATCCTGCGCAGATCGCCCGATCAATTCGTCAGCCGCATATCCATAAGCGGAGAGCGCGCGCTCATTGGCTTCTTTCACCCGTCCGGCATCATCGACGAGTAGAATAATTTCGTCGGTGTTTTTGCTGAGGTGATCAAACCGCTGCGATATTTCGCGCTCGCGCAGCTCCGCCCTCAGTTGTCGGACAATCAGGTCGGCCTGTTCCCGTCGTAAAATTTCCAGAAGTGAAACGCCTGCTATGAGGATGAGCAGCACGGCACCCCCAAGGCCGATCATGCGCAGCCTTCGAAAAGGTGCATAAAGTTCATCGGCGTCGACCTTGGTCTCCAACAGCCAAGGCGTCTTCGGTACATCGGTAATGGTCGCCAACACGGACGCGCCGCGATAGTCCACACCTTCCATGGTGCCCCTGAAGCCCCGGGCGGCGGCACCGGCGGGGGTATCCGATGCGAGGGGTAACTGCAGCAGGCGTGGACGCCGTAGAGAGGAGGGGGCCGTGGCGTGGCGTGGGGTCGTGAGGAACTGCACGGCATCGCCGACACGCATCACGATGTTGGTTTCGGCTGTGAGGCTCTTCCCGGGCCACCTGTCGATCAGGGAGAAGAGGTCGAGCTGTGGATCTATTATGAAAAAGACAACCGCAATGGCCTTGCGCGCGTCCCGTTGGGACATAACAGGCGCGCATATGATGATTTCGGTGGAATCAGGATGCTCAGGCACAAGCCGGATGTTGGAGATTTGTGGCGTGCGGGTCTGCAGAGCCGCGCTTTCGAGTTGACGGATAAATGGGTCGATTGTCGGGGCCCCACCGTCCGCGCTCAAAAGCGCTATGCCGGTGGTGTTGGAGAGAAAAATCTCGCCGTAATTCCGGTAGACACCCATGGTAGCCATGCGCAACCGAATTCTCTCGGCGCGATCATCCGCTGGTGAGCCGTCAGAAAGCCATACCTCGATATCGCGCGTTAAAGAGATCTGCCTGGCGAGCACCTCAGCATCGGAAATGCGGCTTTCTACCCAGTGAGTAATCGCTTCGCTATTGAGGCGCGCCACGACCGAGAGGTCTTCGCTGGCGTAACGCTTCAGCGCATCCAGCTCGTTTTGTGCGATGAAATAGTCGGTTGCGAGGATCGCGAGGCTAAAGAGCCCAAAGAAAGCAATGGGACGCCAGAAGCTCGCTAGCGCATTCCATAGACGCGCTTCGGATTTTTCTGGGTGAACCTTCGTTGAGGGCATGCTGGATCAAGGCGTCAATCGCAAAGCTCGTCTCGTCGGACGCGCGATGATGCCCGGGAAACCGGAATTTCTGGGCATACGCGCCTTTGCAAAAGTAGTGCGGCGACTGACCGCGCGCGAGCGGTGACTATTGTAGCGCAGGGGCAAAGTATTCCGATGTGACATGGATGTTCGTTGCAAAAGCGGAATGCTTGACGTCGCAATATGAAACAATATCAGGCAAAGTTCGTTGACATTTTGGTGTGGACGACTGGTACAGCGAAGCGAGCTGAACTAGGATTTCAGGCGGCCGTTCAAAAAGGATGTGCGCCATGATGATACGCTCACGGAAAAATGGGAAGTTCAGAAAGGCGGCATTTGCCTGCCTTTCGGCTGCGTTGTTGCTTGCCGGATGCGCCGATCTCGACATTCAGGGCAAGGGCGCGGCATTGGCGAAGAAGGACGCCCAGGCTGCCGTTGATCGGGGCGGCGCGCCGCTCAGGCTTGCCCGTGCGGCGAGAGACGTTGGTGACTTTGCATCTGCCACGGATCTCTACAAACGTGTTCTCGCCGCCAATCCGGATGATTTCGCTGCCATGGCGGAGTTAGGTTCGACCCAGCTTGAGATGGGTGCCATTTACGATGCAATCGATACATTCAACAAGATTCCATCATCTTCGCCTTCGCAACTCGATGCACAGCTCGGCCAGGAGCGGGCGCAGCTGATGCTATCAAATCCCGTCAAGGCGCTTGAATATGCGGACAAGGCGATGGCAATCGCGCCGAAGAATATTCGCGCGATGGTCGGACGGGGAGTAGCGCTCGACATGCTTGCGCGGCATGAGGAGGCGCAAGAGGCCTATCGCGCTGCGCTTGCCTTGACGCCCCACGACATGGGCGCCACCAGCAACCTTGCCCTGTCGCTCGCTATGACCGGGCAATATGATGATGCCATCCGCATTCTGACGCCTATTGCGCGGGCGCCCGAGGCCACGGCGCGCATCCGCCAGAACCTTGCGCTTATCTATGGCCTGAAAGGCGACGACGACGCGGCACGCGCGCTCAACCGCGTTGATCTCGACGAACAGACGACCGAGAAAAACCTGCAATTTTATGCGGCCGCGCGGGAGCGTGTCGTTAAATAGCAGGGCAGGCTGCCGTCAGCTCGTTGGATAGCAGGATTTTGCCGCCAGGTTCACCGTATCCCCGACCCAGGGGATGATGAGCTGGAACGTAAGAGAGGCATAAACGCAAATGTCGCTCGTTCCCGTTGAAACGGTGAATGCGCTACTATCTATATTCATGCCATAGGCTTGCGTAACGGCGTAATTCTTGATGCTTGTGGCGGAACCGCAAGTCGTGGTGTTAACTGCGGCGCAGCGTGCGGCGGCCTGCACGGCACGGTCGAGGGTGGTCTGCGTCCAGAGAAGACGCCCGACATCGACGATGCCTATCGTGAACAGCAATACGAGTGGAACGACGAGTGCGAATTCAATCGCTGCGGCGCCGCTTGTCCCCAGGCATACCGGCCTTTTCATTGAATTCTCACGATGGCATGGGCCGTCAGCGTCGCCGGAATGGGAAGTCCCAGATAGGACAGTATCGTCGTGTGCGGGATAGTTGCGTCGACACGAACATATTGTCCGGGACTGCCGCCGCCGGTGCATGTAGCAGTGCAGAGGGTTGTCGTGACGCCGGTCGCCGTGGGGCACCCGCAAAAGGTTTGTGGTGAGGGCGTTGCCGTGATCCCGGTCTCGGCGGTTGCGCCTGTAATCGCGTTTGAAATACCGGTGGAGTCCCAGCCGTACTGGGTGGCGTAACTCGCCCCCGCTTCCACGGCCTCATGCACCATCATCGACTCGCGGATAGAAAAGCCGACCTCGACAAGTCCCGCCAAAAGGATCAGCAGGACGGGTGCGAGAAGGCCGAATTCAATTGCGGCCGTGCCTGCATCGTTTCTCCGCATGGTCGCATCGCTCCTAATCGACGAGTTTGGGTGAGCCGTTGATAATCGGCAGGACGCCCATATTCGCCGCGGATTCGGCGCCATGTTCCAGCGACGGCCTGCGACGATGTTCCAGATGCATCGCGTCGATCGCGACAGGACCGATTGGCCCTGAAAAGGCCAGAACGTAATGGATGGCGATGCAGTTGTGTTTATCCAGCATGAATCCGGGCATCGGCAATCTCACGAAGCGAAGCGGCATCTTCGAGTGCCTTCAGGTTTCGTATCACCGCTACGAACTTCAACGACGACAAAGACATCGGCATTGCGGTCATCCCATCCGGGTGAGGCACTGTAAAGAATGCGCCAGATTGAGGTTGTTTGATATGGCGGAATGTTTTCCGAAAGAAAATAAAAGAGATGTAGGCGGACAAAACTGAAATTTCGCGAACCGGGTAAAATTCATAATTTAAGGCATGCTCATCAAAATGTGTCTCAATGTGGGCAATTCGAAATGCCAGTTTCCTGAATTCTTTGTTGACCTGTCAGGACATTAGGCGCGTTGTAAAGAGGCTTAATGGGTGCGATTACGGAAACGGATGATCAGCACCTATTGATGAGACTGGAGAAAAAGGCCGGCACCTGCCCGGCGATAACATATGAGGATCGTGCGCGATGTCCATTCTCAGAGACACTTCGAAGAAGATAGCGACGGCTCTTTCCATCAAGTCGGAGAGTGGCGTTACCGCGGTCGAGTATGGCTTGATCGCATCGCTGGTGGCGCTGGCAATTATCGTTGGTGCGGGTTTGCTCGGCACCAATCTCAACTCGCTGTTCAACTACATCGCCGGTAAAGTTTCGACGCCGACATAAGCGCTGGCGCAACCAGCTTGGGTTGAGGAGCGCTTTCGTCTCAATGTGAAGCCTGGGCGGAGTTGCTCCCCGTCACCTATGGCGCCGAAGCGAGGCAGTCGTGACCACGTCGGCGATAGCGCTCTGGGGCGTTGCATTTTCAGCGGTGCTTGCGGGCGTGGCGCGGGACCTGCAGGACAGGATAATCCCAAACGCTTTGGTGTTGATCGTGTGCGCGGCAGGCGTCGCGATGCAGTGCGTCGGCGAGGGCTGGAACGTTTGGCATAGCCTGTCCGTTACGACGGCGGTCTATCTCTGCGCGGCGGCGCTTGCCTATTGGGGCTTTATGGGCGGTGGCGATGCGAAGTTGATCGTTGCATCCACCCTGCTGGTGCCGCCGGGCCAGGTTGTGGCGCTGCTGCTGAGCATCGCCTTGGCAGGTGGTCTGCTCAGCTGCTTTTACCTGGCTGCGCAGCTTGTGTTGAAGCGGAGACGGCTTGCGACCCCGGTGAAGGACGCAGGCGTGAGGAGGGGAGGACGCATTTCCAATCTTATACGGACAGAAGCCGAGAGGATCTTGGCAGGTGAGCCAATGCCATATGCCATCGCCATTCTCGGCGGGTTGGCCTTTCACTTCTTCGTCGAGGTTATCTGATGCAATTTCGGAACATCGTGTTGATGCTGGGGCTCGTTGCGCTGTTGGTTGGAGTTGCGCTCGCGATTGTCTGGGCCCGGTTGCCGGCGGAAAAGCCACAACCTGAGGATGTAGCCATGCGGCATCCCGCAATTCTCGTTGTAACGACCGATATTCCGCAAGGGGCGCAGTTGCGCGCCGATCAGATCGCGTGGAAAGAAGTACCCGCCGCCGATATTACTCCTGCGAACATCGTACGTGGTCAGGTGTCATCGGATCTCTATGTCGGCGCCGTCGCGCGCCGCGCTTTCGGCGTTGGTGAGGCGCTTGCGCGCAACGCGCTGGTGCTGCGCGGCGAACGAAATTTCCTCGCTGCGACCCTGACACCGGGAATGTACGCAGTCTCTCTCTCGGTCGATCCGGCGCAGATTGTGGCCGGCCTTCTGCGTCCCGGCGATCATGTCGACGTCATATTGTCCCAGGCTCTTGGCGACGCGAACGGCATTGCGAATGCGGTGGACGGCACGGTTCTCAGGGACATTCGGGTCTTGGCCGTCGATCAATGGTTCGCGGGGACAAATACCCCGGCGGAGGCGGCCGTGCCAATGGCGCCCGCCGCAACGAAGATGCCGACAACGATCACGCTGGAGGTCACGGAGGTCGATGCGAAACGACTTCTGGTGGCAACGCAGATCGGCCACGTCACGCTCGCGCTACGCTCGCTCGAAGGAAGCTTTGTCGTTTCGGACGTGTCGCTCGAGGGCGCAATGCCGGTCTGGTCTGACGAGGTGTCGTCGGCATTCCGCCCCGCGCGAGAGACCTCCGTTGCGAGCGCACGCGGTACGGTGCGGATCATACGCGGTTCAAAGGTGGGGACTGATTGATGCAGCTCATGATGCGATCCGACAGGACGGGGCGTACAAGGCGCGAGACCGCAGACCGCGGCATGCAGATGATGTCTGCGCTCTCCATCGGCTTGTTCCTCGTTCTTTTTGCGGTAAGCCTCACCGTGCATTCTGGTCGAGCCTATGCCGCAGAGACCGCGACGCAGGGATCTGTTGTCGTCGAGGCCGACAAGGCAAAGCTCATCCATCTTGCCGCACCCGCGGCTACGGTATTCGTAGCCAACCCTGATGTCGCAGATATCCAGGTGCCGGACCCGCAAACGGTCGTCGTGCTGGGCAAGCGCGCGGGGGCAACGACCGTCTATGTCTTTGACGGGGCGGGGAAGGCAACTGGTTATTCGGTTCTGGTCCGGCATCAGACCGGAGATGCGGCGGCAGACATACGCCGCAACGTGCCGGACGCGAATGTGGCCGTTTCCAGCACACCCAAAGGCATCATAGTCAACGGTAGCGTCACCTCTCCGCTCGACGCCAACCGGATGAAGGCCATTTCGTCGCAATATCTCGGGCCGAAGGAGCAGGTGATCCTTAATGCTGGCGTCACAAGCTCGACGCAGGTGAATCTGCGGGTGCGCGTGGCGGAGGTGTCGCGCGATGCTCAGAAGGAGTTCGGCTTCAACTGGGATGCGCTTTACAACAACGGCAAACTTGCCATCGGTCTGCTCACGGGTCGCGCGCCGGCTTCGGCCTTCGGCACCTTTACTCGCGATACCTCTTCCAACAACCTGGATTCGCTCGGTGTCGGCTACAAGAACGGCAACTGGAATGTGGCTGCGCTCATCGATGCATTGAGGGAAGAAGGGCTCGTGAGCATTCTTGCAGAACCCAACCTCACGACGACTTCGGGTGAGCCAGCGAACTTTCTGGCAGGTGGCGAATTTCCCGTGCCGGTATCTCAAGGAACTCTAAGTTCATCTGCGATAACGATCGAATGGAAGCGCTACGGCGTGAGCGTCGATTTCACGCCGACTGTTCTCAACGGAAACCGGATCAGCGTGAAAGTGCGTCCGGAAGTCAGCGAACTGTCGACTAACGGTGCTGTGACGCTCAATGACATCACGATCCCCGCTGTGACGGTAAGGCGGGCGGAAACGACGGTAGAACTTGCAAGCGGACAAAGCTTTGCGATCGCCGGGCTTTTCCAGAACAATGTTCAGAACGAAGTACGCGATTTTCCCTGGCTTGCCGACATTCCGGTCCTCGGGGCCCTTTTTCGTTCGACGAGCTTCCAGCGGCATGAGAGCGAACTGGTGATCATCGTCACGCCCTATATCGTCCAGCCCGTATCA
The DNA here is from genome assembly GCF_009184905.1 of Parvibaculum sedimenti. GTDB lineage: Bacteria > Pseudomonadota > Alphaproteobacteria > Parvibaculales > Parvibaculaceae > Parvibaculum > Parvibaculum sedimenti. The sequence continues at coordinate 34,550 of NZ_WESC01000015.1, forward strand.
AACCCTGATGCATTGGGCTTACCGACGGACGGCCTCGTTTATGCGAGCGATCTGGAGCAGCTCTTGCTGGGCCGCTTGACCGCTGTCAAGGCAGGCACACCCACGCCGGCCTCTCCCAATCAGCCGCATCTCAATGGGGCGGCGGGATTTATTGTGGAATGAACAGATGACGCAAAGCAGACGTAAGTTTCGAGTCGTCTCCATGGCCGCGGCGTCAATCGTCCTTTCGGCAATGATGGTTCCGCACGGGCCGGCAGCGGCAGAGGTGGCTTCGGACCCCTGCAGCGGGCGATTGACAACTGACATAGTCAGTGATCACGCCAACGCACCAACATTCGGCGGAGGCTGTGTAAACAAAAACAACATCGAGAATATGGTTCAGCAGAAGAGCGACCTGATGCAAGGACGCCCGCTCGGGCCCGCGAATGCAGAGCGCGAGGCTCAGGCAGTCAGGCGCTATGAGGAGGGTAAGGTCAAGACGGAGTCCGACTACAAGGGAACCTCGCCAGTCTCGATTTTCGGCGCACCTGCCTCGTCGGGCGGACAGTCCGGCTCTTCCTCGTCGGGAGACCAGTAATGCAAGGCCGTCCAAATACAACTGACGATATGGTGCAGGGTCAGGCTGCGTATGTTGCCATGCTCTATCTGAACGACAGCTATAGCGAGAATGTGCTCCAGACACGTCTGAATGTGATCGGCGTCCAGAACCCCTATATCGGCAAGGGCGGAATTGTCGGCGCAATCAAGGACCTTGCGAAGATGAGATCGCCGCGCCTGCTGATCGTCGACATCTCCGGCGTAGATGATCCGCTTGAACGTGTTCACGAGCTGGCCGCGCTTTGCGATCCACAGGTCGGCGTGATCGTGGTCGGAGAGACCAACGACGTCGTTCTTTACCGGAGCCTGAAAAATGCGGGCGTTTCGGAGTATTTCTTCAAGCCTATCGTCGGCGATGTTGTCGGGCACACCTGCAATGCGTTGCTGAATGGCGCCGTCGAGCAAACGAGCCCCGGTATCGGCATTGGAAAGCTGGTGCTCCTGCTCGGCACGCGTGGTGGCGCCGGCGTGACGACAATTGCGACGCAATTGTCGCTGTATCTGGCAAATGAGCGAAAGCGGCGAACCGTTCTGGTCGATCTGGATCTGGAAGCCGGCGATGTCGCGCTTCAGCTTGGCGTCGAACCGCAACGTGCGCTTGGCGAAGTTCTCGCTCATCCGGAGCGCATCGACGATCTCTTTCTTGAACGTGGTGTCACCCATATCTCCGACAGGCTCGATCTTCTTGCCTCGCTTGAGCCGCTTGACGACGCCGCGCATTATGAAGAAGACGCGGTTCTCTCCTTGCTGACAAATTTGGTGCGCACCTATCGCTATGTCTTCGTCGATCTTCCGGTGCACAGCGCAATTCATCTTCCGCGGCTTATGCGGCAACCAGGCACCTGCTTCCTGATCAGTGATTGCACATTGACGGCAGCTCGCGATGTCGCGCGTTGGCGAACGGCGTTGGGCGCGAATTCCGTCAATCGGACGACCTTCCATATTCTGAACAAGAAGGGAGCCGATTTTGCTTTGCCTTTCGATGAGTTCCTCCACGCGGTGGGAACGCCACCCGATGTTGTCATTTCATACAAGCACGAAGTAGGACGTGCCTCGGTTCTTGGCGCCACCGAAGTCGTGAAATGCCGTTCGTTCATGCAGGAGCTCGGCCCGGCTCTGCAGATTATTTCGGGCGAAGGGGTTCACGCGCCCAAGCGCGGATTTCTCCGTGGGATATTGGGCGGATGAGTACGTTCACTTTCGGCAAAAAGCCAACCGAGGAAGGGCCCGTGGGCGGAGAGTCCGCTGAGCCAAAGACGCCCTCGGACATGAGGCCCTTCACAGCACGGCCGGATGTAGCCGCTCGCTTGAAGACGAACATCAAGGCCGTCGAGTTTATTCAGGATCAGGTTCTGACGATGGTCGAGCCCGCCCTTGCGGTTCGTCTATCGCCCGACATGCTGCGCAAGCGTGTAGAGGAACTGATAGCGGTAGTTGCGGCGCAGCATCAGCTTCTTATCAATCAGGAAGAGCAGCGTGCGCTCGCAGAGCTGATTGTGGACGATATGGTGGGGCTTGGTCCCATTGAGCCACTCCTGAATGATGAGACAGTGTCGGACGTCATGATCAATGGCCCGAGCATGGTCTATGTCGAGCGCAAGGGTAAGTTGCAGCTGACGCCGGTTCATTTTCGAAATGATGCGCATGTAATGCATGTGGCGCAACGCATCGCGTCCTCCGTGGGCAGGCGTATCGACGAATCCAGCCCCATGCTCGATGCGCGTCTGCCGGACGGGAGCCGGGTCAATGCGATTATTCCGCCATTGAGTCTCAAGGGACCTTGCATCTCGATCCGCAAGTTCTCCAGAAATGTCATGAATTTCTGGCGGTTCACGGAACTTGGCACCGTTTCGCGCGAGATGGCGCGCGCATTGGAGATCGCAGCGCGCTGCCGGCTCAACGTTATCGTCTCGGGTGGCACAGGCTCGGGGAAAACCACCTTTCTCAATGCTCTCTCGCTCATGATCGATCACGGTGAACGCATTGTGACGATTGAGGACGCGGCGGAGCTTCAGATGCAGCAACCGCATGTCATCCAGTTGGAAACGCGCCCCGCCAATATCGAGGGAAAGGGCGAAGTGACGCAACGCGATCTCGTGCGCAATGCGCTGCGGATGCGCCCCGACCGCATCATTCTGGGCGAGGTGCGCGGTGTCGAGGCGTTCGACATGATGCAGGCCATGAATACCGGCCACAACGGTTCCATGTCGACAATTCACTCGAATTCCGCCCGGGACGCGCTGGCTAGAATCGAAAATATGATCCTGATGGCGAATGTGAATGTTCCCCTTCAGTCGATCCGTATGCAGATCGCGAGTGCGCTCGACCTTATCATTCATACGGAGCGTATGCGCGACGGCGTGAGGCGTGTCACGGAGGTGGTTGAGGTTGCGGGCATCGAACACGAAACGATCTTGCTGGGCTCTCTGTTCACTTATCGTTATGTCGGCCAGAATCCGGATGGATCTCTCAATGGATATTTCAAGTGTGAGGGCGGCCGCCCGCGATTCCTGCCGCGCGTTGAATATTACGGCTTCGGCGATGAATTCCTGGAGGCGTTGACGCCGACGAAGCCACCGGAGCGCAAGTGAGGACGCTCATACCATATATTGCAATATTTCTGCTGCTCCTGTTCGGAGCCGGAACTGCATTTGGCGCCTTTGCTATCAGAAGAGAAAAGTACCGAAATATTCGTCGCCGGGCGAAGCTTCTCTCGCCGACGCTGCCGCCATGGCTGAGCGCAAAGGATGAAGAAGCAGATCTATCTCTGCCAACGGTGATTGCACATCGCATCCGTGGTTTCTTTTGCGTAGGCATCCCGCACCGATGGGGAATGACCGTGAGTGGCGGCGTTCTGATCGCCATCGGTGTCGTCTCCGCTGCCGTGGCGTGGCTCTTCCTTTCCGCCTTGTTGCATCTACCGATCTATATCGTCGTGCCCGGCGTTGTTGCGGCTTTCTATGTTGGGCCGAGGCAAGTTCTGAAGACGCAGCAGCGGCGCGTCGAGGATCAATTCACCGATCTGTTTCCGGAGGCGGTCGACATGGTGACGCGCATGGTCAGGGCGGGCCTGCCGATCAATGTCGCATTTCGTGCGGTCGGTGAGGAAGCGCCGCCCCCCGTGAACAGGATTTTTTCCGAGCTTGCGGCCGAGGAAAAGATCGGTGCTCGTTTTGACGAAGCGCTCGCGTCGGCCGCCGATCGTGTAGGCCTACCCGATTTTCGTTTCTTCGCCGTGGCCGTGGCGTTGCACTATTCGACCGGCGGCAACATCGCGGTGACCCTGGAAATTCTGTCCGATATCGTACGCAAACGAAAGGCGACGAGGTTGAAGGCGAAGGCGACGACGGCGGAGGTGCGGACTTCGGCCATGGTGCTGGGCGCGCTTCCATTTGTTGTCATTGGCGGATTGTTGGTTCTGAGCCCGGCTTATCTCGCGCCGCTGACCACGGACCCACGCGGAAACGTCATCATTGGCCTTGCAATAGGGTTTCTGGCTGCTGCCTATTTTTCAATGCGCTGGATGATGCGCAGGGCGACGAGGATTTAGCTGCGGGATGTAAGGAACAGGATGCTATGGGTTTCCTTGTCACGAACCAGCCCGGTGTAACGCTGCTCATCGCGGCGCTGGCGCTCATCTGGGCGGGATTCGTCTTGGTCATTTACGCCATGCATATCCGTCGTCAGGCCATCGACCGCCGGGTTGCTCTTGTCGAACCAAAAAAAGTCTCCAAGGTCGCCGAGAGGAACGGCGAAATGGAGCTTGGAAAACCGCAGGTACCGTCAGGGCTTCCCGGCGGCATGACCGAGCGCGAGCAGCATGAACTGATGCGGATATTCGCACGCTGGGGAATACCGATCGGTTATGCTGTTGCGGCTTACATGGCGCTGCGGCTGGCCACTGTCGTGGCGTTGGCAGTGCTTTCCTATCTGCTTTCTTCCTATCTTCCGGCCATTGGGAGAAATGCGCCGCTCCATTATCTCATGTCGGCTGCAGTCGGCATGGCTGGATGGCTGCTGCCGCATTACGTGATACAGAAACTGGCGGCGCGTCACGCGGCGACTGCCGCGAGGGGGTTGCCGGAAGCACTCGAATTGCTTGTCATCTGCGTCGAGGTCGGTCTCGCGCTCGAAGACAGCATCAAGCGCGCGGCGCAAGAGTTGCGGCACACAAATCCCTATCTCGCTGAAGAGCTCTATCTTACGTCCGCCGATCTTGAAATTCTGCCGAGCCAGGATCAGGCACTCCACAATTTTGCAGAGCGGCTCGGAGTGCCCAGTGCACGCTCGGTTGTGAGTACGTTGACGCAGACGCTTCGGTACGGTACGCCGCTGGTGAGTGCGCTGCGCGTGGTTGCTGCCGAGTTGCGCAATACCTCGCTTCTGGAGATGGAGGAGCGCGCCAACAAGCTGCCGACATTGATGACACTGCCCATGATCCTCTTCATCATGCCGACGATCTTCCTTGTCGTCGGTGGGCCGGCTGTGCTTCGCGTAGTCGATATCTTCCTTAAATAGACGATTGGCCGGAGTAGAGGCGGCAGCTTCAAGCAAGCGCAGTGGTGTGCCTTTTGTAGCTCGGCTTGCCTGTTGCGTAGGCAAAAATGCGATGAACTGAAATTTTCCAGTCGGCTGCGGATAAAACGGCGATTGAAAGATTGCCAAAGCCGCGACGACCGCCTATCTCCGGCCAACCTGGACAAGGATAGAGCGGTCAAATGACCTCAACGGCGGCGCGGGCGACGGGTTGGAGGGAAGTGCTTGGAGGCGGACGCTTTCCGCGTTTTGCGCTTCTTTGCCTCGGCATCTGGCTCAATGCCGCCGACGCGCTGATGACCTCCACGATCATGCCGAGCGTCGCCCGCGACATTGGCGGCTATGCCTATTTCGGCTGGGCGATTGCAGGCTTCATGTTGGGCTCGATCATTGCGGGAACGAGCGCGGGGCAGTTTTCCCTACGCTTCGGCGTGCGCCGCGCCATGGTCATCGCGGCATTGGCTTATTCGGCCGGCTGCGTCATTAGCGCCGCCTCACCAGAGATCGCGAGCTTCCTTGTCGGGCGCCTGCTGCAAGGCGTCGGTGCAGGCTGGATCGTCGGTCTTTGCTATGTCGCGGTTGGCACCATGTTCCCTGAGCACATGCTTGCCCGCGTTCTCGCTGCTGTTTCAGGTGTCTGGGGCGTTGCCACTCTGCTCAGCCCGCTCATCGGCGGCATTTTCGCCGAGGCAGGGCTGTGGCGCTGGTCGTTCTGGCTCTTTGCATTTCAGGGGATTGCCTTTGCCATTGCCGCGATATGGCTGCTCGACAGGGGTGGGGCAGCGTTGTTGCGCGATCCGTTGCCGCTCCGCCAGCTGGCGGTGCTGACGCTTGGCATTCTCTGCATCGCGGCGGCGGGTCTCGTCCCCGATGCAGCGCGCGCCGCTCTGCTCGGCCTTGCCGGTATGGCAATGCTCGTGTTTTTCGTGCGGCTCGACGGGCGCTCGCCGGTTCCGCTTCTGCCGCGGCAGACCGGCAATCTTTCGAGCGTCCCTGCCGCCGCTTATATGATGATCTTCATGCTCTCTGCTGGAACCATCAGCTTCGGCGTTTATGGCTCCGCGATCATGCAGGCATTGCACGGGAGTTCTCCGCTCGTTGCGGGCTATGTCATCGGCATTGAAGCTTTCACCTGGACGGTGGCGTCGCTCTTCGTCGCGGGGCTCAGAAGCGAGTGGCATTCGTTTTATATAAGGCTCGGGACGAGTTTGATCGTCGTCGGTGTCTCGGGCCTTGCTTTCGCCATGCCGCGCGGTTCGCTTGCGGAGGTGATTGCCTGCGCGGTCCTGCTTGGCGGCGGCTTCGGCTTTTGCTTTGCCTTCATGACGCGCCGGCTGCTTGCCAGCGTTCCGACGGAGGAGCGCGCTGTCGCATCATCCGCGGTGCCGACAATGCAGCTTGTCGGTGGGGCAGCCGGATCGGCGGGAGCGGGGGCAATTGCCAATTTCCTGGGCTTCGGACACGGGATCGACGCTGCGACGGCGGCTTCGGGTAGCTTCTGGCTTTTTGCCTGCTTCGTGCCGGTTGCAGCGATCGGCTGGTTTGCCGCCTGGCGTCTCGCGCGCCTTTGAAGGTTAGATCAGGCCCCGTGCGGAGAGCTCGTCCTTCACATAGGCATAGTAGATCGGCGCGGCGATGACGCCAGCCACGCCGAACGCCGACTCCATCACAAGCATGACGACAAGAAGCTCCCATGCGCGCGAGCTGATGCGCGCGCCGATGATGCGCGCATTGACGAAATATTCGAGCTTGTGCATGCACACGAGAAAGACGAGGGAGCCGGCAGCCGCATAAGCCGAAATGCCGAGGCTCACCACGACGATGACCGTGTTCGAGATCAGATTGCCGATGACAGGCAGAAGCCCTGCGATGAATGTCACTGCGATCATCGTTTTCACCAGCGGCAGGTGGATACCGAACATGGGTAGCACGAAGAGGAGATAAATACCCGTCAGGGTGGTGTTGAGTGCGGATATGCGCACCTGCGCGAAGACGACGCGACGGAACGCCTCGCCGAGAAGCTGTGCCCTGACGAGAAGCGCGCCGCGCAGCGGCGGCATGGTCGATGGCTCCGGCGTCGCGTCGCCCATGGCGGCCAGTCCGCCGATGACCGCGCCGACGATGATGTGAACGATCAGGCGGCCGAAATTCTCGCCGAGACTTTGCAGTGCTCCGGCATTCTCGCGCAGCCATTGTGAGGCCTGGGTCTGCCATTCCCCGGAATTGGCGGGCAGGTAGTCATGCGCCCAGACGGGGATGTAGCTCTTTGCTGCCTGAACAATTTCGGCCATGCGGCGCAGGAGCACGATTACGTTGTCGGAGCTGTCGGTGAAAAGCGACGTCAGACCCATGATGCCGGTGGTGAGCAGCAGGATGAAGGCGACGGAAAGAGCGGCGAGGGCGATGAGCTTGGCGCCGCGATGCGTGAGCCGGCCGACGCGCAAGCGCCCCGCGACGACATGGACGAGCTCATAGACGAGGACCGCGGCCAGAAAAGCCGCCAGCAGGCCGAGCTGGAGCACACCGAGAAGGGCAAGGCCAGTCAGGATCATGGCCGCCAGAACGTAGCGGCGGTCGTCCCTGATCTCGAAGCTCGTTGGCGCTGTCATATTCGTGCCTTCTCTGCGCGCGTATCGCCGGCGCCTGATCCGCCCGCGCGGATCATACAAGTGCCGAGCATTTCGGCCTATATTCAATATAGGTGCGATACGCCTGCATATCAGGTGGGCGGGCTGTGGGTCGGCATCGTGGCCCCGTCATTGCCCGGCACCCTCTGATCGGCTAGAAGAGGCCACATCTTTTTTCTCCGAAATCGAGAGCGACGACGCATGGCTTCCTATCAATATGTCTATGTCATGGACCGCCTATCCAAGACCTATCCGGGCGGAAAGCAGGTCCTGAAAGACATTCGTCTGTCCTTTCTTCCGGGCGTCAAGATCGGCGTTGTCGGTCTTAACGGCGCCGGTAAATCGACGCTGCTCCGCATCATGGCGGGCGTCGACAAGGACTTTACCGGTGAGGCCTGGGCGGCCGAGAGCGCGCGCGTCGGCTATCTTGCGCAGGAGCCGCAGCTCGATCCCGCCAAAGACGTGTTGGGCAACGTCATGGACGGCGTTAAGGAAAAGAAGGCGTTGCTCGACCGCTATAACGAGATCGCCGTCAACTATTCCGACGAGACGGCCGACGAGATGTCGAAGCTTCAGGACATCATCGACGCGCAGAACCTCTGGGATCTCGACAGCCAGGTCGAAATGGCCATGGACGCGCTGCGCTGCCCGGAAGGCGACGCCGATGTCTCCAAGCTCTCGGGCGGTGAGAAGCGCCGTGTGGCGCTCTGCAAGCTGCTGCTCGAAGGTCCCGATCTTCTGCTGCTCGACGAGCCGACCAACCATCTCGATGCGGAATCGGTCTCCTGGCTCCAGAGCTATCTGAAGGCCTATAACGGCACGGTCGTCCTCGTCACCCATGATCGCTACTTCCTCGACAATGTGACCGGCTGGATTCTCGAACTCGATCGCGGTTCGGGCATCCCCTATGAGGGCAATTATTCCTCGTGGCTGGAGCAGAAGCAGAAGCGGCTCGAACAGGAAGGCCGTCAGGAAGAGGCGACGCAGCGTACGCTGGCCCGCGAACTCGAATGGATCCGGCAGAGCCCCAAGGCGCGTCAGGCCAAGAGCAAGGCGCGTATTCGCGCCTATGACGACCTGCTCGCCGAAGCAGGCCGCCAGCAGGATGGCAAGGCACAGATCGTTATTCCTGCGGGCCCCCGTCTCGGTGGCGTCGTGGTCGAGGCCGACCATCTTTCCAAGGCCTTCGGCGACAGGCTCCTCATCGACGATCTGTCCTTCCAGCTTCCGCCGGGCGGCATTGTCGGCGTCATCGGCCCGAACGGCGCCGGCAAGACGACGCTGTTCCGCATGCTTACGGGCCAGGACAAACCTGATAGTGGCACGCTCAAGGTCGGCGATACCGTCGTCATGGGCTATGTCGACCAGAGCCGCGACTCGCTCGACCCGAACAAGAATGTCTGGGAAGAAATCTCCGGTGGCACCGACATCATCGAACTCGGCAAGATCACCATGCCAAGCCGCGCCTATGTCGGCGCCTTCAACTTCAAGGGCAGCGACCAGCAGAAGAAGGTCGGCGTTCTCTCGGGCGGCGAGCGCAACCGCGTTCATCTTGCCAAGATGCTGAAGTCGGGCGCGAACCTTCTTCTCCTCGACGAACCGACTAACGATCTCGACGTCGATACGCTGCGCGCACTCGAAGACGCGCTGGTCGCCTTCGCCGGCTGCGCCATCGTCATCAGCCATGATCGCTGGTTTCTCGATCGCATCGCCACGCATATGCTTGCCTTCGAGGGCGACAGCCATGTCGAATGGTTCGAGGGCAATTATCAAGAATACGAGGAAGACAAGAAGCGTCGCCTCGGGCCGCAGGCGGAAATCCCGCACCGGATCAAATACAAGCGTTTCAGTCGCTGATGCATTCGGCTTCCACAAAGAAAAACGGCGCGGGAATTTCTTCCCGCGCCGTTTTTCTTTGAACCGTTTGGCCGCCGCTTACTGTGCCGTGGTTGCCGCCGTCGTCGGAAGCTTGCCGTTCTCGGCATCGGCGATCTGCTGCTTCAGGTGATCGAGAAGGGCAGTGAAGTCGCCGCCGTGATTGTTGATAACGGAGGTGAACGCGGAGCGCTGCTCCTGGGCAAGCCAGACGCCGACGACATTGACGTCGAACAGCTTGTAGCCGCCATCTTTCTTCAGCAACCACCAGGTGACTTTCACCGGCTCGCGGCCATTGGTGAAGTTGATCTGGCTCTGCACCAGCGCCTGCGTGTCGCCCTTCAGCTGCGAACCGGTAATGACGAGCTTTTCGTCATGATAGTCCGAGAGGCGGGTCACATAGACCTTCACCACGAAATTGTCGAAGAGCTTGATGTATTCGTTCTTCTGGTCGGGCGTCGGCGTGCGCAGGAACTGGCCGAGGCAGAAGGCGGCGATGCGCTGCATGTCGGCATTGGTGCCGAGCAGGGCAGCGAACTGGGCTTCCCGGCCGGTGCGGTCGAGGCTCTTGTCGCTGATGATCTTGATGGCCTGCTGCGAAACATTCGACACCCATGCCTCGGCGGCGGGATCGGCATTTGCAGCTTGCGCCGGAAGCGATCCGACGGTCGAGGCAAGAAGGGCAACACAGAACGCGACCGGCGCGAATGCGGATCGCATGAAGTTAAGGCGGCTCATGGCCTGATCTCCTGCAGACGAAAACGCGAAGCTCAATTTTTGCGTCGGCTTTGACACCGAACGCGGGGCGTCGCTCCTATTTCGTAGGAGCAACAGCCTGCGGTTCGTTTGTGTCGAAATTTAGGTTTTCGATATCGGGAAGCTTTTCGCTCGACACATTGCCGTTGGCAATCTCGTTCACGCGCATCTGGCGATAGAGGCTGCGCACGGTGGCGTAATAATCGACGGACGTGCGTTCGATCTGATCAAGCGTCTTCAGGTTGCGCGAGCGAATATCGACGCCATTCACGACGAAGCGCGCGACGGGTACCGTGTACGGACCGTTCCAGTAGATATAGGTGAGCGGGTCGAAGAACTGGTCGACAGCATAGCCGGCCAGGTCGCGGGGCGGCTTGGGCCCAAGGATCGGCAGGAAGAGGTAGGGGCCTTCCGGCGTGTCCCAGGTTGCAAGTGTCTGGCCGAAGTCTTCGTCATGTTGCGGATAGCCCATCCCGGTCGCGGGGTCGAAGAGGCCGAGAACGCCGATGGTGGTGTTGATGCCGAAGCGCGAGGCGGTCACGCCGGCACGGCCCCACTCACCCTGAAGCGAGTCGTTGGCGAGGATGACCGGCGAGTCCAGATTGTCCATGAAGTGGCGGACGCTGTTGCGTGCCGGGTCGGGCACGACGCCCTGATACCAGGTCGCCACCGGCTTGAGGATGATGATGTCGAGGAAGCGATTGAGCTCGAAGAAGTAGCGGTTCAACGGCTCGATCGGGTCGTTGGTTTCTTCAAAGGCCTTCACGGCTGCCGGATTCGAGGCGTCGGGACGCGTTGCGCAACCCGCGAGTGCGACGGCCAACACGATACATGCCGTCTTGGCGCCTGCGTTCGCAATCCTTGCGACTACCGTCATCTTATCCCCACATCTCAATTTCGCTTCGAGCGTCCCGCTTGTCTGCACAGGCCCTGCATTCACCGGGCTTGAAGTCCCGGCGCCAAGGCGCTTTGCAGGCTCGGGTTAAATAGCTACCGCCGCAGCCTGGTTCCAATGTCCGGTTAAAATATTAAGCATACCGCTTAACACCTCATGAACGCCGTCGCCTCAGGTGTGCGGCATAGGCAGACATTCTCATGTGTCATTTTAATTATCAAAGTGAATCTTCGTTAACCAGCTAAGCCCCCGAGACTACTGCATTGAACGCTCGCAGGTGTTGCTGAAATGCTGCTGTGGAAAGATGTGAATTCGGAGTTGAGAACACATAAAGATATGTTTATATAGACTCCAAATTCACCGATGGTGGCGTTGTATGGAAGAGCTTCTGACAGGACTGAGAGCGGCGGGGGAGCCTACCCGGCTGCGTCTGCTCGCCATCCTGGCCAAGAGCGAGCTCACCGTCACTGAGCTCACACAGATCCTCCGCCAGAGCCAGCCACGGGTCAGCCGGCACCTGAAGCTGATGTGCGAGGCAGGCCTGTTGGACCGCTTCCGTGAGGGAAGCTGGGTCTTCTATCGCCGGGCCCATGATGGGCAGGGCGCGCGGCTCGCGACGCTCCTCACTGGCCTTGTGCCGGCAGGCGATCCGACCGTTGCGCGGGATCTGGAGCGGCTTGAGGCTGTGCGCGCTCTTCGGGCGGAGCGGGCGGCGGCCTTCTTCAGCGCCAATGCCGAGCAGTGGAACCGCATCCGCTCTCTCCATGTGCCGGAGGCAAAGGTCGAGGAGGCGCTTCTCGATCTCGCCGCAGGCCGCAGGACCGGAACGCTGGTCGACCTGGGTACCGGCACGGGGCGCATTCTCGAACTGATCGGCGCCAATGCCGAAACCGGCATTGGCATAGACCTCAGCCCCGAAATGCTCGGCCTTGCCCGCACGCATCTTGAGCAGGCTGGCGCCGACCATTGTTCGGTGCGGCAGGGCGATCTCTACGATCTGCCGCTTCAGGATGAGACGGCTGATCTGGTGACGTTGCATCAGGTGCTTCATTATCTCGACGAGCCGGCGGCAGCGGTTGCCGAGGCGGCGCGTGTGCTGAAGCCCGGCGGCCGTTTGCTGATTGCGGATTTTGCGCCCCATGAGCTCGATTTTCTGCGCGAGGAGCAGGCGCATCGCCGCCTCGGCTTCACCGAGGAAGAGGTTCGTGGCTGGCTCGTACAAGCGGGCCTTGAAGTGAAGGAAGTACGCGAACTGCCGCCCGAAGGCGGCGACGAAGCGAAACTCACGGTCGTGATCTATGCGGCCGACAAGCTCAAAGCCGGCGCGGCGCAGAGGCGTAACGCGACGGGCAGTCAATTGGCGGGGGTAAAGGCATGAGCGGGCAGGACACTAAAGCAGAGGCGGCGCGGACCAGCGTCTCCTTCGAATTCTTTCCGCCCCGGACGCCAGAGATGGAAGAGAACCTGTGGCGCGCGATCCGCCGCCTCGAACCGCTGCGCCCGGAATTCGTGTCCGTTACCTATGGTGCGGGCGGCTCCACGCGCGAGCGCACACATGCGACGGTGAAGCGCATCGTTCAGGAGACGACGCTGGCGCCCGCGGCGCATCTCACCTGCGTCGGCGCGAGCCGCGACGAGGTGAATGAGGTCATCCGCTCCTATTGGGAGGCGGGCGTGCGCCATATCGTGGCGTTGCGCGGCGATATGCCGGAGCTTGGCGCGACCTACCGCCCGCATCCGGAAGGCTATCAATCGACGCCGGAGCTCGTCGCGGGCATCAGGAAGATTGCCGACTTCCAGGTCAGCGTCAGTGCCTATCCGGAAGGACATCCGGAGTCGCCCTCCTTCGAGGCTGATATCGAGCTTCTCCGGCGGAAGGTCGATGCGGGCGCGACGCGCGCCATTACGCAATTCGCCTTCGATACAGAGCGTCATGCGCGTTTTCTCGAAGCTGTAAGGAAGGCGGGCATCGACGTGCCGGTCATCCCCGGCATCATGCCGACGACCAACTTCAGGGGCACGAAGCGCATGGCGGAGCGGTGCGGCGCCAGCATTCCGAAATGGCTCGATGACTATTATATTGGTCTCGACGACGATCTTGAGACGCGCAAGCTCATCGCGGCCTATGTCGCGGCAGAGCAGGTGAACCGCCTGCGCGCCTACGGCTTTGACCGCTTTCATTTTTACACGCTGAACCAGGCCGATCTCACCTTCGCGATCTGTCATGTGATCGGGCTACGGCCCGAGCGCGTGGCGGCTCCGGTCGCGTGAAAGAAAGGACCGCCGACATGACCAGAGAAGAACGCATTGCCCGATTGAAGCGCGAGATCACGGAGCGTGTGCTCGTGCTCGACGGCGCGATGGGCACGATGATCCAGGGCTACAAGCTGACGGAAGCCGACTTCCGCGGCGAGCGCTTCAAGGATCACCCGGTGGACCTCAAGGGCGACAATGAGCTCATCTCGATCGTCCGTCCCGACATTCTTCGCGACATCCATCTTGCATATTACCGGGCGGGCGCAGACTTTGCCGAGACCAACACCTTCAGCGCCACTAGCATCGCGCAGGCCGACTATCATCTCGAGGCGCTCGCCTATGAGATGAATGTCGAGAGTGCCCGCATTGCCCGTGAGGCCGCCACCATCGCGGAGGGTGAAGCGTCGGGCCGTGTCTGCTATGTCGCGGGCGTGTTGGGGCCCACGAACCGCACAGCCTCGATCTCGCCCAAGGTCAGCGACCCGGGCTTCCGCAATGTCAGCTTCGATCAGCTTCGCGACGCCTATAAGGAGGCGACGCGCGGTCTCATCGAAGGTGGCGCGGACACGATCCTCGTTGAAACGATCTTCGACACGCTGAACGCCAAGGCGGCGCTCTTCGCGGTTGAGGAAGTGTTCGAGGAGGTTGGCTTCGAATTGCCTGTGATGATTTCCGGTACGATCACCGACATGTCGGGCCGCCTTCTTTCGGGCCAGACGCCGGAGGCCTTCTGGAATTCGGTTTCCCATGTGAAGCCGCTTTCCATCGGCCTTAACTGCGCGTTGGGCGCGAAGGAAATGCGCGCCCATATCGACACGTTGTCGCGTGTGTCCGATGTGCGCGTCAGCGCGCATCCGAATGCCGGCCTGCCAAACGAGATGGGTGAATATGACGAAAGCCCCGAGCACATGTCGCATCTCGTCGGCGAGTTCGCGACGTCAGGTCTCGTCAATATTGTCGGCGGCTGTTGTGGCACGACGCCTGCGCATATTCACGCCATTGCCGAGGCGGTGAAGGGCGTGAAGCCGCGCACTCCCCCCGTCGTCGAGCCGCATCTGCGCCTCTCCGGTCTCGAAGCCTTCACCGCGCCGTAAGCCCGCTTAGAAAAGAAGTGAAATGACCAACGCCTCTGCCAGTTTCATCAATGTCGGCGAACGGACCAACGTCACCGGATCGGCGAAGTTCAAAAAACTGATCGTCGAAGGCCGCTTCGACGAGGCGCTGGTCGTCGCCCGCCAGCAGGTCGACAATGGCGCCCAGATCATCGACATCAACATGGATGAGGGCATGCTCGACAGCGAGCAGGCCATGGTCACTTTTCTCAACCTGATCGCCGCCGAGCCGGACATTGCCCGCGTGCCGGTCATGATCGACTCATCGAAATGGTCGATTATCGAGGCAGGCCTCAAATGTGTGCAGGGCAAGGCGATCGTGAATTCGATCAGCCTCAAGGAAGGCGAGGACGCCTTCCTCGAACATGCCCGCAAGATTCGTCGCTATGGCGCAGCGACCGTCGTCATGGCTTTCGACGAGGATGGGCAGGCCGACACGGCGGAACGCAAATTCGCGATCTGTGAGCGGTCCTACAATCTGCTGGTCGACAAGGTTGGCTTCCCGCCGGAAGACATCATCTTCGATCCAAATATATTCGCCGTCGCGACCGGCATTGAGGAGCACAATAACTACGGCATCGAATTCATCGAGGCGACGAAGCGCATCAAGCAATGCCTGCCTTATGCCCATGTCTCGGGCGGCGTCTCGAACATCTCCTTCTCGTTCCGCGGCAACGAGCCCGTGCGGGAGGCGATGCATTCCGTTTTTCTCTACCACGCCATTCAGGCGGGCATGGACATGGGCATCGTCAATGCCGGCCAGCTTGCGATCTATGACGAGATCGAGCCTGAGCTGCGCACCCGCGTCGAGGATGTGATCCTCAATCGCCGTGCCGATGCGACGGAGCGCCTGCTTGAAATCGCCGAACGCTATAAGGGCGAGGCGGGCAAGAAGAAAGAAGAAGACCTCTCTTGGCGCGAGCTGCCCGTGAAGGAACGCCTGACCCATGCATTGGTGAAGGGTATCAACGCCTTTATCGAGGAAGATACCGAGGCCGCACGCAAGGAAGCAACGCGTCCGCTCGACGTTATCGAAGGGCCGCTGATGGACGGCATGAATGTTGTCGGCGATCTCTTCGGCTCGGGCAAGATGTTCCTGCCGCAGGTCGTGAAGTCGGCCCGCGTGATGAAGCAGGCTGTCGCCTATCTGATGCCCTTCATGGAAGAGGAGAAGCGCCTCACCGGCGCAACGCAGAGGGAGGCCGCAGCCAAGATACTCATGGCGACGGTGAAGGGCGACGTGCACGACATCGGCAAGAACATCGTCGGCGTCGTTCTCCAGTGCAACAATTTCGAGGTGATCGACCTCGGCGTCATGGTGCCTGCGCAGAAGATCCTCGAAGTCGCCCGCGCGGAAAAGGTCGATGTGATAGGTCTTTCCGGCCTCATCACACCGAGCCTTGATGAGATGTGCCATGTCGCTGCGGAGATGGAGCGCGAGGGCTTCGACATTCCGTTGATGATCGGCGGCGCGACCACGAGCCGCATTCATACCGCCGTGAAAGTGCATCCGAACTACAAACGCGGCCAGGCGATCTATGTGACGGATGCGAGCCGTGCCGTGGGCGTCGTCTCGAACCTGATGTCCGAGACGTCGAAAGACAAATATATCGCCGATGTCCGTGACGAATATGCGAAGATGGCGGCAGCCCATGCGAGCGCGCGCAGCTCGCGCGATCGCCAGACGCTCGAAGCGGCGCGTGCGCACAAGCTCAAGATCGATTGGGTGGGCTACAAGCCGGTGAAGCCGAGTTTCCTCGGCACCAGGGTACTGGAAGATTATCCGCTCGAAAAACTGGTGCCTTTCATCGACTGGACGCCCTTCTTCGCCACATGGGAACTCGCAGGTCATTACCCGCAGATCCTCAAGGACGACAAGATGGGCGAGGCAGCGCAAGCGCTGTTCGACGACGCTCAGGAAATGCTTGCCCTGATGGTCAGCGAGAAATGGCTGAAGGCGTCGGCCGTTATCGGCTTCTGGCCCGCGAACCAGATCGGCACCGATGATATCGAGCTCTACACCGACGACAGCCGCAAGGAGCGCCTCACGGTTCTCCATTCGCTGCGCCAGCAGATGGCGCGGGGCACGTCAGACCGCGCCAACATGGCGCTTGCCGATTTCATTGCGCCCAAGGAGACCGGTATCGCCGACTATATCGGTGGTTTCGCTGTAACCTCGGGCCATGGCGAGGACGCGGTTGCCAAGCGCTTCGAGGACAAGAACGACGACTACAAGGCGATCCTTTCCAAGGCACTGGCGGACCGTCTTGCCGAAGCCTTTGCCGAGCATCTCCACGCCCGCGTGCGCCGCGAGTTCTGGGGCTATGCGGCGGACGAGCAACTTTCGAACGAGGAAATGATCGCCGAGAAATATCAGGGCATCCGGCCTGCGCCGGGATACCCGGCCCAGCCCGACCATACCGAGAAGGCGACGCTCTTCAATCTTCTCGATGCGGAAAAGGCGGCGGGCATCAAGCTCACCGAGAGCTATGCCATGTGGCCGGGAGCTGCCGTGAGCGGCCTCTATTTCAGCCATCCGCAATCTGAATATTTCGGCGTCGGTCGTATCGAGCGCGATCAGGTGAAAGATTATGCCGCGCGCAAGGGCATGATGCTGGCCGAATGCGAACGCTGGCTCGCGCCGATCCTTAACTACACGCCGGGAGCGGACGAGGCGGCGGCCTGAAGCCCGGCGTCAGAACACGCCGAAGGTGACCGCGCCGACAAAAAGGAATGCGAGACCGGTAATGGCGTAACCGACTTTCGTGGAAAAGGTCATCTTGGCCTCCCGAGAGTGGTTGATGCGCAACGGGCGTGAGGCGAGAGTTTGCGCAAGTCGCGAGGTGACGCAAGCCTGTTTATTGTTGCGTCGTCGCCGCAACATTGTGACTTCATTGCATGGGTCAGAAAGGGCAGGATTCGGCCCCTGTCGTGGCCACTGTGCCCGGCATGCCATGCGCCATTTCGCGTCTGCGGCAGAATTCCCGCGACGTTCGACTCAAGCGCGTGACATTTCACGGTTTCGCAGAGCCAAATCCGCCGCCGCCTGGCGTCCTTATGATGATGGCGTCGCCTGCTTCGAGTTCGGCCTGAGCTGAGCCTTCGAGAATTTCCTCGTGTCCGTCGGCGCGACGAATTGCGTTCTCGCCGAGCGCCGCGTGTTCACCGCCGGCAAGACCGAAGGGTGGAACGATGCGATGTGTAGAGAGGATCGACGCCGTCATCTTCTCGCGGAAGCGAATGCGCCGCGTCGCGCCGTCGCCGCCTCTGTGGCGTCCCGCGCCGCCCGAACCGCGCCGGATCGAGAAGTCTTCGAGCAGAACGGGGAAACGCCATTCCAGCACTTCGGGATCGGTGAGCCGCGAATTTGTCATATGTGTGTGCACGGCAGATGCGCCATCAAATTCCGGCCCCGCGCCTGCGCCGCCGCAAATCGTTTCGTAATATTGGTACTGCGCATTGCCGAAGGTGAGATTGTTCATCGTACCCTGCGCCGAGGCCATGACGCCGAATGCGCCGAAGAGGGCGTCCGTCACCGCCTGACTCGTCTCGACATTGCCGCCGACGACAGCCGCCGGATAGCGGGGTGAAAGCATTGTGCCCTCGGGGATCACGATTTTGAGTGGCTTCAGGCAGCCTTCGTTGAGCGGAATGTCGTCATCCACCATGCAGCGGAAGACATAGAGCACGGCGGCGCGGGCGACGGAGGATGGTGCGTTGAGATTGCTCGCAAGCGTCGGATTGGTGTCGGTGAAGTCGATCTTCGCAGAGCGCGCCGCGCGGTCGGTCGTGACCGCTACTTTGATGATGGAACCGTCATCCATCTTCTGCTCGAAGCGCGCATCTTTCAGTCTGCCGATGACACGGCGTACGCTTTCCTCGGCATTGTCCTGCACATGGCCCATATAGGCCTCGACGACGGCAAGACTGAATTGCGCGACCATCTTTCGCAGTTCTTGCGAGCCCTTTTCGCAGGCGGCGATCTGCGCGCGAAGGTCGGCGATGTTTTGGTCCGGGTTGCGGGCAGGGTATGCGCCTAAAGAAAGCAGCGCGCGCATTTCGGCTTCGCGAAAGCGTCCGCGTTCGACCAGCCGGAAATTGTCGATGAGGACGCCTTCTTCCTCGACGGTTCTTGAATGAGCAGGCATGGAGCCGGGCGAGATGCCGCCAATATCGGCGTGGTGTCCGCGCGCCGCGACATAGAATAGCCGCTCGCCCCCCACCTTGTCATAGACGGGCGTGACTACCGTTACATCGGGTAGATGTGTGCCGCCATTGTAAGGCGCGTTGAGCACGAAGACGTCGCCGGGGCCCATGTCCGGGTTTTGCTCGATTACCGCGCGCACGCTCGCACCCATTGAGCCCAGATGCACAGGCATATGCGGGGCGTTGGCGACGAGACCGCCCGCGCGGTCGAAAACGGCGCAGGAGAAATCCAACCGTTCCTTGATGTTGACGGAATAGGCGGTCTTTTCGAGTGTGAAGCCCATCTGTTCGGCAATCGACATGAAGAGATTGTTGAATATCTCCAGCATGACGGGATCGGCGTGTGTGCCGATGGCGTGCGCCCGCGCTTTCGCCTCGTGTCGCGTGAGCAGAACATGGTCGAGCTTGGTTACTTCCGCGTGCCAGCCGGACTCGACCACGATTGTCTGATGCGGCTCGATGATGATGGCGGGGCCGGCGATGTCGTCGCGGGGCGACAGCGCTTCGCGCAGATATACGGGCGCTTCGCGCCATGCGCCTTCGCTGAAGAAGCGTGTCGTGCGGGCGGGTGTCGCCACGCCACCCTCGCGCAGGCCGACGCGCAAATCCTCCGACACTTCGGCGTCCTTGCCGACAGCTTCGACGGACACAGCCTCAATGACGACGGGCTTTGCCTCCGCGATGAAACCGAAGCGCTTGCGATGCGCAGCTTCGAAGGCATTGCGAAGCGGCTCCAGCGCCGCGTGATCGACGATCAGCGCCGTGTCGGTTCCCGCGTAGCGCAGATGAAGGCGCGGGAAGAGCGCAATGCGCGTGGCGGCAATGCCTTGGCTCGCAATCTCGGCATGTGTTGCGGCGGAGAGTTCTGCGATTGTCGCGTCGAGCGCGGCGAGCGAACTGGCATCGAGCACAGCTTCGACGGCCCGTTCCCGGTTCGCGCGAATGTCCGCGAGGCCCATGCCATAGGCGGAAAGCACGCCCGAAAAAGGATGGAAGAAAACGCGGGTCATGCCGAGCGCATCGGCAACGAGGCAGGCATGCTGCCCGCCCGCGCCGCCGAAACAGGTGAGCGCATAATCCGTCACGTCATGTCCGCGCTGCACAGAAATTTTCTTGATTGCCTGCGCCATGTTCTCGACGGCGATGCGGATGAAGCCGTCCGCCGTTTCCTCAGGCGTCTTGCCGATCTCGGCGGCGGCGTCCGCGAAGCGGGTGCGGACGGCAGCGGCGTCGAGCGGCTGGTCCGCCCGTGGGCCGAAGACATGGGGGAAAAAGTCGGGCATCAGTTTGCCGACCATGACATTCGCATCGGTCACCGTCAGCGGCCCGCCGCGCCGGTAGGAGGCGGGACCCGGATTTGCGCCCGCGGAATCCGGCCCGACGCGGAGTCGGGCGCCCTCCCAATGGAGGATTGATCCGCCGCCTGCGGCTACGGTGTGGATCTGCATCATCGGCGCGCGCATGCGCACGCCCGCGACTTCCGTTTCGAAGCTTCGTTCGAATTCGCCGTCATAGTGGCAGACGTCGGTAGAGGTGCCACCCATGTCGAAGCCGATGATGCGATTGAGCCCCGCGAGACGGCTTGTCTCGACCGCGCCGACGACACCCCCTGCCGGGCCGGAAAGGATCGCGTCCTTTCCTTCGAAGAGTCTTGCTTCGGTGAGACCGCCAGAGGAACGCATGAAGAAGAGCCGCGCCGCTTCGTCGCCTCCGCTGAGCGCCGACGCGACGCGGTCTACATAGCGCCGAAGGATCGGCGAGAGATAAGCGTCGACCACGGTGGTGTCGCCGCGTGAGACGAACTTCATCAGCGGGCTCACATGATGGCTCGCCGATATTTGTGTGAAGCCGATCTGCCGCGCGATCTCGGCGGCGCGGGCCTCGTGCGCGGGATAGCGATAGCCATGCATGAAGCAGATGGCGACGGCGCGGATGCCTGCCGCATAAGCCTCGCCAAGCGCCCGCCGCGTCGCTTCCTCGTCGAGCGGCATCAGAACTTCGCCCTGAGCGGTAAGCCTTTCGGCGATTTCCGCTGAACGTTCGAAAAGCATTTCGGGCTTTTCGATCCTGAGGCGGAAGAGGTGGGGGCGGTTCTGGTAGCCGATGCGCAGGGCATCGGCAAAACCGAGCGTGGTCAGAAAGAGAACGCGCTCGCCCTTGCGCTCGAGCAGGGCATTGGTGGCGACCGTCGTTCCCATCTTGACCGCGCCGATGCGATGCGTGGGCAGGGGCGTGCCGGGGCTCATGCCCAGAAGCTCGCCGATCCCGGCAAGCGCCGCGTCCTCATAGCGTTCGGGATTCTCGGAGAGGAGCTTCCTGGCGACGAGCTTGCCCTGTGGCGTCCTCGCCACGATGTCGGTGAAGGTGCCGCCGCGGTCGATCCAGAAATCCCAGCGTTCTGTCATGGCGAATAGGGGTCTTCGGTTTAACGGGCGGGGTATGTTCGCGCGCGATTGTAGGCAAGGAAGCGCGGCGGCGCATCGGCCCTCTCATCACGATTTATTCAAAGCGTCCTGCGGAAATGTCCGGTGCGGACGCTGCGTTTTCGTCCTAAACTCTTTC
Organism: Parvibaculum sedimenti; assembly: GCF_009184905.1. Lineage (GTDB taxonomy): Bacteria > Pseudomonadota > Alphaproteobacteria > Parvibaculales > Parvibaculaceae > Parvibaculum > Parvibaculum sedimenti. The sequence continues at coordinate 55,972 of NZ_WESC01000015.1, forward strand.
TATGTCCATTTGGGGAAAAATCGCGGGTGCCGGCGTCGGTTTGGCGGTTGGCGGGCCGTTGGGCGCGCTTCTCGGCGCCGTGGCGGGCCATTTTGTCATCGACCGCGCGCTGGGCGACGACGAGGTCGTGTTCACAGTCGCCCTTATTGCCCTTTCCGCCAAGATGGCCATGGCCGATGGAGAGGTGACGGAAGACGAGATTCGCGCCTTCGATCAGGTGCTGCATGTGCCGCCTTCCGAGCGCGGCAACGTCAATCGCCTCTACCGGATCGCCCAGCAGGATGTCGCCGGCTTCGAGGCCTATGCAGGCCAGATCGCTCGGGTCTACCGCGACAAGCCCGGCACGCTGGAAGACGTGCTCGACGCGCTCTTTCACATCGCCAAGGCGGACAATTATGTCCACCCCGCCGAAATCGAATATCTCCGTGCCGTGGCAGAGATTTTCGGCTTTTCCGAGGTCGAGTTCGCGCGTATTCGTGCGAGCCATCTCGGTACAAAATGCCTCGATCCCTTTCTGGTTCTCGGCATCACGCCGGATATCTCCAACGAAGACCTGAAAAAGGCCTATCGCCGCCTTGTCCGGGAAAACCACCCTGACACGCTGATCGCCCGCGGCGTACCGGAGGAACTGGTTTCCATCGCCAGCGACAAGCTCGCGGCGATTAATGTGGCCTATGAAAAGATTGTAAAGGCGCGCGGGCTTCAGGAAAGAGCCTAGGCGCGGCCGTCGGGCTGGGCTAACAAGGGCGGCCCAGACCATCAGGTTCGTCCGCACCCGCCATGACCCCGCAACACCTCGCCTTCATGATGCTCATAAACCTCGTCTGGGGTTTCGCGCTCATTGCGTCGAAGGTGAGCCTCGACCATTTCCCGCCCATGCTGTTCACAGCGCTGCGCTTCACGCTCATCGTCCTGGTGCTTTTCCCCTTCCTGCGGATACACGAAGGCCGCATGAGGCAGGTGCTCATCATCGCGCTTTGCGCAGGTCCTATCGGGTTCGGGTTCTTCTTCGCCGGTATCGCGCTGTCGAGGCCCTCGGTGGTCGCCATCGTCAGCCAGCTTGGTGTGCCTTTCTCCACCATCATGTCGGTGATCTTCCTGAAGGAGCAGGTTCACTGGCGCCGCTGGACGGGCATCGCACTGTCCTTCCTCGGGGTCATGGTCATAAGCTTCGACCCGACCGTGTTTCAATTCATCGCCGGTGTGCTCTGTGTCATCGCGTCGTCGCTGGTCGGTTCGGTCGGAACGATCGTCCAGCGCCAGATTAGGAAGGTGGGCGTCTTCGAGATGCAGGCCTGGATCGCCGCCGTCGCGGCGCCGGTGATGATAGCGGCATCGCTCATGTTCGAGCATGACCAGTGGCGGATATTGACCAGCGCCAGCATGCTGCAATGGTCCGGCATTTTTTATACGTCCTTCGCCTCGAGCCTCATCGGCCATGCGGGCATCTATTATCTGCTGCAGCGCTATGAGGTCTCGCAGACGGCGCCGCTCACCTTGCTTTCGCCAATTTTCACCGTCATGTTTTCCGTGGCGTTGCTCGGCGATGTGCTGACGACGCGCATGATGGTTGGCGCGCTGATCGCGCTGAGCGGCGTGCTCATCATCTCCATCCGTCAGAGACGGATCGCCGTACAGGTCCCTGAATGAGCCTTGCCATTCCGACGCGTCACTCGCCCAATTTCAACGAGCGTCCCGACGGCGCGCGCATCGAAATCCTCGTGCTGCATTACACCGGCATGGCGACGGCCGAAGGCGCGATCGAGCTTCTGTGCAATCCGGAGGCGAAGGTTTCGTCCCACTACGTGGTCGACGAGACCGGCTATATCCTTCGCCTCGTCGACGAGGAAAGGCGCGCTTGGCATGCGGGCGTTTCGAGTTGGGCAGGGGAGCGAGACATCAACGGCCATTCCATCGGCATCGAGATCGTGAATGGCGGCCATGACTTTGGCTGCCCGCCTTATCCCGATGTGCAGATGGCGGCACTGGAAAGGCTTTGCCTTGACATCATGTCGCGCCATCCGATTTCGCCGCGCAACGTGCTCGCTCATTCAGACATCGCGCCGGAGCGGAAATCGGATCCTGGCGAATGGTTCGATTGGGCGCGTCTGTCGCGGGCCGGTATCGGGCTTTGGGTCGAGCCTGCTCCGATTGTCGAGGGGCCGGAACTCAGGCTCGGCGACCGCGGCGATACCGTCGCGCAGCTGCAATATCGGCTTGGCAGCTATGGCTATGGCGTCGAGGTTCTGGGCATCTATGACGCGAAGACGGAGGCGGTTGTCCGCGCCTTCCAGCGCCATTTCCGGCCTGCAAAGGTCGATGGGGTGGCGGATCTTTCAACCGTCGCCACCCTTCACCGGTTGCTCGAACTGATCTGAGCTTACGGGATCAGCAGTACGCGACCGACAGCCTTGCGGCTCTCGATATATTCATGCGCCGCCGCCGCATCCTTCAGCGGAAACTCGCGGTCGATCACCACCTTGAGCTTTCCAGCCGCCACGTCGTCGATATGGCGCTGGATATTGGCGTGAACCCGGTCGGTGAAGATTTCCGCTCCGAGGAAAACGCCGGAAAGCGACTGGTTGCCGCCCATCATAGTTGTTACATCGACGGTCATCGGTTCGCGGCCAGCCCGGCCAACAAAGGATACGCGTCCGCGATAGGCGAGCGACAGGATCGACTTCTGCAAGGTCGACCCGCCGACCGGATCGACGACGAGATTGACGCCGCGATTGTCCGTCAGGCGTTTTGCTTCCGCGACAAGATCCTGCGTCTTGTAATTGATGCCGTGATCCATCCCGAAGGCTTTGAGCTTTTCGAGCCGTTCGTCGCTCGACGCGGTTGCAATCACGGTCGCGCCCGCACGCCTGGCAAGCTGGATCGCAGCGAGGCCGACGGCGCCCGCGCCCGCCTGAATGAGCACGGTTTCACCGGCTTTGAGGCGTCCGAACTCAAAGAGGCAATCATCCGCCGTGCCGAAAGGGACGGGTATGGCGGCTGCCTGTCTGATGTCGAGATTGTCAGGCACGGGCCACGCGGTGCGTGCGAAGACGGAGCGCTTCTCTGCATGCGAGCCATATACATTCACCGTGGTGACGCGCTGACCGACCTTCAGGTCCGTCACTTCTGCGCCGACCTCGATGATTGTGCCGGCGGCCTGATAGCCAACGATATGCGGATGGGTAACAAGTTCGCCGCCAGCGCGGTTCAGCGTGTCGCCGCCTTCGATGCTCACCGCCTCGACCTTGATGACGATGCCCTGAGGCAGGCAGACCGGATCGGGCACATCCTCGTATTTCAGGACGCTGGGCGGGCCGTTTTCGTAATAGACGGCGGCTTTCATGGACATCTCTCCCCTGTTTGATGGCTTGTCAGGGCAATGTCGTGGCTGGGGGCGCGGACTGCAAGGTGCCGCCGGGCTTGCTATCGGCCTGATAGCCCCCTATCTGCAAGGGGTCAGATGGCCGGATGGCCGCTGTCCTTCGGGGCAGAGGAAAGTCCGGGCTCCACGGAATCACGGTGCCGGCTAACGGCCGGCGGGGGCGACCCCAGGGAAAGTGCCACAGAGAACAGACCGCCCGGCTGAGGCTTCTGCCTTCCGGGTAAGGGTGAAACGGTGCGGTAAGAGCGCACCGCGCGACCGGTAACGGAAGCGGCACGGCAAACCCCACCGGGAGCAAAACCAAATAGGGGCGGCATCGTTGGTTCGCCGACAGGTCCGTTTCCGGGTCGCCGCCCGGGTTGGTTGCACGAGGCGTCCGGTAACGGACGTCCCAGATGAATGGCCATCGCCCGCAAGGGTACAGAACCCGGCTTACAGGCCATCTGACACTTATCTCCTTCCCGCCATCCTCTCGCCATCACCGTCTGGCATCCCATGGTCCATCATGGGACAGTGCTGCGTGTTCTATTTATGTTCTCAAATATTCGTGCCGTTTTGATCTGTGTGGCCAAGTGTTGATCCCACCCAAATCCGCAGAAATACTAGGCTTTCCCATTGACGTTCCACGTTTTCCCATGTTATCCCATGATGTCCCGGATGCTAGTTGCGTCGGCTCTGCCGATACCCGCGTTTCGGGCGGGGAATGGGGCGGACCCGAAGGGACCGGGCCGCTTCGAACAGGGGATGAATACGGCCAATGGAGTCGTTTCGGGGGCGCTTCACCAACAAGATCGATGCAAAGGGCCGCGTCTCCCTGCCGGCCAAGTTTCGTTCTGTTGCGACCTCGCAGGGCATGAGTGGCGTCGTCTGCTTCCCCTCGTTCCAGGGTTCATTCATCGAAGGCAGCGGGCCGCGCTTCGCGGACTCCGTTCTGCAGATGCTGGATCGTCTCGATCCCTTTTCTCCGGAACGCAACATGCTTGCCTCCGTGCTGATCGGCGATAGCGCCGAACTCATGTTCGACAGCGATGGCCGCATTCTTCTCCCCGAGGAACTGCGCGCGCATGCCGGCATCGCCGACGAGGCCACCTTTGTTGGCCTTGGCGAGAAGTTTCAGATCTGGGAACCGAAGGCTTACGAAGCCTTCCGCGCCGAAGCGCTGGAAAAAGCGCGCGCCTATGGCGATCTGCTGAAGTCGCCGACCGCGCTGCCGCCCGCCGGAGGTGCGCGATGAGTGAGCGTGTTCCCCATATTCCCGTGATGCTTGCCGACGTGCTGGAAGTGCTTCAGCCGAAGGATGGCGGCATCTATGTCGACGGTACGTTCGGCGCTGGCGGCTACACCAAGGCCATTCTCGGCAGTGCCGATTGCGCGGTGCTGGCGATCGACCGCGATCCGAGCGCCATTCTGCGCGGCCGCGATCTGCAATCGAAATTCGCCGGGCGCCTCACGCTGATCGAAGGCTGCTTCGGCGACATGGCGCGGCTTGTGCGCGAACTCGGCCATGAGGCGGTCGATGGTGTCGTGCTCGATCTCGGCGTCTCTTCCATGCAGATCGACGAGGCCGAGCGCGGCTTCTCCTTTCAGAAGGATGGTCCGCTCGACATGCGCATGAGCGGGCAGGGCGTCTCCGCCGCCGATGTGGTCAATACCTTCGACGAGAGCGATCTCGCTCGCATCATCGCCGTCTATGGCGAGGAGAAGCGCGCCCGCGCCGTTGCGCGCGCCATCGTCAAGGCGCGCGAGGCTGAGCGCTTCGAACGCACATTGGCGCTGGCCGACACCGTGGCCCGCGTCATTGGCCGTCGCCCGCAGGATCGTATCCACCCGGCCACGCGCACCTTCCAGGCGCTGCGCATCTATGTGAATGACGAGCTGGGGGAGCTTGCCCGGGGTCTTTCCGGTGCTGAGGGGCTGCTGCGCGAGGGCGGCCGTTTCGCCGCCGTCACCTTCCATTCGCTTGAGGATCGCGTCGTGAAGCGCTTTCTCACTGCGCGCACGGGCCGCGCCGCCCGGGCCAACCGCTTCATGCCGGAAATCGAGGAAGTGGCGCCGTCCTTCCGCGAAATCGAACACAAGGCCCGCAAGGCTTCGGAAGCCGAGGCGGATATCAATCCCCGCGCGCGTTCCGCGAAGCTCCGTGCCGCTGAACGCACCGCCGCGCCTGTGCTGCCACTCGACCTCGCCGATCTCGGGCTGGCTCGCATGCCCTCCATCTTGGAGGGCCAGGCATGATCCGCACCCTCAACATCATTCTCATTCTTGCGGTGATCGTGCTGTCCGTTGGGCTCTATGATATCAAGTATCGCGCCGAGGCCGCCGACAGGCGCGCCGAGCAGATTGAACGCGACATTGCGAGCGAGCAGGAAGGCATCCGCGTCCTTCGCGCCGAATGGAGCTATCTGAACCAGCCTGAGCGGCTCCAGCAGCTCGCGCAGCGCTACACCACGCTTGAAGCGCTGAAGGCCGCGCAGATCGGCTCCTTCCAGGACGTGCCGGTGCCGCACAAGACCGATGAGTTTTATGCGCCGATCACGCGCCGGCCGCCGGCAGGCTATGCCGGTATCGCGCCCGGAGACATCGGCGCGGGCGAAAGGGCAATCCAATGATCGGCCGCCGCAACCAGTCGTCATCGCGTGGCCGGGGCGTTCTCGCTGGATACGATGCGATTGCCAAGCCGCGCATGCCCCATGAGATCGGGCTCGAGGAAGAAATCCGCACGCCGTCCGAGCGGCGCATCTTCCTGGCGCTTGCGCTTTTTGCCGTCTGCTTCTCGCTGGTTGGCGCGCGTCTGGTCGAACTCGCCATCGTCGGCGGTGACCGTGGACCGCGTCTTGCCGCCGCCGGCGAGCCAGATCCGATCCACCGCCCCGACATCGTCGACCGCAACGGCGAGGTCATGGCGACTGATATCGTGACGGCTTCTCTCTATGCCGATGGCCGCGCCATCGTCGATCCGCAGGATACCGCCCGCCAGCTTGCAACCGTTCTTCCCGACATCAATCCGGAGGAAGTGGCTGCGAAGCTCGAAACCGGCCGGGCCTTCATCTGGCTGAAGCGAGATCTGACGCCGAAGCAGCAATATGCCGTTCACTATCTCGGCCTGCCGGGGCTTGGCTTCCGCCGAGAGCAGAAGCGCATCTATCCCAACGGCCACACTTCGTCGCATGTCCTCGGCACGGTCGATCTCGACAATCGCGGCACGGCGGGCATGGAGCGCTATATCGACAAGTCGCTCCGTCTCGGCAAGGGCGAAGAGGGTGGACCCCGCGCCCAGCCGATCATGCTGTCGATCGACATGCGTGTGCAGTTCGCGCTGCGCGACGAGCTTGAGAAGGCGCAGAAGGAATTCAGCGCCAAAGCAGCCGTCGGCATCATCATGGACGTCCATACGGGTGAGGTCGTGGCCATGAGCTCGCTGCCCGATTTCGACCCCAACGATCCGATGGTCGTGTCCGACGACGCACGCTTCAACCGCGCTACGCTGGGCGTCTATGAGCTCGGCTCGGTCTTCAAGGCGGTGACGCTGGCCTCCGCGCTCGATTCGGGCAAGGTGCATATCGATACACGGCTCGACGCGACTCAGCCGATCCATTATGCACGTTTCACCATCCACGATTACCACGCCGAGAACCGTTGGCTCTCGGTGCCTGAAGTATTCATGTACTCCTCCAATATCGGCACCGCGAAGATCGCTCTCGAACTCGGCACTCCTGCCTACCGCGAGTATCTGCGCCGTTTTGGCCTGCTTTCGAAGGCCGAAATCGAGCTGCCAGAAGCGGGCGACCCGTTGCTGCCGCCGCATTGGAGTGAGCTTTCGACCATGACCGTCTCGTTCGGCCAGGGCATCGCCGTGACGCCGCTGCAGGTCGTGGCGGCGCTGGCGGGCATCGTTAATGGCGGCACCAAGGTCAAGCCGACGCTTCTTCACCATGAAAATGTGCCAACGGGCGAACGACTCATCTCCGAGGAGACCAGCACCCAGATGCGCGGCCTGCTTCGCCTCGTCGTGACCGAGGGTACAGGCAAGAAGGCCGACGTGCCGGGTTATCCGGTTATGGGCAAGACCGGCACGGCTGAAAAGGCGATTGGCGGCGGCTATGCCAAGCACCGCCTGATCTCGTCCTTCCTTAGCGCCTTCCCCGCCAATGACCCGCGCTACACCATGATTGTCATGTTCGATGAACCGCAGGGCACGAAGGCGACTTATGGCTTCGCGACCGCGGGCTGGAACGCCGCGCCGGTAACGGCGCGCGTCGTCTCGCGCGTGGCGCCGCTTCTCGGCATTCAGCCGATCGAGCAACCCCGCAACGACAACAACATGCTTCAACAGGCAAAGCTCGTGACCTTCGAGCCGGAAACTGCAAATGGACGCGATTAGGAATGCTGGCTGACATGCAGCTCGCGACGCTCATCGGACCAGATCACCCCAACCTCCCCGAAGGGGGCGGGACGGAGATCCTCGGCCTGACGGCGGATAGTCGCGAGGTGAAGCCCGGTTTCCTCTTCGCTGCATTGCCCGGAACGAAAGTGGACGGCACGCGCTTCATCCCGCAGGCGCTGGCGCAGGGCGCATCGGCGCTCCTCGTCGATGCGCTGGCCGAAGTCTCGTTTGATGTTTCGGGCGATGTGCCTGTCATTGCGGATCGCAATCCCCGCCGTCGCCTCGCGCTCATGGCCGCCCGCTTCTTCGGCCGGCAGCCCGAAACCGTGGTCGCGGTCACCGGCACCAACGGCAAGACTTCAATTGTCACCTTCGTCCGCCAGATATGGGCGGCGCTCGGCTTTGAGGCGGCGAGCGTCGGCACGGTCGGCATTGTCGGGCCGCAGGGCGAACGCGCGCTCGGCCATACGACGCCCGATCCGGTGACGCTTCAGGCGGCTCTTGCCGATCTCGCCGACGAAGGCGTGACGCATCTCGCCATGGAAGCGTCGAGCCACGGTCTCGCACAATATCGCCTTGATGGTGTGAAACTCGCCGCCGCGGCCTTCACCAATCTCACGCGCGATCATCTCGACTATCACCCGACCTTCGATGACTACGCCTACGCCAAGCTCCGCCTCTTCGGAGAGGTCATGGCGCCGGGCGGTGTTGCCGTTCTCAACGCAGACTCGGATTTCTGCGCCGAGTTCGAAGCCGTCTCCTGGGCGCGCGGGCATCGCATCATCTCGGTGGGGCGGAAGGGGCGGACGATCTGCCTCGTCGCCGCGAAGGCGACGGCGCGGGGCCAGGTGCTCGAACTCGTCCATGAGGGCCATAATTACACCGTGAACCTGCCCCTGGTCGGCGCCTTCCAGGCGTCGAACGCGCTCGTCGCGGCAGGGCTCGTTATCGGCAGCGGCGGCGAGCCGGCCAAGGTTTTCGCCGCACTGGAAAATCTGAAAGGCGCGAAGGGCCGCCTCGAAGAAGTCGCGCATCTGCTGAATGGCGCGTCGGTCTATATCGACTATGCCCATACGCCGGACGCGCTGGAGAATCTTCTCGAAGCGTTGCGTCCGCATACCAAGAAGCGCCTCGTCGTCGTCTTTGGTTGCGGTGGCGACCGCGATCCGGGCAAGCGTCCGCAGATGGGCGCGGCAGCGACGAAGCTCGCCGACCTCGTTTATGTGACGGACGACAATCCGCGCGGCGAAGATCCCGCTGTCATCCGCGCCGCGATCCTCGCCGCCGCCAACGGCGCAATCGAGATCACAGATCGCGGTGAGGCAATTAAAACAGCCATGTGCGGTTTGAAGGCGGGCGATGTACTTGTTGTCGCGGGTAAGGGCCATGAAACGGGCCAGATCATCGGCGACCGCACCATCCATTTCTCGGATCACGAAGCGGTCGAAGCTGCTGCGCGAGCAATCGGAGGTCAGGCATGAAACCGCTCTGGACCCGCGCTGAAGTTCTGGCTGCGACCGACGGCAAGGCCGAAGGCGCCGATTGGGTTGCGAATGGCGTTTCCATCGATAGTCGCTCGCTCGAAAAAGGCGACCTCTTCGTTGCCATCAAAGGCGAGAATAGCGACGGCCATGCCTATGTCGACGCGGCCTTCAAGAATGGCGCTTCTGCAGCCATCGTTTCCGATGTGACGCCTGCCATGCGCGTTGCCGGTCCGCTCGTCGTCGTGCCCGATGCGCTCGAGGCACTGAATGCGCTGGGCCGCACAGCGCGCCGTCGCGCCGGCGCGAAAGTTGTGGCTGTTACCGGCAGCGTCGGCAAGACGGGCACCAAGGAAGCGCTCCGCATGATCTTGTCGGAGCAGGGGCCGACCCATGCGTCGGCTGCCTCCTACAATAATCTGTGGGGCGTTCCGCTTTCGCTCGCCCGCATGCCTGCCGACACGCGCTTCGGCATTTTCGAAATCGGCATGAACCATTCGGGCGAGATCACGCCGCTCTCGAAGCTGGTCGAGCCCTTTGTCGCGCTCATCACGACTGTCGAAGCCGTGCACATGGCCTACTTCGACTCGGTCGAGGAAATCGCCGACGCGAAGGCCGAAATTTTCGACGGGCTTCAGAAGGGTGGCGTCGCGATCCTCAACCGCGACAATCCGCATTTCGCTCGCCTTGAGGCGCGTGCCAAGGCGGCGGGCGCAGGCCGCATCATTTCTTTCGGCGAGCACCCGGAAGCCGACGCTCATCTCGAAAAGCTGGTGCTCAAGGAAACCTGCTCCTGCGTGTCGGCGACGATCTGCGGGCGGCCTGTGACCTACAAGCTTGGTGTGCCGGGCCGTCACATCGTCATGAACAGCCTCGCCATGCTCGCCTGCATTGATGCGCTCAATGCCGATCTGGCGTTGGCGGCGCTGGCACTGGCGCAGCTTCAGGCGCCGCGCGGTCGCGGCGAGCGTCATCTGGTCGAAGCGCCGGGGCGTCCCTTCACGGTGATCGACGAAAGCTACAATGCCAATCCGGCCTCCATGCGTGCCGCCATCGAAGCGCTGGGCCAGGCCGAGCCCGAAGCCCGCGCCCGCCGCATCGCCGTTCTGGGCGACATGCTGGAACTAGGGCCGGAAGCGGCGGCACTTCATCGCGAAGTCGCGGTGCCTCTGGCGCGCGCGGACATTGACCTCGTCTTCGCATGCGGTCCCTTGATGCGCGGACTTTATGACGCGCTGCCGGCTGACCGTCAGGGCGCTTATGCGGAAACATCGGATGCCCTCGTCGGACCGCTCCTCGAAGCTATCCAGGGCGGCGACGTGGTCATGGTCAAAGGTTCCAACGGGTCGCGGATGAGGCCGGTCGTCGATGCGCTGCTGGCGCTCGGTGAGGATGATAGCGAAAGCATCCGGCGTAACAGGGGAGAAGCCTGATGCTTTACGATTTCCTCGCAGGCTTGTCGAAGGACTGGGCGGCGCTCAACGTCTTTCGTTACATTACCTTCCGCACCGGCGGTGCGACGCTGACGGCGTTGCTCATCAGCTTCCTTTTCGGTCCGCGCGTCATCGCGATGCTCAAGGTGCGTCAGCGCCGCGGCCAGCCGATCCGCGAGGATGGGCCGCAGACGCATGTGATCCAGAAGCAGGGCACGCCGACCATGGGCGGCTTCCTCATTCTGTTCGGCCTCGTTCCTTCGGTGCTGATCTGGGCTGATCTTTCCAACCCTTATGTCTGGATTGTGCTGCTCGTCACGCTGGGCTTCGGCGCCGTCGGCTTTGCCGACGACTATCTCAAGGTTTCAAAGATTTCGCCCAAGGGTGTGCCGGGCCGCGTGAAGCTCCTCTTCGAATTCATCATCGCAGCCATCGCCATGTATGCGTTGGTCTCGGTGGCAAAGGAGCCGCTGGCGACCGCGCTCACCGTTCCCTTCTTCAAGGGCCTGCTCTTTCATCTCGGGCCGTTCTTCTTCGCCTTTGGCGCCCTTGTTATTGTTGGCTCGTCTAATGCCGTGAACCTCACTGACGGTCTCGATGGTCTCGCCATCGTGCCGGTGATGATCGCATCGGCGAGCCTCGGCCTCATCGTCTATCTCGTCGGCAATGCGGTCTTCGCCGACTATCTGCAAATCCATTTCGTGCCCGGCACGGGCGAGCTTGCCGTCTTCTGCGGCGCGCTCATCGGCGCGGGGCTCGGCTTCCTCTGGTACAACGCGCCGCCCGCCATGGTCTTCATGGGCGACACTGGCTCGCTTGCCCTTGGCGGCGCGCTCGGTGCGATCTCGGTCGCGGCGAAGCATGAGCTTGTGTTTGCGATCATCGGCGGCCTCTTCGTGCTCGAAGCCGTTTCCGTCATCGTGCAGGTCGCGTCTTTCAAGCTCACCGGCAAGCGCGTCTTCCGCATGGCGCCGCTGCATCATCATTTCGAACAGAAGGGCTGGGCGGAACCGACCGTCGTCATCCGCTTCTGGATCATCGCTGTCGTGCTCGCCATGGTCGGCCTCGCAACACTAAAGCTGAGGTGAGGACATGATCCCTGTCGCCGGTTTCGCCGGTCGCGTCGTCGCAGTGTTCGGGCTCGGGAAGTCCGGGCTCTCGACCGTGCGCGCGCTTCAGGCGGGCGGCGCGAAGGTCGTTGCCTGGGATGATGGGGAAGCAAAGCGCAAGGAAGCGACCGAAGCGGGCATCGCGCTCGAAGACCTTTCGGCGTGCGACTGGAGCGACATTGCCGCGCTGGTTCTGAGCCCAGGCGTGCCGCTGACGCACCCCGAACCCCATTGGTCAGTGAAATGCGCCAAGGCCGCGGGTGTCGAGATCATCGGCGATGTCGAGCTTTTCGACCGCACCATCCGCGCCAGCAGCACGGGCGCGCGCATCGTCGCCATCACGGGCACCAACGGCAAGTCGACCACCACGGCGCTTATCGGCCACATGGTGAAGCGTTGCGGCGCCGACGCGCAGGTCGGCGGCAATATCGGCACACCGGTTCTGGAGCTCGATCCTCCGAAGCCGAACACCGTCTATGTGGTCGAGGTGTCCTCCTATCAGATTGATCTTGCGCCGGGTTTTGCACCCAATGTCGCGATCCTGCTCAACATCACGCCGGATCATATCGACCGCCACGGCTCGATTGAGGGCTATGCCGCGGTCAAGGCGCGCATCTTTGCGAACCAGACGGCGGCGGACACGGCGGTCATCGGCGTCGATGACGATTATTCATCGGATATCTGCACGGTGGTTTCGGCTGCGCGAGTGCAGAGGGTTGTGCCGATCTCCGTTGGCAAGACTTTGGGCCGGGGCATCTATGTGCTCGACGGCCAGCTTTATGACAGCACCGGCACCCAGACCCAGAAGGCGGGCGATTTCCGCGATCTGCGTACGCTGGCCGGCGCGCATAACTGGCAGAATGCGGCAGCGGCTTACGCGGCGGGCAGGGCGCTCGGTTTCCCGCGCGAGAAAATCCTCGCCTCTTTCGAAAGCTTTCCCGGCCTTGCGCATCGCATGGAGATCGTCGCCGAGCGCGACGGCGTGCGCTATGTGAACGACAGCAAGGCAACCAATGCCGATGCGACCTCGAAGGCGCTTGCCACCTATCGCGATATCTACTGGATACTCGGCGGCAAGTCGAAAGAGGGCGGCATCGAGACGTTGACCGAGCTCTTCCCGCGTATTCGTCACGCCTATCTGATCGGTGCCGCGAGCGACGAGTTCGCCCGGACGCTCGAAGGCAAGGTCGGCTACACACGTTCGCAGACGCTCGACCGGGCGGTCGAAAGCGCGGCCAATGACGCCGAGGCGGCTGAGGGCGATCTGCGCGTCGTGCTTCTGTCTCCAGCCTGCGCCTCCTTCGATCAATATCCGAATTTCGAGGTGCGCGGCGATGTGTTCCGCGACCTCGTGCTGAAGCATCTCTCCGAAAGGGCCTCCGCATGATCCGCCTCGCCCGCACAAATCGCAGTCAGATTGCCGAGTGGTGGTGGACCGTCGACAAGTGGACGCTGTTCGCGCTGTTCTGCCTGATGCTCATCGGTGGTGTGCTGGCGCTTGCCGCGAGCCCGGCGGTTGCCATGCGCATTCATCTGCCTCCCTTCCATTTCGTCTATCGGCAGCTCTTCTTCTTTGTGCCCACCATTGCGGTGATGATCGGCGTTTCGCTGCTCAATGTCCGGCAGGTGCGCCGCCTTGCAGCGGCCGGATTTCTCATCGCCTTCGGGTTGATGCTGTTGACGCTCGTCATCGGACCGGAAGTGAAGGGCGCTCATCGCTGGCTCCAGATCGGCCCACTCGCGATTCAGCCTTCCGAATTCGTGAAGCCCTCCTTCATCGTTCTGGCCTCGTGGATGTTTGCGGAGGCGCAGCGCACACCGGGCTTCCCCGGCACGATCATCGCGCTCGCACTTTACACCATGGTCGTTGGTATCCTCGCCATGCAGCCTGACTTCGGTCAGCTGATGCTGGTGACGATGGTTTTTGGCGCGATCTTCTTCATGGCCGGGCTTTCCTGGCGCTGGATCGTCTCGCTGGGCACGGTCGCGATCATCGGCGCGCTCGCCGCCTATACGCTGATGCCGCACGTCGCGAGCCGTGTCGACCGCTTCCTTAATCCGGATTCGGGCGATACCTATCAGATCGATCGCGCGCTCGACGCCTTCCATACGGGTGGCTTCTTCGGCCGCGGCCCGGGCGAAGGCGAGGTGAAGCGCATCCTTCCCGACGCCCACACTGACTTCATCTTCGCCGTCGCAGCGGAAGAATATGGCGTTGTCGCGGGTCTCATCATCATCAGCATTTTCGGCTTCGTGGTCATGCGCACGCTTTCGCGCGCCATGGAAGAGCAGGATCTATTCGTGCAATTCGGCGCCTGCGGTCTCGTCGCGCTGTTCGGACTGCAGGCGCTCATCAATATGTCGGTGAATGTGGACCTCATCCCGGCGAAGGGTATGACGCTACCCTTCATCTCCTATGGCGGTTCGTCGATGATCGCGCTCGGTTACACGATGGGCATGTTGCTCGCCCTGACGCGTCGCCGCGCGGGCAGCCATGTAACACCGCCCAATGGCAAGAGGGCGTACGCATGAAGCTTCGCCCGGAAGGTCCGATCGTCATTGCAGCCGGTGGCACCGGAGGGCACCTGTTCCCCGGTCAGGCGCTCGCGCAGGAATTGCGCCGCCGCGGCCGCAAGATCGTGCTGATGACAGACGAACGCGTTCAACATTTCGACAAGCTCTTTCCGGGTGCGGACATTTTTTCGGTGCCTTCAGCGACGCCGACCAATCGCGGCGTTGCCGGTCTTTTCCGCGCTGCGCCCGCGATCATCTCCGGCATTGGCCAAGCCTTTGGCATTCTCGGCCGGGTCGAGCCTTCCGTCGTCATCGGCTTTGGCGGCTACCCGACGCTGCCGCCTGTGGCGGGCGCCTTGCTGCGCGGCATTCCGACCTGCGTGCATGAGCAGAATGCTGTGCTGGGCCGCGTCAACCGGCTCGTCGCGCCCTATGTGCAGGCGATCGCCTCTACCTTCGCGGCGCCGAGGTTCCTCAAGCCTCGCGATGCCTCGCGCCTCGTCCTCACAGGCAATCCGGTGCGCGACGCGGTGATTGCCGAAGCGGGGGCGCCCTATGTGGCGCCGGGGCCCACGGACCGCATTCATCTACTCGTCTTCGGCGGCAGCCAAGGCGCGCGTGTGCTGAGCGATGTCGTTCCCGCCGCTCTCGCGCAACTGCCCGAAGCGTTGCGCGCCCGTGTCGATGTCGTGCAGCAGGCGCGCCCGGAAGATCTCGCCCGCGTTCGCGATGCCTATGATCGCGCGGGCATCAGGGCGACGCTCGAAAGCTTCTTCGATGACATGCCAAAGCGGATCGCCGCCGCTCATCTCGTTATCGGCCGTTCCGGCGCATCGACTGTGAGCGAACTTTGCGTCATCGGCCGTCCATCGATCCTCGTCCCGCTGCCTCATTCGCTCGACAACGATCAGAAGGCGAATGCGGAGAAGGTTGAAGCTGCGGGTGCGGGATGGATGGTCGAGCAGAAGGATTTCACGGAGGCAGCTCTCGCTGCTCGCCTTGCGGCGCTTCTTGCCGATTCCGGCATGCTTGCCCGTGCCGCGAGAGCGGCGCTGGGGCAGGGCCAGCCCAACGCCGTGCGCAAGCTCGCCGACCTTGTCGAGAAACTCGGCCGTGGCGAGTTCCACGCCATTCAGGCCGTTACCGAGTCAGAAGACGACATTCAATCACCCGGTCCACTTCTTTTCGCGCAGGGAGGCTGTTGATGCGCCCAGCGCCACTCGACATAGGCGTTATCCACTTCGTCGGTATCGGCGGCATTGGCATGAGTGGCATCGCCGAAGTCATGCATAACCTCGGCTACAGGGTTCAGGGTAGCGATGTCGCCGACAGTGCGAACGTGAAGCGTCTGCGCGGCCTCGGCATCGAGGTGATGGTGGGCCACGCCGCGAAGAATCTTGCCGATGCGCAGGTGCTCGTCGTTTCCTCGGCGATCAAGCCGGACAATCCGGAACTTGTCGAGGCCCGTGCGCGCTTCCTGCCCGTCGTGCGCCGCGCTGAAATGCTCGCCGAACTGATGCGTCTCAAATCCTGCGTCGCCATTGCCGGCACACATGGCAAGACGACGACGACGTCGCTCGTCGCCGCGATCCTCGACGGAGCGGGCCTCGATCCGACAGTCATCAATGGCGGCATCATCAATGCCTATGGCACCAACGCGCGCTTGGGCGAGGGCGAGTGGATGGTGGTCGAGGCGGATGAGTCTGACGGCACCTTCATCAAGTTGCCCGCGACGATTGCCATCGTCACCAATATTGATCCCGAGCATCTCGACTATTACGGCACCTTCGAAGCCGCGAAGGACGCGTTCCTGACCTTTGTCGAGAATGTACCCTTCTATGGCTGCGCCGTAATGTGCATCGACCATCCGGAAGTGCAGGGGCTGATCGGCCGCGTTCGGGATCGCCGCATCATTACTTACGGCACGAGCCCGCAGGCCGACATCCGCGCCACCAATCCGCGCGTGGAAAAGGGTCTCAATGTCTTCGATGTAACCATCACCGATCGCAAGACGGGCGTTGCACGCGAAATCTCCGCCGTGAAGCTCCCCATGCATGGCCGTCATAACATGCTGAACTCGCTCGCTGCCATCGGCGTGGCGACGCAGATGGGTATTCCCGAAACGAAGTTCCGCAACGCGCTGGAGGGCTTCGGCGGCGTGAAGCGTCGCTTTACCCATGTCGGCGAGTGGAACGGCGTCAATATCTATGACGATTACGGCCATCATCCGGTCGAGATCGCCGCGGTGCTACAGGCGGCGCGTTCGGCGACCGAAGGCCGCATCATCGCCGTCGTGCAGCCGCATCGCTACACGCGCCTCCATAATCTTTTCAACGAGTTCTGCGCCTGCTTCAACGATGCCGACAAGGTCATCGTCGCCGATGTCTATGCGGCGGGCGAACAGCCGATAGCCGGTGCGGATCGCGACTCTCTCGTCGCGGGCCTCCGCGATCGCGGTCATCGCGATGTTGTTGCGCTGGAGGCGCCGGAAGCTCTGCCGAAGCTCATTTCCGAACTTGCCAATCCGGGCGACTTCGTCGTCTGCCTTGGTGCGGGCAGCATCACCTATTGGGCGAACGCGCTGCCTGCCGATCTCGCGGCGCTGAGCAAGAAGACCAAGGTGAAGAAGGCCGACAAGAAAGAGAAATCCGCGAAGCCGAAGAAGGGGAAAGGTAAATGACGGCGGCCCATGCCCCGACATCTTCCCTGATCGACAGGCTGCCCAAGGTACGCGGCGAGCTCATTGCGCATGCGTCGCTCGCGCCCCTGACCTGGTTCCGTGTTGGTGGTGCGGCTGAAGTTCTGTTTCGTCCGGCCGATGCCGACGATCTCGCGGCTTTCCTCGCGGGCACGCCTGCCGACGTTCCTGTGACGGTCATTGGCGTCGGCTCGAATCTGCTCGTCCGCGATGGCGGCGTTGCCGGAGTTGTCATCCGTCTCGGCGGCAAGGGCTTCGCACAGATCGAGGCACTGCCCGGCGACCGCATCCGTGCCGGAACGGCGGCGCTCGATGTCGCGGTCGCTCGTGCGGCACAGGACGCGGGCATTGCGGGTCTTGAATTCTATCGCGGCATTCCCGGTTCCATCGGCGGCGCGCTGCGCATGAATGGCGGCGCCTATACGAGCGAGACGAAGGACGTTCTGGTCGAGGCCGTGGCTGTCGATCGGCAGGGCAGGCGGCATGTGCTTTCCAATGCCGACATGCATTACACCTATCGCCATTGCGGTGCGCCTGAAGACCTCATCTTTGTCGAGGCGATCTTTCAGGGCCATCCCGGCGACAAGGGCGAAGTCCAGAAGCGCATGGACGAGATCACGGCGCGCCGCGAAGAGACGCAGCCGATCCGTACGCGCACCGGTGGCTCGACCTTCAAGAATCCGGAAGGCCACAAGTCGTGGCAGCTCATCGACGCTGCGGGATGTCGTGGCCTCAAGAAGGGCGGCGCGCAGGTCTCCGAACTGCATTGCAATTTCCTCATCAATGTCGACAACGCCAGTGCCGCCGATCTCGAGGATCTGGGCGAGGAAGTGCGTCGGCGCGTCAAAGAGAAAAGCGGCGTGACCCTGGAATGGGAAATCAAGCGGATTGGAGAGCGGACATGACGAAGAAACATGTCGCCGTTCTCAAGGGCGGTTGGTCGTCTGAGCGGGAAGTCAGCCTTTCCTCGGGGCGCGGTTGCGCCGAGGCGCTGCGCCAGCAGGGCTACCGCGTCACGGAAATCGATGTCGGTCGCGACGTTGCGGACCAGCTTTTGAAGATCCAGCCTGACGTCGTTTTCAACGCTCTGCATGGCCGCTGGGGCGAGGATGGCTGCGTACAAGGTATGCTGGAAATCCTCAATATTCCGTATACGCATTCCGGTGTTCTCGCCTCCGCGCTCGCGATGCACAAGGAGCGCGCGAAGGAAGTGTTCCGCGCCGCTGGTCTGCCTGTGGCTCAAAGCGTCGTCGTCTCCCGCGAGGAAGCGGCGAGGGGCCATGTGATGAACCCACCTTATGTCATCAAGCCGGTCGATCAGGGCTCTTCCGTCGGCGTCTTCATCGTCCGCGAAGGGGAAAATCGCCCGCCGGCAGAACTTACTTCGCCCGATTGGAACCTCGGCAACATGGTGATGGCCGAGCGTTACATCGCGGGCCGTGAACTCACCTGCGCCGTCATGGGCGAGGAGGTGCTGGGCGTCACTGAAATTGTCGCTAACACGCAGTTCTACGATTACGAGGCGAAATACGCTGCCGGCGGTTCGCGCCATGAGGTCCCGGCGAAGATCGACGCCGAATCCTATGCGGAAGTGCAGCGCGTGGCGCTCGCCGCCCATCGTGCGCTTGGTTGCCGTGGAGTCAGCCGCGCCGACTTCCGTTTCGACGACACAAAGCCCGGCAAGCCGGAGCTCATTCTGCTCGAAGTCAACACGCAGCCGGGCATGACGCCGACGTCATTGGTGCCCGAACTCGCGAATCTGGCGGGCTATTCCTATGGCGAACTCGTGAGCTGGATGGTGGAGGACGCATCATGCGATCGGTGAGCGGAAATCGGAGCAGGGCGGTTTCGAGGACCGGCGTTCGCGCCGTGCCTGTGAAGAAGCGTGCGTCCTCAAAGATCGTGCCGGGCCGCCGCGCTGTTGCGGCAGACCGCAGCTTCGGCCGTCGCAGGGACCGCCCGGCCTCGGGCTTCATGCGCTGGGTGGAGGAAATGCGCGAAGGCAGCGTTGGCATGAAGCCGTTCACGGCGGCGGCCGTTGCACTCATTCTGGGCCTTGGGCTTTATGGCCTCTTCGTCGGCGGTCATGTGTCTTCGGCGGCGCGCGAGGCCGCCTTCCAGGGTAACCGCGTTCTGGCGCTTGCTGGCTTCAGCGTCGAGGACGTGACCGTTACCGGCCGCACCCATGCCGATCCGCAGGCGCTGCTTGCGGCACTAGGCGTGACGCGCGGCGACCCGATCTTCGGCGTGGATACGGAAGCGGCGCGTCAGCGCGTCGAGCGCGTGGACTGGGTCAAGTCCGCCACCGTCACGCGCCTCCTGCCGCATGCGATCCGCATCGATGTGGTCGAGCGTCAGCCCTTCGCCATCTGGCAGCGGGGCGGCGAGCTTTCCGTCGTCGACACGGAAGGTCATCCGATCACCGACGACAATGTGCAGTCCTACGCCAATCTTCCCTTCGTTGTCGGCTTCGGCGGCGCGCGCAACGTGCACGAGGTGCTCAGTCTGATTCAGGAAACGCAGCCTCAGCTGTTGCCGCGCGTGCGCGCTTTCGTCCGCGTCGGCGACCGTCGATGGAATCTTCGCTTCGAAAATGGAGTCGATGTGAAACTTCCTGAGGTTGGCGTTGAAAAGGCACTTGCCGATCTCGTCAACCTCGATCAGACATATAAGATTCTTTCGCGCGATATCGAATCAGTTGACCTGAGACTGCCGGATCGCGTGAGCGTCGCCTTGACGGCGGATGCGATGGCGGAGCGGGGCAATGCGCTCGCAGCCAGGATTGGCGGCAAGGACGGCGGGGCGATGAAAAATTTGGGCGGGGCAACAACGGGCGCGGTGAAAGCCCGCTTCGTGACCGGTGGGGACAACACATGAATATGGTCAGTCTGGGCTCCAAGGGATTCCAGGGGCGCCCTGTCGCAGCGGGCCGGGCAGGCACGATTGCGGCGCTCGATGTCGGATCGAGCAAGATTTCCTGCTTCATCGCCAAGATCGAACCCGGGCGCATGGCAAACGGCCACGCGCCCATTCGCGTTATCGGCATCGGCCATCAGGTCTCACGCGGCATCCGCGCAGGTGCGCTGGTCGACATGGACGCCGCTGAGGAGGCGATCCGCATCGCGGTCGACGCGGCGGAGCGCATGGCCGGCGTTACCATCCGCGATGTCGTCGTCGGTGTTTCGGGCGCCGAACCGAAGAGCCAGACCGTCGGCGTGAAGGGGCCGGTTCCCGGCCCTGAGGTCACGGATGCCGACCTCTCGCGCCTCATCGGTTATGCGCATTCGAACTTCGAGGCCGAGGGCCGCGACGTTCTTCATGCTCTACCCACCAATTACAGCGTCGATGGCGCTCGCGGCGTTCGCGATCCACGGGGCATGTTCGGCGAAAAGCTGGGCGTCGATGTGCATATGGTCAGTGCGCTGCGCGGCCCGCTGCGCAATCTCGAACTCTGCATCGAGCGCTGCCACCTCTCCGTTGCCGGCATCGCGGTCAGCCCTTATGCGAGCGGCCTGGCCTGCCTTGTCGAGGACGAAATGGACCTCGGCGTCGCCGTCATCGACATGGGTGGCGGCACGACCTCTCTCTCGGTCTTCTTCGAAGGAGCGATGGTCTATTGCGATTCCGTGTCTATTGGCGGGAATCACATTACTAATGATATCGCGAGAGGACTTTCGACACCGTTGGCTCATGCGGAACGCATGAAGACGCTTTATGGCAGCGCGCTGGCGAGCCCGTCGGATGAGAGAGAGATGATTGATGTGCCTCAGGTGGGTGAGAGCGATGCCGATTCGGCGAATCACATTCCGCGGTCGATGCTGACCGGCATCATCCAGCCCCGGCTGGAGGAGACGTTCGAGCTGGTGCGCGACAGGCTCGAGGCTTCCGGTTACGGACGCCTTGCCGGTCGGCGCGTCGTGCTCACGGGTGGCGCGAGCCAGATGAACGGCGCGCGCGAACTCGCGAGCCGGATGCTCGACAAGCAGGTGCGGGTGGGCCAGCCCATCCGACTCACCGGTCTGGCAGAGGCGACGGGCGGTCCCGCCTTCTCGACCTGCGCCGGTCTTCTGACCTACTCGCAGATATCTCCGCTCGAAACGGCGGGTAGCGAGGGCGAGGGTGATGGGGCGGTAGGGCGCGGCAGCTTGCGCAAGATCAGCCGCTGGCTGAGGGAGAATTTTTGATGGGCGTGACCGATTTTCAGGCCCGTCGCGAATGCGGGGCACTTGAAGGGGTGAAAAGCCGGTGGCGATCAGCGCGACGCCTGGGCCGGCTTGCGGCACCGCCCGGTCATGTGGGCGCCGCACCGCCGATCAGGGCGGAAGCACGGACCCCGACTTTCCCATTTGTTTCGAGGAGGCTGAGATGAGCATCAAATTGACGGTACCGCAGGCCAAGGAACTGAAGCCCCGGATCACCGTGTTCGGCGTGGGCGGCGCCGGCGGCAATGCGGTCAACAACATGATCCAGGCAGGACTCGACGGTGTCGAGTTCGTCGTCGCCAACACCGACGCGCAGGCCCTCCAGCTTTCGCTGGCCGAACGACGCATCCAGCTCGGCGCGTCGATCACCGAAGGTCTCGGCGCCGGCTCGCGTCCTGAAGTCGGTTGCGCGGCTGCTGAGGAAGCGCTCGACGAGATCGTCGAGCACATCCAGGGCGCACACATGGTCTTCATCACCGCCGGCATGGGCGGCGGCACGGGTACGGGCGCGGCTCCGGTCATCGCGCGCGCAGCGCGGGAGCAGAACGTGCTCACCGTCGGCGTCGTCACGAAGCCCTTTCAGTTCGAAGGCACGCGTCGCATGCGCCTTGCCGAAGAGGGCATTCGCGAGCTTCAGCAGTATGTCGACACGCTGATCATCATCCCGAATCAGAATCTCTTCCGTGTCGCCAATGAAAACACGACCTTCGCGGATGCTTTCGCGATGGCCGACCAGGTGCTCCATTCGGGCGTCGCCGGCATCACCGACCTCATGATGAAGCCGGGTCTCATCAATCTCGACTTCGCGGACGTGCGCACCGTGATGAACGAGATGGGCAAGGCCATGATGGGTACGGGCGAAGCGACCGGCGAGAAGCGCGCCATCGAGGCCGCCGAAGCCGCGATTTCGAACCCGCTGCTCGACGAAGTGTCGATGAAGGGCGCGAAAGGCGTTCTCATCAATATCACCGGCGGCATGGACCTCACTCTTTACGAAGTGGATGAAGCTGCGAATCGCATCCGCTCCGAGGTCGATCCCGAAGCCAACATCATCGTCGGCTCGACTTTCGATCCGGCGCTCGATGGCCGCATGCGCGTCTCCGTCGTTGCCACCGGCATCGAAGTTGCGGAGCGGGTCCAGCAGCGTCCGGTCGAAGCGCCGAAGGTGACACCGAAGGCCGTCGCATCCGTGCAGCAGGCGGCGACCTTCGCCACCCCGGCCGCCCGGCCCGCGCAGCGGCCTGCCGCTGAGGTTGCCCAGCAGGCTGTCGCGGAAAACCGCGCAGCCCCCACGGCTGACTTCACCTTCGACCAGCCTGAGCAGCGCCAGATGCCCAAGGTCGGCGGTTACGATCAGAACGAGTACGAGGCCGAAGTCATCATCCACAAGCCCGAGCCGCGCATGCAGCCGCAGGCGCGTCGCAACGAGCCTGTGGTGTCGCCGGCCGTGGTCATTGCGGAGCCGAAGGCGCCCTTCATCCCGAGTGATCTCGATCGCGTTCAGACCCGGGAGCAAGGCTTCGCCAGCGACCGTCCGACCATGCCTGTTCAGCAGAGCCGCGCTCCGAAGAAGGGGCCGAGCTTCTTCGAACGGTTGACGGGGGCTGGCCGCCGCCGTGAAGAGGAGCAGCAGCCCGCCGCGCCGCGCCGCGAACCTGTCGCCCGCGAGCAGCTGCGCCCGCAGACCCAGGAGCAGGTAAAGCCGCAGCAGGCCGCGCCGAGCCTCGCACCTTCGGCCGAGAGCCGGCTGGTCCAGCCGTCCTATGAAGAAGAGCAGCTTGAAATCCCGACCTTCCTGAGGCGTCAGGCCAACTGACGCTTCGAAAGGGCTGCGCCCGCGGGGGGCGCTTTCGGCAAAACCTCGTCCGCTTGGACCGCCGTCCGAACGGGCGAGGTTTTGTTATTTAGATCAATGGCTTGCATGCCATGCTGCACCGTAACAATCCGTAAGAAACTGTTATTTGTGACGGATTCTCAGCACTGTTAGAACCAGCCTAGTAATTCCGGGGGCAAAGGATTCGTAAAGTGCGCAAGACCGAATTCGAGACCATCATGCTGGAACAGGCGCGTACGCATCGTCGCGAGCGCGCCGTTGCTGCTGCCTGCCCCCAGACGACTCTGGCCGCCCCCGTCGTGATCGAGGGGGTGGGCCTCCACACCGGCCACATGATCCGCATGGACATGCACCCTGCCGGCGCCGGTTTCGGCATCGTCTTCCGTCGCGTTGACATCGACAGCACCGATCGTGCCGCGACGGACATCCCCGCGCGTTTCGACCATGTTGGCGATACCACGCTTTCGACCGCGATCCGCAACGAGGCGGGTGCGTCGATCAGCACGGTCGAGCATCTGATGGCGGCGATTTCCTTCCTCGGAATCGACAACCTGCTCATCGAGATCAATGGACCGGAAATCCCCGTGATGGACGGTAGTTCGCAGGTTTTCATCGAGACGATCGAGGCTGTCGGCCTGAAGTCGCTCGGCGCGCCGCGCCGCGCCGTCCGCATCCTCAAGCCGATTGTCGTCGAAGACGGGCTTAAGCGTGCCGCACTGCTGCCGGGCGAAGGTTTCAAGCTGGCGTTTGAAATCGAGTTCGACAATCCCGTGATCGGTCATGAGACGATCGAGGCGGATTTCAACGAACCGTCCTTCAAGGACGAGATTCTGCGCGCCCGCACCTTCGGTTTCCTGAAGGATGTCGAGGCGATGTGGAAGATGGGTCTCGGCCTTGGCGGTTCGCTTGAAAACACGGTTGTGGTCGATGGAGACAAGGTCCTGAATGAAGAAGGCCTGCGTTTTTCCGACGAATTCGTGCGCCATAAGGTTCTGGACGCAGTGGGCGACCTTGCGCTCGCGGGCGCGCCCCTGATCGGCCGCTATGAGGGATTGCGCGCGGGCCATGCGATGAACAATCGCGTGCTCCGGGCACTTTTCGCCGACGCCACGGCCTATGAGATCGTGGACCTCGCCTCCGGCGAGGCTGCGGACGCTCGTAAGGTTCGGGCCATCCCGGCCGAGTAAGCGGCGCCCCATAGACAATTCATCTTCTCGACCCTGCCTCGCTATGGTCTCCCGCGCCCGTTTGAGCTAGAAACGAGCACTGGCCCGGCTGGACGAGGGGGGACCCCGCGCTTCGGCAGCCTCCGGACTCGCTTGATCTGGCCTTGTCCCGAAATCTCTTTTCGGGCAATCCTGCCGGGTGACCGAACGAAATGGATTTTGACCGGCATGCGTGAGGCTCTTCTGAATACCTCGATCTCGCGGATCAATCGGGCGGATGCCCCCGTTGCGTGGATGGGCGGAATGCGCCTTGTGATCGCCGGCGCGCTTGTCCTCTTTTCAATGGCGCTGCTTGGCGGTTGCTCGGGCGATGCGGAGCTGCCCTATGAAGAGCGCCCCGTCGAACAGATCTACAACAAGGCCATGGACTACATGGCCGACGAAGACTACGCCAAGGCCGCGAACGAGTTCGAAGAGGTTGAACGGCAGCATCCCTATTCGACCTGGGCGCGCCGCGCGACGCTGATGGCCGCTTATGCCGACTACAAGTACAATAATTACGACGCGTCGATCCTGACGGCGCAGCGCTACATCTCGCTGCATCCGGGCAGCAAGGACGTGGCCTATGCCTATTACCTGATCGCGCTTTGCTATTACGAGCAGATCTCGGATGTCGGCCGCGACCAGCAGATGACGCAAAACGCTCTCACTGCGCTGACTGTGCTCGTCGTGCGCTTTCCGCAGAGCGAATATGCGCGTGATGCGCGGCTTAAGCTCGACCTGACGCGCGACCATCTCGCCGGCAAGGAGATGGAAATCGGCCGCTACTATCTGAAGCGGCACGAGTATATCGCGGCGATCAATCGTTTCCGCGTGGTGGTCGAGAAGTACCAGACGACGTCGCATGTGCCCGAGGCGTTGCATCGCCTCGTCGAGGCCTATCTCTCGCTCGGCATCAAGACCGAGGCGCAGACCGCGGCGGCGATCCTCGGTTACAACTACCCGGGCAGCGACTGGTATCAGGATAGTTATGCGCTTCTCGCAGGGCAGGGATTGAAGCCTGAAGAAGACAAGGGTTCCTGGATCAGCAAGGCCTGGCACACGGTCTTTTAGTGAGAGGCTCGTCCTCATGCTATCGGCGCTGTCGATCAGAGATATCGTCCTCATCGACCGGCTCGATCTGGCGCTTGCGCGCGGCCTGTGCGCGCTGACCGGCGAAACCGGCGCGGGCAAATCGATTCTTCTCGATGCGCTGGGTCTCGCCATCGGCGCCCGTGCTGATGCGGGCCTCGTCGGCCAAGGCGCGGAGCAGGGGAGCGTCACGGCGGTATTCGATCTCGCCGCCGATCACCCCGCACGCACCATTCTCCGCGACAACGACCTCGACGCCGAA
Source organism: Parvibaculum sedimenti (assembly GCF_009184905.1). Lineage (GTDB taxonomy): Bacteria > Pseudomonadota > Alphaproteobacteria > Parvibaculales > Parvibaculaceae > Parvibaculum > Parvibaculum sedimenti. The sequence goes on from NZ_WESC01000015.1 coordinate 81,568, forward strand.
GGCGACATCATTCTGCGCCGCGTGCAGGCGAAGGACGGTCGTACGCGCGCCTTCATCAACGATCAGCCGGTGAGCGTCGGCCTGCTGCGTCAGGTCGGCGATGAACTTGTCGAAATTCACGGTCAGCATGACGAGCGCGGCCTTCTCGATGTTTCGGGCCATCGCGCCGTGCTTGACGCTTTCGGCGGCCTTGAAGCGAAGGCGGCAGAGGTACGCAAGCTCTGGACCACGGCGGCGGAAGCACGGCTCGCCTTTGCCGAGCATGAAGCCTCGCTCGCCAAGGCGCGGGCGGAACAGGACTATCTCCGTCACGTCGTCGGCGAACTCGATGAACTTGCGCCGGAGCCCGGCGAGGAAACGAGCCTCGCCGAAGAGCGCACATTGATGATGCATTCGGAAAAGATCGCCGCCGATCTCGGCGAGGCGCAGGACGCATTGTCGGGCGATGGCGGTCTTGAAGCGCGGCTCAATCAGGCGCTCAGGCGTCTTTCTCGCGCCGCGGACCAGGCGGCCGGGCGTCTCGATGCCGGTATTGCTGCGCTTGAGCGCACTCTTGTCGAGGCGGCCGATGCGCGCGAAGAGATCGAGCGGGCCATGCGCGCGCTGGAGTTCGACCCCGCGCGGCTCGAGCGCGTTGAAACGCGGCTCTTCGCGCTGCGTGCGGCTGGCCGCAAGCACAATGTGGCGGTGGACAATCTCGCGGCTCTTGCAGATCGGCTGCGCGAGCAGCTCACCGAAATAGAAGGTGGTGAAGCGAAGCTCGCCAGGCTCTCTCAGGAAGCCGACGCCGCTCGTGCAGCCTATATGAAAGCCGCAGAGACGCTCTCCGCCGCGCGGCAGAAGATCGCCGCGAAGCTCGATCAGGAAGTTGCGCGCGAGCTGAAGCCGCTGAAGCTCGACAAGGCGACTTTCAAGACCGAGGTAGCGGTGCTGAAGCCCGGGGACGCTGGGCCCGATGGACTCGACCGCGTCTCCTTCCTCATCTCCACCAATCCCGGTGCGCCGCTCGGACCGCTGATCAAGATCGCCTCGGGCGGTGAGCTTTCGCGCTTCGTGCTGGCGCTGAAGGTTGCGCTGGCGTCGCGCGGCTCAGCACCCACGCTGATCTTCGACGAAGTTGATGCAGGTGTCGGAGGCGCGGTCGCCGAAGCCGTGGGCCTGCGCCTTGCGGAACTTGCCAGGACGGCGCAGATCCTCGTCGTGACGCATTCGCCGCAGGTCGCTGCCCGTGCGCAGCATCACCTGCGAATCTCAAAGGGCGGCGAAGCGAAGTCGAAGACGGCGAAAGTCGCGACCCGTGTCGACGTGCTCGACCGACAGGATCGCCGCGAGGAAATCGCCCGCATGCTGGCGGGCTCGACGGTGACGGATGAAGCCCGCGCCGCCGCCGACAGACTGATCGAGAGCCACCCGTGACAGAGAGCGCCAACGACAAGCCCGTGGAGAAGCTGACCTTCGAGGAAGCTGCCGCGGAGCTGGAGCGGCTTGCCAAAGAGATCGCTCATCACGATCAGCTTTATTACCGCAAGGACGCGCCGGAAATTTCCGACGCCGCTTATGACGCGCTGCGTAAGCGAAACGACTGGATCGAGAAGCGTTATCCTGAACTCGTGCGCGAGGACAGCCCTTCGAGGCGCGTCGGCGCGGCGCCATCGGAAGCCTTTGGCAAGGTCGTGCACAAGGTACCGATGCTGTCGCTTTCGAATGGATTTACCGACGAGGACGTCACCGATTTCTGGAGCCGCGTTCGCCGCTTTCTGAATCTCGACGATGATGAGGTTCTCGAAGTGACGGCGGAACCGAAAATTGACGGCCTGTCGGCTGCGCTGCGCTATGAGCATGGCAACTTCACCGTCGGCGCGACGCGCGGCGACGGGCGCGAGGGCGAGAACGTTACCGAGAATCTGAAGACAATCGACGATGTGCCGCAGAAGCTAAAGGGGCGTAGTCTTCCCGACGTCTTTGAGGTGCGCGGCGAAGTCTATATGAGCCACAAGGACTTCGAGGCGCTGAACGAGCGACAGGAAAAGGCGGGCAAGCCGCGCTTCGCCAATCCGCGCAACGCGGCGGCCGGCTCGCTGCGACAGCTCGATCCGCGTGTCACTGCCTCGCGCCCGTTGCGCTACTTCGCCTATGCCTGGGGCGATGCGAGCGAAGTTCCCGCCGACACGCATTCCGGCATGATCGAGCAGTTCAGGCATTGGGGCTTTGAGGTCAATCCTTTCTTCCGCGTCTGTACGTCTGCGGAGGAGTTGCTCGCCTTCTACCACGAGATAGAAGAGAACCGCGCGAAGCTCGGCTACGACATTGACGGCGTCGTCTACAAGGTGAACCGGCTCGGTTGGCAGCATCGCCTCGGCTTCGTTTCACGCTCGCCTCGCTGGGCACTGGCGCACAAGTTCCCCGCCGAGCAGGCGACGACGGTGCTTGAAGACATCGACATTCAGGTTGGTCGCACCGGTGCGTTGACGCCGGTCGCGCGGTTGACGCCGGTCACGGTTGGCGGCGTCGTCGTTTCGAATGCGACGCTGCATAATGAAGATGAAATCGAACGTCTCGGCGTGCGCATCGGCGACACCGTCGTCGTGCAGCGTGCGGGCGATGTCATCCCGCAGATCGTGCGCGTGGTGGAGGAAAAGCGGCCGAAAAATGCACGGCACTTTCACTTCCCCGATCGCTGCCCCGCCTGCGGCAGCCATGCCGTGCGCGAGACGAACGAGAAGACAGGCAAGGTCGATGCCGTGCGCCGTTGCACAGGCGGCCTCGTCTGCCCGGCTCAGGCGATGGAGCGGCTCCGGCATTTCGTCTCTCGCAATGCTTTCGACATCGAGGGCTTGGGCGAGAAGCAGATCGCGTCTTTCTATGAAGATGAGCTGATCCGCCAGCCAGCCGACATTTTCACTCTGGAGGAACGCGACAAGAAGAGCCTGAAGCGGCTGAAGGATCGTGAAGGTTGGGGTGTGACTTCGGTCGCCAATCTGTTCAAGGCCATCGACAGCCGCCGCACGGTCGACCTCGATCGGTTCATCTTCGCGCTGGGTATACGCCATGTCGGCGAGACCAATGCGCGGCTTTTCGCTCGCGCCTATGGCACACTCGAACATTTTGTCGAAGAGATGGAGAAGGCCGCCAACCGCGACAGCGAGGCATGGCGTGAACTGATGGCGATTGACGGCGTGGGCGAGGTTCTCGGCGAGGCAGTGGTCGATTTCTTCGCAGAGAAGCACAACCGCGATGCGCTGAAGGCGTTGCAGAAGGCGGGCGTGACGGCAGTGCCGTTGCCCGCACAGGAGACTTCCTCGCCGATCGCAGGAAAGACAGTCGTCTTCACCGGCTCGCTCGAACGCATGACGCGCTCGGAAGCGAAGGCGCGCGCCGAACAGATGGGCGCCAAGGTCGCGGGCTCTGTTTCTGCGAAAACCGATCTCGTCGTCGCGGGGCCGGGCGCTGGCTCGAAGCTCGCCAAGGCCGCCGAACTCGGTATCGAGGTGATTACGGAAGACGAATGGATGGAGATGGCGGGCGGGTAGGGCCACCGCTTTCTTGATCGTCAAGCCGGGCCATGACGAATAGATGGGAAAGGGCGATCAAATCGCCCGCGTCGCGTCCTTCAGCCAGGCAATCGTCGCCTCATCGAGACCAGACACCAGCGCCTCGCGCACGCGGGCGTGATAGGCGTTGAGCCAGTCGGCTTCTTCCTGCGTGAGGAGGCTGCGCTCGACGCAATTCAAATCGATAGGCGCAAGCGTCAGCGTTTCGAAACCGAGCATGGGGCGCTCGCCGCCGTCGATCATCGCGGCAGGAGTGACTACCAGCAAGTTCTCGATGCGGATGCCATAGGCATCGGTCTTGTAGTAGCCGGGTTCGTTCGAAACGATCATGCCGGGCTTCAGCGGCACGCTACCCATCTTTGAAATGCGCTGCGGTCCCTCATGCACCGAGAGATAGGAGCCGACGCCGTGGCCCGTGCCGTGGTCATAGTCGAGGCCTGCTTTCCACAGCGCCATGCGGGCGAAGGCGTCGAGCTGCGCGCCGGAGGTGCCGGCGGGGAAACGCGCCGTCGCAATAGCAATATGGCCCTTGAGCACGCGGGTGAAGCGGTCGCGTTGTTCAGGCGAGGCTTCGGCGATGGCAATTGTGCGCGTCACATCCGTCGTGCCGTCGAGATATTGCCCGCCTGAATCGACGAGGAATAGCTCGCCGCGCTGAAGTGGCTGGTTCGTCGCCGTGGTGACGCGGTAATGAACGATGGCGCCGTTGGCGCCCGCGCCGGAAATCGTGTCGAAGCTCAGGTCGCGCAGCTCGTTCGTCTCGGCGCGGAACGCTTCGAGCTTCTTTGCTGCTGCGATCTCGTCGACGCCACCCTTCGGCGCTTCCACGCCCACCCAGGCGAGGAACTTCGTCAGCGCGCGCCCGTCGCGCAGATGCGCCGCGCGTGTGCCGCTGATCTCAGCGTCGTTTTTGCAAGCCTTCGGCAGCTCGCAGGGATCGGCGCCGCGCCTTACCTCGGCGCCAGCTTCGACGAGACGATCGTGAATCGCGCTGGCGCAAGTGGCGGGATCGACAAGCACGGTCGCCTTGCGCTGACCCAGATCGTCAAGCGCTGCGGCGAGCTTGCCGCGCGGGCGGATGGCTGCGATGGGCTTCAGATACGCGCGCGCCTCCGGTCCGACTTTCCGCTCGTCGATGAAGAGATCGGCGCAACCGTCTTCATAAAGGATCGCGAAGGAAAGCGGCAGAGGCGTGTGCGGCACGTCGCTTCCCCGGATGTTGAAAACCCAGGCGATCGAATCCGGCATGGTGAGCACAACGGCGCTCACGTCGTCGTTCATCAGCGAATTGGCCAGGCGCTTGATCTTGTCGGCGGCGAGTTCGCCCGCGAATTCGAGCGGATAGGGTTCGACCGGCGCGGACGGTGCATCGGGGCGGTCCGTCCAGACGGCGTCGAGCGGATTGTCCTCTACCGCGACAAGCGTAGCGCCTGCCTTTTCCGCCGCCGCCTTCAGCCGCGCCACGGCATCAACCGTGTGGAGCCACGGGTCGTAGCCGAGCTTTGCGTCCCTGACGAGGTTTTGCTCGATCCAGCGGACAGGCGGTTCCTCGATGAGGTGCTTCGGCTCGAAGATCGCCACGTCCACCTGATCGCGCACCTGCAGCGTGTAGCGCCCGTCGACGAAAATGGCTGCCTTGTCCAGCAGCACGATGGCCATGCCCGCCGAGCCGGAAAAGCCCGTCAGCCAGCGCAGACGTTCGGCATTGGCGGGCACATATTCGCCCTGATGCTCGTCTGCGCGCGGAACGAGGAACCCATCAAGGCCGCGACGCTTCAGCTCCTCGCGGAGGCGCTTCGCGCGCTCTGTGCCGTGTGCCGGGTCGGCTATGTCGTCGAAGATCTGGAACATGGGATGAGTGTATGTGCCCGGATGGCCAGGGGCAATGGTTCTCGCCGGTCTAGCCCTGCACCATCAACGTCACCCAGTCGCCCCTGGGCCTGCGGGACCGCAGGTAAAGTCCCTGCATGCGGAGCGCGGCTGTCACCATGGTTTCCTGCGTGCGCAGGATGCCGGAGAGGACGAGCGTTCCACCGGGCTTCAGATGCGCACGGAAGGCGGGCGCTAGCGAGACGAGAGGGCGGGCGAGGATGTTCGCGACGATGAGGTCGTAAGGCGCGCGGGCGTGGAGGGCCGGGTGACCGAAGCCCTTGGCCGTCACCGCCGAGATGAAGGGCGCGACGCCATTCTTCTTTGCGTTCTCGCGGGTAACGCGCACGGCCACGGAGTCGATGTCGGAGGCGAGAACATTGCAATGCGCGATTTTCGCGATGGCGATAGCGAGAACACCTGTGCCCGTGCCGATGTCGAGTGCGTTGAGGCGGTGGCCCGATTGCACGACTTCGGAGATGAATTCGAGGCAACCCGTCGTCGTTTCATGATGGCCGGTGCCGAAGGCCTGACCCGCATCGACGAGAAGTGGAATGACGCCTGCGGGAACCTTGTCGGCATCGTGGCTGCCATAGATGAAGAAGCGGCCCGCGCGCACGGGATCGAGGCCTTCGAGCGACTTCGTCACCCAGTCGACTTCCGGCATGGGTGCGATGACGAATTCCTCGGCCCTGATGCCGGTCTCGTCCTCGACAGGCGAGAGGATCGCTCGCAGGACCTGCGCCTCGGGCGCATCTTCATAAAGCGCCTCGACGCGCCAGAAGCCATGCGCCTCGATCTCGTTCCAGTCGGAAGCTGTCTGGACAAGCGGGCCTTCGCCGGGATGCGCCTCGCTGGTCGAGACGGCGAGAGCTTCCGGCGAGAAGGCGCTTTCCAGCGCTTCCGAGAAAATTTCCGCAACGGAGTAGGGGACGACGAAGGAGGCTTTCCAGATCGGCATTTCGTTCAGACGCGCTCCAGAAAACTGTCGATGACCTTCTTGCGGCCCGCCTTGTCGAAATCGACGGTCAGCTTGTTGCCGTCGATGGCCGTCACTTCGCCATAGCCGAATTTCTGGTGGAAAACACGCTCGCCCCGGCGGTAGCTCGCCGCCGCAGGATCGCTCGTCGCCACGAGTTCGGCGCTGACTTCGAGATTGGGCGGGCGGACTTTCGATGTCGTGCGCGTCATCGTCTGGGCGCGCTTCCAGCCAGGGCTCGAATAATCGCTCCCCGAGGCGAAGTCCTGCGAGAAGCGGCTCGGCGCGTAGTTCTGGAAGCTCGACGCGCCCATGGCGCTTTCGGCCACTTCCACATGCTCCTTCGGAATCTCGTCGATGAAGCGCGAGGGAATGGCGCTTTGCCAGAGCGCATGGATGCGGCGGTTAGCTGCGAAAGAAATGTAGGAGAGTTTGCGCGCCCGCGTGATGCCGACATAGGCGAGGCGGCGCTCTTCCTCGAGCCCCGCGACGCCGCTCTGGTCGAGCGAGCGCTGATGCGGGAAGAGGCCTTCTTCCCAGCCGGGCAGGAACACTGTATCGAATTCGAGACCCTTGGCGCTGTGCAGCGTCATCAGGTTCACCTTGTCGCCGGTATCCTGCGACTCGATTTCCATGACCAGCGAGATGTGTTCGAGATAGCCCTGCAGGTCGTCGAATTGCTCCATGGAGCGGACGAGTTCCTTGAGGTTCTCGAGCTTGCCCGGCGCCTCGGCGGATTTGTCGTTCTGCCACATCTCCGTATAGCCGGACTCGTCGAGGATGATCTCTGCAAGCTCCGTATGCGGCATGCCGGGCACCAGCGCGCGCCAGCGCTCGACCATCTCGACAAAGCCCGCCAACGCGCGGCGCGGCGCGGGCTTCAGCTCTTCCGTGGTGATGATCTCTCGCGCGGCCCGCATCAGCGAGACGCCGCGCGCATTGGCGAGTTGATGGATCGTTTGCAGGGCGACCTCGCCGAGCCCGCGCTTCGGCTTGTTGACGATGCGCTCGAAGGCGAGATTGTCGTCCGGCTGCGCGACGAGGCGGAGATAGGCATTGGCGTCGCGGATTTCGGCGCGCTCGTAGAAGCGCGGGCCGCCGACGACGCGATAGGGAATGCCGAGATTGATGAAGCGGTCTTCGAATTCGCGCATCTGGAAGGAGGCGCGGACAAGGATCGCCATTTCGTGGAGCATATGCCCCTTGCGCTGCAGGCTTTCGACTTCCTCCGCGATGTTGCGCGCTTCTTCCTCGCCGTCCCAGTAGCTCGAAATACGAACCTTCTCGCCTTCGTTCTCCTCGGTCCAGAGCGTCTTGCCGAGGCGGGCTTCATTCGCGGCGATGAGACCGGAGGCGGCGCCGAGAATATGTGGCGTCGAGCGATAGTTGCGTTCGAGGCGCACGACCTTGGCACCGGGAAAGTCCTTCTCGAAGCGCAGGATGTTGTCCACTTCCGCGCCGCGCCATCCATAGATCGACTGATCATCGTCGCCGACGCAGCAGATATTCCTGTTTTTCTGCGCGAGCAGGCGGAGCCAGAGATATTGCGCGACGTTCGTATCCTGATACTCGTCGACCAGCATGTATTTGAAGCGGTCCTGATACTCGACCAGAACCTCCGGATGCTCCTGGAAAATGCGCAGCGTTTCGAGCAGCAGGTCGCCGAAATCGACCGCGTTCAGAACCTTCAACCGAAGCTGATAGGCCTGATAAAGCTCCGCGCCCTTGCCATTGGCGAAGGACTGCGCTTCGCCGGCAGGCACCTTGCCAGGCGTGAGCCCGCGGTTCTTCCAGCCGTCGATATAGGTCGCGAGCTGGCGTGCGGGCCAGCGCTTCTCATCGATATTGGCGGCCTGAATGATCTGCTTCATCAGCCGAACCTGATCGTCGGCGTCGAGAATCGTGAAGTCGGAGCGAAGGCCCGCAAGCTCCGCATGGCGACGCAACATCTTCGCGCCGATCGCATGGAAGGTACCAAGCCACTGCATACCCTCGACCACGCCGCCGATCAGCCGGCCGATGCGCTCCTTCATCTCGCGCGCGGCTTTGTTGGTGAAGGTCACGGCAAGGATCTGGCTGGGATAGGCGCGGCGCGTGGCGAGGAGATGCGCAAGCCGCGTCGTCAACACGCGGGTCTTGCCGGTGCCCGCGCCCGCGAGCACCAGAACGGGCCCATCCAGCGCCTCGACGGCTTCGCGTTGTTCGGCGTTCAGCCCTTCCAGATAAGGTGCGCGCATGGCCGAAATCGCCGCGGCGCTGGTGGAGCGCGCGGTCGTTTCTTCGGGAATAGCCCCAAGGTCGAAGGGGTCGGTGGTCATGCTTTGAACTGATGCCGGAAATGAGAATTCATGCAGTATAACATGGGAGGGGCGGTTGCGCCTGGTCCGGCCAAAATGGTCAAGGCCCCTTGGTTTTGCGCGCCGTCCCGGATACATAGAAGTCACGGGCCCTTCCCGCAAGAGCGACGGAACGGCCCTCCCACGCCGATGATGGCTTCAAGATGTCCCTGACCACTTCTAGGCGCGCCCGGCTCTTGTACGTGTTTTCGCGGCGCTGGCAGCGCAGACTGTTTTTTGTGGCGGGGGGGCTCGCCGTGGGGGGCGTTGCGGCGCTTCTGGCGGTCCTTGCCGACCGCGCACAGCTTGAGTTCCACCGCTTTCTGGCGCTCGCGCCGTGGGGGCCGCTTTTCCTGACGCCGCTCGGCTTCGCGATCGCCGTCTTTCTGGCCACCCGCTATTTCCCAAATTCCGGCGGCAGCGGCATTCCGCAGGCGATCGCCGCCCGCGCCCTCACCGGTACAGAAGAGCGCGGCAAGCTCGTCTCGCTCCGGATTGCTGTCGGCAAGATCCTGCTGACGTTGATGGGCCTTCTCGTCGGCGCATCGACGGGCCGCGAGGGGCCGACGGTACAGGTGGGCGCTTCGGTCATGTTCGCGCTGGGTCGCGTCTCGCGCCGCTACCAGCCGGGCCTCATTCTGGCGGGCTCCGCAGCGGGCGTCGCCGCTGCCTTCAACACGCCGCTTGCGGGCATCGTTTTCGGCATTGAGGAAATGAGCCGCAGTTTCGAGACCCGGACGAGCGGTCTTGTTCTCGGCACGATCATCGCGGCAGGTATCACCTCCATAGCGCTGCTCGGCAACTACACCTATTTCGGATCGACGGTCGACATTCTGCTCGGCTGGGAGAACTGGCTCGTCGTGCCTGTCTGCGGCGTCATGGGCGGCCTCGCGGGCGGCATCTTCTCGCGCATTCTGGTGGTCTTCGGCGCGGGCCTTCCGGGGCGTGTGGGCGACTTGATCAAGCGCTACAAGGTAGCATTCGCAGCCGTCTGCGGCTTTGCCGTGGCATTGTGCGGCCTGCTCTCCGGCGGTGCGATCTACGGCACGGGATATGAGCAGGCGAATGCCGCGTTGCATGGGACGGAACAGCTTTCCCTCCTCTATGCGCCGCTGAAGCTGTTGGCTACGGCGCTCTCGTCGATCTGCGGCCTGCCGGGCGGCATCTTCTCGCCGTCCTTGTCCGTGGGGGCGGGGCTCGGCGCGGATATTGCTCATTTCTTCCCGGATACGCCGGCGGGCGCGCTCGTGCTGCTCGGCATGGTCGGCTATTTCACCGGAGTGGTGCAGGCGCCGATCACCGCCTTCGTCATCGTCTCGGAGATGACGGGCAGCCATGAGCTTCTGGTGCCGTTGATGCTGACCGCGCTGATCGCGCAAGGCGCATCGCGTCTCGTCTGCAAAGAAGGTGTTTATCACGCGCTGGCGAAGAACTTCCTTCCTCCGAAGGTGCCTGTTGTGAAAGAGCCGGCAGCGAAAGAACCAGAGACGTCGGCTTCGACGCACGCCTGATCGGCGAGAAGGCGGAAGGGAGAAGCGCATGAACGAGCGTGAGGAACTGCCTGCCATCGACGAGTTGCGCACGCTGCTGGGCGGGCGGCTCACGACCTCGCTTCCCATCCGCGAGGCGCATGGCCGCGACGAGAGCTGGCATCCCGTCGCGCCGCCGGACGCGGTCGCCTTTGCGACGTCGACCAAAGAGGTCTCGGAGATCGTGCGCATCTGTGCGCAGCACCGTTTTCCGGTCATCGCCTTCGGCACCGGCACGTCGCTCGAGGGCCATATCTCTGCACCGCATGGCGGGCTCTCGCTCGATCTTTCGCGTATGAACCGCATCCTCGAAGTGAATGCGGCCGATCTCGACGTGCATCTGGAAGCGGGCGTGACGCGCAAGGCGCTGAACGCCTGGCTGCGCGACATGGGACTCTTTTTTCCGATCGATCCGGGCGCGGATGCGAGCCTTGGCGGCATGGCGGCGACGCGGGCTTCCGGCACCAATGCCGTGCGCTACGGAACCATGCGGGAGAATGTGCTGAACCTTACCGCTGTCATGGCTGATGGAAGCATTGTGCATACGGCGCACCGCGCACGGAAGTCGGCGGCCGGGTATGATCTGACGCGGCTTCTTGTCGGCTCCGAAGGCACGCTTGGCATCATCACCGAATTGACGTTGAAGCTTTACGGCATTCCGGAAGCGATCGCCTCCGGCGTCGTGTCGTTCCCGAATTTCGAAGGTGCCATCGACGCCGTGATCGAGACGATCCAGACAGGACTGCCGGTGGCGCGCATCGAGTTTCTTGACGAGGTGCAGGTCGAAGCCTGCAATCGCTATTCAAAACTTTCATTGCCGGTGGCGCCGCTTCTGCTGGTCGAGTTCCATGGGAGCGAGGCGTCTGTTGCCGAACAGGCGGAGCGCTTCGGCTTCATCGCCGGCGAACATGGCGGCGGCGCTTTCGAATGGGCGGTCAAGGCGGAGGAGCGCACGAAGCTCTGGGAGGCGCGGCACAATTCGCTTTACGCGGCGCTGGCGCTTCAGCCGGGCAAGAAGGGCCTCATCAGCGATGTCTGCGTGCCGATTTCCCGGTTGGCGGAAGCAATTTCCGGCACGAAGGAGGATTTGAAATCCTCGCCGCTCGTTGCGCCTATCGTCGGTCATGTCGGCGATGGAAATTTCCACCTCATCATGCTGGTCGATCCGGAAAACGCCGCAGAAGTGGCGGAAGCGCAGCGTATTCACGATCGCATGGTCATGCGTGCCCTGTCGCTCGACGGCACCTGCACAGGTGAACACGGCATTGGCGAAGGCAAAAGGAAATTCCTTGCGGCGGAGCATGGTGAGGGTGTCGCCGTCATGCACACTATCAAGCAGGCGCTCGACCCGTTGAACATTCTCAATCCGGGCAAGATGCTCCCGGCGTGAGCGCGCCTATTATTTCGACAGGCCGACGACGATGTTGACCGCGAGTGCAATCAGCACCGTGTTGTAGAAGAACGACAACATGCTGTGACCGAGCGTGATGCGGCGCATGCGCGTCGAAGTGACCTGGGTATCGGACGTCTGGGCCGTCATGCCGATGACGAAGGAATGATAGATGAACTCCCAATAGGTGGGTTCCTTCGTGCCCGGAAAGTCGAGCCCGCCCGTATCCCTGCGCGTCTCTCCGCCCCGCACCTCTGTATAGAAGACATGTATGTAATGTGCAGCCATGACGACATGCAGAGTTAGCCAGCCGAGCAAAACCCCGATCAAGGCGAGAATGATATGCAGCCCGGCAGGCGGCGTGCCAGCGTTCAGGATAACGAAAATATTGCCGACGCTCAGCACGATCGCCGCCACGGTGATGACGGTAATGATGCCGATGCCTTCATCTTCGTAATTGGCGCGACGGCGCAGATGCTCGGGCATCAGCGGGATCATGTTGGTGAACATGAGCAGGAGATAGAGCGAATAGGCACCATCTGCGGCGATGGAGATGTGAAGCGGACGTGGGAATGTGTCGCCCGCGAAACGCCAGATCGCAATGCCGACCAGAAGCGAGACGTAGAACCTTACGTGATGACGGATATGCGCTATGACGCGGTTCGGCATCGCCATTCTCCACATTGCCATCTGGAAATCCTACCCGATCGGCAGTCCTATGTCGTTGCTCAGTCGAGCGTCTGGCGATAGCGGTTCATCGCGACAACGGTTGCGGCGACAAAAAAGATCATGATCGCGCCGGTATCCGTCTGGATGTCGACGATGCCGTTTCCCTTGAGCAGGATGCCGCGGATGATGCGCAGGAAATGCGTCAGCGGCAGGACTTCGCCGATCCATTGCGCCCAGACCGGCATGCCCCGAAAGGGGAACATGAAGCCGGAGAGCAGGATCGAGGGCAGGAAGAAGAAAACCGCCATCTGCACCGCCTGAAGCTGGTTGCGGGCGAGCGTCGAGAAGGTGAATCCGACAGCGAGGTTGGCGGCGACGAAAATCAACAGCACGGCGGAGAGCAGGATGAGGCTGCCGATCATGGGCACCTCGAAGAGAAAGCGCGCGGCGACGAGGACGAGCGCGGTCTGGATGTAGCCGACCACGATGTAGGGGATGATCTTGCCCATCATGACTTCAAGCGGGCGAGCCGGCATGGTGAGCAGGTTTTCCATCGTGCCGCGTTCGATTTCGCGGGTCATGGCGAGCGCGGTGAACATCACCATGGTCATGGTCAGGATGACGCCGATGATGCCGGGTACGATGTTGTACTGAGTGCGGTTCTCGGAGTTGTAGCGTGGATGGACGACGAGATCGAACGGCGTAGCTGCCGGTATCCGGCTCGCAAGCGGCCCGGTCAGATCGCGGTTAAGGGCCGTGGTTGCGAGAACGCGCAAGGCGGCGATGGCATTTCCTGCAGCGGCGGGATCGGTTGCATCGGCATCGAGCAGGATTTGCGGCTCCGCGCCGCGCACGAGATCGCGCGAGAAATTCGGCGGGATCTGGACGACGAACTGCACCGTGCCGCGCGAAATCAACCTGTCGGCTTCCTCGCGTGTTTCCGGCCGCTCGGTAATCTGGAAATAGTCGGTATTCTCCATCGCCTTGATGAAGCTTCGCGTGAAGATCGAATGATCCTGTGCGAAGACGGCCGTCGCGAGATGTTTCGGGTCGGAATTGATCGCATAACCAAATAGCAGGAGCTGCATGATCGGCACGCCGAGCATCATCGCGAAGGTGAGCTTGTCGCGCCGCATCTGGATGAATTCCTTGCGGATCAGCGCGGCGAGGCGGCGGAAGTTGAAGCGATCGCCCATCATGTGAAATTGTCCGATGCCTTGTTCATCATCAGGATGAACACGTCTTCGAGCGTTGGGTCGTCTTGCCGCCAGGAAAGATCATCGTCATTGCGCCAGGGGAAAATGGCCCGTTCGAGCGCTGCTTCATCGAGACCGCTGATATGTAGCGTCGCGCCAAAGGGCGCCACCATATCAATACCGGACTTGCCGGTAAGGTCATGCGCCAGTTTGCGGATGCGCCTGGGCGATGAGCCGGAGACGGTCCATGTCTTGAGGCCAGATTGTGCGATGACCTCCTGCGCGGTGCCGCGGGCAAGGAGATGGCCATAGGCGAGATAGCAGATCTTGTTGCAGCGTTCGGCCTCGTCCATGTAATGCGTGCTGACGAGAACGGTAAGGCCGCCGGCGGCGAGTTCGTGAATCTCGTCCCAGAATTCGCGCCGCGCCTTCGGATCGACACCGGCCGTCGGCTCGTCGAGCAGCAGGAGCTGCGGCTTGTGCATGATGCAGGAGGCGAGCGCGAGGCGCTGTTTCCAGCCGCCGGAGAGCATGCCCGCGAGCTGGTCGGCTCGGCCCTTGAGGTTGAGTTTCTCGATCGTTTCCTCGACAGCTTCGCGTCGGTTCGGCAATCCGTAGATGCGCGCGACGAAATCGAGATTTTCGCGGATGCTCAGATCCTCATAAAGGCTGAACCTCTGCGTCATGTAACCCACTTCGAGCTTGATGCGCGGGCTCTCTGTGATGATGTCGTAGCCGAGGCAGGTACCGTGGCCGGCGTCAGGCGTCAGCAATCCGCAGAGGAGACGGATCGTCGTCGTCTTGCCGCTGCCGTTTGGACCGAGGAAACCATAGATCTCGCCTTTTGCCACCTGCATGTCGACATTGTCGACGACCTTGCGCCCACCGAAGCTCTTGGTGAGCCCTTCGACGTTGATCGCGAGTTCACCTTCGAAGGACGCAGCGTCGCTCATTTCTCACTCCGCCGTCTGATCGGAGACGCGAACCGGCTGGCCGGGATGGAAATCTTCGGGCGATTTGTCGGGCCAGGCTTCGGCCATGTAGACGAGCTTCGCCTGTGACTGTTCGCTGTAAATGACGGGCGGTGTGAACTCGGCTTGCGTCGAGATGAAGCGGATATGGCCCGTGAGGCCCGCCGGGCAACCATCGCAGGTGAGGGCGACCGTGTCGCCGACGTGGATGCGGCCGAGCTCGGGTTCCGGCACGAAGAAACGGATCTTGATGTTTTGCGGCGGCAGCACCGACACGATCGGCTGCGTCGCGCTGGCGAATTCGCCGACGCGGAAAAAAACGTCCTCGACAGTGCCGCCCTGTGGCGTATGTCCCTCGCGGCGGGAGAGACGCCAGTTCGCCTGATCGAGTGCCGCTTGCGCCGCTTTGACGGCAGCCTCGGCGGCGGCAACCTGATCTGGCCGGGCCGACAATTTTCCCGTCACGAGTTTTGCGTCGAGCTCCCGCACGGATGCGGCGGCCGCATCGCGCGCGGCACGTGCCGTATCAAGCGCCGATTTCGAAACATTGCCATCCGCATAAAGCTTCTCGGCGCGCGTGAAATCGAACTGGGTCTTCTTCAGCGTTGCGGCAGCGCTGGAGCGGCTCGCCTCGATCTGTTCGAGCTCGGGCACGCGAAGCCCCTTGAGCAGGTCTTCATATTGCGACCGCGTCTGTGCGAGCTGCGCCGAGGCCTGCGCCTGCGCGGCGATCTCGGCAGTGGCGTCGAGCTGGAAGAGCAGGGCGCCTTCGGCCACCTTGTCTCCGCGCTTTACCGGAATGGCGTCTATGGTCCCGCCATCTATGGGGCCTACCCGCACATATTCGCCCTCGGCATAGCCTTGATAGGTCCCTTCCTTTCGTCCGTCGCAGGCGACGAGCAGGAGTGTGGCGGCAATGGCAATGACGATATGTATGCGGATCATGCGTGGGGCCCCTTGTCCGCGGCAAGGCCGCGCAAGACGAACTCGAAATGACTGGCGAGAAACCTCTCCGGATTCGTTTCCGGCATGGGCCCGAAAATCTCCTGCGCCAGTGCATTCATGATGATGGGGAAGATAACGCTCTGCGCGGTGGCGGCAGGATCGCAGGGGTGGAACTCGCCGCGCTTGATCCCGCGCTCAATAATGCGCGCCATGTTTTTGAGGCCACGAAAGGCAACTTCGTCGCGGTAGAAGGCGGCAATGTCGGGAAAGTTACCAGCCTCGGACAACACCACTTTTATCATGGCGCGAATATCCGTTACCCCCGAGATGTTGCCGATATTGTGGAAGAGACCAGTCAGCAGCTCGACGGTCGACCCTTCAAACCCGTCGATCAGCCCTTCGACGGCGCCGATGCGCGCCCCCGCAATGTCGCGCACGATCGCCTTGAAGAGTTCGGCCTTGCTGTCGAAATAGAGATAGATGGTCGCCTTGCTGACGCCGGCTGCTTCGGCCACGTCCTCCAGCCGCGTCGCCGCAAAGCCCCGCCCCGAAAAGAGCTTCAGTCCCGCCGCCATGATTTCGGCAGGGCGGGCTTCCTTGCGTCGTTGGCGCTTCGGTTGGGTCATCAAACACGAACCAGCTAATAACTGACCAGTCAGTTATTAATACGAATTGGCCAGAACTGCAAGGCGACGGGCGCTTTATTTCGGATCGGGGTCTTGGGGCTTGTCGCCGGAATTGGTTTCGGCAGCGGCGTCGATGCGGCGATTGCCTTCATGGAGGCCGGCCTGGCGCTCCTGCTCGAGCTTCGCGCGCTTCTTGTCGGCACCCGTGCGCCGATATCGTTGAAAAACTCAGCCCAATAACTATTCATTGAGCTGTTTCAGCGGCTCTCCGGTGATGAGGATC
>NZ_WESC01000016.1 GCF_009184905.1 Parvibaculum sedimenti
ACTCCCTGCAATCTTCCATCAAAAGGTGATCGCAGATCACGACGCCAGAGGTAATGTGGGGGCAAAACACCGCTTACGCTGTATGTGTCTTCGACAAACCATTAGGGAAAATCTGCTAGGCTTTCTCCATGCCGATGGATGTCATCGATCTCAGGGATTTTTACGGGCGGCCGCTGGGCCGCGTCGCGCGTTCGTTGATCGGGCAGCGCATCAGGACGCTTTGGCCCGAGGTGAAGGGGCTTTCGGTCCTCGGCCTTGGTTTCGCGACGCCCTATCTCGGGTTGTTCCTTGGCGAGGCCGGGCGCGTCATCGGGCTCATGCCCGCGCAGCAGGGCGTGCTTCGCTGGCCATCGGAGGGGCGCTCTCTCACGGGGCTCACCGACGAAAAGGATCTGCCGCTCGAGGACGAGAGCATGGACCGAGTGCTCGTCGTGCATGGGCTCGAAGCGAGCGAGGCGATGCGCGCCATGTTGCGTCAGGTCTGGCGTGTGCTGGCGCCGGGCGGGAGGGTCATCATCGTGGTGCCGAACCGGCGCGGCCTCTGGGCGCGGCGCGAGGTGACGCCCTTCGGTCAGGGCCAGCCCTTCTCGCGCAGCCAGATCACGCAGGCGCTCCGCGAGTCGATGTTCAGCCCGGCGGATTGGGAGACGGCGCTCTTCGTGCCGCCTTTCGACTGGCGTCCCTTGATGCGTTCGGCTCGCGCATGGGAGCGGGTGGGCTCGCTTCTCTGGCCGCGCTTTTCGGGCGTCATCATTGTCGAAGCGACGAAGCAGATTTACGCCGCAACGCCGATCCGCGAGACGAAACGCATCGAGGCGATCCGACAGCGCGTCCGCGCCATCGCACCTGTGTCTCAGGGCTGGCCGAGAAAAGAAGGCTAGTTACTTCCGCGACATCAGCAGCACGGCATCTTCAGCCATGAGATTGTCGAGCGTGCCGGGGCGGCCAACGCGGCGGGCGCGGTTGCCGGCGACGCTCACCGCGTCGTCGATGCGGAAGCCCACCTCCTCGCAAAGCGTCACGAAATCGCGCACCGTGCAGAGGTGAATATTCGGCGTGTCGTACCAGTCGTGGCCGAGCGTCTTGGTCATCGGCATACGGCCTGTCAGGAGAAGCTGGAGACGCACGCGCCAGTTGCCGAAATTCGGGAAGGAGACGATGCAATGCTTTCCGATGCGCTGCATCTGGCGCAGCACTTCGCGCGGATTGCGCGTCGCCTGAATGGTCTTGCTCAGAATCACATAGTCGAAAGCGTCCTTCGGATAGTCGCTCAGATCGGAATCCGCGTCGCCCTGGATGACCGAAAGGCCACGCGTCACGCAGGCATTGACGCCTTCCTGGCTCAGTTCGATGCCGCGCCCGTCGACATTCTTCGTGCGCGCGAGCAGCGCAAGCAGCTCCCCGTCGCCGCAACCGACGTCGAGCACGCGGACATTGGGTTCGATCATTTCGGCGATGAGCGCGAGGTCAACGCGGTTCTGCACGTAACCATGCGTCGGGGCGATTTCAGTCGAGGTCATTTAAGCCCTCGCCGTTCGGCGGCGGCGCCAATGAAGCCCTTGAGCGTCGCGAACATTTCCGGCTCGTCGAGCAGGAAGGCGTCATGGCCCTTGTCGGTGTCGATTTCGACGAAGCTCACATTGGCCGCGGCCGCGTTCAGCGCATGCACGATCTGGCGATTGTCCGACGTCGGAAAGAGCCAGTCGGACGTGAAGGAAACGACGCAGAAGCGTGTCTTCGTACCCTTGAAGGCATTGGCGAGCACGCCGCCGCAATCCGCCGCGAGGTCGAAATAATCCATCGCGCGGGTGATGTAGAGATAGGAATTGGCGTCGAAACGGTCGACGAAGGTCGAGCCCTGATAGCGCAGATAGGATTCGATCTGGAAATCGGCGTCGAAGCCGTAGGTCACCTTGTCCCGGTTCTGGAGATTGCGTCCGAACTTGCGATGCAGTGCCGCTTCCGAGAGATAGGTGATGTGCGCGGCCATGCGCGCGACGGCGAGGCCCTTGGCGGGGCTCGTTTCCCCATCGAGATAGGCGCCGGCGTGCCATTCGGGATCGGCCATGATCGCCTGACGGCCCACCTCGTGGAAGGCGATGTTCTGCGCCGAGTGCCGCGCCGCCGTGGCGATGGGGATCGCCGAGAAGACGCGCTCAGGATAGGCAGTCGCCCATTGCAGCACCTGCATGCCGCCCATGGAGCCGCCGATGACGCAGAAAATATCCTTGATGCCCAGCCGGTCGAGCAGCATCGCCTGCGCCCGCACCATGTCGCCGATGGTGATGACCGGGAAGGACAGGCCATAGGGCTTGCCGGTCCCGGGATCGATGTCCTTCGGCCCGGTCGTGCCCATGCAGCCGCCGATGACGTTCTGGCAGATGACGAAATAGCGGTCGGTATCGATGGGCAGGCCCGGGCCCACCATCATCGGCCACCAGCCGCCCGGCTTGCCGGTAATGGGGTGGCGGCTCGCCACATGCTGGTCGCCGGTCAGCGCATGGCAGATCAGCACGACATTCGATTTGTCGACATTGAGCGTGCCATAGGTCTCGTAGGCAATGGTGAAAGGGGAGAGGCTCACTCCGCAGTCGAGCTGAAGCGGCGCCTCCGGCCCGAAGGTCGTGACGGCGCTGACGGCCTTCACCCTCGCGGCCGCGTCGTCCGGCTGTCTCTGAATTTCTACGGTCTGGCTCATCGCCCGGCGATCTTTCCTCAAGTCCTGACCTCAAGTTCCGGCCTCAAGGCTGGCCTGGGCCGCGGGCGGTCGGGACCTTTCCGGGTGCTTGCCGGGCCTTGCCGGACCCCCGGCAGCAGGGTGCATAGCTAGGGACGCACCCCCCTAAATGTCAATGTTTTCTTTGATTTTGGCGGGTTGGCCGCTTATGAATACCGCTCTTGCGGGTGGGGGCACGGGGGGCCTTTCGGCCCGTATCCCGAGCTTCCGGAAGCCCGCCCCTTCAGTCTCCAGATGCCCATGTCGACCACCAGCAAAGAACCAGCCAAGGCGCTCAGCGAGGTCCGCCGCGAGATCGATACGATCGACGACGCGATTCAGGATCTGCTGATAAAGCGGACGGAACTCGTGGTCGAGGTCGCGAATGCGAAGGCGCGCGCGGCCAGCGCGAACGGAGAGGGCAGTTTCATCGCCTTCCGGCCCGGCCGCGAGGCCTCGGTGCTGCGCCGCCTCGCTTCGCGCCAGAAGGGACGCATGCCCCTCAAGGTGGTGTTCCGCCTGTTCCGCGAAGTCATCTCGACCATGACGCGCATTCAGGGCCCCTTCCGCATCGAAGTCTTTGGTTCGGACAACGCGCTTGCCTATTGGGATCTCGCGCGGAGCTATTACGGCTCCTCAACGGAGATGGAGCTTCACGACACGGCGCGCGATGTGCTGCGCCGCGTGACGCATGACCGCTCGGCGGTGGGCATCCTGCCGCTTCCGGGCAATTTCGAGGGCGGCGACTGGTGGTCGGCGCTGGCCAACGGTGCGAAGGACGGCCCCCGCGTGGTTGCCCGCGTGCCTTTCCTGGAAATCGGGGACGAACCCGACGCCGTGAGCGCGCTCGTCGTGACGCAGGCCGAGTTCGAGCCGACTGACGACGATACGAGCCTTCTCGCCATCACCGTCGAGAGCAATGTGAGCGAGGCCATGATGACCGCCCGTGTGAAGGCGGCGGGCTTCGACGCCACGCGCATCGCCGTTGCCGAGACGAAGGACGGGCATCCGCTCCGCCATAATCTTTTCGCCATCGCGGGCCATATCACCGCCGATGACGCGCGGCTCGACGCTATCATCTCGGATGGGACTGTCGAACGCGCGCACATCATCGGCGGCTATGCGAACCCGGTTCAACGCGCGAAAGATGGCGAATAAAATGACCAAGAAACCAGTTCCCCAGAAGGGCATTCTCGAGATCGCTCCCTATATCGGCGGTCGCGCGCATGCGCATGGCGTTGCCAAGGTCTTCAAGCTCTCGGCCAACGAGACTCCGCTCGGGCCGTCGCCGCTTGCGCGCGAGGCTTTCATCGGCGCGGCCGACCAGCTCGAATTCTATCCGGAAGGGTCGGCGTCGGAATTGCGCGAGGCGGTCGGCGAGCGCTACGGCCTCAACCCCGACAATATCGTTTGCGGTTCGGGCTCCGACGAGCTTCTGCACTTGCTTGCTCAGGCCTATCTCGGCGAGGGCGACGAGGCGATTGCGACGGAGCATGGCTTTCTCGTCTACCCGATCGTGACCCGCGCGGCTGGCGCGAAGATCGTTCAGGTGAAGGAGAAGGGGCTTCGCGCCGATGTCGACGCGATCCTTGCCGCAGTGACGCCGAAGACGAAGATCGTCTTCCTCGCCAATCCGAACAATCCGACGGGAAGCTATCTGCCGGTTGACGAAGTGAAGCGTCTCCATGCCGGGCTGCGTTCCGACATTCTTTTTGTGATCGATGCCGCCTATAGCGAATATGTTGGCAAGAACGATTACGAGAGCGGCATAGAACTCGTTGCCACGTCTCAGAACGTGGTGATGACGCGCACCTTCTCGAAGATCCACGGGCTCGCGGCGCTCCGCCTCGGCTGGATGTATGCGCCGGCCCATATCATCGATGTCATCAATCGCATTCGCGGGCCGTTCAACGTGTCGATTCCGGCGCTGCGTGCCGGCATCGCGTCCATCCGCGACATCGATCACTTTGAAAAGGCGCGTGCGCATAACGCCGAATGGCTCGAATGGCTGGCGGTCGAAATTTCGAAGCTCGGACTCGACGTCGCGCCGAGCGTCGCGAATTTCCTGCTCGTCCGCTTTCCCAGCGAGCCGGGCCGCACGGCGAAGGATGCCGACGAGTTCCTGATGAAGCGCGGCCTCATCCTGCGTCAGGTCGCGGCTTATGGGTTGCCGGATTATCTGCGCCTCTCGGTCGGCATCGAAGAGGCAAACCGGGCCGTCGTCGCTGCGCTTGCGGAGTTTCTGGGACGCAAGCCATGACCGACGAAAACGCCAGCGTTGATCCGCGTTTCGAGCGCGTCGCCATCATCGGCCTCGGTCTGATCGGCGGCTCGCTCGGCCATGCGATCAAGCGCGGCAAGCTCGCGGCCCATGTGGCGGGCTACGCGCGTTCGGCGGAGACGCGCGCCCGCGCGCTTGAAATCGGCTTCGTCGACAGCGCCCATGAAACGGCGGCGGACGCGGTGAAGAATGCCGATCTCGTCGTCATCTGCACGCCGGTCGGTGCGCTCGGTCCCGTCGCGGCGGAGATCGAACCGCATCTGAAGCGCGGCGCGATCCTTACCGATGTCGGTTCAGTCAAGATGGCGGTGGTGCGCGATATCGGCCCCTATGTGCCGGAGGGTGTGCATTTCATTCCTGGCCATCCGATTGCGGGCACCGAGCAGTCGGGCCCGGATTCGGGCTTTGCCGAACTCTTCGACGGGCGCTGGTGCATCCTGACGCCGGGGCCGGGCGCGGACCGCGATGCGGTGGCCAAGCTCGCCGCCTTCTGGCAGGCCTGCGGCTCGAAGGTCGACTACATGGAGCCGAAGCACCATGATCTGGTGCTCGCCATCGTCAGCCATCTGCCGCATCTCATTGCCTACAATATCGTCGGCACGGCGGACGATCTCGAAACGGTCACGGAGTCGGAAGTCATCAAATATTCGGCGGGCGGCTTCCGCGACTTCACGCGCCTGGCCTCGTCCGACCCGACCATGTGGCGCGACATCTGCCTCAACAACAAGGATGCGATCCTCGAGATGCTGGGACGCTTCTCAGAGGATCTGTCGGCCATGCAGCGCATGATCCGCTGGGGCGATGGAGAGGGATTGTTCAATCTCTTCACGCGCACACGCGCGGTGCGCCGCTCGATCATCGAGGCTGGTCAGGATACGGCAGCGCCGAATTTCGGGCGTACGCCGGCGCAGAAGAAATAGCACTCGTCAGAAAAGCGGTTCGAGCTTCGCGACCAGCACGGGACCGAGAAATATCTTCCCTTCCGTAATGGTGACGGGCACGCGCACGCGGCCCGCCTGATCGCCCTGCAGTTCCGCGACGATGCCGAGGCCGACCGTTGCGATGCGCTGGTCCTTCTGGCTGATGACCTTGTTCTTGACGAGAGCCTTCAGGAGGCCTTCGTAATCCGCGATCGAGGCTTCGAGGCGGCCCTGGGGCCGCGCCTCGGCGTCCAGCGACAGCTCTCCCTGCGCCCAGAGATCGAGCGGCCCCCATTTGATCTGCATGTCGGAAATCGTTACCACGCCGCCACCCGTGGCCCAGGCACGGCCAAAATCGCCGGGGCTCGCATTGGCGGTGCGCGGCAGGTTCCTGATCCGGGCCTGTGCCGAGATGATGTCGATGCGCGGCCCGAGGACGCGCGGCGCGTCGGCATTGTCGAGCGCCATGTCGTTGCCCTGAACCGCGACGTCGTAGCTCACGTCGGCGAGCCCCTTGGCGGGTTCGGCGGGCCGTGTGTGGAATTGCAGTCGGCCTGCGGCGAAGCGCTGGCCCGTGCTCGGCGCCTTGCCATCCTTCAGCGCGACGAGATTGTTGACGTCGATGGCGAGGCGGCCGAAGGGTGCGTCCTTCACATTGACATAGCTCGCCCATGTGCCTTCCGCCGTGATGCGGACGGCGTGGCGACGGCCGCCATTCTTGGTCGTGTCGCGATATTGGAGAAGCTGCTCGCCATCGACCTTCAGCACGACATGGTTGAGACTATAGGGCAAGAAATCGGCGTCGAGGCCCCGCGCGGACCAGCTCCAATCCTCGGGTGCATTGGGGGCCGAGATCGCAGGCGCGGTGAAGCTCGCCTCGATGCGATAGGGATAGCCGGAGAGCGAGAGCCCGCTCCAGTTGACGGCGACATTGCCAGCATGATGTTCGGTGGCGAAGGTTTCGAGGAATTCGCGCGTCTTCCCGGCCATGACATACCAGTAGACCGAATAGATCGCTGCGAGCACCGCGAGCGCGATGGCCGGCACGAATATACGCGCGCGTGAAGCAGGCTTCCGCGCCGGTGCTTCGGATGGTGTGCTGGTCATGAGATCGTTAAAATGGTCCGTCATTTGTCGGGGTACAGAATGCAGGATTTATGGGTGTTTGGATATGGCTCGCTGATGTGGCGGCCTGGCTTCGAGTTCGAGGAACGCCGGCCGGCGCTGCTTGGCGGGCATCATCGCGGTTTCTGCGTTTATAGCCATGTCCATCGGGGCACGCCGGAACGGCCCGGCCTTGTGTTCGGGCTTGATACAGGCGGCGAGTGCCGTGGCGTCGCGTTCCGCGTCGAAGCCGCGCGCGCGGCTGAAACGCGCCGCTACCTCGAAGCTCGCGAACAGGTGACATCCGTTTATGTCGAAGCGATGAAGCAGGTGGAACTGGTTGACGATGGTACCCATGTGGAAGCGCTTTGCTACCTGGTCGATCCGACGCATCCGCAATATGCGGGCGAGCTTTCCTTCGAGCGTCAGGTGGCGCTGATCGCGGCGGGCGAGGGCAGTTCGGGCAAGAACCCGGAATATCTCGAAAGCACGGTCCGCCATCTTGAAGAGGCGGGAATTGCCGACGCCGAACTTACCCGGCTCTGGCAGGCCGTCGAAGAGCGGCTGCGTCTATCTGCGTGACGCCGGTGAAGCGGGCGAGCCCTTCGAGCGCGGTTTCGACGGCTGTCTTGCGGGCGCGGTCGAGCTTCACGCCGGGCTCGAGCCAGAAGCCCTTCACCTCCAGCCGGTCCTCCGCGCGATGGACTTTGAGGTCCGCGCGGGCGGAGAAGCGCGTGCCTTCGAGGATCGGCAGCACGTAGTAGCCATAGCGGCGCTTCGCCTCCGGCACGAAGATTTCGATCGTGTAGTCGAAGCCGAAAAGGCGCTGTGTGCGCTTGCGGTCGCGGATCGCGGGGTCGAAGGGCGATAGAAGCCGTGTGCCCTCGTGCGGGTCGGGGAGAGCGGCGATGTCGGCCTCTATCGAGGCGGGCGCGAAGGCGTGGCGATGGCCCCCGTCCGCGCCTTCGACATTCACCTCGATGATGTTCTTCCGCCGCATCGCGGCTTTCGTCCATTCCTTGGCTTCCGCGATTTCGATGAGGTCGAAGAAGCCTGCAAGCTCCGTCGGCGTCGCGAACCCAAGCCGGGCCAGCGCTTCGCGGCAGGCCCAGTCGATGGTTTGCTTGCGTGTCGGGCGCGCGGCGCGGAGATCGGCAGGGATCACGCGCTCCGAGAGATCGTAGATTTTCTCGAAACCGTCGCGTCTGGCGATGGCGAGTTCGCCGGTTCGCCAGAGATATTCGAGCGCGGTCTTCGACGGTCCCCAGCCCCACCAGCCGCCGGCTCCCTTGTCCTCGAAATCGCGCGTCGAGACCTCGCCGTCGCGGCGGATGCGGGCGCGAACCTTGCGGATCGTCTTTTCAGGCTCGGGCCCGAAGCGCTCACGCCAGCGTGGATGGTCGCTGCGGGCCTTCGCGGCGCGAAAGCGATGCTGCCAGTGCGGATAGAACTCCATCGGAATAAGGGAGGCGTCATGCGTCCAGTGCTCGAAAAGGGCGCGCTGGTCGTGGTGCAGCGCGTGCAGGAGTTCGCGCTCATACTGTGCGGCGCGCGAGAAAAGGATCATGTGATGCGCACGCTCGACTGCGTTGACGGAGTCGAGCTGCACGAAGCCGATGCGCTGCACGAGTCCGAGAAGATCGTCATGATCGAGCGCCTCGTCGTGGCGGCTTCCAAGTGCGTGGCGTTCGAGAAAGAGGCGCCGGGCCGCGTCGTTGGAAATCTCGAGGGCGATCATCCGCGCGGCTCGAAAACGAATTCGAGCTTGAGCCCGTCGGGGTCCGCGAACATCACCGCGTAATAGCCTTTGCCATATTCGGGATAGTCGGCCGGCGCGTCGAGGATCGTCGCCTTGATGTCGAGCAGAAGCTTGTAGAGCGCGTCAACATCCGCGCGGCTCTCGGCCTGCCAGGCCACATGATGAAGCCCCGGCGAGTAGCGGTCATGACGGCGCGAGCGTCCGAGTTCGTTCGCCTCCATGATGCCGATGGTGGGCAGGCTGTCGCGCGAGGTCGCATGTTCCCAGTCTATGCCGTGTTCATCTTCCGACCAGCGGCGATAGCCCATGTAGCCGAGAACCGCGTCGTAAAAAGGCGCCGACTGCGCGACTTTGGAGACGGTCAGATCGAGATGGTGGATGAAGCCGCGCATGGATTCAGCGACCGCCCCAGGGCGTGACCGGCACACTCGCGACCGCGTTGAAGGGCGAGCCGTCGACGATCTTGTCGCTAATGGCGAGATAGACGAGCGTCTTCCGCTTCTGGTCCACGATGCGATAAACCTTGGTGTGCTTGAAGAAGACGGAGGTCTTTTCGGAATAGACCTTCTCGCGGTCCCGGAGCTTCGCGAGGTCCGCCGTGATCGGCCCGGTCTGGATGCAAGAGAGCGAGAAGCGCGAAGGGTCTTCGGCAAGCCCCACCATACCCGACACGCCGCCCGTGCGCGCTTGCGCGATATAGCAGGTGACGCCGCCCACTTCCTCATCGTCGAAGCCTGAGACGCAGACCTTGTCGTTCGTGCCCATGACGCGGAAGGTCGTCGAGACGCAGTCTATGTCGTCGGCGAATGCCGGCGTCGCGACGAGTGCGAGGACAATGGAGACGAGCAGGCTCTTTATATTCATTCGATCCATTTGGGAGTCCTTTTGCCATCTGCGTCTGAGTCTACCCTCAGGTCCGTGACGATTCTGGCGCGGAGCCATGGATTGGCACCGCAATGTATTTCGCCTCGATGGAGAACGCTGCCCATTCTAGTTCGGACAAACTCTGCTGGATATGGGAGAGGGTGGGGTCGCTGATAACGGGAAATATCTATTTGCTCTTCGAACGAAGCAGTTTTCTGAACATACAATTGTTCAAGGAGCCATTTGATCTTTTGGGTCGATGTTCTAGCGCTTAGGATGGCTACAATCGGCTCGGAAACAGCGGCATGATCGCCAATCCATTCCCAAGTAACTAGCCACGCTTTCATACGCAGTCCTTTTACAAAAACCTGTTCATCCGCATTTCGAGAAGCCGCAGGAGGTGCAGGTCTCGCAGCCTTCCTGGCTGATCATGGCGCGTTCGCCGCAGCGCGGGCAGCCCTTGAGCTTCACTGTGCCTATATTCGGCTCTGCGGGTTCGCCGACGACGGCGCGAACGGCTTCCGTCACCGGGGACCCATCTTCCTTGGCAATGAAGCCCGTGTCGATCATGTGCTGTTCGATGATCTCGCCGATGGCGGCAAGCAGGCTCGGCACATAGCGGCTCTTCATCCATGAACCACCGCGCGGATCGAAGACCGCCTTCAGCTCTTCCACGACGAAGGTGACATCGCCGCCGCGCCGAAAGACCGCCGAGATCATGCGCGTCAGCGCCACGGTCCAGGCATAATGCTCCATGTTCTTCGAGTTGATGAAAATCTCGAAGGGGCGCCGCCTGCCATCCTGAAGAATGTCGTTGATGGTGATGTAGATCGCGTGGTCGGATTCCGGCCATTGCAGCTTGTAGGTGAAGCCCGGCAGCACCGTTTCGCGTTCGAGCGGCTTCGACATGTAGACGACGCCGTCCTTTTCGTAAGGCGTCTGCTTCGGCGCATTGAGCGCGAGGGTGGCTTGCGCCTCTTCAGGCTTCGGCGCCTCGACCGAGAGAACGGAGCCGCGCACATCGCTCGGGCGATAGGTGGTGCAGCCCTTCAGGCCCATCTCATAGGCATGGGTATAGATGTCCTTGAAGTCCTCGAAGGAAATATCCTCCGGCACGTTGATCGTCTTGGAGATTGAGCTGTCGATATAGTCCTGCGCGGCGGCCTGTACGGCGAGATGTTCGGCGGGCGTCAGCTCCTGCGCATTGACGAAATAATCCGGCAGCGCTGCTGTCTCGCCGAAAGCTTCGTGGAACTTCGCCACGGCGTAGTCGACAACCTTTTCCTCGCGCCGCGTGCCATCAGGCATCAGCACCTTACGCGTATAGCCATAGGCGAATACCGGCTCGATGCCGGACGAGACGTTTCCAGCTAAGAGCGAGATGGTGCCGGTTGGCGCGATGGAGGTCACCAGCGCATTGCGGATGCCGTGCGCGGCGATCGCCTCGCGTACATCCTCGTCGAGCGTCTTGATGGTTTCGCCCGAGAGATAGGCATCGCGGTCGAAAAGCGGGAAGGCGCCCTTTTCCTTCGCGATTTCCACCGAGGCGAGATAGGCGGCGCGCGTCAGCGCATGCATCCAGCGGCGGATGAGTTCGATCGACTGCGCCGAGCCATAGCGCGAGCGGCACATGATGAGGGCGTCGGCGAGGCCCGTGACGCCAAGGCCGATGCGGCGCTTTGCATGCGCCTCAT
The DNA here is from genome assembly GCF_009184905.1 of Parvibaculum sedimenti. GTDB lineage: Bacteria > Pseudomonadota > Alphaproteobacteria > Parvibaculales > Parvibaculaceae > Parvibaculum > Parvibaculum sedimenti. The sequence continues at coordinate 11,339 of NZ_WESC01000016.1, forward strand.
GCGCCTGTTGCGGCAGCGGGAAGCGCGAAACATCGACCACATTGTCCATGGCGCGGACGGCGACGGAGACGAGCTCCGAAAGTTCTTTCTCGTCGATATGCGCCGTTTCGCTGAATGCGTCCTTTACGAGCGCGGCGAGATTGATCGAGCCGAGAAGGCAGGCGCCGTAAGGCGGCAGGGGTTGCTCGCCGCAAGGATTCGTCGCGTTGATCGTCTCGCAATAATGGAGATTGTTTCGCGCATTGATGCGGTCGATGAAGATGACGCCCGGTTCCGCATAGGCGTAGGTCGCGGCGATGATCTTGTCCCAGAGCGCGCGGGCCTTCAGCGTCTTGAAGGTTTCGCCCCTGAAGACGAGGTGCCAGTCGGCATCGGCCTTGACCGCCGCCATGAAAGCGTCGGTGACGAGCACCGACAGGTTGAACATGGTGAGGCGGCCGGGCGTGCGCTTGGCGTCGATGAAGGCCTCGATATCCGGGTGGTCGCAGCGCATCACGGCCATCATGGCGCCGCGGCGCGAGCCCGCCGACATGATGGTGCGGCACATGGCGTCCCACACATCCATGAAGGAGAGGGGACCGGAAGCGTCCGCGCCCACGCCCTTCACCGGCGCGCCCTTGGGGCGCAGCGTCGAGAAGTCGTAGCCGATGCCGCCGCCCTGCTGCATGGTCAGGGCCGCTTCCTTCAGGCTGTCGAAGATGCCCCCCATGGTGTCGGGGATCTCTCCCATGACGAAACAGTTGAAAAGGGTCACGTCGCGGCCCGTGCCCGAGCCCGCGAGAATGCGTCCCGCAGGCAGGAAGCGATAGCCCGACATCGCGTCGTGGAAACGCTTGAGCCAGGTATCCCGCGCTTCCGGCGCTTCGGCCTCGGCCAGCGCCGTCGCCACCCGGGTCCACGTATCCTCGACGGTAAGGTCGAGGGGCGTGCCGTCCTCGCCGTGAAGGCGGTATTTCATGTCCCAGATCTGTTCGGCGATCGGATGCATCGGGTCTCGCTCAAGTCACTCGGCGTTGAAAGAGGCAATAGTCTAGCATGGAACCGGCGCTTGAGTGTTCTCATTTTGTACCCAATGAGAGCACAGGATTATCATAGCTAAGACACTGATATATAAATATCATTGCCGCTTTCCCCGTTATCCACAGCATAACATTGTCCTACTTATCCACAGGGTGGCCAGCTTCCGCAAGCAAGCGGTCGGTGGCCATTTCGATACGTTCCGAGAGCGTGGCCATGAAGGTCTCGCGGTCGAGCCCCGGCGGGATCGGCTCCAGGAATTCGACAACGATGGTGCCGGGCCGGCGCAGGAATTTGCGGCGCGGCCAGAAGAGGCCGGAGTTGACCGCCACCGGCACGCAGGGAACGCCGAGCTGGCGGTAGAGGGCGGCGACGCCCGGTTTGTAATCGAGCCTGGCGCCGGGCGCGGCGCGGGTTCCTTCCGGGAAAATGACAATGGGGCGCTTGAGGGCGAGCGCCGCCTTGCCCTGCTGGATCAGATGGCGGACCGCCTTCGCGCCCGCGCCGCGGTCGATGCCGATCATGTCGGCCTTTTTCGAGAACCAGCCATAATAGGGAATCCAGAGGAGCTCGGCCTTCAGCACGATGGCTGGGTCTTTCAGGATCGCCGGCATGGCGATCGTGTCCCACATCGACTGGTGTTTGGCGGCGATGAGGACGCCGCCCTCGGGAAGCCTGCCCCGGATCTCGTAGCGCGTTCCGGCGATGACCCTGAGGAGCCAGATTGCAAGCGTCGAGAGGTTGTGGATGATCCAGACGGCCGCGCCGCGTGGCATGAAGAGCGCGGGCGTGGCGGCAAGGCCGATCGCGACCGCAGTCACGTAGAGCGCAAGGTTATAAGCGATCGAGCGGAGCCAGAGCAGCACGGTCGGCGATCCTTTGGCCTTAATAGGTTTCAGGGCGGATGAGCGCGCGCGCATGGGCGAGCGTCAGCAGATATTTCGAATATTCCGAGGCCAGCAGCTTTGTCGTGCCGGGGAAGTCCCACCAGCCATCGAGATGAAGCGTACCCTGCACCACCGGGAAGGGCGTGATGGAAACGCCCGGCATGGCGCGACGAAGCTCAAGCGTTGCGCGCGGCATGTGATAGGTCGATGTCACGAGGATGATCGAGCGGTACTTATGCGCACCTACCCATTTGGCGGTCTCGCTCGCATTGCCGATGGTGTTTTCAGCTTGGCGACCGATATCGACGCAGCAGTCGAACTTGGCGCCCGATCCGCCGACAGCGGCCTTGACGGCGGCGCGCTTCACCTCCGGATGGACGCCGGTGATGAGGAGGCGCGCGCCCTTGCCGTCCTCGAGGAGCTTCATCGCTTCGTTGAGGCGGCCTTCGCCCCCCGTCAGCGCGACGATCCCGTCGGCCACCGGCATGTCGGCGGGCGGCCTGCGGTCCAGTTCCGCGACGAAGATGAAGAATCCCACGCCCCAGGCAAGCACGAGCATGCCCAGCAAGATCACCAGCCTCCGGCCGAAGTGCTGGCCCAGTCCTTCCCGTTCGCTCGCTCCGGCCGCCATTCCGTCTCGCCAGTTCCAGTTCCATGAGCCCCGTAGACCCTCAAGGGGTTCGGCGGCGGCTGGACTTTAGCATAAGCGGCGAGGGCGGCGCATAGACAGGAAATGCGGGTTGGCTTTCGGTTTGACATGACAGTTTTTAATATGCGTTATGTTCAAACAAATATAGCGCTGGCGAAGCTGGCGCAGAATGCATGCGAATGACGGGGGTCATCATCGTGTTGGACGTATCGGGAAAACCTGTCGGCTTAGGCCGGCGCCTTTTCATATCCGCCCTGCTGGCCTGTGCGGTGCTTGTGGGTTCGTTGTCGGTAGGCGCCGGACCTGCGCGCGCAGGCGAGCCGCTGGTCTTCGCCGCAGCGAGCCTCAAGAACGCGCTGGACGACATCATCAAGGCCTATGCGGCGACAGGCGGCGGCAAGGTCGTCGCGTCCTATGCGGGAAGTTCGGTTCTCGCCCGGCAGATCGAGGCGGGCGCCAAGGCGGACATCTTTATCTCCGCCGATACGGACTGGATGGACTATCTCGCCAATCGTGGCCTCATCAACGGGCAGACGCGCTCGAACCTTCTCGGCAACCGTCTGGTGTTGATCGCGCCCACGGATTCGAAGGTTGCGATCACCATCGGCCAGAACTTCCCGCTCCGCGAGGCGCTGGGCGAGGGCAGGCTGGCGATCGCCGATCCTGATTCCGTGCCTGCCGGAAAATATGCGCGCACGGCGCTCACCTCTCTCGGCGTCTGGGGCGACGTCGTCGACCACACCGCATCGGCGGAGAATGTGCGTGTCGCGCTTGCCTATGTCGCGCGGGGAGAGACCCCGCTCGGTATCGTCTATGAGACCGATGCAAAACAGGAGCCGAAGGTACGCATCGTCGGCTATTTCCCCGAAGATACGCATCTCCCGATCATCTATCCGGCGGCGTTGACCAAGGGCGCGACGCCCGAGGCTGCCCGCTTCCTCGAATTCCTGCACAGCGACAAGGCAAAAGCTGCCTTCCTCAAGGCCGGGTTCACATTTCCAGCCGCAGGAGTTCAACAGTGAGATCGCGTCTTTTCCTCCTTACCACCGTTGCCTGCTGCGCGCTGTCCGCGCCCGCCTTTGCCGACGACGCCGAAGTCCTGAAGCGTCTCGATGCCATGCAGAAGATGCTCGAGGCGCAGCAGCACCAGATCGAGCAGCAGCGTAGCCAGATCGAAAGCCAGTCGCGCGAGATCGCCAGCCTGAAGCGCTCAGGCGTGGAGCGGAAGAAGTCGGCCGTCGCGCAGGCCGTTCCGCAAACCTCGCCCGCCCAGACGGCAAGCCAGCAGGCGCAGATTGACGCGCTCAAAATCGAACTCGATTCCTACAAGACGACGCAGCGGCTTGAAAAACAGGACGAGCCCGTGTGGAGCTTCGCTTCGGGCCGCCCTGTGGTTCAGTCGCCCGACGGCAGGTTCTCGCTCGGACTGCGCGGCCTCGGCCAGTTCGATAATGCCTATTATGACCAGGACGACAGCGCTTCGCGGCTCTCGTCGGCGAATGGCGGTGCGCTCAGCAGTGGCTCGAATTTCCGCCGCGCCCAGCTCGGCATCCAGGGCAAACTCTTTGGCGATTGGTCCTATCTCTTCAATTACGATTTCGGCGGCAGCAGCGGCAACGAACAGCAGGGCCGCGTTCAGGCGGTTTATGCGCAATATGACGGGCTTGCGCCTTTCGCGCTGCGCGTCGGCGCCTATCCGCCGCCAGCCAATATTGAAGACGGCACGGCGTCAGGCGACACGATCTTTCTCGAGCGCAACGCACCTGCCGAGATCGCGCGCGGCATCGCAGGAAGCGATGGCCGAGATGCAATCACGGCGCTTTACACAGGCGGCAAGCTTTATGCTGCGCTTTCGCTCACGGGCGGCAAGGTCGCGGATAGCAACACCTATGCCGGCGAACAGCGCGCGGTACTCGGCCGCGTCTCCGATCTGTTCTATTCCGACAATGACTGGCGCCTTCTCGCTGGCGTGAACGGCAGCTATGTTTTCACGCCGCCGTTCACGAATACCGTGGGCCCAAACGGCGCGCATACGATTACGTTCTCCACATCGCCTGAGCTGACTGTCGACGACACAGGAACGAAACTCGTGAGCACCGGCGCTATCAACGCCGAACATGCCTATCACTGGGGCGTTGAGGGCGCGGCCCAGTGGCGTTCGCTTTATGGGCAGGCTGGCTATTTCGGTTACGGCATCGACAGGGTAGCAACAGGGCTCTCCAACCCGAATTTCGACGGCTGGTACCTGCAGGGAACATGGGTGCTCACCGGCGAACGACGCGGTTACAGCGCGGCAAACGGGGCGTTCACTTCGCCCAAGCCTTCGGTTCCTCTCTCGCTCAAAGGCGGTGGCTGGGGTGCATGGGAACTCGCCGCGCGCTATAGCGATCTTGACCTCAATTATCACGAGGGGCAGATCGGATCGGCGATGCCGGCCGACGGCGTCCGTGGCGGCGAGCAGAAGATCTGGACCGCAGGCATCAACTGGTATCCCAACAGTCTGCTTCGTTTCGCGCTCGACTATCAGCATGTCTCCGTCGATCGCATCGGCTCGACGGCGGCGCCGGTCGTCGCAAACACGGACATCGGACAGAGCTTCGACGTGATCTCCTTGCGCACGCAGTTCGGCTTCTGATCCGAGAGTGTGGGGCCGTGCCTGTTCCGTGGCACGGCTCTGCACCCGCCGCTTACAGCAGCCGGTGCAGCGTCCGCAGCACGGTGATCCGCGCCGTGATCATGGCGACCAGCGCGGCGATGACTGGCACACCGGCGAGCGCCGGATAGAATTCGGGCCGCAGACCCGACACCGGCACGAGGAAAGAGCTTGCCGAGCCTCCATACCAGGCGAGACCGAGGAAGGTCGCGACCGAGAGCGCAAGTCCAATGATTCCGCCGCGCAGTCCGAGATGCAGGAAATGGCGCTGCACTTCGGACGCGATGAACTTGTCGCGCGCGCCGATCATGTGCAGCACTTCCACCACTTCACGATTTGCGGAAAGGCCCGAACGCGTCGCGAAAGTGACGATGGCGATGGTCGTTGCCGCGACCACGGCGAGCACCGCATAGGCGAGCCACTGGGCCGAGCGCGCGGTGCGAACGAGTTCTGTCTGCCATTGGCGATGCGTGTCGAGAATGGCGCCGGGGGCCACCTCCGCAAGGTGTCGGGCCAACGCATCGAAATCCGGCGGCGTGTTTGCGTCGATGCGGATATCCACGAGGCGCGGCAGCGGCAGATCTTCGGTCACATTGCCCTTGCCGAGCCAGGGCTCGAGCAACGCTTCCGTATCGGCCTTGCTCAGCGCCTCGGCGCGGAGGATGCCCTGCGTTTCCTTCAGCAGCTTCACGACGGCTTCCACCTGCTCGTCCTGCGGCATGGCATCGGACGGCTTCACCTCCACGGTGAGGGCGCCCGAAAGGTCGCGCGCCCAGTCTGCCGAGGTGCGGCCGACTGAAAGTGCCGCGCCGAGTGCGAGGCTTGCGAGGAAGCACATGGCGGCGATGACGAGGATCAATGAAAGGCCCGCGCCATCGGCGGCCGGCATGACGCTGCGCGTCTCGACCATGACGGCCCTGATCCGTTGGCCGAGGCCCCGGCGCTCATGAACGGGCTCCGCCTTTTCCTTGGCGGCCGGACGGGCTTTGGCGCGGGGTTCAGCCACGGACGGTCAGCCTCCCGCCATTGATCATGAGTTCCGGCGCCCCCGCCGCCTCGACCAGAGCATGGTCGTGGGTGGCGATGAGGACCGAAGTGCCCAGACGGTTCAACTCGATGAAGAGACGAAGCAGCCGCTTGCCCATTTCAGGGTCGACATTGCCAGTCGGCTCGTCGGCGAGCAGGACGTCGGGCTGCGCGACGACGGCGCGGGCGATGGCGGCACGCTGCTTTTCGCCGCCCGAAAGCGTCGGCGGCTTGGCTGTCATGCGCTCACCAAGGCCCACCCAGGCGAGCAGTTCCTTCACATCCGCGCGGTAGCTGTCCTCGGACCTTCCCTGGATCTTCAGCGGCAGGGCGACGTTCTCATAGGTCGTCAGATGATCGAGAAGGCGGAATTCCTGAAAGACGACGCCGACGCGGCGGCGCAGGTCCGGCAGTTCGGCGCGTGGCAGTGTCGCGATATCGCGACCGAACATGGTGATGAGGCCGCGCGAAGGGCGCGAGGCGAGGAACATGAGTTTCAGAAGCGAGGTCTTGCCCGCGCCCGATGGGCCGGTCAAAAAGTGGAGCGAGCCCGGCGCGAGGTGAAAGCTCACATCACGCAGGATCTCCGGCCCCATGCCGTAGCGCATGCCCACATTCTCGAAGCGAATCATGGAACGCAAGGTAACATGGAAGCGGCCGGACGCGGGCAGCCCCTCGCGAAAATGTACCGCGATGCGACACGCTTTCGTTATGGCACTTAACCGGACTTTAACCATGGTCCGGCTTTCAATAGGCTGTGGTGAACAGGCGTCGCGCGAAGCGTCCCGTCCTCCTGTCCGCCCGCTTGGGCATATCGGTTTCGGCAATCAACCTGATGATCATTACCTGTCCAGCATGTTCGGCCCGCTACCCGGTGGACGCGGCTTCCTTCGCGCCGTCCGGGCGGAAGGTGCGCTGCGCCAAATGCGGCCATAGCTGGCATCAGGCTCCGCCGACCGACCTGCCGCGCAAGGGCGAGGAGCCGGCGGCGGCACCCGCCGCTCCCGAGCCTCAGCCCGAGCCGGAGCATGAGATCATTTCGGCACCGGAACCGGTTGTTCCCTTTGAGGTACCAGCGACCCCCATTTTCAAGAAACCCGCGCCTGCGGAGGCCGAAGCGCCGGCGCCGGAAGACGACATCGGCTTCGCGGAGCCCGGAGAATCCCAGCTCGGCAATGGCGGCAAGCTCCGCACCTTCGTCAATCGTGCCGCCTCGTCGCGTCGGGGCCGTGTGCTCTCCGCCATCGGCTGGGTGTTGCTCATCGCTTTTGTCGGGACGACGCTTTTCGGCGGCTGGCACTATCGCAAGGACATTGCCGCGTACTGGCCCGCGACGACGAAAATCTACGGCGCCGTCGACAAGCCGATCAATCTGCGCGGCTTCGAGTTCCGCGAGGTAGGCTACGAACGCCAGACGGAAAACGGATTGCCGGTGCTGGCGGTCAAGGGCCAGGTCGTGAATATCAGTGACGAGCGTCGCGCCGTGCCGCGCCTTCGCGTCGGCCTTCTCGATGCCAAGCAGCATGAGCTTTATCACTGGACCTTCGCCCTCAGCGAGGCAGAGCTTGACCCGAAGCAGGCCGTGCCTTTCGTGACACGGCTTTCGAGCCCGCCCGTTGACGTGCGCGATCTCGAACTGCGCTTTGTGCAGAAGGGTGAGGAGAGCGAGCCCGCGAGCCCGCCAACCACGCCCAAGCCCTGAGCCTCTGGCCGATCAGGATTGCGAACGGGCTGGACTTCGGGCCGTCACGCCGTCAATTTGTGCCCTTAGCCGCAAATAAACAGGCAATCACGGATCATGAGTAAGCTCGTCGCGCATGGCGCGCAGATATCGGTTATGTTTACGGCAGAGGAAATCGCCGCTCGCGTTCGGGAACTGGCGAAGGAAATCGTCGCCGTGATGGGCAAGGAGCTGCTCGTCATTCCCATCCTCAAGGGCAGCTTCATCTTCGCCGCCGATCTGTTGCGCGCGCTTCATGAGGAAGGCGCCGAGCCCGACATGGATTTCATCAGCCTGTCGAGCTATGGCAAGGGAACGCAGTCGCTGGGCGAGGTAAAGATCATCCGCGACACAGAGGCCGCAATCGAAGGCCGCGACGTCCTCATCGTCGACGACATTCTGGAATCGGGGCGCACGCTCGCCTTCGCCAAGGACCTGATGACGGCGCGCCGCGCTCACTCGGTCAAGACCTGCGTGCTGCTGGACAAGCCCGGCAAGCTCGCCGTCCATATGAAGGCCGATTTCACCGGCTTCAAATGCGCCGACCGTTTCGTCGTCGGCTATGGCATGGACGTGGCGCATGCCTATCGGCAGTTGCCGTTCGTCGGCGTCGTCGAGGGCTGATAGCGCATGGCTCGCATCCTGATCGCAGAGGACGAGCCCAGTGTACGCGCCTTCATCACGCGCGCGCTTTCAGGCGTCGGCCATGAGGTCGAGGAGGTCGGCGATGGCAGCGAGGCACTGATGGCACTCGCCCGCGCGCGCGAGGCGGGCAGGGCGCATGATCTCCTGCTCACCGATATTCTTATGCCCGTGATGGATGGCATTTCGCTCGCGCTTTCTGCCGCCCGCGACGCACCCGACATGCCGATCATGCTGATGACCGGTTATTCCGACCAGCGCGAACGCGCATATGGCCTTGACGCCATCATCGACGACATTCTGCTGAAGCCCTTCACGCTGGACGAGCTTGTCATGCGCGTGCAGACGGTTCTGGACAAGGAATAGCGGAATACTTCAAAACCGCTTCAGCAGCCGGTCGAGATAATCCAGCTCGTTCTTCGGGCGGCCGAGTTCACCGGCGCGGCGACGCAGTTCCTCAATGATCTTTCGGGCGCGCTGAACGTCGATCTTGTTGGGCACGGCAACGTCGTTGCCGATCGTGGTCGAGCCATTGGCGGTCGGGCGACCGAAGGGATCGGAGGCGCTGTTCTGTCCGCGCCCGGCGCTGCCGCGTCGGCCCGCCATGCTCTGCATCATTTGATCGGCCAGGCCCTGCGCTCCTTCACGCATTTCTGCGATGGCTTTGCCCTGCGCGGCGGTGGCGCGGTCAGTGCGCTCGTCGCCGAGGCGCTCTTCGGCGCTCTTCATCGAGTTGCCGGCGTCGACAAGCGCGGGGGGCGCCTTCGCACCGGATTTTTCAAGTTCAAGAACCGCCTTTGCCAGCTCCTCGCGCAGCGCTTCCTGCGACTTCCTGAGGTCGTGCATGGAGGCTTTGCCGCCCTTGCCGGCGCCCGCGCCCATCTTCGCGCCTTGCTGGAAGGTTTGGGCCATGAGTTCGTTCTGCTTGTCGATCAGCTTGCCTATCTTGTCGACACCCTGCTGCATCGCCTGTTCCTGCGGCGTCATGCCGGCGCTTTTCTGGGGCGTCCGCATGTTCTCCATGATCGCCTGGAGCTGCTGCAGCATGGCTTTCGCCTGATCTCGTGCGCCGGTCTTCGTCATTTCCTCGATGGAACTCAGCATCTTTTCGAGGTCGGAGCGGTCGATGGTCTGTCCGTCCTGCGGCGCGAAGCGATTCATGTCGCTCGTAGCCGGCATCTGGCCGCTGGCGGTCAGCGCTTCCATGTAGCGATTGAAAGCGCTTTTGAGGTCGGCGAGCAGCCGGTCGAGTTCCTCGCCCGACGCGCCCTTGGCCAGTGCATTGGCCAGCGCGTCGCGGGCGCGGCGCATGTCGTTCTCGGCGAGCGAGACGTCGCCATCCTCGATGTGGAGCGCGGTTGCCCAGAGAAGGTCGTAGATGCCGGTAAGGTCGCTGTCGCGCTGGGCGTCGGCGAGGCGCCAATAGGCCGCGCGGAGCGCGAGATAGACGCGCAGGTCGTCGATGTAGCGATCGGGGTCCGTCGTGAAATCGTCGAGTACGCGGGCCACGCGCGCCGTCGCCTGCGGTTCGAGCGCGAGCGCGCGGCGCTGCTCGACGATGGCGGCGGCAAGCGGCTTCTTGAACTCGCGGGCGGGAAGCACGATCGCCACGGGCAACGACGTCCCTTCCTGTCCCGCGTCGTCCTTCGCCACCAGCGTGATGGTGACGGCCAAGCCCGCCCAAGGGTGCGGCGTGAGGTCGATATAGGTTTCGTCGCTCGCCTCACGAGGGCGGAGTGTCGGCAGCGGCAGGTTGATGGTGGGTGGCGTCACGCGGGATTGCACCGGCTTTGCGCCCACCTTGGCGCCCGCCTTGGTCGTGCCCGGCGATGCCTGTTCTGGCGGGAGGACGAGGGCAATGCGCGCCACGGCGGAGGTGACGCCGTAATCGTCATCGACCTTGTAGGCGAAGCGCAATGAGCCGGTGGCCGTCTTCTCGATAGGCTTGGTGAGTGCGATCCGCGGCTTTCGGTCGGCGACGACGTCGATCTCCCAGCCGCGCATCATGCGCCCGCCTTGCGTCAGCGCGAATTCCGTCGAGGCAGCGATCTTCGCGTCGATGGCGTAATTTGTGCTGCCCATATGTTTCAGCGGCTCGGGGCGGCCGCGGTCGCCCTGTCCGGCTTCGAGCGAGGGGGTATTCTTGAGGCCGTGGACGCGCAGCGACAGCACGCTGTTTTCCGGCACGACGAGCTTTCGCTCCTCCGTCGTCGCGCGGTCTGCCGATTGCTGATCTTCGAGATAGATCGGCGCCTGGCCCGTATAAGCCGGCGGGGTGATCCAGGCTTCGACCGAGAAGGGCTTTGCAACGCCGAGGCCGGGGAGCAGCGCCGCCGCGATACGGTTCATCTGCCCGCCGCCGGTGCCCAGAAAGGCGATGACGAGGAGGAGCACCACCGCGGCGCGAAGCGCATAGGGGTCCTGCGAGGCAAGGCCCGGCGAGGCAAAACCGAGCTTGAGCTTGCGGATGCGTTCGGCCACCCAGCGTTGGTGCGCGCGCCAGAGCGCGGCGTCCCCCGTGCCCGGCGCAGGCGCGTCTTCATAAGCGCCGAGCGGCTGGTGGGTGAGGCCCGAGACCTGTTCGAGATGGCGCAGTGCCGCTTCACGGTCTGGCCAGCGGAAGCCCATGAGCCCGCGCCAGAGCATCCAGGCCATGAGCCCGCCGAAGCCCGCGAGCATGGCCCAGTGGATGCCGAGGGGCAGGCCCGAAAAGGCGCCGAAGAGTGCGAGCACCAGAAAGACGCCGCCGACGCCCGCAGGCGGCCAGAGGACCGGCCAGAGGGCTTCCCAGAAGAGGATGGCGCGGGCGATGCGGATGCGCCGCTCGACGCGCGGCGGCAGGCGCGGGCCCTCGGCGCGGCGGGGGGCTTCTTTCCCCGCCTCCGTCACCTTCGCCGTCTTGCGCGTATTGGGGCCGTTCAAATCCTCGCGCCTCTTGTCAGGCCGTTCCGGGAACCGTGTTCGCGGCCCGTGAGCGACTCGCGCCTAGCGAGGTCCTCCGAGCCATGCGGGGATCATATCGTGCTTCAGGATTTCGTCATAACTTGGGCGCGCGCGGATGATCGCATAGTCGCTGCCGTTGACGAGGACCTCGGGCACGAGGGGCCTTGTGTTGTATTCCGAGGCCTGCACCGCGCCATAGGCGCCCGCCGACATGATGGCGACGAGATCGTCTGCCTTCAGCCGCGCCATTTCGCGGCCCTTGGCGAGATAGTCACCGGTTTCACAGACGGGGCCGACGACGTCATAGACGGCGCGCTCCGCCGAGGCTGAGGGCTCGACCACTGCCTTGATCTCGTGGAAGGCGTCGTAAAGCGTCGGGCGGATCAGGTCGTTCATCGCCGCGTCGACGATGAGGAACTTCCGGTCGTCGCCCTGCTTCTCATAGATGACGCGCGAAACGAGGATGCCCGCATTGCCCACAATGAGGCGGCCGGGCTCATAGGTAAGCTCGCAGCCCAGATGGCCGACGGCGCGCTGCACCATCGCGGCATATTCATCCGGATGCGGAGGAATGTCGTTGTCGCCGCGATAGGGAATGCCCAGCCCTCCGCCGAGGTCGATGCGGCTGATGGCATGGCCCTCGCGGCGCAACTCCTCGACCATGCCCGCGACCCGGCGGAAGGCGGCGTCGAAAGGCTCAAGCGAGGTGAGCTGGCTGCCGATATGAACGTCGATGCCCACGGCGGCGATGCCGGGAAGCTCTTCGGCGCGGGCATAGACGGCAGGCGCGCGCTTCCAGGAAATGCCGAACTTGTTCTCGGCCTTGCCGGTCGCGATCTTCTCGTGCGTCCTCGCGTCGACATCCGGGTTCACGCGGATCGCGATCTTCGCGGTGAGACCGCGCGCGCTGGCAAGCGCCGATATCTGTTCGAGTTCCGGCTCCGATTCGACGTTGAACTGGTCGATACCAGCTTCCAGCGCGAAGGAGATTTCCTGCGCCGTCTTGCCGACGCCAGAAAAGACGATCCTGGAAGCGGGAATGCCTGCCGCAAGGGCGCGGCGCAATTCGCCTTCCGAGACCACATCGGCGCCCGCGCCGACCTTGGCCAGGGTTGCGATGACGGCGAGGTTGGAATTGGCCTTGACCGCATAGCAGAGCCGCGCGGGCTGCTTCCTGAAGGCGTCGATGAAGACCTGCGCGTGGCGCGTCAGTGTCGCGGAGGAATAGCAATAGAAGGGCGTGCCGACTGTCGCCGCGATATCGGAGATCGCGACGTCTTCAGCATGAAGAACGCCGCCCTTGTACTCGAAATGATTCATGGCGCGGTCGCCTTGCGGAGAAACTGGAGTTCGGGGCGCCTCAGCAGGGCGGAAGCGTCTGGCTGGGCATCTGGCTGGGCGCGCTGGTCGACGACGAGCGCTTCTGCGCATCGATCGGCGCATCCTGCGGCACGACGGCAGGCGTGTTGCCGCAGGGCGTTTTTTGCGCCATGTCGGGGCTCCCGCCGGGCGGCGGTTCGAGATCGCCCTTTCGGCCGCAGGCGCCGAGCGCGAGAAGAACGGAAAGGCCGAGCGCCGCCGTGATCGTCATTCGCCGGTTCATCTCACTTCTCCCTGCTGCCAAGCTCGTTTCGCCACCAGGCGACCGAGGCACGCACATTTTCGGGGGCCGTGCCGCCGAAGCTTGTCCGGCTGCGGACCGAATTGTCGACGCCCAGTACAGAATATACCTCATCGGTGATGCCGGGCTCCACTTCCCGCATCTCGTCGAGCGAGAGGCCATCGAGATCGATGCCCCTCTTCTCGGCCCTGGCGACGAGCGCGCCGGTAATGTGATGCGCCTGACGGAAGGGCACATTGAGGCGCCGGACCAGCCAGTCGGCAAGATCGGTCGCCGTGGCGAAGCCGCGAGAGGCCGCCGCGCGCATTTCCTTCGCGTTGACGGTCAGCGTCGATATCATGCCGGTCATGGCGGCAAGCGAGAGCGACAGCGCATCAAGCGCGTCGAAGGCGGCTTCCTTGTCTTCCTGCATGTCCTTGGAATAGGCGAGCGGCAGGCCCTTCATGACGATGAGGAGCGAGGTGAGGTCGCCGATGACGCGGCCCGACTTCGCGCGCACGAGTTCGGCGGCATCGGGGTTGCGCTTTTGCGGCATGATCGACGAGCCGGTGGTGAAGCCGTCGGTCAGGCGCACGAAGTTGAAGCCCGGCGTCGACCAGATCACGATTTCTTCGGCAAGGCGCGAGAGATGCGTCGCGGCGATTGCGGCGGCCGACATGGTTTCCAGCACGAAGTCGCGGTCGGACACGCTGTCGAGCGAGTTCCGCGTCGGGCGGTCGAAGCCGAGGGCCTTGGCCGTCATGTGGCGGTCGATGGGGAATGAGGTGCCGGCAAGCGCCGCGCTGCCTAGCGGGCTCTCGTTGAGGCGCCGCCGCGCATCGGCGAAGCGGCCACGGTCGCGCGCTGTCATCTCGACATAGGCGAGGCAATGATGGCCGAAGGTCACAGGCTGGGCCGTCTGCAGATGAGTGAAGCCCGGCATGATCGTGTCGGCGTTGGCTTCCGCCTTGTCGAGCAGCGCCTTCTGGAAGTCGGCAAGCTGTTCGTCCAGATGGTCGATCGTGTCGCGGATATAGAGCTTGAAGTCGAGCGCCACCTGATCGTTGCGCGAACGAGCCGTGTGAAGCCTGCCCGCCGACGCGCCGATGAGGTCCGCAAGCCGCGATTCGACATTCATGTGGATATCTTCAAGCGCCCGCTTGAACTCGAAGCGGCCTTCCTCGATCTCGGCCAGCACGGCATCGAGACCGGCGATGATTTGATCGGCATCGGCTCTTGAGATAATTCCGGTTTCGGCCAACATGGCGCAGTGCGCCTTCGAGCCCCGGATGTCCTGGGCAAAGAAGCGCTGATCGAAGCCGATGGAGGCGTTGATCTCCTCCATGATGCGGTCGGGACCTTCGCCGAAGCGGCCGCCCCACATTTTGTTGCTCATCGCGAGATTCCCCGGGCGTCGAGCCCGGCCCGGAGTCGCGGGGGCGCGGAGTTCTGAGACCCGATGTTACGTTTCAGCAGCAAGACTATCCTGATAATCGCCGCCGCCGTCATTATCGTCGTTGCGGCGGTATACTTGATCGTCGGCCCCTTAGGCAATGGTACGGGGGGCACGGGGAGCAGCGAGGCTCCCGCCGGGGGTGGCGAGGCGGCGGTGCTCGCGCCTTATGCGACGGGCGACATGGAGAATTTCAAGCCGGAAGCGCAGGCAAAGCCCGTGCCCGACCTCGCCTTCAAGGACGGGGAGAGCAAGGATGTCCGGCTTTCGGACTTCAAGGGCAAGCTCATCCTCCTCAATCTCTGGGCCACATGGTGCGTCCCCTGCCGCGAGGAAATGCCCGCCTTGAACCGGCTGCAGGCGGCGATGGGCTCGGGCAAGTTCCAGGTTCTCGCCCTCAGCGTGGACAAGGACGGGCATGACCTCGCCAAGGCGTTTCTGGCCGAGGTCAAGGCCGACCATATCGCCCTCTATAATGACCCGACCTCGCGGGCGAGCTTCGCCATGAAGGCTTTCGGCCTGCCGACCACGGTGCTGGTCTCGCCGGACGGCAAGGAAATCGGGCGGCTCGTCGGACCTGCGCATTGGGACGGGCCCGAGGCTCAGGCGCTTATCGGGGCGACGCTGAAGGCCTACCCTCCACGCTGAGGGGCCCGAAAGGGGGTCAGCGCTTGTCGGTGACGAACATGGCTCCGAGCATCTGGGCAATACTCGTGCCGCCCGCCGTCAGAGGCATGGAAACGGCGTGGAGAGCGAGATAGGACCGGTCGGAACTCGACATGGTGCCGTTGACGAACACGGGTTCCTTCAGCGCATAGGCGCGGCGGGTTACATCGAGCCAGCGGAATTGGACGATTTCGGGTCT
Source organism: Parvibaculum sedimenti (assembly GCF_009184905.1). GTDB lineage: Bacteria > Pseudomonadota > Alphaproteobacteria > Parvibaculales > Parvibaculaceae > Parvibaculum > Parvibaculum sedimenti. Next base: position 26,794 of record NZ_WESC01000016.1, read on the forward strand.
TGTCGGCACGGAAGCGCGAGTGCCGAATTCAGACAGGCATTTGCCCGTCCGCTCCTCACCGACAATGAGGACGAGGGCAGTGCCAAAGAGGCGGGTGCGGAAATCCTCGCCGTCGCCGAGCACGTCGCAGATGATGAGGTTTGGGAGGAGTTTGACGATCTCCGCGGGCGAGATGTCGGCCCGATCGGGCATGGTGCGGGGGCCCCGCTTCGCCAGCCAATAATCGGTAAGCGCCGATACGCCGGGGTGGTCCGGGGTATCGCGATATCGCAATCCTTGGTCGAGCTGCCCGTCGCTGCTGACGCCGCGCTCCATATGGATCCCACCTCTGCAATGCCACGCTATCGAAAGATGGCGTATTGAGCTTTGCAGCCGCGGGTTAACAAATTCTGTCGGCAGATGATCCGAATTGGGAAAGTATTCAGCGCGTCGGCACGGGCGTTTCGCCGCGGTAATCATAAAAACCGCGCTGCGTCTTGCGTCCTAGCCAGCCTGCCTCGACATATTTAACCAGAAGCGGGCAGGGGCGGTATTTCGAGTCGGACAGGCCATCATGCAGTACCTGCATGATGGAGAGGCAGGTATCGAGGCCGATGAAGTCGGCAAGTTGCAGGGGCCCCATCGGGTGGTGCGCGCCGAGGCGCATGGCCTTGTCGATGCTCTCGACCGAGCCCACACCTTCGTAAAGCGTGTAGACGGCTTCGTTGATCATCGGCAGCAGGATGCGATTGACGATGAAGGCAGGGTAGTCCTCGGCATTCGCCGTCTGCTTGCCGAGGCGGCCCGCGAGGTCGCGCACCGCGTCGAATGTTTCATCATCCGTTGCGATGCCGCGCACCACTTCCACCAGTTCCATGACAGGAACCGGGTTCATGAAATGCATGCCGATGAATTTTTCGGGGCGGTCGGTGGAGGCGGCCAGCCGCGTGATGGAGATCGAGGAGGTATTGGTGGCGATGATCGCGTCTTCGCGCAGGTGCGGACAAAGATCGGCGAAAATCTTGCGTTTCACCGTCTCGTTTTCGCTGGCCGACTCAATGACGAAATCCGCCGTCTCGAAGGCGTCATAGGTCACGGCGGCGGAGATCCGGTCGAGGGCGGCGTCGCGGTCGGCGGCGGTGATGCGGCCGGAATGCACCTGACGGCTCAGATTGCCGTCGATCGTGGCGAGCCCGGCCTCGATGCGCTCCTTGGTGACATCATTCAGAAGGACCTCGCAGCCTGCGAGTGCGCAGACATGCGCGATGCCGTTGCCCATCTGACCCGCGCCGATAACGCCGACCTTGCGAATGTTCATGCTGTCCATCCAAACCTGGCGCGGAATGTCCGGCGCCGGAACTACAATACTCTAACAGAAGACCCGTCTGACAAAAACGGCGCTGCGGGAGGCCAGCAGCGCCGTTTGTCATCGATGAGACTACATCGTCAGGCGTCAGAGGCCGATCTTGGTCAGTTCCTGCTCCAGCGCCGGAACGGCCTGGAAGAGGTCGGCCACGAGGCCATAATCGGCCACCTGGAAGATCGGGGCCTCTTCGTCCTTGTTGATCGCGACGATGACCTTGGAGTCCTTCATGCCGGCGAGATGCTGGATCGCACCGGAGATGCCGACCGCGATGTAGAGGTCGGGCGCGACTACCTTGCCGGTCTGGCCGACCTGGTAATCGTTCGGCACGAAGCCCGCGTCGACCGCGGCGCGCGAGGCACCCACGGCGGCGCCGAGCTTGTCGGCGATCTTGTCCAGCATGTGGAAGTTGTCGCCCGACTGCATGCCACGGCCACCGGAGACGATGATCTTGGCCGAGGTGAGTTCGGGACGATCCGACTTCGTCAGATTCTCGCTGACCCATTCCGAGAGGCCCGGATTGGCGGCGGCGGCGATCTTCTCGATCGAGGCAGAACCCGTCTGGGCCGCAGCCGGGAAGGCCGTCGTGCGGACCGTGATGACCTTCTTCGCGTCGGTCGACTTCACGGTCTGGATCGCGTTGCCGGCATAGATCGGACGCTTGAACGTGTCGGCGCTATCGACCTCGATGATTTCCGAGATCTGCTGCACGTCGAGGAGCGCCGCGGCGCGCGGGGCGAAGTTCTTGCCCACGCCGGTGGCAGGGGTGACGATCGCGTCATAGGAGCCGGCGAGGCTCACGACGAGGGCGGCGAGCGGCTCGGCCGTGCGATGCGCATACTGCGCGTCGTCGGCGACGAGGACCTTGGAGACGCCCGCGAGCTTCGCGGCGGCGGCGGCGACACCGTCGACGCCCTGGCCCGCGACGAGCACATGCACGTCGCCGCCGAGCTTCGTCGCGGCGGTTACGGCCTTGGCGGTCGCGTCGTTGAGGTTTTCGTTGTTGTGTTCAGCAATAACCAGCGTGGTCATCCGATCACTCCCGCTTCCTTGAGCTTCGAAACAAGCTGCTCGACAGATTCAACCTTGATGCCGGCCTGACGCTGCGGCGGCTCGGTCACTTTCAACACCTCAAGGCGCGCCTTGACGTCGACGCCGTAGTCGGCAGGCGTCTTTTCGTCGATTGGCTTCTTCTTCGCCTTCATGATGTTCGGTAGCGAAGCATAGCGCGGCTCGTTGAGGCGGAGGTCCGCGGTCACGATCGTCGGCATGTTGAGCTTCAGCGTCTGCAGGCCGCCGTCGATTTCGCGGGTGAGGAGGATCTTGTCGCCATCGAACTCGATCTTCGAGGCGAAGGTGCCCTGCGCCCAGCCGAGAAGGGCGGCGAGCATCTGGCCCGTCTGGTTCGAATCGTCGTCGATCGCCTGCTTGCCGAGAATGACGAGGTCGGGCTTTTCGGCCTCGACGATGCCCTTCAGGATCTTCGCGACATTGAGCGGCTCAACCGTCTCATCCGACTTCACGAGGATGCCGCGGTCGGCACCCATGGCAAGCGCCGTGCGGATCGTCTCGGTCGACTGGGCAACGCCGATCGACACTGCGACGACTTCGGTCGCCTTGCCCGCTTCCTTCAGACGGACCGCCTCTTCGATGGCGATTTCGTCGAAGGGATTCATGGACATCTTTACGTTGGCGAGATCGACGCCCGTCTGATCCGACTTCACGCGGATCTTGACGTTGTAGTCGACCACGCGCTTCACGGGCACGAGGACTTTCATCGAGATAGACTCCCTGGGCGTCGCCTTGGTTTTCCGGAGCAAGAACGGCTCACCGCGGCGACGGACTTGGTGTTGAGGTTTCCGGGCCTTCAATCCGCTTTCCGGCGTCCCGAGAAGGCGCTTTTCAAGCGGTCACCCATGATGGGAGCGCCATGACGGAAGAGAAGGTCCGGCCACGCGAAAAAAACACTGGCCGTTGTTGCGGTGCGGCAACCTAGAGCCGCCATAAGCCCCTGTCAACGAATAGGGGATCGGCGCCGCAAAGCATCGGAATGGGGCAAAAAGCCTTTTGGCAGCAATGGCTTGAGGGGTGACCTGTTCAGCGGTGCGCGCCTGGTGTCCAGAGCACGTCGCCGGTGCCCCGGCCTTCCGGTGCCCAGTTCGCATAACGCGCCGCGACAAAGAGGAAATCGGAGAGGCGATTGAGGTATTTGAGCGCGGCTTCGCTCACCCCGTCGGGCGTCTCATGGGCAAGCGCGACGGTGAGGCGCTCGGCGCGGCGGCAGATCGTGCGGGCAAGGTGGAGATGGGCTGCGGCCGCCGTGCCGCCCGGCAGGACGAAGGAGCGGAGCGGTTCCAGATTTCCGTTCAATTCGTCGATTTCGCGCTCGAGCCGCGTCACCTGCGCCTCGACGACGCGGAGTGGTTCATAGCCGAGTTCCGCCGCCGTCTTGCCCGGCGTCGCCAGATCGGCGCCGAGATCGAAAAGGTCGTTCTGGATGCGGGCGAGCATGGCGTCGAGCGCCGGAATGCCGCCGGTATGGAGCCGCGCCATGCCGACGGCGGAATTGGTCTCGTCCACGGTGCCGTAGCTCTCGATCCGCAGCGCATGCTTGGGCAGGCGTTCGCCGGTGGCGAGCGCCGTCGTGCCCTTGTCGCCGGTGCGCGTGTAGATCTTGTTGAGCGTGACCATCGGGACTTTAGACTTTCGCGAAGGGCAGCATACGCTTCAGCACGGCGTCGTGACGGATGAAGTGATGATAGAGCGCTCCGACCACATGAGCGGCGATCAGGGCCGCGATGACCCAGGCGTTGAGCCCGTGCAGGTCTTCGGCAATGCCATGGATCGCCTCGTTCGGCGCGATCTGGAGGCCGAGGACTCCGAAGGCTTGAAGGTTGAACTTCGACGTCGTTGCGATGGCGAGCCCGAGCAGCGGCTGCAGGATGACGAAGAAGTAAAGGCCGTGATGGGCGGCTTTCGACGCAATGACCTGCCAGCGCGGCATGTCGGCGGGCAGTGCGGGTGCAGGATGGCCGAGGCGATAGATGAGGCGCGCGAGCATGAGCACCAGAACGGTGATGCCGACGCCTGCGTGAATCTGCATCACGCCGAGGCGTTCGTCCTTCGGCAGGTCTTCGACGGTCCAGCCGCCATAGAGCATCAACGCGATGAGAACGACGATCGTCCAGTGGAACGCTTTTGCAACGCCCGAATAGGGCTGCACGGTCGCCATGTTTGCCTCGGACATCTTTATCTCCTTCTGTGTTTCCCCGCAGGCTCGCGCGGGACGGGTCTGCGATCAAGCCCCGCCTCGCCGAATCAGGCCTTTCGCCATGAGCGGCGCCATTTGGCGATGGCCTCGCCGATTTCATGCGGGCTGTCTTCCTGAAGGAAGTGATTGCCCTTCACGGTGACTTCCGTCTGGTTCTTCCACGTCCGGCAGAATTCGCGCTGCGCGCCGGTCAGGATCGCGCCCGGGTCCGCATTCACGAAAAGTTTCGGGATATCCGTCGTTGAAAGCCAATCCGCATAGGACTGCACGACTTCAACGACGAAGGGCGGTTCGCCATCGAGCGGAATCTGGCGCGGCCAGGTGAGCGTCGGGCGGCGATCATCGCCTGGCTCGCGGAAGGGGCGGCGATAGACTTCCATTTCTTCGGGCGTCAGCTTGCGGAGGATCGAGCCCGGCAGCACTGCTTCAATGAAGAGGTTTTTCTCGAGGATCATTTCCTCGCCCTTGTCGGAGCGGAAGCCCTCGAAGATGCGCCGCGCGCTGGGGTTCCACTCTTCCCATGTGAGCGGACGCACGATCCCTTCCATATAAGCAATGCCTTCGACTGCATTGCGGTGGCGGTTCGCCCAGTCGAAACCGAGCGCCGAGCCCCAGTCATGGATGACGAGCGTGACCTTCTCGTGCACCCCGATCGCCTCAAGGAAGGCACCGAGAAAGTTACGATGCTCACGGAACGTGTAGCGCTCGGGGCCCGAGGGTTCGAGCTTGTCGCTGTCTCCCATGCCGATGAGATCGGGCGCGATGCAGCGTCCCTGATCGGCGAGATGTGGCATCACATTGCGCCAGAGATAGGAAGATGTCGGATTGCCATGCAGGAAGACGATGGGGTCACCTTCGCCCATCTCGGAATAGGTCATGTGCCGGCCAGCGATGTTGACCGTCTTCTTGGGAAGCTCTGCGGCGGAAATCTCTGTCATGGGGGCCTTCTCCTTCGCTCCCTTGTGCTCTTTTCCCGAAGGATAGACGCCAGACGACCGCGCGATCAAACCTGCATATGCGTGCCAAATAAAAAGGGCGCCCCAAGGCGCCCTTTTCGCGGTTTCACGCCGAAATCAGAACTTGAAGCCGTAGCGCACACCGACGTCGGTGAGGCCCGGATTAGCGTCGCACAGGCTCGCATTCGACATGTGGTCGATGGTGAGCATCAGGCTTGAATGTTCGTCGAAACGATAGCCGAGCGAGGCGCTTTCGTGGAACATTGCGCGGCAACCGAGGTTGAGCTTCGTGCTCGTCTCGTGCTCCGTCTCGCCGTTATGGATGGCGCCGCCGAACGTGCCTTCGACGAAGAGCGCCTTCGTGAAGTCGTAATCCCAGGCGAGGCCCGCATAGGCGATGCTGGTCCCGTTACCGGTGTTGATGTTCGCGCCGATGATCGGACGCGGCGCCCAGGCCCATTCGAGGAAGTCCGGCGTCTTGAAGAGAACCTCGGCATTGATGTCCGGGTTGCTCGTTTCGTGACGCGTCGCGAACAGGTCGGTGTTGTGGTCGTAGACGCCGACGCGCAATTCGTCGACCCAGTCGGACGCCAGCGCGGGCGCAGACAACGCCACAACGGCGGTCGCCGCCGCGGCGGCCGTCAGAAGCTTGCTCTTCAGCACGATATTCCCCTTCATCATAGCCGCCGTTCGACGGCATCAGCCTTCATCGCAAAATAACCCAGTTTCACGCCGCTTCGGCATGTTTCGACAAAATCTAGACGAACTGTTGCCGATTTGTCGCTAGTTCTGTCCGGAAATGAAGCCGTCGTCCACGGGTTTCCGGGCTCAGCGGCTCGTGAAGTAGAGCGCGCCCATCAGGAAGACGATCGCGACGAATTGCAGGATGACGCGCCAGCGCATCAGCGTCTGCGACGTCGAGGCGGCCCCGCCACGCATCATGTTGAATAGGCCGAGCGCAAGCACCAGGACCACGGCGGCCATGGCAATCGGGCCGAGATAGCGGAAAAGCTGTTCCACGATGCGTTCCTTTGCTTCCTTGTTTTAGTTGCCGCCTTCAAGAAGGCGGCGGGCAATGACCTGGGCCTGAATTTCGGCGGCGCCCTCGAAGATGTTGAGGATGCGCGCGTCGCAGAGGACGCGGCTCACCGGATATTCGAGCGCGAAGCCGTTGCCGCCGTGAATCTGCAACGCATTATCGGCCGCCGCCCAGGCAACGCGGGCGCCGAGAAGCTTCGCCATGCCAGCCTCAAGGTCGCAGCGCCGTCCGCCGTCCTTTTCGCGCGCTGCGTGATAGGTGAGCTGTCGGGCGACGAGGATTTCGACGGCCATCATCACGAGCTTTCCCGAGACGCGGGGGAAGTTGAAGATCGGCTTGCCGAACTGGATGCGCTCCTGCGCGTATTTGAGGCCAAGCTCGAGGGCGGCCTGCGCGACGCCAATGGCGCGGGCGGCCGTCTGGATACGGGCGCTTTCGAAGGTCTGCATCAATTGCTTGAAACCCTGGCCTTCCTCACCGCCGAGGAGGTTCTCGGCCTTCACCTCGAAATCGTCGAAGCCGATCTCGAATTCCTTCATGCCGCGATAGCCGAGCACGCGGATCTCGCCGCCGGTCATGCCCTTGGCGGGGAAGGGGTTGGCGTCGTCGCCGCGCGGCTTTTCCGCAAGCAGCATGGACAGGCCCTTGTAGCCCGGTGCATCGCTGGTGCGGCAGAGAAGCGTCATCACATCGGCGCGGGCGGCATGGGTGATCCAGGTCTTGTTGCCAGTAACGCGATAGACGTCGCCGTCACGTTTGCCGCGTGTCCTGAGGCTCGCGAGGTCGGAGCCGGTATTGGGCTCGGTGAAGACGGCGGTGGGCAGGATTTCGCCGCTCGCGATCTTCGGGAGCCACTTCGCCTTCTGCTCGGGCGTGCCGCCGCCGAGAATAAGCTCCGCCGCGATCTCGGAGCGCGTGCCGAGGGAGCCGACGCCGATATAGCCGCGCGAGAGCTCTTCCGAGACCACACACATCGATTCCTTGCCGAGGCCGAGGCCACCGAATTCTTCCGGGATCGTCAGGCCGAAGACGCCGAGCTCGGCCATTTTTGCGATGACTTCGAGCGGGATGTATTCGTCCTTCAGGTGCCAGTCATGGGCGTAAGGCACGACTTCGGCGTCGGCGAAGCGGCGCATCTGGTCGCGAATCTGCTCGTAGGTGTCTTCGAGGCCCGCGTCGCCGAAGCTTGCGGCACCCACATTCTCGGCGATGAGCTTCGCGAGGCGGGCGCGCACTTGCGCGGTGTTGCCCTGTGCGATCAGGGCGCGGACATCGGCGGTGTGGAAGGCTGCATGGTCTGTGTCTGAAATGCCGAGATCCTGCGGGCGCACGATCTCGCCCTGACTCATCGGAATGCCACCGGAAAGCTGCGAGAGATATTCGCCGAAGGCGACCTGAACGATCAGCGCCTCGATTTCGCCGAAGCGGCCTTCCTCCGTCATGCGCGCCGCATAGGCGGCGAGCTGGCGCAGACCCTCGACATAGGTCGCCATCCAGGACAGACCGTGCGCGGCGAACTGCTCGCGTTCGATCAGTGCCGCCGAAATCTTGCCGTCGTGGCTCACCTTCAGGGCAACAGCCGCCTTGGCCTTCGCGAGCAGGGTTTCGGCGCTCGTGGCCGCGCTTGCAGCCAGGGGCAGGAGATTGCCAAGAACAAGCGCTTTGGCGGCGGTTTCGGCGGTGTTTGTCATGGGGCGGTACTCGTAAGGGCTGGCGGGCGGGCTCAAGGGGGGACGGACCTTGTACGAGCGAAGGAGGGGATCGGCTCAGGCGGGCGTCCAAGGGACTATATAGCCCGAAGCGCCGGACCCGGCCAGCGCATGTGCGGGAGGTTTTCAGGTCATAAAACTATGCTTGGCGCCCGGCGGAAGTTCCGGTCAGACTGTCTCCTTCTGAAACATGGCTGTGGGGGCTATTCATGAAGGCGGTTGCTCTGCTTCTGCTCCGGCTTGTCACCGGACTCTATCTGCTCGCCTGGTCGGTGGTGAAACTTACCAGCACCGACCGCGCGGTTGAGATTTCCAACAAGCTCTATTTCGGGCTTTTCAGCAATCCGGTCGTGCAGCATGGGCTGGGGGCGCTGGGGGGCGTGCTCGGGCTTTTCGTTATTCTGGGCTTTCTGCGCAGCTTCTCCTATCTGGTGCAGGCGCTGGTTCTGGCGCTCGGCGTCGGTGTGCTGGCGAAGACCATGACCGCGCCCGTCGATTTCGCGAGCGGTGTCGATCTGACGACGGCGCTCACGCCCTATCTGGCGCTGTTCGTTGCCGCCGTCGTGCCGCTGCTGGCCAAGTTGGATGATGTCCTCTCGCTCGATGTGTTTCTCGCCTGGGCCGAGCGCAGGCTGGGGCGCGACGAACTGGCTGCCCCCGTGGTGACGGCGGCGGCGGTCGCCGCTGCTGCCGCCGCGGCCGATGAGGTCGCGCAGTATGACGAGCCCGCTTACGAAGAGCCCGCTCAGGAAGATGCTGTCGTCGAGGCCGCGGCGCCCGAAGACGCCTATGCCGCACCTGCTGTCGACGAGGTGGCGGTCGACGCCCCTTTGATCGAGGAAGCGGCGGCGGAGGATGTCGCGGTGGAAGCGCCGCCGGCTGAAGAGTCTGTCATGGAAGCGCAGGCCGGGCCCGTTCCGCTGGAAGTCGCCGTCGACGAGGCGCCTGCGGTTGAGGTGCAGGCCGTCGAAGAAGCTACTCCCGAAGCGGCTGGGGAAGCAGAGCCCGCGCTCGAAGAACTCGCCGCCGTCGAGGCGCAGAAGCACGAGGCTCCCGCGCCGACGGTGCATTGAGGAATTGCGGGAGGCGAGCCTTTAGAGGTTCGCCTCCGGCGGAACCGTGAGCGGTATCTTCAGATAGCGGTGCCCGTTCGCTTCGGTCTTCGGCAGATGACCCGCACGGATGTTGACCTGAACCGACGGCAGCAGCAGCACGGGCGCTGCAAGCGCGGCGTCGCGCATTTCGCGCATGGCGACGTAGTCATCCTCGCTCACGCCATCGTGGATATGGATGTTATGCGCGCGTTCCTCCGCAACGCTGGTCTCCCATGCATAGGTATCGCGGCCGGGCGCCTTGTAGTCGTGACACATGAAGAGCCGCGTCTCTGGCGGGAGAGAGAGTATCCTGTGGATCGAGCGATAGAGTGCGTGCGCATCGCCGCCGGGAAAGTCCGCCCGCGCCGTGCCATAGTCCGGCATGAAGAGCGTATCGCCGACGAAAACGGCATCACCGATCCGGTATGAGATGCAGGCCGGTGTATGACCCGGCGTCGCCAGAACCTCGAAGTGGCTTTGACCGAGCGGAATCCTGTCGCCATCCGCAAAGAGTGCATCGAATTCGCGGCCATCGGACGGCGCGTTCTGGCCGAAGAGCGGCCCGAAGATTTCCTGCACCTTGCCGATATTGGCGCCGATGCCCGTCTTCGCTCCCGTTTTCGCCTTCAGATATTGCGCAGCGGAGAGGTGGTCGGCATGGGCATGCGTTTCGAGAATCCATTCGACCTTCGCGCCGGATTCGCCGATGGCGGCGAGAAGCCGGTCTGCGCCGATGGTTGTGATCTTGCCCGATTTCGGGTCGTAATCGAGCACCGGGTCGATGATGGCGGCCGTGTCCGTCGCGGGATCGCGCACGAGATAGGTCACGGTGAAGGTCGCTTCATCGAAAAACGCCCTGATGTCGGGTTTCGTCTGTGCGGACATTTCCTGATCCTCCGTGGCTTCGTACCTTGACAATATATTAGGTTTATCTAATTTAACAAGGTCTGTTGACCCGAAGAGGTTGCCGCAATGGCGCTCAAATCCATTTCACCTGCCAAGGCCAGGAAACTCGTCGGCCGGGGTGCGCTCGTGGTCGATGTTCGCGAGCGCGGCGAATTCGCGCGCGAGCATATCGAAGGCGCTCGCAACGAACCTCTGTCCAGCCTGGGGCGTATCGAAGAGCCGGACCCCGGCGCGGTCATCATCTATCATTGCAAGTCTGGTATGCGAACGCGCGCAAGCGCGAAAAAGCTCGAAGAGTCAGCCAATTGCGAAGCCTTTATTCTCGAAGGCGGCATCGACGCCTGGAAGGCGACCGGCCTTCCGGTCGTCAAGGGAGGCGGCGCGGACGATGCGGCGCATCAGATGCAGATCATCGGGCTGAGCGTATTTTTTATCGGCGTCGCGCTCGGCATGTCCGTCAATCCCGCATTCTATGCATTGGCTGCCGCCGCGGCTGTCTGGCTCATACAGGGCCTTTTCCGGCGCGCTTGATGGAGGTCGCATGATCCCCCTGGCCGATATTCTCACGCTTGGCTCCGGTACGCTGATCGGATTGACGCTTGGGCTCATCGGCGGCGGCGGTTCGATTCTCGCCGTACCGCTCCTCGTCTATGTGGTGGGCGTCACCTCGCCCCACGTCGCCATCGGCACCAGCGCTATCGCGGTCGCCGCAAATGCGCTGGTCGGCGTCGCGCTTCATGCGCGGGCGCGCTCGGTCAAATGGCCTTGCGCTCTCGTCTTTGCGGGCTCCGGCGTCATCGGCGCGTTTCTCGGCGCGCGTGCGGGCAAGGCCGTAGGCGGCGAATTCCTGCTTTTCCTCTTCGGCCTCCTCATGATCGCGGTCGGCGTCACCATGCTGCTCAGAAAAGGCGCGGGCGGCGATCACGACGTCCGTCTCAATCGGGTATCGGCGCCAGCGCTTCTTCCCTCGCTCACGGGTTATGGGCTCGGCGTCGGCCTGCTGTCGGGGTTCTTCGGAATCGGTGGCGGCTTCCTGATCGTGCCGGGCCTCATCAACGCGACCAACATGCCGATCATCTTCGCGGTCGGATCGTCGCTCGTTTCCGTCGCCGCCTTCGGCCTTGCCACGGCATCGAGCTATGCGCTGGCGGGCCTTGTCGACTGGCATATGGCGGCGCTGCTGCTGGCGGGCGGTGTGGTCGGCGCGCTGCTCGGCACGACGCTCGCGCGGCGGCTGGCGGCGGAAAAGGCGCTGCTTGCGCGCCTCTTCGCCGTCATCGTGATGCTGGTGGGTCTTTACGTCAGCGTGCGAGGCCTCGCCGCGCTGCTTTAGCTGTTGCCGGCCTCGATCGCGTCCTCATAGGTGCGAAGCCCGGGATGCTTGGCCGAGACGAGCACGGCCATGTTGCCGGGCAGATGCTCGTTCTTCCACATCTTCATATGCGCCTTGGGAATGTCTTCCCATGAGAAGACCTCCGAAAGGCCGGGGTCGATGCGGCGCTCGATGACGAGCTGGTTCGCGGCCGAGGCCTGCTTCAGATGCGCGAAATGCGAGCCCTGAATGCGCTTCTGCCGCATCCAGACGAAACGTGCGTCGAAGGTGATGTTGAAGCCAGAGGTGCCGGCGCAGAAGACGACCATGCCGCCGCGCTTCGCCACCATGCAGGAGACGGGGAAGGTTGCCTCGCCCGGATGCTCGAAAACGATGTCCGGATCGATGCCCTTGCCCGTGATGTCCCAGATCGCCTTGCCGAACTTCCGCGCCTCTTTCATGAAGTCGTTGAATTCGGCGGAGTTCACCTTGGGGAGCTGGCCCCAGCAGTTGAAATCCTTGCGGTTGATGACGCCCCTGGCACCGAGCGACATCACATAGTCGCGCTTGCTCTCGTCCGAGATGACGCCGATGGCATGGGCGCCCGCGGTCGCGCAGAGCTGCACGGCGAAGGAGCCGAGGCCACCCGATGCACCCCAGACCAGCACGTTCTGGCCGGGTTCGAGCGTGTGCGGGCGATGTCCGAAAAGCATGCGATAGGCGGTGGCGAGCGTCAGCGTGTAGCAGGCGCTTTCTTCCCAGGTGAGGTGCTTGGGGCGCGGCATGAGTTGCTGCGACTGCACGCGGGCGAACTGGGCGAAGGAGCCGTCCGGCGTCTCGTAGCCCCAGATACGCTGCGAGGGCGAAAGCATCGGGTCGCCGCCATTGCACTCCTCGTCGTCATGGTCGTCCTGGTTGCAATGGATGACGACTTCGTCGCCGACCTTCCATCGCGTGACCTTGGAGCCGACCGCATAGACGATGCCCGACGCGTCGGAACCGGCGATGTGATAGGGCACCTTGTGAACGTCGAAGACGGAAATGGGGGTGCCAAGCGCGGCCCAGACGCCATTGTAATTGACGCCCGCCGCCATCACGAGAACGAGCACGTCATGGCTGTCGAGTTCCCAGGTCGGCACGACTTCCACCTGCATCGCCTGCTCGGGCGGTCCGTGGCGTTCGCGGCGGATGGTCCATGCGTACATGTTCGCCGGGACATGGCCGAGCGGCGGAATCTCGCCGATCTCGTAGAGATCCTTCTTCGGAAGCGGATTGTCGCTCACGGCAGCGGCCGTGCTGTCGGTCTTCGCCATACTCTGTCCTCGCTCATGCCCCCTGGGTCCTTCGCCGACGGCTGACGCCTGGAGGCTGGGCCCATGATCCATCCGTCACCCGTCTGCCGCAATGAGAGGCAGCGGGGCGGTTTTGCCCGGATCATTGGCGGATGACGCGGGGGATGCAAGGGCTTTTTGCACTGCAGCAAATAGCGCCGGAAGCCGACGCGGTGCTTCAGGCGGCCCTGTTCTCCCTTTTCGTCGCGTCAGCTTCTCGGATAGCATTCCTTCGTGCGGAGTTTAACTCCGTATTTGGCCTTTGGGAGGAGGACCGGATGAGCTTCAAGGATATGTACGCGATCGCGCTCGATGGCAGCCATTGGGACGTTCCGCAGAATTACGACGCAATGTTCAACTGGAATTACGACCCCGAACGCAGCGCGATGATGGGGCTCTACCAGAAGGGCAAGGAGATGCAGTGGGATGCCAAGACCCGCATCGACTGGACCCAGGAGCTCGACGAGGACAATCCCGAGCAATTGCCCGACGAGATGCTGCCGATCAACGGCATGGCCGCTTTCGAGAAAATGTCGCGCAAGGAGAAGGCGAATGTCCGGAAGCATTTCCAGGCATGGCAGCTCTCGCAGTTCATGCAGGGCGAGCAGGGCGCGCTGATCTGCACCGCGAAGATCGTGACGCAGGTGCCGGACATGGACTCGAAGTTCTATGCCTCGACGCAGGTGATCGACGAGGCGCGCCATGTCGAGAGCTACAAGATGCTGCTTTCGAAGTTCAATCTCGTCTATCCGATGACGAAGCCGCTGCAGACGCTGATCGAGCAGACGCTGCGCGACAGCCGCTGGGACATGACCTATCTCGGCATGCAGGTGGTGATTGAAGGTCTTGCGCTCGCGGCCTTCGCGCAGATCCGCGACCACGCGCAGAACCCGCTCGCCGCCTCCGTGAATGCCTATGTCATGCAGGACGAGTCCCGCCATGTCGCCTTCGGGCGTCTGGCGCTGCGCGACTATTATCCTCAGCTCTCGGAGAAGGAGCGCGACGAGCGCGAGGAATTCCTGCTCGAAGCGAGTTATCTCATGCGCGACCGCTTCGACGCCGTCGAGGTCTGGCAGAATCTGGGGCTCGATCCCGTGGAATGCGCGGAGCACATGTATCATTCCGGCTTCATGGCGAAGTTCCGCTCCTCGCTCTTCCAGCGCATCGTGCCCATTGTGAAAGATGTTGGGCTTTGGGGTTCGCGCATCCGCAAGGGCTATGAGGAAATGGGTGTGATCGACTATGCCAAGCAGGATGTCGACGCGATGCAGGCGAATGACGATTTCATCGCCCGCGAATTCGATGCGCGGCGCAAGCACATCGAAAGCGTTGCGGCCCGCGCTTCCGCTGCCGAATAGGCTTCACTCTGCGCTGGAACGGCTTGGCCGTTCCAGCGTTTGACATGGGAGGGGGCGAGATTTGCCTTGTTCCGGCCACAGATTGGCGGGACGCTCCTTCAACGCTCACCCGCAGGGAAGGATTTGCTCATGACCTCCAAATCTCCGACAAGGTTCGTCGCGTTGCTGGCCGCTGCCGCCATCGTCATGCCGACGCTTGCCTTTGCCGACGATCATCGCCCGCCGCCCGGTCAGGGACAGGGCCAGCCCCAGCATCGCGATATGGAGCGGCGCGATCAGAACAAGCACCAGAATCGTGACATGCAGCGTCGGCAATCGCGCGACCGGCCAGAATTCCGATATGACGAGTCGCGCTATGCACGCGACTATTACCGCAAGCCCGGCAACCGCTGGGACGCGCCGCGGGCGCCGCGCGGCTTCGGCTATGGCCACAGGCTGCCGCGCAATTACTGGCACCCCCTGCCGCCCGGCCTTCGCGGCCATTTCCATCCCCGCCCCGGCTATGACTACTACATGGTCGGCAACGACATCGTGCTCGTGGCGATCGCGACCGGCATCATTGTGGACATCCTCTACAACGTGAACCGTTACTGAGGCACAGGCGCCATTTTCGGGGCCCGGGAGCGATCCCGGGCCCCGTCCTTTTGCGCCGCAGCAAAGCCTGTGATAAGGCGTTTCAAGCACAGAACGCAGCGTAAAGGCGAAGAACATGGCGAAGGACGTAGGCGGCAAGCCGGCCCCGAAGCAGGACCAGCCCTGGATTTTCCGTACCTATGCGGGCCATTCGACCGCCTCGGCTTCGAACGAGCTTTACCGCACCAATCTGGCCCGCGGGCAGACGGGCCTTTCCGTCGCCTTCGATCTGCCCACCCAGACCGGCTACGACAGCGACCATGTGCTCGCCAAGGGCGAGGTCGGCAAGGTCGGTGTGCCGATCAGCCATATCGGCGACATGCGGGATCTCTTCCACGACCTTCCGCTCGACCAGATGAATACGTCGATGACCATCAATGCGACGGCGGCCTGGCTGCTGGCGCTTTACATCGCCGTGGCCGACGAGCAGGGGGCCGACCGCGCCAAGCTTCAAGGCACGGTGCAGAACGACATCATCAAGGAATATCTCTCGCGTGGCACGTATGTGTTCCCGCCCGAACCCTCGATGCGCCTCATCACGGACATCGTCTCCTACACCTATACGCAGGTGCCGAAGTGGAACCCCACCAACGTCTGCTCCTACCATCTGCAGGAAGCAGGTGCGACGCCGGTGCAGGAGCTTGCCTTCGCGCTCGCCAATGCCATTGCGCTGCTCGACCATGTGAAGGCGAGCGGGCAGGTGCCGCCGTCCGAGTTTCCGCAGGTCGTGGGCCGTATCTCCTTCTTCGTCAATGCGGGCGTGCGCTTCATCACCGAAATCGCGAAGATGCGAGCCTTCGTCGATCTCTGGGACGAAATTTGCCGTGAGCGCTATGGCGTCACCGACGAGAAGCTGCGCCGCTTCCGCTATGGCGTGCAGGTGAATTCGCTCGGCCTCACCGAGCAGCAGCCGGAAAACAACGTCTATCGCATCCTGATCGAGATGCTGGCCGTGACGCTGTCGAAAAAGGCCCGCGCCCGCGCCGTGCAATTGCCCGCCTGGAACGAGGCGCTCGGCCTGCCGCGCCCCTGGGACCAGCAATGGTCGCTGCGCGCGCAGCAGATTCTCGCTTATGAGACGGACCTTCTTCAGTATCAGGACATTTTCGACGGCAGCCATGTCATGGACGCCAAGGTCGAGGCGCTGAAGGCGGAAGCGCGCGAGGAACTGAAGCGCATCGAAGACATGGGTGGCGCTATCGCGGCCATCGAAACCGCCTATATGAAGGAACAGCTCGTCGCCTCGAACTCGGCGCGGCTTGCCGCCATCGAGGCGGGCGAGCAGAAGGTCATCGGCGTCAACGCCTTTGTCGAGACGGCGCCGTCTCCGCTCGCGACCGGTGAAGGCTCGATCCTCACCGTCTCGCATGATGTCGAGGAGCACCAGATCGCCCGGCTCAAGGAATGGCGCCGCATGCGCGACAATGAGGCCGTGGAAGCTGCGCTCGCCGAACTTCGCCGGGCGGCGAAGGAAGGCCGCAACATCATGGAGCCCTCGATTGCCTGCGCGAAGGCCGGCGTCACCACGGGCGAATGGGGCACGGCGCTCCGCTCGATCTTCGGCGAATACCGCGCGCCGACGGGCGTTTCCCGCGCCGTGCGCAACGACGCGCCGGAACTCGACCATGTGCGTGGCATGGTCGATGCTGTTTCGAAGAAGCTCGGCCGCCGCCTCAAGTTTCTTGTCGGCAAGCCAGGCCTCGACGGTCATTCGAATGGCGCCGAGCAGATCGCCGTCCGCGCACGCGACTGCGGCATGGATGTCGTCTATGACGGCATCCGCCTCACGCCCGCTGAAATCGTGGAAGCCGCCCGGGAGGGCCGCGTCCATGTGCTCGGCCTGTCGATCCTGTCGGGCAGCCACATTCCGCTCGTCACTGAAGTCATGGCGCGGCTGAAGGGGGAGGGGATCAATATCCCCGTCGTCGTCGGCGGTATCATTCCGCAAGACGATGCCGAAAAGCTCCGCGCCGCGGGCGTCGCCGCCGTTTACACGCCCAAGGACTTCCAGATCACAGACATCATGGCCGATGTCGTGCAGCTGGTGGACGCGGACGCCGACGCGGCGTAGGTCTGCCGCCCCTCCTGCCCGGAAAGTTCCCATGGGATATGCGTTGAGCCTTGTCCTGCCGATCTTCGGCGTGATCGGTCTGGGCTATATGGCCGTGCGGTTGCGTGTCCTGAGCGATGCGGCGATTGACGGGCTCGACGCCTATGTCTTCACCTTCGGCATTCCCTTTCTTCTGTTTCGCAATATCGCGCGGACGGCGATGCCGGATGCGCTGCCCTGGGGCCTATGGCTTTCCTATTACGGCGCGATGCTCGGTGTCTGGCTCCTGGGTTCGCTCATCGCCCGCTATGCGCTGAAGAAGAATTTCGGCGAAGCGATCATCATCGGCTTCGGCGGCGGGCAGGGGAATGTCGCCATGCTCGGTATCCCGATCATCCTGACTGGCTTCGGAGATGCGGCGGGCGTGCCGCTCTTTCTGCTGCTTGCCTTTCACGGCCTCATTCTCATCACGACGGCGACCTTCCTGCTTGAAATGGCGCAACTGCCCGAAGGCCAGCAGGTGCCGGTCCGGCGCATCCTGATGAACGGGCTGATGGGGTCGCTGAAGAACCCGATCATCATCGGACTTGGCCTGGGTCTCATTTATGGCCGCTTCGGCGTGCCATTGCCGGGCCCGGTCGACGCAACCGTCGAGATGATGAGCAAGACCGGTATTCCTTGTGCGCTTTTCGTACTCGGCGGAATGCTCACGCGCTATCACCTGCGAGCAGCCATCGCGACGGCCAGCATGACGGCGACGTTCAAGCTCGTCGTGCATCCGCTGTTGGTTTTCGTGATGACCGATTTCGTCTTCGGCCTGCCGCCGCTCTGGGTTGCGGTTGCAACGGTGCTGGCAGGTATGCCCACGGGCGTCTATTCGTCGATCCTTGCGGGCCGCTATCGCATGGCGCCTGCCACGGCGTCGAGCGCCGTTCTGATCTCGACGGCGACAAGCGCGATCACGCTGACGCTTCTGCTCAACTACTTCAGGCCCTGACGCTCAGGCCGCGACCGTGGCCTCGCTGGTCGGCGCCTGCGGTTTCAGGCGGAAGGCTTGCGGGCGCACGAAGAAGAAGGCGAGCGGCGTATCCTTCACGATGCGATAGGCAAGAAGCGGCGTGCCGACTGCCATGACGATACAGGCGAGCGTGAGCAGATCGCCATTCGTGACGCCGAGCTTCAGCAGGGCGATGCGCGTCGCTGCCATGGGCAGGAAGAAGGCGAGGAAGACATAGAGCGAGCGCGAACCGATATAGGTGAGCGGCGCGCCCCAGCCCCGTGCGACCAGCATCGCGACGAGCATCAGCGTCGCCGCGCCGCCGACATAGCCCGTCAGCAATTCCATCGCGCGGATGTCGACCGCGCCTGAAAAAACGATGATCCCCACCGCAACGAACATCGTCGCGCTTGCGCCAAGGGCTGCCGCCACATGCGTCCGCGCCCATTCCGCCATCTGGAAGATGTAAGGCGCGCCATAGACGCCTGAGACGAAGAAGATGAAGCGGTGCGCGAATTCGTCGGGGATAGTCCATCCTGTGTTGAGGTTCGAGAAATAGAGCGCCAGTGCGAGGCCGATGACGATGGGCTTCGCCACGTCGCGCAGGAGGCGCATCAGCACGAAGAAGATGCTCAGCGCATAGATGAACCAGAGCAGTCCGAAAGGCTCGAAGGGGATGAGCAGCAGATCCCTGTAGGTGACAGCCCATTCGCTGTCATGCGGCAGTACGATCTTGAGCCCGATCTGGATGACGGACCAGAGCAGGTAGAAATAGACGAAGTGCAGCACCTTGCCGTCGATGAAGCTCCTGAGGTCGCTCCGCAGCGCGCGCATGGCGAAGAGCCCCGCGACGAGGAAGAAAAGCGGCATTCGGAAGGGAATGGTGAACTCGCAAAGGATGTTGAAGAGATAAGGCACGTGGTTGAGCGCCACCGCGTCGTTATAGGTCGCGTGCTTCATCACCACGAGTGTCATTGTGAGACCCTTGGCGGCGTCGACCCAGTCGATACGTGGCTTTGTGGCGGTCATTTACCATGCTCCCCGTGGTTCCCCGTCCCCGGATGGGACGCAGGCTGCGGCTTTCGAACCTTGGGAGCAGGAAGCGGGCCAGAGAGCGGCCGGAGGAGAGGGAGGCTAGATACCGGCGAGACGGTGCACTTCGGCGGGCGTGATGCCATGGGCCCGCAATTCGC
The DNA here is from genome assembly GCF_009184905.1 of Parvibaculum sedimenti. Lineage (GTDB taxonomy): Bacteria > Pseudomonadota > Alphaproteobacteria > Parvibaculales > Parvibaculaceae > Parvibaculum > Parvibaculum sedimenti. The sequence continues at coordinate 45,985 of NZ_WESC01000016.1, forward strand.
GGAGCCCCATATCCTTGGCGCTCTTGGAAAGGCGGCGGCCCGTCTCGTCGCGCACCAGCGGGTGATGGCGATAACGCGGCTCGGGCAGGCCGAGCAGCACTTGCAGGATGCGATGAACATAGGTTGCGGGGAAGAGATCCTGCCCGCGCGTGACGCAGGTAACGCCCTGAATGGCGTCATCCACGGTGACGGCGAGATGATAGCTCGTCGGCACATCCTTTCGCGCAATGACGACATCGCCGAAGAGCATGGGGTCGATGGGGAGCCGTCCGTGCTGGCCGCGGGGCCCGCCCGCTTCTTCGAGGAAGGTGAGGGGACCGCCTGCCTTTTCCTCGGCCAGCGCAAGGGCCTTTTCCATGTCGAGCCGCCATGCATAGGAGCGGCCTTCCCACATCAGACGATTGAGCTCGGCGGGGTCGATATCCTTGTAAAGGCCGGGATAGACCGGCGCGCCATCGGGATCGACCGGCCAGCGCGCATGGCCGATGCCGGAGGCCTCAATGGCGTCGTGGATTTCCTTGCGCGTCGCGAAGCAGGGATAGACGACTTTCATGTCGCGCAGGCGTTTCAGCGCCGCTTCGTAATCGTCGAAATGCTCCGACTGGCGGCGCACCGGGCGCTCCCAGTCGAGGCCGAGCCATGCGAGGTCTTCATAGATGCCTTGCTCATATTCGGGGCGGCAGCGGCCGACATCTATGTCTTCGATGCGGAGCAGGAAGCGCCCGCCGAGCGACTTCGCGGTCTCATAGGCGAAGATCGCCGAATAGGCATGGCCAAGATGCAGCCAGCCATTGGGGCTCGGCGCAAAGCGGATGACGTCACGCTTCTTCTCTCCACCGTCGAGCGCCATTGAAAGCTCCGTTTCCCGGCCTACACTCGGCCCTCCTTATAGACGAAGTGCGCGACGCGAACGAGGATCGGGAATGGCGATATTGACGGGACCTTCGGTGACGGCGGCAAGCGGCAAGGCGGAACAGCTCGTGATCCTCGCGCATGGGTATGGCGCGGACGGCAACGATCTCATCGGCCTTGCGCCCTATTGGCAGAAGCTCATGCCCAATGCTGCCTTCGTCGCGCCCAATGCGCCGGAGCGTTGCGATGTCGGCTTTGGCTATCAGTGGTTTCCGATTTCGCGGCTCGATCCGGACGAGATCATGCGCGGCATTCTCGGCGCGGCGCCGATTTTCGACCGCTTCATCGACGAGGAGCTTGAGCGCCGCGGGCTCGACGAGTCGCAGCTCGCGCTGGTGGGTTTCAGCCAGGGTACGATGATGTCGCTTCATGTCGGGCTCCGGCGCCGGAAAGCGCCCGTCGCAATCCTTGGCTATTCGGGCGCACTTGCGGGCGGGGAGAGGCTCGAAGCTGAAATGACCTGCCGTCCGCCGGTTTTCCTCATCCACGGTGACATGGACGATTTGCTGCCCGTCTCGCGCATGTATGACGCGGCCGAGACGCTGGGCGCGGCGGGGCTTTCCGTCCGCTGGCATGTCTCGCGCGGGCTTGGCCACGGCATCGACCCCGAAGGTCTCGAACTCGGCGGGCAGTTTCTCAAAGATGCCTTTGCTGCGGCGGTTTGAGGTTTCGGGAATAGCTCAAGTGGCTTCACAAAGCCGTTGCACTAGATATAGTAAGGTTAGTGACAATTCGGGACGCAGTCCTTGTCTGGACCGATGCGATCCCAGGAGGGCAGCGTGCACGGTTCGTTTGCCAATCCGGATAGTTGTCCGGCCCTGGTGCTGAATGCGGATTACAGGCCGCTCAGCTATTACCCTCTCTCGCTCTGGTCCTGGCAGGACACGATCAAGGCGGTCTTCATGGACCGCGTGAATATCGTGTCGAGCTACGAGACATATGTCCGTTCGCCGAGCTTCGAGATGCAGCTGCCGAGCGTCGTCTCGCTCAAATCCTATGTGAAGCCCGCGCGCTACCCTGCCTTCACGCGCTTCAACCTCTTCCTGCGCGACCGCTTCTCCTGCCAATATTGCGGACACCGCCATGATCTCACCTTCGATCATGTGATCCCGCGCTCGCGCGGCGGGCAGACGACGTGGGAAAATGTGGTCGCCGCCTGCGCGCCCTGCAATCTCAGGAAGGGCGGGCTCATGCCCGCGCAGGCCGAGATGTTCCCGATGCAGAAGCCCTATCGGCCGAGCGTCACCGATCTGCACAAGAACGGGCGGCACTTCCCGCCGAACTATCTGCATGAGAGCTGGCAGGACTATCTTTACTGGGATAGCGAGCTGGAGCCGTGATTCCATTGATGCGGGGCGCTTGCGCCGCATGACTCAATATAGTCGAAAGAAGAGAGAATGCTGCAGGACTGGTCGGCGGTGGACCGCTATTTCGCCGACAGGCTCGCGCCGTCCGACGACATCCTCGAAAGCGTCCTTGCCGCGAATGCGGCGGCCGGTCTTCCGCCGCATGACGTTTCCCCTCTGCAGGGGCGCTTCCTCGAACTCCTCGTTCGTCTGACGCATGCGAGCCGTGTTCTCGAAATCGGGACGCTGGGCGGCTATTCGACGATCTGGATGGCACGGGGGCTATCGGACGGCGGCCGCATCGTTACGCTGGAAGCGGACGAAAAGCATGCGACGGTTGCACGCGCCAATTTCGAAGTTGCAGGCCTGTCGAATCGCATCGACCTTCGCGTGGGGCCGGCACTTTCGACCTTGCCCGCGCTCGAAGGCGCAAAGCAGGGGCCGTTCGATCTCGTTTTCATCGATGCCGACAAGCCGTCCAATCCCGACTATCTCGCATGGGCGCTGAAGCTCACGCATCCGGGAAGCCTGATCATCGGCGATAATGTGGTTCGCGACGGCGCCGTGATCGACGCGCAGAGCACCGATCCGCGTGTCCAGGGCGTGCGCCGCTTCACGGATCTGCTTGCGGAGGAGCCGCGGCTCGTCGCGACCGCCCTGCAGACGGTGGGCTCCAAGGGATGGGATGGATTTGCGATGGCGCTCGTCGTCTGAGCCGCTCAAACCTTCTCCGACAGCCTGATCGCCAGTCGGCAACCGGCGCCGATGAGGCCGGAAAGAAGCGCATAGGCAGGCGCTTCCTTTGCGCCTTTCTCGATCGCTTCGTCGCGATGCTGCACTTCCTCAAGGCGAAAACGCTCGATCGTGTCGATGAGGTCTTTCTCGTCGGCATTCATGGTTTCGAGCTTCGCGATCTGGTTCCTGTAGTGTTCGTCGATCACGGTCTCGACGGCTTCCGTGCAGGCATGGGCGGCTTTCTCGCCCATGAGCGCCGTGGCCGCACCGAGCGCGAAGCCCGCCACATGCCAGATAGGCGCGAAGGCTGTGGGCCTTACCCCGCGCTCATTGATGAGGTCGTTGAAGCGGGCGAGGTGGACTTCCTCCTCCTTCTCCATGCGTGTCAGGGACTCCACTGTCTCCTGCTTGTTGGGAAGATATTTGAAGACGGCGAGCTGGCCCGAATAGATGCGCACCGCGCCATATTCGCCCGCATGATCGACGCGAACGATTTCCTCAATCGTTTTGCTTATCGACCGGCCGGGCTGCGCGCTGCGGGGTGTGGGTTTCGGCTTTCTCTCGGGCTGTCTCGGCATCATTCCATTCCATGCGCTTCGCGCTCATAGCGCAGCACGGGGAGTGCCGAAAGCGCAAAGAGGGCGAGCGAGATGAAGAAATTGAATCCCGCCAGCGAGATGCCGAAAAGCGTCCAGGCCGCCTTGTCGCATTGGGGCGCGCGGGTGCCGCCCTGAATCTGCGCCTGCAGATCGGCAAGCGAGTTCGCGACGAGGCCGCTCGACGTGCAGTCCGAAGGGCCTGCCCACCACTTGTATTCGACGCCCGCGTGATAGCCCGAAATGCCCGCGCCAATCGCGAAGGCCGCCGCGCAGAGGCCAAGCAGCACGACCGGCCCGATGCCGAGATTGGCCTCGCGCGAAAGGACCCCTGCACAGAGCGCCGCGCCGATGGCGAAGACATAGGGAATGCGCTCGATCAGACAGAGATGGCAGGGCTGATAGCCGAGCGCATATTGAAAGAAATAGGCCCCGCCCAGCGTTGCGACGCTGACGGCGAGAACGATCCAGGGGATGGTGAGCGGCGGAATACGGTCAAGCATGGGGCGCATTGAACCACGGCTTGGGACGAAGGACGAGAGGCTTTCCGCCGCATGGAAGCGGCGCAGCATCAGCCCGGCCGAGGCGCGCTTTTCATATTGCCGCTGGCGCCCTCTCCCAGCGCATGCTCGATCATGCCGCGGGCGATTTCCCGCTCGCCCATGATGATGAGATTCGCGCCGTGCTGGCGGAGATAGTCGATCTCTGCGTCGGAATGGGCGCGGGCGATGATTTCGAGCGAGGGATTTGCCTTGCGGGCCTGCTCGACCGCCTGTCCCGTCTCGAAAGCATTGGGGATGGCAACGAAGAGCCAGCGCGCGGCGGGGAGATTCGCGGCATCAAGAATGGCCGAATTCGCGGCGTTTCCTTCCAGCACCGCGTAGCCCCGCTGGCGCAGCCTGCCCGCGACGCCCACCGTGTCCTCGATGACAAGGATGGGGATGCCCGCCTGCTGCAGCCTTTTCCCGACCAGCCCGCCGACGCGGCCGAAGCCGATGATGACGGCATGGCCGCGAAGATCGGTCGGCGTCACCTCGGGGGCTCCTCCGACGTCGGGTCGGGCCTCGTCCGCAGCTTCGCGCGGCCAGACTTTTTCGAGAACCGGCTTCAACCGTTCGAGCGCCATGAAGAAGAGCGGGTTGAGCATGATCGAGAGGATCGCGCCAGCGAGGATCAGGTCGCGCCCACGTTCGGGCAGAAGGTGCAGCGTGACGCCGAGCGTGGCGAGGATGAAGGAGAATTCGCCGATCTGGGCGAGGCTCGCCGAAATAGTGAGTGCTGTCGAAACCGGATGGCCGAAGGCACGCATGATGAAGAAGGAGGCGACCGACTTGCCGATGATGATGATGGCGAGCGTTGCGATGAGGGGTAGTGGATCCGTCAGCAGGATGCGCGGATCGACGAGCATGCCCACCGAGACGAAGAAGAGCACGGCGAAGGCGTCGCGCAGCGGCAACGTCTCCTCCGCGGCGCGTTGGCTCAACGGCGACTCGCTCAGGATCATGCCCGCGAAGAAGGCGCCGAGCGCGAAGGAGACGCCGAAGAGAAGCGCTGCGCCATAGGCGACGCCGAGCGCGATGGCGAGAACCGCGAGGCGAAAGAGTTCGCGCGAGCCGGTATGAGCAATCTCGTGCAGAACCCAGGGGATGAAGCGGCGCCCGACGATCAGCATCAGGGCGACGAAGGCGGCGATCTTGCCAATCGTCAGTGCGACGGCCTTTGAAATTTCATAGAGGTCGAGTTCGTTGCCTGCGGTTCCCGCGGCCTGCAACAACCCGGCAAGGGCGGGCAGCAGCACCAGCGTCAGCACCATGGCGAGATCCTCGACGATGAGCCATCCGACGGCGATGCGGCCGCGCTCTGTTTCGACGATGCGGCGATCCTGAAGCGCACGCAGCAGCACGACGGTGCTCGCGACGGAAAGCGCGAGCCCGAAGACGAGCCCCATGCCGATGGGCCAGCCGAGCGCCCATCCGAGCGCCATGCCGAGCAGCGTCGCCACGGCGATCTGCGTGAGCGCGCCGGGGATCGCGATGGCTTTTACCGAGAGAAGGTCCTTGAGCGAGAAATGGAGGCCGACGCCAAACATCAGAAGGATGACACCTATTTCTGCGAGCTGCAGCGTCAGCGTCTGATCCGCAACGAAGCCGGGCGTGAAAGGGCCGACGACCACGCCTGCGAGCAGATAGCCGACCAGAGGCGACAGGCGGAAGCGATTGGCGATTGCGCCGAAGATGAAGGCGAGCACCAGACCGCCGACGATTGCGGCAATGAGCGGGGTTTGGTGTTCCATGCGCCTCCAGAGCGTGTCGGATGAGATGGAGCTTAAGAATACACATAAATTGACCAAAATGCGGCCAAGGGCCTCCCGAAAATCGAAACCTTCATATGCCTGTGTCCATTCCGCCATCCGCGATTGTTAAGAGCTGAGGCGGAGGCAGGTTCGGCCTTCGGTATGTGCGGGGGCGTTACTCTTGGATACTCAAAGCATTGCCGTGGGCGGCGTGGAGCTGGCTCGCGAAGGGGCGCGCTTTTTTGCGCTTCCGCTCATTGTTCAGGTGGCGGCTCCGGTTCTTCTTTTCGCTGCTGCTTCGACAATCGCCATTGATCCGGCGCTTGCCACGCTGATGAAGGCCAATGTGACGGGCGTGCCGGCCGATATTATGCGCGCGCTCACGGACCTCGGCATCGGCACCGGCTGTGTCGTCGGTGCGCTGCTTCTCATCATCTTCGCGACTATCGCTCGGCGCGCGCATTTCGCGCCCCGCTTCGAGGCGCTTTTCGCCAGGGCGCAGCGGTTGAGTTTTCTGTTCCTGCTGTCGCTGGCGGCCTCTGGCGCTATCGTCAATCTCATGAAGATTCTCGCGGGCCGTCATCGTCCGCGCGATCTCTTCGGCCGGTCCGAATATGGCTTCGAGCCTTTTCAGTTCCGCCATGCGCTGGACAGTTTTCCGTCAGGCCATTCGCAGACGATCTTCGTTGTGACGACGGTTCTGGCGCTGGCCCTGCCGAAGCGCTGGCGGAGCATCAGCCTTGCCGGAGCCATGATCGCGGCGACGCGCGTTGTCATGACCAATCACTATCTGAGCGATGTGGTGGTGGGATCCTATATCGGCATTGCGGCGGTTTTGCTCATCGCGCCGTTCGTCCTGCGCCAGGGCGATGCACCGATGCTTCGTCGCCCGCTATCGCGTCTCTGAGGCGTCAGATCACATAGCGCGCAATGAGGAAGCCCGCGACGATCAATCCGACGAAGAGAATTGCAACGAGGCCGAGATTCTCGTCGATGAATTCCTTCAGCGGGTTGCCATAGCGGTTGAGGATGCCGGCGACGATAAAGAAGCGCGCGCCGCGCGTGATGATCGACAGCACGACGAACCAGAAGAGATTGTAGCCAGCAAAGCCCGAGGCGATGGTGACGATCTTGTATGGGATCGGCGTCAGGCCCTTGATGAGGATGATCCAGGCGCCCCATTTCGCATAGAGCGCGCGGAATTCCTCCACCTTGTCGGTATAGCCGTAAAGGCTCATCAGCCAGTGCCCGATCGTATCGTAGAGAAGATAGCCGATCGCATAGCCGAGCAGCGCGCCGAGGACGGAAGAAACGGTGCAGACGGCAGCGTAGAACCAGGCGCGGTCCGGCCGGGCGACTGTCAGCGGCACCAGCATGACGTCGGGGGGCACCGGGAAGAAGGAGCTTTCGGCGAAGGAGACGGCCGCAAGCGCCCAATGGGCGTTCTTGTGGGCGGAAAGCCGGATCGTCCAGTTGTAGAGCCCGCGCAGCATCTGAAGCACCTTTTGTGGAGGCTTTGCATGTAGCAGGCTTGGCCGCGCGGTGTCCATCGCGCCGGTTCGCGCGGTCTTTCTCACGCGGGGGCGATACATTTTGTTTGATCGCGCGCGCCCGCCGACTATCATGCGCCCGCGCTTCGGGAGCCCCTGTGGTGGAATGGTAGACGCGGCAGACTCAAAATCTGTTGCCTTCACGGGCGTGCTGGTTCGAGTCCGGCCAGGGGCACCAAACACTCGATGACTTGAGCACGCTCGTCATCCCGCTCCCCGTCCATTCGGTTCATTCTCCTGGCCTCGTCGACCGCCGGATCGCGGCACATGACTTTTTTGTAAGTTTCTGTTGCGCTTTGGCTCGCGTGTTGATACTAAGAGTCATTCGCATCTAAAGGCAACGGAAATGAAGAATGAGGCTCCACCGGACCCGGGCGTAGCCGCCGGAGCAAGGCCGGCAGAGCGGTCGGTCGCCAGTCATCTGCTTTTCGGGGGGCGTCGCGAGGTCATCATCGACCACGGCGGCGAGCGCTATCGGCTCCGCATAACAGGCAGCAACAAGCTCATTCTCATCAAATAGCCCTCGCGACATTCGCGGCAACCAAGCCAGCCAGTTCGCTCCTGCGGGAGTGCAGCCAGCCAGGATTGCTTTTCAAAACGCATCTTGGAACTGAACATGGCACGGTACAGGCTTACTGCATTTCTATTGTTGACGACGTCGCTCGTCGCATTTTCCACGGCGCAGGCTGAGGACGCGGCGACAAAACCCGCTGGGACGGCAATCGAGTCGACAGCTCCGGCAAAAGCCGAAAAGACGCGGAACGCGACACAGCTTGACGCAGTGACGACCACGGCAACGCGCAACGCGGAAGCGCTGGGCGACGTTCCGGCGACCGTGTCCGTCATCGACGCGGAAGACCTCGAGCGCATGAATGCGCGCAACCCGCGCGACGCGATCCGTTATGAGCCCGGCGTCTCCGTCGGCAACCAGCCTTTGCGGACGGGCTCGTCCAGCTACACGATCCGCGGCATCGGCGACAATCGCGTGCTTCTGCTGATCGACGGCCTCGACGTGCCGGACATGCCGGAGTCGAACTCGGCCTCGGGCGGGTACACGCGCGATTTCGTCGATCTCGACAATCTGAAGCGGATCGAAATCGTCCGTGGTCCGGCATCGGCGCTCTACGGCAGCGACGCGCTGGGCGGCGTCGTCTCTTATGTGACCAAGGACCCCTCTGACTATCTCGATCTCGTCGGCAAGGATTGGTTCGCGAGCCTCAAGGGCGCCTATAGCAGCGCCGACGACAGCTTTGCCGAGACGGCGACGGGCGCCATGCGGGCGGGCGATTTCGAAGTGCTTGGCCTTTACACGCGGCGCGACGGCCACGAGGTGGAACCGAATGGATCGGTCGCCGGCGGCGCTCTCTACAATCCGCAGGACTATTCGTCGGACAACTTCCTCGGCAAGCTGGTCTTCACGCCCACGACCGTCGACACGCTCAAGCTGACAGGCGAGTTCACGAAGAAGAATCAGTTCACGAATGTCCGGACGGATCTTTCCGGCACCGTCCTGTCGTCCACCTCCGACGACGATACGAAGCGCAATCGCGTCAGCCTCGATTACATCCACGACGCGCCGCTCGGCTTTATCGACCGTAGCGAGTTCAAGATCTTCTATACGAAGGTCGATCGCACCGAACATCAGGAGCAGCTTCGCAGCAGCGGCGCGACCTTCCGCGTGACCGATCTCGGCTTCACACAGGAAATCTTCGGCGCCGAGACCCAGTTCAATTCGGCGGCGAAAATATTCGGCCTCGCGAATGAGTTCACGTACGGCCTCAATGTCGAGCATTCGGATACGGAGCGCCCGCGTTATCGCACCGACACGAACACGACCACGGGCGTTTCGACCTCGAACATCTGCACCGGCCCCGGCATGTGTGAGTTGTTTCCCAACAAGACCTTCCCGGACAACAGCCTGCTGAAGTTCGGCTCCTATGTTCAGGACAAGATCACCTTCGGCAATTTCGCCGTCCTGCCCGGCGTGCGTCTCGACTACTACCGGATGACGCCACATCCGGATCAGCTCTTCGAGAACTCGAACGCGCTCGATGTCGAGAAGTTCTCGAAGTGGCATGCCTCGCCCAAGCTCGGCCTGACCTATGCGTTCAGCGACGAATATACGGGCTTCGCGCAATATGCCCATGGTTTCCGCATTCCGCCCTATGACAGCGCGAACCAGACCTTCATCAACTATTCCTACTTCTACGGCGTCGTTCCCAATCCGGACCTGAAGCCCGAGCAGAGCGACGGCGTCGAGCTTGGTCTGCGCGGCAAATATGCGAGCGGTTCGAGCTTCATCACCTCGGTCTTCTACAACAAGTATGAAGACTTCATCGAGACGGTGACGCTTCCCGCGGGAACGCTGCCCGGCGGTCTGACGGCCTTCCAGTATCAGAACCTGTCCAACGTCGTGATCTATGGTGCGGAAGCGCGAGGCGACTATCGCTTCCTGCCGGAATGGGCGCTGCTCGGCAGCATCGCCTATGCCTATGGCGAGGATGAAGACACACATCAGGCCATCGACAGTGTCGACCCGGTGAAGCTTGTCGCCGGGTTGAAATATCAGAGAGAGAACTGGGGCGCGGAATTCACGGCCACCCATGCCTGGCGGCATACCCGCGTAAGCGATGCGAACTATTTCCGCGCGCCGAGCTACACCGTGCTCGACCTCACCGCCTATGTCGAAGTCATGCCGACTTTCACTATCAATGCGGGCGTCTTCAACCTTACGGACGAGAAATACTTCGTGTCCCAGGATGTGAAGGGCGTCACGGAATCGAGCACCGTCATCGATCGTTATGCGCAGGTTGGCCGGAATTTCGGCGTCAACGCGACGATCCGGTTCTAGGGAGCAGGCCGTGGCCTTCGTGGCAATTGGCAGTGCTGGCTTTCATGAGGCGGGGGGCCGTTCCTCTCCCCGCCTCATGAGGCTGCGTGGCCCGATGCTGCGATTGGTCGCTGCCTTTGCACTGCATGCAGGAGCGGTTGCTGCCGCGATCTCCACCTCTTCCACGTCGCGCCTGTTGGATGAGAGGAAGGCTGCCGATACCGCGAGAGTGATAGACGTCGTCTTCATCACCATGCCGCGTGAAGCCGCGCGGCCGGAGATGCCCGTCACTACACCGGTCGGGAAGCCTGTCGAAAAGAAGGTGGCGCCCAAGCCGGTGAAGGCCGCGAAGGCTCTTGCCAGGTCAGCGGAGAAGATCGCGCCCGTGGCCAAGGCGGAGCCTGCGGAGTTGCAACCGGCAACGGGCGAGAGTCCATCGCATGCGGCAAGCGTTGTGCAGGCAAGCAGCGCAGCGAGCGCGGATGTTCAGACCGCCAATGGCGGCGCGACGACCAATCTCGTTATCACCAGTCCGCGCTTCCGAAGCCCACCGCGACCGGCCGCCTATCCGAAGCGTGCGCGCGAGCTGGGACAGGAGGGCGAGGCGCTGGTTCATGCGCGTCTCGATCCGGATGGCGATCCCGAAGAGGTCCTGATCTGGAAAAGCTCCGGCTTTGCGCTTCTCGACAATGCGGCGCTGGCGGCGGTGCGCCGCTGGCAGTTCGAGCCTGCACGGAGGAACGGACACGCGACGGTCGCATGGGTCGAGATTCCAGTCCGCTTTCAACTCAACTGATTTCACTTAAGGAGATGATGACATGACAATGCAGTTCAACGAGCTCAAGACGCGCCGTGACACCATTCTCGCGCAGGAGCCGCGCCTCCGCGCCCGCGATCTCGCCGCGAAGCTCGGCATCAGCGAGGCCGAGCTCATGGCGCTGGGCCGCGAGGACGCCGAGGCGACGCGGCTGAAGCCGGAATGGTTTTCCATCATCGCCGATGTTCCGACGCTCGGCTACGTCATGGCGTTGACGCGCAACGAGTCTTGTGTGCATGAGCGCAAGGGCGTCTATGGCAAGGTTGGCGGCAACGCGCATGTCGCCTTGATCGTCGGCGATGATATCGACCTGCGCATTTTCCTCAGCCAGTGGCGCTTCGGCTTCGGTGTCATCGAGACGACAGAACAGGGTCTGCGCCGCAGCCTTCAGTTCTTCGATGCGGCGGGCGACGCCATTCACAAGATCTATCTCACCGATCAATCCGATATTGCCGCCTTCGACCGTCTGGTCACGAAGTGGGCGAGCGACGAACCGCGCGCTTCGCTCGCTATTGAAGCACTCCCGGCGCGTGAAGCCATGTTGTCCGACAGCGAGATCGATGTGCCGGGCCTTCATGCTGCCTGGGATGCACTGAAGGACACGCATGAGTTCCATGGGCTGCTGAACAAGTTCAAGGTCCAGCGCGTTCAGGGCCTGCGCCTTGCGGGCATCCGCCGGGCTATGCCCGTCGATGCGACGACACTGCGCGGCGTTCTGTCGAATGCGGCCGCGCGGGAAACGCCGATCATGGTCTTCGTCGGCAATCCGGGCATGATCCAGATCCACACAGGTCCCGTCGTGAACCTCAAGCCCATGGGTCCCTGGTTCAACGTGCTTGACGAGAAGTTCAACCTGCATCTGCGCGAAGATCACATCGCCAGCGCATGGATCGTCTGGAAGCCGACCGAGGATGGCGTCGTGACTTCGCTCGAACTCTTCGATGCTCAGGGCGACGCGATTGCCACGCTTTTCGGCAAGCGCAAGCCGGGCCAACCGGAAGACGAGGCCTGGCGCGCCATCGTCGCAGATGCGATTGAGAAGGTCGCCGCCTGATGAAAAACGTCGTTGCCGTTGTGTTGCTGAGTTTCTTCGCCGCCGGGGCCGCTCATGCGGAGGCGCCGAAGCGCATTCTCTCCGTGGGCGTTGCGGCGACGGAGACGGTTTTCGCTCTCGGCGCGGGCGACGAACTGGTCGGCATCGACCAGTCGAGCGTCTTCCCGCGCGAAAGGACGAAGGCGCTACCGAATGTGGGCTATGTGCGGACTCTCGCTGCAGAGGGTCTGCTCTCGCTCAAGGCCGATGTCATGATCGCAGGGCCGGAGGCAGGCCCGCCTGCCGCGCTCGATCAGGCGGAAGCGGCGGGGCTCCGTATCGTCCGCCTCCATGAGGGCTATACGCCCGAAGAGGCCGTGGCGCGCATTCGCGAGATCGGCAAGGCGCTCGGCCGTGAGGCGGAAGCCGAGAAGGTGGCCGACACTGTCGCGAGCGATCTCGCGGTGGTGAAGAACGAGGTGGCTGCAGCAAAGACGCATCCTCGCGTGCTCTTTGTGCTGCAGGCGGGGCGCGGCGCGCCCATGGCGGCGGGTGCAGGAACTGCGGCAGATGCCATGATCCGGCTTGCAGGTGGCGTCAACACGGTTGGGCAGATCAAGGGCTACAAGCCACTCTCGCCCGAGGCGGCGATTGCCGCCGCGCCGGAAATCATTGTGATGATGAAGGACACGGTGGATGCGCTGGGTGGCGAGGGCGCCGTCTATGCGATGCCCGGGATCTCCCGGACGCCCGCTGCGAAGAACAAGCGGCTCATCGTCATCGACGGCACCTATAGTCTGAGCTTCGGGCCACGTCTCGCCCATGCACTGCGCGATCTCGCCGTGGAGTTTCACCCGGAGGCAAAATTTCCGCCTCTGCCGGTGCGCGAATGGACGAAACAACAATGAGTGTCGCGCGCGTAGCAAGACCGCCGGCCTTGCGGCGGTTGCCGCGCGCCGTCTTGCTGGGCGGTCTGGCCATGCTGCTCGGCCTTGCTTTCCTCCTGGCGCTCGGTATCGGCGCAATGCAGATACCGGCGGGCGAGGTTTTGCGCGTTCTCTTCGGCTTCGAGACGGATAGTCAGGCCGCAGCCATTGTCCTCGGCTTGCGTCTGCCGCGCGCGGTGCTGGCCATACTCGTCGGCGCGGGGCTCGGCATTTCCGGCGCGGCGCTGCAGGGGCTTTTCCGCAATCCGCTCGCCGATCCGGGTCTTATCGGCATTTCCGGCGGCGCGGCGCTTGGCGCCGTATCGGTGATTGTGCTTGGGCATCTGCTCATCGCGCTTCTGCCGCTCGCGGCCGATCCGCATCTTCTGCCCGTCGCGGCTTTTCTCGGCGGGCTTGCGGCAACCTTCGCGACTGAGCGTCTCGCCCATCATCGCGGCGTCGCGGCGACGGGCATATTGCTTCTCGCCGGCATCGCCATAAATGCCATGGCGGGCGCGATCATGGGCGTTCTGATCTATAGCAGCGACGATTCGCAGCTGCGCGAGATCACCTTCTGGACCATGGGAAGTCTCGCCAAGGGCGGCTGGTCCGGCGTGACGCTTTCCGCGCCCTTCGTCATCCTTGCCGTTCTGATGCTGCTGCGTTGCGCGGCGCCGCTCAATGCAATGCTGCTCGGCGAGCGCGAGGCGCATCATCTCGGCGTGAGCATCGAGCGGTTGAAGCGCGTCGTGATGATTGCGGGCGCGCTGGCGGTCGGCGCGTCGGTTGCCGTCTCTGGCATCATCGCCTTCGTCGGCGTCGTCGTGCCGCATCTCGTGCGCATGGCGGCGGGGCCGGATCACCGGGTTGTGCTGCCGGGCTCGGCGCTTCTCGGCGCCGTGCTGCTTCTCGTCGCCGATTGCGGTGCGCGCGTCATCGTTGCGCCAGCCGAAATGCCGATTGGCCTTGTCACCAGTCTGATCGGCAGCCCGTTCTTCCTTTGGCTGCTCCTGCGCCGGAAGGGGCTTGGCGCATGATCGAAGCGAGAGACCTTGCGCTGCGTATTGGCGCGCGAAACATCGTCGATGGCGTTTCCTTCGCCATTCGTCCGGGCCGCGTCACGGCGCTGCTCGGGCCGAACGGTGCGGGCAAGTCGACGCTGATTTCGTTGCTCTCGGGCGAACATCGGCCGGATGGCGGCAGCGTCGAGATCGACGGCGAGGCGATGGAGAGCTTCGATCCCCTCGCGCTGGCGAAGCGCCGCGCGGTTCTGTTGCAGCATTCGTCGCTCGATTTCGATTTCACAGTCGCGGAGGTCGTGGCGTTGGGGCGGCTGCCTTTCCGCGCAACGCGCGACGCGCTGGACGATGATGAGGCGTGTCTCGCCGCTCGCTGCCAGAGCGGCATCGAGCCTTTGTGGTCGCGCCTCTATCGCACGCTTTCAGGTGGTGAGCGTCAGCGGGTGCAATTCGCCCGTGCGCTCGCGCAGATATGGCGGCGCGAAAATGGCGTGAGCGTTCGGCGTTATCTCATGCTCGACGAGCCGACCTCGGCGCTGGATTTACGGCACAGGCGCTTGCTGCTTGAATCCTCTCGCCGTCTCGCTGGCGAGGGGATCGGCGTGCTCGCCGTGCTTCACGATCTCAACCTCGCGGCCGACTATGCGGATGATGTGGTGCTTCTCGACAACGGTCGCGTGATGGCGGCGGGCGAGAAGGACCAGGTGCTGACGCAGGAAAATCTCTCCGCCTGTTTCATGACGCCGGTCGAGATTATGACCAGGGCGGACGGCTCGAAGGCCATTCTTGCCTGATGGCGTCAGGCTTCGAGCATGAGTTGCATCAGCACGAGATCGAGCCAGCGGCCGAATTTGCGTCCGACTTCCGGCATCCGCCCAACCTCGCGGAATCCGAGCCGCTCATGCAGGGCTATGGACGCCGTATTCTGCGCCTCGATGCAGGCCATCATGACATGGTGGCCGTCTGCGCGCGCATGGGCGACCAGTGGCTTCATCAGCGCGAAGCCCAGTCCGCGCCCGCGGGCGTCGGGATGAATATAGATCGAGTTCTCGACCGTGTGCCGGTAGCCGCTGCGCGGGCGGTAGTGCCCATAGGCAGAGAAGCCGAGCACGGCATGACCCTGGACGGCGACCAATACCGGAAAGCCGTGATCGATATGATCGGCAAGCCATGCAGCGCGGTCGGCAAGGTCGGCTTCCTCGTCCATCCAGATCGCTGCGGTATTTCGTACCGCATCGTTATGAATGAGCAGAATGCCGGGAAGATCGTCTGAGGTTGCGGGCCGGACGATGTAAGTCATCGCGGCCTCAGTCCTTCCGCTGATGATCGTGGTGTTCGGCATGTTCCGCGAGGAGTTGTGCGAACCAGCGGCGGAAGCGGATGATGCCGTCATGGTCGAGTCCCGCCTCCTCGGCGAGATGGCGGCCGATGATGGCGTCGCCGAAAGCAGCGTTTGCCGTCAACATGGCCATGAACATCGTGTCTTCGCGGTCGGGAGTCGGTGCGGCGTTCTTCTCGGCTTCCTTGACGCGGCGGCTGTGAATCGCGTTCGAGATTTCCGTCATCAGCGCGCGCGAACTGGTTGCTTCCGTCAACCGGTCGGTCAGCATCATCCATGAGAGAAGGCGCGCCGTGCCGCGATCGCTCAGGGCCTCGAAGACGCTTTCGATCAGCTCGCCCGCTTCGAGCTGGTGGCCGTTTCGGTCTTGAAGCGCGCCGAGCATCTTGTCGCGAAACTGGGCGGAGGTCCGCGCGATCAGCGCGCGGACGAGGCCTTCGCGGCTTTCGAAATGGTGCAGGATCGCCGGATGGGAGATGCCAACGTCGCGGGCAATGTCCTGAAGGCGGATGCCTTCCGGTCCCTGTGTCGCCAGCCGCTTCTCCGCGGCGTCGAGGATCAGCCGCCGCGCCTCTTCGGCCGAGCGGCGGACGCGCTTCGGCGCCTGCCGGGTTTCGGTCGCAATGTCGGTCGGGAGAATCTCCGTCTTCTCTGCGGTACTCACCGTGAAATATTTCCCCTTTGGTAGATATTGACAATCATGTCAGTATAACATATCTCATTAAGCGATCAGAGCGCGATTTTTGCCATCTTATCAAGGGACGTCCACCTATGACGATGACTGGTAGCGTGACAAATGCGACCGGGATGCGCCCGCGCCGCAAGCGTATCGAGCCGTTGAAGGCGATCCGCGCGATCCGCGCGCTCATCGCCGACAAGGAAGATACGGGTCAGGTCTTCAAGATCATCGATGCGCTTTCGGGCGGTTCCGACGAGCGCATGTTCAATCGCTTCATGGCGAGCGAAATGGGCCGCCGCATCGTGTTGGAAAAGCGCGACCTGATCTCGCTGCTCAATGATCGCGAACGGCTTTCGAAGCTGCCCGAGGGCACGCTCGGTCGAACTTATTATGAATTCATGGCGGAAGAAAACCTGTCGGCGGACGGTCTCGTCGCCGCGAGCGAAGAAGCGCCGCGCTATTATCGCGACATGCCGGCGGATGCGCGCCTCTTTCGCGACCGCCTGCGCGACGCCCATGACCTCTGGCATGTGACCTCCGGCTATGGCCGCGACGGACTCGGCGAACTCTGTCTACTCGCTTTCACCTATGCGCAGATGCGCAATCGCGGCGTCGGCTTCATCGTGCTGGTGGGCGCCCGCGTCACGTCGAAGAAGGTGCCCGGGCTCGGCATCTGGAAGGCGGTCCGCGAGGGCTATCGCCACGGCAAGGCGGCAAGCTGGTTGCCGATGGCCGATTGGGAGGCGCTCCTCGACAGGCCGCTCGAGGAGGTGCGCCGCGAGCTCGGAATCCAGCCGCCGGCGATCTATCGGCACATCGAACCCGTTACCACGGCAAGGGAGAGGGACCTGGGCCTGACGACGAGGCAAGCTGCCTGATCCCTAAATCGCCTGGCGGGTTTTTTGCGCCCTCGCGGCCTGATATGTTGACAAGCCCCGGAAGGAACTCCGGGGCTTCGTCATGTGAGGGTCCCTTGGTCATCGTCTACGGTCTGAAGAACTGCGACACCTGCCGCAAGGCGCTTTCCTGGCTCGGGCAGGAGAAGATCGCGCATCGCTTCGTCGATCTCCGGGCCGATGGCATTTCAAAGAGCGACATCACCCGCTTCGTGAAGGCGGTCGGCATCGAGAAACTCGTCAACAAGGCGAGCACGACCTGGTGCGGCCTTGCCGACGACGAGAAGGACATTTCGACCGAGGCGAAAGCCATCGCGCTTCTCGAAGCCAATCCCACGCTCATCAAGCGGCCGGTCTTTGTGGTGGGCAAGATGATCGTCTCGGGTTTCCGCGAGCCCGAGAAGGCGGCGCTCGCTGCGGTGTTCGGGGCATGATCCGGTCGCGCGCGCAGGCTCCGCTCTCGCTTCCGATCGAGACGCCGCGCCTCGTGCTGCGCGAATTTCGAAAATCCGATGTCGATGCCGTGCATGCCTATTCCGCGCTGCCGGAGGTTGCGCGTTTCATGATCTGGGGCCCGAACTCGCCGGCGCAGAGCCGCGAGGCAGTCGAGGGTTTTCTGGAAGATCAAGCGGCGCGCCCCCGCATTTTTTTCGACCTTGCCATGACGCTGAAGCCGAAAGGGCAGGTCATCGGCGGCGTGGGCCTCCACCTTCTCGACCGCGTGAACCGCACCGGCGATCTCGGCTATGTGCTCCATCCCGATTGTTGGGGTTATGGGCTTGCGGAAGAGGCGGCGCGTGCGCTCATGGAGGCGGGATTCGTGGAACTGGGGCTCCACCGCATTGTGGCGAGCTGCGACCAGCGCAACCGGGCGTCCGCCCGCGTCATGGAAAAGCTTGGCATGCGCCGCGAAGGGGCGTTCCGCCAGTCGCGGCTCATTCAGGGCGAATGGCGTGATGAATATCTCTACGCCATCCTCGCCGAGGAGTTTCTCGATTAGTCGGTCTGGCTGATTTCCGATCCACGCCGGATCAGGAATTCGACCCAGGTTCCCCGGTCGCGGGTTTCGACGAGTTCGTGGCCTGCCTCTGCGCAGAAATGCGGAATGTCGATGCGCGAAACGGGGTCGGTCGTGAAGATGCGGACGAGCCTTCCGGGCTCCAGCCTCTCCAGCCGCTTCTTCGCGCGCAGCACCGGGATCGGACATTTCTGCCCCATCACATCAAGCAAGACTTCCGGGCCGCACTCTTCGCCGACCGCATTTTCAGGGGCGTCGCCCATCCGCATCCTCTCTTTGAAACGGGCCGGATAATCGCCCCTAAAACCGCCTCTGTCACCCCTGCTAGGGCCATTTCCCCTGTATATGGGCTTTCCTTGACCTTGCGGAGCCTTGGCGGGCATAACAGGCGCGCGAAAAACAAGTGCGGAATACGTTGGGGAAACTGGAGCGCGGAATGGGATTTTTCAGGCGGATCAGGAACGAGATCATCTATGTCCGGGCGGCGCTCAGAACCCTGAAACGGGTCGGCGACATCTACAAGACGCCGGACCGGACCTTCCCCGACATGTTCGAAGAAATCGCGAAGGCAAAGCCCAACAACGCCGCGATCTATTTCGAAGACCGCAAGATCACCTTCCGCGAGCTCGACGAGGCCGCCAACCGCTATGCGCGCTGGGCAATGGCGCAAGGCGTCGGTCGCGGCGATGTGGTCGCGCTGTTGATGGAAAACCGGGCGGAATACGTCATCGCCTGGCTCGGCATCATGAAGGCGGGCGCGTCGGCAGCCCTCATCAACAACAATCTCGTCAAGGGTCCGCTCGCGCATAGCCTCAATATCTCTGGTGCGACGCATCTTGTGCTTGGCTCCGAACTTGCCGACGCCTATGCCACCGCCGTCGATCAGCTCGAGCATCCCTTCACCGTATGGGCGACGGGCGCGCAGATTGTCGGCATGCAGAACCTCGATGCGGCGCTTGCGCAGCAATCGGGCGATCCGCTGCCCGCTGACACGCGCAAGGGCGTGACGCTCAACGACAATGGGCTCTTCATCTATACGAGCGGCACGACCGGCAATCCCAAGGCCGCGCGCCTGACCCATGCGCGTGTGCTGACGATGATGAACGGCTTCTCGGCGGGCGCGAATGCGACGGAAAGCGACCGCATGTATATCGCTATGCCGCTTTATCATTCTGCTGGCGGCGTTTGCGCGGTGGGTACGACGCTGACGGTTGGCGGTTCGATCATCATCCGGCGCAAATTCTCGGCGCGCGAATTTTTCGCCGATTGCCGCAAATATGATGCGACGATGTTCCAGTATATCGGCGAGCTTTGCCGCTACCTGCTCAACACCGAAAAGCAGCCCAAGGAAAACAGGCACAAGATTCGTCTTGCGATCGGCAACGGGCTTCGCCCGGAAATCTGGCCGGCCTTCCAGAAGCGCTTCAAGGTGCCGCATATCCTCGAATTCTATGGCGCGACCGAAGGCAATGTGGCGCTGATGAATTATGACGGCACGGTGGGTTCGGTGGGCCGCATTCCGGGCTGGGCGAAGAAGCGCTTCAATGTCGAGCTCGCGCGCTTCGATCTCGAAGCCGAAATGCCGGTGCGTGGGGCCGATGGCTTCTGCATCAAATGCGGGCCAGGCGAAGCGGGCGAGGCGATCGGCAAGATATCGACCGATCCCAACACCCCTACGGGCCGCTTCGATGGTTATGCCCGAAAGGAAGAGACCGAGAAGAAGATCCTGCGCGACGTCTTCGAAAAGGGCGACGCCTGGTTCCGCACCGGCGATCTCCTGCGGCAGGACGAGCTCGGCTATTTCTATTTTGTCGACCGCATCGGCGACACTTTCCGGTGGAAGGGCGAGAACGTCTCGACGGCGGAAGTCTCGGAAGCGATTTCCGTTTTCCCTGGCATTCAGGAAGCCAATGTCTATGGCGTTCATGTTCCGGGTGCGGACGGTCGCGCCGGCATGGCGACGATCGTGGCCGACAATGCGTTCGACATCGACAGGTTCCAGAAGCATATCGACAAGGAACTGCCCGAATATGCGCGGCCCCTCTTCATCCGCATGAGCGGCGGCATGGAGATCACGGGCACGTTCAAGCAGCGCAAGGTCGAGCTGGTGAAGGAAGGCTTCGATCCGCGCGAGGTCGAGGACGCGATCTATTTCCGCTCGCCCGTGGACGGCCATTTCGTGCCGCTCGACGCGGCGCTTTATGAGCGCATCTGCGGCGGCGAGATCAGGATCTGAGCGCAATCGGTTCCAAATAAAAAGGGCGGCTTGCGAGAGCCGCCCTTTTGCATTTCCGCAGGCTGGACTTACTGCGCCGCGTCCGTCTTCTTGTTGAGGCCCATCGCGGCAAGGATTTCCGGGCGGATGTTTTCCGTGCCCTTCTTCTCGACATGCTGGGCGACGCGGGCGCCGACGGCCATCATTGCCTGACCCATGAAGCTTTCGCGATTGTCCTTGGCCCAGTTGAGCGAGACGTCGCGATTGTCATTGAGGTTCTGGAACTTCGGGGCGACATAGCGCGCCATCAGCTCATAGGAGCGCTTGGTGTTTTCCCAGTTCGCCCAGTTATGCGCGAGCTGCATGAAGCAGCCGAAGCCGCCCGACTGCTGCTGCAGGCGCTCGATCTGGGCAACAGCGTCTTCCGGCGTGCCGATGACGGCCATGCCCGAGGCGATGAGCGCATCGACGGGGTCCGAACCATCGGTCGGCGCGAGCGGGAGTGCCGCCACTTCGCGGAAGTAGTAGAGCCACTTGTCGAGGCCGAAGCGCACATTCTCGCGGGCCTTTTCGCGCGTCTCGGCGATATGCACCGGGCCGACGAGGCGCCAGCCGGAGCGGTCGACGGTCTTGCCGTTGTCCTTCGCCGTGTCCTCGCAGATCGCCCAGTTGGTCGAAAGCGCGTTGAAGCCGCCGGCGGATGTCGCGCCAATGGAAAGCAGGCTGAGACCATGGCGGCCCGCCGCCGTCGCGCCGGTCGGCGAGACCTGGCTTGCCACCGCGATCTCGACCGAAGGCCGCGACCAGGGCGTCATCTGGAGGCGCGCATTGTTCAGCTCGAACCATTCGGTCTTCATGTTGACGGTTTCGCCGCGGAGCAGCGGAACGATCGCGTCGAGCGCCTCGTCCATCATGTCGCGCTGCTTCAGCGGGTTGATGCCCATCATGATCGCGTCGGAGGGCAGCGAACCCGGGCCGACGCCGAGCATGACGCGGCCGCGCGTGATGTGGTCGAGCTGGTTGATGCGGTCGGCCAGCATCAGCGGGTGGTGATAGGGCAGCGACGACACGCCCGTGCCGAGCTTGATGTTGCGCGTGCGCTCGGCAACCGTGGCGATGAAGAGCTCGGGGCTGGCAATCAGCTCATAGCCTGCGGAGTGATGTTCGCCGATCCAGGCTTCGTCATAGCCGAGCTGGTCCATCCACTGGACGAGTTCGATGTCGCGCTCCAGCGCGAGGGTGGGGTTTTCATCGAGCGGGTGGAACGGCGCGATGAAGGCGCCGAAGCGCAGTTTCTGTCCGAGCATGTATTTCTCCCTAGCGTTTTCGGTTCTTGAATTCTTGTGCCGTGGATCAAAGCGCGGCTTTCGGGCTTTGTCCACCTGCAGTCTTTTCAGGCTTTCTTCTTCAGGCCATTGAGCATGATGTCGATGATCTGGCGGCTGGCGAGGCCGGCATCCGTTTCCGGGTGTTCGGTCGAAAAGGCGGCGATGGTGCTCCATGTGGAGACAATGGCGACAGCGGCCAGTTCCGGTGGCATCTCCTCGCGCAGTTCAGCCCTGTTCTGGCCGCGGCGCACGATGTCCGTCACGATGTCGATGACGCTTTCGTTCACGGTCGCGGCGCGTGTGAGCGCGGTCGGCTGATCGATGAATTCGCGCAGCATTTTCCGCATCACCGGCGCGTTGCGTTCATAGGCTTCGAGGAAGGCATCGAGGAGAAACAGGAGTTGCTCCTCCGCCGTGCCGTTATGCCCCGCCAGTTGATCGGCGAGAGACTGGGTCACCTCGTCGTTGAACTCCTGCAGCAGCGCGGCCTTGTTCTCGAAATGGAGGAAAAAGGTCGCCTTTGCGACGCCCGCGCCGTTGCAAATGTCCTCAATGGTCACGCCGTCATAGCCGCGCTCGCCAAAGAGCTGCATCGCGGTGCGATAGATTTCCCGCCGCGTGCGCTCCTTTTTGCGAGCGCGCCGCGTTCCGCCGACGGGCGCCTCTTCCAGTGCCTCAAGATTGCTAATGGGGCTCTCCCTCCGCCATGCGCCTGGCCCGCTTCATGGGGCTCTCTCCCGCGCCGAGAAAAACTAGACCGAAGTACAGTATTTGCCAAGACCGTTTGATCTGCTAGCCATCGGTGCGCTGCAGCAAGAACGCCGCTGCGTAAAATCGCGTTGCCCGGTCTAGGGCCTATACCCTAAGACAAAGGCAAAGGGGCACAAGCCCCGGCATATGAAAAGGGAGAACGGCATGGGACGGGTCAGTGGAAAAGTGGCTCTGGTGACGGGCGCGGGCAGCGGCATCGGCCGCGGCGCGGTGCTGGCGCTGGCGGCGGAAGGCGCCTTTGTGGTCGCGACGGATATCGACGACAAGGGCCTCGCCGAGACGGCCGATCAGGTCAAGGCGGCGGGCGGCAAGATCGCCACGCATCATCAGGATGTGACGAGCGAGGCGCGCTGGGCCGAGGTGATCGAGGCGATCAAGAAGGACCAGGGCGCGCTCCACATCCTCGTCAACAATGCCGGCATCGGCATCGGCGCCGATATCTTCACGATGGCCTATGAAGACTGGCGCCGTCAGATGTCGATCAATGTCGACGGCGTCTTCTTCGGCGTGAAGCACGGCATTCCGCTGATCGCGGCGTCGGGCGGCGGCTCGGTCATCAATATTTCTTCGGTTGCTGGCCTTCAGGGCGCCGCGGGCCTCGCGGGTTACTGCGCGACCAAGGGCGCGGTTCGCCTTTTCACCAAGGCCGTGGCGCTCGAATGCGCCCAGGCCAAGATGAATGTGCGCGTGAACTCGGTTCATCCCGGCATCATCGACACGGCGATCTGGCAGAAGATACCGCAGGGCGGCACCAGCGCGCTTGGGACGGATATCCTCCCCGAAGGCGCGAACGCGGTCGATGCCAATGCGATCGCCCAGATGGCGCCGCTCGCCTATGCGGGCCTGCCGTCGGATATTGCGGCGGGCATCGTGTTCCTTGCCTCGGATGAATCGCGCTACATGACGGGTTCGGAACTCGTCATCGACGGCGGCATCACCGCGCGCTGAGCCAAAGCGAAGTTTAGGAAATGAAGAAGGCGGAGACCGCTATGCAGTCTCCGCCTTTGTTGCCTCACAGAGTTGGTGCGATTTCAGTTCGCCACGCGCCAGCTGCCGTCGGGTTGCTGGCAGGCGGTGCCATACGAGTTTTCGTAATGGCCGCCGACGCGAACAGTCGTCTGGTATTCGCGGCAATACTGCCCGCCGGAGTCGCGATAGACCGGCGAGGTCGGCTCCGCCTGGATCGGCTCGCGGTAGTAGACCGGGCGCGGCGCATAGACCACCGGCGGCGGGTAATAGGCCACGGGCGGCGGCGCATAGTAGTAGGGATCGTAATAGCCCCAGGCCGGTCCGGCGAAGAGCGGGAAGCCAAAGCCGATTCCGACGCTTACATGACCATGCGCTGAAGCAGGCGCCACGGCGAGCGTCGCGGCTGCGAGTGCGGTGGCGGCAAACAGGGCCAGCTTTGCCTTACGGGCGACGATTGTCATGACGTCTCCTCTGCACGAAAAACTGTCATGCATTATACGTCGGTCTCCGGCATTCCTGTCGGCATGAACGGATTAAATTTGGGGGGATTTGGGCCGGGATTACGGGCAAATTTCGTCCCCGTTGCCCGATGTCGCGTCGGCTGTGCGCGGTCGTTGCGACTTACTCGAATTCCGTGAAACGGATGTTGTTCCTCTCGATACCCTTCAGCACGACTTCGATGCCGCCCGACTTCACCATCCATTCGAGGCGGTGGTCGCGATATTCGCGTTTGAAAAGGCCCTGATCGAGAATTCCTGCGACGACTTCCATGCCGGCGATGGAGGCGGAGGCCTCCTTCATCGTCAGCGCGACGCTTTCCCGTGTTCGTGCCCGCGCAAGCCAGCGGCCGAGCGTCGAGCCTTCGTCGGGCCCATTGCCGAAGCCGATGGAGGCATTGACGTAAGGCGCGACGGAGAGATCGCCCCAACCGAAAGACGCGCCGTTGAACCAGTCGCTCTTGCCGAGCTGACGCTCAAGCCAGGCATGCAGCTTTTCCGTTTGTTCGGCGGCGCGCTCGCGCAACGTCTCGGCAAGCTCGCCCTCGGCGCGACGGAACCAGGAGATTTCGCCGAGCCCCCAGTTGATCGCTTCGTAATGCGTGTCGCAGACATCTTCGATCGTGCGAACGCGCGCCCGTTCAACGGGCGTATGCGGCAAGAGCGGCGGGGTAGGCCACTTGTCCTCGATATATTCGAGGATGATGGTCGAATCGAAAATATGAGCCTCTCCGTCGATCAGCAGCGGCACCTCGGCGCGCGGATTGGCCTCTATGAATTCGCCCGCCGCGCCGCCCGCGCCGATGCCGCCGGGCACCTTCAACGCGAAGTCGATGCCCTTTTCCCGCAGAGCGATCTTCACCTTCTGCGCATAAGGCGAAAGCGGATGCTCATAAAGCGTGATCATGGCGGTCTCCCCGGAATTTCGAATGGCCGCGATCGTCGGTTCTCGTACGGTGCCTGTCCAGGCGTTCCGGGAATTTGCGGTTCACGCCTTTGTGAGCGCCGTCAGAGGCGGCCTTTCGCCTTGGCTATCGCGGCCATCTGACCGAAGAGAAACGCGGCGTCATTGGGTGTATCGTCGCCTGTGAATTCCTTGTAGAGCGTTGCGACGTTGACGACGATGCGCTCGCCGTCGCCCCAGCTGTCGTAATCAGACATGTCGATATCCTGCGCCGCTTCGAAAGCCGTGAGCCCGGCGTCGTAGCGCCGCCGCGCCTCGTTTCTCACATAGACGAGATAATCGCGCACAGCTTTCACGCCGCGCTTGTCGGTGATCGGGCCATGGCCCGGCACGATGGTTTCGACATCCATGGCGAGGATGCGGTCGCAAGCCTCGATCCAGTTCGCCACCGGCCCTTCCCACATGATCGGATGACCCTCGATGAAGAGAATGTCGCCGGTGAAGACGACCTTGTCGGCAGGTACATGGACGAGCGCGTCGCCTGGCGTATGCGCGGGGCCGACATGCATGATCTTCACCAGCTTGTCGCCCACATGCCGCGTGATTTCGGTTTCGAAAGTTGTCGTCGGGAGCGTTTGCGTCACGCCTTTGAAATCGAAGGGGCCGAAGGCCTTCTTGATGAAGAGGCCGAGATCGCCGAGCTGCGGCGCGAGATCGAGAAAGCCCGCGAGCAGTTGCGGTGGCTCATGCGTCATTGCTTCCTTTGCGAGCTTGTGCGCGATGATCTCCGCACCCTGACAGCATTCATTGCCGTTGCAATGGTCGCCATTGTGATGCGTGTTGACCACGGTCTTGATCTGCGTGGTGGCCTTTGGCTCCGCCTGCCGCATGGCGGTGAGCATCTCGCGCGTCAGAGGCACGTCGAACAGCGTGTCGACGATCAGCGACTCAGCCCCATCGACGATCAACCCGGCATTGGACCATCCCCAGCCGCCATCCGGCTGAAGCCAGGCATAGCCGCCATTGCCGAGATCGTGCAGGCCCTTCGTGTATTGAAAGCGCGGATTGCCGAGACTCATTCCTCTCCCTCCCTTTCGTCATGCCCCGCTTCATGCGGGGCATCCACGCCTTTCTTTCTGCAAGAAGAAGACGTGGATGGCCCGGACGAGCCGGGCCATGACGGTTATTGTGACTCCAGACTCCGTTTGATGTCCTCAAGTGAGTCGCCTTCGATTTCCTTTTCCTCGAGTTCGATTTCGAAGGTTTCGAGATAGCGGCAGACGAGCAGATAGACGCCGACGATGATGGCGAGCTCCTGGATGCCGGTATCGCCGAGATGCTTGCGCGCCGCATCGAAGAGCGCCTTGTCCGCCTTCACATGGGCGACGAGATCGTCCGCGAAGGCGAGGGCCGCGTTCTCCGCCTCGCTGAGATGCGGACTAGGCAGCGTGCCCGCCGTCGCCGCGATGCGCGCTTCCGAAAGCCCGAGCCCGCGCGAGACACGGACATGGTGGTGCAACTCGTAAGCCGAGCCGCAGAGATGGCCGACGCGAAGGATCACGAGTTCGCGCAGCTCATCGTCCAGCGTGCCCTCGTTCAGATAGGCGTTGATCAGCGCCATGAAGGGTACGAAGGATGCGCCGCTCCCCGCGATCATGCGGAAGATATTGAGCGGCGGCAGCGTTTCCAGAAGCTTGCGGGCATCTTCCGGCAGGTCTTTCGGATCTGGATAGGGCAGGCGCGCCATGGGTGTCAGCTCTTCATTCCGGGGAGTTCGACGCCCTTCGCGGGCGGCGTTTCCTCAATATCGACATCGAAATTCTCAAGGAAGCGCGAGGCCATCATGTAGAAGCCGATGGCGATCACGAGTTCCTGAAGCTCTCCATAGGAGAGCCGCTCCTCCAGCGGCTTGAAGGTCGCGTCCGATGCGCGAACATGCAGCACCACATCGTCCGTGAAGCGCATGACGAGGCGCTCCATCTCGTTCCAGACCTTGGCGTCCGGCCCCTCATGGATCGCCTTGATCTTCTCTTCGGACATGCCGAGGCGGCGCGAAATCTCTTCGTGCTGATAGACCTCGTATTTCGCGTTGGACAGCACGCCGACGCGGACGATGGCGATCTCCCGCAGGATCGGATCGAGCTTGCCGAACATCAGGATCTGGTTGCCCAGCTTCACGAAGCCGTCGAGCATGTCGCCCGAATGGCCCATCATCCTGAAGATGTTGAGCGGCGGCAGTTTGCTATAGGCGTCTCTGGCGCGGCCTTCGGCCTTGGCCGGGTCGAAATACGGTATGCGGGCCAATCTGAACCTCCCTGACTGGATGACCTTATTTTTATTGGGGCCAGTTTGGGGGCGAAGTTACGCAGCGTCCAGCGGGAAGCGTGAGCGGGCTTCCGGCGTCCGCTTGCCCCGGCCCCAATCGTCGCTACACTCTGGTCCAACAAGAATTCTGGCCGAAAGGGCCGGGCAGACATTTCCGCTTTGGGAGGAGCGCCGATGTTCGATCGCGAGCATATTCATTCGGTTGCCGATATTACGCGTGCGCAGGCCAAGGCCGCGGCGAACGACGTCGCGCAGGTCTTTGAGGGTCGCGTGACGACTTACGCGGAGCTCGACAAGCGGGCGAGCCGCGTGGCGCAGGGCCTCATTGCCGAAGGCTGCAAGCCCGGCGCGCGTGTAGGCTTCATCGGCAAGAATTCGGATCGCTATTACGAGATGCTATATGGCGCGGTGAAGGCGAAAGCTGTTGTCGTCGGCGTCAATTGGCGCCTTGCACCGCCCGAAGTCGCCTATGTGCTGAACGACGCCCGGACGGAAATCGTTTTCGTCGGCGCCGAATTCTACGATGTGATCCAGCAGGTGCTCAGCGAGTGCCCGAGCGTGAAGCGCGTCATCGCGCTCGATGGCGGACGCAGCGACTGGATCTCCTTCGACGAGTGGCGCGATGGATATCCCGCAGCCGATCCCATGCTGCCCGCTCATATCGACGACGATGTGATCCAGCTCTATACGAGCGGCACCACTGGCCATCCCAAGGGTGTGCAGCTCACCAACCGGAATTATCTTGCCACCTTCGAGGCGGGCGAGGCGTCGGGCTGGGCAGACTGGAAGCGCCGCGAAGTCTGCCTCGTCTGCATGCCGCTTTTTCATGTGGCGGGCGTCAATATCGGCATTATCGGCCATGTGCATGGCACAAAGAACGTCATCCTGAAGGATGTCGATCCGCAGGTGATCCTGAAGCTCATCGAGAGCGAGAAGATCAACATCGCCTTCATGGTACCGGCGGTCATTCTGTTCCTGCTCCAACAGCCGAACATCAAGACAACGGATGTTTCCTCGCTGCGCCAGATTCTCTATGGCGCGTCGCCCATTGCCGAAGATGTGTTGAGGCAGGCGCAGTCGACTTTCAATGCCGGCTTCGTGCAGCTTTACGGTCTGACCGAGACGACGGGCGGTGCGACCTATCTGCCGCCGGATGCCCACGATCCGGCGAAGGGCAAGCTGCGCTCCTGCGGCATTCCTTATTCCAACATGGAAATCCGAGTCGTCGATGAAAAGGGCGAAGACGTGCCGCAGGGCGGTGTCGGCGAAATCGTCATCCGCGGCGGAATGGTGATGAAGGGCTACTGGAACAGGCCCGAAGCGACCGAGGACGCTGTGCGCGGCGGCTGGTTCCATTCAGGCGACGCCGGCTATTTCGACACGGACGGCTATCTCTACATTCACGACCGCGTGAAGGACATGATCGTTTCGGGTGGCGAGAACGTCTATCCGGCCGAAGTCGAGAATGCGCTGTTCGGCCATCCCGCCATCGCCGATGTCGCCGTGATCGGCGTGCCCGACGAGCGCTGGGGCGAGGCGGTGAAAGCCTGTGTCGTGCTGAAGCCGGGGCAGAGCGTGGAGGTGGCCGACATCATTGCCTTCGCCAAGACGCGCATCGCGGGCTTCAAGGTGCCGAAATCCATCGACATCGTGCAGGCGTTGCCGCGCAATCCGTCCGGCAAGATTCTGCGCCGCGAACTCAGAGCTCCCTACTGGGAAGGCCGCGAGCGGATGGTCAACTGACGCCAGAATACGGAAATAGAAATCGGGAAGAGAATAATGAGCGTCGCTGCAGAAAAGACGCAGCTTCCGCCTTTCAAACCGCTGAAGCAGAAGCCGCCGAAGATCAAGGTTGAGAAAAAGCCTGATGGCACGATCTATGTGTCGTCCGAATATCCCCTGGGCGAGATGAAGCGCTCGATCGTGCATCTGCTTGAGGAGAAGGCGGCCCTACATCCCGATCGGAACTTCATCGGCGAGCGCGATGCCTCCGGCGCCTGGGCTTATATCACCTATGGCGAGGCGAACCGCGCCGCGGACGCCGTTGCCACCGCGCTTCTGGCGCGCGGCATGGGCCCCTCGACGCCGCTGCTGATCCTTTCCGGCAACTCGATCACGCATGCCGTTATGGCGCTGGGTGCGATGAAGGCGCGTGTGCCGGTTGCGCCCGTCAGCGTTCCCTATTCGCTGATGAGCACGGATTTTTCGAAGCTCCGCCATGTGTTCGAGCTGACGCGGCCGCGCATGATCTTCGCGCAGCAGGGCGCAATGTTCGAACGCGCGCTCCGGGCTCTCGATCTTTCGAGCGTCGATGTGGTGAGCCGCGACGGCGTCGAGGAAGGCGCAGCGAGCTTCCATTACGATACGATGATCGCAACGCCGATCGACGCCGCTGCCGTCGAGGCGTCGATGGACAGGATCGACCACGACACGGTAGCGAAATATCTCTTTACCTCCGGCTCGACCGGCATGCCGAAAGGCGCGATCCAGACCCATCGCATGATGATGGCGCTGGTGGCAGCGCAGGAAGCGTTGCGCACCGAGGAGCCGGATCCCGACGAGATTCCCCAGAGCCTCGAATGGATGCCCTGGAACCATATCTCGGCGGGCAATATCAGCTTCAACGGCAATCTTGCCGCGGGCGGCACGGTGCATCTCGATGCGGGCAAGCCGATCCCCGGCCTCTTCGATCAAACGATCCGCAATCTGCGCGACGTTTCCCCGCGCGTCTTCGGTTCGGCGCCCGTTGCCTTCGCCATGCTCGCCGATGCGATGGAAAAGGATGTGGAACTTCGCCGCGCCTTCTTCCGCAATCTTGAATATATGGGCTATGGCGGCGCGACGCTTTCGAGCGACCTTTATGATCGCATGCAGGCGCTGGCGATTGCCGAGACCGGCCATCGCATGCCCCTCACGACGATGTATGGCGCAACGGAGACGCAGGGCATCACGGTCGTTCATTGGGTGACGGAGCGGGTTGGACTGATCGGTCTGCCGCTGCCGGGCATCACGCTGAAGCTCGTGCCGAATGGCACCAAGCTTGAAGTGCGCGTGAAGGGACCGACGATAACGCCGGGCTATCTCAACGATCCGAAAAAGACGGCGGAGGCCTTCGACGAGGAAGGCTATTACGCGCTGGGCGACGCAGCGCGCTTCCTCGATCCGGAGCATCCGGAAGAAGGCATCGTTTTCGATGGCCGCGTGACGGAAGACTTCAAGCTGTCGTCCGGCACCTGGGTCTCGACCGGCACACTGCGCGCCGATGTTGTCGCCGCCTGTTCGCCGCTCATTCAGGACGCAGTCATTTGCGGCCTGGACAAGCCCTATATCGCGCTTCTCGCCTGGCCGAATATCGCCGCGGCGAAGGCCGTGGCCGGGCTCCATGACAGCGCCACACCGCAGGAAGTCGTCTCCCATCCCAAGGTCGTCGCACATATCCGTGAAGCGCTCCTGCGTCACAACAAGGACGGCGGCGGCTCGTCCACGCGCATCGCGCGCATTCACCTGATGACGGAACCGCCGTCGATCGACGGGCACGAGATCACCGACAAGGGCTACGTCAACCAGCGCGCCACGCTCGACCGCCGCGCCCATCTCGTCGAGCGGCTTTACCTCGACGAAGCGCCCGATGATGTGATCGTCGTCTGACTCTTCTGTTCGTCATGCACGGGGGGACTCGATCCGCGCATCCGCGTCTTCCTTGCGATATGATGCAAGGGCAATAGACGCGGGTGGTCGGCCCGACCATGACGCGCAATAGAGTCTGGAGACCTCATGTCCATCGCGCTCCCACGCGACATTCTCGATTTCTGGTTTGCGGCCGGGCCTTCGAAGTGGTTCGCAAAGGATGCGTCCTTCGACGCGGAAATCCGCAAGCGCTTCGGCGAGACGCATGTGGCGGCCAGCGAGGGCAGGCTCGACGGCTGGATGAAGGATGCGCAGGGCGCGCTTGCGCTCCTCATCGTGCTCGATCAGTTCTCGCGCAATCTTTACCGCGACGATTACCGCGCCTGGGTGAATGATGGCAAGGCGCTCGCTCTTGCGCGGGAAGCGATCTCCCGCCGCTTGGATGTCGAAGTGCCGGTGACCGCGCGGCAATGGTTCTATCTGCCCTTCATGCATGCCGAGGACGGGGCCACGCAGGAGGAAAGCCTGCGCTATCACTCGACGCGCCTCGAAGATGCGGAGGTGCTGCGCTTCGCCGAAATTCATGCCGACATCATCAAGCGCTTCGGGCGCTTCCCGCACCGGAACGCCGTGCTTGGCCGCGCCTCGACGCCCGAGGAGAAGAGCTTCCTCTCAGATGGTGGTTTCGCGGGCTGAGGGGGCGGAAAAAACCGCCATCCCGGGGCAGGATTCCGCCGGGCAGGCTTTGCCCATGTGGCACAAGGCGCACCGCTAAGTCATTGATTCTTCATGGGTGTCTCTCTGGCCCGTCGGTTGCACTGCTCTGGATACAGTTCACGAGCCAATCCAGAGAGACCGCTTCCATGATGACCGACCACGAGCTCAGCCTGCTTGCCGCCTACATGTTCGATACCCATGGAATGAAGGCCCTCGAATATGCCGATACGGCGGTTGAGGAACTGGAGCAGATCGGCGAGTTGCTGCGCGCCGACGCCTGGCGGGCGCTCAAGGGCTTCGTCATCGATATGGCTGAAGGCCGCCGCTCGCGCGAGGGCAACATCCTCCACTGACACTCGGTCGACACCGGAAAAGGCCCCATGCCTGCCAAGGCGTGGGGCCTTTTCTTTTGGCGCTTTGCGCTCGAGGGCTCGGCCCGGTAAAACCTTCCCAACGATAAAAATGATCAAGAATAAATGGGAGGATGAAATGGCACTCGACCCGCAAGTCAAAGCGCTTCTCGACGGCATGGCCGCCAATCCGGATGCGCCGCGTCTCATCGATCTTCCGCCGGCAGGCGGGCGCGAGATGTACCGCGCCATGGCGGCGCAGCTCGACGTTCAGGGCCAACCTATCGGCAAGGTCGAGGATCGCACCATTCCCGGCCCGGTCGGCGAGATTCCACTTCGCCTCTACACACCGGTTGCCGCTGGCAGCGAGGCGCTTCCGGTCCTCGTTTATTTTCATGGTGGCGGCTGGGTGATCGGCGATCTTGAAACGCATGATGCGCTCTGCCGAACCCTCGCCAATGAGAGTGGATGCAAGGTCGTCGCCGTCGACTACCGCCTTGCGCCCGAGCACAAATTCCCTGCCGCAGCAGAAGATGCCTTTGCCGCCGTGCAATGGGTCGAGGCACATGCCGCCGAGATCGGCGTTGATGCAAACCGTATCGCGGTCGCGGGCGACAGCGCGGGCGGCAATCTCGCCGCTGTCGTGAGCCTTATGGCGCGCGACGCCAAGGGGCCGCACATTTCCTTCCAGATGCTTATCTATCCCGTTACGGATACGAATACGGACACGATTTCCTATCGTGAATTCGCGGAGGGGCACTTCCTCGAACGTGACGGCATGATCTGGTTCTTCAATCATTATCTCGGCGATGTCGATCGCAACGATCCGCGCGTCGCCCCGCTCAAGGCGGCCTCCCACCAAGGACTGCCTCCGGCCTACGTCGTCACGGGCGGCTATGATGTGTTGCGCGATGAAGGCCGCGCCTATGCCGAAACGCTGAAAAAGGCAGGGGTTCCCGTTGAACATGTCAATTACGAAGGCATGATCCACGGCTTCTTCAATCTTCAAGGCGTGCTCGACACGGGCCGCGAAGCGGTGAAGGCCGCGGCGCAGGCGCTCAAGATCGCGCTCGTCTGACGGTTTTCGTCATTGTGAGTTGCAGACGAAGCAATCCGGTCTTTTCGGAGCTGGATTGCTTCGCCGTTTGCCGCCGCCGCCATCCGGATAGTTCAGAACTGGATGGATGGTCATTTGAGCGTGGCGTAAAAAAGAAAAAACACCGGGAGGAACGAATGACCGCGCCTTTTCTGAGAACGCCCGCCGTGCACCCGTTTTCGGGCTTCGACGTGCCTCATCTGCTCGCGCTTCACGCCGCGGCGCGGCCCTCGCATCCCTTCCTCATCTGGGAGCCTTTCGAGGGGCCGTCGAAGACCTGGACCTATGCCGAATTTGCGGCAGAGACGAAGGCAGTCGCAGCCGGACTGAAGGCGCGGGGCGTCGGTCTCGGCGACAGGGTGCTCGTCCATCTCGACAATTGCCCGGAAACGATCATCGCCTGGTATGCCTGCGCGCATCTCGGCGCCGTCGCCGTCACCACCAATGCGCGCTCGGTTGCGGACGAACTCACTTATTTCTCGGAACATGCGGGCGTCGTCGGCGCGATCACGCAGCCGAAATTCGCCACGCTGGTCGCCGAAAGCTGCCATGCGATCAAATGGCTTGCCATCACCGAAACGGATAATGGCGCGCCCGCCGCTCCCGGCAACCGCCCGCAGAAATCGGAAAGCTTCGCCGCGCTTTATGGCAATCCCGCCGATGTGCCGCTTCGCCCTGCGGATCCCACGGCGAATGTCGGTATTCAGTACACGTCGGGCACCACCTCGCGGCCCAAGGGTGTCGTCTGGACGCATGCGAACGCGCTCTGGGGCGCGAAGCTCTGCGCCATGCATGAGACGCTCACGCCGGACGATGTGCATCTCGTCTATCTGCCGCTCTTCCACACCAATGCGCAGTCCTATTCGGTGCTGGCGACGCTCTGGGTCGGCGGTACGGTGGTTGTGCAGCCGCGCTTCTCGGCCTCGCGCTTCTGGGATGTGTCGCTCAAGCATCGCTGCACCTGGACATCCATGGTGCCCTTCTGCCTGCGCGCTCTCGCCACGCATGACGTGCCTGCCGCCCATCACTACCGCCTTTGGGGCAATGGCGTCGCCAGCCTGCCGACTGACGCGCATTTTCGCGTCAAGACCATCGGCTGGTGGGGCATGACCGAGACAATCACGCATGGCATCGTCAGCGATCCCTTCGTGCCCGCGCCGGCCATGTCCATCGGCAAGCCGTCGCCCGCCTATGAAATCGCGATCACCCGAGAAGATGGTTCACCTGCCGAAGCCGGCGAGACGGGTACGCTTCTCATTCGCGGCATTCCAGGCCTCTCGCTCTTCAAGGAATATCTCAACAATCCCAAGGCGACGGCCGAGAGCTTCGACGAGCAGGGCTTCTTCATCACCGGCGACCGCGTGACGCTGATGCAGGACGGCTTCATCCGTTTTGCCGACCGCGACAAGGACATGCTGAAGGTCGGCGGTGAGAATGTCGCGGCCTCCGAGATCGAGACGGTCATCATGGCGGCAGGTGGCGTTCATGAGTGCGCAGTGGTCGGACGGAAGGACCCCATGCTCGACGAAGTGCCTGTCGCCTTCCTTCTCGTTCCGGGCGGCGAGGCGGAAGCGCCGAAAGACCTCAAGGAAAAGGTCATGGCGCATTGCAGAAAATTGCTTGCGGATTTCAAGGTGCCGCGCGAGATTCGTATTGTCGATGCCTTGCCGCGCTCAACTTTAGAAAAAATAGCCAAGGCCGAGTTGCGTCGTCAGCTCGAAGACGACTGAACGCGCGAGGCGCCATTTCCCCTGTTCCGGGAAGGTTGAGCCATGCCGTTCACGACCCCACCAGCGGAATCCCGCTGGGCCTTGTTCATCCCGAAGCTCGTTACCGTTCTCCGGGAGGGGTACGGGACGGCGGATTTCCGAAGCGACTTCATAGCCGGCCTGACGGTCGCCATCGTCGCGCTGCCGCTTTCGATGGCACTTGCAATCGCCAGCGGTGCGACACCCGACAAGGGCATTATCACGGCGGTCGTCGCCGGCTTCTTCATATCGGCGCTCGGCGGCTCCCGTTTCCAGGTCGGTGGGCCGACCGGCGCCTTCGTCGTCGTCGTCTTCAACGTCATCGCCCAGCATGGATATGACGGGCTTATCCTTGCTACCCTGATGGCCGGGCTATTGCTTATTGCCGCCGGGCTTTTCCGCGTCGGTACCTACATCAAATATATACCGCAGCCCGTCGTCACCGGCTTCACTGCCGGCATCGCGATCATCATCGCGTCGAGTCAGATCAAGGATTTCCTGGGCCTTGCGATCGACAAGGTGCCCGGCGACTTCTTTCCGAAAATTGCCGCGCTCGGCGGCGCCCTTTCGACGACAAGCCCGGCGACGCTCGCCGTGGCGGCCGGTTCGCTCGCCGTCATTATCCTCATCCGTCGCTATCGCCCGGCCTGGCCGCAATTTCTGATCGCCGTCGTGCTCGCCTCGGTGGTGGTCTATGCCTTCCACCTGTCGACAGATACGATAGGCTCGCGTTACGCGGGGCTCCAGCCGGGCTTTGAAATGCCGACGCTGCCGCATGTCACATTCGAGCGCCTGCGCGACCTCGTCCCGACTTCTTTCACCATCGCCTTCCTCGCGGGCGTCGAATCGCTGCTTTCAGCCATGGTCGCCGACAGCATGACCGGACGGCGCCATCGCTCCAATTGCGAACTCGTGGCGCAGGGTGTCGCCAATTGCGCTTCCGCGCTCATCGGCGGCTTGCCCGCGACCGGCGCCATTGCGCGCACGGCGACCAACATCCGGGCGGGTGCGAAGGGGCCGATTGCGGGCATTCTGCATGCGGTTTTTCTGCTGATCTTCATGCTCGTCGCCTGGCCACTCACGCATTTCATTCCGCTTGCGGCGCTCGCCGCCGTGCTGATGATCGTTGCGTGGAACATGAGCGAGGTCGAACGCTTCACCCATCTCATGAAGGCGCCGATTGGCGACCGCGCCGTTCTGCTCGTTACCTTCGGCCTCACCGTCATGGTCGATCTCACCGTTGCCATCGAGGTGGGCGTCGTTCTCGCCTCCGTCCTTTTCATGCATCGCATGTCCGAGGCCGTGCAGGTTCAGGCCAATGTGAAGCTTCTCGACGACGATGTGTCAGACGATACGCCGCATGATATGCGCCCCGTCACGCAGGCCGAGCTGCCGCCCGGCGTCATTGCCAGCGTCATCCGCGGTCCCTTCTTCTTCGGCGTCGCGATGCAGCTCGGCGAGACGCTGGACCGTATCGGCAAACCGCCGCGCGTCCTCATCCTGCGCATGCGCGCCGTGCCGATGGTCGATGGGTCTGGCGCCAGCGCCATTCAATCCCTGGTCGACCGCTGCGCGCGGCATGGCACGAAGCTCATCATCACCGGCATCCAGCCGCAACCGCGTCAGGTACTTCAGGCGATGGGCATTCTTGACGAAAGCCGCGTCATTCTCGTGCCGAACATTGAAGTGGGTCTTGCCCGGGCGAGGGAGATCGTCAGCGTTCCCGCATGATCTTTTTCAGCCGAGCAGCTTCCCCGGATTGAGCACGCCGGTCGGGTCGAGTTCGCGCTTCAGCGACTTCAGCACATTGTAACCGATGGGGCCCTTCTCCTCGGCGAGCCAGGGCGCGTGGTCGGTGCCCACGCCGTGATGGTGACTGATCGTGCCGCGGTTCTCGATGATTGCGTCCGAGGCCGCGCGCTTGATCGCCTGCCATTGCTCGACCTCGCGGTCGAGCTGGCGCGGAAAGACGAAAGTGAAATAGAGGCTCGCGCCGTCGGGATAGGAATGGCTCAGATGCGCCATGACGATGCCGCGTCCCGTCACTTCCGGCATGTTCGCCTTCATCGCGCCGTCGATCGCCTCGACGACGGCCTTGTGGAGCTTGCCGATATTCGACCAGCGCGTCGCCGTCTCCAGCGTGTCGAGGCCGATGCCGTGATCGAGCATGGGGTCGCGGGCATAGGGCGAGTTGAAGCGGCTGTGATACCACTTCTGCCCCGGCCCGGTGCCGAGCTTCAGCGCGCCGAGCTTCGCGCAGATCGCTTCCGTCCGCTCCTGTGCCCAGATCACGGTTTCGGCGTCGCCTTCATGTCCGACAAGCATGAGGCAGGGTTCGGCGTCGAAACCCTTGTGGCGCAGATAGGCGCGTTGAAGCCGCGCTTTCAGCCCCGTCTCCGAATGGGTCGAGGAAAAGGCCTGGAAGAAATGCGTTTCCTGCGCGTCGGAGAGGCGCACCATGGCGACCGGAATATCCGCATGGTTGATGCGCCGCGCCGCCTCGACGCCGCTCGCGAAATTCTTGAAGAGATAGCCGCGATAATCTTTCCGCGCGGGCACTTCGTGGATCTTTACCGTCGCCTCGCAGATGACACCGATCGTGCCTTCCGAGCCCGCAATGAGTTGGTTGAGGTTGGGACCTGCGGCGGAAGCGGGCGTCGCTTCCGTCGTCCAGAAGCCTTTCGGCGTGGCGAGCCTCGCCGAGACGAGCCATTTCTCCGCCTTGCCATAGCGGTTCGATTGCTGGCCAGCGCCGCGCGCCGCGATCCAGCCGCCCACCGTCGAGAACTGGAAGCTCTGCGGATAATGCGCCAGCGTCACGCCGTGTTTCTGCAACTGCTCTTCGAGCGCGGGGCCATATATGCCCGCCTCGACGGTCGCCGTCATGGCGATCTTGTCGATCTGGATCAGCCGCGTCATCAGCGTTGTGTCGAGCGTGAGCACGGGGCTTCCGAGCGACTTCGCCATGGCGTTGACGCCGCCCACGACCGACGAACCGCCGCCATAGGGAATGAGCGTGATGTCCTCTTCCGCCGCGAGCCTCACCACGGCGAGCGCTTCATCCGGATTGCGCGGATAGATGACGGCGTCCGGCACCATGTCGAGCTTGCCGGCGCGGAGATAAAGAAGATCGTGATAGGACTTGCCCCGCGCATGAAAGGCGCGCTCGTAGTCGTCGAGTTTGACCTGCGCTTCGCCGACGATGGCGCGGAGTTTCGCCAGAACGAGATCGCCGACGCGGCAGGCGGGCATGTTGATGTCGGAGAGCGGCTTTGCCGGCGTGTTCGGCAGATGCGGCATGCCGAGCGTGGTGCGGATCCAGTCCCATTGCGGCGCGCCGTCTGGCAGCGCGTTCTCCTGCGCTACGGGCCCCCAGCCGTTCCAGCGAAGCGTTGTGCGGTCGATCGTCATGGGGTCCCCTCAATACTCTCTTCGTCAGCAACGCAG
This sequence comes from Parvibaculum sedimenti, assembly GCF_009184905.1. Taxonomy (GTDB): domain Bacteria; phylum Pseudomonadota; class Alphaproteobacteria; order Parvibaculales; family Parvibaculaceae; genus Parvibaculum; species Parvibaculum sedimenti. The sequence goes on from NZ_WESC01000016.1 coordinate 83,968, forward strand.
CGTCAGCACGGATGGCAGAATGTCGAAACGCGCAGGCAGCCGCCCCGGTGCCTCCCCGTCTATGTCGAGCAGTACAGGCTTGTCGTCCAGAGGCGTCGCCACAAGCGTCTTCGCGCGGAAATGAATGACCTTCGGATCGTCGAGATGCGTGCCGTCGTAGAGCGCGCGCGAGCCGGAGAGGAGATCGCGGAACTTCGTGTCGCGCATGATGACGATGTCGAAGCAGCCGCTATCGGGTTCGGCTTTGGGCGCGATCATCATGCCGCCGCCGAAAAAGCGGCCATTGGCGACCGCCGCAGTACCCACATTGATGATCTCGTCGAAGCCGCTATCAGCGGTCAGGCGCACGGCTTGCGGCTTGTAGAGAAGCGCCGTGGTGAGCGTCGCCCAGAAGAATGCGAAGCTGCCGCCGAATATCTTGGAGATATTCGCGCGATTGACGGCGCGGTCCACCGCGCCCGAAAGACCGAAGCTCGCAATATTGTCGAAATAGCGTTCCGCTTCCTTCCCGTCATCGGCAATGAAGGAGAGGCGGCCAATGTCGATCTGCCGCGTCGTGCCCTCGGCAATGCGGGCAATGCAGGGCTCGAGTTCTTCCGGCAGGTCGAAGGTCTTGCGGAAGTCGCCGCCCGTGCCGGTGTTCAGCACGGCGAGATGCGCGTGCGGGTTGATGGGCGCGCCGTTTTCAAAAAAGCCGTTCACCACCTCGTTGATGGTGCCGTCGCCGCCCACGGCAATGACGAGCTGCGCGCCCTGTTTCAGCGCGTTGCGCGTGAGCTCCATCGCGGGCAGATAGCGCGGCGTCGAGGGCGAGGTTGTGAAATGCGCGCGGATGGGTCCCAATTCACGTTCGAGCGTTTCCGAGATCACGCGCCAGCCGCGCCCCGTGCGCCCGCCGCCTGAGCGGAGGTTGACGATGGCGGCGACATGGGGCGTGAAGGCTGCCATCATCAGGGCCGCGCTCCCCTGGTCGCTTCGGCCAGCGACGCGCCCTTCATGTCGCTTTCGCGTGGGCCGGGGCTTTGCGTCTCGAAATAGCGGTTTGCCTCCGCGATCTCGTTGGCAATGGCCGTTTCGTCCCAGCCGAGTTCGCGGGCCATCACCTCCACGACCGTGCTGATGGTCGGGAAACCCGGCGAGCCAAGCGTGCCGAGCCCCGTGCGCCGGAAGAGAACGTCCGAGAGGTGGCGTGCCATTTCATGGCGGATCGCATGAATGACCTGCACGGTGAGGACGGGCCAGTTCGGGGCGAGGCGGCGCAGCAGCGCCTCGCGCTCGCCGGGCCGCTCATCGGCGGTGGCCAGAACCTCGTCGACGCGGCTCCCGTAATAGAGGACGAGATTTTCGACCACGTCGGCGCTGAGATGCGGATGCCGCTTCTGCGCGCGTGTGATGAAGCTCTTGAGCCGCCCGATTTCGCCGCCATAGACCGGCGTGCAATGCGTCTCGCATTTTGCGTGGCGGCCCAGTTTCTTCAGCACCATGTCGGTAATCTGCTCGGCGAGGTGGCGCGAGGTCGTCCACTTGCCGCCCATGGCCGAGATGAGGCCCGCAATGCCGTCGATGGGCTCGTGGTCATAGACCTCCGCCGCACGGCTCGCATTGTAGGAATCCTTCGAGCCTTCCTCGCCTTGCGCGGGCGCGGTGTCGACCAGCGGGCGGATGCCGACATAGAAGTGGACGATGTCCTCGCGCTTCAGGTTCAGCCCCGGCAGTCCGTCATTCACAACGCTGATGAAGTCCTTCAGGTCCTGCTCGGTGACGCCGACCTTGTCCGGATCGTCGTCGAAGACGGTATCGGTCGTGCCGATGATCGTGTGGCCGCGCCAGGGAATGACGAAGAAATGTCCGCCAATGTCGGACTGGATCGCCAGTGCGTTCTTGCCGGAGATTTCGCGCGTGATGATGTGGATGCCCTTGGAGCGGATGAGGCGCCGCGCGGGCCTTCCGCCCTCGGCAATTCCCATCAGCAGGTCGGCCCAGGGGCCTGCCGCATTGACGACGACCTTGCCCCGGATTTCATGCATCTTGCCTGTGTGGCGGTCCTTCACCTTGACGCCCGCGATGCGGCGGCCGCTCGTCGTCGTGCTTTCGACGATGAAGTCGTTCACTTCCGCGTAGTTTGCCGCGTCCGCGCCATATTCGACCGCACCTTCGATGCATTCGATGCAGAGGCGTTCGGGCGCGAACATCTGGCAGTCATAATAGATCTTCGCGCCGGTCAGCCCCTCGCGCTTGAGGCTCGGCATGAGCTTCAGCGCTTCCTCGCGCGAGATCGAGCGGAAGCCCGGAATCTTCTTGTCGTCGTCGGAGACGAAATTGCGGTCGTAGGAAAGAAGATCGTAGAAGGCGAGGCCGATCGAGAGCACCGGCCCGCTCTTCATTCCGTGGCCATAGGTCGGCAGGATGAAGGGCAGGGGATGCACCATGTGCGGCGCGGTATTTTCCCAGATGCGGCGCTCACGGAGCGACTCGCGCACGAGCTTCAGCTCGCCATTGACGAGATAGCGAAGCCCGCCATGCACGAGCTTCGACGAGCCGGATGTCGTCGCGTGGGCAAAGTCCTCCTTTTCAAGGAGGGCGACCTTGAGGCCGCGCAACGCCGCATCCCAGGCCGTGGAAGCGCCGGTAATGCCGCCGCCCACGACGATGAGGTCATAGGCGGTGGCGCTCATTTTTTCGAGATCGCGCTGCATGTGGCTCCCATCCGTCAGCTGTGCCGCGAAGCTACCGGGAGAGGGCCGGGCGGTCCAGTGCGAGGGTGCGTTTAGGCCCCGCGCCGCTTCAGCCCGTGCTTCTCCAGCCGCCAGACGAGGTGATCCACCCGGTCCTGGCCGAAAAAGGGCTCATCGGCGAAGACCATCAGCGGTACGCCCCAATGGCCGGCCTGCTTCTGGGCTGCCTCGTTGGCCGCGATGACGCCCTCATAGTGATCGGGGTCTTTCTCGATCAGGGCGTCGAGCTCCGCGAGGTCGAGGCCCGCCCGGGCCGCGGCATCCTTCAGGTGGTCGCCCTCGTTCCAGTTGCGCACGCCGCCGAAGATCACGCCGCTCATCTCGCGGATGAAGGAGAGGCCCTTGCCCGCTTCGGCAGCTGCGACGCCGAGCCGCGTCAGGCGCCGGATATAGGGCTGCTCTTTCGGCACGTCGCCTGTCTTGAAGTTCATCACGATTGGGTCCGGGAAAGGCCAAGCGTAGGGCAGGCCCAGCATTTCCGCAATGCGCGCGGTATCCTTGAGCAGATAGGGCGGCCACATGGGGTTCACCTGCTTGAAGAAGCCATCCAGGCGCACCGCGATGGGATAGACGGGCCGCACATTGCAGTGGACGTCATAGTCGCGCTCCAGCTCGATCAAGCGCGGAGTGACGAGATAGGAATAGGGCGACCGAAAGGACCAGAAGAGGTCATATTCCAGGGTCATGGCATCCTCCACTTTATTTTAATGTTTGACATTAGATATGCCTTTCTTGTCCACGGCCCGCAAGGCCGCTGATAGACTTTCGGCAAATGAAAAACAGGAGGACGTCCCATGCCGCAGGTTCAGGCGAATGGCATCAACATCGAATATGAGAGCTTCGGCCCCGAGGATCGCGAAACCGTGCTGCTCATCATGGGCCTCGGCGGTCAGCTCACGGTCTGGCAGGAGGAACTTTGCCACGAGCTCGTCGAGCGCGGCTACCGGGCGATCCGTTTCGACAATCGCGATGTCGGTCTTTCGACGAAGTTCGACGAGGCGGGCATGCCCGACATGGCGGCGATCTTCGGCGCGCTGATGACGGGCGCCAAGCCCAACGCGCCCTATTCGCTGGACGACATGGCGGCGGATGCCGTCGGCCTTCTCGATGCGCTGGAGATCGAGCGCGCGCATATCGCGGGCGCCTCGATGGGGGGCATGATCGCGCAGCTCGTCGCCGCGAACCACCCGGAGCGCGCGCTGTCGCTCACCTCGATCATGTCGACCACGGGCAATCCGGCGCTGCCGCAGGCCAGGCCCGAAGCGATGGAAGTGTTGATGGCGCCGGCGGCGCCAGCAGACGATCTCGAAGCCATCGTCGCGCGTGGCATGAAGGCATGGACCACGATTGGCAGCCCCGGCTACCGGACCGATGAGAAGACGCTGCGCGAATGGGTGCTTCGCGATGCGCGGCGGAGCTTCTATCCCGTGGGCACCGCACGTCAGATGGCGGCCATCGTCGCCAATGGCGACCGGCGCGAGAAGTTGAAGAACATTGCCGTGCCGGCCGTCGTGTTGCACGGCGCTGACGATCCGCTGGTGCCGGTCGAGGGCGGCAAGGACACGGCGGAAAGCATTCCGGGTGCGGAGCTTCGCATTGTGCCGGGCATGGGGCACGACTTCCCGGCTGCGCTTGTTCAGGTCTTTGCCGATGCCATCACGGCTGCCGCGTCCCGCGCCGCCGCAACGAAGGCGGCGGAATGACCATGGTGCAGCGTCAGATCGAGGCGAACGGCATCACCATCAACGTCGAGGATCGCGGCCCGGAAGGCGGGGCCCCGATCCTCTTCGTCAACGGCTACACATCGACCATGATGAGCTGGCCCGCCGAGTTGATGGATGGGCTCAAGGCGCGCGGCTTCCGCGTCATCCGCTATGACAATCGCGATGTCGGCAAGAGCGAGAAGCTCAAGGGTCAGCCGAATATCCGCGAGGTCGCGGCATCGGTACGCGAGGGCAAGGCGCCCGATATTCCCTATACGCTGGCCGATATGGCGGCGGACGGCATCGGCGTTCTCGATGCGCTGGGCATCGAGCGCGCCCATGTCATGGGCATATCGATGGGCGGCATGATCGTGCAGAAAATGGCGATCAACCATGCCGACCGGCTGATCAGCGTGACGTCGATCATGTCAACCACGGGCAATCCCGATCTGCCTCAGGCGACGGATGAGGCGCTCGCGGCGCTTCAGGCACAGCCAGCGTCGGAAGACCGCGAGGAGATTCTCCGTCATCGCATGAAGGGCCGCCGCGTCTATCAGAGCCCCGCATATCCACGCAGCGACGAGGCGCTTTATGAACTCTGCGCGCGTGAATATGACCACATGTACTATCCGGAAGGCGGGCTTCGCCAATATGCCGCCATCGTGGGCGATGGCAGCCGCGTTGAACGGCTCAAGGATGTGGCCGTGCCCTTCCTCGTCATTCACGGCCTGGCTGATCCGCTGGTGCCGCCCGAAGGTGGCATCGACACGGCAAGATCGGTGCCCGGCGCGAAGCTCGAACTGGTCGAGGGCATGGGCCACGACATGCCGGTCGAACTCTGCCCGCGTTATGTCGAACTTATTGCAGCTCATGCCGACGCGGCGAAATAGGCCGCATTCGACGACCGTTTGACCTCGGATGAAGCCTCATGTTGCAATGCAGCATGAGGCTTCCTATTTCTTATAGGGGGCCCAATCCCCGGGGGCTGTTGCGTCAGGTCGTCTGCCATGCCGAATGTCCAGGTCAACGGAATCACGCTCGAATATGAGAGTTTCGGGCCTGAAGATCGCGAAACCATCCTGCTCATCATGGGCCTTGGCGCCCAGCTCACCCAATGGCCGCTTCCGCTTTGCGAGGAGCTTGTGGCGCGGGGCTATCGTGTCGTCCGTTTCGACAATCGCGACGCGGGTCTTTCCAGCAAATTCGAGCGCGGGCAGTTCGCGCCTCTTCCGGCGGCCTTTGCAGGGTTCATGACCGGCAAGACGCCTTTCGTGCCCTATACGCTTTACGACATGGTCGACGATTCCGTCGGACTGCTCGATGCGCTGGACATCGAGCGGGCGCATATCGTCGGCTCGTCCATGGGCGGCATGATCGCGCAATTGATCGCCAGCGAATATCCCGAGCGCACGCTTTCCCTCACCTCCATCATGTCGACCACGGGCAATGCGCTTCTGCCGCCGCCCAAGCCGCGCGTCATGAAGCTTTTCGTGTCGCCCGCGCCGCCCGCCAGCCACATCGAGGCCGTCATCGAGCGCGGCATCAAGACCTATCAGACGATCGGCAGCCCGGCCTGGCCGACCGACGAGACGACGCTGCGCCAATGGGTGACGCGCGATGCGACGCGCAGCTATTGCCCGTCGGGCGTCGTGCGTCAGGCCGCCGCTGCTGTGACCAATGGAGACCGCAGGCCGAAGCTCCGCCGCATAGCCGTGCCGACGGTGGTGTTGCATGGCGACGCCGATCCGCTGGTACCGGTCGAAGGCGGTCGCGATACGGCAGCCAATATTCCGGGTGCGGAGCTGCGAGTCGTCGAAGGCATGGGCCACGACATCCCGCTGCAGCTCGTCGATGTTTTCGCGGATGCGATCGTCTCGGCCGCCGAGCGTGCGACGGGACCGAAGCGGCCTTTGCTGCTTCCGGCCCCGGACCGTCCCGTAGCCGAGGAAGCGCTGCCGCTCCGCGCACTTTTGGAAGAGGGCGACATCGACACTCTGCCGCCGGTGGTGCAGGAACTTCCGCCGGAGCCGCGCGACGAGTCGGCGATCGAGGTCCCTGTCATTGCCGACGTTCAAAAGCCGGCCGGGTTTCCGGCGCGGATTTTTTCGCGGATGAAGAGCTGGTTTGCAAGACGGCAGGGTTAACCCGTTGATGTCACCCCCGGACGAGCCCGGGGGTGACAGCATTTTTGGGGCGGGGCCTAACTCCAATCAGGTCACAAAACTCAATAGCAAAGCGCCTTGTGCAACTCCGCGCGCGGCTTCGAGGCGGTAGGAAGGTCGCGGCCTCTCCACCGGAGAGGCCGCGAGCACAGGATCAGACTTCCGCCGCGCCGCCGTCGCAGGGGATGACCGCGCCGGTCGTATAGGCCGAGGCGCGCGAGGAGAGGAAGATCGCGACGCCCGCGATGTCTTCCGGTGTGCCGACGCGCTTGCGCGGATTGCTCGCCTTGATCGCGTCGCCAAAGGTTTCGAGCGTCGCCTTCATCATCTGGCTCGGGAAAGGTCCGGGCGCGATGGCATTGACGAGGATGTTGTCGCCCGCGAGACGGCCCGCGAGGTGGCGCGTCAGCATGATGCAGCCGGCCTTGGACGATGAGTACGCATAGGTCTCGAGATCCGGCGGCACGATGCCGTTGATCGAGGCGATGTTGATGACGCGGGCCGGGTCTTCATAGGTGCCCGCCTTGCGGAGCAGCGGCAGCATCTTCTGCGTAACGAAGAACGGGCCCTTGAGGTTGATGTTCATCACCTTGTCCCAGCCGCTCTCGGAATACTGGTCGATGGGCTCGCCCCAGGCGGCGCCTGCATTGTTCACGAGGATGTCGAGCTTCTCCTCGCGGGCAGCCAGTTCCTTGGCCAGGCCTTCCACGCCTTCCATGGTGCCGAGGTCGAAGGGCAGCGAAATGCAGGTGCCCTTTTTCGAGAGTTCCTCGGCGAGTTCGTTGCAGGCAGCGGCCTTGCGCGCCGAGATATAGACCTTGGCGCCCGCCTCGACGAAGCCCGTCGCGATCATCTCGCCGATGCCGCGCGAGCCGCCCGTTACCAGCGCGACCTTGCCCTCGATGTTGAAGAGGTTCTTCATGCGTTTCCCCATGCTTAGGTAGTTTCGATGGGGCGCAGACTATCACGGACGTAGCGTCATGCTAGAGGTGGCCTGCCGCGACTTCGGGCGGCACGTCCTCGCGGGTAGCCTCCTCGGTTTCGAGGCTGAGGGCGCGCCCCTCGCGCTTGGGCTGCGTCAGCGGCTCGGGCATGACGGGCTTCACATGCATGAGGTTCTTGCCCGCCAGTTCGCCCTCGGCAAGCTGGAGTGCGAGCCGCTCGGTATCGCGGCGGCGCATGTCGGCTTCGACGGCGGCCACCTCCTCGCGCGAGGCACCAAGCGCCTCAAGGCAGGCGCCGCCGAAGGTGACGGCCGAGCCGTAGAGTTCGCGGATGTGAAAGTCCACATTGCGGCGCAGAAGGTCCAGCGCGTGGCGGCGGTCATAGGCGCGCACATAGAGCTTCGCGAGCGGGAAATGCTGCTGCAGGAGTTCGACGATCTGCATGGACGACTTGCGTTCGTCGACGCAGACCGCGACGAGAACGGCGTTGCCTGCGCCCGCAGCGCGCAACACGTCGAGACGCGCGCCGTCGCCGTAATAGACCTGAAAGCCGAAGCGCCGCGCCGCGCGGATCTGGTCGGCGTCGCGGTCGATGGCGGTCACGTCTATGCCGCGCGCCATCAGGAATTGCGACACCACCTGCCCGAAGCGGCCGAAGCCGATGACGAGCACCCGGCCATCGGCGTCGGAAAAATCCGCCTCGGGCATCTTCGCCTCGCGCTTCTTCGCGGCGCGTGCCGCAAGGCCGAAGACGATGGGCGTGAGCGCCAGCGACACGCCGACGACGGCGGTGAGGATGTTGGCATTGTCGGCCTTCATGACATGGGCCGTGACGGCGGCGCCGAACAGCACGAAGGCGAATTCGCCGCCCTGCGCCAGCACGCCGCCGATCTTCAGCGCGTCCTCATGGCTCGATCCCGTCACCCGCGCGACGGCATAGATGACGGTGAGCTTCACCGCGACCACGGTGAAGACGCCGACCGTCACCCAAAGCCAGTTGCGATAAACCACTTCGAGGTCGATCGTCATGCCGACAGTCATGAAGAAGAGGCCGAGCAGCAGCCCGCGGAAGGGTTCGATATCGGCTTCGAGTTCGTGTCGGAAGCTCGATTCCGCAAGCAGGATGCCCGCGAGGAAGGCGCCGAGCGCCATGGAGAGGCCCGCAAGCTCCATCACGGTCGCCGCGCCCAGCACCAGCAGCAAGGCCGCCGCCGTCATGATCTCGTGCGACTTCGTCTTGGAGAGCAGGCTGAACAGCGGGTTCATCACATAGCGCGCCGCGACGACGACGATGCCGACCGCCGCGAGCATGGCGAGCGTGGTCGCGAGCCCTGCGGGATGGGCGGCATCCTTGCCCGGCGCGAAGATGGCGACGAGGGCCAGCAGCGGCACCACGGCGAGGTCCTGCAACAGCAGGATGGAGAAGGCGCGCTGCCCATAGGGCGAGGTGAGTTCGCCGCGCTCCTCCATCAGCGGTGCGGCGAAGGCGGTCGAGGAGAGCGCGAGGCCGAGGCCCGAAATGATCGAGGCATGCCAGTTGAGCCCGAACATGTGGCCGATGCTCGCCAGCGCCCCGCCGCAGAGCGCCACCTGTATGAGGCCGAAGCCCAGAATGTCGTGCCGCATGGTCCAGAGGCGCGACGGCTTGAGTTCGAGCCCGATGATGAAGAGCAGCAGCACGACGCCGAGTTCGGCAAGGCTGAAGACCGATTCCGGATCGTCGAAAAGCCCGGTCACATGCGGGCCGATGACGACGCCCGCCGCGAGATAGCCGACCACGCTGCCGAGCCGCAGCTGCCGGAAGAGCGGTACGGCGATGACGGCGGCGGCGAGCAGGATCAGCGGATAGAGCAGCGGCGCCTCGGACGCATGGTCGACGACGGCCTGCGTGACATGTTCGGCAACGTTCTGTGCGGCTTGGGCGGTGCTCATGGGTTCATTCTGGCGTGAAGCGCGGGCAAGCGGTAGGGGCTTCGCGGGGCCGACAGGACAAAACAAAAGGGGCGCCGGTATGGCGCCCCTTCGTCATTTCCGTGAAAAAGCGGTCGGATCAGAAGTTGATGGCGTCGAGTTCCATCAGCCCGTCGGCGCCCGCCTTGGCACGCTCGACCCAGCCCGCCGTCATCGGCACTTCGCGCTCCATCCAGTAGCGGGCGAGCGTCAGCTTGCGCTTGTAGAAGTCCTGCTTCTCCGTGCCCGCCTTAAGCTTGGCAAGGCTCAGCTTCGCCATCTGCGCCCACATCCAGGCCAGCGTCACCGTGCCGAAGATGTTGAGGATGTCGTAGGAGGCGGCGCCAGCATGGTCGTAGTTCTTGGCCGCGTTCTGCATCAGCCAGCCTGCAGCTTCGCCGAGGCGGCCATAGCCGACTTTAAGCGGGCCGACGAAGGGCGCCATCTCGGCATCGCCCTCGTTTTCCTTGATGAAGGCTTCGAGCTTGGCGAAATAGGTCAGCGTCGCGCGGCCGCCCTTGGCCGTCATCTTGCGGGCGACGAGGTCCAGCGCCTGAATGCCGTTGGCGCCTTCATAGACCTGGTTGATGCGCGCATCGCGCACGAACTGCTCCATGCCGTTGTCGCGGATATAGCCATGGCCGCCGAACACCTGCATCGAGGCATTGGCCGCCTCGAAGCCCTTGTCGGTGAAATAGGCCTTGATGACCGGCGTGAAAAGCTGGGAGAGATCCTCGGCCTCCTGGCGCTCCTTCTCGTCGGCGCTGGAGCGCGCGACCGAGAACAGGAACGACACATACATGGCGAGCGCGCGGGCGCCCTCCACGAAGGCGCGCGAGCCGATGAGCAGGCGGCGCACATCGGGGAAGACCATGATCGGATCGGCGGGGCCGTCCGGGTTCTTCACGCCGGTGAGCGAGCGGCCTGCAAGGCGTTCCTGCGCGTAAGCCACGCCGTTCTGATAGGCGACTTCGCCCGCCGCGATGCCCTGAATGCCGACGCCCATGCGCGCGCCGTTCATCATGCCGAACATGCCGGCCATGCCCGCCGACTTCGACTTCACGACCTTGCCGTCATCGGCCTTCTTCTCGGGCGCGCGGCCCTTGAGGTGATAGGCAACCGCATTGTCGAAGTTCAGCACGCAGGTCGCGTTGCCCTTGATGCCCATTTTCTTTTCAACCGCACCGGTCGACACGCTGTTCGGGCCGGTGATCTCGCCCGTCGCCGGATCGACCAGCATCTTCGGCACCATGAAGAAATTCACGGTCGAAAGATCGTCGACATATTTGCCTTCTTCGTTGGGCAGCTTCGCGATCACCATGTGGATGATGTTGTCCGTCATGTCGTGATCGCCGCCCGAGATGAAGATCTTCGTGCCGGAGAGGCGGAAGCTTCCGTCATCCTGCTGCACGGCGCGGGTCTTCATGAGCTTGAGGTCGGTGCCGCAATGGGGCTCGGTGAGGCACATGGTGCCGGCCCAGTCGCCGTCCGCCATGCGGGTCGCCACATGCTCGCGCATCCAGTCCTCGCCCGTCGCCCATAGCGCGCCGAGTGCCGCGCCCGAAAGGCCCGGATACATCGAGAAGGCCTGGTTCGCCGAGGAGCCCATTTCGGAAAAGGCGAAGGTGATGACGGAGGGCAGGTTCGCGCCGCCCAGTTCCTCGGCCACGCCGAGCTTGTTCCAGCCGCCATCGGCATAGGCCTTGAAGGCTTCCTTGAAGCCCTTGGGCGTCCGCACGACGCCGTTTTCGAGGTGGCAGCCTTCCTCGTCGCCCGACTGGTTCAGCGGCTGCAGAACTTCCTCGCAGAACTTCGCGCCGCCTTCCAGAATTGCGCCCGTCATGTCGGGCGTCAGCTCCGCAAAGCCCGGCAGATCGGTCCGCTTCTCGATTTCGAGAAGCTCATGGAAAAGAAAGAGAAAATCCTCGACCGGTGCCTTGTAGCTCGGCATATCGCGCGCTCCGTTCCGTTGCTTTCAATGATGTCAGTAAGCGGCGCGGATATTGCAGGAGGACGCTGCGGAAGGCAAGGGGGTGGGTAAGCGCTGTATTTCTTGCGTGAGGCTTGAAGCGCAATATGATCAGCGTGCGCGGGCGGAGTGTCATTGACACTAGCTCCACAAGAGTGGGGCGGAGCCTTATCCACAAGGCTTGACGTGCCACTGAAGTTTCCCCCACGGGGGATTAGAGCCTTGGCATGATTATGCCCTCTCGGGCGGGTTGAGCAAC
>NZ_WESC01000017.1 GCF_009184905.1 Parvibaculum sedimenti
CGGACACAAGCAAAGCCAGATCAAAGATCTGCTCCCTTGGAATTATCCAGTCAAGGTGTGAACGAAACATCGCTTACCGAAAGACGAAAGCTGCCGCACAAACAAAAACACCGCAGCGTTTGAGGCTGCGGTGTTTTTGTTGAATTTGGTTGCGGGGGCAGGATTTGAACCTGCGACCTTCAGGTTATGAGCCTGACGAGCTACCGGGCTGCTCCACCCCGCGTCAAATAGATTTCGAGCCGGCACGCGAGAGCCGGACACAAAGCTCGATTGATGTGTGGGCTGACCGCGGAACGGCTCGTCGTAAAGAAGGGATCCGAATGTTGTGCACTTGGCAGGCCTGGCAGCGACCTACTCTTCCATGCCTTAAGACATAGTACCATTGGCGCAGAGGGGTTTAACGGCCGAGTTCGAGATGGGATCGGGTGCAGGCCCCTCGCAATAACCACCAGGCCGGCAAAATGCACATATTCAGGATACGAATGATTATCTGTCTTTGGTCTTCTTCATCATCATCGCTGTCACTCCTAAGGAATAAGCAGAGATAAATGAGAGTAATCAAGCCAATCGAGCGATTAGTACCGGTAAGCTGCAGGCATTACTGCCCTTCCACACCCGGCCTATCAACGTGGTCGTCTTCCACGGCTCTCAAGGGAAAACTAGTTTTGAGGTGGGTTTCACGCTTAGATGCTTTCAGCGTTTATCCCGACCGTACATAGCTACTCGGCTGTGCCGCTGGCGCGACAACCGATCCACCAGAGGTACGTTCATCCCGGTCCTCTCGTACTAGGGACAAATCCTCTCAATTTTCCTACACCCACGGCAGATAGGGACCGAACTGTCTCACGACGTTCTAAACCCAGCTCACGTACCACTTTAATCGGCGAACAGCCGAACCCTTGGGACCTGCTCCAGCCCCAGGATGTGATGAGCCGACATCGAGGTGCCAAACCTCCCCGTCGATATGGACTCTTGGGGGAGATCAGCCTGTTATCCCCGGCGTACCTTTTATCCGTTGAGCGATGGCCCGTCCACGTGGAACCACCGGATCACTATGACCGACTTTCGTCTCTGCTCGACATGTACGTCTCGCAGTCAGGCAGGCTTATGCCATTGCACTCAACAGCTGATTTCCGACCAGCTTGAGCCTACCATCGCGCGCCTCCGTTACTCTTTGGGAGGCGACCGCCCCAGTCAAACTACCCACCATGCAGGGTCCCGGATCCGGATAACGGACCGCGGTTAGACGCCAGTAAAAGTAAGGGTGGTATTTCACATTGCGGCTCCACACGAGCTGGCGCCCATGCTTCAAAGCCTACCACCTATTCTACACATGCCGTCACTAACGCCACTGCAAAGCTATAGTAAAGGTGCACGGGGTCTTTCCGTCTGACCGCAGGAACCCCGCATCTTCACGGGGAATTCAATTTCACTGAGTCGATGCTGGAGACAGCGGGGAAGTCGTTACGCCATTCGTGCAGGTCGGAACTTACCCGACAAGGAATTTCGCTACCTTAGGACCGTTATAGTTACGGCCGCCGTTTACTGGGGCTTCGATTCAAAGCTTGCACCTCTCCTCTTAACCTTCCAGCACCGGGCAGGCGTCAGACCCTATACGTCGCCTTGCGGCTTCGCAGAGCCCTGTGTTTTTAGTAAACAGTCGCTACCCCCTGGTTTGTGCCCCCGGCCAATGGTTGCCCACTAACCGGGCCTCCTTCTTCCGAAGTTACGGAGGCAATTTGCCGAGTTCCTTCAGCATCGTTCTCTCAAGCGCCTTGGTATACTCTACCAGTCCACCTGTGTCGGTTTAGGGTACGGTCTCATGTGGGGGCTATTTCCTGGAACTCCCAGGCAGCAAGAACAATCCAATAAGTCCTCACTGCTTTCGGCGTTCGTCACCACCCACTGGCCCACGAATATTAACGTGGTTCCCATCGACTACGGCTTTCGCCCTCGCCTTAGGGGCCGGCTAACCCTACGCAGATTAACTTTACGTAGGAACCCTTGGACTTTCGGCGACAGTGTCTCTCACACTGTTTGTCGTTACTCATGTCAGCATTCTCACTTCCGATACCTCCAGCGGCCCTCACGGGTCCACCTTCACGGGCTTACGGAACGCTCCGCTACCGCGCATCTTACGATGCACCCGCAGCTTCGGTGTATGGCTTTAGCCCCGGTACATTTTCGGCGCAGAGACCCTTATTTAGACCAGTGAGCTGTTACGCTTTCTTTAAATGATGGCTGCTTCTAAGCCAACATCCTGGTTGTTTTGGGGTCTCCACATCCTTTCCCACTTAGCCATAACTTTGGGACCTTAGCTGGCGGTCAGGGTTTTTTCCCTCTCCACCACGGACGTTAGCACCCATAGTGTGTCTGCCGAGCAGTACTTCCAGGTATTCGGAGTTTGGTTAGGTTTGGTAATCCGGTAAGGACCCCTAGCCCATCCAGTGCTCTACCCCCTGGAGTATTCACTCGACGCTCTACCTAAATAGATTTCGCGGAGAACCAGCTATTTCCACGTTTGATTGGCCTTTCACCCCTAGCCACAAGTCATCCCCGGCTTTTTCAACAGACGTGGGTTCGGCCCTCCAGTAAGTGTTACCTCACCTTCAGCCTGCTCATGGCTAGATCACGTGGTTTCGGGTCTAATCCGACGAACTGAATGCCCTATTCAGACTCGCTTTCGCTGCGCCTACACCTATCGGTTTAAGCTTGCTCGCCAGATTAAGTCGCTGACCCATTATACAAAAGGTACGCTATCACCCTTGCGGGCTCTAGCTGTTTGTAGGTATCCGGTTTCAGGAACTGTTTCACTCCCCTAGTCGGGGTGCTTTTCACCTTTCCCTCACGGTACTTGTGCACTATCGGTCGCGCAGGAGTACTTAGGCTTGGAGGGTGGTCCCCCCATGTTCAGACAGGATTTCACGTGTCCCGCCCTACTCGTATCCCCAATCCTTCAACACCTGTACGGGGCTATCACCCGCTAAGGCCTGACTTTCCAGACAGTTCCAGTTAGAAGAATTGAGGCATTGGCCTAGTCCGCGTTCGCTCGCCACTACTAACGGAGTCTCGGTTGATGTCCTTTCCTCCGGGTACTGAGATGTTTCAGTTCCCCGGGTTCGCTTCGTTAACCTATGTATTCAGTTAACGATACCCTTGCGGGTGGGTTGCCCCATTCGGAAATCCACGGATCAAAGCTTGCTCACAGCTCCCCGCGGCTTATCGCAGCGTGCCACGTCCTTCATCGCCTCTGCGCGCCAAGGCATCCACCAGATACCCTTAAGACGCTTGATTACTCTCATTATCACTGCTCATTCCCAGATGTCCGAAGACACCCGGTCATGTTTTGATGACAACGAAAAGACCAGATAATCATTCGATTTACCCGTCCACGAGACCCTTTAGTTAGTGTGGGTTGGTCTCGCCGCAGGACCTCATGTGCATGAGGCGCTCCTGCGAACTGGCGAAGCTGATGGTTCTCCAGAGAAACCCCGTCCAGGGTGACGCCATCAAACCCATCAGCCGGCTACGCCAGCATCGGGTAAATCCCTTCTTCACGATGTAAATGAACTGGGCCCATACACTTAGTGTACGAACCAAATCTGTTCTGGACGAGCAATCTCGCTCACGGCATCCGCCAGCACTGTCAAAAGCGCCTTGGTGGAGCCGGACGGGATCGAACCGACGACCTCAAGCTTGCAAAGCTAGCGCTCTCCCAACTGAGCTACGGCCCCGATAAGGCATTCGAGCTAGCCTGAAAGCTTGGTGGGCCTGGGTAGACTCGAACTACCGACCTCACGCTTATCAGGCGTGCGCTCTAACCACCTGAGCTACAGGCCCCGCTATAAGCGTGCGCTCGTCCAAAAACCCGGTCGGATCGCAGGCCATATTGCCAGCGAACAACCAGGTTCAAAGAGAAAGAGAAACGAAGACGGCGGCATCCCGCTCTGTCTTTAGAGATACTGCGCGGAAAGGCTGACTACCTTTCTCACCAGCATCATGTCTATTGAGGATCCGATAAGAGCAAGCTCTTGAAGGATCTTCCTTAGAAAGGAGGTGATCCAGCCCCAGGTTCCCCTAGGGCTACCTTGTTACGACTTCACCCCAGTCGCTGACCTTACCGTGGTTGGCTGCCTCCTTGCGGTTAGCGCACCAGCTTCGGGTAAAACCAACTCCCATGGTGTGACGGGCGGTGTGTACAAGGCCCGGGAACGTATTCACCGCGTCATGCTGTTACGCGATTACTAGCGATTCCACCTTCATGCTCTCGAGTTGCAGAGAACAATCCGAACTGAGACGGCTTTTTGGGATTTGCACCGGGTCACCCCTTCGCTGCCCATTGTCGCCGCCATTGTAGCACGTGTGTAGCCCAACCCGTAAGGGCCATGAGGACTTGACGTCATCCCCACCTTCCTCCGGCTTATCACCGGCAGTCCCTCTAGAGTGCCCAACTTAATGATGGCAACTAAAGGCGAGGGTTGCGCTCGTTGCGGGACTTAACCCAACATCTCACGACACGAGCTGACGACAGCCATGCAACACCTGTCTCCGGTCCAGCCGAACTGAAGGAAACCATCTCTGGTAACCGCGACCGGGATGTCAAGGGTTGGTAAGGTTCTGCGCGTTGCGTCGAATTAAACCACATGCTCCACCGCTTGTGCGGGCCCCCGTCAATTCCTTTGAGTTTTAATCTTGCGACCGTACTCCCCAGGCGGGGTGCTTAATGCGTTAGCTGCGTCACCAAACAGCAAGCTGCCTGACAACTAGCACCCATCGTTTACGGCGTGGACTACCAGGGTATCTAATCCTGTTTGCTCCCCACGCTGTCGCACCTCAGCGTCAGTACCGAGCCAGTGAGCCGCCTTCGCCACTGGTGTTCTTTCCAATATCTACGAATTTCACCTCTACACTGGAAATTCCACTCACCTCTCTCGGACTCGAGTGATCCAGTTTTGGAGGCAGTTCCCGGGTTGAGCCCAGGGATTTCACCTCCAACTTGGAAAACCGCCTACGTGCGCTTTACGCCCAGTAATTCCGAACAACGCTAGCCCCCTTCGTATTACCGCGGCTGCTGGCACGAAGTTAGCCGGGGCTTCTTATCCAGGTACCGTCATTATCTTCCCTGGCGAAAGAGCTTTACAACCCTAAGGCCTTCATCACTCACGCGGCATGGCTGGATCAGGCTTTCGCCCATTGTCCAAGATTCCCTACTGCTGCCTCCCGTAGGAGTCTGGGCCGTGTCTCAGTCCCAGTGTGGCTGATCATCCTCTCAGACCAGCTATGGATCGTCGCCTTGGTGAGCTTTTACCTCACCAACTAGCTAATCCAACGCGGGCCCATCTAGGGGCGATAAATCTTTCACCCGAAGGTCGTATACGGTATTAGCACAAGTTTCCCTGAGTTATTCCGTACCCCTAGGTAGGTTCCCACGTGTTACTCACCCGTCTGCCACTGCTGTATTGCTACAACCGTTCGACTTGCATGTATTAAGCCTGCCGCCAGCGTTCGTTCTGAGCCAGGATCAAACTCTCAAGTTGAGTTGATCCGACTTATCAATCTCGCGAGGAAAATCGCGAGACGCGACGCAAGACACATACTCTCGTTATTGCCGACCTTGCGGCCGGGTAACGGGGTAGTGTGTTTTGAAACGTCAGACAGTCGGTATTTGGTTTGCTCGCAGATCCCAGTTTTAAGGCTGGGCGAGCTCGCCAGGACACCGCCGTCCACGTTTCTCTTTCTCTAACCACAATGTCAAAGAGCACCTAAGCTTCTCAGCACTTTCGCGCCTCGAAACCGAGGGTCGTAACCGACCCGAAGGACAGCCATGCCACCGCTTCCGGAGAAGTCGGGGCGTGCCGTCACCCATCGTTGGATCGTCTACTAGACCACAAGAGCAACTGTCAAGCAAGCTTTTCAGAAGCTCTTACCGTCGGTAGCGCGCCGCGTTTGCGTTGCGCCGTGGTCTCGTTCGGTGAGGCGGTTTATAGGGGGGTAGCCTTGCCCCGTCAAACCCTTTTTTGCGTCAATTTCCAAAAAAATTCACGCTCTTTACGCTTGACTCTCTCGGACCAATTTGTGTTGAGCGACAAGCACTTCTCGCGACGTGATTCCGGCCCGGATCATGCTCTATCACGCTTCGGGCGACGTTCACCGACGTCCCTTAAGGGGCGTTATGGGACAGCTTTCGCGTACCCGTCATATAGCTGAGCCAAAATGGGAAGATAACGCTGCTGAAAGACATAACGCGCGTTGACAGGGGTGGCCCGAGAACGCATCGTTTGATCACGGCAGATTACAGTTCGTTACCGGGCGCTCGCGGGGGTGCTCGGCAGCGGGGCGGAAGCGGACGCGGGGTCCGCTCTGGACGACCAGGGGATATCTACTTGTACGACACGGGGAAGAATTCCGACGAATTCGGCATGGATAAGGGCGGCTCCGAGGCGGATGCCGGCGGTGAGACGTTCGCGCCGGTGGCCCGATTCCGTCGGTCTCTCCAGCGTTCCATGAAGCTCTATTTGTCGGTTAGCCGCCTGGTTCTGGGCCAGAGCCTCGGCCAGCACCGCTGGCTTGCGGCTACCGGTCTCGCGGGCGCGCTCTCCTTTGCGCTGCTTGGCGCGGGCGTCTCGGCCCTCGTCGCCCCCTATTCAGACGTTGAAACAGCGGCCCTAACTGCCGATCAGGCGCCGCAGATCGTTGCCCTTGACGCCGACGGTCCGGTCGAGCGGGTCACTTTGGGTGCGGAGGCACCCACGGAAGAGGCCCCCGCTCAAACCGCGTCAAACGAACCCACGGCGGCCGAGACGGCCGGGATCGCCACCTCATCGGCCCACACCGAGCTTGCTGCACCCGTCGCGCCGGCCGAGCCGAAGGAAATCCAGACCAAGGTCGCCATCAATGACGGCGAGACGCTGATGCAGGTGCTGACCGACGCGGGCGCCGATCGCGTCGACGCCTATCACGCCATAGCTGCGATGAAGCCGCACTTCAGCCCGTCGAAAATGCGAGCGGGACAGGAAGTATCACTTACCTTCCTGACCAATCCGACCGCCGAGAAAGACGAACCCGCCAAGCTTCTCACCTCGATCTCCCTTCAGCCCGATATCGAACGCGCCATTCAGGTGAACCGAGCCGAGGATGGCAGCTACCGGACCCAGGAATTCCAGAAAGAACTGAAGAGCGGCTTCGCCCACGCTAAGGGCGCAATCAATTCAAGCCTCTTCCTCGACGCGCAGCAGGCCGGCATTCCGGCGCCGATCATCCTCGAAATGATCCGCATGTTCTCCTACAGCGTCGACTTCCAGCGCGAAATTCATCCCGGCGACACCTTCGAGGTCTTCTTTGACCGGAAATATGACGAAGACGGCATTCCGGTAAAGGAAGGCCAGATCGCCTATGCCTCGCTGACCGTTGACGGAAAGCCCTATCGTCTCTGGCGTTTCAAGACCGCCGATGGCGACTGGGACTATTACGACGAAAACGGCAACAGCATGAAGAAGTTCCTGATGAAGACGCCTGTCGATGGCGCCCGCATTAGCTCGGGCTTCGGCATGCGCAAGCATCCGATCCTCGGCTTCACCAAGTTCCATGAGGGCGTCGACTTCGCAGCGCCGAAAGGCACGCCGATCTATGCCGCAGGCGACGGCGTCGTAAAGATCGCCGGCTGGGTCAATGGCTACGGCAATTTCGTCGAACTCAGCCACGCCAACAGATACGAAACGGCCTACGGCCACATGAGCGCTTTCGCCAAGGGCATCCACCCCGGCATACGTGTCCACCAGGGTCAGGTCATCGGCTATGTCGGATCGACCGGCCGCTCTACGGGCCCGCATCTCCACTATGAAATCCACATCGCCGGCAAGAAAGTGAACCCGCTCGGTGTCAAGATGGCGACGGGCGAGAAGCTCGGCGGCAAGCAGCTTGCGGCCTTCAAGGCGACGCGGGCCAATGTCGGCAGCCAGATGGCCGAGACGCCGCTGATGACAAGGGTCGCGCAGGCGTCCGAGACACCGAAGGCGAATTGACAGAGCTACAGAGTTCGGGATGGAGATCGAAAAAGGGGCCGGGAAACCGGCCCCTTTTCATTTGTCGCAACTGCAAGGCATCAGTGAACCGTGCATCCCGGAGGCGTCGTCCCCGGCAACATGGCCATCCACAGTGTCGTGGCCATTGATCACGATACCCTCGGCGCTGCCCGAAACCGTTACCGTCTCGCCATCCTTGATCCGACCTTCGAGCAGAAGCTCCGCGAGCGGATCCTGCACATTGCGCTGGATGACGCGCTTCAGCGGCCGCGCACCATAGACGGGGTCATAGCCCTCATCCGCAAGCCAGGTTCTGGCGCTTTCGTCGAGATGGATCGCGATCTTTCGGTCCGCCAGAAGCTTCTGAAGACGCTTCATCTGAATATCGACGATCAAGTCCATCTGCTCGCGCGTCAGGCGATGGAAGAGCAGGATTTCATCGAGGCGGTTGAGAAATTCCGGGCGGAACCGTGACCGCACGACATCCATCACCTGCTCGCGAACGTCCTCCACCGCACCGCCTTCGGCGAGATATTCCGCGCCGAGATTGGAGGTCATGATGATGAGCACGTTCTTGAAATCGACCGTGCGGCCCTGCCCGTCCGTCAGTCGCCCATCGTCGAGCACCTGAAGCAGGACGTTGAAGACATCCGGATGCGCCTTCTCGATCTCGTCGAAAAGCACGACCTGATAGGGCCTGCGGCGAACCGCTTCCGTGAGCGCGCCGCCCTCCTCATAGCCGACATAGCCCGGTGGAGCGCCGATCAGACGCGAGACCGAGTGCTTTTCCATATATTCAGACATGTCGAGTCGGCAGATCGCCTGATCATCGTCGAAAAGGAAATCGGCAAGCGCCTTGGTGAGCTCCGTCTTGCCGACGCCCGTCGGCCCAAGGAAGAGGAAGGAACCGATCGGCCGATTCGGATCCTGCAATCCGGCGCGCGCGCGACGCACGGCCCGCGCAACGGCGGAAACCGCTTCCGACTGACCGATAACGCGCTGACCGAGCGCCGATTCCATCTGCAAGAGCTTCTCGCGCTCACCCTCGAGCATCTTGTCGACCGGAATCCCGGTCCAGCGCGAGACGACCTGCGCAATATGGGCTTCGGTCACAGCCTCCTCGACCAGAGTACCGGCTGCGCCCGCGCGCTTTTCCATTTCCGCGAGCTTCTTTTCAAGCTCGGGGATGACGCCATAGGCAAGTTCCGACGCCCGCTCAAGCTTGCCCGCGCGCTGCGCCTGCACGAGTTCATTGCGCGCACCGTCGAGTTCTTCCTTGAGCTTCTGCGCACCCGCGAGCTTCGACTTCTCCGCCTGCCAGGAAGCCGTGAGGTCGGCGGATTTCTTTTCGAGATCCGCAAGCTCGTCCTCGATCTTCTCCAGACGGTCTTTCGAGGCCTCGTCTTTTTCCTTTTTCAACGCCTCGCGTTCGATCTTGAGCTGAATGACCCGACGGTCGATCTCGTCAAGCGCCTCCGGCTTCGAATCGACCTGCATGCGAAGCCGGCTCGCAGCCTCGTCCATCAAGTCGATGGCCTTGTCCGGCAGGAATCGGTCGGAAATGTAGCGGTCCGACAGCGTTGCCGCCGCGACGATCGCCGAATCGGTGATTCTCACGCCGTGATGAAGCTCGTACTTCTCCTTGAGACCGCGAAGAATCGAGATCGAATCCTCGACCGTCGGCTCTTCGACGAAAATCGGCTGGAAGCGGCGGGCAAGCGCCGCGTCCTTTTCGATATATTTGCGGTATTCGTCGAGCGTCGTCGCGCCCACGCAGTGAAGTTCGCCGCGTGCCAGAGCAGGCTTCAGCAGATTTGACGCGTCCATCGCGCCATCCGTCTTTCCCGCGCCGACGAGCGTATGCAATTCGTCGATGAAAAGGATGACGCCGCCCTCGCTCGACCCCAATTCGGTCAGAACGGCCTTCAACCGCTCCTCGAATTCGCCGCGATATTTGGCGCCCGCGATCAGCGCTCCGAGATCGAGCGACAAAAGCCGCTTGCTGCGGAGGCTTTCAGGCACATCGCCATTGACCACGCGCAGCGCGAGCCCCTCGGCAATGGCGGTCTTGCCGACGCCGGGCTCACCGATGAGCACGGGATTGTTCTTCGTGCGCCGGGCCAGAACCTGAATCGTGCGGCGAATCTCTTCGTCGCGCCCGATCACCGGGTCGAGCTTGCCCGACCGCGCCTCGGCGGTGAGGTCGCGCGTATATTTCTTCAGCGCCTCATAGCCCTCCTCGGCAGAAGCCGTGTCCGCCGTGCGGCCCTTGCGCACGCGTTCGATCGCCTCGTTGAGCGATTGCGCTGTGACGCCGGCCGTCTTGAGGATTTTTTCTGATTCGGTCCCCGGCTCGAGCAGCAGCGCGAGGAGCAGCCGTTCGGCCGTGACGTAGGAATCGCCCGCCTTCTTCGCAAGCTTTTCGGCCTGATCGAAAATTCGCGCCGTCTCGGGCGCTAGATAAAGCTGGCCGGCAGCGGAGCCCTCGACCTTGGGCAGCTTGTTCAACGCCGTTTCGACGCCGGTAAGCGCCTGCTCGGGCTTGCCACCCGCCGCACGAATGAGACCGGCGGCGAGCCCCTCCTCATCGTCGAGCAAAACTTTCAGAATATGCTCGGGGGTAAAGCGCTGGTGTCCCGAGCGCGTGGCGAGCCCCTGCGCCGACTGGAGGAAACCGCGGCTGCGGTCCGTATATTTTTCCAGATCCATCTCTCGTCCTTTCAAGCACGTCCCGCGAGGTCCTGCGCCTCCAAAAAAGGAGAGCGCCCCGGCACCTCTTTCGAGCGCCTTTTTCTAAATATCGCTTACTCTCCCTAAGGGGAGCATTGCGCTGGATCAGCCCTCCTGGAGGCACCGTTCCAAGGCAGATATGGTGTGACCTCCCCGCCACACAAGAGGGGTATCCCCCGGATTTCCGCGCGTTTTGGAGCAAGAGACATGGTCGGCACGGCAAGGATCAAGGGGCTCTACCGCTACCCCGTCAAAGGGCTCTCGCCCGAGCCGATGACAGAGGCGGCGCTCACCCCCGGCGAAACCATTGCCTGGGACCGCGCTTTTGCCATCGAGAACGGGTCGACGGATTTTGATGCCTCCGCGCCGAAGCATTTTCCCAAGATCAAATTTCTGATGCTGATGAAGAATGAGCGCCTTGCCCGGCTTCACTCCCGATTCGACGAGCGAACGACGACGCTCACGCTCTCGGAAGATGGCCGTGAGGTCGCGCAGGGCAACCTCATGACGGCGGAGGGCCGCGCGGCCATCGAAGGTTTCATGGCGAACTACATGAAAGCGGAGCTCCGGGGGGCGCCGAGAATCGTCCACGCGCCCGGCTTTTCCATTTCGGATGTAGCGGCCAGGGTTGTCTCGATCATCAATCTGGCCAGCGTCCGCGAACTCGAAAAGCTGCTAGGACGGCCGGTCGACCCCTTACGCTTTCGTGGCAACATATATGTCGAGGGCCTGACCCCTTGGGAGGATCACGACTGGGCCGGTAAGGAAATTCGCCTTGGAGCGGTTCGCGCGAAAGGCTTCATGCCGATCAAACGCTGCGCTGCGACCAATGTCGACCCCGTGACCGCCACGCGCGACATGGAAATTCCGGTGACGCTGCAAAGATACCTCGGCCACATGAATCTCGGCCTTTATGCGGAAGTGCTCGATACGGGTACGATTCGGCCCGGCAACACGGTCGCACTCGTCTGAAATGGAAAAGGCGCGAGTTCCCGCCGGAACGCCCGCGCCTCTTCACGAAATCACGCCCTATCAGACTGCGGGCGCCTCATCCACGCTGGACGGGGCAGAGCCCTCGTCGCCTTCCGAGGCCTGACGTTCGCCACCGGCCTCATGGCGCGGACGACGACGGCGGCCCTGGCGGCGGCGCGGAGCTTCCGCGCCTGGCACGCCTCCGGGAATGCCTTGCGCATATCCGTCGCCGCGCGCTTCGCCATCGGCGATGACCGGCTGCTCGGATTCCGGCTGGACATCCGGCTCGCCTTGAGGCTGCTGGCCGGCATTCGGATTCTGCTGACGTTCGCCGCGACCATCGCCCCTGCCCTCACTGCGGCCCTGACGCTGCCCGTGCTGCTGCGGCTGCTGGTGATAGGGCTGATTCGGGAAATGCGGCTGCGGCTGCTCGGGGGAGAAATCTTCCTCCTCCTCGTCCTGATCCTCATCGGGGCGATAGCCCAGATTATGCTGCGGACGGGGCTGCCCCTCATTCATGACCTGCGAGGCCATCAGAAGCCGGTAGTAATGCTCAGCATGCTGATAGTAATTTTCCGCCATGACGCGGTCGCCAGCCGAGATCGCATCACGCGCAAGCTGCTGGTACTTCTCGCAAACATGAGCGGCGGTACCGCGAATCTTCACATCAGGTCCATTGCTATCATAAGCGCGGTTGCCCGAATTCTGCGGCTTGCGTCCACGCCCACGCGAGCGCTTGGAGTTGTTCTGCCCCTGCCTCATATGGTCACTATCTCGCCTACTGTTCATCTTGAGAGTTCAAAGCATTTCCGCTGTGTCCGCACCGGGCGCAATACGCGCGGCTAATGGACGATCGCCGACCCATTATCGGCATGCGCAATCTGCGTGGCGGACTTCAGCACCAATAACGCCCTCCGGCCCCGCCGGTTTGGTCATGTCGGATGCTCAGAAGTTCCGGCCCCTGGCGCCTTTGCCTGCGATCCAAGCTGGGATCGCTTGCCGGCGCCCGCCCTCGGGTCACCTCAAGCTCTCTTTAAACCATCATATTCGGCGGTTTGAAGAGCGAGGTGAACTGTCCCTTGGCTCAATACCCTGCAGGCAACCTAGACCCTAAAGAGACGCTTTCCAAACATTTTTTACAAGCCGCGAATCCTGATTTCAACGGCGTGGCAACCGCGCAACGATGACGCGCGGAACGCCGGCAAGATCGGCCACCGCGTCGCGGACCTCAAGCCCGGCCTCCGAAAAAATCTTCGCCACATCGGCTTCCTGCCCGATGCCCAATTCGACGACGGCATGGCCTTCCGGCGCAAGAAGCCGCGGCAGTTCCACGCTGATAGCGCGATATGCGTCATAACCATCCGCGCCGCCATCGAGCGCCAGCCGCGGATCGAAGGCCTGCACTTCTTCATCCAGCGTCGCGATGATGGCCGTGGGAATGTAGGGCGGGTTGGAAATCACCAGATCGAATCGTTCATCCATGCCTTGCGCCCAATTCGCGCGGCGAAACGCCGCACGGGCACCGCATCCCAACGCGGCGGCATTGCGGTTAGCGACATCGAGCGCCGCATCGGAAATATCGACGCCCAACCCTTCAGCGTCGGTGCGCTCGTGCAGAAGCGCAATAAGAAGACAACCCGTCCCCGTGCCAATGTCGAGAATCCGTGGCGCCTCCACATCGCGCAGAAGAGCGATCGCCGTCTCGATCAGCGTTTCGCTGTCGGGGCGCGGGTCGAGCGTCTCCGGCGTCACCTCGAAAGTGAGTCCCCAGAACTCGCGCGCGCCGAGAATGCGCGAAACGGGCTCATGCGCCATGCGCCGCGCTTCGAACTTCCGCAGCTCTTCCAGTTCAGTTTCGCCAAGCCGCTTGCCTGGCTCGCGGATCATTTCGATTTCGTCGCAGCCCGCTGCCGCCTGCACCAGAAGCCGCGCATCGAGCGCGGGATTTTCGATGCCCGCCTGTTTGAAACGCCAGGCGAGCATCCGGTACTCATGATCGCGGGTGGTGATCACGCTTCTTCCCCGAGGGCGGCGAGCCGCTCCGCCTGATCCTCGGCAATGAGCGCCGAGATGATTTCGTCTAGCGCTTCACCTTCAAGCACCTGGTCGAGCTTGTGCAGCGTCAGATTGATACGGTGATCGGTGACCCGGCTCTGCGGAAAATTGTAGGTGCGGATACGCTCCGAGCGATCGCCGGAACCGACCTGTCCCTTGCGGTCCGCAGCACGCTCGCGGTGGATGCGCTCGCGCTCCGCCTCGTAGATTCGCGCGCGGAGAATCTGCATCGCGCGCGCCTTGTTCTTGTGCTGGGACTTCTCGTCCTGCTGCGCGACGACGATACCGGTCGGCAAATGGGTGATGCGGACCGCGCTTTCGGTCTTGTTGACGTGCTGCCCGCCCGCGCCGCTCGCGCGGTAAACGTCGATGCGGAGATCCTTGTCCTCGATCTCGACGTCTACATCCTCGGGCTCGGGCAGAACGGCGACCGTCGCCGCCGAGGTATGGATGCGTCCGCCCGCTTCCGTCGCCGGAACGCGCTGCACGCGATGAACGCCCGATTCGAATTTGAGTCGCGCGAAGACGCCCTTGCCGGAAATCTCCGCGACGATTTCCTTGTAACCGCCGACTTCGCCTTCAGACGCGCTGATGAGCTCGACCTTCCAGCCCTGTTTCTGCGCGTAGCGCTCATACATGCGGAAAAGATCGCCCGCGAAAAGCGCCGCCTCGTCGCCGCCGGTGCCAGCGCGAACCTCGAGAATGACGTTACGCTCGTCGGCCGCGTCCTTGGGCAGCAGCATCAGCTGCATTTCCCTCTCGAGGGCCGGAAGCTCCGCATCGATCCGATCAAGTTCCTCGCGCGCGATCTCGGCCATCTCCTTGTCGGAGAGAAGCGCGCGCGCTTCCTCACGCGCCGCTTCAGCAGCCTGCAACTGCCTGACCGCTGCGGCGACCGGCGACAGTTCCGCAAATTCCCGCGACAGCGCAACGAAGCGTTCGCGCGATACATTCGCGTTCATTTCGGACTGAACCGCTTCGAAGCGGTCGAGCAGCTTGTGCAATCTGTCCTGGGGAATCATCGTCTCGACTTCATCGGAAATTGGAACCAGCAGCTTTCATGCGCCTACGCGCCTCCTGAAAGCCCGGCTAATCCCCGGCGAGAACGCGCGGCTCTTTCGCAGCTTCTTCCGCCGCCCGCGCAGCCTCGATTTCCTTCGCCTTTTCTTCGACGAGGCCCACGAGGTGATCGACGATCTCCTCGTTCCTGATCTTGTGATCGGTAACGCCGGCGAGATAGACCATGCCCGAGCCAGCGCCGCCGCCAGTGAAGCCGATATCCGTCTGCTCCGCCTCGCCCGGCCCGTTGACGACGCAGCCGATGACCGAAAGCGTCATGGGCGTCGGAATATGGGCGAGCCGTTCTTCAAGCAGTTTCACGGTACCGATGACGTCGAAGCCCTGCCGCGCGCAAGACGGGCAGGAAATGATCGTCACGCCGCGATGGCGCAGATTGAGCGACTTCAGAATATCGAAGCCAACCTTCACCTCCTCGACCGGATCAGCCGAGAGCGAAACGCGGATCGTGTCGCCAATGCCCGCCCAGAGCATCGAGCCGAGGCCGATCGAGGATTTGATCGTGCCGGTCATGAGGCCGCCCGCCTCGGTGACGCCGAGATGGAGCGGGCAATCGATGGCCTCGGCAAGCTGCTGATAGGCCGCGACGGTCAGGAAGACGTCGGAGGCCTTCACGCTGATCTTGAATTCGTGAAAATCGTGATCCTGCAGGATGCGCGCATGATCGAGCGCACTCTCGACCATCGCTTCCGGGCAGGGCTCGCCATATTTCTCCAGCAGGTCGCGCTCCAGCGAACCGGCATTGACGCCGATACGCATCGAAAGCCCGTGATCCTTCGCCGCCTGCACGACCTCACGCACGCGCGCCGCCGAACCGATATTGCCCGGATTGATGCGAAGGCAGGAAGCGCCCGCTTCCGCCGCCTCAATGGCGCGCTTGTAGTGAAAATGGATGTCCGCAACGATCGGGATATTTGTCGCCCGCACGATCTCCTTGAGCGCCTTCGTCGAATCCTCGTCCGGGCAGGAGACGCGCACGATATCCGCACCCGCCTCCTCGATGCGGCGGATCTGCTCGATCGTCGCCTTCGCATCCGAGGTGAGCGTGTTCGTCATCGTCTGAACAGTGATGGGCGCGTCGCCACCCACCGGCACCGATCCCACATGGATCTGCCGGCTCTTCCTGCGGGTTATGTCACGCCAGGGACGAATACTCATCTGTCGATCGAGGTTCCAGCCGGGCCTGCCCGGCAAAAATGCTGTGTCCGGCAAGCCGGTCGCTTGAGGCTTATGCGGCCCATTCATAGCAGAAATAGGGCGCGAGCCGGAAATCCCGTTCTATCGGGCTGCTGGCGCACCCTGCTGGGCAACGCCAGCGACCGGGGCCTCAGCTGCGCTGCGCTGCGGATTGCCGGCCAGAAGCGCCGCCGCATCGAGCGGCTTGCCCGTCAGAACCAGCGTGGGTGGGCCTGCGAGGCCGAGCGAGGCTCCATCGACCAGAATTTCGAACGCGCTGGCATCCCGCGCCACGAGGATGACGCCCGGCTTGGCCGGAACGCGGTAGCTGTCACCGAGCGAAAGCGTCCGCTCAATCAGCACATGCCCCTGCGCATCTTCGACGCGGATCCAGGCGTCGTTCTTGCGAGCGCGGACAACCACCCGCCCGTCGATATTCTCACCGCCAAAGGCCTGACCGGCCGGAACCGGAGGCAGCGCCGGAGCAAGGTCGGCCTGCGACGGCACGGGAGCGGCGCCGGGTTGCGGCTCAAGCGCGGCCATCTGCTGCGCAGGCGTCTGGACGGCTGCGGCTTCGGCGCTCGCAGCGGCAGGCGCAGCAACCGGCGCGGGCGGCGCGGCATAGACGACGGCGGCGTCCGGCTGGGGCGCGGAAACACCGAGAAGCTGTGACGAATTGTTTGCGCCCTGGGGCCGCGTCGCAGCGGACGCCGGATCGCCGCTCAGCACTGGGCGCTCGTCCGGAGCGCCAGTCGAACCGGCCCGCTCCTCGATTCGCTCAGGCACCGGCGGAACGCGCTCCGCCATCATCTTGTCGGCGGACCGCGTCAGCAGCCAGCCGCCATAAATACCCAGCGCAACAACCAGCCCGACGATCAGGAAAGTCCCGCGCGGCAGCCTCGTCTCCTCGGTCACCTTCGGAAAAGTGAAGGCGTCCATGGCATTTTCGCTCTGGTCGATCTCGAACTTGAAGCGCTCGACCACATGGCCAATGTCGAGGCCCAGATATTCTGCATAGGAACGGATAAAGCCGATGGCATAGGCACGGCCCGGCAGATCGTCGTGGCGGCCCTCTTCAAGAGCCTCGAGCTGTTCGCGGCGGATGCGGAGCGCAGCGGCAATGGTGCGGAGGTCTTCGCCGCGCCGCATGCGGGCGGCACGCAACTCGGCGCCAACCGTATCGACTGGAAGAGGAGCATCGCTGCTGATGTCGCGCAGATGTAGCCTGCGACGGACCTCCGACCTCTCGTCAGCCGGTGGCGTCGAACTATTGATCATGGCCTTGGGATCTTCCCCGAGCTTAGCCGTCCCCATATGCGCGTCACCATCTGGCGAATTGATCGACCTGCTGTGCCAGTTTTGGACATCTGCAGGCGCCCCCGCCTGAATTTGCCCTAAGTCGATGCGAGCGCCGAGTTTTTACCGGAATAGGCGCCCCCGCAGCCACCCACCGGATGCATAGAATAAATCAAAACTGCCAAACAATCGCAACTGCCGATTGAGCCAAAGGCGTGTAAATCGCCCGAAAAGGAGACAACACAGCAACAGACGTCATCGTTCCGTCAAACGACGACGCGATGATCTTTCGCGAAGGAGTTGAGTTGCTCGCGAAGCGATGAAACCGGGAGCGCGTAAAGCTCCTCCATGTAGCTTTCCAGCGAGCCGACATCGAGCGACCGCGTCATCATCTTGACAGGGCCAATTGCCGCCGGCGACATCGAAACGCGCCGGAAACCGACACCGAGCAGCGCCATCGCCTCCAGCGGTTTTCCCGACATTTCGCCACAAAGCGTTATCGGCACCCCTTGCGCCCGGCATTTCACGACAATCGACCTCAGAAAGCCGAGGACGGCGGGGCTGAGGAGATCGTAGCGATTGGCAACGCGCGGATTGCCGCGATCCGCCGCAAAGAGGAACTGAAGCAGATCGTTGCTCCCAACGCTGACGAAATCGACGAGCGGAAGCAGAGTATCGAGTTGCCAGACGAGCGACGGGACCTCAAGCATCGTCCCGATCTCGATCTTCGCGGGCGCCGGCCTGCCGAATTTGGCGAGCCTCGCCAGCTCCTTGTCGACGAGGCTCCGCGCCCGCTTGAATTCGGCGACCTCGGCAACCATCGGGAACATGACGCGAAGCGAGCGCCCCGCCGCCGCCGTCAGCAGCGCGCGAAGCTGATGACGCAGAAGCGCCGGACGGTCGAGACCGATGCGGATCGCGCGCCAGCCCAGCGCCGGGTTCTCTTCCTTGAAGGCCGCCATATCCATATATGGCAGCATCTTGTCACCGCCGATATCGAGCGTGCGGAAAACGGCCGGCTTGTCGCCCGCAGCGTCGAGCACGGCGGAATAAAGCTCGATCTGGTCCTTGAGGCTCGGCAGCTTCGACGCGACCATGAACTGCAGCTCGGTGCGGAAAAGCCCGATGCCCTCGGCGCCCGATTCATGCAGATGCCGCAAATCGACCTGAAGGCCCGCATTGACGTAGAGATCGATCTTCTTTCCGTCGACGGTGATTGCGGGCTCATGGCGGATCGCTTCGTACTGTGCCTGCTTGCGCGCGCGAAAGCGCGCCTTTTCCGAGTAGGAATCGATGATGTCCTGCGACGGGCGCACATAGACCTCGCCCGCATCGCCATCGACGATGATCGCATCGCCCTGGTCGATATGGTCGAGAATGGCCTCTGCCCGGCCAACTGTCGCAATGCCCAGCGCCCGCGCGACGATGGTCACATGCGCGTTCTGCGCGCCTTCCTCGAAGACGAGGCCGCGCAACCGCTCTTTGTCGTAGTCGAGCAGTTCCGCCGGACCCATGTTGCGCGCAATGACGATGGCGTCGTTCGGCAGATTGCCGCTCGCCGACGAAAGCTTGACACCGGTAAGCTGGCGCAGGAGCCGGTTCGCCAGATCGTCGAAATCATGAAGCCGTTCGCGCAGATAGGGATCGGCGGCGCGCTGCAAACGCGCCCGCGTGTCGTTCTGCACCCGCTCGACGGCGGCTTCGGCCGTGAGGCCCGTGCGCACGGCCTCGCTCATGCGTTGCAGCCAACCGCGATCATTCGCGAACATGCGATAGGCCTGAAGCACCTCGCGATGCTCGCCTGCATGGCTGAGGTCTTCCGTCTCGAGCATGTCGTCGATCGAGCCGCGAAGCTCGTAAACCGCCTGCTCCAGCCGGTTCAATTCGACATCGACATCCTCGGCGATGAGCTTGGTGACATGGACGCGCGGCTCATGCAGCACCGCATGGCCGAGCGCGATGCCTTCAGCAAAGGAGCCGCCCTTGACGTGAAACGGGCGACGGCGCGTCGTCGTCGGCTCGTCGAGCTCCTGCAGATTGATAAGGTCGCCCGCCGCCACCACTTCGGCAAGCACCATGGCCACCGTCTGCAGCGCCTCGACCTCTTCCTCGGTATAATTGCGCTTGGTGCGGTTCTGGACGACCAGAACGCCGACGACGCGGCCCGCCCTGAGGATCGGCACACCCATCAGCGACTTGTAGACCTCTTCGCCCGTCTCCGGACGATAGGCGAAGCCCGGATGTGATTGCGCGTCCGCGAGATTGAGCGGTCTTGCGTGAGCGGCAATGTCGCCGACAAGGCCTTCGCCGACCTTCAGGCGGGTCTTGTGAACGGCGCTCGGCTTCAGACCTTCGGTCGCGAAGAGTTCAAGCTCCCGCGTGGGCCGCATCAGGTAGACGGAGCACACCTCCGCGACCATGTTGGCCGCGATCAGCACGACGATCTTGTCAAGCCGCTTCTGTGCCGCCTGTGGCTCCGCCATGACCTCGCGCAGCCTGCGGAGCAAGACGCGGGGACCACCGACGGAGCCCGCCATCAGTTTGCGTCCCTTTGGCTGCCGCTCGCACGGCGCACGAATCTGCGGCGGCGCCGGAGTGCCGTCTGCATCTTCGCGGCCATCCGGCCGGATATGGCGAGCTGAAGGTTCACGCGATCTCCGTTATTCGCCGTCGAGCCCATAGGCCGTGTGCAGGGCGCGCACGGCAAGCTCGGTATACTCCGCTTCGATCAGTACGCTGACCTTGATCTCCGACGTGGTGATCGCAAGGATGTTGATGCCCTTGGCGGCCAGCGTCTGAAACATCGTCTTGGCGACGCCCGCATGGCTGCGCATGCCGATGCCGATGATGGAAACCTTGACGACATTGGTGTCGGTCTTGATTTCCTTCGCGCCGATCTCGGCCTGCGCCTTGCGGATCACGTCCTCGGCGCGGGCAAGCTCGGCCTGCGGCACCGTGAAGGTCATGTCGGTGCTCTTGCCGTCGTCGGACACATTCTGGATGATCATGTCGACATTGATCGAATTGTCGGCAAGTGGCCCGAAGACCTTGGCGGCGACGCCAGGCCTGTCTTCGACCTTGACGAGCGTAATCTTGGCTTCGTCCTTCGAATAGGCGATGCCACTGACGACTTGCTGTTCCACGATTTCTTCCTCGTCGCAAACGAGAGTGCCGACTATGTCTCCAGCCCCGGTTCCTTGGGGAGCATCGGGCGCATCGAAGCTCGAGCGGACCTGAAGTCGCACTCGATAGACCATGGCGAGCTCTACGGAACGGGTCTGAAGAACCTTGGCGCCGAGCGACGCCATCTCCAGCATCTCCTCATAACTGATTTTATCAAGCTTTCGGGCCTTCGCAACGATGCGCGGGTCCGTCGTATAGACGCCATCGACATCCGTATAGATGTCGCAGCGGTCGGCCTTGATCGCCGCTGCGATCGCGACCGCGCTCGTATCCGAGCCGCCGCGTCCGAGCGTCGTGATTCTATTATCGGGGCCAAGGCCCTGGAACCCGGCGATGACGGCAACCTGGCCCTCGCCGAAGCGCCGGATCAGCTCGTCCCCGTTTATGTCCTGAATACGCGCCGCTCCATGCGCATTGTCCGTGCGGATGGGTATCTGCCAGCCGAGCCAGGAACGCGCCGGAATGCCGATGCGCTGCAACTCGATCGCGAGCAACCCCACCGTCACCTGCTCGCCCGTCGCGACGATAGCGTCATATTCACGCGCGTCGTGGAGCGGCGCGGTTTCGCGCGCCCAGGCGACGAGCTGATTCGTGGTGCCGGACATGGCGGAGACGACCACCGCGACCTCATGGCCTGCGTCCACCTCGCGCTTCACATGCTGGGCGACATTGCGGATCCGCGCGATGTCGGCCACCGATGTGCCGCCGAACTTCATGACCAGTCTGGCCATTCCTGAAAATCCTGTCTTCCGGCCCGAGGACCTCTAGCTTACGCACACCCGTTCCGGCCGCCCCGCTGGACCCGAGCCATGCGGACGCCCTATATCATGTCGCGTTTGGGATGGACCTGATGCCGAACCGGGCCTGAGCCCATACATACTCGGATGGCACTGGCCTCGCAACCGGGACCGGGCGAAGATCGACGCCGCGCAATGCCGCACCTGCGAAGGAACTTTCTGATGACGAGCACCGCCAAAGCCCCTGCAGGGCCCAGCACCGTCGATCCGGACGACATTGCCCGCTTTTCGGCCATCGCCGCCGAGTGGTGGGACCCGGCGGGCAAGTTCCGTCCGCTGCACAGATTCAATCCCATTCGGCTTGGCTTCATCCGCGAACGCGTTTGTATGCATTTCGGTCGAGAGACGAAGGCGCTCCACCCCTTTGCCGGCCTTCGGCTTCTCGATATCGGCTGCGGCGGCGGGCTCCTTTCCGAGCCCATGCGACGGCTCGGCGCCACAGTTCTGGGTGCGGATGCCGGCGAAAAGAATATCGCGACGGCCTCCGTCCATGCCGGCGAGCAGGGCCTCGACATCGATTATCGCTGCACCACGGCCGAGGCGCTGGCCGAAGCCGGCGAGCGGTTCGACGTCATCCTCAACATGGAAGTCATCGAGCATGTGGCGGACAGGGACGCCTTCCTCAAGGCCTGCGCGGCCATGCTGAAGCCCGGCGGCCTCATGATCGTGGCGACGCTCAACCGGACGATGAAGGCATTCGGCCTTGCCGTCCTCGGCGCTGAATATGTGCTGGGTTGGCTGCCGCGCGGCACGCATGAATGGTCGAAATTCGTGACGCCTGACGAGATGCGGCAGGGCCTTGTCGCGGCCGGCCTTGAGGTCCGCGAAGTGAGCGGCGTCAGCTACAACCCGATCAGCGACATCTGGAAGCTCTCGGGCGACACTGGCGTCAATTACATGGCCGTCGCCGTGAAGCCTGCAGGCTGAGGCAAGAATTAAAGCTAGCGATAGCTAGCATCTTGACGGAAAAACCCTGCCTCGCCATTGTGCTTCACAGAACACGATGGGGGAACGACAGGCATGCATCGCGCATGGAAAACAGCAGCCATTGCGGCATTGATGGGCCTTGCGCTCTCCGGCTGCGGCAAAAAAGAGGAAGCGGCCAAGCCCGTCAAACTCGACGAGCGGCTTGCCGGTATCTACAGCCGCACCTGCCAGACCTGCCACGAAAATGCCGAAACCGGCGCGCCATCTGCACATGACCTGGCGGCGTGGAAGCCGCGCCTTGCGCAGGGTGACGCAGTGCTGGCCGATCACATCATCAACGGCTTCAAGGGCATGCCACCGCTCGGCCAGTGTATCGAGTGCTCCGAGGAAGATCTGCTCACGCTCATGAAGTTCATGGCCTCGGCACAAGCCAAACAAGACAAAGAAAACTGAGAAAGCACGTCGCATGAACGCTTCACGCCGCCAACTGCTGAAATTCGCCACCGCCGCCAGCGCCCTGGCCGCGACCGGCACGATTCCCGCCCTAGTCGAAAGCGCCTTCGCGGATGTTGTGCCTCCCGCGCGGAAAGCCCTTCCCTGGCGAAACTGGTCGGGCGGGCAGTCTTGCGAGCCATCGGTCCGTGCTGCGCCTGCAAGCGAGGCCGAACTTGCCGAACTCCTGAAAAGGACGGCAGCGCCCATCCGCGCCGTCGGCGCCGGCCACTCCTTTTCCGGCCTGGTCCCCACCCAAGGCACACTGCTGACGCTCGACCGCATTTCCGGCGTCGTCGATCACGATCCTGCGACGCATCAGGCGACTGTGCGCGCGGGCATGCGGCTTGCCGCCATGGCGGACGAACTTGCCCGGCGTGGCCTCGCCCTCGCCAACCTGCCCGACATCAACAAGCAGTCGCTCGCTGGCGCCATCTCGACCGGCACGCATGGAACCGGCGTCGGGATCGGCTCACTGTCGAGCTTCGTGACGGGCCTGCGCCTCGTCACAGCCTCCGGCGAAACGATCGACTGCGACGCCCAAACACGACCCGAGATTTTCAACGCCGCTCGCGTTTCCCTAGGTGCCCTCGGCATCATCACCGAGATTCGCATCCAGGCTCAGCCGCTCTACAAGCTGAAACGCCGCACATGGATCGCGCCCGTCGACGAAATGCTGGAGCAGGTGCCGGACCTCGAAGCGAAGAACCGCAACTTCGAATTCTATTACATCCCCTACTCCGGCATGGCGCTCGGCATCGTGAACAATGAAACGGACGAGCCGGAGACGCCCACGCCCGTCAACGAGGACGATAACGGCCTGCGCGAATTGAAGATGTTGGAAGACTGGCTCGGCTGGGCGCCCTCGCTGCGCCGCTGGGCGATCCAGAAGGCCCTTGCAGGCCGCGCTGCGGAAGAGCGCGTCGACTACTCGCACAAGACGCTGGCGACCGAGCGCGGCGTGCGTTTCAACGAAATGGAATATCATCTGCCGCGCGAGGCGGGCCCGGCGGCGTTGCGCGAGATCATCGACACGATCGAGAAGAACAACATCAAGGTCTATTTCCCGATCGAGTTCCGCACCACCGCGCCGGACGAGATCTGGTTGAGCCCCTTTTATGAACGCAAAAGCTGCTCTATTGCCGTCCACCAGTTCCACGAGTGGGACTACCATCCCTATTTCGCAGCCATCGAGCCAATCCACCGCAAGCATGGCGGCCGCCCACATTGGGGCAAGCTCAACACGCTGACGGCGGCGGATTTCTCGACGCTCTATCCGAAGTGGAAGGATTTCCTCGACGTCCGGGCGAGCCTCGACCCCCAGTCGAAATTCCTCAATCCCTATTTGAAGAAGGTCTTCGGCGTCGCCTGAGGCGGCCCAGTTCGCCCGTCTCAGTTCGCCCGCCTCAGTTGGCCCGTCTGGGCGGCACGACCGGAAGCGGCGCGACCTCGACGCCTTCCTCGATCAGCTCGCGGGCTTCGTCCGGCGTCGTCTCGCCATAGATGCCGCGCTGCTCCTCTTCGCCATAATGGATACGCCGCGCGGTTTCGGCGAACTTGTCGCCCACATAGTCGCAATTCTCTTCTACATGTTTGCGGATCGCAGTCATCGCCATGACGATTTTCTGCGCAACCTGTGTTGCGTCTATTGCGTCGCGCTTCTTCGTGCCCGCTACATTGGGCGCCATCAGGCCTTTACGCACCTTGACGCTGCCGCAGACAGGGCACGTCACCTCGCCCGCCTTCACCTGCTCGTCGAAAACGGAGGATGAGCGGAACCAGCCGTCAAACTCGTGTTCCCTTTCGCAAAGAAGCGCGTAGCGGATCATGACGCCTCCTTCACCGCGCTTGTCTTCGGCAAATCGAAACTCTTGTCATGGAGAAGGCTCGGTACACGCGTCCGCGCCTCGTCCACCCTCGCCGGATCAATCTCGGCCACGACGATGCCGGGCTCGGTGCCAGCCTCCGCAATCACTTCGCCCCACGGTGCGGCGATGAGGCTATGGCCGAAGGTCTCGCGGCCGTTTTCATGTCGCCCGCCTTGCGCGGCCGCAAAAACGAAGGAGCCCGTCTCGATGGCGCGAGCGCGCAGCAGAACATGCCAATGCGCCTCGCCGGTCTGCCGCGTGAAGGCGGCAGGCACGGTGAGGAAGCGTGCGCCCGCATGGGCAAGCGCGCGATAGAGATAGGGAAAGCGCAAATCGTAACAGATGGTGAGCCCGACCCGGCCCCAAGGCAGATCAGCGATCACGGCCTCTGTGCCCGCATCGAAATTACGCGACTCGCGATAGGACTCGCCGCCCGCCAGATCGACATCGAACATATGGATCTTGTCGTAGCGCGCGGCGATGGAGCCATCCGGCGCAACAAGGAATGAGCGGTTGGCGAGTTTCGCCTCCGCCACCTTGATCGGCAGCGAACCGATCGAGAGCCAGATTTTCTTTTCTCGGGCGACGGCGCGAAGCGCGGCGAGCGCCGCATCGTCGCCTTCGGCCCGTGTCTTCTCAAAGAGAAGACCGCGCTCAGCCTCCATGATCGAGGTGTTTTCCGGCGTCAGCACGAAGGCCGCGCCCTCATCCGCCGCACGGGCGACGAGCGACACAGCGGCTTCCGTATTCGCCGCGACATCGCGCCCCGCGCGCAATTGCACGCAGGCGGCGATGAAGGATGAATTGCGGGAACCGGTCATGGCTTTCTTCAGGCCGCGAGCAGCGGATCGAGCTTGCCTGCGCCTTCGAGCGCATAGAGATCGTCACAACCGCCGACATGGGTTTCCCCGATGAAGATTTGCGGCACGGTATAGCGCCCACCCGCGCGCGCCGTCATTTCATCGCGCCTGGCGGCATTCCCGCTCACGTCGATCTCGTGGAACTTCACACCCTTCTTGCCAAGCAAGGCCTTGGCCCGCATGCAATAAGGACAGGTCATCGTGGTGTAGATGGTCACTTCCGCCATGGGCGGCACTCCTTAGAAAACAGGTTTATATATCATATAGTTGCCCCATCGCCGGGAACAACCCGGGCAAGGCAGAGCACCCGAACCTCCGCCGTCCCCGCGGCATTAAGCGCGCGGGCGCAGGCTTCGACAGTGGCGCCGGTCGTGATCACATCGTCCACGATCACGACAATCCGGCCCTTCACCAATTCTTTCGCACGCCCCCTGAGCCGGAAGGCGCCCGCCACATTGCGCCGCCGCGCCGAGCCCGAAAGCCCTACCTGCGGTCGCGTCGCCCGCATGCGCTCAAGGAGGTCCGGCATAAAGGACACGCCAGACAGCCCGGAAATCCGCCGTGCCAGCTCCGCCGACTGGTTGAAGCGCCGCGAGAAGAGCCGCCGCCTGTGGAGCGGCACGGGCGCGATGAAATCCGCGCCATCGA
Organism: Parvibaculum sedimenti; assembly: GCF_009184905.1. Taxonomy (GTDB): domain Bacteria; phylum Pseudomonadota; class Alphaproteobacteria; order Parvibaculales; family Parvibaculaceae; genus Parvibaculum; species Parvibaculum sedimenti. Next base: position 26,103 of record NZ_WESC01000017.1, read on the forward strand.
GGAGTTCTGCCCCCGCGCGCGTCATCCAGCGGGCGAAAGCAGGCGCCGCTTCCATGCGGTCGGCATATTTGAAGCGATGGACGAGCTTCGCACTCTCGTCAGAATAGCGCATCACCGCGCGGGCCTTCGCGTAGGGCGGCGGCGAGGCAAGGGCCGCGGCGCTGACGATGCCGGGGCCCGGATCGTAGGGAAACGGAACACCGCTCACAGGGCAGAAAGGCGCGTCAATGAAGCCGACCGCGGCCCAGCAGGCGCCGCAGAGGGCGCCATGCGCCTCCACGCCCTGCCCACAGGAAAGGCAAAGCGGCGGCAGGGCCATGTCGGCAAGCCGGCCCGCAAGCCCGCGCGCAGCCCGCGCCCAGCCTACGCCTCGCTCCGCGAAGCCCAATGTTTCGTCGATGCCCCCGTCCATGAGCGAAACCTAGCGCCCCGACGCTCCCGGGCAAAGCCCGCGCTTGCAGCCCGTGCCCGCGATCACCATGATGCGCGCCATGCAAAAGGCCTCCACCATGCTCATTTTCGACCGCAAGCTGCACGCGCAACGCCGCGCGAGAGCAGCCGCCGGATTCGAGGCGCACGACTTCCTCCTGCGCCGCGTCGTCGAGGAATTTGCCGACCGGCTCATGGCGGTGAACAGGAACTTCCCCCTCGCCCTCGATCTCGGCAGTCATGTTGGTGCACTGACTCATGCCGAACTCCCGACTGGCAAGATTGGAACAGTGGTCGCGACTGATCTTTCACCCGCCATGGTCGCACGGGGTAAAGGCCTGCGCCTTGCCGCCGACGAGGAGCATCTGCCCTTTCACGACGGCAGCTTCGACCTCATCGCCAGCGCGCTTTCGCTTCACTGGACGAACGATCTTCCGGGCGCGCTCATCCAGATACGCCGCGCCCTCGTTCCCGACGGGCTTTTCCTCGGCGCGATCTTCGGCGGCGATACACTGACCGAACTGCGCCAGTCGCTGACCGAGGCCGAGATCGAACTCGAAGGCGGGCTGTCGCCGCGCGTCTCGCCCTTCGTCGAGTTGCGCGACATGGGCTCGCTGCTTCAGCGGGCGGGCTTCGCGCTGCCGGTGGTCGATGCCGACCGCATCAGGGTGCGCTATGCAAACGCGCTGAAGCTGATGGCGGAACTGCGCGGCATGGGCGAAACCAATGCGCTGATCGAGCGGCGGCGGACACCGCTTCGTCGAGGCACGCTGATCCGCGCCGCTGAAATCTATCAGCAGAAATTCGGGCTGCCCGACGGGCGGGTGCAGGCGACCTTCGAGATCATATTCATGACCGGCTGGTCGCCGCATGAAAGCCAGCAAAAGCCCCTGAAGCCCGGCAGCGCGAAAATGCGCCTCGCCGAAGCCCTGCGCAGCAACGCAAAGCCCCAACGCGACTGACTATTGGAAATAGACGACGAGTGGCTGGAAGAGAGCGGCAAGGTCTCCGCCGAGCACGGACAGGATTCCGATGACCCCCGTCGCGATGATGGCCAGGATCAATGAATATTCGATAGCGGTCGCGCCGCGCTCGTCACGCTGAAAGCGCCGGAATTCAAACTGGGCCGTGGTCGCAAGCATCGCACTCTCCCGTTCTGTCGCGGCCGCCGGGAGGAACGATGACCCTCAGAGCAGATCGCGAAGCGCAGCTACCAGCGGCTCATCCGCGGGCGGCATCGGATAGTCCCGCATCCTCGCGGGCTTCACCCATTCGAGCGCCTGACCTTCGACCGGCTGGACCGTTCCCTGCCACCGCCTACACACATAGAGCGGCATGAGCAGATGAAAGTCCGCATACGTATGGCTCGCGAAGGCAAGCGGCGCCAGACACGCCTTCGCGACCTCAATGCCGAGCTCCTCGCGCAATTCGCGAATGAGCGCGTCTTCCGGCGTCTCCCCCGGCTCCATCTTGCCACCGGGAAATTCCCAGAGCCCCGCGAGCGATTTGCCCTCGGGCCTCTGGGCCATCAGCACACGCCCATCCGCATCGACGAGCGCGCAAGCCACGACCAGCACGATCCTCTGTGCGCGACCATCAGTCATCGTGCCACCATTTTCTTACAGATGTATGCGCCCAAGTGGGGGCGTGGTTAAAGCGAGGTTACGTCAGCTGCGATAATCCGCATTAATCCGGATGTACTCATAGGTGAGATCGCAGGTCCAAACCGTCGCTCGGCCTTTGCCCACACCGACATCGACCTCGATGTCGATGTCCTGGCCCTTCATGTGGCGAGCGACCGGCGTTTCGTCATAGCCGGGCACGGCGACGCCATTCTTGGCCACATCGACGCCGCCCATGCGGATCGAAAGCCTGTCGCGATCGGCCGCCTCGCCTGATTTACCGACTGCCATGACGACGCGACCCCAGTTGGCGTCCTCGCCCGCGATCGCCGTTTTCACCAGCGGCGAGTTGGCGATGGCAAGCCCGATGCGCCGTGCGGCCTTTTCGTTCTCCGCACCGCTCACGTCGATGCGGATGAACTTCGAGGCGCCCTCGCCGTCCTTCACCACCTGATGCGCGAGATCGAGCAGCAATTCGTCGAGCGCCTTGCGGAACTCGGCCAGCGCCGGATCGCCGGCGCGCTTGACAGGACGCGCGCCCTTGGCCGTGCCCGTCGCGAAGAGAAGCACCGTGTCGCTGGTCGACGTGTCGCTATCCACCGTGATGGCGTTGAAGCTGCGATCCGAGCCCTCGGCGAGAAGGCTTTGCAATGCAGCCGGCGCGATCGCCGCATCGGTCACGATGAAGACAAGCATGGTGGCGAGATCGGGCGCGATCATGCCCGAACCCTTGCCGATGCCATTGATCGTTACCGTCGCATCGCCGATCCGCGCCTTGCGCGTCGAGAGCTTGGGGTAGGTGTCGGTCGTCATGATGGCGCGGGCGGCCTTGTCCCACTGGTCGGGACCTGCGGCATTGAGCGCCATGTGAATGCCGGAGAGAAGCGGCGAGGGATTGAGCGCCTGGCCGATGACGCCAGTCGAGGCGACATAGACCTCGTCCTCATCGCAACCGACGGCGGCGGCCGCTTCCATCACCGTCGCCTCGACGGTCGCGACGCCTGCCTTGCCGGTGAAGGCGTTGGAATTGCCCGAATTGACGACGACGACGCGGCCCTTGCCCCCTTTGGCGATGCCGGCGCGACACCACTCAACGGGCGCGGAGGCCGTCTTCGACGTCGTGAAAACGCCCGCAGCCGCCGTGCCTTCCGGCAGGCTGATGACGAGCACATCGTCGCGGCCCTTGTATTTGATCCCCGCCGCCGCCGTGCCGAGAGAAACGCCCGCGAGCGGCGGAAGCTTCGCATAGGACTTCGGCGCGAGCGGCGAGACCTTGTGCGCCGTCTTCTTGGCGACGGCCTTCTTCGGCGCTGCCTTCTTCACGGCAACCTTCTTCACGGCAACCTTCTTCGCGGCAGGCTTACGGGCCGGCGCCTTTGTGGCCTTCGCCTTGGGCGCGGCTTTGGCCACGGCCTTTTTCGCCGGCTTCCTTACCACCTTCGCCTTCGCGGCTGGTTTCGCTTTCAGGGTCTTCTTCGGGGCCTTCGCCATCGCTCGTCTCCAGCCTGTCGGTTATTTCGCGCTGTCGGGCGCGGGCGCGATCTGCGGCTTGTCGGCGCCGACGATTTCGACCTTCGCCTTTTTCCGCATCTCTTCCATCGCCTTGGTGCCCTGCTCGCGGGCGAGCGTGCGCATCACATCATCATGCGCTTCCGCGAAAGTCGGCTTCTTCGCCTTGCGCGTCTCGACGAGCTGGATGACATGCCAGCCGAACTTCGTCTCCACGGGGTCGGAAATCTGGCCCGGCTTCATCTTGAACACCGCAGCGGAGAATTCCGGCACCATGTCGCCCTTCTTGAACCAGCCGAGGTCGCCGCCTTCCTGGGAGCTCGAATCCTTCGACATAGCCTTGGCGACATCCTCGAACTTCTTGCCGCCCTTGATCTCCGCGATGACCTTGAGCGCCTCGTCCTTCGAGCCGACCAGAATGTGGCGGGCATGGACCTCGGTTTCCGGTTCGGCCTTGGCGATGTGCTCGTCGTAATAGGCTTTCACGGCCTTCTCGCTGACCTTGTCGCGCATCAGCTGGACCCAGTAGACGTCGCGCAGCGCTTTCTCGTCGTAATAGGCCTCGCGGCGCTTCACCAGCGGATCGTCCTCGACATGCTTCGCCTTGGCTTCGCTTGCGACGATGCGCCGATCGATCAGCATGCCCAGAAGATACTGGAAGCGCACTTCCTCAGGCAGCTGAGCCAGCGCCTGGCCCATCTCTTCATCGGCAAGGGCGACGTCGGAAAGCTTGATGTCCGTGCCGTTCACCCTGGCGACGACCTCGTCGGCCCCGGCCTCGGCGGCGGCAGGCGCGGCATCGGCGGCAAAGGCCACCGGCGCGGAGGCCATAAGCCCCCCTGCGATCCCCAAGGCAAGCAGGCAGGCGGGGGCGAGACTTGAGGCTAGACGCATGATGGCATTCCTGTGACGGGACCCCGATGGCCCCTTGCATGGATTGGACGCCGAACCGGTTCGGACGGGTCGGCTTGAGCGGCGCCATGATGACGACGCCGGGGGCGGCGCACAAGAACGACTTGCATTAAGAGATTCATATACTTGAACCGCCGGAAAGCTGGCCTTCCGGCCGCCCGGCGCGGTCAACATTACCCCGCCTTACATTGACAAGGTACGGCCTCCACCTTACATCTCCACAGGTCTTTTCGACTGCGGTTTCACCTCGTAAACCAGCCCGCAGAGCGGCATGTCGCCCGCCCCCGACATGCGGAAGGGGTCGGGGCGTCCCGGAAGACAGGCCCGAACGGGCGACAGGAACAGGTCCGCCGCGGGGTCCTCGGGCGTCCGCGCGGACTCGCAAGGGATTTGGACTGATGGTTAGCTTGGGCGTCCTCGCCAAGCGTCTCTTCGGCAGCGCCAACGACCGGAAGCTGAAGACGTACAAGGCACGGGTAGAAGCGATCAACGCCTTCGAGCCGGCGATTTCGGCATTGAGCGACGAAGCGCTCCGCGGCAAGACCGTGGAATTCCGCGCCCGCCTCGCCGAAGGCACCCCCCTCAACGATCTCCTGCCCGAAGCCTTCGCGGTCGTCCGCGAAGCGGCAAAGCGCACCCTCGGCCAACGTCATTACGACACGCAGCTCATCGGCGGCATGGTTCTCCATGACGGCATGATCGCCGAAATGAAGACCGGCGAAGGCAAAACGCTGGTAGCCACCCTCGCCACCTATCTGAATGCGCTTCCGGCCAAGGGCGTCCACGTCGTCACCGTGAACGACTATCTCGCCAAGCGCGACGCCGAATGGATGGCCCAGGTCTATGGCTTCCTCGGCATGACGACGGGCGTGATCCTGCACGGGCTCGACGACAACGAGCGCCGCGAGGCCTATGCCGCCGACATCACCTATGCGACGAATAACGAGCTGGGCTTCGACTATCTGCGCGACAACATGAAGTATCAGGTCGGCGCGATGGTGCAGCGCAAGCATCACTTCGCGATCGTCGACGAAGTCGACTCGATCCTGGTGGACGAAGCGCGCACACCGCTCATCATTTCGGGCCCGCTCGATGACAAGTCCGAGCTTTATATCGGCGTCGACGATGTGATCCCGCTGATCGAGGCCGATGATTACGAACTCGACGAGAAGCAGCGCACCGTGACCCTCACCGAAGAGGGCAACGAGAAGATCGAGAACATCCTGCGCGAGCGCGGCATCCTCTCCTCCGGTTCGCTCTACGACATCGAGAACATTACCATCGTCCATCATGTGCAGAACGCGCTGAAGGCGCACAAGCTGTTCCAGAAGGACAAGGACTACATCGTCAAGGGCGACAAGGTCGTCATCATCGACGAATTCACCGGCCGCATGATGGAAGGCCGCCGCTATTCGGACGGGCTCCATCAGGCACTCGAAGCGAAAGAGCATGTCCAGATTCAGCCTGAGAATCAGACGCTCGCTTCGATCACCTTCCAGAACTATTTCCGCATGTACGACAAGCTCGCCGGCATGACGGGCACTGCGCTGACGGAAGCCGACGAGTTCCTCGACATTTACAACCTCGAAGTGATCGAAGTGCCGACCAACCGGCCCATCGCACGCATCGATGAGGATGATGAGGTCTACAGGTCTGCGCGCGAGAAATACGACGCCATCGTCCTTGAGGTCGAAGACTGCGTGAAGCGCGGCCAGCCCGTGCTCGTCGGCACCGTCTCGATCGAGAAATCGGAAACGCTCTCCGAGGTTCTCAAGAAGAAGAAGATCAAGCACAACGTGCTCAACGCACGCTACCACGAGCAGGAAGCGCATATCATCGCGCAGGCCGGCGTTCCCGGCGCCATCACCATCGCCACCAACATGGCCGGCCGCGGCACGGACATTCAGCTCGGCGGCAATCTCGATATGCGTATCGCCGATGAGACGGCGGGCATCGAGGACGAAGCCGAGCGCAAGCGCAAGGTCGACGAGATCAGGGCCGATATCGCGACGAAGAAGGAAGCCGCGCTTGCTGCAGGCGGCCTCTACATCATCGGCACGGAGCGCCACGAAAGCCGCCGCATCGACAACCAGTTGCGCGGCCGTTCGGGACGTCAGGGCGATCCGGGGCGTTCGAAGTTCTTCCTTTCGCTCGATGACGACCTGATGCGCATCTTCGGCACCGACCGCATGGACGGCGTGCTGCAGAAGCTCGGCCTCAAGGAAGGCGAAGCCATCATCCATCCGTGGATCAACAGGGCGCTTGAAAAGGCGCAGGAGAAGGTCGAGGCGCGCAACTTCGACATCCGCAAGAACCTGCTGAAATACGACGACGTGATGAACGACCAGCGCCGCGTGATCTTCGACCAGCGCGTGGAACTGATGGAAGCCGACGACGTTCGCGAGACCGTGGACGAGATGCGCCATCAGGTGATCGACGCGCTCGTCTCGCGGCACATCCCCGAAAAGGTCTATGCCGAACAGTGGGATGCCAAGGGCCTCAAGGAAGAGGCCGCGACGATCCTCGGCCTCGATCTTCCGATCGAGGAATGGGCGGCCGAGGAAGGGATTGCCGATGAGGAAATCCGCGAACGCCTGAAGTCCGAGGCCGACCGCGCCATGGCGGCGAAGGTTGCCCAGTCCGGGCCCGAACTCATGCGTCAGGTCGAGAAGGCGATCCTTCTCCAGACACTCGACCATCACTGGCGCGAGCATCTGATGATGCTCGATTATCTGCGTCAGGCCGTGGGCCTGCGCGGATACGCCCAGCGCGACCCGCTCAATGAATATAAATCCGAAGCCTTCGAACTCTTCGAGAACCTGCTGACGCGCCTCCGTGAGGACGTCACGCGCCAGCTCATGAACGCGCAGTTCGTGTCCGAAGCCCCCCCGGTCGAGGAAATGCCGTTGCCGCGCATGGAAGCGCATCACGCGGATCCGCTGACGGGAGAGGACGAGTTCACGGGCGGCGATGTCGCGACGCTCAGCCGCCCGGTGCGCAACGACCCGGGCGTCGCCGTCGATCCGAAGAACCCCGCGACATGGGGTAAGACCGCGCGCAACGCTCCCTGCCCCTGTGGTTCCGGCAAGAAGTTCAAGCACTGCCATGGAACGCTGGCCTGAGTGAGATCCGGGGACCCATCAGGGGTCCCCGACCTCTTCGCTAGGCTGGCGTTGGCGCTATTTTCTCGGCGGCATTTTTCACCGACAAATCGAAGTCGATGACGTTCATTTCGATGTAGGTGATGTCATGGGCGGGCGCCATGGCGCGAAGCCTTTGGCTGTCCTCGATCAATTCGACCGCCCTCGCGGGAAGGTCCTTCCAGCGAGGGCTCTTGACGGTCCAGCATTTGCCGGTCTGCTGATAATTTCGCAGCGCCGTTACCTTCGCATCCACACCCGCATCCGCGTTGCCTACGACGAAGCATTTGATTTTGTGCCGGCTGGCCAAACTGCCGCAGAAATCCAGCGATAGATTGCTCGAGTCGTTGCCGAGGTCTCGGTTGACGTAAATCAGATCGTCGCCCTCCACGATGACCCCTTCAGGAAAGCGACTGAAGAGCTCATCAAGGATGAGCTGCCGCATCTCATCACGCAAGGAAGCGTCTTCGACCTGAAGGTAGATGTCGCGAAGCTGATCGAGCGAGATAAGGGCGAAACCGTGGCTGCGCGCCAGCGCCGTCGAAATGATGGTCTTGCCAGTTCGCGCCCGGCCTGTGATGAGGCACGACTTCCTGCCGCCATCGCCGTTTATGGGGAACTCGCGAATACAGTCGCCCAGGGCCTCCAAAATTTGTTCTCGGGCGCCCTCACTTTCCTGACGCAGAATGTCTTTGACTCTGTATCTGGTCGCATCGATGGATGCGGTGATTATTTGCCGTTCGTCCAACAGCGACCGGAAACCCGCGCGATATACCGCGAAATATAGATTCCTTAGCCTGCCCATTTGCCCCACGACCCCACCAGAGTTTCGCCGTTCTCGATGCCCCTCCTTCGTTTCTTGATTTCTTGTATGCAAGAATCAGTAGCAACAACCACCCCGCCGCACATGCGGAATCTGGAAAATTTACATTTCTCGCGAGAGGTGGCGGTGCGCCGCAGTACAAACCTTTCGAAACGCAAAACGGCCGCCCTTTCGGGGCGGCCGTTGAGGCGATGCTGACGGGCGGCGCGCCCGGGGTCAGTTCGCGGTGAGCTTCTCGATATCCGCCTGATAGGTCTTGCCCGCCCAGTAGTAGTGAACGGCCGCCCAGACGCCGATGAAGGACGTTCCGAACAACGCCCAGCGCAGGCTTTCCTGACCGAAATGAGGTGCCAGCAGATCGCTGATGAGGCCCACCGTCAGCGGCCCGAAGCCCAGCGCGATGAAGTTCAGGACGAAGAGCATGACGGCAGAGGCGAGCGCCCGCATATGGAGCGGCGTCAGGCTCTGGATCATTGCGAAGCTCGGCCCCAGATAGAAGGCGCCCAGGATCGAGGAGGCGATATAGACAGGGATCATCAGCCTCAGATCGGACGAGAAGTAGAAGACGATGAAAAGCGGCATGCCGATGATCTTCGCCACAGCAATAACCCATGCGTTCCACCGCATGTCGCGCTTCGAAAGGCGATCCGCGAGATAGCCGCCGATCAGCGCGCCAAGCCCACCGACAAAGCCCGCGATGAGGCCGAAGAAGAGGCCAACCTGCTGCGGCGAGAGGCCGAGGCTGCGCTGAAAAAAAGACGGCCCGAAAATCAGCCCGCCATAGCCGACGAAGGAAACGAGCGTCAGGCCGATAGTGATGTGGCGCGCCGACTTTGTCTGCCAGAGATGGACGATGACATGAAGAAGGTTCGACTTGAGCTGCGCGTCATGCGCAATGCCGTCTGCGTGGCCGCGCGCCGGCTCCTTCACGGTGAACCGCACCAGAAACGCAATGGCGAGGCCCGGCAGGCCCATGACGTAGAATGTCATCCGCCAGCCGTAATGCTGGACGACATAACCGCCGAAAACGAGACCGATCATCGCGCCCGCATAGACGCCGACCGAATAAATGGCCATGGTTGTGGAGCGGCTTTCCTTCGGGTAGAGATCGGCAATCATGGAATGTGACGGCGGGCTCGATCCCGCCTCGCCGACGCCGACGCCGATACGCGCCATCAGCAGATGGGTGAAATTGCTGGCAAGGCCGCAGGCCGCCGTCATACCGCTCCAGACCGTGACCGCAAGCGCGATGATGTTGCGCCTGTTGCCACGATCTGCCCACATGGCGATGGGAACGCCGAGCGTCGCGTAGAAGAGCGCGAAGGCGAGGCCCGACATCAGTCCGAGCAACGTATCGTTGACGTGAAATTCGTTCTTGATCGGCTGCATCACAATATTGACGATGCCGCGATCCACATGGCTCGATGTATAAGCGAGCGTCAGGATGATCAGCGCGTAGTGGCGCTGGAACAGGTTAGCCCTCTCTATCGCTCCCGGCGCGCCATCCGGCACACGCCCCTCCGCAATCTCCTGAGCCATGCGTCTCCCCTCTTTGATTGTCGTTTTGAGCCACCTTAAAGACGCGAGGTGGCTCGGGCAATCGCAAGCGTCATTGCGGCGCTGCTCGCGACTGCCATAATGCCCACAACAAAAACACTGGCATGGAGGAAACTCGAACATGGGCGCGCCCGTCCCTTTCAAGATCGACATCCCGCAATCTGCGATCGACGCCATTCTGGCCAAGGTCCGCGCCTATGAATGGCATGAGATGCCCGAGATCGCGCCGGGTGCTGACCGCTGGGCCTACGGCACCGACATGGAATACATGAAGGAGCTTTGCGCCTACTGGACGAGCGCCTTCGACTGGCGGAAGGCAGAAGCGGCACTCAACCGCTTTCCGCAATTCAAGGCGACGGTGGACGGCCAGGAAATACACTTCATTCACGTGAAAGGTTCCGGCGCCAATCCCGAGACGGTGCTGCTGACGCATGGCTGGCCGGGCTCGGTCTTCGAATTCTGGGACGTGATCGAACCGCTCGCGCACCCGGAGAAATTTGGTGGCAAGGCGGAAGACGGCGTGAACCTCGTCGTGCCTTCCCTTCCCGGCTACGCCTTCTCCGGCAAGCCGAAAAAGCCCATCGGCCCGAAGGGCACCGCCGCTCTCTGGGACAAGCTCATGCGCGAGGTGCTGGGCTACAATGACTACATCGCGCAAGGTGGCGACTGGGGCGCGGTCGTGACCGGCTATATCGGCCTCAACCATTCGCAGGCGAAGGGCGGCGGCTGCAAGGCGATCCATCTCAACATGTTCGGCATTCGCGGCGCCTTCGCCCCCGAAACGCCGGAAGAGAACCAGTGGGCCGCGGGCGCCGCACTCAACTTCGAACTCGAAGGCGCCTATCTGCGCCTGCAGATGACGAAGCCGCAGACGCTTTCCTACGGCATGATGGACAGCCCCGTGGGCGCCGCCGCCTGGATCATCGAGAAGTTCAACACCTGGTCGGACCGCCGCGGACCGGACGGCAGGGAGTTCATCGAGAACGCCTTCACCAAGGACCAGCTTCTCACCAATGTGATGATCTATCTCGTCACCCGCACCTTCAATACCGCGACATGGTTCTATCGCGGCATGTTCGAAGAGGGCGGCACGAACATTCCCGCAGGCGAGAAAGTTGAGGTGCCGACGGGCATCGCCAATTTCCCGAAGGAGTTCATGCCCTTTCCGCCGCGCAGCATGGTCGAGAAGAGCTTCAATGTTGCCCGCTGGGCGAGCTTCGAGCATGGCGGCCATTTCGCGGCCATGGAAACGAAGTCCGTCTTCGCCGATGAAGTTCGCGTTTTCGTCAACCAGGTGAAGGCGGGCTCATGACACATCGCATCGTCCCCGCTGATCCGTTCAAGATTCACGTGCCGGAGGAGGAGCTTCAGGACCTGAGGCGACGCCTCCAGCGCACCCGCTTTCCCAACGAGCCCTTGGGCAACGAGCATTGGGCCTATGGCACGAGCCTTCCTTACATGGAGCAGCTCGTCGGGGTGTGGCGTGACGATTTCGACTGGCGGAAGCAGGAAGAAGCGCTCAATCGCTTTCCGCAATATCGCGCGACGCTGACCGACGCGGATGGAGAGGATCACGAAATTCACTTCATCTATGAATGCGGCTCGGGCGAAAATCCCGTGCCGCTTATCCTCACCCATGGCTGGCCCTCGACCTATCGGGAGTTTCTCGATGTCGTCGATCCGCTGGCGCATCCCGAGAAATACGGCCGCCAGGGCCCGGCCTTCGACATCATCGTGCCGTCGCTCATCGGTTACGGATTTTCCTCGAAGCCGCGCATTCCAATTGGCCCTGCCGCCATCGCCGATCTCTGGCACCGGCTGATGACCGAGGTGCTGGGCTATGACAAATATGCGGCACAAGCGGGCGACTGGGGCAGCTTCGTTACGTCGCGCCTCGCGCTGCAGCATGGCGAAAGCCTGCTCGGCATTCACCTCACCATGCTGCCTCTGCGCCCTCACCTCAAACATGCCTCGCAACCGCCGGTGAGCGAGGAAGAGGGCCGCTGGATAAAGGAAATGCAGAACTGGTGGCGGCAGGAGGAAGGCTATCGCTCGATCCAGTCCACCAAGCCGATGGCGCTCGCCTTCGCGCTGATGGACAGCCCCGCAGGCCTCGCGGGCTGGCTCGCCGACAAATATTACCGCCTCGGCGACACCGACAAGACCGACACGACGGAAGGCATGATCGCTCGCTTTCCCTTCGACACGATCCTGACCCAGCTCTCGATCTACTGGTTCACGGGCACGATCAACTCGGCGAATACGCTCTACAAGGCGGGTCCGGCCGAAGGTTCGGCCTCGCTCAAGGCGGGCGAAAAGGTGACGGTTCCCACCGCCTATTCGGAATATCCGATCGACACGCTACCGCTCACGCCACGCTCATGGGCCGAGCGCAGCTACAATATCGTCCGCTGGCGGATCATGAAAAAGGGCGGCCATTTCGCCGCCATGGAGGAACCGGCGCTTTTCGCGGATGACGTCCGTGACGCGTTCCGCGAGATGGGTCTCTAAGGCCCGGTCTCGTTCGGGTTCAAACGACGCCGACGCGGCCCATGGCGAGGAACTTCTCGCGGCGCAGACGCTTCAGCGTGGCGCCGTCGAGCTTCTCCAGGCCACGCAGCTCTTCCTCGATACCGTCGCCGGCTTCCTTGATCATCTGGTGGCGTTCGCGATGTGCGCCGCCGATGGGTTCGGGGAGTACGCGGTCGATCACGCCAAGCTGATGCAGGTTCTGCGCGGTGATCTTCATCGCGGTGGCAGCATCCTTGGCCTTGGCCGAATCGCGCCAGAGGATCGACGCCGCGCCTTCCGGCGAGATGACGCTGTAGACCGAATGCTCGAGCATGAGGATACGGTTGCCGCAAGCCAGCGCCACCGCGCCGCCCGAGCCGCCCTCGCCGATGATGACGGAGACAAGCGGCACCTTGAGCGACAGGCAACGGTCGGTCGACCGCGCGATCGCCTCGGCAACGCCGCGTTCCTCGCTATCGGAGCCCGGATAGGCGCCCTGCGTATCGACCAGCGTGACCACGGGAATGCCAAAACGCTCGGCGAGGTCCATCAGGCGAATCGCCTTGCGGTAACCCTCGGGCCGCGCGAGGCCGAAATTGTGCTTCATGCGGCTCTGTGTGTCCGACCCCTTCTCGTGGCCGATCACGACCACGGAACGGCCACGGAACCGGCCGAGACCACCCATGATGGCCGCGTCTTCGCCGAAAAGGCGGTCTCCGGCCAGAGGCGTGAAATCCTCGACCAGACGCTCGACATAATCGACGAAGTGCGGACGGCGCGGATGGCGCGCGACCTGCAGCTTCTGCCACGGCGTCAGGGAGGAGTACGTGTCCTGGAGAAGCTGGGCGGCCTTCTGCTCGAGCTTGGCTACCTCGTCGGTGATGCTCACCGAAGGGTCTTCATGGGCCAAAAGCCGAAGCTCCTGGACCTTGCCCTCCAGTTCCGCAATCGGCTTCTCGAAGTCGAGATATGTGTGCATCGCGCTCCGGAAGTCCCGCTTTTCCGCCCTGGAAACGCCCGGGCGGCACCCCTTAGACAACGATCCTTTTGTCAGGATTTGCGCGGCACACTGGCTTGAGAGAGGCCCATTGTCAACCGCAAGAGCCCGCTTCGGCTTCTCCACCCGCCCCTTTGGTAAACGCCGCCGCTCTCCCTGTCACAGATCAGAGGCGCCATACGTCCTCTGGGCAAGGCGGAACCCCAACTGACGCTGGGTCAGGCAAAGACCGCCGGGAGACCTAGGGAAACCCAATGTCGACCAATCAATTTGCCGCCCGCACGGGCCAGTCCAGCCGGGCCGGATTGAAGCGATTCCTGATCGCGCTTGCAGGGCTCGGCCTTTTCGCAAACGCCCTTTTCATGCTGGCCGATCCGCTCGGCTGGTATGGCGCGGTGGAGGGCGTGCCGGACACCGGCCCCTTCAACCCCCATTTCGTCCGCGACATCGGCGTGTCCTTTCTGACGGCTGCGTTGACAATGGCCGCCACCGCCCGCTGGCTGCGCCTCGCATGGCCGCTGTTGTGCACCGTAACCATCTATCTCGGCCTGCATGCGCTTCTCCACCTCTGGGACGTCGCGGCAGGCCGCCTGCCGCCAGATCGTCAGCCGTGCGCGCCGTCGCGTGTCGCATGAAAGGCCGCGCTTCGAAGCGAGCCCCGCCGATCATGCGCGGCTCGCCCGCGCCTTCGCCGCAGCGCTGACAAAGGAAGACCCGCAGGCCCTTCTCGCCTCGCTGCGCGAAGACGCGATCTTATATTCGGATGGCGGCGGGCGCGTTCCGGCGGCGCTCAACCCGATTTACGGCGCAGACCGGATCATGCGCTTCTTCTTCGGCATCTCGAGAAAATTTCCCGAGCCCTACGCCATCGACTTCATCCGCATCAATGGCATGCCCGGCTGCACGCTCAGCATCGGACGCCAGATCACTTCGATGGTGAGCTTCGATATTCGCGACGGGCTTATCGCCGAAATCTACATCATGCGAAATCCGGACAAGATCGCCCGTGCGGCACAAGCCCTCGGACGGCCGCTTCTCGGCGCCTAGCCCGCAAGCTTCATCAGACGCGCGGTCGAAGTGCCCTTGGCAAGCACTTCGCCCGATGTGTCGAGCAAGCGCCCTTCGAGGAACACCGTCGAGCGACCGCGCCGCTCGATCCAGCCCTCGGCGACGACGAGGCCGGGCGCCGCGGGCTTGAAGAAGCTAATCTTGATTTCGAGCGACATGGGCGTGACGTCCCTGCCATAGGCCGCAATCGCCGCGAAGGCCATGGCTTGGTCGATCCACCCGGTCACGAACCCGCCCTGTGCAATGCCGCCCGAATGGCACATATGCATTCCGACGCGATATTCGAGACGCGAGCGGCCGGCGGTTTCGTCGAGTTCGACGATCCGCTCCAGGCCCAGCGTCTTCGACAATTCATTCGCATCGCCCAATCGCACGTCGCTCATATCCGTTCACCCTCTATGACATATTGGCGGACGATATAGGCGACGAGCGCGGCCCCGTGAAGGAAATTCCGCGCAGGGCCTCAGGAGCCGGTTTCCTTCTTCGCCAGCGGGTGATGTTCCTCGACCAGTTGCTTCAGCCGCCCGTCGAGCACATGCGTATAGATCTGCGTCGTGGAAATATCCGCATGGCCCAGCATCTGCTGCACCGCGCGAAGATCGGCGCCGTTGGCGAGAAGGTGGCTCGCAAAGGCATGACGCAGCGTATGCGGCGAGACGCGATTGGGATCGAGCTTCGCCGCAATGGCGAGATCCTTGAGCAATTGCGCGAAACGATGCCGCGTGAGGTGTCCCTGCCGTCCACGCGAGGGAAAGAGCCAGGGCGAGACGGAATCGCCGAGCCGAAGGACGCGCAACGGCAGATATTCGTCGATAGCGAGCCGCGCCGCTTCCGAAAGCGGCACCAGCCTTTCGCGCCCGCCCTTGCCGGAGACGCTCAGGAAACGGCTGTCGCCCTTCGCGGCCGAAAGCGGCAGGCCGACAAGCTCGGAAACGCGCAGGCCCGTCGCATAGAGAACTTCCATCAGGCAGACGAGACGCGCGCGCTTGTAGGCGCGCACCGCCTCTTCATGCGAACGCCCATCCTCGGCAAGTCGCGCAGCGCGGAGCAGCGCATCGACTTCCTCGACGGTCAGCGTTTTCGGCAAAGGCCGCGCGCGACGCGGGCCTTCGATCGCGCCGCAAGGATCGTCGGGCCTGATGCCGTCGGCGTAGAGAAAGCCGTGGAACTGGCGGATCGCAGAAAGACGGCGCGCCGCCGTGGAGGCCGAAAGGCCCTGGGCGGAAAGACTTTCGAGATAGTCCCGTACGTCGAGGGTCCGGGCTTCAGCGACATCGCGATTTCGCGCGGCAAGGAAGGTCGCGAAATCCTTCAGGTCTCTCGCATAAGCATCGAGCGTATTGCGCGCGGCGCCTCGCTCGGCACTCAGCATTTCAAGAAAGGCGTCGATGTGATGCCTTCCGCCTTTTTCGGTCGCTACAGGGTCGTGGGACATGGAACTTACCCGGGTGCGGCATGACTGCGTCCCATTAGAGCTTCGGTGGCGAGACGCCGGGCTTCGGCACCGAGATTGACTGCTCTGAGACTTGAAACGGCTTGCGCAGTCACTTGCGGAACTGCGCCATCCGGCCCCCCAGGCCCGATACTCACGAGAGAAAGCAACACTACTTCGCCGACCGCGCCCTTGCGACCGGCATTCTGCAACTGGTTCATCAGATCGGTCGGCGCCGCAGTTGCAGCGGCGGCGACAATATCTTGCGGCACGGAATAGCCCAAAGCCTGCAACAAGAGGGCTTCCTGAGCCGCGAACATGCGCGTGGCCGACACGCCCGAACGCAGATCGGCCCGGAGATCGGCTTCGATCTGCTCTCCATTGCCACCAGGACCCTGAGGGTCGCTGATACGCATGAGCGCGCCGAGTTCGCGAGCTTCACGCCCGAGACCTTGGCCCTGCGGCGCCACCAGAGCATACCACGCGGCAGCATGAGCCCGGTCGCCGACCAGAAGGAAGGCCCGCACGGCGGATGGCGCAAGCTTGCGCAGCGTCGGCGACGGCGTCAACTGCGTAAGAGCGGGCAACAAAACCTCGACCGTGGAAAGATAGAGCCCCGCGCTCTGGCCCGTCGAAAGCATGAGCCTGATGAGGTCTGCGCGATCGGTGGGCAGAATCTCGGCATTGATCGCCTGATAGAGCAATGCGCGGCGGAACGCGGGCTCGGGCGGGAATGTCGCGGCCTTCAACCCGTCGAAATCGACCTGCGTGAACGGTTGAAGATTGTAAAGCTTCGCCAGCTCATCCGGTTCGATGAGGCCCAGCATTGCGGCGCGTTCGCCGGCAATGATCCGCGTTTCGGGCGGCAGGCTCTCGTCCCGCGCCAATGTCTGCACCACAGGCACCGTCGCGATCTCGCCTGCATTCTTCGGCAATTCGCGATGCGCGAGCCGGTAGAGCGCGACATCGAGAATATCAAGCTGCTTGGGATCGGCGGCCTTGAGCTTCAGCCCGTCCGTCGCTTCCGCGACGAGCGAATAGAACATCGGATCGTCGAGTCCCTCCTCGCGCGCGAGATCGAGCGTGAGATTGGCCTCGGTCTTCTTGCCCGCAAGCACCTGACAGAAGGCAGAAAGCTTGAGGCTGAAGGCTGCCGTCGCATCGTGGGCGGGATCGGAGCCCGTCGGAATATCGGCAAGCGCGGCGCAGGCTTCGTCATGCGCGCCAGCGGCGAGCGCCGCGCGGGCGCGTGCCAGCGCCACGGCAGGCGACTTGTCGGCCTGTGCGGCTTTGGCGAGTTCAATAGCAAGGTCGGCATGGCCCGACAGCGTCAACCTCTCAAGCCTGATGGCGAGAAGCGAGGCGCCACTCTGCGCGCCCTCGGGCGGCTGCGCGGTGGTCAGGAGAAGGCGGCGCGCCAGATCGTTCATCACCGGCGAACCCGTCACGACGGGCATTGCAGCGAGATAGCGCTCAACCTCGCTCCGCGTCGCGCCGCGCCACATATCGGGGCCCAAGCCGCCATCCTTCTCGTCGAGCAAGCCCGCCGCCGAAGCGTCGACACCGCCCAGCGTGGATACGGTGATACCCGATCCATTGCTGCCGGGAATGCTCTTCACGGCCTGCGGCACACCGGCGTCGGGTTCCGCGCCGCCGGGAAAGCTCGCAGGCGCCGAGGCAGGGTTCGTCGCCCCGAAGCCCGGCGGCACGATGCTCTGGGGTGCGGTGTCCTGGGGTGCTGTGTCCTGGGGTCCGGCGCCTTGGGTCGTCGCACCCTGCGGCGCAGGCGTCTCTGAAACGGGGAGCGTACCGAGCGTGTCCGCAAGCGCCGGCGTCACCGCCAACAGCAGAGCGGCCATGCCGAGCCCCGCCAAAGGGCGCAATGCGGATGGGCGCCGGGTCACGCCCTCATCCTCAACGCGGGAACTGGCCATCGGGCAGAACCTTTTCGACGGGCTGGACCGACGGCTCGACGGATTGACCGAGATAGACAAGACCGCCCAGGATCGCGGCTACGATAACGGCAACGACTACGAGCAGGCGAATGGCGCTGTTCATCAATTTGACCTTCTGGCTGGCCCCAGCATAGCGCCGAACGGACCGTAAGTTTCCCTTTTATGCGCGGCTTGCGGCAAAATTTGGGCGCGAAACCGGCTCGAATGCTATATCTGCCCTATGGATGAGGGTCCAGCATCGGCTCCCTGTGGGAGAGCGCCGGATGGTCTGGCTCGTCGTCATGAGGCGCGGCGGCGGCGACAATACGCCGCGGATGGCTTTCAGGCCGTTAAAAACGAAGGCCGTGCGGGGATTTTATCCGCTGGAATGAATACATTAGATCGAACGACGATGACGACCGAGACCAGACCAGAGACCCCGCCTGACACAGGCACGACAACCGACCACGACGCCTCGCAGGCGCGGCTCGCGCCGGTGCCGGTCGCCGAGCGTTCGATCGTTCTGGTCGGCCTGATGGGCGCGGGCAAGACGACCGTCGGCCGTCGCCTCGCGCAGCGCCTTGGCCTTGCCTTCGTCGATACCGATACCGAAATCGAACGCGCCGCAGGCGAAACGATCCCCGAGATTTTCGAACGCCATGGCGAAGCAGCCTTTCGCGACGGAGAGCGCCGCGTAATCGCCCGTCTGCTGGAGCGGGGGCCGCAGGTCCTCGCCACGGGCGGCGGCGCCTTCATGGACGAGACCACCCGCGCCAATATCGCGGCGCGTGGCATTTCCATCTGGCTGAAGGCCGATCTCGACGTGCTGATGAAGCGCGTCGGCCGCCGCTCCAACCGTCCGCTGCTCAAGACCGACAATCCACGCGCCGTCATGGAACACCTGATGACGCAACGTTATCCGGTCTATGCGCAGGCCGACCTTACGGTCGAAAGCGTCGAAGGTCCGCATGACAGCGTGGTCGAGGACGTGATCGCCCGGATCGAAACGTTCAGAGACAAAGCGAAGGAGGCAACCGGATGAGCGCCGACGTCAAGACAGTGCAGGTGGCGCTCGGCGAACGCTCCTATGAGATCAAGGTCGGACCGAAGCTGATCGCCAATGCGGGCCAATATCTGAAGCCCCTGCTGCGCCGCGCCCGCGTCGTCATCGTCACCGATGAAAATGTGGCTGCACTCCATTTGCCCGCGCTCGAAAAGAGCCTCGACGAAGCGGGCATCCACCATGACGCGATCGGGATGCCGCCCGGCGAAGGCACGAAGTGCTTCGCCGAACTTCAGCGATTGAGCGAATGGCTGCTCGAAACGGGAGTGGAGCGCGGCGACCTCGTGATCGCCCTTGGCGGCGGCGTCATCGGCGACCTCACCGGATTTGCGGCCTCGATCGTGCGCCGCGGCGTCGATTTCGCGCAGATCCCGACGACGCTTCTCTCGCAGGTCGACAGTTCCGTCGGCGGCAAGACGGGCATCAACACGCCACAGGGCAAGAACCTCGTCGGCGCCTTCTATCAGCCGCGCATCGTGCTTGCCGACACCAGCGCCCTCGAAACATTACCCAAGCGCGAACTCCTCGCGGGCTATGCCGAGGTCGTGAAATACGGACTTATCAACGATCGCACCTTCTTCGACTGGCTCGAAGTCAATCTCGACCGCATCGTCTCCGGCGATGTTGCAGCGCGCACCTATGCAATCGTCAAAAGCTGCGAGTCGAAAGCCGCGATCGTCGCCGCCGACGAACGCGAAAGCAATGTCCGTGCACTGCTCAATCTCGGCCACACTTTCGGTCATGCGCTGGAAGCGGCAACCGGATTTTCCAATCGTTTCGTGCATGGCGAAGGCGTGGCGGTCGGCATGGCGCTGGCGTTCGACCTTTCCGTTCGCCTCGGCCTCTGCCCCGGCCAGGACGCGGTCCGCGTCCGCCGACACCTCGAACGCGCCGGTCTGCCCTGCCGGCTCGCCGACGTGCCAGGCGAACTGCCAAACGCCAAAGGCCTCATTGAACTGATGGGCCAGGACAAGAAGGTCGTAGACGGCAAGCTCACCTTCATTCTGGCGCGCGGCATCGGCGAGGCCTTCATCACGCGCAATGTGGACGCAGCCGCTCTGCGCGCCCTTCTCGAGGAGAGAGAGACAACCTGATGAGCTCGCTCGGCCTCGGTCTCACCATGGCTGCCATCGTCGCTCTGCTCGGCATGTCCGGCTTTTTCTCGGGCTCCGAAACCGCGCTCACTGCCGCGTCGCGCGCGCGTATGAACAGGCTGGCCGAGGAAAAGAACAAGCGCGCCAAGCTCGTTCTGAATCTGACCGAGGATCTCGAACGGCTGATCGGCGCACTCCTCCTCGGTAATAACCTCGTCAACATTCTCGCTTCAGCGCTGGCGACTAGCGTTTTCATCACGATTTTCGGCGATGCGGGTGTGCTCTACGCCACAGCCACAATGACGGCCCTCGTCGTCATCTTCGCCGAGGTCATGCCCAAAACCTATGCGATCACCAATACCGACCGCTTCGCGCTCGCCGTCGCGCCACTGGTCCGCATCGTGCTCTGGGTCTTCGCGCCCGTCACCGTCGCCGTGCGCTTCATCGTGCGCGGAACGCTCCGCATCTTCGGCATCGATGTCAGCGAGACGGCCAATGTCCTCTCCCCACATGAGGAATTGCGCGGCGCCATCAACCTGCATCATCAGGAAGGCGGCGTGGTCAAACTCGACCGCGATATGCTGGGTGGCATTCTCGACCTCTCCGACCTCGAAGTCGTCGACATCATGGTTCACCGCAAGAACATGACCATGATCGACGCCTCGGAACCCAACGCCATAGTCATCGCCCAGGTGCTCGGCAGCCCTCACACCCGCATCCCGCTCTGGCTCGATGACCCGGAAAACATCGTCGGCGTGCTCCATGCGAAAGACCTGCTGCGCGCGCTGGCCAGCGCCAACTGGGACCCTGAGGCCGTTCGCATTCTCGACATCGCAACCAAGCCATGGTTCGTGCCGGATACGACGCCGCTGGTGAACCAACTCAATGCGTTCCTGCGCGCCAAAGCACATTTTGCCCTCGTTGTCGACGAATATGGCGGATTGATGGGCCTCATCACACTTGAGGACATCCTTGAGGAGATCGTCGGCGATATTTCCGACGAGCATGACATCGAGCGCACACGCATCAGGCAGCAGGAAGACGGCTCGGTGATCGTCACCGGCACGGTGCCGATCCGCGATCTCAACCGCAAGCTCGACTGGCACCTGCCCGACGACGAGGCGACCACCATTGCAGGCCTCGTCATCCACGAAGCGCGCGCCATTCCCGAGGTAGGCCAAGCCTTCACGTTCTACGGCTTCAAGTTCGAAATTCTACGCCGCCAGCGCAATCAGCTCGCCGTGCTGCGGATCACGCCGGTCCGCACCAGCCAGAACGCCGCGTCCTAGCGCGCCTCGTCCGGCGTCAGCGTCTTGAGCGCGAGCGCATGGATCGGATTGCCTATCTCTTCGCGAAGAGCGGCCGTCACAAGCCTGTGACGCTCAACACGCGTGCAGCCATTGAAAGCCGCCGAGACAATGGTCACATTGAAGTGAGTCTCGCCGCCAGACTGGTGTCCCGCATGCCCCTTGTGCCTTGCGGAATCGTCCACGATCTCCAACAGCAGGGGCTCGAAAGCCTTTTCCAGCTTCTCGCGGATCTTTTCAGCGACCGACACGCAACACCTCGTTAAACTCATGGTTAGCGGCCGCCATGCTTCCTTGTTTTGCGCCTCGCGCCAACTCATAATTCGATTGTGAAACTGAACTCGACATATTTTGACAGCATCCGCATCGCCCCGCGCAAACAAAGCGGGCGTGAAGGCGGCCCTGCCGCGCGCGCCGACGTCAAGAACAAGACGGCGGTACGACGCTGTGAATGGGCCGGCTGCGGCGCCGTTGGCCTCCACCGGGCGCCCGGCAACGCGGCACGTCAAGGCGAGGACGCACGCAACCAGTACCGCTGGTTCTGCGCCGACCATATTCGCGAGTTCAACCACAACTACGATTATTTCCAGGGCATGAGCGACGCGGAGATTGCGGCATTCCAGCGAGACGCCCTGACCGGCCACCGTCCCACCTGGGGCCTCGGCGTCAACGCCGCCCCCGGCTATGCCCGGGGCGCGGGAGCACATCTCCACCGCGGCGCGCCGTTTCACGATGCTTTCGGCTTCTTCGGCGGGGAAATCCCCGGGGCAAAGCCGGAAGAGCCGAAGCCAGGCCGCCGCAAACCCCGCACCCTCGAACGGCAGGCCCTGCAAACTCTCGGGCTCGAGGAAGCGGCAACCTTGAACGAGATCAAGTCCCGGTATAAGGAACTTGTTAAAAAGCACCATCCGGACGCAAATGGCGGCGACAGATCCGCCGAAGAGCGTCTGCGCAAGGTAATCCAGGCCTATGATTACCTCCGGAAGAGCGGCTTCTGCTGAATACAGAGCGGTTTTGACGGCAAGAGGGCAAGTTTGATGCCCCCGGCCTTGCGCGGGGCTGCATAATGAGCGGAGCAGGCGTTCGGCACTTCATCGATTTCGTTACCCGGCCGCGCCGACCGCATACAGGATTTGGGAAGCAGAGAAGATGAGCGTAGAAGTCACAGGCAGCATGTCCCAGAACGGCCCGGACAAGACCGTTTCCGTCCGCGACGTTTTCAAGATCGACATCGATCTGCAGGTCCCTGCGTTTTCGCAGACGAATGAATATGTGCCGGACCTCGATCCGGACTACCTCTTCGACCGCGACACCACGCTCGCTATCCTCGCGGGCTTTGCCTACAACCGCCGCGTGATGGTTCAGGGCTATCACGGCACGGGCAAGTCGACCCATATCGAGCAGGTCGCGGCCCGCCTCAACTGGCCCTGCATCCGCATCAACCTCGACAGCCATATCAGCCGCATCGACCTCGTCGGCAAGGACGCGATCGTCCTGCGCGATGGCAAGCAGGTGACGGAATTCCGCGAAGGCATTCTTCCTTGGGCGCTGCAGCACCCGGTTGCGCTTGTGTTCGACGAATATGACGCGGGCCGCCCGGACGTGATGTTCGTCATCCAGCGCGTCCTCGAAGTCGCCGGCAAGCTGACGCTGCTCGACCAGAACCGCGTCATCCGCCCGCATCCGGCGTTCCGCCTCTTCTCGACGGCAAACACGGTCGGCCTCGGGGATACGTCGGGCCTCTATCATGGCACGCAGCAGATCAACCAGGGTCAGATGGACCGCTGGAACATCGTGACGACGCTGAACTATCTGCCGCACGACGCCGAAGTCGCCATCATGGTGGCGAAGTCGAAGGCCTATCAGACGGAAGAGGGCAAGAAGAAGCTCTCGGCCATGGTCCGCGTTGCCGATCTCACGCGCTCGGCCTTCATCAATGGCGACATCTCGACCGTGATGAGCCCGCGCACCGTGCTTACCTGGGCCGAGAACGCGCAGATCTTCGGCGGCGATATCGGCTTTGCTTTCCGCGTCACTTTCCTCAACAAGTGCGATGAGTTGGAGCGGGCGACCGTTGCCGAGTTCTATCAGCGCTGCTTCGGCGAGGACCTGCCTGACTCGGCCGCCAAGGTCATGGTCGCCTGAACTGAACGCCTGACCTGCACACCAGTCCGGCAAAGAGCATAGGGACAATGAAAAGCAAAGAAGGCCCAGTCGAACCCTTCAAGCGCGCGCTGACGACAACCATGCGCACGATTGCGGAGAACGCTGAGCTCGCAGTCACCTTCGGCACCGAGCCGCCGGGACTGCGCGGCCTTCGCGCGCGCCTGCCCCTGCCCAGCCGCACACTGCCGCCGGAAGAAGTCGCGCAGGTGCGCGGCGTTTCCGATTCCTATGCACTCCGCCTCGCCCATCACGATGACAAGATCAACGCCCGCCTCCAGCCGGAAGGTGGCAATGCGCTTGCCGTCTTCGAAGCTGTGGAGCAGGCACGCTGCGAGGCGATCGGCGCGAACCAGATGGCCGGCATGGCGCAGAACCTGACCGCCGCGCTCGAACAGCGCTGCCAGTCGCGTGGCTATGGCCGCATCAAGACGCGCGAGGAAGCGCCGCTTTCCGAAGCTGTCGCCATGATCGTGCGCGAGCAGCTGACCGGCGAGGCGCCGCCGCCCTCGGCCCGGACGCTCGTCGATCTCTGGCGTCCCTGGATCGAGGAAAAGGCCGGCAAGGACCTGAAGCGCCTCAACGAGATCATCGAGGATCAGACGGCATTTGCCCGTGCGACGCGCGACATTCTCACCGATCTCGATATGGCCGACGAGCTTGGCCAGGCGCAGGACCAGCAGTCCGAGGACAATGACGATCAGGAAGGCGATTCCGATCAGTCGTCCGAGGAGAGCCAGTCCGGCGAAGCCGAGCAACCCGAAGGCGCTTCCGCCGACAAGGTGGAATATAGCGAGGGCGAAGGCGAGGAAGGCGAAGAGCAGACCGTAGAGGTCGAGTCCGACGAAGTTCCGAGCGACGGCGAGACCGACGAGACGAGCGAAGGTAATCAGCCCTGGCGTCCCAATGGACAGGGCGACGACCGCAACCGCGAGCCGAGCTACAAGATTTTTACCTCGCAATATGACGAGGTGATCTCGGCTGAAGATCTTTGCGACACCGAAGAGCTTGGCCGCCTGCGCCAATATCTCGACACGCAGCTCCAACAGATGCAGGGCGTCGTCTCGCGCCTTGCAAACCGGCTTCAGCGTCGTCTGCTCGCCAAGCAGAACCGCACCTGGGAATTCGATCTCGAGGAAGGCCTTCTCGATGCCGCGCGCCTCACCCGTGTCGTCATCGACCCGCTCCACGCGCTCTCCTTCAAGGTGGAGCACGACACAAATTTCCGCGACACGGTGGTGACGCTGCTTCTCGACAATTCAGGCTCGATGCGCGGTCGCCCGATCACGGTCGCGGCCATGTGCGCCGACATTCTCGCGCGCACACTCGAGCGTTGCGGCGTCAAGGTCGAGATCCTCGGCTTCACGACGCGCGCCTGGAAGGGCGGACAAGCGCGTGAGCGGTGGCTCGCCGACGGCAAGCCCGCCATGCCCGGACGCCTCAACGACCTCCGGCACATCATCTATAAGGCGGCGGACACGCCCTGGCGCCGCGCAAGGCGCAATCTCGGCCTGATGATGCGCGAGGGACTCCTCAAGGAGAATATCGACGGCGAAGCCCTGATCTGGGCCTATAACCGCCTTCTCGCCCGGCCCGAACAGCGCCGCATCCTGATGGTGATTTCGGACGGCGCGCCAGTCGACGACTCCACGCTTTCCGTCAATGCGGGCAACTATCTCGAACGCCATCTCCGCAGCGTCATCGAGCAGATCGAGCTGCGCTCGCCCGTCGAACTCATCGCCATCGGCATCGGGCATGACGTGACGCGCTATTACCGCCGCGCCGTGACCATCGTCGATGCGGAGCAGCTTGGCGGCGTGATGACCGAAAAGCTCGCCGAGCTCTTCGACGACGAATCCGCGACGAAGCGCGGCGGCAGGTCAGTCTCCAAGATTCAAGCCCAGGGCGGCCCCATTGCCGCGCGCGGCGCCCGCGCCATCCGCTGACGCCGGACGCGGCGCTGCGCCGCGTCTCCATCTTTGCTCCTGTCGATTGCTTTTATGCCACGGCCCGGCGCTTGTGCATCGCACGGGCCCCGATATGATGCGCGGCGCGTTTGGCCAACCGTGGGGGCCGAGGCGTGGTGGATGTGAGGGATGTGGGACTATGCAGTGGCCTAAGCGTATTTTGCGGGATGGCGCCGCGCGGCGTTCATTTGCCGCTCTGCTTGTAACGGCGGCATTCTTTTCCCCGCAGGTGCTTTCGCCGGCCTGGGCCCAGCCGACGCCGATCGACCTCTCCACCCACCCTGTCCATTGGAACCCCGAGAGCCGCAGCGATACCGAGGCTGGCGAACTCGAATGGGCAGGCGAGATCGAACTCAGCTCGACGCACAAGCGCTTCGGCGGCTGGTCGGGTCTCGCCATCAGCGCCGACGGCTCGACGCTCCTCGCCATCTCGGACGAGGCCACATGGCTTACTGGCCAGCTTCTCTATGACGAGAAAGGACGCCTCTCCGGCATGGGCGACGCGAAGATCGCACCGCTCCTCGGCAGCGATGGCAAGCCACTCACCGGCAAATATCTCGCCGATGCCGAAGGTCTCACCGTCGACGGCCCCGACCCGTTGAAGGCGAACGCCTATGTGAGCTTCGAGCGTCAGCATCGCGTCTTGCGCTACAACCTCGGCAAGGACGGTTTCGAGGCAAAGGCCGAGCAAATCATCTCCGAGCGCCAGCTCGGCAAGCTCAATACCAATGCCGGTCTCGAGGCGCTAACGATCCTGAAGCAGAAGCCCGGCATCAAGGAAACCCGGCTTCTCCTCGTCTCCGAGAATTCGCGTGACCCGCGCGGCAATGTGCGCGCCTTCATCGCCGAGGGAAACAAACTTAAGCGTCTCTCCTTCCGCCTGCACGACCCCTATCACCCGACCGATGTCGCGCGCCTCCCCAATGGCGATTTTCTGCTGCTCGAACGCCGCTTCTCACTGCTCGCGGGGGCTGGCATGCAGCTGCGCCTGATCCGCGAAGACGCCGTGCGCCCCGGTGCGGTCGCAGATGGCAATGTGCTGCTCGATGTCGGCCAGCGTCGCTCGATCGACAACATGGAAGGTCTCGCGGTCCGTCAGGACGAAAAGGGCAATGTCTGGATTTATGCGATCTCGGACGACAACTTCAATCCGCTGCAGCGGACGCTTCTGGTGATGTTCCGGCTGAAGCCGGAAACGCTCACGCCCCCCCATAGCCTGGGCAAGGACGGATCGCTCGGCGCAAAAACTTTGTCGGCACCAACTGAAAGCAAGCCCAAATAAGCTGAAGACCGCCAAGCGCGGCAAGGCGCGGCAGAGCCACCTCGTCGAAGCCACTGCCCATTGCCAAATGGAAGGCCAGCGTGAAGGTGAGCCCGCCGAGCAAAGCCGCCACGAAGGGCGCCTTCCACCAGGGAATGCCCCTGAACCAGTCGAAGAAGCTGACATTCACGATCTGGCCGAGCAGCATGGCGCCGACAAAGGCGCCCATGATCCGCACAGGCGCGATCTCGCTCAACTCGTGAACGAACCCCTCGCGCAGCGCCCAGACGAGACCGCCTGCAATAAAGACCCATGTGAGCAGCGCGGCACCCAACGCCAGCGCGGAGCCGTAGCGGCGGTTGATCAGGTTGAGCACAAAGAAGGTGGCAGGCAGCAGCAGCGCGCCCCATGTCAGCCAGCTGTCAGTCGTCGGATCCAGCGATGGGTGCATATCCCTCAGGAAGCGGAAGTCCGTCGCAACCTCTGCGCGACACGTCCATGCCAGCGCCAGCGTAGCGGCGAGCGAAAGCACAGGCAGAACGAGCTGCCCGATCACCGTGATTATTCGCGAGACAACCCCTGCCCGCGCAGGCGGCGGCCGCCGCTCGACCCCACTGTCCAGCATCATCCAACTTCCCCCCGGAAGTGCGGCCAGCTTAGCGGTTACGACGGGGCGCTGAAAAGCAAAACGGGCAGCCTTGGCTGCCCGTTAACTCTCTTATCGAGAAATTTCTATCAGGCCTGCGCGGCGGCGGCCTTCGCCTTCTCGATGTCGCGCTTCAGCTTCAGGGCGCGGGTCGAGAGGTCGGTCGGACGGGCCTTCAGCAGGAACGTGTCGAGACCGCCATTGTGCTCCACCGAGCGCAGCGCATGCGCCGAGATGCGCAGCGAGTACTGACGGCCCAGCGTGTCGCTGATGAGCGAAACATTGCAGAGATTCGGGAGGAACCGGCGCCGCGTCTTGCGGTTCGCGTGGCTCACATTGTTGCCAGACATCACGGCCTTGCCGGTGAGTTCGCAAACGCGCGACATTGGACCATTCCTTGCGGTTCAGAGAGAGAACGGCCCGTAGCGAGTTTCGCCGGCCAGACCCGATCCCTCAGGGTTTAACGAATTTCGTGCGATGCCGCGAAGAACGCGCAACCGCAGGCGGGCACGTATAAAAGGCCCGCCCGGACCCGTCAAGGGGTGGCCTGCCCGAAAGCCCCCAAAGGTCCTGAAAAGGCCCCTGAAAGCTCAAGAATCTGCCATTCAGGCCGATTCGGGGCCGAGAACCAGCCTCAGCAGCCGCCTCGCCGCCGTCGTCGGCGTGGTCAGGCCCGATTCCACCTCGGCCTCGAGCAGCGGGATGAGATGGGCGGCTTCCTCATTGGCCTTGAGAGCCGCAAAGAGCCCCTCGCGGATCTCCGTCCACATCCAAGCCCGCGCCTGGAGAGCCCGGACCCGCTCGATCTCGCCGCCAGCCTCCAGCGCCGCCTTGTGCGCCTCGACGGCCGCCCAGACCTCCTCCAGCCCTTCGCCCTTGAGCGCGGAGGCGAGCTTCACATCCGGCGTCCAATAGGGGTTCTTCGGACGCATGAGATGCAGGGCGCCCCTGTATTCCATCGCCGCGCGCTTGGCCGCCGGAATGAGGTCGCCATCGGCCTTGTTGACCACGATGAGGTCGGCAAGCTCCATGATGCCGCGCTTGATGCCCTGCAGCTCGTCGCCACCGCCGGGCGAGAGCAGCAGCACAAACATGTCCACCATATCGGCGACCGACGTTTCCGACTGGCCGACGCCCACCGTCTCGATCAGCACCACATCGAAGCCTGCCGCCTCGACGAGCAGCATGGCTTCGCGCGTGCGCCGCGCCACGCCGCCCAGTGTGCGGCCGGCCGGCGAAGGACGGATAAAGGCATTAGGGTCGCGGGCGAGCTGTTCCATCCGCGTCTTGTCGCCAAGAATAGAGCCCCCGCTGCGGGCCGAGGACGGGTCGATGGCAAGCACGGCAACCTTATGGCCGCGCGCAGTGAGGAAGGTTCCGAAAGCCTCGGTGAAAGTCGACTTGCCGACGCCCGGCGCGCCCGACAGGCCGACGCGGATCGCCTTGCCGGTATCGGGCAGAAGCTCGGCCAACAGGGCCTGGGCTTGCGCCTGATGATCGGCGCGAGAGGATTCGACCAGCGTGATGCCACGGGCAAGCGCCGTTCGCTCACCCTTGCGGATGCGATCGGCAAGCTCAACCGGATCGGCTTCTTTTCTCTTCATCGGCAGCGTTCTTCCCGTCTCCGCGATCAGCGGCCCTCCCAAGCTGCATACTCGGCCCGACGCCCCTTTGGGAAGACACCTGAGCCTCAATCCTGCCGAAAAATGCCTATATTGTCGAAAACACCCCGCTTTTTAGGGACTGGCCCCGGGATGCTGAGATGAAAAAATTCGGCAGATGGACCGCAATCGCCGCCTTGGCGCTCCCATTGGGGCTCGCAGGCTTCGCCGGCAATCTGGCAGCTTCGCCCTCCATGGATGAGCCCGGGCCCGCCAGCGACATCGAGGCTCAGTTCACGATCTATCTGGGCGGCTTTCTCTTCGCGACAGGAAACGTCGAGGCGCGGCTCGACGGCGATCAGTACCGGCTGAATGCGCTCCTTTCGACGGCTGGGCTTCCCCGAGCCTTTTACGAGGCCGAATTCAAGCTCGCCAGCGAAGGAGAGCTGGCCGCCCCCGAGGTGCGCCCACATAGCTACCGGTCCGACAGCTGGGATACGCACAGCGCGCGCAAGGTGATGCTCGCCTATGACGGCGACCGTATGCCCCATCTGACGGCAACGCCGCCCTATGAGCCGGGCGACCTCGCCGACGTGATGCCCTATCAGCAGCGCGCCACACAGGACCCGGTAAGCGCCCTCCTCGTGCCGGTCGTTGCGAACGCCAATCCCTGCGAGCGTTCCATTCCCGTCTTCGATGGCCGCAGGCGCTACGACCTCAAGCTCACTTACGCCAAAGAGGTCACGATGACGCCGCGCGGCCTCGGCAAGCCGTTAAAGGCGATCGCCTGCAATATCCGTTATGTGCCGGTGGCACCGATCGAGCGGCGGAAATTCACCGAAATGCTGAGCAAGAATGACGGCATGACGGTGTGGCTCGCGCCTTTCGACGGCGGCCGCGTCTATATGCCGGTCAGGCTACAGCTCCGCACGCCCCTTGGCGGCGCGGTTATGGAACTTGCAAATGTCAGCGAACGGATCGCCGCGCGACCTGCCGAGGAAGTGTCTTCATACAGACTCCCCCTGCCCCGGCCGTAACTCTGCACCCGTGCTTCGTCGAGAAGCGACCTGAGGCGCGCACAACCGGCGAAGCGACTGGCGGGCTCTTATGATGTATGGCCCGCCTGATTTTCAGACGGGCCATACATCGATCTCTTTTCGACCAATGCCAGAGCGTCAGGCCGACTGCTTCGCCTGTTCGCGGATCAGTGCGAGAATCTCGGAGGCGGCCGCGGGAATATTCGTACCCGGACCGAAAATTGCGGAAGCGCCCGCCTTCTTCAGGAACTCATAGTCCTGCTGCGGAATCACACCGCCGACGACGACGAGAATATGGCCTGCGCCTTCCTTGCGCAGCGCGTCGACGAGTGCGGGCACCAGCGTCTTGTGGCCCGCCGCCTGACTCGAAATGCCGACGACATGAACGTCGTTCTCGATGGCGTCGCGCGCGGCTTCCTCCGGCGTCTGGAAGAGCGGCCCGACATCGACATCGAAGCCCAGGTCAGCAAACGCCGTCGCGATCACCTTGGCGCCGCGGTCATGGCCGTCCTGACCCATCTTCACGACCAGCATGCGGGGACGACGGCCTTCTTCTTCCGCAAAGGCTTCGATTTCCTTCGTGATGCGCATGAAGCCCTCGTCTCCCTCATAAGCCTGACCATAGACGCCCGAGATCGACTTGATCTCGGCGCGGTGCCGGCCGAAGACCTTTTCCATTGCGTCGGAGATTTCACCGACCGTCGCGCGGGCGCGGGCCGCATCGACGGCAAGTGCGAGGAGATTGGCGTTGCCCCTGGCGCCTTCGGTCAGCGCGTCGAGCGCGGCCTGGCACTTCGCCTCGTCGCGGGACGCACGGATATTCTTCAGACGCGCGATCTGCGCATCGCGAACTTCCGCATTGTCGATATCGCGGATTTCAATCGGGTCTTCCTTCGCCGGCTTGTACTTGTTGACGCCGACAATGACTTCCTCGGCGCGGTCGATGCGCGCCTGCTTGCGGGCCGCCGCTTCCTCGATCTTGAGCTTCGGCATGCCTGTGCCGACCGCCTTGGTCATGCCGCCGAGTTCTTCGACTTCCTCGATGAGCTTCCAGGCTTCGCTCGCCAGCGCATGGGTCAGGCTCTCGATGTAGTAGGAGCCGCCCAGCGGGTCGATGACATTGGTGATACCCGTCTCATGCTGAATGACGAGCTGCGTGTTGCGCGCGATGCGGGCCGAAAAATCTGTCGGCAGCGCAATCGCCTCGTCGAGCGCATTGGTGTGCAGCGACTGCGTGCCGCCGAGCACCGCGGCCAGCGCCTCGATGGTCGTGCGGATGACGTTGTTGTAGGGGTCCTGCTCGGTGAGCGAGACACCAGACGTCTGGCAATGCGTGCGCAGCATCAGCGACTTCGGGTCCTTCGCGCCGAACTCCGACATGATGCGCGACCAGAGCAAGCGCGCGGCACGGAGCTTCGCCACTTCCATGAAGAAGTTCATGCCGATGGCAAAGAAGAAGGACAGACGAGGCGCGAACTCGTCGACGTCGAGACCGGCCTTCAGTGCGGCGCGCACATATTCGCGGCCGTCGGCCAGCGTGAAGGCAAGTTCCTGAAGCTGCGTCGCGCCGGCTTCCTGCATGTGATAGCCGGAAATCGAGATCGTGTTGAACTTCGGCATGTGCTTCGAGCAATAGCCGATAATGTCCGCGATGATCCGCATCGAAGGCTCGGGCGGATAGATATAGGTGTTGCGGACCATGAACTCCTTGAGAATGTCGTTCTGGATCGTGCCCGCGAGCTTGTCCTGGGAAACGCCCTGCTCCTCGGCAGCAACGATGTAATTGGCGAGGATCGGGATCACCGCGCCGTTCATCGTCATCGAGACAGACATTTCGTCGAGCGGAATCTGGTCGAAAAGGATCTTCATGTCCTCGATCGAGTCGATCGCGACGCCCGCCTTGCCGACATCGCCGACGACGCGCGGATGGTCGCTGTCATAACCGCGATGGGTCGCGAGGTCGAAAGCGACCGAAAGGCCCTTCTGACCGGCGGCGAGGTTGCGGCGATAAAAGGCGTTGGACTCTTCCGCCGTCGAAAAGCCTGCATACTGGCGGATGGTCCAGGGACGGCCCGCATACATGGTCGACTGCGGCCCGCGCGTGAAGGGCGCGAAGCCCGGCAGCGTATTCGCGTCATAGCCCTCTGCGGCGAGGCGCTCGAGGTCCTCGGCTGTATAGAGCGGCTTCACGTCGATGCCTTCCGGCGTGTGCCAGGTCAGCGAGGCAAGCCCCGCGCCCTTCAGCTGCTTTTCGACCGATGCTTCCCAA
Source organism: Parvibaculum sedimenti (assembly GCF_009184905.1). Classification (GTDB taxonomy): domain Bacteria; phylum Pseudomonadota; class Alphaproteobacteria; order Parvibaculales; family Parvibaculaceae; genus Parvibaculum; species Parvibaculum sedimenti. The sequence goes on from NZ_WESC01000017.1 coordinate 58,445, forward strand.
TCCTTGACGGTCTTCTTGCCGGACATCGTCTTCACTCTCTTCAGAATTTCGCTGTTGCCACTCTAACATGGGGGTCCTGCCCCCTAAAGGCGGGCGGAGTATCGGAGAAGCGGTGGCGGGGGTCAAACCCGGAACGGGTGGCGGGCCCAAAGCCCAGACACCGCTACGTCAGCCTTGCCCGAACTTCACTTGCGGCTTGGCCCCTTTCGCGGGCACCATGGCGCTGCCCCTGCGGCCATCGACGGAGACGAGGGGCCAACCCCGTTGGTGCAAACATCAGAAAATCAGGCCCGGCGCGCATTTGCCGCCACCGGAAGGGAAGCCCATGAAGTTCGTTCGACCCGCGTTCAGGACCCTAACCCTGGCATCCATCTGCCTCGGCGCTCTGGCGCTCGCCGCCTGCAGCAACGCCACGGGAGGGGCGCTCCGGCGGGATACCAATGGCAATCTGGTCCCGACGCTCGAGGAGCGCGACCCGGCGGGCACGCTTTACGCCAACACCCTCGCGAAGGCCGATGGCGGCGACTGTTCGTCCGAAACGCTGAACACGCTCACCTGCTTCGCCTATCGCGGCCATGGCTATGAGGGCGCACAGACCTCGCTCGGCCAATGCCTCCTGCGCGAAAAGAAAGACGAGGTGGGCCTCCTGTGGCTGAAGCGCGCGGCCGATGCCGGCTGGCCCGACGCGCAGAAGGCGCTCGCCCATATCTATCTTGAGGGCAAGATCGCCAAACAGGACAATGTTGAAGCTGCGGCCTGGAACACGCTCTATGTCCGCAACCCCTCGCTTCTCTCGCTCGGCGTTCGCCCCGAAGGCAACATCACAGAGGAGCTGCGCGCCCTGCTGACCGCAGATGAGCGCTCCGCTGCCGACCGGCGCGTCAGCGCGTGGGCCCCGAGCTACTGGCAGCCCAGCGACAAGCTCTCCGCGGAAACGGCCGCCACCTGCCGCGTACGGATGAAGTCGAAGGGCCCGGACATGGACGCCGTCAACTCACTGCTCAAGTCCAATAACGCGGGCGACGGCTACTAAACTTCCCCGAAAGAAAAAGAGCGGCGGTCATCTCACCGCCGCTCTCATTTTGTCCAAAGGGCTCGAGCCTTATTCGGCAGCCTTCTTCTGCGCGCCCTTGCCGCCGATCATGCCGAAAAGATGACCGCCCACCTTGCGCATCTGGATCTGCTCGGAGCCTTCCGTGATGCGGTAGCGGCGATGGTGGCGGTAGATGTGCTCGAAAGGCATATGGCGCGAATAGCCCATGCCGCCGTGAACCTGCATGGCGAAGTCCGCCGCCTCGCAGACGAGACGGTTCGCGCGGTAATTGCACATCGAAACCTTGTCGGAGAGATATTTCGCGACGTCGGGCTTCGGCATCTGATCCATCTGCCAGGCAGTCTTGAGGATCAGGGTGCGGATCATTTCGGCTTCGGTGTGGAATTCGACCAGCGGGAACTGGATTGCCTGATTGACCGAGAGAGGCTTGCCGAAAGGCTTGCGCTGTCTGGCATATTTCACGCTCTCGTTGATGCAGAACTGCGCCGCGCCGACGGAGGACGCCGCCTGGCGAATGCGGTTCTCATGCACGAAATGCTGCGCAAGTTCGAGCCCGCGCTCAATATCGCCGAGGTAGTCGCCATCCGGCACCCAGACATTCTTGAATGCAACGCGCGGGTGGTCGGTCGGCATGTTGAAGGTCCAGAGATATTCCTCGATCTCCACACCCGGCGCATCCATCGGCACAATGAAGCAGGTGATGCCCAGCGCATCGCCATCCTTGCCGCTGGTACGCGCGAACACAAAGTCATGCGTGGCGACATGAACGCCCGTGTTCCACATCTTGCGGCCATTGATGAGCCAGCCATCCTTGCCGTCACGCTTTTCCGGACGCGCAACCGTCTCCATCCATGTCGCATCCGATCCATGATCGGGTTCGGTCAGGCCGAAGGCAACGCGGATCGACCCATCGAGCGAGCCGGGAATGAACGTCTTCTTCTGCACTTCGGTGCCGAAATCGCGGAACATCAGCACTGTCGGGAAGTTGCCAACGATCGAGCTCTCATTCTGCAGATCGTTGTGAAGGCCGAGGCCTTTGGCCGCAAGATGTTCGCGGATCACAGCCATGCCGAGATTGGTGCCATCCTGGCCGCCATATTCCTTCGGCAGCGCATAGCGCAGATGGCCCGCCTTGTCGGCGAGTTTACGCATCCTGCCGAGCAGTTCCTCCCACTCATGGCGCGGAAGGCCCTGATTGTCCCAGTCGGTCCGGGCATGCTCGCGGCGGTGGTCGAAAAACCGCTCATTGTCGTCCCGCGCCTGAAGCGGTTTGATTTCCTTTTCGATGAAATCGTCGAGTACCGCGAGATAGTCGGTAATCTCCCTGGGGATCGTGAAATCCATGCTTGGTCCTCCCGTTATTGGTTCTTTTCTGGAATAGGAATGGCCCCACTATAGACTGCGGCTTTGCGGACGAAAGTCCGCCGACACTTGCCCCTACGTTAACGCTTCGTCCGCTTAACCTCTTGTCCGACCACAAGATTTAGCCGTGAACGAAGCCGGAAAACGAAGCGGTCATCGATTCGGACATGCTTCGTTCGCGCAATATTCCGGAACATCGGGTAATAAGTCTTAACGCCCCTGCCTGACGCGGAAGGCTTGCGCGAGGAGGCCCTTGCGTCGATTGTTCCGGCGGAGCATGTAGCTGAAATGAGCATCACCCACCCCGGAGCAGCATCGGACGGTCTCGCACGAGCCCGCCGCATCACAGCTGTGCTCGGGCCTACCAATACCGGCAAGACACATCTCGCCATCGAGAGGATGATGGCACATGAGACAGGCATGATCGGCCTGCCCCTCAGGCTGCTCGCCCGCGAGGTTTATGACCGTGTTGTGAAGGTGAAGGGCGCGGGCGCCGTGGCGCTCATCACGGGCGAGGAAAAGATCCTGCCCGCCAGTGCTCGCTATTTCATCTGCACCGTTGAGGCAATGCCGCTTGAACGCGAGGTACAATTCCTCGCCGTCGATGAAATCCAGCTCGCCGCAGACCGCGAACGCGGCCACACCTTCACCGACCGGCTGCTCCGCGCCCGCGGCCTTTCCGAGACCATGATGCTCGGCTCGGAAACCGTGCATGGCCTCATCCAGAAGCTGTTGCCGGACACGATTTTCGTGAGCCGCCCGCGTTTCTCTGAACTGTCCTGGACGGGCTCGAAGAAGCTCACGCGGCTGCCGCGCCGTTCTGCCGTCGTCGCCTTTTCCGCCGATCAGGTCTATGCGATCGCGGAATTGATCCGCCGCCAGCGCGGCGGCGCGGCCGTTGTCATGGGTGCGCTAAGCCCGCGCACGCGCAACGCGCAGGTTGCGCTCTACCAGTCGGGCGACGTCGATTTTCTCGTCGCCACCGACGCCATCGGCATGGGCCTCAACATGGATGTCGACCATGTGGCCTTCGCCTCGACATCGAAATTCGACGGCCATCAACACCGGCCCTTGCGCGTTTCCGAACTCGCCCAGATCGCCGGGCGCGCCGGGCGCCACATGAATAACGGCACTTTCGGCGTCACCGGAGAGGCGACGCCCCTGGCCGCGGACACGATCGAGCGCATCGAAAACCACCTCTTCGACGCCGAGCATGTGTTGCAATGGCGCAACCCGCATCTGGAATTCGGCAGCGTCGCGGCCCTCGTAAAAAGCCTCGAACGCGCCCCCGACAGGCCTGGATTGACCCGCGCGCAGAGCGGCGACGACGGAGAAGCGCTCCAGCGGATGATGCGCGACGACGACGTCGCACACCTTGCGCGTTCCCCTGCGGCAATCCGGCGACTATGGGAAGTCGCGCAGATTCCGGACTTCAGAAAGACGCTTGCAAGCGAACATGCGGACCTTTTGACGCGGATTTATCTCTTTTTGATGCGCGATTCCGGTAAGATTTCCGAGGACTGGCTGGCGGGACAACTGGGCCGCGTCGACCGTACGGATGGCGACATCGACACACTTGCAACCCGCATCGCCCATGTCCGGACCTGGACCTACGTATCCAACCGTGCTGACTGGCTTCAGAATCCTGCGCATTGGCAGGAGCGCACGCGTGAGATAGAGGATAAGCTCTCCGACGCTTTGCATGAGCGCCTGACGCAGCGGTTCATAGACCGCCGCACCAGCGTCCTGATGAAGCGTCTGCGCCAGAACGAGGATCTTATGGCGGCGGTAAATAGCGACGGTGAAGTTCTGGTGGAAGGCGAGTATGTAGGCCGCCTCCAGGGATTTGTATTTGTGCCCGATCTGAAGGCCGAAGGCGTGCATGGCAATGTATTGCGTGCAGCTTCCGAGCCCGTGATTGCGCTCGAGATTGCGGCCCGCGCGGCAAGGCTCGCGGCGGCCCCCGATCTCGACATTCACCTGTCGGAGCACGGGCGGCTAATCTGGGACGGAAGCCCGGTGGCGGAACTCAAGGCGAGCGACAATCCGCTGGTCCCCCGCATCGAGATCGTCGCGGGCGAGGAGCTGCATGGCCCCTCGCGTGAAGCCGTCGCAGAAAGGCTCGATGCCTGGCTCAAGGCCCATGTCGCAAGCGTTCTCGCGCCGCTCGTGGCGCTTCGGGATGCCGAAGATGTGGTGGGCCTTGCACGCGGCATCGCTTTCCGCCTCGTGGAAAATTTTGGCTCGCTCCGCCGCGAAAAGGTGGCGGAGGACGTGCGCGCGCTCGATCAGGCGGCGCGTGGCCAGCTGCGCAAATATGGTGTGCGCTTCGGTAGCTATTCGATCTTCATGCCGGCGCTGCTGAAGCCCGCGCCCGCGCGCCTTCTGCTGACGCTCTGGGCGCTCACGCGGAAAGACGTGGCCGATCCCTTCGCCGATCTGCCACAGCCGCCGACGCCGGGCCTGACCTCGGTGCCGGGCGAGACGACTGCGCCTGCCGGCTTCTATGAAGCGCTCGGCTTCCGCCCTTGCGGCGGCCGCGCCGTGCGCCTCGACATGCTGGAGCGCATTGCCGATCTCATCCGGCCCGTTATCGCGGACCGCAGCTACAATGGCGGCTTCGTCGTGACCCCCGCCATGATGTCGCTGGTCGGCTGCTCGGGCGAGGAATTCGCGAACCTGCTCAAGGGCCTCGGCTATCGACAGCGCCTCGAAAAGGTGAAGCCGCCGAAGCCCGCCGCCGAAAAGCCCATCGCGCCGACCACGCCTCTGATCGTCGTGGTGAAGAATTCCGGCTCGGAAGCAAAGCCCGAAGTCGGAGCGGCTGAGACCGTTGCGCCGGAGACGGTTGCAACGGAAGCACCCGCACAGGAAGCGGTTGCGACCGAAGCCGAAGCGGTCGAAGCAGAGATCGTCGCGGCGGAAGAAACCGTTGCCGCCGAGGAAATGGCGCACGAGGAGACCGTTTCGCAGGAAGCCGCTCCCGAGGAGGCCGCCCCGGCCGAGACGACCGAGGCTGCTGCCGAAGCGACGCCCGCAGCCGAGGACGAACTCGTCGAACTCGAAATCTGGCGGCCTGTCCGGCGCCACAAGCCGGAGCAGCGCCCACGTCGCGAGCGCAAACCCGAAGGTGCGGAAGGCGTCGACGCGCAGTCGCGCCGCGAACGCTACAAAGGCCCCAATCGCGAGCGTGATGGCGAGAAGCGCGCCGATGCCGGTGGCAAGCGCGATGAGCGCCATGGTGAGCACAAGGCGGGTGGCCGCAAGGATGGCGAACGCAAGGGCGGCAAGCCACGCCACGGCGGCAAGGATCGTGATGACCGTCAGGGTAAAGGAGCTGAGAGGCGCGAATATTCCTCCAAGCCCCCACGTCGTGAGCGCGAGATCGACCCGGATTCACCCTTCGCAGCGCTGGCCGTGCTCAAAGAGCGCGTGCGCGGCAACTGATCTGCGGCGATGTCGGATGAGGGCGAGCTCGCAAGCGGCGGTCAACGCATCGACCGCTGGCTCTGGTATACCCGGCTGCTGAAAAGCCGCACCCTCGCCGCCGCGCTCGTCACCGCGGGTAAGCTGCGACTTAATGGCGACCGCATCGCCAAGGCGAGCCGCATGGTGCGGCCGAATGACGTGCTGACTTTTCCGCTGGGACCCCATATCCGCGTGGTCAAGGTGCTGAAGCCCGGAACGCGGCGCGGGCCCGCGCCCGAAGCGCAGACGCTTTACGAGGATATGGATCCACCGCGGCCCCGTGACGCATCCGACGCGCCGAAGACCGGTCCGGTGCGCGAAGCAGGCAGTGGACGCCCGACCAAGAGGGAACGCCGTCAGACCGATGCTCTGCTAGGCGACGATAAGTGACTATTCATGCTTGATCGCATCAAGGCTTTTCTGACCGGCGCGGAACCCCATCAGGGCCGACGCTTTCACAATCTCGAAGTCGCGGTTGCCGCCCTTCTCGTTCGCGCCGCAACGACGGATGCCGATTTTGCCGGTGCCGAACGCGATGCCATTCGGCGCATTATCGCCGAGAGCTTCCAGCTCTCGCCCTGGGACGTCGACCGGCTCATTGCGGAGGCGGAAGCGGAAGAAGCAAAGACAATGGACCTCTTCCGCTGGACACAGGCCATCAAGCGCGATTATGACGAACAGGAACGCATCGCGCTGATCGAGAAGATGTGGGAGGTCGTCTATGCGGATGGCGTCCTCGACGACTTTGAAGCCAACCTGTTGCGGCGCGTCGCGGGGCTGATATACGTTCCCGATCGCGAATCCGGGCAAGCACGCCAGCGTGTGATGACCCGGCTCGGGATCGAGCCCCGGCGCTAAGCCGGACCCGAGACAACTGAAGCGCATACGTCGCGGAACGGCGCGGCGTCATGGAGAATGTGATGACCTATGTTGTGACCGATGCCTGCATCCGCTGCAAATACATGGATTGCGTGGAGGTTTGCCCCGTCGACTGCTTCTACGAGGGCAGCAACATGCTCGTCATCCATCCCGACGAGTGCATCGACTGCGGCGTCTGCGAGCCGGAATGCCCTGCCGAGGCGATCAAGCCGGACACCGAGCCGGGCCTTGAACAGTGGCTGGACGTGAACGCCGAATATGCCGCCAAGTGGCCGAACATCACCGTGAAGCGCGAAGCCCCGAAAGATGCCGACGACTGGCAGGGCGTCGAAGGCAAATTCGAGAAGTTCTTCAGCGCGGAGCCCGGCGAGGGCGACTGATCCCGCATCGAAAATGCCGGACGCTTCACGCGCTCCGGCCCGGGATCTACAGCTTTGGGTTGTAAAGGGGGTGGCCTGATGGTCCTAACCTATCCCCCTGTTTATGCATGGCTTTTGTGACGTTCGCCTTCCCTTGAGGGGAGTTTTATGATATTTTGTCTCATGAAAATGAAATTTCGCGAGACAGAGCGCGAACCAACGAGCCCATCCGCAAACCGACGTTCTGACCAGTAATCTGGCTGACCAGTGCTCCGGGTCGACACCCTGATCGTTTCGAGATCAGAATGACCTACTGACTGCGGCGGATTGTTTTCCGTCCCCTGCATCGGTGCTTTATGCAAGTGGGTCGCAGGACGGTCAGGTTCCCTGTGGCGTCAGAGACGGCGCGGGGAACGCGAGGGCGGTTTTCTCGAAGGTCTATTTCTGTGTCGTGAACGGGACCACACCGGCCGGAATACCCGGACGGCTCGTTGGGTTAGGAAAAACCTATGACGACCAAAGCGAAGACGACTCCCAAGTCGACAGCAGCGAAGGCCAAGTCTCCCGCCGCCAAGGCAAAAACTGCCAAGGCCGCCCCTTCCAAAGCCACGCCCACCAAATCCACGGCCAAGCCCGCCAGCGCTGCGGCGAAACCTGCCAAGGCAGCTGCAAAGCCCGCCGCGAAGCCGGCTGCCAAGGTCGCTGCGAAGCCCGCCGCCAAAGCGGCGAAGCCGGCAGCCAAGGTAGCGCCTGCCAAGCCTGCCGGGAGCAAGGCCACGCCGAAGCCCGCCGAAAAGAAGCCCGCCCCCGCCGCAAAGCTGACTGCCGCCGCGCCCGCCGCCAAGGCGAAGCCCGCGGCGCAGAAGCCTGCCGCCCCCAAGGCGGAGGCGGCGAAGCCTCAGAAGGTGGAAACGCCCGCACCCGCCGCCAAGGCTGCACCCAAGTCGCCCGAGAATGCGGCGGAGAAATCTGCGGAAAAAACCGCCGAGAAGACTGAACCCCGTAAGGAAGAGAAAAAGCCAGTGACCAAGCCTGCGTTCAAGGCGAAAGAATTCGTTGTTTATCCCGCGCATGGCGTCGGTCAGATCCTCGACATCGAGGAGCAGGAAGTCGCAGGGCACAGGCTTGAGCTCTTCGTCATCAACTTCGACAAGGAGAAGATGACCCTGCGCGTTCCGACCAACAAGGCGCAAGCAGTCGGCATGCGGAAGCTCTCCGACGCTGCTGTCGTCGACAACGCCATCGAGACGCTGCGTGGCCGCGCCCGCATCAAACGCACCATGTGGAGCCGCCGCGCCCAGGAATACGAAGCCAAGATCAATTCCGGCGACCTGATCTCGATTGCTGAGGTCGTGCGCGATCTCTATCGCTCCGAGCGTCAGCCCGAGCAGTCCTATTCGGAGCGTCAGCTCTATGAGGCGGCACTCGACCGCATGGCGCGCGAAGTAGCTGTCGTCGAACGGATCGGCGAAGATGCAGCGATCCAGCGCGTCGAGGCGGCGCTGCAGGGCGGCTCCGGCCGTGGCGAAAAGGCCGCAAAGGCCGCCGCCGAGACTGAAACCGAAGGCGATGATGAGAACGAAGCCGCCTGAAACGCGCTTCGACATTGAGATACGAAAAGCCCGGTGAAAGCCGGGCTTTTTTCTTGAGGCGGCCAATTACTCGCTGACGATCTTGACTTTCATGCCCTCCTTCGGCTGCTCGCCGGCGCGAAGGCCGTTCAGGGCGCGGAACCGTTTGGTTCTGAAATTCGCAAACTCCATCCGTGTGCCGAGCGTCTCCGCCGTCTTGCCGTGGGCGACGGTGACAATGCGCAGGCGCAGCGGCTTCGCAGCGCGCGCCTCGGCTTCGGACAGGCGATGGAAGCTCTGCACCAGTTCGCGCAGCTTGCCATCCTGCCGCGTCCCGGCCGCGGGCGGCACCCCCATCAGGAAGCGATAGGCTGTGTCGGGCGTCCCTTCGACCGCGACGAGGCGCACATTGTATTTGCCGGACTGCGTCGTCGCCTCCGCCGCACCCATGCCGTTGAGCGTGAAACGGTCGATCTTCGAGAGGTCGGTGCCGGCGGCCCAGACGGAACCAAGATAGGCCCCGATCTCGACGGCGGGATCCTTCTTCGCCATATCGAACTTCACAATCGCCTCATCAGGGCCCTGCATGATCACGGCCTTCATCGCGTTGGTGATGGTGTAGTTCGGTGGCGCCGTGAACATGATGCGCAGCCCCGGATGCATGAAGCGCCGACCGCGCACCATTCCCTGCTCCGGCGCATCGCCATAGATCAGCCCATCCACAGCACGAAAGAGCGCGTCGCGATTGCGCTCGCCGGTTCCCGGCGCCACACCGGACTCATCGGCATGATCGCGCGCCGCCTTCACACGGTCGGGCGTCGCCGGATGGCTCGCCAACCAGTCCCCCGCGGAGGTGTCGCGCTTGCGGTTCTTGATGCGGTCGCTGAGCGCCTGGTCGCCCGCCATGGCCTCAAGAAAGTCAGCTTCCGCTTGCGGGTCGTAACCGGCTTGCGCGAGATAGCGCACACCCAGCGCGTCGGCCTCATATTCCTGATCGCGCGAATAGCCGGCGAGAAGCCCCTGGCCGCCCACCCCCGCGACCTGACTGACCGCCGATGAACCGACAACCGCGCCGAGCACGGCCCCCACTACGGAGGCGCCCAGCGCAGCTGTCTGGCGCTGTGCGCCGTGCCGCGCAATCACATGGCCGATCTCATGGCCGATGACGCCCGCCAGTTCCGCCTCGTCATCGACCAGCGCGAGAAGGCCGCGTGTCACATAGACATAGCCGCCCGGTAACGCGAAGGCGTTGACGATGGGACTGTTGAGAATGGTGACGCGATAGGTGATGCCATTTCCGCCTGCGCCCTTTGCAATCCGCGCCGTGACCTCGGCCACATAGGCGCCGAGGCGCGGGTCGTCATAAACGCCGCCATAGGCCTCGACGATTTTCGGGTGCGCCTCCGCGCCCTCACGCGCTTCATCTTCGGCGGACATGAGGGGCGCGAGCTGCACATTGCCGGTAGCGGGGTTCGTCGTACAGGCTGCGAGGCCCATCAGCAGTGCTGCCGGCATCAACAATGGCAGCAGACCGCGCATCGCCTCAATCGCTCGACCGGCGCGTTCGTCCGCCACTATTCGCCGCTTCCTTGCCATGCTCCGGAAACTCGATCTGCTCAGGATGCGTCACCGTGATCTCGGGCCCGTTGAAACTCTCCAGGAAGCCGCGCACACGTGTTACGCGGCCTACAAGCGTTGTCGGATGACCGAGAATCGAAGGCCAGACGCCAGCCTTGAAAAGCTTAGCTGCGGCGGGCGCGACTGTCACCGTGAAGTCCCGACGACGATCCGCGCCGAAATTCACATAGAGCCGTCCACGAACGGATGCCGCGTCCGCGACGACGCCTTCGACGATCACGAAGCGCCCTTCGGCACGATGCAGGCCCGCCAGATCTCCCGCATCGACGACAGCAAAGAAAGGATCGCTCCAAAGCCCGCGACGTGCGGCGCGGGCTTCCGCCTCGAGCACAAGAAGCTCCCCGATGCATGTGCGATTGTCCGGTGTGCTCATGACGCGGGCGAGACCCGCGGCGACCAGCCGGGCTTGCGCCGTTTGCCCATCGCCGAGCAGCGGAAAGACCTGGAGCCGGCCGTAACGATCCTCGCGCGTCTTGTCATAAGCGATGCGCGCGCCGTCGCGCAGAAGATCGGCAAGAAGTCCTTGGGCTTCTTGCGCATATTGTCCGCGCCCCTCGCCGGGCGGTGGCACCTCGACGCCAGCGAGCACCGCCTCGCGCCCATCGGCGAGAATGAGGCTTTGGCCATCGACAATCTCGCGCGGGAGCAGCGCTTCGCCGGGCCTGAGATTGCAAGCCTCGCCCGCGCCCGCAAATGCGCAGGCGAAACTCGCCGCGAGAAACGTGAGTAGCCTGATGTGGCTGAGCCTCATTCGCCGGGAACGGGCGCCTTGACACGCTGCGCGATGAGCGCCGCCTCCGTCCGGTTGCGCACACCGAGCGTCTGCAGGACCGCATTGACGTGCAGCTTCACGGTGGCGACGGAAATGCCGAGCACCTGTGCGATCTCCTGATTGGAACGACCCTTGGCCATTTCGTCCAGAACCTCACGCTGACGCGGCGTGAGCTTGTCGAAATTGCCGCCGTGAAAAGCCTCTGGCGCTTCGGCAAAACCTTCCGGCCTGGAACTCAACACGCTGTCGGGCACATAGCGCCCGCCCATCTCGATGAGCCTCAAGGCGCTCAATACAAGATTGGTCGGCAGACTCTTCGGGATGAAACCTTTGACGCCGAATTCCATGACTTCGCGCACGAAGTTCGGCGTATCGCGATCGCTGAAGACGACGAGCCTGGCAAGCGGCAGGCGCGCGAACTTCTCAAGCGTGGCCATAGCTTCCGCAGATGCCGAGCCCGCATTCAGTTCGACCAGAACAAGGTCGTAGCCGCTCGCATCCGCTTCGGCGAGCGCCTGCGACCCGGTCGACACGGTGACGTCCGGCTGCGCCTCGAGACGGCCGGCAATGGCGCCAAGCCCTTCGCAATAGACGGGCTGCGTTCCGAGAATCAGAACCTTCATCACATACGCTCCCCCTCTGCATGCCGATCTCCGCGCGGCGGCGCAGAGCCCAATTCGATCGGCTCAACCAAAGCGTGTGAAACATGGAACACACAACTGGCGACAACCTTTAGGCGTATACACTGTTGGTTTTGACCCAGTTTCGGTTTGGGGTAAAGAGCTGATGGCTGAAAATCTGATCGCATGGAGAAGACCCTTCGATGAGGGCCCTAGCGCATCGGTCTACATGAACCGGCTGGGATGCCTCACCTGCATAGGTCATACGCAATAAGAAGGCCGTAAAATCTGTGCCGATTCGTAACAAAACGGCCCGCGGCCGCACCATGGCGAAACGTCAGCCCGAACGGGCGTCATTCGTTTCGCATCAAAGGGAGAGCCTGTTGCGGCGCGCAAAAGCCTGACGTAGGGTGCCGCCTCGCTGCCGCTTCGGCAGCCGCAAGACCCCTTCCGGGGCCCCGTAGCTCAGCTGGATAGAGCACCAGATTCCTAATCTGGGGGTCACAGGTTCGAATCCTGTCGGGGTCACCAGCCAGCCCAGCGCCGCAAACAGATAGCGGATTTCCCTAGGTCGTCTCGACCGGGAAGGTGAATGTAGACTTGCGCCACCGGCAACCAGATCAGTGGACGCATCATGACGAGCCCGAAATTCGACATCGAGCGCCTCAACGCCTTCGCCCAGCAGATGGTGGAAGGCAAGAAGACCGCAATCGGCTTTCCCTGCAATCAGAACGTCAAGCTGGCTGACTTCTATCACTGGTATGCGGTTTCGGGTCTCGCGGACGTGGCGATGAACAACGTGGGCAATCCGCGCAAGCCAAGCCTCTATTCGCTCAACACGCATGAGTTCGAGAACGAGGTCATCGACTTCTTCGCCCCGCTCTACGGATTTGCCGAAGATGACACCTGGGGCATCGTGACCAATGGCGGAACCGACGGCAACAATCACGGCATCTATTTCGGCGTCAACGTCCTGCGCGATCGGAGCGCACTCAGGCCCATCCTCTATGTCTCGGAAGAGGCGCATTACTCGATCAAGAAGCTTGGCGACCTGCAGGATCTGGATATGCAGCTGATCCCCGCCAATGTCAGCGGCGAAATGGAGGTCGACGCGTTGGAACAGGCGCTGGACCCGAGCCGTCCCGCGCTGATCGTGATCGCCATGGGCTCAACCTTCAAAGGCGGCATCGACGATCAGGATGCGATAGACGCCGTTTTGGCGAGAAAGAAGCCGGTTGCATTATATCGCCATGTCGACGCGGCCCTCTTCGGCGGCTATCTGCCCTTCACCGAGCATGCCCATCTGGTCGATCGCCGCTTGCGCAAATTCGATTCCATCGCCGTCAGCGGACACAAATTCTTCGGCTTCGACGAGCCATTGGGCCTGTTCATCACGACCAACGATGTGCTGAACACGCAGAACCCGTTTCACGTCGCCTATCTGAACGATGCGGTTCCCACGATCACTTGCTCAAGATCCGCGCTCGCCCCGCTGAAGTTCTGGTGGCAGATCCACAAGACCGGTTTTGAAGGTTACCGCCATCAGGCTGAGTTGATCCTGAAGAACGCCGCCTATCTGAAAGAGAGGCTCGACGAGATCGGCTATCCCGCCTGGAAGAGCGCCTGTTCAAACACGATCTATTTCCGGCGCCCCAGCGAAAGGGTCATGCGCAAATGGGGACTCGCACCGAATGAAGACGAGCGCCTCGGCGGCAAGCTCGCGCATGATGTCGTGATGCGGCATGAGGGTATGCATCTCATCGACCAATTCATCGAGGACATCGTCGAGGATCTGGAGCAGGCGCGGCAGGGCTGAATGGCGGCGTCTCTCACGCAACCGGATTTTCGATCCTGTAGCCCAGTTCGCGCCGCGCAAAGCGATCAACGAAGCTCTCGCGCTCGACGAACAGTTTTCCGGGCGGATTGTCCGGCCGGATGGCCGAGGGCCTGCGAAGCGCTTCGTTCCAGAGATGAATGGCCAGCGTGTCGGGCCGAAGCAGCGGCTCGATTTCATGCCGCGCCGAAACAAGCGTGTGGGCCTTCGCATGGTGAACCGGATAGAAGACATGTGCCGGTTTAGCCAGCGCCAACATGTCCGATTTCCCGATGAAATGGCTGAGCGCGTCAGGTCCCAATACGCCCCATGGAAGTCTATCGACCGGGACCGGCCTTGCGGTGAGAAAGCGCCTCGTCAATCGGAGGCGGCGGCGCAAGGGATAAAAGGGCGGGATCGGATATCGCTTCATCGCGAAGCGGCAAAGTGCATCCACAACCCCGGATTCGCGCGGCAGGTGAAGCACAGCTCCATTGACCCTGCCCGGCTCTTCAAGTCCGAAAATATAGTCACCCTCCTCACAGGCGAAGGGCTGCAACTGAAGCACGTCTAGATCGAGCCAGAGCCCCAGCCCCGCCCTCATCAGAAAATAACGAAATCTGTTTGAACCCAGCGAGGCGCTTCCCGTAGCGTGATGGAAGATCATGTCCTCGAAAGGCATGACTTCGCGCGCATCGACCTCCTCAACGCCCTCCGGAACGGAGGCGAGCCGCTCGTAAGAGAACAGCCGAACCTTTTCGCCCTGCCGCAACATGGAAAGCAGGCTGATCGTTTCGATATCGCCGAGGCGCGGCCCGTGCCAGAAGCAATTGAGGTAAGCCATGCGTCATGCTGCTCCCGCGTCGCGCGGGATCGCCTTGAGAAAGGCCTCGATCACCCTGTCCTCGCGGCACTGCTCCCGAAGATGCGCCACCTTCTCGTGAGCGATATTCCAGTTCTGTGAGCCGAAGGATGCCGATACGAACGCGATGCTATCGACGATATCGCGTCCCCTTTTTATATCGAACAAATAAGGGTAATCGGCGCCGAGATTCGCGACCGCCTCCGCATCGTCGCGTTGCGCCATTACCACCGCGCCGCAACGCGCCGCGACATAGCCCTTCAGAAATGGCTTGAAGCCATCGAAATCCTGCCTCTGCCGAAAGAGATAGTGGCAGTTATAATAAGCAAGCTGCCGCATCCAGCCGGGCTCGTCATAATTCGAGGCGTCGATGACGTCGCAGATATTCGTGAAGCGCCTTCGCCAGTTGATGAGATTGAACCATTTCCTCTTGCGCGGCAAAAGCGCATTGGACGGCGCGCCGAAATAGGCGATGCGGAAATCATCGTTCTGGCATCGCACCTCCGGCATCCGCATATCGAGATGATGCGGGATGAAGGCGACCCGCACCTCCCCGCCGAACGCATCGGAGAAATGATCGAGCTGGGTCAGCGAACTTGCGACGAGGCAAGTCGAACGAAGCGCCAAATTCCGAAAGCCCTCATCGGTTCCCATGTCGAGCGGGTCGAAAATGATCCTGCCTCCCGCCGCCACAATCGCCTCAAAACCGGCGATGCCGAAGTCGAGCGCGAAGCTTTTGGTAACGAAATAAGTGGCGTCTGCCTGTTGCGGCAATCCGCGGGCGACCGAGGATTTGAAGCCGCGCTGGCGCAATCCTTCGCGGACGAGTTTTTCAAGCTGGATTGCCCGCAGATGAACGGAGCCAAAATGGCTTGATTGGGCGCCGGCCAGAAAAACAAACTCACGCATCAGTCAGCTCGTCTCGCGTCTTCGCCGTAAATGCATATGTCACCATCAGCATGCGTGATACGCGATGCACGATCCATGTGCAATTTGTTCGATCCGCTTGAAAAACAGGCATCTTGCCATACGGCGATCTTGACACCGTTCCGTCGATTTCATCAAGGATTCCTGACCTTTTCTACGCAGCGCCACGGCCTCACGCAATGCCGCGATGCGGCACACGAATTGCAAAACCCTGTCTTGTATACATTTTTCCGTGCCTCTGCCTGCTTATCGGGCAGCCTGCAAAAGGGGTGAAGAAGTGAGGCGTAGTTCTCCGATGCGGTTGGCGCTGTTTACCAGCTCGCGAGTGTCGGACCGGCTTCGCCATGCATCGCCTGCTCAGCCGGACAACATGGAAACGATGTCCCGCCGCATGAGAGGGATCTGTGCATGAGCTCGGTGAGTACCGCTATACAAGTAGACAAGAACGCGTCCATGGCAGCGGCGACGGAACACGCGAGCTCCCGCCCACTCATATCGATCAAATCCGTCGACAAGATTTACCCGAACGGAACCGAGGCGCTGCACAATGTCAGCCTCGAAATTCCCGGCAAACCGCAATTCGTGAGCCTGCTCGGGCCGTCCGGCTGCGGCAAGAGCACGCTGCTGCGCATGATTTCCGGCCTCGACCGCCATACGGGTGGCGAGATCGAATGGCCGACCACGGCCTATGACTACAAGGGCCGTCCGCTCGCAGAAATCGGCTTCGTTTTCCAGGAGCCGACGCTGATGCCCTGGGCCAATGTCTTCGACAATGTCTATCTGCCCCTGCGGCTGAAGCGGCAAACGCGCGCCAAGGTCCACGATCAGGTGATGGACTCGCTGCGCATGGTGGGCCTCGAGAAATTCGCCAGGAGCTATCCACGCGAACTTTCCGGCGGCATGAAGATGCGTGTCTCCATCGCGCGCGCGCTCGTGACGAAGCCCAAGGTTCTGCTGATGGACGAGCCCTTCGCGGCGCTCGACGAGATCACGCGTCTGAAGCTCAACAACGATCTGCTCGCCCTCTGGGAAAAGCAGAACCTGACCGTCATCTTCGTCACGCATAGCGTCTTCGAGTCTGTCTATCTCTCCGATCGCATCGTCGTGATGGCCGCGAGGCCCGGTCGCATTCTTGCCGATCTTTCCATTGATGCGCCCTACCCCCGCACCGAACAATTCAGAACCTCATCGCTCTACAACGAGCATTGCCGCGACGTGTCCGGTTGGCTGAAGCAGGCCATGGCCGGCGTGGAGGATGAACACTGATGAACGCCATGAATGAAATCCGGACACCCGCTCCCGCCGCAGTCGCCGCCAGGACGCCTGGTTCGAAGAGCGCCACACGCCGCATCGGCGAGAAGGCGCTGCTGCAACTTGCGCCCTTCATCTTCGGATTCTTCATGCTCGCCTTCTGGGAAATCATGGTGCGTGTCAACGACGTGCCGGTCTATCTGCTCCCCGGGCCAATTCTGATCGCCAAGACGCTCTACACGGATTTCGGCTCGCTCTGGCCGAGCCTCGTCATTACATCGCGCATCACCATCGAAGCCTTCCTGATCGCGGCCGTCGGCGGCCTTCTGCTCGGCATGCTCTTCACCAGCTCGCGCTGGATCGAGCGCTGCCTCTTTCCATATGCCGTGGTGCTGCAGGTGACGCCCGTTGTCGCCATCGCGCCGCTGATCATCATCTGGGCGAAGGACACGCAGCTCGCGCTTCTCATCTGCGCCTGGCTCGTCGCCTTTTTCCCGGTGGTCTCCAACGCTGCGGTCGGCCTCAACAGTACCGACCGCAACCTCATCAACCTCTTCCAGCTTTACGGCGCCAGCAAGCCGCAAGCCATGTGGCTGCTGAAGCTCCCATCCGCCATGCCCTATTTCCTCGCCGGTCTTCGCATCTCCGGCGGCCTCGCGCTGATCGGCGCGGTAGTCGCGGAATTCGTCGCCGGCACGGGCGGCACACAATCCGGCCTCGCCTACCGCATCCTCGAAGCGGGATACCGTCTGCAGATCCCGCGCATGTTCGCCGCGCTTTTCCTGATTTCGGCGACCGGCATTCTCATCTTCTTCGTTCTGTCCCTGCTTTCGCGTTTCATCCTGCGCCACTGGCATGAAAGCGCCATGGGCGACCGCTGACCGCCGCCAAGTCCTTGAGGCAAACAAATGCTCGTAACCCAGCAACCCGTTCTACGCCGCTTCTGGTATCCCATCGCGCCGGCGGCGCAGCTCTCCGACAAACCTTTCCCCTTCACGCTGCTGGGAGAGAACATCGTTCTCTGGCGCGACGCGGACGGCAAGGCACAGTGCATCCTCGACCGCTGCTGCCACCGATCGGCGAAGCTCTCGAAAGGCTGGGTGCAGGATGGGCGCATCGTCTGCGGCTATCACGGCTGGGAATATGACGGCACGGGACAATGCGTACGCATTCCGCAGATGACGGAGCGCGAGACGATGCCCGGTGCGCGCACGCCCGGCTTCAAGGTGCAGGAGAAATACGACTACGTCTGGGTCACGCTCTCCGAGGAACCGCTGGCCGGAATTCCCGATCTCAATGAAGCGGAAAAACCCGGCTACCGGCAGGTCCACGAGTTCTACGAAGTGTGGGAATGCGCAGGCCTTCGCCTCATGGAGAACTCCTTCGACAATTCACATTTCAGCTTCGTCCATCGCGCAAGCTTCGGCGATCAGGGTCACCCCGAACCCGCCAAGCTCGAAATCATGGACACGCCGACGGGCTTTCGCATGCTCACCGAAGTGCCGGTGCGCAACCCGGAAGTCCAGAAGAAGAATCTCGGGATGGATGACGACTGGACTGTGCGCTACATGGACAGCAACTGGTTCCTGCCCTTCGCCCGCGCGCTCCGCATCACCTATCCCAACGGCCTCTTCCACATGATCTTCACGGCGGCGACGCCCATCGACGACGAACGCTCGATGGTCTGCCAGTTCGTCGTGCGCAACGACACCGAGGCCGACGCCTCGGCCGAGGACATCATCGCCTTCGACCGTATGGTGACCAACGAGGACCGGGAAATCCTCGAGAGCACGGAAGGCGATGTGCCTCTCGAAATCGGAACGCGAGAGGAAATCCATATGCGTTCCGACCGCCCCGGCATTGTCATGCGTCAGAAGATGAAAGCGCTGCTCGATGCTCATGGCGAGGAGGAGCGCCGCGGCGAAGCGCCCGTCGCACTCCGCAAGATGATTCAACGAGGCTGATCCATGTCTTCACCCGATCTTGTCGCGCTCGGCAGCGCCGGCGCCAATCAATGGCGCGTGAACAAAACGACATGCGATCTCGTCCGCAAGACGCGAGCGCCAAAGTCCGTCAGTTTCGCCGCCGAACCGCAGAACCTCTCCATCGACCTCACGCGCAGCGCCATCATCGTCATCGATATGCAGAACGACTTCTGCCACCCCGATGGCTGGCTTGCGGGCATCGGGGTCGATATGACTCCCGCCCGCGCACCCATCGAGCCGCTGTCGAAGGCGCTGCCGGCCCTCCGCAAGGCCGGTGTTCCGGTGATCTGGGTCAACTGGGGCAACCGTCCGGACAAGCTCAACCTCAGCCCTTCGGTGCTTCACGTCTACAAGCCGGACGGCCGCGGCATCGGCATCGGCGATCCGCTGGCGAGCAATGGCGCACATGTGCTCGAAAAGGACAGCTGGGCGGCCGCCATCGTCGATGAACTCGCCATTGAACCCGACGACATCCACGTCGACAAATATCGCATGAGCGGATTCTGGGACACGCCGCTGGACAGCATCCTGCGCAATCTTGGCGTGACGACGCTGCTATTTGCGGGCGTGAACCTCGATCAATGCGTCTTCGGGACGCTTCTGGACGCCAATTGCCTCGGCTATGATTGCGTGTTGTTGACGGATTGCTCGGCGACGACGTCGCCTGCCTTCTGCACCGACGCGACAATCTATAACGTGAAGCAATGCTTCGGCTTCACGGCCACCGCCACGGACATCATTGCCGCTATCGATTGACCGACCCATGAAAGTTCTCGTCGTCTATTCGCATCCCGTTCCAGAGAGTTTCTGCGCCGCGCTGCGCGATACCGTCGTCGACGCGCTCAAGGCGAAGGGACATGATGTCCGCCTGACCGACCTCTATGCGGAGAATTTCGATCCGCGCCTGGGATGCCAGGAGCGGCGCGACTATCACACCGAAGGCAAGAACCTCACCTACGTTCCCGAGCACATCGCCAATATCCAGTGGGCCGAGGCGCTTATCTTCGTCTTTCCGACCTGGTGGTACGGGTTGCCTGCCATGCTGAAGGGCTGGCTCGATCGCGTCTTCGTGCCCGGCGTCTCCTTCACCATGCCGAAGGGACAAATGCCGATCATGCCGGCGCTGACCAATGTGAAGCTCGTCGGTGGCATCACGACCTGCGGCTCGCCGTGGTGGTGGATGAAGATCGTCGGCGAGCCTCATCGCCGCACATTGTTGCGCGGCATCAGGGGCTCGTGCCATCCGCGCTGCAAGACGCTGTGGATGGCGCATTACCGCATGGATTCATCCACGCCTGAAAGCCGGAAATCCTATCTCGCCCTGGTGAGGGAGCGGCTCTCGCGCCTTTAAGCGAAAAGCGCGTCGAGTTCGCGGTAGTCGGGCACCTGCGCATCGAGCACCGCGCCATTGCGAATGACAAGCCGCGCCGCACGCGGCCGCGCGAGAAGCTCCGTCCAGTCACGAACGCGGAAGAGAATGAGATCGGCAGGAAGCCCCACCGCGATCTTTCCCGCACCCTTCAGGCCCATCGCATTCGCAGGCGTCGAGGTGATGCCCGCCAGCCAGGGATCGGCCGGCAGGTCGAGATGCGCGATGCGCACGGCTTGCGTGAAAACCTCGACCGGATCGAGATCGCCATAGGCATAGAAGGGATCGCGCGTATTGTCGCTCGCCATGGCGACGGGAACGCCCGCAGCGGCGAGTTCCTGCATCAGCGTCACGCCGCGCCAGCGCGGTGTGCGGCCTTCGCTACGGCCCTGCAGATACATATTGCACATGGGCAGCGCGACGATGGTGATACCCGCATCGCGTACCTTCGCGATGGTGCGCGCAGCCTCTTCATCCGTCCGCTGCGCGAGGCTGCAGCAATGACCGGCGACAACGCGGCCTTCCCAGCCATGGCGCATGGTGGCATCGGCCAGATCTTCGAGATTGTTGGAGAGCGGGTCTGCCGTCTCGTCGGCATGAACGTCGATATCGAGATTGCGCTCCACCGCGAGGTCGAAAAAGCGATCGAAGGTTTTCGCCATGCCGGGCATGCTCTTCGCGGCAACGCCCAGAATACCGCCATGCTCGGCGACGAGGTCGGCGAGGCCTTCCGCCTCCGGCGCATCGTAGAAAGGAAGATGCACGAGGCAGGAACCCTGCAACTCTATGCGCCCGGCCCATTTGCGCTTCAGCTCGCTGAAGACGGGCCAGCTGATTTCACCTTGCGGCGGGAACGAGTCGACATGAGTGCGGATCGCCGAGGTGCCATAGGCATAGGCGCAGCGCAGCGAAAACTCCATGCGCGCGGCAACATCATCAGGCGACCATAACGCGCGGTCAGCCGTGACAGCGGCGAGCGCGTCGTCGTGCGTGCCGGTCGCATTGCGCGTGCGCCCGAGTGTCTGCCCCTTGTCGAGATGCGTGTGAAGCTCGACGCAGGTCGGCCAGATCATGCCATCGTCAAGATCGACCACGGGCAAAGCGCCATATGCGTCGGTTATGCCGATCGCAGCAATCTTGCCGTCCATGACGGCGATGCCGGTTTTCACCAGCTCGTCCGTATCGCCCCCCTCCAGCGCGCAAGCTGGCACGCGACCATTGACCAGTCGATAGGAACCTTGGGGAATGGAGGGGAACACGCCGGTACTCTTTCTGAAAATGGACGCCGGACGGGAGACCCCGCCCGGCGCTCGTCACATCACTATTACTTTACACCGAAGCCCTTATCGACGAACTGGAGCGTGTAGGCGGACTTGGGATCCATGCCTTCCTTGGCGAGACCAGACGCCTGCATCTGCTTGAAGATCGCAGCCCACTTCTCATCCGTCATGGCGCCGATGCCGAGCTTCTTCGTGTCGCCCGAGTCGACGATGCCGTACTGGATCATCAGCTCGCGCGCCTTCTTCATCACCTCGAGCTTCATGTCGGGGTTGTCCTTCTGGATCAGCGCATAAGCCTTGCTCGGATCCTGGGTCAGGAAGCTGATCCAGCCCTCGACCGACGCCTTGATGAAGCGCTCGATCACGTCGGGCTTCTTCTCGATCATGTCCTTGCGGGCCGAGAGGATCGAGGCATAGTCGTTGAAGCCGTTGTCGGCGAGCAGGAAGACTTGCGGATGGGCGCCTTCAAGTTCGACCGTGTAAGGCTCCGAGCTCACATAACCCTGCTCGATGGCATTCTTGTCGGCCAGGTACGGGCCCTGGTTGAAAGTGTAGGGGCGCATCTGGTCGTCGGTGAAGCCGAAGTTGGAACGCAGCCACGGCCAGTAGGAATCCTGCGCGTAGGACGACACCATGATCGGCTTGCCCTTCATGTCGGCGAGCGACTTGAGGCCGGCTTCCTTGTGCGCCATCAGGATGGTCGGGTTCTTCTGATAGAAGGCGGCAACTGCGATAACCGGGATGCCTTCCTTCGTGTAGATGATCGGCAGATAGGCCGAGGAGAGACTGGCGAGATCGAGCGCGCCGGTGGCGACGAGCTGCGGATTGTTGACCTGCGGACCGCCGGGAACGATTTCGACGTCGAGGCCGTATTTCTCGTAAATGCCGAGCGCCTTCGCCTGATAGAAACCGCCATGCTCGGCTTCAGCGATCCAGTCCGTGCCGAACTTCACCTTGTCGAGCGCCTGCGCCTCGCCGCCCAAAAGGCCCGCAGCCATGGCCACGGCCCCGATCAAAGCCGCACGTCCGAAAGACGTGAACAGTCTCGATTTCATCTGCTCTCACCCCGTTTTTAAAAACTCAACGAACATGGTCGCGCCATGTTTTGTAAACCTGCGGCTGCAAGCGATATGCCATTGGATTTTGCCGGATTACTGCGCTGCTCATCATCGCGGCGACGCCGATCGCCCGCAGTCGCGCCACTCGATGACGAAACTTTGAGCAATGCGGCGTCGCTTGCATACAAAGCAGCTCAGCCAGCTGCATAGAGGTAGGTCTTGTCCTTCGCCGCGGTCCAGCTCGGGTCTTCCCAGGCGAGCATCTTGCCGGGATTGAGCAGACCCTTGGGGTCGGACTCGCGCTTGAAGTCGAGCTGCACGAGATCGACTTCCTTCATGCCACCCTCTTCAAGCGTGAAGGCATGTGGGTTGAACTGCGCGCAGCCATGCTCTTCGTAGAAAGCCATGATCTCGTCGAGCCGTTCGTCGGTCGTGTAACGCACGAGCTGGATACCAAAGCAGGTGAAACCGCCGCCGGAGCGCACGAATTCGAGGTGGTGCATCACCTCATCGCCGAAATGCTCATTCATCTTCTGCACGAGTTCGACATTCTGTCCCGCCGGGAAGAAGGTCTGGAGATACGTGATCGACTTGTCGTGCTTCAGCGCCCACATGGTGGTGTGGTTCCATGTGTACTCATAGAGAGGGATTGCCTTCTCCGCTTCCACTTCGGACTGCGACTTGCGATAGACGACCTCGCCGCCGCGATCCTCCACGAGTTCGAGCAATGCCTCGAAGGAATGGGGTGCGACCAGCGAGAAAATCGAATGCTTCCCCTCGCCGATATAGGGCTTGAGAGACTTGAAGTAGCTCTGCGGAACAGGTGAAGGCAGCAGGGCGCAGGTCTTCTTGAGAATGCCGGGACTCTCGACCAGCGCCTGGCCGAAGCGCGCGGCGGTGCCGAAATCATCGAAGGTTATGACCGTGTCGATCCAGTCATAGGCAGGCGCCAGCGGTATCTCGACTTCGGTGATGATGCCGTTCGTGCCGTAGGCGTGATTGACCTTCTGGATGTCGTCGCCGCGCAATTCGAGGATGCGCGGATTTTCTTCCATGGTCAGCACACGAGCCGCGAGGATATTGCCGCGATCGCGCAGCAGTCCCCAGTTCGCAGCGCCGACACCGCCCGAACCGCCCGCGATGAAGCCGCCAATGGTGGCGGCACGCCGCGTGGACGGGAAGATGCGCATCTCCTGTCCCTGAGCATTTGCGGCCGCCTCGAGATCGTGGATCTTCGTGCCCGCTTTCACGCGCACCGAGCCGGGCTTCATCCAGACGATTCCGGTGATGTCGGACATGTCGAGCACGACGCCGCCCTTCATCGGCATGGCCTGACCGTAATTGCCGGTGCCGGTGCCGCGCACGGTGAGCGGCACATTATGCTTGAAGCAGAATTTGATCGCCGTGAGCGCTTCTTCCTCGGTCCTGGGCAGCACAACGAGATCGGCCAGCACCTCATCAAAGATCGGCTTGAGGCGAGGGCTGTACCAATAGAAGTCCCTGCTGCGCTGCTTTATCCGCGTCGGGTCGGCGAAAGTTGGAATATCGCCGAGCTCGCTTGTGAAGGCCAAAAGATCACGCATGGCAGTACCTCGTTAAAGAAACCTGCCATGCAATCCGCAAAGACCATGCCACGTATGGGGCTCGGCAAAGCGCGGGATGTCGGACCCGCCCGCTATGCTTTTGCATACATATTGACCGACCGCGCTTACGCTTTAGGCAGAACCTCGCGCAGCCGGATGTTTTCCAGAGGGTAGCGGGCGATCTCACCCAGCAGCTCGACGAGGCCCGCAGCAGCGCCGTCGACAAGCAGTTTCCCCTTTTCCGCATCGGCCAGCGTCGCGTCGCCGCAAGCGCCCTGCTCGTTCAGATCCTGCGCCTGCCAACCGAAGCCGACGCCGCCCTCCGGCGTCAGCAGGCGATACTCGTTTTCCATGAGCGCGGAGAGCGAGACGAAGTTCTGCGCCTTGTCCATCCGCACGAGGCCGGGATGAAGATGCAGCATCATGGAGGTCTCGACCGCGCCGCCATGAATGCCGTGCTTCATCTCCGCATCGGAGAAGAGACCGGGCTGATGGTCGAGCTGCCACCATGCGGTCGTGACGACGAACATGCCGAGGCGGATGCGCAGATCGCGCGCGACGATGTCGACCACCTGCGGCTGACCGCCATGCGAATTGAAGATGAGCAAGCGGCGAATTCCCGCACGCGCCACGCATTCGCCGATCTCTGTCCAGACGCGGATCAGGGTTTCCGTCGAGAGCGTGAGCGTTCCCGGAAAGGCGGCGTGCTCGTCGCTCTTTCCGATGGTCTGGGCGGGAAGCACCAGCACATCGAGTTCCTGCGGCAGAAGCGAAATCGCCTTGTCCACGATGCCTTTGTTGAGTCCTGCATCGACGAGCACGGGCAGATGCGGCCCGTGCTGCTCGGTGGCGCTGACCGGAAGCACCGCCACCACCTTGTCCTTGTCCAGCGCGTCGAAATCGCGGGTCGTCAGTTCATGCCAATAGCGCGGCTTCTTCAAGGTCGCCATCTCAGAGACCTCCGAAAACGGCGATATCTTCTTCGTCGAGCGTGACCGGAATACCCTTGCGGATGAGTTCCGCGAAACCCTCGTTCGGCATCATCGTCGTCAGACAGTAGAGCTTGCCATCGCCTGTGTTCTCGACGACATGCTCGGACTTCGGCGGCAGCACGAGCACGTCGCCCGCCTTCAGCGTCGCCTCGTTACCGTCGCACCAGGCCCTGCCCTCGCCCTTCAGAACGAAAAACATTTCATAAGCGGTGTCGTGTGCATTGGGCGGCGTCTTTCCGCCCTTCTCGAACACCTCGATGACCGTGACAAAGGACACGTTGTCGGTCGTCGGGTCCATGACCAGCGCGAAGTAATTCGTATCGTCAGGGCTGATGCGATAGCAGGGATAATCGGCAATGGATTTCTTGATAGGCAACATGGGGGTACTCCGTTTTCCGGAAGCAGGAGCAAGCGCCATGCCAGCCGCGACGCGGCAAAAGGACGTGGTACGAATCTTGTAACGTGGGGCGTGGTTCTCACGAGTGGAAGTTGCCATGCGCCTGCCTTACGAAGTCGACGGTCCCGTCACACAATCCATGATCACGTCGGATGGCGTGCGCCTTGATGCGGATGTCTACAGGCCACGCGGAGAGGACGATTTTCCCGTTCTGTTGATGCGCCAGCCCTATGGCCGCAAGATCGCGGCGACCGTCGTCTACGCCCATCCCTCCTGGTATGCGGCACATGGCTATATCGTCGTTATTCAGGATGTGCGGGGACGCGGCACGTCGGAAGGAACATATCGCCTCTTCGTCGACGACGTGCGCGACGGCGGCGAGACGGTCGCCTGGGCCGCGGGGCTGCCGGGCTCGACCGGCAAGGTCGGCATGTACGGCTTCTCCTATCAGGGTGTGACGCAGCTTCTTACGCTGGCGTCGGGGGCGCCGGCACTCGCGACGATCTGTCCCTCAATGTGCGGTTACGACATTTATGGAGACTGGGCCTATGAGGGCGGCGCCTTCTGCTTCTCCGGCGGCCTCGGCTGGGGTCTTCAGATGGCGGCGGAGCAGGCGCGCATCGCGGGCGACGAGAAAGCCTATCTCGCCCTCCTTTCCGCCTCCCGAAATCCTCCGCTCAACGAAGCGCGGCCTTATATGCCGAAGGTCGCCGAGGAATTCGGCGGCTATGCGCACTATCCCGACTGGGTAGCGCATCCGACACGCGACGAATATTGGCAGGGCCTCGCGCCGCGCGATGCGCTGGCCGACAAGCCCATCAACATTCCCATGCTTCATATCGGCGGCTGGTATGACGGATTCCTGATGGGCACGCTCGGCTTCTGGAAGGAAGCGACCCGCCGCACCTCCACTTTGCAGAAGCTCGTCATCGGCCCCTGGACGCATATTCCATGGGGCCGCGCCATCGGCGGCGTCGACATGGGCGCGAGCGCCGTCAGCACCATCGACGAGCGTCAGATCGAATGGTTCGACCATATATTGAAGGGCGCCGCTGCGCCCGCGAGGCCGGACGTCGAACTCTTCGACCTGGTCGCGCAGAAGTGGCAGGGGTTTGGCGCATGGCCGGAAGCCGCCTCGTCTCGCTTCCTTGCAAGCAAGGGCCTGTCGATGACGACCGCATCGGGCGGCCTTGGCGTCGAGAAGATGAACGACGCTGTGCCCGATCGCATCGTGCATGACCCGTGGCGGCCCGCGCCTTCGCTTGGCGGCCACAACGCCTATCCCGGCGGGATGCAGAACCGCGCCTCGCTCGACGACCGCACCGACGTTACGACCTACACGTCCACGCCGCTCGAAGCGCCGCTCGCGCTTGCGGGCGAGGTGAACGTGTCGCTCTCAGTCTCCGCCGACCAGCCGAGCTACGATATCAGCGCCATCCTGTCGCGCGTGACGCCGGGCGGGCAGGTGTTCAACCTCACGCAAGGCCATGCACGGGTCGAAGGCGCTTCGGGGGGGCTCGTGAAGGTCGCGATGCGCGCGACCTGCGCGACGCTTCAGCCGGGCGACGCGCTGCGCCTCTCGCTCGCGGCGGCTAATTACCCCGCCTTCGCGGTCAACCCGGGAACTGGCGACGCGCCTCTCGATACGAGGCTCATCGATTGCCGCGTCACGACGCTCACGGTCGTCAGCGGCGGCGAAAGCGGTTCCTTCATCTCGCTGCCGATCCTCCCGGGTTGATCACTCGTAGCGCAGCGCCGCGATGGGGTCGAGGCGCGCTGCGTTGCGGGCCGGGAAATAGCCGAAGACAACGCCGACGGCCGCAGAAAAAACGAAAGCGACGCCGATGATCCAGAGGTTGAGCACGAAGGGAATGCCGACCATCGGCGCGACAAAGGCGGAAATCGTGAGACCGATAAGGATGCCCACGACGCCGCCCGCGAGCGAAAGCGATCCCGCTTCGACGAGAAACTGAAGCAGCACTTCGCGCTCATAGGCGCCGATGGCGAGCCGAATGCCGATCTCGCGGGTTCGCTCCGTCACCGAGACGAGCATGATGTTCATGATACCGATGCCGCCGACGAGAAGGCTGATGGCCGCGACCGCGCCGAGGAAGGCCGTCAACAGCGTCGTCGTGCTTTCGACGAGGCTCGCGATCTCGCGCATATCCTGCACCTGAAAATCGTCTTCCTTGCCGCCGACGATATGGCGGCGCTGCCGAAGCAGAGCTTCGGTCGCGGCCTTCACCTTGTCGATCGAGCCCTCGCTGCGCGCCGAGATGAAGATCATCGATACGTCATCGACGCCGGAGATTCGCCGCTGGAAGGCAAAAAGCGGCATGATGACGGTATCGTCCTGATTGTTGCCGAAGCCGGACGAGCCCTTGCTCTGGAGAAGCCCGATCACTTCGCAGGAGCCGGTCCCCAGACGAATGCGCGCGCCGATCGGGTCCTGCTGGCCGAAGAGATTGTCGCGGACCGTCGTGCCTATGATGCAGACGGTGCGTCCGGAGCGCTCTTCCGCCTCGTCGAAGAAACGTCCCTTCTCGACCGCCCATTGCCGCGCTCCGAAATAGGCGTTGGTCGTACCCGACACGGTCGTCGTCCAGTTGGTGTTGCCATAGACAGCGCGAACCGAAGACGTCGACATGGGCGCGACGGCCTGGATCCCGTCGATGCTGCGTTTGATCGCCTGCACGTCTTCGTTCTTGAACGGCGCGCCACCGCTGGACGGACCTGTCTGGTGCGTTCCGGGCATGACCATGAGCAGGTTCTTGCCGAGACTTGAGATGTCGTTCGAGACTTTCTGCTTGGCGCCACCGCCCAGCGTGACCATGGCAATGACGGCGGCAACGCCGATCATGATACCGAGCATGGTGAGCGCCGAACGCATGACGTTGCGCCGGATTTCGCGGAAGGCGAGGAGAAGCGTTTCGACAAACATGTTCACGCTCCGCCCGCAGGCGCATGGCCAGGCTGATTCTGATCCGAGGAAATCTTGCCATCGCGGAAACTCACCGACCGCCGCGCATAAAGCGCCATATCGGGCTCATGCGTCACCATGACGACGGTGATGCCACGATCGTGGTTGAGGCGCGCGAGCAATTCCATGATCTCCTGCGAGCGATGCGAGTCGAGATTGCCGGTGGGTTCGTCGGCAAGAATGACAGCGGGATCGCTGGCGATGGCACGGGCGATGGCAACGCGCTGCTGCTGCCCGCCGGAAAGCTCCGACGCCGTGTGGCCGCCGCGATCGCCAAGGCCGACCGCCTCCAACGCTTCTTGTGCGCGGGCATGACGCGCCGCGCGGGGAACGCCGCGATAGATGAGCGGAAGCTCCACATTCTCCAGCGCCGTGGTGCGCTTCAGAAGATTGAAGCCCTGAAAGACGAAGCCGAGATGATTACGGCGCAGAAGCGCCCGCTGATCGCGGGTGAGCGACCCGACATCGACGCCGCGGAAGAGATATTGGCCGGAAGTCGGCGTATCGAGGCAGCCGATGATGTTCATGCAGGTCGATTTGCCAGATCCGCTCGGCCCCATGATGGCGACGAACTCGCCGTCATTGATGACGAGATCGACACCATCGAGCGCATGCACGGCATTCTCGCCATGCCCGTAGACCTTCGCGACCTGACGAAACTCGATCAATGCCGGAGAAACCGCAGAAACTGCCACGGCTATTTCTCCTTCGTCTTGATATCGGTGATGACGACCGTGTCAGGCGCGACGTCGCCGGCGAGAACTTCGGTCTTCTGGCCGTTGGTGAGCCCAAGCTGCAAGGGCACGGCGGTCGGTTCGCCGTCCTTCAACACCCATACATATTTCTCGACAATGCCCTTCTCCGACACACGGGCTTCAGGCGCTTTCGCATCGGGCGGAGTGAACCGCGTCGCGCCGTTGGGAACGAGCAACGCATCCTTCTTTTCCGCCGTGACGATTTCCGCCGTCGCGGTCATGCCGGGACGCAAAAGGAGTTCCGAATTGTCGACCGTAAGCACGGCGACATAAGAGACGACATTGTTCGTCGTCGTCGAAGCATACCGGACTTTTTCAATCGACGCCTCGAAGATGCGGTTCGGATAGGCATCGACGGTGAAAGTCGCCTTCTGTCCAGTGCGCACTTCGCCCACATCGGCCTCGTCCACCTTCACTTGCAGTTCCATGTGACGCAGATCGTCGGCAAGCGTGAAAAGCGTCGGCGTTTCGAATGTGGCGGCAACTGTCTGGCCCGGCTCGACATCGCGTTCGATGACAACACCGTCGATGGGCGACTTGATGGTGGCCTTTGAAAGCGACGTCTCGTCGGCGGCGAGCTGCGCTTCGTAGGATTTGACCTTCGCCTTCGCGCTGGCGAGGTTCGCCTCGGCGCGCTTCAGATCGGCATAGGATGTGTCGAGTTCGAGCTTTGAAATCGCGTTCTGCTTCGAAAGGCCGCGATAGCGCTGCCACTTCGCATTGGTCTCGATCAGCGTTGCCTCGTATTGCAGGACGGTCGCGCGCGCATCGTCGAGATTGGCCTTGGACTTTGCCACCGTCATTTCGAGCGTGGCCGTGTCGAGCTGCGCGAGAATCTGACCCTGCTTCACCTGATCATTGTAATCGACAAGAACCTTGTCGAGACGGCCGGAGACTTCGCTGCCCACCGTGACCGTCGTCACCGGCTCGACCGTGCCGGTCGCCGTCACCGTGACCTTGAGATCGCCTCGCGCCACCTTGTCGGTCACATATTCGACCGCGCCACTGCCACCGAAGAAGATGAGCCGCACGAGAACGACGAGAACGACGAGAACGACGCCGCCGGAAAGCCACGGGCGGCGCAATATCCAGGTCCTGATCCCTTTGGCGCCCGCTTCCGGCACGAGCCCAAGGCTCTTCAATGTGTCTTCTTTCGCCTGGCTCATATCGGTCGCCCGGAACGGGCTCTCCTGTCAATCATTCAAATCGGGAACGGGCCGCGCGGCCAGCAGTGACATTAACGGAAAAGCGGTCTTTTTCCGTCGCTGCGGCCCTGTTGTCAGCCACGCGCGCATAGTCTAGGACGTGCATCTCATGCGCAATAGGCCTCGCGCCGCAGGGGGTACTGTGACATTCTGGAACGGGCCGACCAAGAGCCCGCGCAATGCGAAAGACGCGAGACCGAGCTTGGCATGGGCCGTATCCTGATCATCAAACATGGTGCGTTCGGCGACGTCATTCAGTGTGAAGGCGCGCTCAGGGATATTCGCGAGCATCGCAAGGATGACGAAATCGTCGTGCTGACGACGCCGCCCTATCGCCGTCTCTTCGAGCGCTGCCCATGGGTGGATCGCGTCATGGTCGATGAGCGCGCGCCGCGCTGGCGCCTCGGCCTCATGTGGAAACTCGGCAAGCAGCTGAAGGCCGAGAAGTTCGACATGGTCTACGATCTTCAGAATTCACCGCGCACCGCGAGCTATTTTCGCTGGTTCTTCCAGGACACGAACTGGTCGGGGACCGCGCCCGGATGCAGTCATCCGCACCGCGCGAAACATCCAAAAAAAATCCGTACGCTCGACCGCCTCGCCGGCCAGCTCAAGGATGCGGGCGTTCCCGTGCGCCATACGAGGCACCCCGATGTCTCATGGCTCGCCGAGGATGTGACGGCGCTTCTGACGGAGGCGGGCGTCACACGCCCCTATATCGTGCTGATCCCCGGCTCGTCGGCCCGCCACCCGCAAAAGCGCTGGCCCTATTATGCCGCGCTGGCCAGGCGCCTGATCGAGGATGGGCAGCAGGTCGTCATCGCACCGGGGCCCGACGAACTGGAACTCGCCGAGACGATACCCGGCATCAAGCTTCACGGGCCTCGCGGCTTCATCAACTGGTTCGAATTCGCGGGCGTGCTGAAAGGCG
Organism: Parvibaculum sedimenti; assembly: GCF_009184905.1. Classification (GTDB taxonomy): domain Bacteria; phylum Pseudomonadota; class Alphaproteobacteria; order Parvibaculales; family Parvibaculaceae; genus Parvibaculum; species Parvibaculum sedimenti. Next base: position 89,556 of record NZ_WESC01000017.1, read on the forward strand.
CGGCCTTCGTCGTCGGCAACGATACGGGGCCGACCCATCTTGCCGCCCATATCGGCGCGCCAGGCCTTGCTCTTTTCGGCTCTCACATGTCGGCAGAGCGCACGGGTATCGAGCGCGAGAATTTCACTGCACTCGAAGTCGCGCATCTCTCGGCGCTTCCCATCGAGCGCGTGCTCGACGAGATCTATCTGCGCGCCAAGCTGCCCGCGCCCGCCTGACGCTTCAGTTGAATTCGGTGTAGGACTTTTCCTCGACGATCGCCGAGCCAGTAATCCGGTTGATGTCCTTCTTCAGCATCGCGCGCCTGTCGTTCTGCTTGTAGACCGAACGCGCGAGCTCGATGAACTTAGGTCCGAAATCCTTGTCCGCTTCGCATTGGCGGATATCGTCCTCGATGACCCACAGCGCCTCGTTCACGGCCTTGAGCTCGGCCTCGAGCACACGAAGCTCCGGCGTATCGGGCACATGAGACCGGCGGGCCCGGTCCAGCACGTCGAGTTCGTAGCGCACATTCCGAAGCTTGTCGGGGTCGCTCATGCGCTCCGACTTGATGGCCAGAATGGTGATCTTGTCGACGAGCTCGCCGGGTCCAACCTCGATCAGGATGGGGGCGGGCTTTCCGGCCTGCGGCATGGGTTTGCTCCACTCATATGACTTCGGAATCCTTATAGCGAAGCTCCGGGACCACCGGAAGCCCTGGGAAGGCCGGTCACAAAACCGGCTTTTCACCTTGGCATCGCAGCACAAGCTGTCACAATGCTCGCCTATCTTGCCATGCATCGCGGGGGCGGCATGTCGTTGATTTCTCGTCTGGTCGAAGGTTTGCGCGGAAGGCTGGAGATGCCCGAGCATCGCGCCGCCGCGCGCGCGGACGACCCTGTTCTCATAATCTCCATTGGCGGGATCGACCATCAGGCCCGCAACTGGTCGACGGGCGGCGCCTGCATCGACAATTTCACGAGCGCGGCTGCCGTCGGCGATATCGTGAGCGGCACATTGCGCTGGAAGCCGGCAGCGCCCGGCCAGTCCTTCGCCGCTGAGGTCACGCGCGTCGCGCCGGGCGGCATTCTGGCGCTCAAATGGCTCGACATTCCCGAGTTCGTGCTGCTCAGGATGGAAACCGAGCAGCAATAATCTCCCCCTGCACTTTCGCGCGGCCAGCTTGTAGCCTTCTCCCAACAAGAACCAGAGCTACGGGGAGAGAGAATATGGCTGACGCAACGGCAACTCCAATACAGGCCTACGAAACGCTGATCATCCGCAAGGAAGGGCCCGTCGACTGGGTGACGATGAACCGCCCCGATGCGCTCAATTCGCTCAATCCGAAGATGATCTCCGAGCTTCAGGACTATTTCGGAAAGCTTTATACCGACCAGTCGGTGCGCATCGTCGTGCTGAAGGGTGCGGGCCGCGCCTTCTGCGCCGGGCTCGACCTCAAGGCGAGTTCGATCGCGCGGAACGACGCCGACGGCAATTCGCGCGGCGGCGTGGTGGAGGGGCTCAGGACGCAGCGCTCCATCAGCGAAATCGTCATCCGCATGCGCCGCTGCCCGCAGGCGATCATCAGCCTGGTGCATGGTCCGGCCTGCGGCGGCGGCTTCGCCTTCGCGCTCGCTTCCGACATTCGGATCGCGGGGACAAGCGCGCGGATGAACGCCGCCTTCATCCGCATCGGGCTTTCGGCCTGCGATATCGGCGTTTCCTACTTCCTGCCGCGCCTCGTCGGTGTTTCGGTTGCGTCGGAACTGATGATGACCGGCCGTTTCATCAACGCGGCCCGCGCCGAGCGCGTCGGCCTCGTTTCGGAGGTGGTGCCGGATGAAAAGCTGGAAGAGGCGGCGCAACCCTATATCGACGAGATGCTGACGACCTCGCCGATCGGGCTCCGCCTGACAAAGGAATGCCTCAACATGTCGGTCGACGCGGGGAGCCTCGAAGCGGCCATCGCAATGGAAGACCGCAACCAGATCCTTTGCGCGCAGACCAGCGACATGAAGGAAGGCGTCGCCGCGTTCCTACAGAAGCGCAAGCCGGTCTTTACCAATAGCTAACCAAGAATGCGGGGGACCGAAGCGGAGTTGCACGGGAAACATTAACCTTCGGCGGATAGAAGTGCTGTAGCGCCGTGAGTAAAGGTCCAATGCTTCCAGTAGATCCCCCCTTCCCCCCTATCGCGCTTTGCGCAGACGCCGAAGCGGCACCCTTTGAATTCGAGAACAGCCGCAAATTCCTGCGATGCTGGCGAGGCCACTGCCACGACAATGAATTGCCCCGCGCCGACGAGCTGAACCTCGGCGCGATGAAGTCGCTGCTGCCGGAACTCCTGATCTATGACGTGGTCGACGCCGCCACGATCCGCTTTCGCCTCGCAGGCACACTCGTCGTCAAGCGCATGGGCTTCGAGCCGCGCGGCATGAACATGATCGAGCTCACGCCGCCGCGCATCCGTGGTCAGGTCGGCCTCGCTTTCACCGTCGTCGCGCAACACCGCATCGGCATCGTCTCGCATTTCAGCCATATCTATGAAGGCGGCAGGCCGGGCCGCGTCGAAATGGTGATGCTGCCGCTCGGCGCACCCGAAGGTCAGCCGCCCCGCGTCATGACCCTGGTGAGCCGCGAGGCCTATGAGGGCCGCGCGCCATTCGGCCTCGAGGAGACGGCAGATCGCGTCGAGGATGCGACGCTGATCGACCTCGGCTACGGCTTTCCCGATATCGGCGCCCTTCTCGCCAGGGCCGCCTGACGCTTTTCGCGGAAAGCTCGTCCGCCTATCATGTGCCCCTCTTTCGAAACGGGGGAACCATGAGCGAAGCCCATAAGGACATCATCCGCCGCTATGCAGAGGCAATTGGCGCGATGGCCCTCGCGCCCGTCATGCGAAGAGGAAAGACGTGGATGGCCCGGACGAGCCGGGCCATGACGGCTTGTATTTTGATGACCGTCTCTGTCGCCCATGCGGGAACCTACGACCGCGCGCGCTATGCGGTGACGCTGCACGATCTCGCCGCGCTCCAGACGGAACTCGGGGCGCTGGCGGAGAAGATCGAGGCGGGAATGACGCCCGAAGAGGCGCGCCCGCTCGCGGCCCGCGCCGACGAGCGCCTCGGCTGGCTCCGCGCGACGCTCACCGAGGCCTCGATCCCGGACCGCGCGACGCTGCGGGCGAAGGATGAGCGCCCCTATGCGCGCTGCATCGTCTGGCTCGCGGGCGATCTGGAAGACCACGCGCAGGACGTGGCGACGGACCTCTCCATGATCGCGCGGGGCGCGGCGCGCGCGGACCTCATTCCCCTCGACCGTGGAGAGATCGCGGCGGAGGGGCCGAGGAAGGGCTGTCCGGGCTAAGCGAAGCGGGGGAGCGGATGCGCGTCTGGCCCCGCGAGGCTCCGCCTCCGGGGGTGTGATACGGGGCGCGCCGGTGAAGGGGCGCGGGGCGGAACGTCATTCGCACATGTCCTGCATGTGACATGTGGCATGTGCAGGGGCGAAAGCGCCCGGCCCCGCGCGCGGCATTTTTTCGACTTCTTCGTGTTCCGATCGCCGTACTGCCCGAACGTCCGGTCCCACGAGTCCGTTACCCTCGCGAGTCCCGGATGCCGCTCGCCTCCCACGCATCGGACGGTCCGGCACGTCCCTTCGCGAAGGCGATGGAGGTAATATGGGGGCGGATGATGGGGCGGGGATTAGTTTTTTTGACAAACACAGAAGCAAGAGGAACTCTCATTTCAAAGATGCCGTCATCAAGGCGTATCGAGACCGTGTCGAGCATTTTCTCGAAATGAACTCTTTGACAAAGTCTCGATTACTTAAAGTTCAGACGAAGCCCAGTCGCGCAGCACTCAACGACTATGAGATTGACTCGAACAAATCCTCTTCGAGCTCGCCAACCTCGCGACCAATCCGCTTCGAAAACACTTTCTCAACGTCTTCCGGCGATAATGCATCGACATTTTTTTCGCCGATGCTCGCTAAATATTTTCTCTTATCTTCTACACCAAACTCATCAAAGTTCGGAATATATTTTGTTCTTTCGAGGTCATATCGAATTTCAAAATAGGACCGCAAAAAAGTCTTTGTCTCCGGCAAATATCGATCCAAGCCACGCCGCATCATCTGCCGTTTTAGAAATTCGTCCATTCTTGCAAACTGGCTTATGTTGTCAGCCTGACGGAAGAATGAAACCCACCCAAATTGTTTCCCGTTGAAACGGCATCCTGTTATTTTTAGATTCAACTTCCGCAAAAATCTCGCATCCCCTCTCTTGTACTTTGCCCTTGTAATAACGCCAATCAGTACAGAGAACATTCTCTTGTAGGAGGATGGTCGAATAGAAATTCGACCTCTCTTTATATGAAATCCTAGATATTCAATTCCCACATCTATCGCCGAGATATACGACTTTCCGCTTTGTCTAATTGGATGATGTTTGAGCTTTTTCGCCTTCAGAAGACCACTCAACTCCCTCATGACATCGTCAACCTGATTCTTCTTAGAAATAACCAGAATGGTAAGCGATGTTTCGTTCACACCTTGACTGGATAATTCCAAGGGAGCAGATCTTTGATCTGGCTTTGCTTGTGTCCG